>NZ_STGJ01000003.1 GCF_004919095.1 Crenobacter intestini | reverse complement strand
ACACCTCCTTGTGGCGCCTAGTGTGAGGCTCTCGTGGTGTCTAGGAAAGGAGGGGCGATTCACCTCCCCTTTGCGATACATAAAAGAAATCAGGCTGAATAAGGCCAAGAGCCTGCTTGTTCACGAACATTTGCCAATAAATGTCGTACTGGAACAAGTTGGATATAAGAGCGCCTCGCAGTTTAGCCGAGAATTTAAAGAGTACTTTGGTCACCCTCCCAGCGAGGCTGCCAACATTTCTTATTCCTATATAAAACAATGAATTTATTGGTCTCATGGCACTGTGGCTTCGTAGGGACTTCCACTTAATTAGAAAAAACCAGACTAACAAGGAGTAAATCCCATCGTATCGATGCCGACTCATTGCGGAAACAACACTGGGCGCGCCGGCTCAGAAACAAAAACGCAGGTTACGTCGTGAGCACACCCTGGCACGATGGCCAACGAGTGACTGGAAGCAAGGAAACGCTTATCGTAGGCCGCATAGGCCAACCCGCGCTGAAGGCGATAGGACCCTTGAAGATTGGCCGCGCACGAGCGATCCAGAATTTTGAAAAAAGCGCCGTGATGCTCTCCGGTGTCCAGAGCGCCTTCCAGATAGGCCACCTCCGCCTCGGCGTAACGCGCTCTCGCTTGGCGGGCGTCCGACCCCAGCGCCGCCGGAAGGCCCTCGGTGCCGTATTTCCAGCGGTTTGCTTGCGGGCAAGCGGCCAGTTCTGCCGCGCTTAGCGGCGCCCAATCAAATTCGCAGTTCAGATCCTGGCATTGGGCCCAAGCGATCGCTTGGCCATTGTCGACCGGCGTTGGCCGCTGGGCGTCGAAATACAGCCACGAACCCGGGTCGGCGACCACGTAACGTACGCGCACACCGCTTGGCGGTCGTGCGAAACCGACGTAGCGCTGCACGAATTGTCCGCCCGCGGAAAAACCTGCGACC
The DNA here is from genome assembly GCF_004919095.1 of Crenobacter intestini. Lineage (GTDB taxonomy): Bacteria > Pseudomonadota > Gammaproteobacteria > Burkholderiales > Chromobacteriaceae > Craterilacuibacter > Craterilacuibacter intestini. The sequence continues at coordinate 267,252 of NZ_STGJ01000003.1, read as the reverse complement.
GTGACCGACTTCAGACGCGGCCACCGCTCAACAAGACGCTGTTGAAGTGCGTCGAGTGCCTGAAAAGAAGTCACGCCGCCTTCTTTTGCTTGGCCGCCGTCGATCCACGATGAACAGCTCCACAAGGCATCATTTTTTTTGGCGGCAGGCACCCCGGGGAAATCACAGCTTTTTGCGACGGAAGTTTCGACCTGGAACAGCGGTGCGACCACCACGGTGTCAGCAGCGCACCCCGCCTGTTTTGCAGCGCGCGCTGCGGCAAGCAGGGTTCGATTGGCGTCACGGGGATAACCGTGAACAACGACCAGTGCTGACTTCACTTCACGACGATCCGGAAGTTCTCCGGAGGGGAGGCGCGCCGTGTAAAAACCCAACACGCCGGAGGCGCCAAGCTTTACGCTCGCGGCTTCAGCGAGGGTCGACAGGGCCGGCACGGCCAATGGGTGCGCAAAGGTGAAACCCGGGGCCGACATCACGGCGAGTGCAATCGACAGTCGCATGGCAGCTACCCCCACCCCCTTCACGACCTCAAGCGTTGGCATGTTGGTTTCTCCAACAAAGTGCATCTACACGGAGCGTCTCTATGCAAGCCTGCGTATGCCAATGATGCCGGCTGCCATACACCCGACGCCAACAGAATGCTTACTTGAAGCGCACTGAACTGTGCCAGCCAACACACCCTTTTGCCATAGATGCGGAGATTGGTAGCGTGCCTCAACGCACGCACACTGCGCGCAAGCCAGTCTGGCGCCAGCACGGCCCAGTCTGTCGCCGCCCGCAAATACAGGCCACCTCGGCAAAGCGAGTGGGAATCGTGCCCGCCACGGCAACAGGTGGGCAGCGCAGGATTCTCGCAACGCGGCTTCGCCTTCCACGCGGCACATTGACCAGCAAGCAGCACCCCAGGCCGAAGGGATCGGTGGCTTTCACTCGCCGGCAACAAGCGCCCCCTTTACGACTGCGGCCACAGACGACCGCGCGTTCAATACCCCGCAGTCAACCCGAAGTCGAGCGCGGCGCTGGCGCCGCTGACCGCCGCGGCGGCGGGAGACAGCAGGAAGGTGATGTAGGCGGCGACTTCGTCCGGTGTGATGAAGCGCGCGGCCTCGCGTTGCGGGTAGTGTGCGAGCAGGCCGGCGAAGTAGGCTGCCGGGTTGCCGTTGCCGTAGCGGTCGGCCTGGAACTGCAGCATCGGGCTCATGATGTCGGACGGGCACAGCGCGTTGACCCGCACGCCGAAGTGCGCGAGCTCCAGCGCGAGCGCCTTGCTCATCACGGTGAGCCCGCCCTTGCTCGCGCAGTAGATGGCGGCGCCGGCGTTGCCGACCACGCCCGCGTCGGAGCTCACGTTGACAATCGCCCCGCGGCTTTGTTTCAGCGCCGGGATCGCCCGGCTGCACAGGAAGAACGCGCCCTTCAGGTTGACGTCGATGCAGCGCAGCCAGTCGTCCTCGCTCGCCTCGGCGCTGTCGCCCTCCACCCACACCCCGGCGCAGTTGATGAGCGCGTCCAGCCGCCCGTAGTGCGCCAGCACGTCGGCGACCAGACGTTCGCAGTCGACGACGCGGGTGATGTCGGCGCTCAGCGCCACACCACCGCAGTCGCTCGCCAGCGCGGCGAGTTGCGCGCGCGGGTGGTCGGCCAGCGCGAGCGATGCCCCCAGCTGCGAGAGCTGGCGGGCGCAGGCGCTGCCGACGCCGCCGGCGGCGCCGACGATCAGCACCACCTTGCCGGCGAACAGGCCCGGCGCAAAGATTCTGGTATCTATGTTCATATGCCCTTCTTTTCCTGCAGGCAGTTGCCGCCGTCGACCACCATCAGCTGGCCGGTGATGTAGCTAGCGCCCGGGCTCGCCAGGAAGGCGACCATCGCCGCCATTTCCTCGGGGCTGCCGGCACGCTCAAACGGCGTGTGGCGCGACGCGACGATTTCGCTGTCGGTCTGCGACGCGGTCGCCACCCAGCCGGGCGCGACGTTGTTGATGGTGACGCCGAAACGGGCGACGTCGAGCGCGATGCTGCGGCTCATCCCCACCATCGCCGCCTTGGCCGCGCTGTACGCCGCCTCGCCCGGGTTGCTGACCAGCGGGCCGGTCACGCTGCTCACGTTGACCACCCGCCCCCAGCCCTGCGCCACCATCGCCGGCAGGAAGGCGCGGGTGACGTTGTAGCAGGTGGTCAGGTTGCGGGTGATCGCCGCGTCCCAGTCGTCGTCGCTGCCCTCGTGAAACGGCGCGAACGCTTCGGGCACGCCCACCTGCGCCATCCCGGCGTTGTTGACCAGGATGTCGACTTTGCCGATGGCCGCGGCGAGCGCACGCACCGCTTCGCGCCCGGAGAGGTCGCACACCCGGCCCTCGGCCGCGTGGCCGGCGGCGCGCAATTCTTCGGCGCGCGCGTGGATGCGCGCGGTGGTCGACACCAGCACCACCTCGGCGCCCAGCTCGGCGAGCAGGCGCGCCGACGCGAAGCCGATGCCGGCGGCGCTGCCGGCGCCGGTTACCAGCGCGCGCTTGCCCTGCAATGCAAACAGCGGGTGCATGTCAGCCTTTCAGCTCAAGGAGCAGCGCGTCGAACACTGCGATGAAGCGGGCGATGTCGGCGGGCGGGGTGTCCGGGCACACCAGCATCATGTTGTGGAAGGGCGTGATCAACAGGCCGCGGTTGAGCAGGTAGAGGTGCACGATCTGCTCGAGCTCACTGTCGAGGATCGCGTCCGCTTCGCTGCCGTTCTTCGGCGGCACCGGGCAGAACTGGAACTCGGTACGCGCGCCGACCTGCGTCACGCACCACGGCAGGCCGTGCCGCGCGATGGTTTCGCGCAGACCCGCCGCCAGTTGCCCGGCCAGACCGAACATGGTGCGGTAGGCCTCGTCGGTCATCACCTCGGCGAGGTTGGCGCGCATCGCCGCCATTGCCAGCATGTTGGCGCTCAGCGTGGTGCCGATGCCAGAGTGGCCGGCCGGCGCTGCGCGCTTGGCCGCCTCGGCGCGGCGCGCGGTGTCGGCCGAAAAGCCGTACACCGCGCAGGGCACGCCGCCTGCCACAGGTTTGCCGAGCACCACGATGTCGGGTGCCATGCCGTGCGCGCGGGCGTAGCCGCCGGGGCCGCTACTGATGGTGTGCGTCTCGTCGATCAAGAGCAGCGCACCCGCTTCGCGGATCAGCGCCTCGGCCGCCGGCCAGTAGCCGTCTTCCGGCAGCACCATGCCGATATTGGTCATCGCAGGCTCAGCCAGCACGCAGGCGACGTCGCCCTTGGCCAGCGCTGACTTCAGCGCTGCAAGGTCGTTGAATTCGACGACGCGGGTGTGGTATGTCAGGTTGTAGACCTGCCCCAGCAGGCTGGCGCGCTGCACCGGGCGGCCGCCTTCCAGGTCGACGAACACGTCGTCGACGGTGCCGTGGTAGCAGCCGTTGAACACCAGGATCTTGTCGCGGCCGGTGATCGCGCGCGCCCAGCGGATCGCGAAGCGGTTGGCGTCGCTCGCGCTCAGCGCGAACTGCCACTTGTCCATGCCGAAGCGGCGGGAGAGCTCGGCTGCGACCCACGGCGCGTCGGGCGACGGCAGCATGGTGGTGAAGCCGCGCTGGCACTGCGCGGCGATGGCGCGCGCCACCGGCGCCGGCGCGTGGCCGAACATGGCGCCGGTGTCGCCCAGGCAGAAGTCGGTGTAGGCAAAACCGTCGACGTCGCGGATGCTGGCGCCCTGCGCCGCCTCCACGTACAGCGTGAACGGCGTCGACCAGTCGTCCATCCAGTGCAGCGGCACGCCGAACATCAGGTGTTCGGCGGCGTCGGCCGACAGCGCGCGCGAACGTGGCCGCGCAGCGGCGAAGGCCGATCGCTCGCGCTCGCGCAGTTGCAGCGCCTTGTCCCAGTTCACGCCGTGGCGCAGGGTCTGTGTGTTTTGTTCCATGTCGATTCCCCTTAGACGTGCAGTTGCAGGTGTTCGCGTTCCCACGCGGTGATGCCGCGGTTGAAGGTCTCGAATTCCTTCTCTTTGACCGCGCAGAAGGCATCAACAAATTCGCGGCCGAGGATCTCGGAGAGTTCGCTGGACGCCTGCATCAACTCGACCGCGTCTTCCAGGCTGCGCGGCAGCTCGAAGTCGAGGTCGTACGCGCTGCCCTCCATCGGCGCTGAGGGCTCTAGTCCCTGCACCATACCCAGGTAGCCGCAGGCGAGCGTCGCCGCCATCGCGAGGTAGGGGTTGACGTCGACACCCGGCACGCGGTTTTCCACGCGGCGGCCCTCTGCGCCGGACGGCGGCACGCGGATGCCGCAGGTACGGTTGTCATACCCCCAGCGCACGTTGATCGGCGCGGCGGCGTGACGGGTCAGTCGGCGGTAGGAGTTCACGTAGGGCGCGAGCATCGGCATCACCGCCGGCAGGTAGCGTTGCATGCCACCGATGTGTTGGAAGAAGAGCTCGCTTGCGCTGCCGTCGTCGCGGCTGAACACGTTGCGTCCGCTGGCGGTATCGACCACGCTCTGGTGGATATGCATGGCGCTGCCCGGCTCGCCCTCCATCGGCTTGGCCATGAAGGTCGCGAAGATGCCGTGGCGGTACGCGGTCTCGCGCACCGCGCGCTTGAAGAGGAACACCTGGTCGGCCAGCGCCATCGCGTCGCCGTGGCTGAAGTTGATCTCCATCTGGCAGGCGCCGACCTCGTGGATCAGCGTTTCGACCTTCAGTTCGGCCGCGCTGCAGAAGGTCGAGAGTTCCTGAAAGAAGGGGTCGAAGTCGTTGACCGCGTCGATCGAGAAGCTCTGACGGCCGATCTCGCTGCGCCCGGCGCGCCCGGTCGGCGGGCGCAAGGGCTCGTGCGCGTTGTTGTTCTGCGCGATCAGGTAGAACTCCATCTCCGGCGCCACCACCGGCCGCCAGCCGCGCGCCTCGTAAAGCCCCAGCACCTTGCGCAGCACCGCGCGCGGCGACATGGCGATCGGCTTGCCGTCGAAGTCTTCGCAGTCGTGGATCACCACCGCCACCTGCTCCATCGCCCACGGCACCAGGCGGATGGTCGACGCGTCGGGCACGCACACCATGTCCGGGTCGTGGGCGCCAGCGAAGCGCGCGTAGTCGGCGAACTCGCCGTTGACGGTGATGGTCAGCACCGCGCGCGACATCTTCATGCTGTCCTCGGCGAGGAACAGGTTTTTCGGGACGATCTTGCCGCGCGCCATTCCCGTCATGTCGGGGATCACGCACTCGATCTCGTGGATCGCGTGTTCGCGGATAAAGGCCTGCATCGCTTCGTTCATGGGGTTCTCCGTTGCCGTGGCGGGCGGCGGCATGCGTGAGCCGGCTGCCCTGTTGTGAGCGCAGCATAGATTTGATCAAATCTTAATGTCAACATTTGATCAAATATTGGCAGCCGCAGGCACCCCTGCTATGCTCGGCCGACCTTATCCGCTTGCGATCCACCATGAAGACCGACGACGCCTCGACCCTGCAGGACCAGACCTACCAGCGGCTGCGCGAAGCGCTGATGCTCGGGCGCTGGCTGCCGGGCGAGCGGCTGAAGATCCAGCCGCTCGCCGCGGAACTTGGCGTCGGCACCATGCCGGTACGCACCGCGCTGCAGCGGCTGGTCGCCGAGAAGGCGCTGATCAACGTCCCCAACTGCGGGGTGACCGTGCCGCAACTGGACGTCGGCGCCTTCGACGACATCCTCGCCACCCGCATCCTGCTCGAGGGCGAGGCGGCACGGCTGGGCGCGCAGAGGCTGGATAGTGCAGAGCGCGCCGCGCTGCAGGCGCTGGTGGGGAAGATGGACGCGGCGATCGCCGCGGGCGACGTGAAGGGGTATCTGGATGCGAACGAGGCGTTCCACCTCGCGCTCTATCGGGCGGCGGGCTCGCCGATGCTGATGACGCTGATCGAGACGGTGTGGCTGTACGTCGGACCGATCTCCAACAACCTGCAGCAGGACCCGGCGGTGTGGGCGAGCATGAACGACGCGCACACCGCCCTACTGCTGGCGCTGGAAAACGACGACGCAAACAGCGTGGCTGGCGCGATCGCCGACGACCTCAAGACCGCCGGCGCCTACCTGCGCACGCTGTGCACGGCGTAGGCCACGCGCGCAGCTAAGCGTAGTGGACCGGCCGCCCAAGCTGGTTCAGGCAGGCCCTCAGTTGCTCGCGCGCGGCCGGATCGGCGCTGAACTGGATGGCAACCGCCGTCAATGCACCCTCGGCCGTCTGGCGGACGATGCGGCCGGACAGACGGATAGGCTGCTGGCTGCGATACGCGTCGAGCGAGTCCTGCGGCGGACGCAATTCGAGCTGCACCGGCGCGGCGGCGTCCGGCAGCGCCTGCGGCAGCCTGACCAGCATACCCCCGAGCGACAGATTCTGTGAAATGCCCTCCTCGCACACGCCACCTTGCTCGAGCACGACGACCAGCTTGTTGTCCGCGCGCGGCTCGGCGCGCTGCTCGTCCGACTCGCCCGCCTGCCCCCCGCTCTTGTCGAACTGGAAGTCCGCGAGCAAGGCGCTCATCTGCCCGGCCACCTGGTAGAGGTCCTGGCTGATCACGTCGGTGATGTTGATGCGCGAAGTGCTCTGTTCGAGCGTCGTATACAGCCCGGAGAGCTGGCGGGTCTGGCTGCCCAGATGGCGGTTCTGCTCGTCGACCACCCGGTGGATGCCCTCGGCGCACGCACGGGTGGCCTGAGTACTGTCCGCGATCACGTCCATGCAACGGGAGCTCTGCCTCGATTGTTCAAGCCCAGCCGCGAGGCTGTGCTCGATCGCTTCCATCGCCTCGCGGCACGCGCAGAGCGAGCCACCAAAATGCTCGACGATGCGCATGATGTCGTTGGCGGCCAGCGAGGTGCGCTGGGCGAGCCCGCGCACCTCGTCCGCCACCACGGCAAAGCCGCGCCCGGCCTCGCCGGCGCGGGCCGCCTCGATCGCAGCGTTCAGCGACAGGATGTTGGTCTGCTCGGTGATGCGGCGGATGGTGTCGACGATCAGGCCGATATTGTCGCCGGCCTTGCTCAGCTCGCCGAAACGGTTCTCGGCCTCGCGCGCCTGCGCGGCGATATTGGCGAGCTCCTGCTGGCTGCGCGCCACGGCCGCGCGGCCGTTCTCGACGCGTTCGAGCGCGTCGCGCACCTGCTCAAGCGTCTCGTCGGACAACTGCTTGACCTGGTCGGCGGTGCCGAGCAGCGCGTCGGAGATCTGGTTCACCTCGTCCGCCTGCGTCGACTGCTGGGTGTTGACCGTCACGATATCGTTGCTGATATCGGAAATCTGGTAGGACGACACCGAAATCTGCTGGCTGACCTGATGGATGCGCCGCATATGGTCGGCCAGCTGCACGACCATGCGTTCAAGCTGGCCAAGCAGGCTGTCTGGTGGATAGCTGGCCTTGGGTTCATGCAGCTTGCCGGCAGCCACTTCGCTCGCCATGCGCAAGGCATGGGTTGGCTCGCCGCCGAGCAGGGCGAATAGCCGCCGCCCCAGCAACAGGTTGCTGCCCAGCAGCAGCAAGGCGGCCACGGCGACGGCCAGCCCGAAATGGACCATCGAATGCAGGGAGCCGGACAGCTCGCCGTCCGCCTGCGCCGCCCGGGCTTCGAGCGACGCGGACAACTGGTCCAGCGCCGAGGTCAAGGCCAGCGCCTCCTGGTCGAAGCCGCCGGCGCCCTTCATCAGCGCGTTGCCGGCGTCCCGCCCCTCGCGGATGTAGGCGAGCGCCATCTTTTCACCGGTCTGGTAGTAGGACGGCAGGCGGGCCGCCACCGCGTCCAGCGCGGCGGCCTGCCCTGGCTGCTGACGCTGCAAGTCGGCCAGCAGCGCCTGTGCCGCCGTGTAGTGCTGCCTGGCGTCGGAAAAGTCGGCCTCGCCGACCGCCGAGGCGTCGGTCAGGAACTGCTGCACCTGCACCACATGAAAGCGCAGGTCCTTGAACTGGCGCACGGCTGCCTCGGATTGCCGGGCCGACTGGCTGGCCGCCAGCAAGTCGCGCCCCTCCAGCCAGAGCGCAAAACAGCCGATGGACAGAAGCAGGGCAAAAACAAGGGATTGCCGCAATAGCAACTTGCGCAGGGAAAACATGGTCGGGCTCAATATCGATATGCAAGATCTGAATAACCTTGCACTATATATGACAATAGCCTTATTTGTCTTCCGCGCCAGCGCGCATGGCCGAACCGGTGCCCGGCCACCACCGCCAGGCGGCCGCCCCTACGCGTTTAGCCGAGCCGGCCGCTGTCGCGGGCAAGGTAGAACCACTCCTGCCCGGCCTGCGCCTTGGTGTTGGGGAACACGATGCGCCCGTCGTCCACCGCCAGCACCGGCGTGCCGTCGGCGCGGGTGCCGATGCGCTGCCCCTTGGTGACCGCATCGAAGCTGGTCCATTCGCGATCGAACGCGTCGTCCGCGTGCAGGCGGTCGACCACCTCGTAGAGCGACAGCGACTCGATGCCAGCCACCACCGCAGGTTCGGCGGCGTCAATCAGGCCCAGGTGGGCGAGCGTGCGCTCGATCGCGTTGTAGGCGACTTCCGGCGCCGCCGGGTCGTCGTGGCGGCCGCACTCCAGCGTCAGCGCCCAGCCGCCGCTGCGGCGCATCCACTCGGTGGTGCCCATGCCGTAGCGCGGGTCGCTGTTGAGTTCGGCCTGGCGGGTTGCCGCCTCGCCATAGCGCTCGACGCGGCGCTTCACCCCCAGCGCGTAGGTCGACAGCCAGCCGTCGACCGCGCGGCCCACGCCCAGACGGCGCGCCAGCGCCTCTTCCTTGGCGGCGTGCGCGAAGGGTTCGAGCCCCGCCTCGTTGTCGCGCGGGCCGAGAAACACGAAGGCCTCGCCGCGCGACTGGAAGGAATGCAGGTCGAGCAGCACGTCGTGGCGAGCCAGGAGCGGGCACAGCCAGTTGGCGACATGGTCCTCGAACTCGCGCGGGGTGTCGGTCGGCGCGAGGTTGCGGTTGAGGTTGCGGTCGCCCGAACGCTCGCCCTTCTGGTAGGCGAGCGGGTTGGTCACCGGCACGAAGGTGACGGCGCCGGCCTTGAGCGCGCGCTCGCCGGTATCGAACTCGCGGACCATGCGGCGGATCGCCGCGGTACCGCACACCTCGTTGCCGTGGACGGCGCCGAGGACGATCAGGCGCGTCCCCGCTTGCGGGGACGCGTAGGAATGGGCAGCAAACTGCAGGGGAAGGGTCATGACGGTCTCTGTTCGGCTAACCGCAAGAAGATAAACCCTAAGCGCACCTCATGCCAATGAGGTGCACCCCACCCCCGTTTCAGATGGCCAGCCCCAGCGCAGCCAGCGCCTCGCGCGCGAGTGCCTCGCGCTTGGGCAGCTCGTCCATGCGCCCGCCCGCGACCTCCATGTTCAGCGCGAACGCGTACGCCTTGCCGCCCTGCTCGACCCAGCCTGCGAACCAGCCGACCGACGGCAGCTGACGACCGCTCCAGCCGGTCTTGCCGTAGAGCCGCCACCCGTCGCCGCTCTCCTTGAGCGCGATCCCGCGCACCGATGCCTGCACCGCGGCAGGCAGCGGCAGGCGGCCGCGCGCGAGCCTGGCGAGGAAGGCCGCCTGTTCGTTCGCGCTGATCCTGAGCGCGCCGCCTTCCAGCCAGAAGTTGTCGACGGCCGGGCCGATGTCGCGGTTGCCGTAACCCAGCCTGTCCAGACCCGATTGCATGCGCTTGGGGCCGATCGCGCGCGCGATTTGCTGGAAGGCCGGCACGTTGGACGCGGCGAAGGCCTGGCCAAGGTTCATGTCCTGTTTCCACGCAGCGAGGAACACCGGCCGGCCGTCGTAATGCCAGAACACCGCGTCCGCCGACGGCACGACGCCGTAGTCGAGCGCGAGCAGGCTGTTGACGAACTTGAAGGTCGACGCCGGCAAATAGGGCGTCGCCGCACGCTTTCGGTTGTACGCCAGCGTCTCACCGCTGTCGGCGTCGACCAGCACGAAGGTGACGGCCTCGCCGTGGCGGGAGAGTGCGGCGTCCAGCGCCTGCTGGCGGCTCCCGGCCTGCGCGGCCAGCGGCAGGCAAAGCAACAGGGCGGCGCCCAGTGCAAACAGTTTCTTGAACATCCAGCCGGACCTCATTCAGTCATTCAAAAACAAACCCCGCCAAGCGGCGGGGTTGGAGAGCGCGCGCATTTTACACTAGCGCTTGAGGCGGGCAAACGCCTCGGCCATCGCGTTGTTCTGCGGTGCCTTCTCGGGTGCGCGGCCCTTGCCCTGGCCGGCCCCCTGAGACGTGCGCGGGCCGCTGCGGCGTTCGGCGGCGGCACCGGCGGCCGGTGCCTTGTCGTCCAGCCGCATGGTCAGCGCGATGCGCTTGCGCGGCACGTCGACCTCGAGCACCTTCACGCGCACCACGTCGCCGGCCTTCACCACCTTGCGCGGGTCGTCGACGAACTTGTTCGACAAGGCCGAGATATGCACGAGGCCGTCCTGGTGCACGCCGATGTCGACGAAGGCGCCGAAGGCGGCGACGTTGCTGACCACGCCCTCCAGCAGCATGCCGGGTACCAGGTCCTTGATGTCCTCGACGCCGTCCTGGAAAGTGGCGGTCTTGAACGCCGGGCGCGGGTCGCGGCCGGGCTTGTCCAGCTCCTTCAGGATGTCGACCACCGTCGGCAGGCCGAAGCGCTCGTCGGTGTAGTCGGCGGCGTTGAGCGACTTGAGGTAGCCGCTGTCGCCGATCACGCCAGCCACCGCGCGGCCACTCGCCTTGACGATCTTCTCGACCAGCGGGTACGCCTCGGGGTGGACCGCGGAGGCGTCCAGCGGGTTGGCGCCGCCGATCACCCGCAAGAAGCCCGCCGCCTGCTCGAAGGTCTTCTCGCCCAGCCGCGGCACCTTCATCAGCGCCTTGCGGTCGGCGAACGCGCCGTGTGCGTCGCGGTAGGCGACGATATTGCCCGCCAGCGTCGCGTTGAGGCCGGAGATGCGCGCCAAGAGCGGCGCCGACGCGATATTGACGTCGACGCCGACCGCGTTCACGCAGTCCTCGACCACCGCGTCCAGGCTCTTCGCGAGCTGGCTCTGGTTGACGTCGTGCTGGTACTGGCCGACGCCGATGCTCTTGGGCTCGATCTTCACCAACTCGGCCAGCGGGTCCTGCAGGCGGCGCGCGATCGACACCGCGCCGCGGATCGAGACGTCGAGGTCGGGGAATTCGCGCGCGGCAAGCTCGGACGCCGAGTACACGGAAGCGCCGGCCTCAGAGACCACCACCTTGTGCATCGCAAGCTCGGGCAGGCCGCGCACGAGTTCGCCGGCGAGCTTGTCGGTCTCGCGGCTGGCGGTGCCGTTGCCGATCGCGATCAGCTCGACCCTGTGCTTCACGCACAGCCGCGCCAGGATCGCGAGCGCGCCGTTCCAGTCGCGGCGCGGCTCGTGCGGGAAGACGGCAGCGGTGTCGACCAGCTTGCCGGTGTCGTCGACCACCGCGACCTTCACGCCGGTGCGCAAGCCCGGGTCGAGGCCCATCGTCGCGCGGCGGCCGGCCGGCGCGGCGAGCAGCAGGTCGTGCAGGTTGGCGGCGAACACGCGGATCGCGTCGCCGTCGGCCGCGTCCTTCAGGCGGCCAACCAGTTCGATCTCCAGCGACAGGAACACCTTGGCGCGCCAGGCGAGGCGCACGGTGTCGAGCAGCCACTTGTCGGCGGCCCGGCCCTGGTCGGCCACGCCGAAGCGCGCCGCGATCAGCCCCTCGTACACCGAGCGTTCGGCTACCGGCGTGTCGTCCGGCTGGTACTTGAGCGCGACGGCGAGCACCCCCTCGCCGCGCGCGCGCAGGATCGCCAGCGCGCGGTGCGAGGGCAGCGAGCGGATCGGCTCGCGGTGGTCGAAGTAGTCGGAGAACTTGGCGCCCTCGCCTTCCTTGCCTTCCACCACGCGGGTGGCGAGTTCGCCCTCGGCCCACAGCCGCTCGCGCAGACGGCCGATCAGCTCGGCGTCCTCGGCGAAGCGTTCGATCAGGATCGCGCGTGCGCCGTCGAGCGCGGCCTTGGCGTCCGCCACGCCCTTGTCGGCGTCCACATACGCGAGTGCGGCGTCTTCGGGCGTGAGTGCCGGGTTTTCCAGCAGCGCCAGCGCCAAAGGCTCGAGCCCGGCCTCGCGCGCGATCTGCGCGCGGGTGCGCCGCTTGGGCTTGTAGGGGAGATACAGGTCTTCGAGCGTGGTCTTGTTGTCGGCCGCCTCGATCGCGGCCTGCAAGGGCGCATCAAGCTTGCCCTGCTCGGCGATGCTGGCGAGGACCACCTGCCGGCGTGCGTCCAGTTCGCGCAGGTAAGTCAGCCGCTCGGCAAGCGTGCGCAACTGGGTGTCGTCGAGCCCACCGGTGACTTCCTTGCGGTAGCGGGCGATAAAGGGGACGGTCGCGCCCTCGTCGATCAGCGCGACGGTCGCTGCAACCTGCGATTCGCGCACCGAGAGTTCGGCGGCGAGGCGGCGCTCGATGGATGGGATCATGCGGCTTTCCGTATCAACCGGGAAAAGCCGCTACTCTACCGCCGGTTGCGGCGATTGCAAGCGTCAGCCGGCGCGGGCGAGCCAGACCTGCGCCTCTTCGACGGTCTCGAAGTACTGTGCCTTGGCGTCGGACAGCATGCCGGCCAGGTGCGCGGCGAGCTTGATCCACACGTCGTCGACGACGATGGCGATGCGGCCGAAGTCCTCTTCGTGCGCGCGCACGAACTTCACTTCCTCGATCGCCATGTCGATGGTGAAGTCACGCATCTCGGAGAGGTCGAGCAGCACGTCCGGCTTGCCGTGCTCGGCCAGCCGCTTCATCAGCGCCTCCTCGAACAGCTTGAAGTCGGCAAGGGTAAACTCGTTGAAGAGCGCGACGTCGAGGCCGTAGTCCTGTTCGCGGATCGAGATCATGGTATGCCTTTCCTGCAGTGGTTATGCTGTGCTCATTCTACCGCCGTCCGGCGACGATGCCACTGACGACAATCAATACTATGGCAGCGATCGACGACACGGGCAGCGGCTCGCCCCACAAGCCCACCCCCAGCAGCGTCGAAAACACCACGGTCAGGTAGGAGAGGTTGGCCGCGAACAGCTTGCTGCCGACCTTGTACGCGCGGGTCATCGCCAGTTGCGCGAGCGTCGCGGTCAGCCCGACGCCGGCGATCGCCAGCCATGCGTCCCGGTCCGGCATCTGCCAGTCGCCGGTAAGCGAGATCATCAGCGCGCCGCCGATCGTCGACACCAGCGCAAAGAAGAACACCACCCGCCACTCGGGCTCGCCGCGCCGCCCGAGTTCGCGTACCTGCAGGTAGGACCAGCCGGCGAGCAAGCCCGACGAGAGCCCGAGCACGCCGGCCAGCCACGCGTCGGCGGCGAGCGTCGGCCTGAGCAGCAGCACCACGCCGGCAAAGCCCGCGGCCAGCGCGACAAGCGCCCCTGCGCGCAGCCGCTCTCGCAGCAGCAACACCGAGAGCAGCGCGAGGAACATCGGCGAGGTGTAGTTGAGGGTGACCGCGGTCGACAGCGGCAGGTGCACGATCGCATAGAAGTAGCCCAGCAGCGCGCAGTACGCGACCACGCCGCGGCGCAGGTGCACCGGCCAGTTGGGCGTCGCGAAGCGCTGGCGGCGCGCGAGCGCCGGCACGCCGATCAGCACCACGCCGAACAGCGAGCGCCAGAACACCAGCTCGACCGACGAGAGCGTCGCCGAGCCGAGCTTGACGAACACGCCCATCTGGGCAAACAAAAGCGCGGCGACCACCATCCAGCCGGCACCCAGCCGCACGCCGGCGGTCGCAATTAATTTCTTCATCAGTCGGTTTCTAGCGTGACAGGCGCGCGGCGAGCACGCCCGAGGCAATCACCATGGCCATCGCGGCGACGCTGGCAGCGCCCAGGGGCTCTCCCCACAGCGCAAAGCCCAGCAAGGCCGAGAACACCACGGTCAGGTAGGCAAGGCTCGCCACCGCGAAGCGCCGCCCTTCGCGGTAGGCACGGGTCATGCAAAGCTGGCCGGCAAGGCCGGACACCGCGACCCCGGCGAGCGCAGGCAGGCTCGCCGCGTCCGGCGCCGAGAAGCCCGGCCCCAGCGCGAGCAGCAGCGCGCCGACGCCGCTGGCGATCCAGAAGAACCAGAACACCGTCCGCCAGGCAGGCTCGCCCAGCTGGCCAAGCTCGCGCACCTGGAACACCGCGAAGCCCGCGCTGACGCCCGAACCCAGCCCGATCAGCGTCGGCCACCACAGGCCGGAGGAGAAACTCGGCTGCAACAGCACGATCACGCCGGAAAAGCCCAGCGCGAGCGTCCCCAACAGCGCGGCCGATGGCCGGTCACCCAGCTTCGCCACGCACAGCAGCACGAAAAACAGCGAAGACGTGTAGTTGAGGGTGACCGCGGTCGACAACGGCAAGTTGGCGAGCGCGTAGAACAGCATCCCCATCGACGCGTAGCCGATCAGCGCGCGCTTGGCGTGCGCGCCCAGATGCGGCGTGCGCGGCGACTGGCCGCGCAGCGCCATCAAGCAGGAGAGCACCAGCGCACCCAAGAGCGTGCGCCAGAACAGGATCTCGAACGGGCCGTGCCGGGCAGCGCCCAGCTTCACGCACACGCCCATCAGCGCGAAGGCGGCGGCGGCGAGCACCATCCACCACGCGCCAAGGCCGCGCGTGCGTACGCCCGCCCAGGGCAGACGGGAGACCTGCGCCGTCATCGTTTACCCCCGCCCACGCGCAGGCCGCGGCACAGCCGCGCGAAGTCCTGCCGGTAGCGGTGGAATTCGGACGCGTTGGCGCTGCAGTCGGCGTCCAGCAACTGGCGGCCGTCGGCGCCAAGCTGCATGACCCGCAGGTGGCGGCGCACGATCCACAGGCCGTTAGCGACGTTCTCGCTTTGCCGGTAATCGACCTCGAGCCGGCCTTGCTTGCGGTCCAGCCGCACCGCGTCGGCCGCCTCGCGGCCGCCAGACGCCTTGCGGTAGCGCCGCTCGAGCCGGCCGAGCACGTCGCCCTTGCCCGCCTTGCGCCAGGTGATGCTCGCACGCGCGTCGCCGCGCTCGCGGTCTTCCATGCTTTTGGGGTGGGCGGCCAGTTCGCGCTTGTTGCCGTCGCCGACCGCGCTCACCCGCCAGCGCTCGGGCACGTCGAGCGTCAGCGGCCACGCGCGGTCGCGGTACGCCGCCGCGTGGCTCGCGCAAGGGATCAGCATCAGGCAGAACAGGGACAGCAACAGGCGTTTCATCGGCGTTTCCGGGGGGACTCGCCCGTTGGCGGGCGAGCCTCCTATTGTGCCCCAACTCATACTGCATCAACCACCCCCTGCCGGAAACCCTGATTGCGTGAAACGTAAGTTGCCGTTTTCAAACGGTTGTTTTAGAGTCACGCGTCATAAGCCATGCCGGCGCGTCGACCGGCCTCACGGCATACAACACGAGGAGACTTGCCATGAACGTCCAGTCATTGCTTGAGTGGTTCATCCCGCCCGAGGTACGCACCCAGCCCGAGCTGCTGATCCGCGCCCGCACCCTGGTCAGCGCCGCGCTGACCGCCGGCCTGCTCGCGCCCTTGTTCGCGCTCTCCTACTTCAAGCTCGGCCACGCGCTGATGGGCGAAGGCATCCTCGCCGGCTGCGTCGCGCTGCTGGTGGGGGTGTTCGTGCTCAAGGCGACCGGCTGGGTGAAACTGACCGCCGAGTATGTGGTGTGCTGCCTGTTCGGCCTCGTCAACTGGATGGTGATCGTCAACGGCGGCATCCTGTCGACCAGCGCAGTCTGGTTCGCCGCCGTCCCGGTCGCCGCGGTGTTCGTCGGCGGCCGCGTCAGCGGCATGGTGTGGGCGGTGCTGACCCTGCTTGCCATCATCGGCGTGCTGCTCGCGTCGCAGGCCGGCCTGTTGCCGCCGACCCCGATCCCGCACGAAGAATTTCCGGTGTTGCAGGCCAAGTCGCTGGTCGGGCTCGCGCTGACCGTGTTCATCCTGTCGCTGTCCTTCGAGAAGGCCAAGAGCCGCGGCTTCGAGCGGCTGGAAGCCGCACGCCGCGACAGCGAGCGCGCGTCGCAGGCGCTGCGCGAGATGATGGAGCAGGTCACCCGCTCGATCGACGCGGCCGGCGCCGAGAGCCGCGACATCGCCGCCAGCTCCGCGTCGATGGCGCGCACCATGGGCGAACAGAAGCAGCGCTCGGATTCGATGGTCGTCGAAGTCAGCCAGATGACCGCGCTCAACGCGCAAAACGCCGAAGGCGCCGAACGCGCCAACCGCACCGCGGGCGAGGCCGGCTCGGCGGCCAGCGGCGGCGGCGAGGCGATGGACCTTGCCGTGCGCCAGCTCTCCGACGCGCGCGCGGTGATCCGCCAGGCAGCGCAGAAGCTGGAGGAACTGGGCGAGCGCAGCGCCGAAGTCGACAACATCGTGCAGATGATCCGCGAGATCGCCGACCAGACCAACCTCCTGGCGCTCAACGCGGCGATCGAAGCGGCGCGCGCCGGCGAATCCGGCCGCGGCTTCGCGGTGGTCGCCGACGAAGTCAGGAAACTGGCCGAGCGCACGCAGAAGGCGACGCTCGACATCGGCGACAAGATCCGGCTGATCCTCGAGGGCACCCAAGCGTCCATCGTCGCCATGCGCGATGGCAACGCGCAGATGAAGACCGGCGGCGAGCACGCGCAGCTGGCTCAGGAAAAGCTCTCCGGCATCATCAGGAGCACGCACGAACTCGCCTCCCTGCTCGACACCGTCAGCGCCTCGCAAAACCGGCAGAACGCGGTGTTCGGCCACTTCAGCCAGGACATCCACGCCGTCGGCGAGGCCAGCGGCCAGCTCTTCAGCGAGACCGAGCACATCGCGCAGGCGACCCGCCGCCTCGACACCCTGCTCGCCGAGCTCGCCGGCACGGTGCGCCGCCTGGACCATGCACCGGCGCACGGCACGGCCAGCTTCACCGAGGCCGCCCACCGGCCGGCTTACGCTTAAGGCCACCTTTGCGGCGGGTCAAGTTTTGGCGGCCCGCCGTTTGACCCGTCCGCCCGCGCGGCGCAGCATCGCATTTTTACCGACCCGGGCCACCCAAGATGCTGACCGTCTACACCGACGCCCACCGCCTGCACGCGGGGCGCGCCGAACTCTATAACGGCACGATCACGCCGTGCTTCGAAAAACCCGAACGCGCAGACATGGTGCTCGCGCGCGTGCGCGACAGCGCCCTGGGCGAAGTGCGCGCCCCTAAGGATCACGGCCTCGCGCCGGTGCTCGCCGTGCACGATGAAGGCTATGTGCGTTTCTGGGAGACGGCATGGCAGCGCTGGAGCGAGGGCGGCCGGGACTGGGACGCCCTGCCCAAGATGTGGCAAGTCCGCCGGCTGCGCGCGACCATCCCCGACCATGTCGAAGGGCAGCTCTGCTACTACTCGATGGACGCCGGCACCCCGCTGACCGCCGGCACCTGGCAGGCGATCACCGGCGCCGCCAACGTCGCGGTCACCGCCGCCGACCACCTCCTGAGCGGCGCGAAGAGCGCGTTCGCACTGACCCGCCCGCCCGGCCACCACGCCGCGCGCGACTACTGCGGCGGCTACTGCTACTTCAACAACGCGGCCATCGCAGCCGAGCGGCTGCGCGCGGGCGGCGCGCACCGCGTCGCGCTGCTCGACGTCGACTACCACCACGGCAACGGCACGCAGGATATCTTCTACCAGCGCGACGACGTGCTGTTTTTGTCCATCCACGGCGACCCGCGCACCGAGTACCCGTTCTTCCTCGGCCACGCCGACGAGACCGGCGAAGGCGCGGGCCTGGGCTACAACGCGAACTTCCCGCTGGCGGCGGGCAGCAGCGTGGACGCCTGGTTTGCCGCGCTGGACGCCGCATGCAAGCGCATCGAGGCGTATGGCGCGGACGCGCTGGTGATCTCGCTCGGCGTCGACACCTACGAGGGCGACCCGATCTCGCGCTTCTCGCTCGCGCACGACGACTTCCTGCGCATCGGCCAGCGCCTCGCCCGGCTGGGCCTGCCGACTCAGTTCTGTTTCGAGGGTGGCTACGCGGTGGAGCCGATCGGCGTCAACGCGGTCAACGTGCTGCAGGGCTTCGAATTAGGGTAATTGATCTAGATCAGATGGCTTTCGCTTGTCACTACCCTGCCGCTGTTGCGCCGCCTAGGCTGAAATCAGGACACAGCCCGATGGCTGCACAAGCAAGGGAGGACATCATGGGACAAGCGATCAAGACGCTGCTGGCCACGCTGGAAGCCAACAAAGAGACCAAGGATCTGTACTGCCCGAGTGGTGGTCCGCCGCTGAAGGCGGCCGTCAGCCACGAGCTGTACGCGGAACTGATGGCGATGTCGGCACTGTTCGAACGCGACATCCAGTGCTTGGCGGGCGACCTGCTCGCCGCCGCGATCCGCGATCTTGAAACCGAGTTGAACGCTCAGCTCGACGAAATGGTGCCTAAAGCCTGAACCCAAATCAGGCAGCAGGCCTCCCCAAGAGCCGCCTTGCGCGGCTCTTGTCTCGTTCAGAGCAGGCGCTCGATATCGGCTGCCAGCTTGGCCGGCCGCGTCTGCGGCGCGTAGCGTTCGACGACATGGCCGTCGCGGCCGACCAGGAACTTGGTGAAGTTCCACTTGATCGCAGGCAGGCCCAGCAAGCCCGGTTTTTCCTGCGTCAGGTAGCGCCACACGGGGTCGGCCTCGGCACCGTTGACGTCGACCTTGGCCATCACCGGGAAGCTGACGCCGTAGTTGCGCTGGCAGAATGCGCCGATTTCGGCACTGTCCCCCGGTTCCTGCTTGCCAAACTGGTTGCACGGAAAAGCGAGCACGCAAAAGCCTTGTGCACGGTAGCGTTCAAACAGCGCCTCAAGCTCCGCGTACTGCGGCGTAAAGCCACACCGGCTCGCGGTGTTCACGATCAGCAGCACTTCGCCGCGGTGGCGCGACAAGGGATAGGGGCTGCCGTCAAGCGCCAGCGGCGTGAAGTCGTACAGGGAAGCGGTGTCGGGCATCGCGGGCTTTCGCGCAGGTCAGGCTGGTCAGGCTAGCACGGCTGCATGCCCGATGGGCAAAAAGAGAGGCGTGGCGGCAAGGGGGAACCGCTACGCCCCGAGGAAGAAACAGCTTGCTGTGCGGGAACCCGGCTTGCGCCAAAGCTAAAGCCCGGATCCCAAATTCAGGTTAGAGCAAGATTATGAAATTGCGAGACGCAATTCTTGCGAAGGGTCTGCGGCAGAGCTGCTTCGCCGCGCTGGGCGAAGGCCTGCTGGCTGCAGGCAAAAAAATACCCCGGACGAGGAGTCCGGGGCCAATGCAAACAACAAAGGAGAAACCATATGAAGCGATACGGATATTAGCAATTCGCGATATTGTAATCAAGCACCCAAACCGTATACCTGAATTAGGAGTCGCATTTTTGTAAACCAGCGGGTGGACAGCACCGAAAATCGGCCGCACAGGCTACGACAGCGCCCGCTGAGCGTGTAGAATCCCCGCTTGACCCATCCGCCGCTCGCGCCGCGGATCCGTGCACTCTACCGTATAAGGCACCACGCATTACCATGGCCCAAAACAAAGAAACCGCACTGAGTGAAGCCCTCAAGGCAGCCGTGCAATCGATGAGCAAGAAGAAGCAGACCGAGATGATTGCCGGCAACCTTTACTCCAGTTACCCGGTTTTCAAGCAGTTCAAGCCGCTGGCAATCGGCATCCACGAAGCGCTGGGAGCCGCCTTGCCGCAGTACGACACCCAGCTGATCGGCCGCGTGCTCTCCAACCACTGCCGCAAGCCGCGTTACCTCAAGTCGGTCGCCCGCGGCGGCAAGCGCTTCGCGCTCGACGGCAAGCCGGTGGGTGCGGTGACCGAGGAAGAACAGGCGGCCGCCCAGCGCCAGTGCGAACAGCTCGAGGAACGTGCGCGCCTGGCCGAGCAGACCGCCAAGCCGCAGGCTGCCGCACCGGCGGCACCTGCTGCAGCGCCGGAAGCCGACCAGTCCTGAGCGCTTCCCGCTTCATTGCAACGCCCGCCCGGCCATGCCGCGCGGGCGTTGTGCATTGCGCCAGAAAAACCCCAAATGGATAGATCTCGATTGATAAATATCAATAACGGGTAATGCTCAATGGGTAATGATTGCCGGATCCAACCAATCCGGGAATGCAAGCATGGCAGTCACCCTGTACGACGACGGCACCCACAAGTGCATCGGCTTTACCGAGCTGGTCCAGGGAGAGGGCATCCAGGCCAACCAGTTCGCCATCATCCACAACGGCGAGGGCATGCTGCTCGACCCGGGTGGCAACCTGACCTACAAGCACCTGATCGCCGAGATGGCGGATTTCTTCCTGCCCTCGCACACCCGCTACATCTTCGCGTCACACCAGGACCCCGACATTATCGCGTCGGCCAACGGCTGGCTGCTGATCACCGACGCTCAGATCATCATCGCGCAGGAGTGGACGCGCTTTTTGCCCCACTTCTGCGTGAAGGGCGCGACCGAGGGACGCCTGATCGCGATCCCGCCGCGCGGCATGCAGATCGAACTGGGCGGCAGCCCGCTCGAGATCGTCCCCGCGCACTACCTGCACACGGTCGGTTTCTTCCAGGTCTACGACCCGGTCAGCAAGATCCTGTTTTCCGGTGACATCGGCGCGTCGCTGGTCAGCGGCGGCGCCGCCGCCGCCCCCGTCACCGACTTCGACCGCCACCTGCACGACGCGCACATGCTCGCGTTCCACCGCCGCTACATGAGCAACAACAAGGCGTGCCGGCTGTGGGCGCAGATGGTGCGCCGGATGGACGTCGAGTGGATCGTGCCCCAGCACGGCAGCTCCTTCCGGGGCAAGGCAATGGTCGGCCGCTTCCTCGACTGGTTCGAGACGCTGGAATGCGGCACCGACCTGGTCGGCGAAGCCGACTACCCGCCGCCGTCCGGCCGGGCGGCGTCCTAAGATGGCCTCCCCGCTCGAACTGGCGCCACTCGCGCTGCTGCCCTGCCTCGTGCTGGCCTGGTACCTGTACCGGCGACGGCTGGCCCGCCGGCCGCTTTCACTGCCGCAGGCCACGGCCAGCCGCGCTGAAAGCGCCGCGACAACGCACGCCGCCGCCATGATGCCTATGCCCGCGCCCCTCGCAGAGCCGGGGGAAACGGACGCGACAGCACTCGAGGGGAGCGACGCCACGGCGATCGACGTCGACGCGGTCGACCCGAAGACCGAGGCGCAGATCTACATGTCCTTCGGCTACCTCGAACGGGCGGCCGAAGTGCTGCGCGCCCATATCGGCGAGGCAGGCGGCGACGAGGAAACGCTCGCCACGCTCTGCCGGCTCTACCTGGAACTGCGCCTGCCGGACGAGTACTGCGACATCCTGCAAAGAAGGCAGCTGGACAAGGCCGAACTGGAAGCCGCGATCCGCAGCGGGCTCAGGCTGTCGCGCAACCACCTCGGGCTGCACGTGCTCGCCGACGAGCGGCTGGGGCTGGGCCCCGCCGCCTTCGCACCGGCCACGCCCGCCCTGCCGCCCGCGCAGGCAATAACCGGGGCGCCGGCGCGCCAGGCGGCGACGCACGCGAGCGCCGTCCCGTTGCCGCAGGGCGAGTCGGCACGGCTGATCGCCGCGAACGACGCCAGCCTTGGCGCGCTCAGCGCCGACGAGACGCGCGTGGTGCGCCTGTTCATGCCGGCAACGCGCCGCATCCGCCTGTTCCTCGCGGCCGAGGACGCCGAAAACGCCCTGCCCGCGCTGCGCGAAGCGCTGCGGGCGCAACCGGACAAGCCGTCCTTGCTGATCGACCTGATGCAGGCGCACTACCTGCAGCGCAATGTCGACGCCTACGCCCGCACCCTGTGGCAGTTCTTTGCCGCGCTCGGCGACAACGGCGCGGCCCTGCGCGACAAGCTGCTGCACTACGGCCTCGCGCTGGGCCACCACCCGGCGTTCGCCGCGCTCGCCGAGGCCCGGGGACGGGCCGAGCTCGAGGCGATCGGCCGCCGTTACGGTTTTTGCGCGCAGCGCCCTGCCGCCAAGGCAGACAGGTGGCTGGTCAGCCGCGACACGCCGGACAATGCCGCCAGCGCGCAAAGCCAGGACCTGCTCGCCGAAGCGGACAGTTACCTGAGCTTCGGCCAGCTCGACGAGGCGCTCGCGCTGCTCGAAGCCGCAATCCTACGCACCCCGCACGAGCTCGCGCTCTACCCGCCGCTGTTAGAACTCTACGAACGGATGGGCGAGCCTTCACGGCTCGCTGCCCTGCAGCACGCGCTGGCGGGGCAGGCTGTCGGCGCCCCCGCGGAAGCAAAGGCCTTGCTTGGCGCCTGCGCAAGGCGCCTGCACCCCATGGACGAGGTGGCCTGAGACATGATGACCCCACCCCAGACCCAAGCTGTCACGGTCCTGCCGCTGGGCATGGACGAGCGCAAGCTCGCCGTGCTGCGCATGGCCTTCAGGATGCACCAGGCCATCCGCTACCAGCTGGCCGAAGCTGCCGGCGACACCCCTGCACTCGCCATCGTCGACGTCGACAACCCGCAAGGCTGGCAGGTGTGGGACGAATTGCGCGGCGCACACCCGGCGCTGCCCGCGCTCGTGGTCAGCGCGTACCCCCAGCCGGACGCGCCGGCGCCTTTGCTCGCCAAGCCCATCCGCGTCGAGACGCTGTTCCCCGCGCTGCAGCAACTGCTCACCAAGCCGGCCGTACCGGCCATGCCGCCCCGCGCAGCCGAGCCGGCGGCGGTGCTGCCGCCCGTACCGCCGCCCGCCACCAGGCCCGCCCCCCAAGCGCCGGCGGCCAGCGACGCCGGCCTCACCCGCAGCGCGATCGAACGCGCGCAACAGGTGAGACCGGCCAGGGAATGGCCGGACAGGGTCGAATCCTTCGACCCGACCGCGGGGCTGTACGGGGTGCTCACCTCGCTGTACCGGCAAAGGCGGGCCGCCGCCGTCTTCGTCGACGCGCAGGAAGTGCTCCGCCTCTATCCCGCCGAAGAGCGCTGCGTATGCTGCGTGGCGCCGGACACGCTGGCGCGCCTGTGCGCAGCCCCCACGCCGGCGATCAAGCTGCGCGCGCTGCAGGGTGCGCACGAACACCCGCCGGTCGACGCGCCCACCGCCCAGTCGGTGCTGTGGCAGCTCGCGCTCAAGAGCGCGCGTGGCCGCATGCCGGAAGGCGTCGGCGCCGACAGCCTGATCCGCCTGCGCCACTGGCCGAACCTGACCCGGCTCGCGCCCTTGCCGGACGCGATGCGGATGGCCGCGTTCTGGACGCGCACGCCGGCCAGTCCGCGCATGGCACTGCGCATGCTGGGCGTCGAAGTCGCCGACCTGTGCAACTTCATCGCGGCCTGCCACGCGATCGGCCTGATCGACACCCGCCGCGCCTCGCCGCAGACGGCCACGGCGGCCGCGCAAGTCGCACCTGCGCCGGCAGCCGCGGCGCCGCGCGGCCTGCTCTCCCGCCTGCTCGCGCGCCTGCGCGGCCAATAGAATCAGGAAGACCGATGCGTCAACAGGACAACAAGATCATCTTTACCGGCCCGGTCGGCGCCGGCAAGACCACCGCGATCGGCAGCATCAGCGAGATCGCGCCGGTCAAGACCGACGCGCGCGCGAGCGACATGACGCTCGCGCGCAAGGCCGAGACCACCGTCGCCCTCGACTACGGCCGGCTTTCGCTGGAAGGCGGGGTGCGCGTGCACCTGTACGGCACCCCTGGCCAGGAGCGCTTCGACTTCATGTGGGAAATCGTCAGCCAGGGCGCGCTCGGGCTGATCGTGCTGGTCGACAATACCCGCCCCAACCCGAGCGCCGACCTGCAGTTTTTCCTGACCGCGTTCAAGGCGCTGCTGAACGACGCGCCGCTGGTGATCGGCGTGACCAAGACCGACCTGTCCGCGCAACCGAGCGCCGAGGACTACGCGAACCTGATGGAGAAGTTCGGCCTGCGCCCGCCGATCCTCGAAATCGACCCGCGCGATGGCGACGACGTGCGCCAGCTCCTGATGGCGCTGCTGTTCTCGATCGACCCGGGCCTGGAGGGATGAGATGAATACGACTTACCAGCTGTGCGGCCCCTACTACGCGCGGGCGACGCCGGGCGGCGCGTACTACGCGACGACCACCCCGCACCGCGACCCCGGCCGCGACCTGATGATGCATATCCTGCGCGACGGCGCACGCGTGCCGCTGGACGGCGCGACGCTCGCCGCCTGGTACCCGGATGAGGCGCCGGAAACGCTGCTCGAGCGGCTTTACCGCCTGCAGAAGCTCGAATTCGTCGAGGCACTGGAGGGACCACCCACTCCCGTCGAAGCAAGGCTGGAAGCCCTGCTGCCGCCGTGGCTCGCGCAGCTCTCGGCGAACGGGCGCGCGCTGCTCGCCGACGACAACGGCCTTTGCTACGCGAACGCGGGCTTTGCCCACGAGACCGCGGAAGAACTCTCGGCGCTGTGCGGCGACCTGATCACGCTGACCCGCCGCCACAGCCGCCTGCTGCACAACAACCTGCAACTGGCGAGCCAGGCCTGGGCGCTCACTTCGCCCGGCGGCGACGCCGAGCTGGGCTTTCACCCGCTTTTGATCGGCGAGCAGCCCTTCATGCTGGTGATCGGCGGCGCCCCCCGACTGACCTCGCCACGCCTCGTCGACCTGATCGAGGCGCTGTGCCGCCGCTACGCCTGACCTCAAGCTTTCACGGAGAACCCCCATGCGCGAACAAATGCTCAAATCGATCCTCAGCGACCTCAACGGCGCCAGCGCCGACATCGAGGCCTCCGCGATCATCTCGTCCGACGGCTTGACCATGGCCGCGCTGCTGCCGCAGGACGTCGACGAAGACCGCGTCGGCGCGATGGCGGCGGCGATGCTGTCGCTGGGCGAGCGCACCGCGCGCGAACTTGCGCGCGGCGAACTCGAACAGGTGATGATCAAGGGCCAGGAAGGCTACATCCTGATGAGCCACGCCGGCCGTGACGCGGTGCTGACCGTGATCGCCCGCAAGGAGGCCAAGCTTGGCCTGATCTTCCTCGACGCGCGCCGCGCGGCGAAGAGCGTCGCCGAAATCCTGTAAGCCGCTCCCCCACCAGACAAGGACAACGGAAGCGCCCCATGCAGCAGGACGTGCCTACAAACCCGCATTACACCCGAGAGGAATGGCTGCGCCTGATCGGGGAGACCCCGCCGCCTTTGCGCGCGCTCATCCGCGCGCTGGCCGAGACGCACCGCGCGGCGCTCGCCGACCACTTCTACCGGCACATGCTCGCGACCGACGAGGGCCGCCAGTTCCTCGACCACGACACGGTCAACACCCGGCTGCGCCACTCGATGCAGCACTGGCTGGTCGAACTGTTCCGCTGCGACGGCGAGGCGGACATCGACGCGGCGATCGCGCACCAGCGCCACGTGGGCGAAGTGCACGCGAGGATCCACCTGCCGGTCCACCTGATGACCCGCGGCGCGCGCCAGTTGCGCCAGCAGCTGTACCGCCTGCTCGCCGCGCAGGACCTGCCGCGCCAGGCGCTGACCCGCGCGCACGCCTACGTGTGCGAGACCATCGACCTGGCGATGGAACTGATGAACGCCGCGTACACGCGCAGCACCGCACGGCAGACCCGCACCGAGGAGGCGTACCGCCACTACGCACTGGGGCAGAACCTGTCGCTCGAGCGCGAACGGCAGCGCGCGTCGCTGCTGGACTGGAGCCAGAACGTGCTGTTCTCGCTGCACCTGCACGACGCCAGCGCCCCGCTGCCTTCGCTTGGCCGCAGCGAGTTCGGCATGTGGCTTTCCCACAAGGCCGAGGTGATCTTCGAGCGCTCGGACGAGCTCGAGCAGATCGAAGCGCAACTCGAACGGGTCGACAGCATCGTGCTGCCCCGCCTGCAGCAGGCCGCCGACGCGGGCCAGCGCCGCCTGCGATCGCGCGAACTGCAGGAAACGCTGGACGAGATCCACTTCCTGCTGGGCACGCTGTTCGACCGCCACGTCGAGGTCGAGAACGGGCGCGACGCGCTGACCCGGCTGCTCAACCGCCGCTTCCTGCCGGCGGTGCTCAGCCGGGAAATCCAGCTGCACCAGCGCAGCCAGCAGCAGTTCGGCGTGCTGCTGATCGACCTCGACCACTTCAAGGCCATCAACGACACGCACGGCCACGAAGGCGGCGACCGCGTGCTGCAGCAGGCCGCCCAGTTGATCACGGCCTGCGTGCGCGCCGGCGACTTCGTGTTCCGCTACGGCGGCGAAGAGGTCCTGGTCGTCCTCGTCGAACTGGGCCACGATGACCTGATGCGCATCGCCGAGACCTTGCGCGGCCGCTTCGAGGCGCAGGCGTTCACCGTGACCAACGGCCTGGAAATCCGGGTGAGCGTCAGCATCGGCGTCGCGCTGCACGACGGCCATCCGGACTACCAGTACCTGATCGGCCGCGCCGACGACGCGCTCTACCGCGCCAAGCGCGGCGGGCGTAACCGCGTCGTCGACGCCGGCGCGATGGCCTGAGCGCGGCGACGCCGCAAAGAAAAAACGCCACGGCAAGCCGTGGCGTTTTTTACGGATGCAGCGGCTGGACTCAGCCCTGCTTCACGTAGACCGGGAAGCGGTGGCACAGCGCGGTCGCCTCGGCGGCCACGCGGGCGAGCACGGCCGCGTCTTCCGGCGCGTCCAGCACGTCGGCGATCATGTCGGCCACCAGCACCGCCTCGGCTTCCTTGAAGCCGCGGGTGGTGATCGCCGGCGAACCGATACGGATGCCGGAGGTGATGAACGGGCTCTCCGGGTCGTTCGGGATCGAGTTCTTGTTGACGGTGATGTGCGCCTTACCCAGCGCGGCGTCGGCCGCCTTGCCGGTCAGGCCCTTGCCGCGCAGGTCGACCAGGAACACATGGCTCTCGGTGCGGCCGGAGACGATGCGCAGGCCGCGCTCGGACAGGCGCTTGGCCATCGCCTGGGCGTTCTTCAGCACCTGCTGCTGGTAGTCCTTGAATTCCGGCTCGAGCGCTTCCTTGAACGCGACGGCCTTGGCGGCGATCACGTGCATCAGCGGGCCGCCCTGCAGGGTCGGGAACACCGAGGAGTTGAGCGACTTCTCGTACTCGGCACGGGCCAGGATGATGCCGCCGCGCGGGCCGCGCAGCGTCTTGTGGGTGGTCGAGGTCACGAAGTCGGCGTGCGGCACCGGGTTCGGGTAGACGCCGGCGGCGATCAGGCCCGCGTAGTGCGCCATGTCGACCATGAAGTAGGCGCCGCACTTCTTGGCGATCTGCCCCATGCGCTCGAAGTCGAAGCGCAGCGCGAAGGCGGAGGCGCCGCCGATGATCAGCTTCGGACGCTTCTCCATCGCCACGCGTTCCATGTCGTCGTAGTCGATCTCTTCGTTCTCGTTGAGGCCGTACGCGACGATGTTGAACATCTTGCCGGACAGGTTGGCCGGGCTGCCGTGGGTCAGGTGGCCGCCGTGGCCGAGGTTCATCCCCATCACGGTGTCACCTGGCTTGAGGATGGAGAAGTAGACGGCCTGGTTGGCCTGGCTGCCCGAATGCGGCTGCACGTTGGCGTACTCGGCGCCAAACAGCTGCTTGATGCGGTCGATCGCCAGTTGCTCGACGACGTCGACATGCTCGCAACCACCGTAAAAGCGCTTGCCCGGGTAGCCTTCGGCGTACTTGTTGGTCAGCTGGGAACCCTGCGCTTCCATCACCGCGTGGCTCACGTAGTTTTCGGAAGCGATCAGCTCGATATGGTCTTCCTGGCGCTGGCACTCGGCCTTGATCGCAGCGTCCAGTTCGGGGTCGAACTTGGCAATCGTCTCGTCAGCAGCAAACATCTTCGACTCTTTCCAGTTGGGGGTGTGCGGAATGCACGGATTCTACATCATTTGCGCCATGCGCATGGCAAGCGGCAGTGCGTTCAGTGCAGCCGCGCCGCCGGCGTCACGTCGGCCGGCGCGAGAAACGCGCGGCCATCGCCCAGCGTCGCGGGCTGCACGGCAGGCACCACCCGCACATCGTCGACCTGGCACTCGGCCAGCAGCTCGCACGCCATGCGCTCGACCTCGGCCACCCCGTCCAGCGGGGAGAGCGACCACACGAAGCCCTCGTGCGCGCCCTCGCCGCCTTCGCTGGCGATGGTCAGCCTGATTTCGCCGCCTTCGTGCGCGGCGAGCACCGCGACGGGGCGCGCCTGCGCGTCGCGCAGCCGGCGGATCTGGCTGCTGGCGAACACCTGTAACGCGACCGACTGGCGCACCTTGCCGCCTTCTACCATCGCCGGCAGTACCGGCAGCGGCGGGCGGGCGATCGGGAACAGGGTCACCCCTTCGGCCTTCAACTGGCCGCCGAGGAACTTCATCATCGGCAGGCCCCAGCTACTGACCTCGCCGCCCAGGCGCACCGGCGCCGGGCGCCCTTCTTCCTGCACGGTCGCGCCGACGAGGTAGCGCAGGAACACGCCGTCGCGGTCGATTTCGATGCCGCGCCCGGCAAGCCCGGGCAACACGGACAGCGCGGTCGCCGCCTCGCGCGCGGTCTTGTAGAGCACCGGCGCGGACAGCGCGCTCAAGTCATCCGGATGCACCAGCGCGCCCGACACGAAGGCCTCGGCGCCCGGCGTGAACACGCCGTGCTCGCGCAGCAAGGCGTTCAGCCCCGCCTCGTCGGCCAGCGCGGCGGGCAAGGCGGCCTTACCACCAGCGCCCGCGACCAGCACCACCGGCAGCGCGAACACGAGGACATGGCGGCCCGGCGCGCGCGAAGTCACCTCGCACAGCGCCTGCCACAGCGTTCGGTACACCGCCTGCGACGGCGCCATCGCCAGCGCGACCGACAGCATCAGCATGTCGGCGCGTTCGGCCAGCGCACCGATCTGCGCGCACAGGTCCTCCCGCCACAGCGCGGCATCGTCCGCGCTGGCCGCCCTGAGCACGGACTCGGCGGTATGGATCAGCCGGTTGGATTCGAGCGCCTGCGGTTTCTGGCGCGGGTCGGGCAACTCTGGGGCGAAGGCTGGCATCGTGTCGTCAAACGGCAATGTAAAGAGGATATTTTGTCATAGTTCGCGCGGGCTGCACACGGCCGCCAGCCGTTCGCTTTCAAACACCTGAAACACAAAACGAACAAACATGACAATTTTTGACGCTTTCCGAAAAAATCACCGTTGACAAGCGAGTGTCCGATCCGGATAATCCGATTTCGTTGAGACGCAGCAATGTTTCTTGATAGTTTCTCCTCTATTTCTCCTTTGTAGACTTGGCGCGGGCCGATAAATCCCGCGCATTTTTTTTGCCCGCCGCCCGCGCAAAAAAAGGGCCGGCAGTGCCGACCCCCTCTTCGATGTTCGTTCCGGCCTTCTTCCCCGCCAAAACGAACATTTATGAACATCCAAGTCCTGCTTCGGCGCCCTACCCCTCCAGCAGCGCGGTCAGGTGCGCGAGCGTCCCGTCCTCGCGCAGCGCCTGCAGCGCGGCATTCACCTCCAACAGCAGCGCATCCTCGCCCTTGGCCAGCACCACCGCGTACGTGTCGAGCCCGAAGGCGGCATCCAGCCCCAGTTCACCCGATACGTTCTTCTGCAGCGCGAGGAGCAGATGCTCGTCGCCGAACAGCGCGTCGACCTCGCCCGCGCGGTAAGCGCGCTCCATGGCCACGGCGTCCGGTAAATCGACAATATGGCGCCTGGCCACCCCCAGTCTGGCCAGATGCCCCTCGGCCGTACTCTCCTCGAGCACGCCGATGCGCGCGAGCTGCTGCACCGGTTGCGCGGCGAGCGCGGCCGGGCGCAGCAGTGCCTGCCGCTCGCTGTAGTAAGGCGTGGACAACAGAAAGTTGCGCTGGCGGATGGGCGTGACCGCGATCGCCGAGACCACCATCTCCAGCCGGCCCTGCGACAGGGACTGCAGCAGGCGCCGCCACGGCAGGTTGACGAACTCGACCTCGCGCCCCATGCGCGCGGCGAGCTGGCGCGTCAGGTCGATGTCGAAGCCGACCGGCTGCCCGGCCGCGTCCAGCGACTCGAACGGTGGGTACTCGGCGTTGATGCCGACCCGCAAGGGCGACGCGCGGTCGCGCCCGAACAGCGTGCTGACTGCCCCTTCCTTGCAGGCGGACAAAGCCAGCACGCCCAACCCGACCAGAAACCCGCGGCGTCCCGCCACCTTACTACCTACTGCCACCCCTACCCCATCCTTCAAATGCAATCCATGAAAAAGGCCGCCCCGCACGGGACGGCCTGTTGCCGATTATCGCACAAGCGCCGGCTTTGCCTAGCGGCGCGTAAGCTGGTCGACGTCGCGCACCGCGCCGGTGTCGGCGCTGGTGGTCATCGCCGCGTAAGCGCGCAGCGCTGCCGACACCGCGCGTTCGCGCGACACCGGCTTCCACGCCGCCTCGCCGCGAGCCTCCATCGCGCGGCGGCGCGCCATCAGTACCTCGGCGTCGACGGCCAGCTCGATGCTGCGCGCGGGGATGTCGATCCGGATCGGGTCACCCTCTTCAACCAGCGCGATCGCGCCGCCTTCGGCCGCCTCCGGCGAGACGTGGCCGATCGACAAGCCCGAAGTGCCGCCGGAGAAACGGCCGTCGGTCAACAGCGCGCACGCCTTGCCTAGGCCTTTGGACTTCAGGTAGGAAGTCGGGTACAGCATCTCCTGCATGCCCGGCCCGCCTTTCGGCCCCTCGTAGCGGATCACCACCACGTCGCCTTCGACGATGCTGTCGGCGAGGATGGCGGCGACCGCGTCATCCTGACTCTCGAACACGCGGGCGCGCCCGTCAAATTTGAGGATGGACTCGTCGACGCCGGCGGTCTTCACGATGCAGCCGCGCTCGGCGATATTGCCGAACAGCACGGCCAGGCCGCCGTCCTGCGAGTAGGCACCGGCCTTGTCGCGGATGCAGCCGTCGGCGCGGTCAAGGTCGAGTTCCGGGTAACGCATGCTCTGGCTGAACGCGATGGTGGTCGGCACCCCGCCCGGCGCCGCGCGGTAAAAACGCGCAGCCTCGCTGTCCGGCCCCTGGCGCGCCACGTCCCACTGGCCCAGCGCCGCGGCGAGCGTCTCGCTGTGCACGGTCGGCACCGAGGTATCGAGCACGCCGGCGCGGTCAAGCTCGCCCAGGATGCCCATCACGCCGCCCGCGCGGTGCACGTCTTCCATATGGTACTTCTGCGTCGCAGGCGCGACCTTGGCCAGGCAAGGCACCGAACGCGAGATGCGGTCGATGTCGGCCATCCTGAAGTCGACCCCCGCCTCGTTCGCCGCGGCCAGCAGGTGCAGCACGGTATTGGTCGAGCCGCCCATCGCCACGTCCAGGCTCATCGCGTTCTCGAACGCGCGCTTGCTCGCGATCGCGCGCGGCAGCACGTTCATGTCGTCGCCTTCGTAATGGCGGCGCGCCAAATCGACGATCAGGCGGCCGGCCCTGAGGAACAACTCCTTGCGGTCGGCGTGTGTCGCGACCAGCGAGCCGTTGCCCGGCAGCGACAGGCCGAGCGCCTCGGTCAGGCAGTTCATCGAGTTGGCGGTGAACATGCCCGAGCAACTGCCGCAGGTCGGACACGCCGAGCGCTCGATCGCGGCGACGTCATCGTCCGATACGCGGCTGTCGGCCGCCTCGACCATCGCGTCGACCAGGTCGAGCTTGCGCGTCTGCCCGTTCCAGTTGACCTTGCCCGCTTCCATCGGGCCGCCGGAGACGAACACCACCGGGATGTTCAGGCGCAGCGCGGCCATCAGCATGCCCGGGGTGATCTTGTCGCAGTTGGAGATGCATACCAGCGCGTCCGCGCAGTGCGCGTTGACCATGTACTCGACCGAGTCGGCGATCAGGTCGCGGCTGGGCAAGCTGTACAGCATGCCGCCGTGCCCCATCGCGATGCCGTCGTCGACGGCGATGGTGTTGAATTCCTTGGCCACCCCGCCGGCCTTCTCGATCTCGCGGGCGACCAGCTGGCCCATATTGTGCAGGTGCACATGGCCCGGCACGAACTGGGTGAACGAGTTGGCGATGGCGATGATGGGCTTTTCGAAGTCTTCGTCCTTCATCCCGGTGGCGCGCCACAGCGCGCGGGCGCCGGCCATGTTGCGGCCGGCCGTCGTGGTGCGGGAGCGGTATTGCGGCATGGTCTATCCTTGGTTTTCTTGCGGTTTGCTGTCGGCGCGCCACGCGCGGCGTCTTGTGCCGCCGGCCGGCAAGCAGCCTTGCCCCGCACCGCTTTCGCACGCGGCAAGTGGCGCTTTTCCGTATAATTTCTTCATCATTCCTTTTACCGCATTCGCACAGCTCCTGACAAATGCTTATCCATCCGCAATTCGACCCGGTGGCCGTCCACCTGGGGCCGCTGTCCATCCACTGGTACGGCCTGATGTACCTGGTCGGCTTCATGCTGTTCATCTGGCTGGGCAACCTGCGCATCCGCCGCGGCAATACCTTCATGACGGCCAAGATGCTCGACGACCTGCTGATGTACGGCGTGCTCGGCGTGGTGCTCGGCGGCCGCCTGGGTGAGGTGCTGTTCTACCAGCCCGGCTACTACCTTGCGCACCCGGCCGAGATCCTGATGGTGTGGAAGGGCGGCATGTCCTTCCACGGCGGCTTCATCGGCGTGCTGGTCGCCATGGCGCTGTTCGCCCGCCGCCACGGCCGCGGTTTCTGGGAGATCACCGACTTCATCGCGCCCCTAGTGCCGCCGGGCCTTGCCGCCGGGCGCATCGGCAACTTCATCAACGGCGAGCTGTGGGGCCGGGTCACCAGCGCCAACACGCCGGGCGCGATGGTCTTCCCGCAGGCACGCGCCGAGGACATCGCCTGGGTCGAGCGCCACCCCGACCTCATGAACACCTGGCTTGCCTACGGCGGCCTGCCCCGCCACATGTCGCAGCTCTACCAGTTCGCGCTCGAGGGCGTCGCCCTGTTCGTGATCCTGTGGCTCTATTCGGCCAAGCCGCGCGCGACCGGCCGCGTCTCGGCGGTGTTCCTGATCGGCTACGGCGCGTTCCGCTTCATCGCGGAATTCTTCCGCACGCCGGACGCCGGCATCTTCGGCCAGTCGTACACCATCAGCATGGGGCAGTGGCTGAGCCTGCCGATGATCGCCGTCGGCGTGCTGCTCTTCCTGTGGCCGCAGAAACCCAAATTGAATTAGAATCGCGGCCGGCCCGTTCCCGGGCCTGGCGGTTCCCCGGCGGCCTTTAGTCCGCCTGACCGGCTCGCGCCGGTTTTTTTATGGCAGCGCACGCTGCCAGTTTGCATGCGGCCTTTAGTCCGCACACGAAAGCCTGAGACATGATGAAAGCCAGAATCCTGCTGGCGGGCGTATTCGCGTCCGCCGCCTTTGCCGTGCACGCCGACGGCGTGCTGCGCGTCACCGCCATCCCGGACGAGTCGCCGACCGAGCTGCAACGCAAGTTCGCGCCGCTGGGCGAATACCTGTCCGGCCAGCTGGGCATGAAGGTCGAGTTCGTGCCGGTCACCGACTACGCGGCGGTGGTCAGCGCGCTGACCGCCGACCAGGTCGACCTCGCGTGGCTGGGCGGCTTCACCTTCGTGCAGGCGAATACCCGCGGCAAGGTAGTGCCGCTGGTGCAGCGCGAGGAAGACACCCGCTTCACCTCGCGCTACATCGCCGGCACCAACAGCCAGATCAACAAGGTCGCAGACCTCAAGGGCAAGACCTTCGCCTTCGGCTCGGTCTCCAGCACGTCCGGCCACCTGATGCCGCGCTACTTCCTGCAAAAACAGGGCATCAAGCCGGAAACCGCGTTCCGTCAGGTCGGCTACTCGGGCGCGCACGACGCGACGGTCGCCTGGGTCGCCTCGGGCAAGGTCGACGCCGGCGTGCTCAACGCGTCGGTATGGGACAAGCTCAACGAGGCGGGCAAGGTCGACCCGGCCAAGGTCAAGGTGATCGGCAGCACCCCGCCCTTCTACGACTACAACTGGACGGTGCGCGCGTCCTTGCAGCCGGCGCTGCAAAAGCGCATCCGCACCGCCTTCCTCGCGCTCGACCCGGCGCGCCCCGAGCACAAGGCCATCCTCGAACTGCAGCGCGCGACGCGCTTCGTGCCGACCAAGGCGGCCAACTACGCGGGCATCGAAGCGGCGGCCCGCGAAGCCGGCCTCTTGAAGTAAGGGCGCGCGATGAGCCTGACCCTCGCCGCGGCGTCACTCACGCGGGGCAAACGGCGCCTGCTTGACGGGATCAGTCTCACGCTCGCCCAGGGCGAGCAGGCGGCGCTGATCGGCCCGTCCGGCGCCGGCAAGAGTTCGCTGATCTCGCTCGCCGCCACGCTCGCGGCGCCTGACGGCGGGCAGGTGTCGCTGCTGGGCGAAGCGCCGTGGCAGTTGGGCGCGCGCGCGCGCCGCGCCTTGCGCGCGCGCATCGCCTGCGTGTGGCAGTCGCCGCCTTTGCCGGCGCGCCAGCGGGTGATCCACGCGGTCGCCGCCGGCCGCCTGGGGCAGACCGGCACGCTCGCCGCGCTCGCGCGCCTCATGCTGCCGCGCGACGGCTCCGCCATCGAGCGGACGCTCGCGCGGGTCGAACTCGCGCACAAGCTGTGGGCGCGCAGCGATGTACTGTCCGGCGGCGAGCGCCAGCGCGTCGGCGTCGCCCGCGCGCTCTACCAGGCGGGCGAGCTCGTGCTCGCCGACGAGCCGGTGTCGGCGCTCGACCCCTACCTTGCCGCGCAGACGGTGCGCGTGCTGTGCGAGGACGCGCGCGCGCGCGGCGCGACCTTGCTGATGAGCCTGCACTCGGTCGAACTCGCGCTCGCGCATTTTCCACGCATCATCGCACTCAGGGACGGCCGCGTTGCCTTCGACCTGCCCGCGTCCGAGGTCGACGAGGCCCGGCTTGCCGCGCTCTACGAGGGCGACAGCCCCGCCGGCCCGGCCCTCTCCTCGCCCGCTACCGCACTGACGCCCGCCCGATGCTGAACCCCGTGCCAGACCCCCTGTTCGCGCGCCGTGCAAGCCTAGGCGCCGGCCTTGTCATGCTGCTTTTGCTGTGCGTCAGCGCGACCGGCTTTAACCCGGCCTTGCTGACGGACCCGGCCACGCTCGCGTCGCTGGCCGGCTTCACCGCCCAGTTCTGGCCGCCGGCCTTGGGCAGTACGCTGCTTGCCGAAGTGGCCGCCGCCACCGTCACCACGCTCGCCTGCGCGACGCTCGGCCTTGCGCTGGCCATGCTGGTCGGCGCGCCCGCCGCCTACTTTGGCTGCCGCACGCTGGGCGAGGCTGCGCTCAGCCACACCCGAGCGCAGCCGCTGGCCGCCGCGGCGGGCGCACTGTTGCGCGGGGTGCTGGTCGCGATGCGCGCGGTACCCGAAGTGGTGTGGGCGCTGCTCTTCGTGCGCGCGATCGGGCTGGGCACGCTGCCCGCCGTGCTTGCGCTGGGCGTCGCCTACGGCGGCATGCTGGGCAAGGTGTACGCCGAAATCCTCGAATCGCAACCGCCAGAGAACGCACGCGCGCTCGGCGCGGCCGGCGCCGGCCGCCTTGCGCGGCTGGCCTACGGCGTGCTGCCCGGCGCCTTGCCCGAACTGGTCAGCTACACCGTCTACCGCTTCGAGTGCGCGGTGCGCGCCAGCGCCCTGATGGGGCTGGTCGGCGCCGGCGGGCTCGGGCTGTTGCTCGACAACAGCCTCAAGATGATGAACGGCGCCGAGACGGCGACGCTGCTGATCGCCTTCTTGCTGCTGGTCGGCGCGGCCGACGCCACCAGCCGCCTCGCCCGCCAGGCACTGGCCACCCCGCGCGGCACGACGGCGCTGGCACTGGCCTTCGCCTCGGCGGTGCTCGCCAGCCTGTGGCAGCTGGACACCCTGTGGCAGGGCGGCGTCGCCAACGCAGACGCGCTCGCGCGCTTTGCCGCCGAATTCTGGCCGCCGGACCTATCCGCCTCGCTGTGGGCGACGCTCGCTGAGGCCCTGTGGCAGACGCTTGCGATGTCGGTGCTGGGCACGCTGCTCGCGGTGCTGGTCGCCGTGGCGCTGGCGCTGCCGGCCGCAGGCGAACTCGGCGTGCTGCTGCAACTGGCCGCGCGCGCGCTGCTCGCACTCTTGCGCGGCATCCCCGACCTCGTCTGGGCGATGCTCGCGGTGCTCGCGCTGGGGCTGGGCCCGGCCGCCGGCGTGCTCGCGCTCGCGCTGCATACGTCCGGCGTGCTCGGCCGACTGTTCGCCGAGACGCTGCAGAACACGCCGGCCGAATGCCGCCAAGCGCTCGCGGTGGCCGGCGCCGGCCGCGCCACGGCCTTCGCCTACGGCGTGCTGCCGCAAGTGCTGCCGCAGTGGCTCGCGTACACCCTGTACCGCTGGGAGAACAATATCCGCAGCGCGTCGGTGCTCGGCATCGTCGGCGCCGGCGGCGTCGGCGGCGCGCTGTTCTTCGCGCTGTCTTTGTTCCAGATGCCGACCGCGGCGACGCTGATCGTCGCGATGGTCATGCTCTCGTGGCTGGCCGAGACGGCCAGCGCCCGCCTGCGCGCACAGTTGGGCTAGACGCTGCATTGCCAAAGCCGCGCCGACCGGCTGGCCGGCGCCTCCCCTGCCCCTCCCCGCCACACTGTGGCGGGGCACTGCAGCACGATGCCTTGCTCATTCACAACGCCTGGGGCGGCCCGCGTCGCCCCCCCATTTGCGTGAACCCCCGATCCTCGCGCTCGCGATCAAGCCAAGCAGAAATCCATGGCATCCGTTTCTGCATCGTTACTCCTCGATATCGTTGCCGCCCCTTGCCAATCTGCCCAACTGCGGCCGCGACCCAACCACGCGCAAGCAGCGCCATCGAGTGCGGCGCTGACAAGCAATAAGCGCCAAAGCGGACCTCACCCACTACTTGTCCCGGTTGCAGAAAATGCCTGAATCGTTGCCAGTTGACAGCCATATGTCGTGAGCTAGCTTGAGCAGATGCCTTTACCCCGGAACAGAGGTCAGCCATGAACGACAGCAAACAACAGCCTCTCGCAATTTCCCGCAGAGAGTTCATGGCACTCGGCGGAGGCCTTGCCTTGTCCCAATTACCGGGGATCGCCCAAGCCGCCCAGACAGCCCCCAGCACAGGGGCGCAGGTCTCCTCGGCTAAGTTCAACAGCCGTAACCGAAGGCCGAACGTACTGTTTGTCTTCACCGATCAGGAACGGTATCTGGACAACTTGCCGATTGGTTTTGCACGTCCGGGCCACGAGAAACTGATGCGTCAGGGAGTGACCTTCCACAATCACTACTGCCCCGCGGTGATGTGCACCAGTTCGCGTGCAGTCATGTTGACCGGGCTGCAGACACCCGACAACCGGATGTTCGAAAACACCGACATGCCCTATGTAAAGCCACTGTCCACGCAAGTGCCCACCATCGGGCACATGTTGCGCAAGGCTGGTTACTACACCACATACAAGGGAAAATGGCACCTCAACAAGGATTTTGACACGGGCACGCCGACGCGTTTGTTTGACAAGGAAATGGACGCGTACGGATTTTCCGACTTTGCATGGCCTGGGGATGTACTCGTGCATTCGCTGGGCGGATACAAGCACGATCATATGATCGCCGACAGCGCGGTTTCGTGGATGCGCGAGAAAGGGCAACAACTCAACGCCGACGGCACACCCTGGGCGATGGTTGTAAGTCTGGTCAACCCTCACGACATCATGTATTTCAACACGGATCGGCCGGGAGAGCCCGTGCAGGACAACGGCCGACTCCTCATGCACGCAACGCGTGCCCCGCAGCACGCCATGTACGCAAAGAAGTGGCAGACGAAACTCCCTGCCACACTCGGACAGCCGCTTGATGCGGCAGGCCGGCCTGCCGCGCACGCGGAGTTCAATAAAGCATGGGGCTATACCTTGGGCGCGATCCCCATGGAGGAAGAGCGTTGGCAGCGGTTCAACGACTTTTACTTCAACTCGCTACAGGCCGTGGATACGCAACTATTAAAGCTTCTGGGCGAACTGGACGCGCTGAACCTCACTGACAACACCATTGTCGTCTTTACTGCCGATCACGGAGAGATGGGCGGCGCCCACGGCCTGCGTGGCAAGGGGCCATTTGCGTATCAGGAAGCCATTCACCTTCCCCTGCTGGTTTCCCACCCGGATGTGAATGGGGGGCAGCATTGCAAGGCGTTGACCGGGCATATCGACCTTGCCCCGACACTGCTCTCACTGTGCGGCGTCACGGAAACACAGGCGGCCGAATTTGCTGGACGGAAGCTGCCAGGCAAGGACCTGTCCCCACTGTTTAACTCACCGCAAAATGCAGGGCTGCACGCCATCAGGGAAAATATCCTCTTCACCTACAGCGGAATTTCCACCAACGACAGCGAAATGACCCGACTGGTTTCCGAAGCAAAGGCTGCCGGGAAGGACCCCAAGACTGCCATTCAGGCCACGGGCTACCGTCCGGACCTGAAAAAACGCGGCAGCTTGCGTACGGTCTTTGATGGCAGACACAAGTTTACCCGCTACTTCGCACCGGTCGACCGGAACCGGCCGGCCAACCTGGACGAGCTATTTCGCTGGAACGATGTCGAACTGTTCGACCTCAAGACAGACCCTTCCGAAGTCACCAACCTGGCGACAGGACCGACCGCCAATGCGGCACTCCTTCTGGCGATGAATCAAAAACTGGAATCCGCAATCAAATCGGAAATAGGTGTCGACGATGGCCGTGAAATGCCGGAGGTTGACCGTATCGACTGGAGCATCGATCGGCTGGATCTATAAAACCCCTCGGCGGGTCCTTGCAACGACGGCCAACCTTGCCAGGTTGGATGACCGCCGTCGAAGCCGCCCCGATCGTAAGCACAATGGCATTGTGCGTGATTTTGCCTTACAGTCCCCACACAGGCCTGCCCAAAGACAGGCTGGGCCGCCCACGCGCGGCCACCACAGGACGAGGGGCTTCACGATGTTCCGCACGACGATTCCGCCGGCACTGATGCCGGCCTATCTCGCCGCCGGCATGCACAACGCCGCGCGCGCGTACATCCAGTGCATCCGGCTGGCGATGGTCACCCTGCTCGTGTTCGGCGTGCGCGACTGGCTTGTCGCGCCGCACGATGTCGCGCAGCAGACCATCGCAATCCGCTGCCTGCCGCTGGCGCTGGGCCTGGCGCTGCTGATGCGCACGCACGCGCGCCCCGGCGCGCGCGAACTTTACTGGTCGGCCTACCTGTTCATGAACGTGATGATCGTCAGCCTCGCCGCGATCTACGCGCTGTTGCCCAACGGCCTCCTGCTCAACCATACCGCGCTCTTCATGGTGCCGATGCTGGGCGCGCTGTTCACGCCCACGCTGCCGCCCATGTTGTTCGCGCTGGCCAACTGCGTGGTATCGACCCAGCTTGCGCTGTGGTGGCAGCCGCCTGACCCGCTCGCGCTCGCCAGCCTGAACGCGAGCCTCGCCATCGTGTTCGCCTTCACCGTCTTCCTCGCGCTGCACGGCATCCGCGCCCGCCAGCGCCAGTTCCTGCTCGAGCGCAGGCTGCACGAGGACGCGACGCGCGACCCGATGACTGGCGCGTACAACCGCCGCTACTTCCGCGACATCGCCGAGACCGAAATCAACCGCGCCAAACGCCACCAGCGCCCGCTGTCGCTGCTGCTGTTCGACCTTGACCACTTCAAGTCGATCAACGACCGCTACGGCCACGCCACCGGCGACCGGGTGATCTGCCAGAGCGTCGACACCCTGCAGCGGGGGCTGCGCGCAAGCGACGTGCTCGCCCGCGTGGGCGGCGAGGAGATCGCCGTGCTGCTGCCCGAGACCGACCGCGCCGCCGCGCTGCAACTGGCCGAGCGGCTGCGCTTGGCGATCGCGGACGGCCAGCTCGCGCTCAACGCCGACGCCTTGCTGCACTGGCAGACCAGCGTCGGCGTCGCGACCCTGCGCGACACAGACACGCAGCTGGAAGACCTGCTCGCGCGCGCCGACACCCGGCTTTACCAAGCCAAGCGCGGCGGGCGCAACCGCGTGGTTGCCTCCACTGTGCCGGCAGTTTGAGGACGCGTCAGCGTATCCCGAGCGGGCGGTCGAGCGACAGCCGCCCGGCCCCTTCGGCGATCAGGTAGAGCAGGCTGGCGGCCCACACGAGGTGGACCGGCCACGCGTCCGGGTAGACGAACAGCTGGATCACCGCCGTCATCGCGAGCAGGGCCAGCGCCGAGAGCCGGGTGAACAGCCCCAGCACCAGCAAGAGCGGAAACAGGTGTTCGGCGTAAGCGGCCAGATGCGCGGCGAGCACGGGGTCGAGCACGGGCAGCCGGTACTCTTCGCGGAACAGCATCACCGCGCCGTCGTTGACGGCAAGCAAGCCGTCGACCTTAGTGCGTCCGGATAGGAAGAAGGTCGCGGCGATGCCAAGACGTGCCGCCAGCGGCACCAGCGGTCGGACGAGCTGCGCCACGCGCCCGGCGGCGCTGCTGTAGAGCGCGAAGCGTGAAGTGGACATCGAACAACCCTCCTAGCGTGGCACCAGCGCGCCGGCGCCGGCGAGTTGCTGCATCAAGCCTGAAAAATCGGGCGACGCGACCGCCGCGCACACCGCGTCGACCGCGCCGTCCAGCGCCTGCCCAGCCGCGAGCGCGTCCAAGAACACACACGCCTCCTGCGGCACCGGACAGGCCAGCACCTCGCCGGCGGGGCGGCTGAGCAACACCCCCTCGCCTTGCCACTGCAGGTTTTCCGGCGGGCAGCCAGATCGCGCGCTCGACCACAACTGCCACAGCGGCCATTGCCCGCTCCACACCCAGCGCGCCGCCGGATGCGGCGCGAGCGCCGTATCCGCGGCAAGCGCGGCAAGCGAAGCGGCGGGCACCGGGTCTGCGTCGGCTGCAAGGTGGCATTCGAGCCAGCCGTAGTCGAGCGCGCCGACTTGCCCGAGCCACGGCCACGCCTCAGCGCCGGGCATCCCTGACGCAAAGGCGGCGAACCCGGCGCCGTAACGCACCAAATACGCGTCTTGCGGCGGGTAGGCACGCACGTAGTCGCGCGCGCAGCCGGCAAGCCACGCTTCGCCCATCAGCGTGACGAGCGAGGGGTGGTTGGCGATCAGTGCGTCGACACAGCCTGAGATCACCGTATTGCGGTAGACGGCGAAACCCGGCTGGGCGACCAGGCCGCCGGCGTCGCCCCTGCCCCATAGCGCGGCCGCAAAACCCGCGTAGTCGAAGCTGTTCATACGCAAACCTCCGCCCCGTCCAGCACTGCTTGCGCGCGCGCGCGCTCGGCCTGCAATTCGGCGAAGCCGGGCACTTTGCCGTCGCGCTCGATCAGCGTCGGGCGCGCGCCGATGCGTGCGATCAGCCGTCGGTAGAGCGCCCACACCGGCTCGGCGACTGCGCAGTCGTGCGAGTCGACCAGCAAGGCGTCCCCCAGCAGCGGGTCGGCGCTGTGGCCGGCCAGGTGGATTTCGGCGACCGCATCCGCGTCGATGGCGGCTAGCCACGCCTCCGCGTCGTAGCCGAGGTTACGCGCGCCGACGTACACGTTATTGACGTCGATAAGCAGCCGGCAGCCGCTGACCCGCGCCATCTCGTTGAGGAACTCGGCCTCGTCCATCTCGTGCGGCAGGGCAAGGTAATGCGCGGGGTGTTCGATCGCGATCGCACGGCCCAGCGCGTCCTGTACGCGGCCGATATTCGCGCACACCGACGCGAGCAACTGCCGCGTGCGCACGGCGGGCAGCAAGTCGGGCAGGTAGACGCCGTCAAGCCTTGACCACGCCAGATGCTCGGACACCAGCGCAGGCGCAAGTTCGAACACCAGTGCGGCCAGTTGCGAGAGGTGCGCGGCGTCCGGCGCGTCAGGACCTGCCAGCGACAGCGACACCCCGTGCAGCGACAAGGGGTGCGCCTCGCGCAGGCGGCGCAGCCACGCGCGGCGCGGCCCGCCCGCAGCCAGATAGTTTTCCGGGTGCACCTCGTACCACAGCCCCGTCTCACGCGCGGCAAGCGCGTCGTCGAAATGCTGCGGCTTGATGCCCAGCCCTGCGCCCAGTCTCATCGCTGCCCTCTTTTCGCGCTATTGCGCGCTGTTGCCGC
This sequence comes from Crenobacter intestini, assembly GCF_004919095.1. Lineage (GTDB taxonomy): Bacteria > Pseudomonadota > Gammaproteobacteria > Burkholderiales > Chromobacteriaceae > Craterilacuibacter > Craterilacuibacter intestini. The sequence continues at coordinate 225,283 of NZ_STGJ01000003.1, read as the reverse complement.
CGTCCACCGGCAAGGCGACGCCGGTGATGTAGGCGGCCATGTCGCTGGCCAGAAAGACCACCGCGCGCGCCACGTCCTCGCCGCGCCCCAGCCGCCCGAGCGGCACCCAGTCCCTAGCGCGCGCTTCGGCCTCGGCCGCCGGCGTCACCGACGCCATCCCTTCGTACTGGCCGTTCGTCCACCACTCGACGACGGTGTCGCCCGGGCACACCGCGTTGACGCGGATCTGGTCGGGCCCCAGGTCGAGCGCCATCGCCTTGCTCATCTGCACCAGCGCGCCCTTGCTGCTGCAATAGGCGACCGCGCCGCGCCCGCCTTTCAAGCCCCAGTCGGACGCGTTGTTGACGATCGCCCCGCCACCTTGCGCGCGCATCACGGGGATGACCGCGCGGGCCATGCGCCACGCGCCGACGACGTTGATGTCGAGGATTTTCTGCCAGTCGGCCTCGGACGAGTGTTCGGCGTCGGCGAGGAAAATCCAGCCGGCGTTATTGAACAGTACGTCCAGCCTTCCGGCCTGCCGGACGACGCGCTCGACCACCCGTTCGCAGTCGTCGGCCACCTGGTGGTCTGCCGACAAGAAGCGGATGCCCTCGGCCTCGAGCGCTGCGCCGGCCTCAGCGCGCCGACCGGTCACGTACACGGTCGCGCCCAGGCTTTTGAACAGCTGCGCGGTCGCCTTGCCTATCCCCGAGGTGCCGCCGGTGACCAGCACCACCTTGCCGCCGAAATCCAGTAAGTCCAGCATCGCCCACACCGCCCCTTATGACTTGCAGATAACCCGACTCTATCGCAGATCAGGCCCGGGCCAGGCGTTGCCGTGTGGCACGCTGGCCCGGGTCCGGCGATCAATTGGCGGTCGGCGTCAGCGTGCCCATACCCTTGGGCGTCTTGATCGTCGTGCAAGTGCCCTTGGCGACGTATTTCCACGCATTGCCCTGATAGTCGGCCTTGGCGGAACCTGCGCAGCTGGTGCCGGCGCCGGCCTTGCAGTCGTTCTTGCCGGCTTCGGACACGCCGTAGCATTTCTCCTTGGCTGGCTCGCTCGCCAGTGCCGCGCCGCTTGCCATCGCCGCCAGCGCAGCGGCCAGGGTCAGTGTCGTTGTCTTGTTCATGGTGTACTCCTTTGTATGCGTGAAGCCACAGGCAGAATGCCCGCGACAGCTTGCCAATTCGCACCGCACCGCCCGGCGGTTACAGTGGGGGAAAATTATTTCGTGCCGGCTGTAACCTGCACGGGCTGGGCCACGAATCCACCATCACAAGGGGGACTATGCACGACAAGGAAGAGGCGCTGAGCGCGCTGTTTGCAGCTGCGCTCGGCGGCGACGCCGCGGCGTACCGGCGCTTTTTGCAGCTGGCGGCGCAGGTGTTGCGCGCCTGGCTGCGCCGGCGGATGGCGCAGACGCCGGACGAGGTGGAGGACGTACTTCAAGAGATCCTGCTCGCGCTGCACAACCAGCGCGCGAGCCACCTGCCCGGTCAGCCGCTGGGGCCCTGGCTGTTCGCCATCGCGCGCTACAAACTGGTCGACTACTGGCGACGCCACGGCAGGCGCGCGCCGCACTTGCCGCTTGACGACGAACATTTCGAGCTGGCCGCCGCGCAGCCCGAAGAGGAAAACACCGCGCACGACCTCTCAAGGCTGCTCGCAGCCCTGCCCGAGAAACAGCGCGAGCCGATCCGGCTGGTCAAGCTCGCCGGGCTTTCGGTCAGCGAGGCTGCGGCTGAAACCGGCATGAGCGAGTCGGCGGTCAAGGTCGGCATCCACCGCGGGCTGAAGGCGCTCGCAGCGCTGATAAGGAGAGAGAAATGAAGACCGACGAGCTGATCACCCTGCTCGCCGCCCGCGAAGGCGGCGTTGCCCCGGCGCGGCCACTCGCGCGCGTCTCACCCGCGCTGGCGGCAGGACTGGCCCTCGCCCTCGCGGGGACGCTCGCGCTGTTCGGGGCCAACCCCGACCTCGCGGCCGACGCAAGCCACGCCAGCTTCTGGGCGAGGCCGCTGTTCGCGCTCGCGCTGCTGGCTGCCGTACTGCCGCCGCTGGCTGCCTGCGCGCGGCCAGCCGCCCGTGCGCGCCTGTGGCCGCTCACGCTACCGCTTGCCGTCCTGTGGCTGGCTGCCGCGCAGCAGCTGATGTCCGCGCCCGAGGGCACGCGCGCCGCGCTGCTGCTGGGCGACAGCTGGCAGGCCTGCGCGGCGAGCATCCTGCTGCTTGCGCTGCCGTCGCTGGCATTGATGCTTACGGTGCTGCGCACGATGGCGCCGACCCGGCTTGCCTTGGCCGGCGCGCTCGCCGGGTTGGCCTCCGGCTGTCTCGCCGCGCTCGCGTACTCGGTGCACTGCCCGGAGCTGGCGCTGCCGTTTGCCGCGCTGTGGTATGTACTGGGGATCGTGCTGTGCGCACTTTCCGGCGCCTGGCTCGGCCCGCGGGTGCTCGCGTGGTAGCGTCAGCGCACGCTCGCAAGCCAGTCGGTCACGCGCGCGGCGGGTACCTTCTGCAGCGCGCACAGCAAGGCGTGGTCGGTCCGCTTAATGCCGTGGCGTTGGGCCAGCAGCGCCTGCAGGCGAATCAGCAGGTGCGCGGTCATCTCGCTGTCGGCCAGCGCGCGGTGGGCGCGGCCGCTGACGGGCAGGCCGAGCCAGCGGCCCAGCGTGCCCAGCTTGTGGTCGGGTGCCTCGGGCAGCAGGCGGCGCGCGAGCAGCAGCGAACAGGCGAAGTCCTGGCGGCGGGCGGCGCCGACCAGCGACAGTTCGTGGTCCCAGAACTTGCGGTCGAACGCCGCATTGTGCGCGACAAGCGGCGTGTCGCCGACAAAGTCCGCCACCTCGCGCATCACCCGCGCCGCCGGCGGCGCCTCGCGCAGCATGGCGTTGCTGATGCCGGTCAGCCGCTCGATGTCGCGCGGCACAAACACGCCGGCGTTCATCAGGCTCTGGTAGTGGCCGACGATGCGGCCCTCCTCGACCAGCACCGCCGCGATCTCGGTCGCGCGGCAGGCGGTGGACGGCGACAGGCCGTTGGTTTCGAAGTCGATGACGGCGATGCGGCCCATGTTGAAACGTACCGGTGGCAGGAAAGCCGGCTAGGATGCCGCGATGCGCGGCAAAAGGCAAAGGACTCCGCATGCTGATCAGGCTGACCGACAGGACGGCGCCCGCGCCGTCCGAGATCACTCCCGAGGCGCTGTGGCGCAGCCGGCGCGACGTACTGCGCGGCGCGGCCGCCGGCGCGCTTTCCCTGTGGCTGCCGCCGGCGCTTGCCGCGCCGCTCAAGGCCAGCCCCGGCCCCTTCCAGGCCAGCGAAAAGCCGAGCACCTTCGACGAGATCACCCGCTACAACAACTTCTACGAGTTCGGCAGCGGCAAGGAAGACCCCGCCAAATACGCGGGATCTCTGGTGGTCCGCCCGTGGACGCTGACCGTTGGCGGCCACGTGCAAAAGCCGCTGACCCTCGACTACGACGCGCTGTTCCGCGTCGCGCCGCTGCAAGAGCGCGTCTACCGGCTGCGCTGCGTCGAGGGCTGGAGCATGGTGATCCCCTGGGTCGGCTTTGAATTGTCCGCGCTCCTGAAGCAGGCACAGCCAACCTCGAAGGGCCGCTTCGTGCAATTCGTCACACTGGAGCGCCCGTCGCAGATGCCCGGCCAGCGCACCGGCCTGTTGCCCTGGCCCTACCGCGAGGGCTTGCGTATCGACGAGGCGATGCACCCGCTGACCCTGCTCGCAGTGGGCCTGTACGGGCAGACCCTGCCCGCGCAGAACGGCGCGCCGATCCGGCTGGTGGTGCCGTGGAAGTACGGCTTCAAGAGCATCAAGAGCATCGTCGCCATCAACCTCGTCGAGCACCAACCGACGACGACCTGGCAGAGCGTCAACCCGCGCGAGTACGGTTTCTTCGCCAACGTGAACCCGGCGGTCGACCACCCGCGCTGGAGCCAGGCCAACGAGCGGCGCATCGGCGAGTTCGGCCGCCGCCCGACGCTGCCATTCAACGGCTACGCCAGAGAGGTTGCCTCGATGTACAGCGGCCTCGACCTCAAGCGCTGGATATGAGCGCGAGGCGTGTCTGGCAGGCGCTGCTGATAGCGCTCGCCGCGTTGCCGGCGCTGATCACGGTTGTCGAGGTGCGGGCGGGCGTCGCCGACCCGGCCGACTACCTGACCCGGCAAAGCGGCTGGTGGGCGCTGGCGTGGCTGCTGGCGACCCTTACCGTGTCGCCGCTGGTGGCCGCCCTTCACGCGCCGGCCCTGCTGCCGTTTCGCCGCACGCTGGGGCTCACCGCCTTCGCGTACGCGAGCGCCCACCTGTCCGTCTACGTCGCGCAGGTCGCGCCGACGCCGTCCGTCGTGCTGGACGACCTCATCGGCAGCCCGTATATCGTCGCCGGCTTCGCCGCGTGGCTGCTGTTGCTGCCGCTGGCCGTCACCTCGAGCAAATACTGGATGAAACGGCTGGGTCGTACCTGGGCACGCCTGCACCGCCTGATCTACCCGGCGGTGGCGCTTGGCTGCCTGCACTACCTGTGGCTGACCAAGTCAGACTACCGCGAGCCTGCGCTGTTCGCCTTGCTCGCCGCCTTGCTTCTGGCGTGGCGGGTCTGGCGCTGGCGGCGGCGGGCGGGCACGCCTTGACGTGACAGCGGCATGCACTGAGGGCGCCTTTCGGATATGCTCGCTGCGGGGCAAACCATAAAAGGAAAAACCATGAGCATGATCCGATTCGAGGTGTCCGCCGGCGTCGCGTCGCTGACGCTGGACAGGCCCGCCGCCTTCAACGCGCTGGACACCAGCGGCATCCTCGAGCTCTCCGCGATCGCCGCCGAACTCGCCCAGCGCCGCGACGTGCGCGCGGTGCTGATCACCGGCAGCGGCAACAAGGCGTTCTGCGCCGGCGGCGACGTGTCCACCTTCGTGCGCGAGTCCGACCGCGTCGGCACCTTGCTGCAGGAGATGACCGACCCGCTGAATATCGCCGTCGCCCGCCTGATGCGGCTGGACGCGCCGGTGATCGCCGCGGTCAACGGCGTGGCCGCCGGCGTCGGCCTGAGCCTGGTCGCGCTCTCAGACCTCGCCATCGCCGCCGACAGCGCGCGCTTCACCACCGCGTACACGCAGATCGGCTACACGCCGGACGGCGGCTCGAGCTGGCTGTTGCCGCGGCTGGTCGGCCAGCGCCGCGCGATGGAGCTCTACCTGACCGGGCGCACCTTGAATGCCGCCGAGGCGCTCGACTGGGGTCTCGTCAACCAGGTGGTCGCCCCCGAGGCGCTGGAAGAGAGCGCACGCAGCCTCGCCGAGCGCATCGCCCGCGGGCCGACCGGCGCGTACGGCAAGGTCAAGTCGCTGCTGCTGGAGACGCTCGCCAACCCGCTGGAAGCGCAACTGGCGCTGGAAGCGCGCACCATCATCGCGCAGAGCCAGACCAATGACGGCCGCGAGGGCGTGCGCGCCTTCGTCGAGAAGCGCACACCCGACTTTCGCGGCGGCTAAGGCGTGCGTGCGGCCGGCAACGCGCTGATGCGCGCGCTCTTCGCGCTGGCTGGCACGCTCGCGCTTATCGCCGGCGTGTTGGGCATTTTCCTGCCGCTGTTGCCGACCACGCCCTTCGTGCTGCTCGCCGCGTTCTGCTACGCGCGCAGCTCGCGCCGGGCGCACCGCTTCCTGCACGAAAACCGGCTGACCGGCCCCATCCTCACCGAGTGGCACACCCACCGCGCAATGCCGCCCGGCGTCAAGCCGTGGGCGATCACGCTGACTCTCGCCTCGTTCACGCTATCGATCGCGCTGGTACCCGCCACAGGCCACCGGCTGATGCTGCTGGCTTTGCTGGCGTGCATTTTGTGGTTCTTGTGGCGGGTGCCGGTGCGCGCGGACGCGCCGCGCGCCCAGCCGCCTGCCTGGCTCGCCGCGCTCGCCTCGCCCGTGCTGTCGCTCGCGCGCGACTTCCGGCCCGCCTACCTGCCGCCCTTGCTGGTTTACCTCGCCGCCGGCCTGCAGGGGATCACCGGCATCGTCGGCACCTTCTTCGTCAAGGAGCAACTGGGGCTCTCTGCCGAATTCCTCGCCGCGCTGGGCTTCTGGACGCTGGTGCCGTGGTCCTTGAAGATGCCGATCGGTCATCTGACCGACCTCATGTGGCGCTACAAGGCCCTGCTGGTTTACCTGGGCGCGCTGCTGGTCGGCGCAAGCCTCCTCATCATGGCGCTCTTGTTGGGCGAGCCCGCGTACATGGCAGGGATCATGACGCCCGCGCGCTGGTACGTGCTCGCCAGCCTGCTCGCGCCGACCGGCTACGTGCTGCAGGACGCGGTCGCCGACGCGATGACCGTCGAGGCGGTGCCGCACTTGCACTCGGACGGCAGCGCGCGCAGCGAAAGCGAGACGCACGCGATGCACGCGACCGTACAGACGCTCGGTCGCGTCGCGCTGATCGGCGGCACCGTACTGGTCGCGCTCGCCAATATGTGGATCTTCGACGGCGCCGACGCGCTGCCCGCCATCGAGCGCGCCGCGCTCTACCGCGACGTTTATCTGGGTGCGCTGGCAATCCCGCTGGTTTCGGTGTCGGGGGTATTGTTCGGCGCCCACCTCAAGCGGCGCACACGGGCGCGGGCCTTCAAGGCAGGCCTGTCGCTGGCCGACGCCCGTGCGCTCTCGGGCGACTTGCCCGGCAGCACGCGGCCGAACTGGCCGCTGCTGGCGGGCAGCGCGCTGTTTGCCGCATTTACGCTAGCGATGGGGCAGTCGGGGCTCGCCTACGCGCAGGAGATCGTGTTCGGCGGTTCGCTCGCCATCCTCGCCTGGCTGATGACGCGGCTCACCCGCGAGCAGGACAGGGCGACGCGCGCGACGCTGTGGGGCACCGCGCTGGTGGTGTTCGCGTTTCGCGCGGCGCCGTCACCCGGCGCCGGGGTGACCTGGTGGAGCATCGACGTGCTCGGCTTTGACGCGCAGTTCTTCGCGCTGCTCTCGCTGATCACCGGGGTGCTCACGCTCGCCGGCATGTTCGCGCTGCGCAGCTTCATGGGGCGGCACGGCATGGTACGCATCGTGCTGACGCTGACCGTGGCGCAGGCGCTGCTGTCGCTGCCGACGCTCGCCATGAGCGTGGGGCTGCACGAGTGGACGCGTGAGGTAACCGGTGGGGTGGTCGACGCGCGCTTTATTGCGCTGGTCGACACCGCGTTGTCCGGGCCGTTCGGCCAGATCGCGATGATCCCGATGCTCGCGTGGATCGCCGCCAGCGCGCCACCCAACCTCAAGGCGACCTATTTCGCGGTGATGGCGTCGTTCACCAACCTTGCGCTGTCGGCGTCCGACCTGCTGACCAAGGCGCTCAACCGCCACTACGTGCTCAGCCGCGAAGTGCGTGACGGCGCAGGCAAGTTGCTGACCGCCGCCGACTACACGGCGCTGACCCCGCTGCTGGTCGCAACCCTCCTGCTGGGCGTACTGCTACCGGTGCTCGCCGTGGTGGCGGTGCGTGTGATGCGGCTGCGGACCGCGTAAAAGCAGACGGCCGCGCAAGCGCGGCCGTCGTCGGTCAGCTTTGCCCCTGCAGGCTCAGAACAGCATCTCTTTCTCGATGCCGTGCTGGCGCAGGAAACGGCGCAGCCGGTCCAGCCCCTCGAGCTGGATCTGCCGCACCCGCTCACGGGTCAGCGCGAGTTCCTGCGCGAGTTCTTCCAGCGTCGCCGCCTCGCCGCCGTCCAGCCCGTAGCGGCGCTGGATCACCATCCGCTGCTTTTCGGGCAGCTGGGCGAGCCAGTCCTGCACGTAACGCTCGACGCGCTGGCCGTGCAGGCTGACGTCGGCGTCCTCGTGCTGCTCGTCGGGGATAGACTCGCCGACCGTCAGTTGTGGGTCGATATCGAGCGGCGCGTCGAGCGAGGTCACCCGCTCGTTCAAGCCCAACAGGCGGGTCACCTCTTCCAGCGGTCGGCCGACTTCGGCGGCCACTTCCTCCGCGCTCACCTCGCGGCCGAGCTTCGCCTCCAGCCTGCGCGACGCACGCAGGCAAACGTTGAGCTCCTTCACCACATGCACCGGCAGGCGGATGGTGCGCGACTGGTTCATGATCGCGCGCTCGATGCTCTGGCGGATCCACCAGGTCGCGTAGGTCGAGAAGCGGAAGCCGCGCTCGGGGTCGAACTTCTCCAGCGCATGCATCAGGCCCAAGTTGCCCTCCTCGACCAGGTCGAGCAGCGGCAGGCCGCGGTTGTGGTAGTGCTTGGCGATATTGACGACCAGCCGCAGGTTATGGCGGATCATCTTCTGGCGCGCCTCGAAGTCGCCGGCCACCACCTTGCGCGCGAGCTCGAGCTCTTCATGCGGCTTGAGCAAGGCGCTGCCGCCAATCTCGGTCAGGTAGATCTGCGTGACGTCCTCGGACAGGTAAAGCTCGCCTGCCTCCTTGCGCGTAGTCGCCTCTTCGGCCGGCTTGCCCTCCTCGGCGGCCTCTTCGATGACTTCTTCTTCGAGTTCCTGTACCTCGTCCAGATCGAATTCGTCTTGCATCGCTTCTCCCCCTTGTTGTGATGTAAGCGACCTGCCCTACCCGGCAGATGGATCAGATCATATCCATCTAAAACCATCCTCATCAACTAAATTAACCACAAAGACAGAAATGTTCATTCAAGCCATGCCAACAGTAACATGCCTCTGAAAAACCACTTCATATTCAAGGCCTAACCCACTCCGAACCCGCCCTCGTTGTTGTCGCCATCCAACAGCCACACCGCTCAGCGGGTTGCAGCGGGCGCCGACGCCTGGGCACCGCCGAGGTCCGGGAACAGCGTGTATTCGACCGGAGAGTCCTTTTTCAGTTGCGCCAGCAAGCGGGAAACCTGTTGCTGCCGCTCGCGCGAGAGCAGGAACTGCTCGATCTCGCCGGCCGCCTGTGCCTCCGTGCGCGGCGCCTGTTCGACACCGGCTACCCGCAAGACGACCACCCTGTCTCCCTCGGCCAGGGTCAGCGACTGCCCGGGCGCGAGGGCGGCCAGCTTCTCCAGCACCCCCAGCGGCACCTGCTCGGCAGCGACGGTGCCGGCCTCCGCGTTGAACGGCAGCTTGCGCTCCGATGCCCACTGCGCGAGCGACTGCAGGCTCCCCCCGCCGGCCAGCAGGCGGTCCACCTCCTCGGCCACGCCCTTGCGGTTTTCCAGCGTCAGTTTCTGCAACTGGTACAACTTGCGCTGGGAAAACAGCGCCGGATTGTCCGCGTAGTAGCGGGCCACCTGCTCGGGTGTCGGCCGGGCCAACTGCGCGACCTGCGTATCCAGCCACGCCTTGGCCAGGATGTCCTGCCGGGCACTGTCGAGCGCGAGCATGATTTTCGGGTCCTGGTCGAGCTTGTCGGACAGCGCGCGCTGCACCAGCAACTCCCGTTCGACCATGCGCTTGAGCACCGACTTCTGCACCTCCTCGCCCTCGCCCGCCAGCCCCGCTGACAGGGTCGGCATTGCCGCGTTGAGCTGGTGGACGGTCAGCTCCGTCTCGCCAACCCGGGCGGCGACTTGCGAGGCCGGTGCCTTTTTCTCGCCGCAAGCTGCCAGCGCCAGCGCCACCGACAAGACCAGCACCCCCTCTTTCAATCGGAACTTCATCATCGATCATCCGTTTCCATCACAATTAGGTTCAATCGGTATGAACGCTGCCGGCGCGGCAAGACAACCAGGACTGGAACATCAGCACGCACCATAATTGCAGCGGCCAGTGCCGGCGGCCGCTCAGGTGTTCAAGCCAGGCCGCACGGACCCGCCCGGCGTCGAAATAGCCTTCGGCACGCAGCCTGCGCTCGTCCAGCAAGCCCTCTGCCCATTCACGTAGCGGCCCCTTCAGCCACTCGCCCACCGGCACGCTGAAACCCTGCTTGGGCCGGTCGACCAGCGCTTGCGGCACATGCCGGTACAAAAGTTGCCGCAAGATCCACTTGCCCTTGCCGTCACGGATCTTCATCGACATCGGCAGGCGCCACGCAAGCGCCGCCACACGGAGATCCAGCAGGGGGACCCGCGTCTCCAAGCTGACCGCCATGGCAGCACGATCAACCTTGACCAGCATGTCGTCCTGCAGCGAAGCCTGGGCGTCGACCAGCATCATCCACTCGGCGAACGACAAGCCCGACAGCGTTGCGTGCTCCGCGTCGATCAGCACCGGGGGCTCCCGGCTGCCCAACACCAGTTGGCCGGGCGACTTCCACAAGGACATCACGCCCCGATAGAGTTCGGCGGACGAGCGTGCCTCCAATGCGTCGGCAAGCTTGTGCATCTTGTCCCCCAGATGGACCATCCTCATGGATGCCGGCAGCAAGGGAGAGAGCCACTTGTTCATGGCATCCCAGCCCCCGACAGGCACGCCCACCATCCCGCTGGAGACCAGCCCTCGCATCGGGCCAGGCAACCACTGCAAACGCCGGTTCACTTTCTGTGCCCACGGGTAACGGTTGTAACCGGCAAACAGTTCGTCTCCGCCATCCCCGGAGAGCGCAACGGTGACTTGCGCACGGGCAAGTTTGGCGACCAGATAGGTCGGGATCTGGGAGGGGTCCGCAAAAGGCTCGTCGTAGATCTGCGGCAGCGCTGGGATCAGCCGCAATGCGTCTTCGGGCTTGACCCTGAATTCGGTGTGCTGGGTGCCCAGGTGAACAGCGATCGCTCGGGCGTGAGCGGCTTCGTCGAACGCGGCCTCGTCAAAACCGATGGTGAACGTCCTGACCGGCTGGCTGCTCTGAGACTGCATCAGCGCCACCACCAGCGACGAATCGATGCCGCCCGACAAGAAGGCGCCGACCGGGACATCCGCCAGTTGCTGGCCCCGCACCGCCTCGGACAGGGTCTGCGCGAGCAAGTCGATCGCCTGTTCGTCCGTCCCGGTAAAGGGCGCACGCCGGCCGGACTCGCTGACCGCCTCGAGCGACCAGTAGGGGACCGGCTGGATCGAACGGGCGTCGTCGGACGTACAGGCATACGGAATGGTCAACGAACAGCCCGATCCCAGTTTTGAAATCCCCTGATAGATCGAGAAGGGCGCCGGCACATGCCCGAAGCGCATCATCAGGGCCAAGGCGTCTCGGTTGACCGGCGCCGAAAACGACGGGTGCGCTTCGATGGCCTTCAGCTCAGACGCAAAAAAGAACCGCCGCCCGTTCCAACCGTAGTAGAGGGGCTTCTCGCCGAAGCGGTCCCTTGCGAGAACCAGGGAACGTGTCTGCCGGTCCCATAGCGCCAGCGCAAACATGCCGACGCATTCGCGCAGCGTGTCCTCCACGCCCCAAGCTTCAAAACACGCGAGCAGCGTCTCGGTATCGGAATGGCCGCGCCAGGCATAGGCGGAGCCCGCCAGCCGCGCCCTCAGTTCGAGGTGGTTGTAAATTTCACCGTTGAAGACGATGACGTAGCGCCCTCCGGCCGAAACCATGGGCTGGTGCCCGGCGGGTGACAAATCCAGGATGGACAGCCGGGCGTGGCCGAGGGCAACCCCTGCATCGGCATCCATCCATACGCCGGAATCGTCCGGGCCTCGGTGATCCAGCGCTTTGGTCATGGCCTGAATGACCGCCGAGTTGTCAGGGTGCAGACACTCAGGCTGGGTGAAGCCGACAATTCCACACATACGCCCTCCAGACTCCCATCACGCGTAGGGGGAGCAAAAAAATGAGCCGGTCACATCGCCTTACAAGCGCCACACGGAAAAACCGGCGTCGCCGAGCGTGGCTGGGTCAAATACGGATTTGACGTCGACAAAAACCCCGCCAGGTACCAGTTTCTGGGAAAAGTCCGCCGCCCCCATGGAGAGAAACTCCCGGTGCGCCACCGCGGCTACCAGCAGCTGGGCTTGCGGTACGTCCGACCACCGGCAGGTTTCCACGCCGTACTCGCGGGCCACCTCATGCGGGTCGGCCAAGGGATCGACCACCTTCACGTCAACACCGTAACTTTCAAGCTCGCTGACGATGTCGAACACCTTGGAATTGCGGATGTCCGAACAGTTTTCCTTGAAAGTCGCACCCAGCACCAACGCTCGCGCACCCTTCACAGGGAAACCTGCCGCGATCAGCCGCTTGACCGATTGCTCCACGATATATTTGCCCATGCCGTCATTGATACGACGGCCGGCGAGAATGATCTGCGGGTGGTAGCCGAGCATTTCCGCCTTGTGCGTCAGGTAATAGGGATCCACCCCGATACAGTGCCCGCCGACCAGACCGGGGCTGAAGCGCAGGAAATTCCACTTGGTGCCTGCGGCACGCAGCACTTCAGCCGTATCAATGCCGATCCGGCCGAAAATGATCGACAACTCGTTCATGAAGGCGATATTCAGGTCCCGTTGCGTGTTCTCGATCACCTTGCACGCCTCGGCCGTCTTGATCGAACTGCAACGGTGAACCCCCGGCTCTACGATCGATTCGTACAAGGCAGCCACCCTGTCCAGAGTCGCCCCGTCATCACCCGACACAACCTTGATCACATTGTGCAGGCGGTGATCCTTGTCGCCCGGATTGATCCGCTCCGGCGAATAACCGACATGGAAATCCTGCAACCAGCTCAAGCCTGACGTCTTTTCAAGCTCGGGAATGCAGACTTCCTCGGTCGCGCCCGGATAAACAGTCGACTCGTAAATCACGACACAGCCTGGCTTCATGTGCCGCCCGACCGTCCTGCTCGCCAAGAGCAACGGGTTCAAGTCGGGAATGCGGGCGGCGTCCACCGGAGTCGGCACCGCGACGATGATGAAGTCGGCCTCGGCGAGCATGGCCGGGTCAGACGTATATTCGGCAAGCCCTGCCGAGGCCATTTCCTCGTCGGATAACTCTCTGGACGGGTCCTGCCCGGCCTGGCAACTCATGACCTTGTCGGGCAGCACATCAAAGCCGATGGTGCGCCTCGTCTGCCCGAAGGCGACCACCAGAGGCAAGCCAACATATCCCAAACCGACTACGGCGACCGTTTCCATCGCTCCCCCTCAAATCCATGCCAGTGATTGCGGCGCCCGGATCAAGCCAGACACCGGGAGAAATCAGCCCGTTTGCTTGTCTGCCCGGCGGACGGCGGAAAACCCATTGCGCATAGCCGTGCAGCACCAACGCACCACACACCAACCACTCCGGGTTTACCTCAACCAGTAACAACCCGTTATGGGTTTTGTTGATCCAGCCCTCCGTAAAACCCTATGTCATGAACCTATGCCCGGCAAGGCCGCCCGCTCGCCTCACAGCGATTAACAACAAAAATATAAATAAAATCAAAGCATTTCAATGGTTTACACCTACGAAAACATACGCGATAGTGCCTGCCTTCTAGCTACTTGTGCGCAGCGGGTCGTCATGCCCGGGCGCAGGAATGATGTGGATGCAGTCTAAGAATTTATTGCTGGTAATGTTGTTATCGTTCGCTGTGACCGCCTGTGGTGGCGGTGGCGCAGCCGGGTCGTCCGGCCCGAATGACAGCGGGAATGTTACCCCTCCCACCACGAGCAACCCCGACACGGGTGGTAGCAACCCAGACACCGGTGGTAGTAATCCCGACGCCGGTGGGAGCAACCCCGACACGGGAGGCAGTAACCCTGACAACGGAGGCACCTATCCGGATGCGGGCGGCAATGGAAATTCGGGCAGCGGAGGCGAGGAAGTTACGCCGCCGGAAACGTTACCGCCGATGACGGGCAATACGTTCATCGCCTACGCACCTTACTGGGCGACTATCGGCGACAATCAGGTACTGGTCGATTTGGGTGCGAGCAAAATCACGCATGACTTCGGCGGCAGCGTCCCTTTCTTCAACCCGGAAATTGGCCGTTCGGACATTATCACCATCAACGTATGGAACCCACAGACCCAGTCGGCCCAAAATGTGATGGGGCACAGTCTGACCAACGAGGGCGTCAAGGATCGCGTGTTCAAGGACGGCGATTTCACCGCGATCGGCGTGGTGGCGGGCGACGGCATCGTAGAGGAAAAGCTGCGTACACAGGTCAACGCGTTTCGGATTTCGACCCGCAAACACTATGAATGGCAGATGAAGTTCCGCTTGGGGGGGCGTCGCCTCGGCCAACCGTGGCATATGGCACCGGCGGGTGAGTCACCGGGAACCATCTGGCAACTCAAGACCATCGGCTTCGGTCCCGCGTTGGGAATGGTGGTTGACACTGACCCGAACAACCCGAACAGGATTCAACTGCACTTTGACGCGCGTATCGACCCGTCGCAAGGTGGCAAGCGTCTCACACAGATCGGTAACCTCGACCCGAACGCCGAACAGGACGTACGGATCGAGACCTACCTCGATGAGCGCACGGTAGCGCAGGGCGGCCGTGGCTTCCTGAAGATCACGGTCAACGGGCTGGTGCTCTTCGACCAACAGATGCCAACCGTGCAGGCTGGTGCGACCAGTCCGTACAACTGGTCGATGGGGATGTATCTGTACACGAACACCCGCCCGCTGTCGTACGACCGTTTCATCTACTTCCGGACCGCGCGTCTGGTCGACCTTTCGTAATACTTCAGTCCAAAGCCGGGGGGTCAGCGGCCACCCGGCTTTTCGCGCAGGCGAAAAACGTGGCGCCCGGCCACTCCGTTAAAAAGGGCAAGTTCTTCATCACTGAAAGCCCTGCAGATCAGACAGGACAGGGTGAACCCGGCAGCCGCGGCGAGCCCAGTCAGCACAAGCTGCCAAACAGCAGCCCCTGCGAACGGGAGTGCCACGAAATAGGCGGCCACGGCGGACGCCAGCATGCGCAGAAACCCTTGGGCGTCAAGGAGAAAATGCTGCCTGAGCGTCAACATGAATATCAACGCACCGACAAAAACATAAGCCGAAAACAGGATCGCTGCCACGGTCGACCAGATACCCAGCGCCAGTTCTCCCCCCAGCCAGAATACAGCAAGCCCCAAGGGTGTCAGACACGACGCGTAAAAACACAGCCGACTCTCGTCGTTGACCATCGCAACGGTCTCCAGTAGCAAGCGTTGCGAGTATGGCAACAAGAACAGCATCAAACCGAACGACAAGAGTCCTGTCCCCTTGACCTCCCCTCCGGACAAGTAGAAGACAATCGGCTCGCCGGCGACCAGAAATACCACGAGCAAAGGCAGCAGCACGAACAAATTGACCTTGCCAGCCATGTTGACCATTGCCGAAAGCCCAGACTTAGATTCCAGTCCGCTCGCCACCAACTTCGGTTGCAGGATGGAAAAAAACAGTGTCGCTGGCAGGTAACGGGCGACCATTTCGACCAGGTTCTTAACGAAACCAAACACACCGGCCGCCTCCGGCCCCATGGTCTTTTGCAACAGGACAGTCAACAGCGTCACACCGCTCGCTTGAGTCACGAGCGTGGCAAGATACAAGTTGAAGCCAGCTCGCCACATACTGTCCCAACCTGGCTCACGCCAGCCTGGCACTGGCGTGGCAGCGCGATGGCGCAGGAAGTGGCGCAGGCAAAACAAGGACCACGCGAGCGCCAGCGACGACGCCAGAATTTCAAGCCAGATGACTTGCTGCAAAGAAACCCGTCCCTGCATCCATAGAAAGATCAGACCGGCGAGTTGGATGAGCAGTTTGATCAGCAGGACTTTCCTAGTATCGTTTTGCCGCATGCAGACGCTGAAGGTCTGGTCACGGATCAGCCTGCCCACGCCCTCCACCAGCATCAAGAACGGTAGCCAGACAAATACCTGACTGTACTCGCTCAACGCCAGCCACTCGACCACCCAGCCAAGGAAGACTAGCGTCAACGAGGAAACCAGCACGATGCTTCCCGCGTACACGCTGATCTGTCGGCGCAGGAAGCGCCTCAGGGCACGGTCAGGTGCATGCAGCACGAACTCGGGCAGGTAGCGATAGCCGGCGCCGTGCATGCCCATGTCAGCGAGGGTCAACATCAGTTCCATTGACGCGATCATGGCGACGTACGCCCCATACTCGGGCAGGCTCAGCGCACGCACCATCACCATCAGCAGCAGGAAGGTGAGCACCGCGGAAAGCAGTTTGCCGCCGACAAAGTGCCAGGCATTCCGCTTGAGGACGTCCGCCGAATAGAACTGGGGCATTCTATTGCGCTCGCGCACCCTTCCCCAGCGTGGCGTACAAGCCCGCCAGCAAACACTCGGCAACGCCCTGCACGCTATGCAACTCCCGTACTGTCCTGCTGCCCCCCTGTGAAAGCTTGCGCCACAAAGACCCGTCGTCGCGCAGACGCCTGACTGCCGCGACAAAGTCTTGCGCCTCGCGGCAGACCAGGCAGTTTTCTCCGTCGTCAAGGTCGTAGTGCGCGTTGGGCGAGAGCACAGGCGTTCCGGCATTCCACGCGTCGCCGATCAAGCCCCAGTTGCTGGAGACACCGGCAGAAAAAACAAAACTGGCCGAGGCAAGCTGCTGCATGGCTTCGCTGCGCGAGCAGGACTTCAGGTAGCTGACCCGGTCCGGCCATCCCTCCCGCAAGGCGCGTAGGGCATCCTCGCCTTGCCTGTCCGTCGCGGGGCCAATGATCCGTACCCGGATGTGCGGGTCGCCCGCCAGCAAGGCACTGACGTGACGCTTCAGGTTTGCCGCACCCTTTGGCTTGCTGATTGAACCGATGTAGATGCCGAGTTCCGGGTCGCGTTCAGCGACAGGCATTCCGGAAGTAACGGCCGGATGCGGCCACGGCAGGTAGAACACCTTCTCGCCCAAAGGGTGCCTTGAATTACAGTCAAACTCTTTGGGGTTCGAGCACACCATCGCGTCAATTTCCATGAGTAGACGCCGGGCACGCCGCTGAACCGCAAAAGGACGCAAGGCCTCGATACCGAGGTACTGGCGACGCGGTAACGCCAGATGTCGATCTGACAAAAACTCGTCATGCACCAAGACGGGCACGGAGAGCCGCTGCCTGATTTGCTGTGCGGCATCCAGGATCGGCGAAGTCGCACAAAAGATCAGGTCCGGCCTCTCCTGTTCGGCCACCGCGATCATCTTGTCTATAGATTCCTGTGAGACCAGCGAAGCGTCCAGCCTGAACACTTCCAGGTTTTCACTGCTTTCGTGGTCAAGCGCAGCGACATGCCCCTTTAAGCGATCCTTACGGGACGCAAATACAGAGCACTTCACCTGCCCGCTCTGGCACAGCAGTTGCCAGACCATCGCCATCTCGTTCAGTCGCCAGTCGAACGCCGGGTAGATCGCCAGTACCTTGATCATGCTACCCCCCGACGCTGACTAGCGGCTGTTGAAAGCCCGAGCCGGCGCCCTGTGATGCGGCAGCCGGCATCAGGCGCTCGACCAGCTCCCGTGTCGAACGGATGTTCGAGGCGGAAGAGGCGCCGAACACCATGGCTTCGACGTTCGGCAATTGGCCCAGCCAGCGGATCGCCTCTTCGGCGGGGATCGCACCTGAGGCAAAAACCGACATCGCGACCGCCCTGAACCCGCCGCCGCGCAGCAAACGCTCGTATTCGTCGACGCCGCCACACATGCGAAAACCGATCTTGTTGATGTTGGAGCAAACGATCGGATTCTCGACGCCGGCTTCACGCAAGACCGGCAGCAAGGCCGGAAGATTCATGGTGATAAAGCCCGGCTCGGCCCCATAACGTTTCCTCACATGCTGAGCGAACACCCGGAACGCATCCTTGAAGCCCAGTCCGAGCAAGAGGTCGACCACCACGTTCTGCAGGAAGACCACCGGCGTATTCAGCCCCTCGAACATCTTCATCTCGGAATCGATCAAGAGCGTGGTGATGCCCTCGATATCCTTGGTCGCCAGCGACTTGCCACCACGCAAGGCCGCATTCAACAGCCCTTCGCTTGGCAAGAAGCGCCGGATGGCCCCGACCATGCCGTCTTCGGTGACCGCGTTCGCATACTTGTGCGCGTAAGGCATACACGGATAGAACTGGTAGCTTGCATAGCGGCTCGGGTTGGCCCGCATATGGTCGGCCACCTGGGCGATCCGGTCATGCGTCGTACACATGAAGGTGCGGATACCCTGGTCGAACGCGCAGTCGAGCACGTCGATCACTGCAGAAATTTCCTGGAAGCGCATGCTCTGCGCACGCGCCTTCTCTTCGGACATATGGTTGATACCGAAGAACTGGTTGTCGCCAAACAGTAACCTGTCCATATTCCCCCCTCGCCGTCTTTGTTCAGCCGAAAATGAAGCGCTTCTTCTTGGGTGCCGTCACCGGTGCCCCGCTGGTCGTCGACGCGCCCTTGGCCGCATCGGCGACCAGCATGGCCAACACCTTGTCGGTGGCCAGCGCCGAGGCGAAGTCGTTGACGTTGTCCGCGGCGGCCTGCATCTTGATCTTCGCAACGAAATAATCGATCTGTGCGGAATACTCCTCGCCGCGCACGTAGAACCACACGGGCAGGGTCAGGTCGGTCGTGTAGCGGATATTCCAGCCCTGCGTGTAGCCCTCGGGCAACACGGCGTTGTTGCGCAGGAAAACCTGACATTCCTGGCGGTCGGCACGGATCCGTCCCAGCTTGCCCAGCACGGTGACACTGGTGCTCATCTTGCGGAACGATTCGTCGCTCCAGCTGACCGAGAGCTGGGCGCTCACTCCGTCCGGGTAGTACAGGGTCGAATACACCTCGTCGTCGACATGCTCGGAGAACACCGGGTTGAGGATGGTCCCGCCCACGCCCTGCGGGGTACCCAGATACCAGGTCAGCAGGTTGAGCGGGTGTGCCGCGTAGTCGTACAGGCAACCGCCACCCTTGCCGTGCTCCGCCCGCCAGGTTCCCCCTTTTCCCTTCAGGACGACCGGGCCGTAAGCCTCGACCTTCACATGGGTCACCTCGCCGATCACGCCTTGCGCGAGCAGGCGCTGCACCTCCTGGAAGGCACCGACAAAGCGGTTGTGGTAACCGACCTGGTTGACCAGCCCGTTTTGGGCGGCCATCTGCACCAGCGCCTCGCCCTCGTCACCATCGAGACAGAACGGCTTTTCGCAGAACACGTGCAGGCCGCGCTCCAGCGCCTGCCTGACCATGGTCGCGTGCAGGCTGGTCGGCGTCGCGATCACCACCGCGTCCAGCTCGACCTCGGCGAGCATCGACTGGTAATTGGTATACGTCTTCAAGCCGGTGTACTTGCCCAGCACGTCAAGCACGTACCCGCTGGCGTCGCAAATCGCGCACACGCGCACGTCGGGGTGCGCGTTGATGATCGCCAGATGCGACAAGCCCATTTTGCCAAGCCCCACTACCGCAACCCTGATCGGTAACGTCGTCATGCGCCCCACCTCAACTTGAATGAATGAATTGCCGGACGGCCTGCAACAGGTCCGTTCGCGCATGGCTTGCCACGTCTATCCTGCCCGCGCGCCAAGCGCCCGCGTCCAGCAACGACACCAGCTGCGCTGCCTCTTCGGCGATCGTGATGCCGGGCTTGTCGCGCAGCCACTGCGCGGTCGCCAGTTGATGGCCGCTGGTCACCTCGCCCAGATCTGGCCGTCTGGGCAACAGCAACAGCGGCCGGTCAAGCTCGGCGGCGGTGATCACCGTCCCCATGCCAACATGCGACACAACCAGGTCCGCCTCGGCAAAATGCTGGCGGTACGACTTGGGCGTGAGCATGGGTGAGGACGAAAAATTTTGCGGCGTCTCGGCGCCGTCGCCGATCTGGGCGAACACCTCGGCCTGCGGAGTGCGGGCGGCCCAAGCGTCGACCGCCCGCACAAGTCGCGGGAACGGCAGCATGGAACCGACAGTGAGGAAGACTTTCACAGCAGGCTTCCCCGGTACTCGGGGCCCTGCTCTTTGGCCAGATGCGGCCACTGGGTCAGCCAGAGGTCGGCATAGCGCCTGGCCTTGCGCCCCGACAAGGACAACTCTTCGACGTTGGCGACGCTGTCTATCCATACGGTGCGCATGCCCAACAGCCGCGCAAGCCTCAGCGCCAGCAAGCCGGGCGCCGACCCGGTCGTCACCACGACCTGCGGACGCTCACGCAACAGGATGCCGACCAGGGCAAGCAAGGCCCGAGGAAGGCTCGCAAGATGCAGGCGGCTGACGTCCGAGATGGCGTAAAAGCGCGCATCGGCCACGTCGTCCCGATACATCGCCTTGACCCCGACGAAGACCACCTCGCAGCCGGAAAAGGCCGGAACCAGACGCATCATCTGCGTCCAGTGTCCACCGCCCGACGCGACCGCAAGCACCTTGAGTTTCATGTTCACCCCGGCAGATTGAGTTAAGCGGCAGGCTGCAAGCGATGGCGGCTGGGATTACTTGATCGCGCACTCGCGGTAGACCTTCTCCAGCCTGTGGATGACAGGCTTTACCGCGTAATGCTGGTTGACCCGCTCGAGCCCCAATGATGAAAGCATAGATGCAAAACAACTGTTTTCAAGAAGGCTTTTCAATCCATCGGCCAGGGCATCCACGTCGCCCGGTTGGAACAGCACGCCGCAGCGCCCGTCTTCCAGCGCCTCCGGGATGCTGCCGACCCGCGAGGCGATGACAGGAACGCCGGCAGCCATCGCTTCCAGGATCGAGATCGGCAAACCCTCGAAATAGGAAGGCAAGGCCAGGACTTCCGCCCCGGACAAGAGCCGCTGCTTGGCGTCATCCTCCACCCACCCTGTCAGGCGCACAGCGTCGGCCACGCCAAGTTCGGCCGCCAGTTGGCCGACCTCATCCAACTCGCCGTCTCCCGCCAGTACCAGCGACACGTCCGGGAATTCGGAACGGATGCGGGCGAACGCCCGCACCAGGTCGTATACGCCCTTTTTCTGCCGCAAGCGGCCAAGGAACAGGATGTAGCGCGTCGTCGCTGATACTTCGCACATGCCTTGGACAGGCTCGACTGGGTTGGTCAACACTTCGACCTGTGCACGGGGGAAAACATCCGAAAACCTATGTTTCCAGCCTTCGGACAACACCAGGACCAGGCGGGCATGGTTCAAGGTCTGCTCAATCAGGTAGCCAGACAGCTTTCCGCGCCGCTGTTGGTAAAAGTCGAGGAATTCGCCGCAATGGACGTGGACGATGTACGGGACGGAAAAAGCCCGCGCGAACGCGCACAAAATCGACTTGCGACCGAAGCTCCCGTAGGACGCCGTATGCACATGCAACAGCGCCACTTCTCGGCCAAGCAGCATGGCCAACAGCTTCCATACCGCAGGAACGAAGACCCTGAGCTGGCTGAGCAGGCCCGGGTTCCGGTAGGTTTCCAGGTAAACGACATCGTGCCGCTCGAACAGGCCGAACTTGCGGTAGCAGCGCACCACGCTGGTCATTCCACCAGGCGATTGCAAGGCCACACCTGCCATCACGATTTTCTTGTCGCCAACCACACCTAACTCCCCTGGACAAAGCGATCGAAAGCCAGCGTGCCATCAACTACCAGCCAGCCGCAGCCACCGTGCAAACTGCGCATTATCTAGTTCAGACCTCAAAAAGCTCGGCCAACTGCCCCCGCTTTTCCAGCGCGTGATACACCGCAGCCAGTTGCCGGCCCAATACGTCGTAACTCCTGAGCGCGTAGACCGCCTGCGGCGCGCGTTCAGCCATTTGGGCGAGCCTGTCCGGGGTGGACAGCAAGCCCAGGATCGCGTCGGCAAATGACTGCGCGCCAAAGGGCACGCTGACCCCGCAGCCGGTTTGGGCCAGCAGCCAGGCCTGGTCCGGCTGGTCGTTGGCGACCACCGGCAGGCCATGGGCCAGATATTCGGCAACCTTGGTCGGCGAACTCACCTCGTACACCCGGCTGCGTGGAATCTGCGACAGGCCGATCGCGGCTGCGCGCAGGTAGCGGTGCGCGTCGGCCTGCGACAACCAGCCGGTCACCCGCACACAATCCGACAACCCTCGGCCGGAGATCTGCGCGGCAAGCCACGCCCGGTCAGAGGCCAATTCGGAGTCGCCGACCAGCATCAGCACGGTATCGGGGCGTTGCGCCCGTACGAGCAGCATCGCATCGAGCAACACCTCGGGGTGGCGCAGGCGCTCAAGCGCGCCCAAGTAGACGAGCAGCGTCTTGTCCCGATAAAAGGGGTCGTCCATGGCCTCGGGCTGTGGCTGGCCTGGCTGCATGTCCACGCCCATCGGCACCGCGCTGATGCGCTGGGCCGGTACGCCGTAACCGGCCAGCACTGATTTCATTGCCTCGCTCTGCGCGAATACATGGTCGGCGCGCGGCAGCACCACCCGGTAGAGCAGCCAGAAGGCGAGCCCCCCGCGGATGCGCCACAGCAGCCGCTGCAGGTGCGACGAGCTACTGGGCACCCGTCCGCCCCCCAGGTCCTGCCACATCTCGGGAAACGGCAGGGACAGCCAGTAGTAGAAAGGCAGGCCGAACAGGCGGGCGATCAACAGCCCTGCCGCGGCGCCCAGGATGCGGTCGCGCACCTGCAAGGCGTCGTAACCGCCTTGCCGGCACAGGCGGTAGGCGTCGATCAGCGACAGGAACTTGACCGCCACCCGTCCGATACGCGAGTACACCGACCGCGCGAAGACGCGCCCGCCGCCCCAGGTGGCGGGAAGCTTGGGGTCGCGCTCGCCAACAAGGTCCGACTGGATGCCGGATTGCGGCAACACCTTGCCGAACAGCACGGCAAGGTCCGGCCGCAGGCTAGGACAGGGCTCGCGGGTCAGGTACAGCAGCTTCATCGCGCACGCGCTCCTTCTTGACCAGCCAGGCGAGATACCCGGCCGCGAAAGCAAACAACACCTCGAAACTCGACGCGACGATCAGCGCGTCGCTGTACCACAACATCAGCAGGAAGCAGCACGCCGCCGTCTGCAGCGCGGCCGCCAGCCCCGGCGCAACCGTTACTCGCATCGCGGCACGCAGAATGCCGAGCAAGGCAAGGCAGAACAGCAGCGCGCCGGCGAGGCCAGCGTCCCATAACAGTGTCGAGAGCGTGTTCAGGTTGATATTCATCAGCGGGTAGCGCAGCGACAGGAAACCGGCCTGTAGCGTATGTGGGGCGCTGTACGAGGCGCCAAGACCGTGGCCCAAAAAAGTCTGCAGCGGGTTGTGCCAGCCGTGCTCGGCAAACCAGAAGGTGATCGCCGTCGTGCGGTTGAGGCTGTAGCGGTCGGCGTAACCATGGGTACCGAAGTTGTACGCGATCGCCTGCATGAACTGCTGTTCGGGCGTACGCTCCCCTTCGTTGAAGAACACGAAGTACACCCACATCAGTGCGACCATCAGGCAGGCGAGCAACAGCACCAGCAACACAGCTAGCCAAGGGCTGCTCCTGATCACGTCGCGGTACGCGAACAGCAGCACGACAGGCAGCAGGATCAGCACCACCTTGGTTTCTCCCAGCAGCAGCGGCGCGCACAGCACGACCGTCGCCGCCAGCGCGGCGCCTGCCGAAAGGCTTTTCTTGTGCCAGGCGGCCAGGGTGCCCGCCAGCACGCACAAGAGGAACATCGCCATCGTGCCGCTCGCGCCGCCGCCGGTCATGCTCGCCTCGAAGCTGCCGCTGACGATGTCGATCGGCACCACCCCGCCGGCCATGCCGATGCGCAAGGGAACGAGGAACAGGTACTGGTAGAGCGCGAATGGCAGTTGCAGCAGCGCAAGCCAGAACAGGAAGCGGCAGCAGCGCGCCAGCAGCCGCTCGCTGTCGGCGTTGACCGGCAGTGCAGCGATAAACAACAGCAAGCCAAAAAACTGGAAGATCCGTTTCCAGCCGGCCGCCGACTCATTCAGCGTGCTGTCTGCGGGCAAAGAGGCGAGCACGGCGTAAACCGGCAAGGCAGCCAGCAGCCAGACAAAGACCGGCATACCCTCGCGTGCATCGGCCTCCAGCAGCAGGCGGACGAGGGCGATACCCAGCAGCATTACGCCCAGCAGCGAGAATGCCCACGACAGTTTGACGAGGCTGGGGAAAAACAGGCCGACCGGCCCCATCACCAGCAAGGTGCCCACCAGCAGCAGCCAGACGATCAGCTGGGGGTTCAGAAGCAGCGCAAGGCCCGCGACCGTGCCGAGCAGCAAGCCGAGGTGGACCGGGTTGCCGCGGGCGATCAGCATGCCGGCGGCCACCGCCAGCAGCGCCGACACGGCAAAGGCCACCATCTCGGGGAGGTACGCCTTGAGCCGGGAGAGGGTTTCCGGCCACCTGTCGCGCAGCGTCAGCACGCTAGCCATGCGCCCTCCCGAAGAACCTGGCGCAGGCGTGCGCGTCAAGCACGCCGTACAGCGCCTGTGCGAAGTCGCGGTGCAGCGCGTAGGAGGCCGCGTCGTCCGGGCCGATGCTCGAGACGCGGAACAGCAGCCCATCCGGGATCACCCCGGACAAGCCATACGCCATCTCGGCCATCTTCTTGCTGCGCCGACCGCGCACCACCTCGTCGCCTACTAGCGACCAGTAGGTGACCGGCTCGCGACGGTAGCCACCCAGCGTCATGAAGAGTTCGCGCACCGGCAATTGCCGCCCGGGCAGCGCGAGCGTCGCGTCGCGCGCGGCCTCTTGGCGGAAGCCCTGCGCCGGATAACACACCTCCGGGTAGTGCAGTTCCATGCCGTCGCGCTGGTCGCGCCCGTAGGCGAGCGACAGCATGATGCGCTGCCCCTCGTCGTTGACGTAGACACGCGAGAGCGTGTCGGCGTAGATGCGCGAGAGTTCGCTTTGCTGCTGCGGGTTCACCACCTGCCGCGCGGCACCGGTATCCACCCGCCACGCGCCGAAAGCCTGCGGCAGCTGCGACGAGAGCGCAGCCGCGGGGCGGCCGGCGGCGAGCAGGCGGGTCGGTGTCGCCGCCCACGCGGCCAGCGCGGCGCCGCCCATCAACGCCGAAGCAAGGAAAGCCCGCCGGGTTTGCCTGCTCATGACGTACTCCTGGCGGGCAGGCGCAACAAGGCGTCGGTCGCGATGATCATCACGAGGGCAAGCATGAACAGCACGAGGCCGGAGAAGCCGTGCAGGAAGCCCTGCCCGGCGGCGTCGCCGAAGTAATAGGTGATCAGCACCAGGATCAGCACCCTGAGCACGTTCGCCATGAAGCTGATCGGCACGATCAGCAAGGCCAGCACCACATTGCGCGACCAAGAGGCCGTACGCACCAGGTTCAGGTACAGAAGCCCCATCGCCTCGAGCGTGAACAGCGTCTGCAGCCCGGCGCAGGCGTCGGCGACCAACAGCTGGTAGGGTCCCACCTGCAGGATCACCCCGCTGCGGGCCGCCGGGTAGCCGAAGAGCTGCAGCAGCCACTCGACGACGACCGATACCGCAAGCTTCATCGGGCCGGTCAGCGCGTCGACCACGGCCAAGGGCAGCGGGATCAGGAACAGCATGAAAAAGAGCGCGAACCATACGAGACGCAACGCCTGCGCACCGAGAAAGAGCAGCAACAGCGCGGCGAGCAGCACGGGAAAGGCCCCAACCTCGAACAGCAGGATGCCCTGCGAGCGGCCGAGCACATAGCCAAGCAGGGCAAGGATCAGCAGGCTCCAGCCGGAGCGC
This sequence comes from Crenobacter intestini, assembly GCF_004919095.1. Classification (GTDB taxonomy): domain Bacteria; phylum Pseudomonadota; class Gammaproteobacteria; order Burkholderiales; family Chromobacteriaceae; genus Craterilacuibacter; species Craterilacuibacter intestini. The sequence continues at coordinate 199,875 of NZ_STGJ01000003.1, read as the reverse complement.
GGCGCGGGACGCGCTTCAAGCGCCAGGAGTTCGCCCCGCTTTTGCCAGAACAGCCAGCACACGACGGCCAGCACCAGCGGGCCGTGCCCCTGCTGCTCGTGCTGCCACACGCCACCGTACAGCCGCCATACGGTCGGCAGCAGCAGGGCGGCGAGGCCGGCAGCCACCAGCCAGCCTGCGGGCGGCAAAAGCCGGATCGGTGTGGAAAGCGGCTTGCTGGTCGACATCGCGCCCCCCTAGCGGTTCATCACGCAACCGGCCAGCTCGACGCGTGCCTGGCGCAACTGGGAGACCAGGCTTGCGAGCGGACGCGCACCGGTCTGGCCGGCGCGCGCCAGCACCACCGCCAGCCCCGCCGCGTGCGCGACGCGGATCGCGTCGCTGCCCTCGCCCGCCGCAGTGGTATCGATCAGGATCACGTCGAAATGCTTGCGCACCAGCTCGATCAGCTCGCGCAGGCGGCCCCGGCTCAGCAGTTCGAGCGGGTTGGGCGGCACCGCCCCGCCCTTGAGCACGGTCAGGTTGGGCAACTCGGGAATCACGTCGATCGCGTCGTTGAGCGCGCAATGCCCGGCCAGAAGGTTGGAGAGGCCATAACGGTTGTCCAGGCTAAAGAGCTGGTGCAAGGCGGGCTTGCGCAGGTCGGCGTCGATCAGCAAGGTCCGCTCGCCCATCTGCGAGAAGAGCACCGCCAGGTTGGCCGCGACGTAGCTGCGCCCTTCGCCGTGCCCGGGGCTGACCAGCGCCAAAGAGCGCGTGGTGCGGCCCTGGCCGAACACGTCGATCAAAAGCTGGCTGCGCAGGCTGCGCAGCGCCTCGCAGCCGGTCGCGAACGGGTCGAACAGCGCGAGCAGGGACGGATGCAGCTTGCTGTGCCCGGCCGGCAGGTAGGCATAATCGTAGCGGCGGGACAGCGCGCGCATCAGCTCGTCCTGACTGATCAGGCCGAGGCTGACTGCCGCCTCGCCAAAGCGCGCGCCGCTTCTGGCCTGCTCGTCGGCGACCTGCTCAAGCTCCCCGGGACCAAGCAGGCCTTCGGCCTGCAGCAGCTCGCCCAGTCTGGGCTCGCTGCCGTTGGCGATTTCACGCGCGCCCAGGCGCTGACCGGTCTCAGCCATGCGATTTCTCCCCTAATTGTGGTGCGCCCGGCGAGCCCAGTCGCTTGGCCGTTTTCTCGGCCGCCGGCCTCACCCGCTGCAAAGACCCGATCTGCGCCACCCCGCAAATCTCGACCAGCTCGCCGTCGAGGCGGACGCGCCTGTCGGAGAGCTCGCGCACCAGCATCGCGACGATCGCGAGCACCAGACCGACCACCGCCGCCACCACCAAGTTGAGCAGGATCTTGGGGCTTGCCGGCATCAGCGGCGGCTCGGCGACGCTCAGCACGCTGACGTTGGTCTGCACCATCTGCGACTCCAGACGGCTTTGCGCGGCGCGCGCGCTGACCGCGTCGTACGCCTTCTGCGCGTTGGCGACTTCCAGCTGCAGCACGCTGATCTCGTCGCGTTCCTTTTTCAATTCGAGGATCTTGGTCTTTTGCTGCGCAATGGCCGCCTGCAGGTCTTCGGCGCGATAGAGGCCGGCCTTGCCGCTGGCGCCGAGCGAGGCACGCACGCGGGCGATCTCGGCCGACAGCGAACCCTTGAGTTCGGCGAGCTGCGCCTGCAACTGGCGCACCTGCGGGTGGTTGACCCCGGTGCGCGCGACCTGCTGGCGCAGTTCGGACTCCAGCCTCGCCACCTCCCCGCGCAACTGGACCACCAGCGGGTTTTGCAGCACCTCGGGCAGGTTGCCCGATTGCGCGGTACGCGCCTTGCTGTCGGCTTCCATCTTCTGCGACTCGACCTGGGTCAGCAGCGAAGACAAATCGTTCAAGCGCGCCGTCTCGAAGTCGAGCCGCTCGTCGCTGGCGACGATGCCGGTCTTCTGCTGGAACGCGGAGAGCGCCAGTTGCGCCTGCTCCAGCTGTTCGCGCTGCAGGCGCACCTGTTCGTCGAACCAGCCGGCGTACTGCTGCGCCGGCGCCGCGCGCAGCTGGATGCTGGTGTCGATATACGCGCGGGCAAACGCGTTGGCCGCCTGCGCGGCGAATTCCGGCGATTTGGCGACGAAGTCGATATTGAGCACCGTGCTGTCGCGTACCGGGTTGACCGACAATGCCTCCCTCAACTGCTGGCCGACCCAGCCCGCAAAATCGGCCTTGCCGCCGGTTTCTGCCATCCACTCGCCGCGCAGTACGGGGTCCTTCTGCAGGCCCAGCATCTGCGCGGCACGTGCGGCGACCCGCTCACTCTTGATGATGTCCATCTGGGTCGCGAGGTAGCTCGGCTGCATCAGGCCGGGCAGCACCATGCCGGCGACCGGGTCGGGCGACTTCACGTCGAGCACCACGGCGGTCGACGCCACGTACTGCCTAGGCAGGGCCAGGCTGATCGCCAAAGCCGAGAGCACGGTCAGCGCGAGTACCCATACGCCGAGCTTCCAGCGGGCACGTACGATCAACAGCAGGCGTTGCAGGTCCATGGTTCCTCCCGCGCTCAGAACAAGCTTTCCGGCACGTAGATCACGTCGTCCGGCTGTATCTGCGCGTTCATGTCGAGCTTGAGCGGCTGGAAGCTGCCGTCGGCCGCGCGGCGCTCGACCTTGAGCGAACGTTCGGTACCGCGTACGGTCGGTCCGCCGCCTTGCGCCAGCGCCTGCCTGAGCGTCATGCCGCGCTCAACCCGGTAGGCGCCCGGTCGCTGTGCCTCGCCGTAGATGTAGTAGACCGGCGCGCGGTCGACGAAGAGCACGTCGCCCGGCTGCACCACCAGCGTGCCGGCGCTGCCGCCTTGCGCCGCACGGTAGATCGCCGGCACGTCGATTTCGGTACGGAAAGGTTTGCCGTCGCGCGCGCCGGTCAGCACCACCAGGTCGGCGCCGCCTGGCGCGACGCCCCCCGCCTGCGCAAGCAGGTCGGTGACCGTGGTGTTGGCGGTCTCCAGCGGGAATCGGCCGGGGCGGTTGACCTGGCCCAACACGGAAGCCTGGTTGCCGCGCACCTGCAGCAAGGCGATATTGACCTGCGGCTGCTGCACATAGCCGCCTTTCTTGAGGGCGGCGGCGAGCAGCGCCTCGGCGCCATCCAGCGGCAGGCCGCCGACCTTGACCTTGCCAACCAGCGGGTAGCTGATGAAGCCGCTCTCGCCGACGCGGGCGTCGAGCGTCAAATCCGGGTTCTGGAACACCTGCACGCGGATCTGGTCACCCGGCGCCAAGCGGTACTCGTCGGCTTGCGCCGCCTGGGCGGCGCCGGACAAGGCCGCTGCGCACAGCAGCAGGGCCTGGCCGCCACGGCGATAGACTGACTTCGACATGTTTGTCTCCTCGTTAGGACCAAGCGGCCATTGCCTTCGCCTGACCGGGCAGCAATAACGGCCGATGATTATTGATAGAACACCGACAAGTTCTTTCAATATGTAAATCAAATTGACATGGCAGGATCAGAATGCCAACGCCACGCCCAGCCAGTAACGCTGCCGCGCATAGTCAAGTCCCGGGTAGCTCGAACTGCGCTTCTCGTGCTGCCACTGGGCACTGAGGGCGAGCGGATCGGTCAGCTGCCAGTCAAGCGCAAGCCCGGCCACCCGCGTGCGGTCGTCGCGCTGGCCAAGCCCGGGCAGGGCCTGCTCGTAATCGGCGCGCGAATGCTGGTAATTCGCCCGCGCGCTCAGGCGCTGGCTGATCTGCCAGCGCGGCTCGACCAGCCAGTTGCGCACCGTCCGCGAGCGGAACACGAGCTGCGACTCGACCGCCTGGTCGGCCGATACGGTCAAATCGACCTTGCTCGTGATCTGCCAGCGCGCCCCGGCTTGCCAGGTATTGCCCGAATAGTCGGCGCCGCCTTGCTCGTAGCTGCGCGACAGGCGCCCCCAGCCCAGATGGGCCTTGAGCTTCGCGCTGTACGCCCACTCGGCGTACAGCCGGGTATGCCGCTCGTCAAAGTCACCCTGCACCTCTTCTTCGCCCTGCCCCATGCGCTGCATAAGCTCGACGTAGCTGCCCTTGCCGCTCAGGTAGCGCAGGCCGAGTTCGGCCGTGCGTACGGTTTCGTCCGGCGTCGCGGTGAGCGCGCTATAACTTGTCTTGTCGCGACCGAGTGCGCCGTTCAGCGCCCACGACGGGTGAAACTGCCATTGCACGGCCGCACGCTGGGTGTCCTGTTTTTTGACGTTGACCGCGCGCGCGCCGAACGCCGGGTCGGTCAGGTCCGGACTCTCTTCGCGCGAGAGCCTGAACTCGCCGCCCAAGTCGTTGCCCAGCCCCCATTGCCACTGCGCCTGATACGGGGTCGCGGTGAAGTCGTTGTTGTCGTAGTCGCGGTAGCGGTAGTCGACGACGCCTACATCCACCAGCACGCGCTGCCGGCTCCACTGTTTGTCCAGCCGCACGCCGGCGTCGAGCCGGGTCAGCCAGTCGCCGGCCGGGTCCTGCGGCCGGGCGAACAGGTTGTCGTCGTGCTCCAGACGCAAGCCGGCCCGCCACTGCACGGTGTCCAGCGCGTCGGCGCCGGCCTGCCCGTACAAGCCCAGCAACAGCGCCGCCAGACCGACCCTTCCGGCACGACGCCGCAAATGCATTACCCGCTGTTGACCTGACATCCCGGATCCCCCCTTGCTCTGGGCACGCATAGCGGCCCGCTCAATGACATTGCTCTTTTTTATGAATCGTAGAACAGGCTTGGCAATTGTCATTGCATGCGCGTCAATCGGCGGGACAAGCGTCTCGCGCAACACAAGGCGCGAGTATCTTCAGGCGCCACCCCGTTCTCGCAGATGAACGGCGGACACGCCTCCCCGGCCGGCACAGCGGCGCTGGCGACGAGCATGACTGCCGTGCACGGGGCAAAAAACCACCTCAATGCCCGGCTTCCTCTGCCACCGGCAACCGATGGCTGCCCGGGTCGCTCGCCGGACGCCCAAGCAGTTCGCTGTCTATCCGGTCGAGCAGCCGCGCGCTTTTCACCGCGTCGAACTTGCGCGCGAACAGCGCGCCCGAGGCGGAAAACCGTTCGAAGTCATCGTCGGCGGTCAGCACGGCCGGCGAGCCGTCGTGTCCGCACTCCCAGTCGAGGTACCAGGGCAGCGGACGGTGCGGCGCAGGGAGCGCGCCATGCAAGGTCGTGAAGAAGAGCTCGCCACTGATCAACACCTTACGGAAGAAAGCCTCGAATTCCGGGTTTTCGGCGAGCCAGGCAAAGATGCGCCGCCAGTAGTCGGCCGGGAAGATGGTCCACCCCTCGCCGCCGCTGATCTTGCCGACGCACGGCGGCACCTTGCGGCGGACAAAATAGGCATCGAGGTTACAAAGCCATAGGCGAAAGGTCTCGAACGAAGCAAAAATCTTTCGCGGGTTGAACGTAGGCAGCAGCAATACGTCCATCCCCTTGCGGGGCGGACTCTGCAGCGGCAAGAGGCGACGGCTGAGGCGCCAAGAGAGGTGGTGGCGGTGAAACCTCTCCCCGAACCAGCTCAGATAACAGGTACCGGGTGACGCCTCGAGGAAATGGCGGATCGCCTGCGGCGGCTGCAAGGGGTAGCTGCTGCCGCACATGGTAACGATGTAGCCTTCGCAGGCGTCGGCGAGCGCGGCCCGCGCGCCGGCCAGGAAGGCCTCGACCAGGCCGTAGCCCCCCCAGTGGCAGCCGTAGCGCGTCTGGACGTAATGCACGTCGGCGGCGGGCGGCAGACACGCCTCGAACGGGGCAAGGTCGACGCGCGCGTCGATATGTATGTAGAAAAACACGTCGGGCGCGCGCAGCGCGTCGACCAGCCGGCTGAGGAAGGCCGGCTGATGGTAGGCGACGATCACATAGCTGATCAAGGCCAGCCTCCCGTTGCGCCCGCGGCCTGCGCCAGGCCGATCGCCACCGCCGGGTGGTCGGCCAGCTCAACCCCGCCCCGCATCAACATCTCGCCCGCTTCGACGGCGCGGGTGAGCCGCGCACCGGCGAGCAAGCCCAGCGGCACATGGCGCGGATGGGTGGCCAGCTCGATGGCGACGCCGCGCACCTCGAAACTGCCCGCGCCACGGTCAAGGCAGGTACCCGCCGGCAGATCGCGCTTGGCAACGGCTGCCATCCCAAGGCGCGGCCGGGTACCGTTGTTGAGCAATACCGGGCCGCCGGCGAGCAGGCGGCGCACCGTCTTGGCCACCTCTAGCGAGCAGAGGTGGTAGGGCTTGACCAGCAGGTAGTCCGGCCCCGGCCCCAGCTTGAAGTACTCGAGCAAGGCGGCCTGGTCCTCGTCGTGGCGGGCGACCACGAACACGCCGGTCGGCGCCCAGCCGTCGGCGAGCACGTAGTCGGACAGCACCCCGCCGCGCGCACGGGCAAGCTCCGCCAGGCTGGCCGCGCCAACGGCCAGGCTCTTGGCCGCTGGACCGGCCAGCCCCGCGCACGCGATGCCCGCGCCCAGGCCGTTGCCGACCAGCACCTGCTCGACCTGCACCTTGCTGCCGTCGGTCGCGCCGGTCGCGTTGGGCACGCTGATGCCCTGACGCGCAGCCCAGTACGCCATGTTCTCCGGCGAGGGGTTCAAGTCGAGAAAGCCCTTCATATTGCCGTACACCAAGGGCGAAAAACCCATCGCGCGCGCGTCCTCGGCCAGCGCGGCGAGCGAGCCGGGCTGGTCGCCCTCGGCTTCGCTGAACGCGCCCAATGTGGCGAGATACGAGCCGGTGGTGACGTGCAACTCGGCGTTGAGCGTCGCCACCGGCCGGCCGGCGCCAAGCGCGCGCGCGCAGACGTCGGTGCCGTGCAGCACATCGCCCGTCATTTCCACCACGATGTCGGCGCTCTCTATCAGCGCGTCGGCCGAGTCCGTCAGCAAAGCAGGCGCGAAGCCCGTCACGCTGCCCAGCGGGCGCCGGGTGAGCACGCCGGACAACGCAAGGTCCGGGCAATGTTTGGAGAGCATACGCGCGAAGCTGGCCGCCATCGGCCCGGTGCCGACCAGGCCGACGCGGGCAACCCTGCCGCCCTGCCCGCCATGCCAAGGCCCGACGCTCATTCGATCACCTCGATCTCGGGGCAGAACACCACGAAGCGCCCGCCCCACTCGCGGATGCCGGCAAATTTCTGCATCAGCTCGTCGCGCCAGTTCCACGGCAACAGGATCAGGTAGTCAGGCCGGTCGATGAACACCTGCTCGGGCGACTTGACCGGGATGTGCGAGCCGGGCAGATACATGCCCTGCTTGGCCGGCGTATGGTCGACCGTGTAGCGCACCGTGTCGCCACGCACCCCCAAGTAATTGAGCAGGGTGTTGCCCTTGGCCGGCGCGCCGACCGCGGCGATGCGCTTGCCCGCGCGCTTGGCGTCGATCAGGAATTGCAGGATCTCCTGCTTGCGCGCGACTACCCGCTCGTTGAAGTCGAGATAGGTCGCAAGCTGGTCCAGCCCCGCCTCGCGCTCCTTGGCCAGCAGCGCGGCTACGCGCGGGCTGAGCGCGTGACGGCCGGTGTCGGCGCGCTGCGCGTAGACGCGGAGCGAGCCGCCGTGGGTCGGCAACTCCTCGACGTCGAAGAGCGCAAGGCCGTTCGCTTCGAGGATCTGCTTGAAGGTCGTCAGCGAGTGGTAATAGAAATGCTCGTGGTAGATGGTGTCGAACTGCAGCTTCTCGAGCAGGTTGAGCGCGTGGTGGAACTCGAAGGTCGCGACGCCGTTTTCTTTCAGCAGGATGGCGAAACCGCCGACAAAATCATTGATGTCGGGCACGTGGGCGACCACGTTGTTGGCCGGCATCAGGTCGGCGGCGAAGCCCTGTTCGCGCAGCCGCGTGGCGTACGCGCGGCCGAAGAACTCGACGTTGACCGGGATGCCGAGCGCGCGCGCAGCCTGGGCGGTATCCAGCGTCGGCTCGACGCCGAGCACCGGAATGCCGGCTGCAAGGAACCAGCGCAGCAAGTAACCGTCGTTGCAGGCGATCTCGACGACCAGGCTGTCGCCGTTCAGGCCGAAACGCCCGGTTACCTCGCGCGCGTAGTCGCGGGCGTGGGCAAGCCAGGTGTCCGAGCAAGAGGAGAAATACGGGTAATGCTCGGAGAAGATCTCGCTCGCCTCCTCGCTGCCCGGCGCCTGCACCAACAGGCAGTGCTCGCATACCAGCGCGCCCAGCGGATAGAAACGTTCCATATCGTTGGACTGCTTCTCGGCGCGCAGCGCGTTCGACAGGGGCTGCATGCCCAGGTCGGCGACCACATGGTGTGCGGAATGTCCGCAGAAACGGCAGTTGGTGTGCATGTTTTCCCCCTCTCGCTGGTCTGAGGCCTGTTCAAAGTCGATACGACGGTTGAGGCCCGGATTGTGTATGGCGGGTTCTGCCCGCGCGCCTAGTACGCCTGCTTGTCGCCACCCACCACCGTCAAGACGGTGCGCAGGATGATCTTGATGTCGAGCAACAGCGACCAATGGCGCAGGTAGTCGAGGTCGTAATCGATGCGCCGGCGCATCTTGTCCAGCGTGTCGGTCTCGCCGCGGCAACCGGAAACCTGGGCAAGCCCGGTGATGCCGGGGCGCACCTTGTGCCGCACCATGTAGCCCTTGATCAGCTTGCGGTACGCCTCGTTGTGCGCGATGGCGTGCGGGCGCGGGCCGACGATGCTCATCCGCCCCTGCAGCACGTTGATGAACTGCGGCAACTCGTCGAGCGAGGTGCGGCGCAGAAAGGCGCCAAACCGCGTGACACGCTGGTCGTTACGGCTGGCCTGCCGGATCTGGCCGCCGTCCTCGCACACCGTCATCGAGCGGAACTTGTAAACGACGATCTCGTGGCCATCGAGGCCGTAGCGGCGCTGGCGGAACACCACCGGCCCCGGCGAGGTGAGCTTCACACCCAGCGCGATCAGCAGCATCGGCACCGAGATCAGCACGAGGATCAGCGAAGCGAGCACGAGGTCGCTGCCGCGCTTCAAGAGCGCGTTCCAGCCGACGAAGGGCGAGTCGCACACCGCGATCACCGGCATGCCGCCAACCGTCTCGATGCGGCCCTGGATCAGGTCGGTGACGAACACGTCGGGGACGAAGTGGATGGAGGCGGTGGTGTCGCGCAGCGCGTCCAGCAGTTGCAGGATGCGCGGCTGGCTCGACATCGCCAGCGTGATGTAGATGTGGCCGACATGGTGTTCGCGCACGTACTGGGCGACTTCCGCCATCTTGCCCAGCCTGGGCAGGCCGGAGTGGGCGGTGCGCTCGCTCGGGCGGTCGTCGAAGAAACCGAGCACCCGGCAAGCCGCGCTCGGGCTGCACGCAAGGTAGCGCGCGAGCACTTCACCATGCGCGGTAAGCCCGATGAAGATCGCCTCTTGGGCGAAGCGCGCGCGCAGCGGCGGCAGCACCAGACGCAGTAGCAGCTGGCCGAGCACGGCAAACAGGGGCGGCAGCGCGAGGGCAAGCTCAAGGTGCGGGTGACCGAATACCCCGGCCACGCCGAACAGCCGCACCAGCGCGGCCAGCGCGGCGACATTCAGGAGCCAGCGCCAGATGATCGCCGAGAACAGCGCGGGCAGGCTGTCTTCCAGACGGCTGCGCCCGGGCAGGTTGCACGCGAACACCAGCGCGGCGAGCAAGACGGCCGGCAGGCCCACGCGCCCCTGCACCAGCAGCGCAGCGCACAGCATGCCGAGCGCGAAGGCGGCCGGGTCGGTCAGCGCCGACACCGACGCGGCGACGCCGGCACGCCTTGCCGGCCTCAGCAGCGGGGACAGCTGCTGGGCTGGGTGCGGCTGCTGCGAGAAGAAGGATTGCTTGTCCATGACGCCTCGCTGGGTTAGACGGTTGCACTTGCTGCATGCATGTTTCATAGGCAGGCAAAAAACACGTGTCAAACCAATACGCACATTCAAAACATGTGCTTATCAGGGCAGCGGCAGGTAGCGATAGGGCAAGACGAAAGCCTTACGGATAAATGGTTCCGAGACGTGAAAAAGCAAACCGCCCGCAGGCTCGGTACGGCCTGCGGGCGGTTCGGGAGGTGGGTGAAAAGCTTAGCGCAGCCGGGCGATGTCCTTCGCCTCCCAGTGCGGGAAGTAGCGGCGCACCAGCGCGTTGAGCTCGACCTCGAACGCGCGGTAGTGGGCGAGTTCGTCGCCCGCTGCGCCGGCCGCGTCCGCGAGCGGCTCGCGCACCATGCCGGCGGCGGCGGTCGCGTTGCTCGCGCGGTCGATCAGGATGAAGCTGCCGGTGCCGCGGCACGCGGCGTACGCGTCGACCACCACCGGCGCGTTAAGCAGCAGTTCCACTTCGGCGATCTCGTTCAGCTGCAGGGTGTCGGCCGCCACCTTTTCGCGGGTGTTGACGTCGACGCGGTGGCGGATCGCGCTGACGCGGCCGGCCACCGTCTTGCCGGCGAATTTCACGCGGTATTCGCGGCCGACTTCCAGTGCGCGGGTGTCCAGCCACACCAGGTCCGCGGCGAGCGCCTGCACGGCCCACGGCTGGGCTTCGACCGCCTTCACCAGCATGTCGCCGCGCGAGACGTCGATTTCGTCTTCCAGTTGCAGGGTGACCGCCTGCTGCGCGAAAGCCGCCGGCAGCGCCGCCTCGAACGCGACGATAGCCTTCACCCGGCTCTCGGTGCCGGCCGGCAGCACGCGTACGGTGTCGCCGACGGCGACACTGCCTGCGGCGATGGTGCCGGCAAAGCCGCGAAAGTCGAGGTTGGGCCGGTTCACGTACTGCACCGGCAGGCGGAACGCCGAGAGCGCCGTGTCGTGGCCGACCTCGACCGATTCCAACAGCGACATCAGCGTCGGGCCGTCGTACCACGGCGTGTGCGCGCTCGGCTCGACTACGTTGTCGCCACGCAGCGCCGAGATCGGCACGAAGCGGATGTCGGCAAGCCCCAGTTCGCCAGCGAAGGCCAGGTAGTCGGCGCGGATGCGCTCGAACACCGCCTCGTCAAAGCCAACCAGGTCCATCTTGTTGACGGCGACGATCAGGTGGCGCACGCCCAACAGGCTGACGATATGGCTGTGGCGGCGGGTTTGCGTCTTCACGCCGTAGCGCGCGTCGATCAGAATCACCGCGAGGTTGCAGGTCGACGCGCCGGTCGCCATATTGCGCGTGTACTGCTCGTGCCCCGGGCAGTCGGCGATGATGAACTTGCGCTTGTCGGTGCTGAAGTAGCGGTACGCGACGTCGATGGTGATGCCCTGCTCGCGCTCGGCGGCCAAGCCATCGACCAGCAAGGCAAGATCAATGTCGCCGTCGGTGGTGTTGAACTTCTTCGAGTCGCGCTCGATCGCGGCCAGCTGGTCCTCGAAGATCAGCTTGGAGTCGTGCAAGAGGCGGCCGATCAGCGTGCTCTTGCCGTCGTCGACGTTGCCGCAGGTGATGAAGCGCAGCAGGTCCTTGTGCTCGTGCTCGGCGAGGTAGGCGTGGATATCCTGGGCGATCAGTTCCGATTGGTGCGACATGGGGTGTTCCTCGTTGTGCTGCGGACGCGGCCGCTCAGAAATAGCCTTCGATCTTCTTCTTTTCCATCGACGCGCTCTGGTCGTGGTCGATCACCCTGCCCTGGCGCTCCGAGGTGCGCGTGAGCAGCATCTCGCGGATCACGTCGGTCAGGGTGTCGGCCTCGCTCTCGACCGCGCCGGTGAGCGGGTAGCAGCCGAGCGTACGGAAGCGCACCTTGCGCTTATGGATGCGCGCCTTCTCCTCGTCGCTCAGGTAGTCGAGGATGCGCGCGTCGTCGATCATGATCAGCGCGCCGTCGCGTTCGATCACCTCGCGCTCGGCCGCGAAATACAGCGGGACGATGTCGATCTTCTCCAGCCAGATGTATTGCCAGATGTCGAGCTCGGTCCAGTTCGACAGCGGGAACACGCGGATGCTCTCGCCACGGTTCACGCGGGCGTTGTAGAGGTTCCACAGCTCGGGGCGCTGGTTCTTCGGGTCCCAGCGGTGGTGGCTGTCGCGGAAGGAGAATACCCGCTCCTTGGCGCGGCTCTTCTCCTCGTCGCGGCGCGCACCGCCGAAGGCGGCGTCGAAACCGTACTGGGAGAGCGCCTGCTTGAGCGCCTCGGTCTTCATCACGTCGGTATGCCGTGCCGAGCCGACGGTGAACGGGTTGACGTTGTCGCGCACGCCCTGCTCGTTGGTGTGCACGATCAATTCCAGCCCCATCTCGCGGGCGACGCGGTCGCGGTGCGCGATCATGTCGCCAAACTTCCAGGTGGTGTCGACGTGCAAGAGCGGGAACGGCGGCTTGCCCGGCCAGAACGCCTTGCGCGCCAGGTGCAGCATCACGGCGGAATCCTTGCCGATCGAGTAGAGCATCACCGGCTTGTCGAATTCGGCCACCACTTCGCGGATGATATGGATGGACTCCGCCTCCAGCTGCTTGAGGTGGGTCAGTCTGTGTTCGCTAAGCGTCATCGGTGCTCCCGGCCGGCCGCGCCGGCTATTATCCTGTCATGACGGGCAATCTACCCAAGTGGGTCGGCCCGCGCAAAACCGTCTGGATATATCCATATGGCCGGGCATTATTCAATCAATAGACACTTCGGGAATAACAAGTAGGCGGGCGGCGGCGACCTAGACTGTTATCATTGCGACCTGACCCATGACCGCCATGCACACCCAGCCCGACCCCGTGCGTCGCACCCTGCTTGAGGCCCTGGCCGCCGCCGGCGCGCTGGCCCTGCTCGCCGGCTGCCGATCGCCCGTCAAGACGATGACCGCCCAGACTCCGACCCCGACACCAACCCTGCCCAACCTGCCCGCCTTCACCGCAGCCGGCCCGACGCTGCGCGTGGTCGCGCCGTCCGGGCTGATGCCCAGCGCCGCACGCGCCGAGCGCGGCGTGCTGCGCCTCGCCCGTGCCGGCTACCAGCTCTCCAACACCCAGTGCTTGGCGCGGCGCTACCAGCGCTTTGCCGGGACGGACGCCGAACGCGCGGCCGACTTCAACGACATCCGCGCGGGCGACGTGCCGAAATTCATCCTCGCCGCGCGCGGCGGCTACGGCGCGATGCGCCTCCTGCCGTGGATCAACTGGCAGCGGCTGTGCCCGCTCTTGAAGGAGGCCGGTACGCTAGTGATGGGCTTCAGCGACTTCACCGCGATCCAGATGGGCCTGCTCAGCCAGGGCGGCGTGGTAAGCTTCGCGGGGCCGATGCTCTACAGCGACTTCGGCGCCGAGGCACCCAGCGTGCTGACCATGAGCGACTTCGTCAGCACCACCACCGCCCGCCCGCTGGCGATACGCGTCGAGGCGCCCTTCTCGCCGACGCTGAAGGCCGAGGGGGTACTGTGGGGCGGCAACCTGACCGTGCTCGCCCACCTGGCGGGCACGCCCTACCTGCCGAAGATCGACGGCGGCATCCTGTTCATCGAAGACGTCGGCGAGCAACCCTACCGCGTCGAGCGCATGCTGCAACAGCTCAACCTCGCAGGCGTTTTAAGCCGCCAAAAGGCGATCGTGTTCGGCGACTTCGACCAGACGAACATCCGCGACTACTACGACAGCTCGTACACGCTCGCGACCGTCGCGTCGCATGTGGGTCGCGTCACCGGCGTGCCGGTGCTGACCGGCTTTCCGTTCGGCCACACCAGCAACAAGGCGACCTTCCCGCTGGGCGCCCACGCAAGCCTCACCTCGGACGGCGCGGGCTACCGCGTCACCTTCCCCGACTACCCGACCTACCCGCTCGCGGGCCTGAACACCGCCGCGCTGACCGAACTGATGTAGCGACCGGGCGGGGCGGCGCCTTGGCGGGTATAATCCGCGCCTTGTCTGTCGCCTGCCGCTCCCGCACCATGTCCCTGAACGTCGCCGCCCTGAAAAAAGCCCTGTCCGACTGCCTGATCCGCGACCGCCACGCCCTCAGGCGGCGCCTCGCGGACGCCGAGAAGCGTGTCGCGCGCGGCCAGGACGCACAGCGCCTGTTGAAAGAGACCGCCGAGCGCATCGAGCGCTCGCGCCAGAAGGTTGAGACGCGGCGCGCGGCGCTGCCCGTGCCGCGCTTTGACGACGCGCTGCCGGTCAACCAGCGCCGCGACGAGATCCGCGACGCCATCGCCCAAAACCAGGTGGTGATCGTGTGCGGCGAGACCGGCTCGGGCAAGACCACCCAGCTGCCCAAGATCTGCCTCGAGCTTGGCCGCGGCGTGTTCGGGCTGATCGGCCACACCCAGCCGCGGCGCCTGGCCGCACGCTCGGTCGCCAGCCGTATCGCCGACGAGCTGGGCAGCGCGCTTGGCGAGACGGTCGGCTTCAAGGTGCGCTTCACCGACCAGCTCTCCGACAAGAGCCTGGTCAAGCTGATGACCGACGGCATCATGCTCGCCGAGACGCAGACCGACCGCTACCTCGAAGCGTACGACACGATCATCATCGACGAGGCGCACGAGCGCAGCCTGAACATCGACTTCCTGCTGGGCTACCTCAAGCAGCTGCTGCCGCGCCGCCCCGACCTCAAGGTGATCGTCACCTCGGCGACCATCGACGCCGAACGCTTCTCCAAGCATTTTGACGGCGCGCCGGTGATCGAGGTGTCCGGCCGTACCTACCCGGTCGAGGTACGTTACCGTCCGCTCAAGTCGCGCGACGAGGACGACCGCGAGACCGAGATGGAAGACGCGGTGGTCGACGCGGTGGACGAACTGTCGCGCCTAGGCGCGGGCGACGTGCTGGTGTTCCTGCCCGGCGAGCGCGAGATCCGCGACACCGCCGAGAAGCTGAGGAAGTCCGGCATCAAGGGCTACGAGATCCTGCCGCTGTTCGCCCGCCTCTCCAACGAGGAGCAGCAGCGCATCTTCAAGCCGTCAGGCGGCCGCCGCGTGGTGCTGTCGACCAACGTCGCCGAGACCTCGCTGACCGTGCCCGGCATCCGCTACGTGGTCGACACCGGCCTCGCCCGCGTCAAGCGCTACAGCCCGCGCGCCAAGGTCGAGCAGCTGCTGGTCGAGAAGATCTCGCAGGCGGCGGCGCGCCAGCGGGCCGGCCGTTGCGGCCGCGTCGAGGCCGGGGTCTGCGTACGCCTGTATGACGAGGAAGACTTCAACGCGCGCGCGCCGTTCACCGACCCCGAGATCGTGCGCTCCAACCTCGCCGCGGTGATCCTGCGCATGGCCTCGCTCGGCCTTGGCCGTGTCGACGCCTTCCCCTTCCTCGAGGCGCCGTCCGGCCGGCTGGTCGCCGACGGCTACCAGGTGCTGCACGAACTGGGCGCGGTCGACGACGCGGGCGAACTCACCGCCACCGGCAAGGAGCTCGCGCGCATCCCGGTCGACCCGCGCGTCGGGCGCATGCTGCTCGCCGGCCGCGACTTCGACTGCGTGCGCGAGGTGCTGATCATCGCCTCGGGCCTGTCGATCCAGGACCCGCGCGAGCGCCCGTTCGACGCGCGCGAAGCGGCCGACCGCGCGCAGGCACGCTTCGCCGACGAGCGCTCGGACTTCCTGTCCTACCTCGCGCTATGGGACTTCTTCCAGGACGCGGTGCGCCACAAGAAGTCGAACCGCCAGCTGATCGACGCCTGCCACGCGCACTTCCTGTCGCACCTGCGCCTGCGCGAATGGCGCGACCTGCACGCGCAACTGGCCGAGATCGCCAACGACATGGGGCTGATCCGCCGCGAAGACGCGCACGCGGCCGCGCCCGAAGTGCCGCAGCAACTGGGCGACAAGAAGCGCCGCCAGCAGGAGGCGCTGCACTACGAGAAGCTGCACAAGGCGCTGATCACCGGCCTGATCGGCAACGTCGGCCAGAAGGCGCAGGAGGGCGACGACTACACCGGTGCGCGCGGCAGCCACTTCCACGTTTTCCCCGGCTCCGGCCTGAAGAAGGCCAAGCCGAAGTGGCTGGTCGCCGCCGAGATCGTCGAGACCAGCCGGCTGTACGCGCGCTGCGTCGCCCGCATCGAGCCCGAGTGGATCGAGCCTTTGGCACCGCACCTCGTCAAGTACCACTACTTCGACCCGCACTGGGACAAGGCGCGCGGCGAGGTGGTCGCCAGCGAGCGGGTCACGCTGTTCGGGCTGACGCTAATTGCGCGCCGCCCGGTCAGCTACGGGCGGATCGCGCCGGAGGAGGCGCGCGAGCTGTTTATCCGCGGCGCGCTGGTCGACATGGCTTATGTCAGCAACGCGCCCTTCTTCCAGCGCAACGCGCAGCTGATCCGCGACGTCGAGGCGCTCGAACACAAGGCGCGCCGCCAGGACGTGCTGATCGACGAGGACGCGCTCTACGACTTCTACGCGCAGAAGATCCCGGCGCATGTCGTCGACGCGGCGAGCTTCGAGGCGTGGCGGCTGGACGCCGAAAAGGCCGACCCCAAGCTTTTGCACCTGACGCGCGAAGAGCTGATGCGGCACGCCGCGCAGCACGTGACGGTCAACCAGTTCCCCGAATGGTGGGAACACGCCGACGGGCGCATGCGTCTGCGCTACCGCTTCGAGCCCAACCATGTGCTGGACGGGGTGACCATCGACGTGCCGCTAACCAGCCTCAACCGGCTGGAGGCCGCGCCGTTCGAGTGGCTGGTGCCGGGCATGCTGCGCGAGAAGCTCACCCTGCTTATCAAGAACCAGCCCAAGCAGATCCGCCGCCTGTGCGTGCCGGTGCCCGACTTCGTCACCCGCTTCCTGTCGGGGGAACCGGACATGGACGCGCCGATCGCGCCGCAACTGGCACGCTTCATCCTGCGCGAGAGCGGCGGCGTGCGCGTCGACGAGGCCGGCTTCTACGCGCACCCCCTGCCCGAGCATTTGCTGTTCAACTTCCGCGTCATCGACGACGGCAAGCAGGAGATCGGCCTCGGCCGAGATCTTGCCGCCCTGCAAAAGCAGTTCGGCCAGGCCGCGCAGCTGACCTTCCGCGACACCAGCGCAGAATTCGAACGCGAGAACGTCATGGCGTGGGACATCGGCGAGCTGCCCGAATCGATCCAGTTCGCGCGCGGCCGCCAGCAGCTGACCGGCTACCCGGCGCTGACGCTGGAAGCCGAGGGCCGCGTCGCGCTGCGCCTCTACGACACTGAACTTGCCGCCACCCGCGCGCACCGCAAGGGCGTGGTGCGCCTGTTGCAGTTGCAGCTGAAGGAGCAGGTCAAGCAGCTGGGCAAGGGGCCGTCGGGCTTCCAGCAGGCAGCGCTGCAACTAAGGGCGCTTGGCAACGCCGACGTGCTGCTGGACGACGTGCTCGCGTGCATCTGCGACCGGGCATTTGTCGGCGACGACGCGCTGCCGCGCAGCGAAAAGGCGTTCAACGAACAGAAGGCGCGCGCGCGCGCGCGCCTGCCGGCGGTCACCCAGGCGGTGATGGGCTACCTTACGCAGGTCGCGGCCGAATACCCGCCGCTCGCCGCCCGCATCGCCAAACACAAGCTGGGGTGGGAGCTGAAGGGGCAGCTCGACGCGCTGGTCTACCCGGGCTTCCTCGCTGCGACGCCGTGGGCGCAGTTGCCGCACCTCACGCGCTACCTGAAGGCGATGGGGCTGCGCATGGACAAGCAGGTGACGAGCCCGCAGCGCGACGGTCAGCGCGCAGCCGAGATCCGCGAATTGTGGCAGCGTTGGGAGGCGCGCGTCGCGGCGGACAGCGAAACGGGCGAAGCGTCGGCCGAGCTGCTCGCGTTCCGCTGGCAGATCGAGGAGCTGCGGGTCAGCCTGTTCGCGCAGGAGCTCAAGACGCCGTACCCGGTCTCGCTCAAGCGGCTGCAGAAGGTGTGGGAGGCGCTTCCACGCGGCGGCTAACAGGTTTTACTACTTGATCTGGATCAAATATCCTTTCAGCATCAAGTATAAAATGACAACGAGAATAGTTAACACCTCCCGTCATGCAGTCACCCCGCGCTTCTACCGACCACACGCGCAGGCGTTTGCTCACCGGCTGCGCCTTGGCCGTGCTGTCCGCGGCTTTGCCTGCCTGCGTATCCGAACCGCCGCTCAAGCTGTCGACCCATCCGTGGCCAGGCCACGGCTTCTTGTGGCTGGCCCAGCAACAGGGCGTGCTGGCAGCCGGCGGCGTGCGCCTGATCGAGCTCGCTTCTGCCAGCACCTCGCTGCACGCGCTCTCGGCCGGCATCGTCGACGCGGCGACGCTGACGCTGGACGAGGTGCTGCGCGCGCGCGCCGGCGGCATCCCGCTCACCATCGTGCTGGTGCTCGATAGCTCGGCCGGTGCCGACATGCTCGTCGCCCGCGATAAGGTAGCCGACCTCTCCGCGCTCGCGGGCAAGCGCATCGGCTTCGAGCGCTCGGCAACCGGCGCGCTGATGCTCTCAGGTGTACTCAAGGCAGCCGGGCTATCCGCCGCCGACGTCGAACTGGTCGACGTCGGCATCAACATGCAGGAAGCAGCATGGCGGGCGGGCAAGATCGACGCGGCGATCAGCTACCCGCCGGTTGCCACCCGCCTGATCAAACACGGCGGGCACGTGCTGTTTGACAGCCGCAGCCTGCCGGACACCATCTTCGACGTGGTCGCCGTACGCGAGGAGGCCCTGCTTGCCAAGCCGGCTGCTGTCGCCACGCTGATCGACGCGCACCTGAAGGGCGTCGACAAATGGCGCGGCAGCAATGCATACCAGCAACACATGCTCACCCGCTGGTTGGGGCTGCCGCCT
Source organism: Crenobacter intestini (assembly GCF_004919095.1). GTDB lineage: Bacteria > Pseudomonadota > Gammaproteobacteria > Burkholderiales > Chromobacteriaceae > Craterilacuibacter > Craterilacuibacter intestini. The sequence goes on along the minus strand of NZ_STGJ01000003.1, from coordinate 181,266 downwards.
GCCAAGGCACGGCGGATTTTTGACGGGCTCAAGCCATGCGACACGGCGGAGAATCTGCGCCTGCTAGGCGGCACCTCTCCCTTGCTTGCCCAAGTGGCAGACACGCTGGTGTTAAAGCTCGCCGCCGAAAACATCGATGCACGCGCGAACGGCCCGACGCCACTGATCGACGCCACCCATTTCCCCGAGCACGCCCGATGAAACGCCTGCTAACCCTGCGTCTGATCCTGCCCCTGTCAGTCATGTTCGCAGCCACGCTATCCATCTTTGTCGTGTTCGTCGGCGTACGGCAAGCCGAACGGGGCGCCCTGGCTGAAGCCACCGAAGCACATCTGCGCGAGGAAGGCGCCCGCTTCGCCCGCCTCGCCGACGAACTGCGGCTCAGCCGACCTGACCTGCTGCAGTCTGAAATCCTGCTCGCACAGGCGCGGCATGACGACGTGCGCATCGCACTGGTCGACTCCGCAGGCAGCATCCTGCTCGGTGGTCCGAACATGCCCCGAGGCAAGGACGCCGCCGAGGTGCTGCCCGGCTGGGACAGCCGCCGCTTCGAGCGTGCCCGCCAGGGCCTGGAAGCGCAACTCGACCCTGACCCGGCCGCGCGTATCACCCGTATCATGGTGCCCTACCAGATGCCGGCACCGCCCGGCATGATCAGCAACCGCGAAAAGGGCGTGGTCTGGATCAGCCACAACTACCGGACTGAAGAAGCGCAACGGCTGCAGGTCCTGCTGGCAAGACGCCTTGCCGAATGGGGGGGCATGCTGCTGTTCGCCGCGCTGTTGTCATGGTGGCTGCACCGCTACGTCGCCCGCCCGCTGACGACCATCGCCCGCCACGCCGAAAACGCGCATCTGGTCGATGACTACCAGCCGCTGTCCGAGCAAGGCTTCGCTGAGCTGGCCACCCTCGCCCGCGCGCTCAACTCGGGGGTCAGACGCATCCGCCACGACCGCTCGCGTCTGATCGAAAGCAACGAACAGCTCAAACTCGCGCAGCAGGTGTTCGACAGCGCCGCCGAAGGCATCGTGGTCACCGACGCGCAAAGCCGCATCCTCGCCGTCAACCCGGCCTTCTGCGAGATCACCGGCTACAGCGCGGCCGAGGCCGTCGGCCAGAAGCCGTCCATGCTCTCCTCCGGCCGTCAGGACGTCACGTTCTACCGGCTGATGTACGCCGCCCTAGAGCGCGACGGACGCTGGCAAGGGGAACTGTGGAATCGCAGGAAGTGTGGTGAAATCTACCCCGAGTGGATGACCATCCGCGCGCTGCGCGCGCCCGATGGCGGCATCGAACGCTTCGTCGCGCTGTTCAGCGACCAGGGGCTGATCCGCCAGGCGCAGGAAGAGGCGTGGCGCGCCGCCCGGGTCGACGCGCTGACCAGCCTGCCCAACCGCCAGCAACTGATCGAAAAGCTCACCGAAGCGCATGACGACCCGCGTGCGCTGATGCTGCTTAATATCGACCGCTTCAAGGAATTCAACGAAGCGCGCGGCGTCGTCGCCGGCGACGAACTATTGAAGGCGCTGGCCGGACGACTACAGCAGGTCGCCCCGCACGCACTCGTCGCCAGGCTGACCGCAGACGAGTTTGCGATGCTGGAGCGCTCGACCGGACTGCGCGAGGAGGACGAGGCAACCCGCCTGCTGCAGCTGGCGGTCGCACTGCAACAGGCGCTCGGCGACGGCGTGGAAGTGGGAGACGAGACGCTCAGCCTGTCGGTCAGCATCGGCATCGCGCTGGGCGAGGCCGGCGACGACGCGCACGGGCTGATGCTGCACGCGCAGACGGCGCTCAGCCGCGCCCGCGCGCATGGCGGCGGCCAGATCGCGTTCTTCGAACAATCGATGGGCGAACACGCGCGCTCGCGCTATACCCTGCAGCGCGAATTGCGCCACGCGATCAGCGACCAGCAGCTCGAACTCTACCTGCAGCCGCAACTGGACGCCGACGGACGCACCGTCGGCTTCGAGTCGCTGGTGCGCTGGCGCCACCCCGAGCGAGGCCTGGTGCCGCCGGGCGCCTTCATTCCGCTCGCCGAAGAGAGCGACTTGATCGTCGAGATGGACAACTGGGTGCTCGAAGAGAGCGCACGCGCCCTCGCCCGCCTCGCCCGTGCCGGCCTGGCGCAAGGCATCTCGGTCAACCTGAGCCCCCGCCACTTCAGCCAGCCGGGCTTCGTCGACAAGATCCGCGCACTAATCAGGCGCCACGGCTTTGCCGCGCGCCGCCTGACGCTGGAGATCACCGAGGGGCTACTACTGGAAAGCCTGGGCGCCGCGCAGGAGAAGATGGCGAAGCTCAGGCAGGACGGCGTAAGGTTCTCGATCGACGACTTCGGCACCGGCTACTCGTCGCTCGCCTACCTGAAATCCCTGCCGATCGACGAATTGAAGATCGACCAGCGTTTCATCCGTCCGCTGCCGGGCAGCGAGGAAGACATCGCGCTGGTCGACGGCATCGTCTCGATCGCGCGCAGCCTACGCTTCACCGTCGTCGCCGAAGGGGTGGAGACCGCCGAGCAAAGCGCCTGCCTCGCTGGCCACCCGGGCCTGTTGCAGCAAGGCTACCTGCACGGACGGCCGGCGCCGGCCGAGGAATGCCTCGCACGCCTGCTCAGGGCGGGCGTGAACGCCTGAATCAGCGCAACAGCAGGAACTCGACCAGCACGTTCTTGAACACGAAGCCGGTCACGCCGGTGCCCAGCGCCAGGAACAGCACGAAAGTGCCGAAGCGGCCGGCGCCGGACTTCTTGCCCAGGTCCCAGATGATGAAGCCCATGAACAGGATCAGCCCGCCCAACAGGACGACCATCGACAATTGGGTGAATTGTTCTTCGCTCAGCGTGGCAAGGTTCATGGCGTGAAGCACCGCGTGGACAGGTATTGACCTGGATCATACCGCAACGCAGCAGCATGGTCTGCCCCGGCGAGGCCCGCGCTCACGCGCCAGTCCGGCACCAGTTGTTGGCTGCGACAATCCCGCCGTCCGGGGAATGGAACCCCGCACAGCCCAGAATGCTGTCGAACAGCTCTTCGTGGCGCCTGGGCACCGGCTGCTTCGCCAGTTCGCGCAAGCTGGCCAGCCGCGCCCCGCCCGCCGCCGCAAGGTAAGGGTCCGACATCCACACCATCATCGGCACACTGAACTGCTCGGGCGGCGCGACCTCGCGGGGGGTCGCATGGAAATGCATGCCCTCGTCGATCGATTCGCCGTGGTCCGCGGTATAAAACAGCACGGCCTTGCGCCCGCGCAGCGTGTCCAGCACCGACTTCAGGAAGTGGTCGGTATAGAGCAGGCTGTTGTCGTAAGCGTTGATGAGCTCCGCACGCGAGCAGCTGTCGTCGATGTCCGTACACTCGGGCGACCAGCGTGCAAAGGCGCGCGGGTAGCGCTGCGAGTACTGGTAGTGCGACCCCTTGGTGTGCAACACCACAAGATGGCGGCCGTCCGGGTGCGCCTGCAAGGAGCGCTGCAGTTGCGGGACCAGCAACATGTCGTCGACCGGCTTGCCCCGGTTGTCCTTTTCCGCGGCGATCATTTCGCGGAACAGGTAATTGTCTGCGTTCAGGCTGTTGTAGAACCACAGCTCGCTTTGCATCGCGAACAGCTCGGCGCTGAAGCCCAGTGTTTTCAGCGTGGAGAACACGTTCTTTTCACGCAGGGTACGCCCGGCGTCGTCTGCGGCGCCCCCCTCGCGCACGAACATGCAGCGCAGGGACAGCTTGGTCGCGGTATCGCAGGCGCGCCCGTCAAACAGCACGAGGTTGGGCTCCCTCGCCATATTGCGCATGGTTTCACGTCCGTACCCCAGCGCACCGACGTGGTCCGCGCGCGCGGTCTCGCCGATCACGAAGACAATCGTCACGTCCTCAAGCGCAGGCTCTGACAGGTAAGTGAAGCGCCGCGCGGGCTCGAAGAGCCGTTCGCTTGCCCGCTGCTCGGCCACCCGGTTGTAGGCGACCATGCCCAAGCCCGCGACCCAGTTCACCGGTAGGTAGCTATGCGCAACCACCCCCGCCGCGCTGGGCAGGTCGGCATGCAGGCTGCGCCCGGCTTCCGCCCGCGCCTCGATCACCTTCAGCGGAATCACCGCCGCCAGCAATGCAAAGGAGAGCCTGCCAAGCACAGGCCAACGCCTGCGCCGGCAACGGACGGCGTGCCAGAACGTCGAGGTCAGCGCGACCCGCCACAACAGCACGACAACCGGCAGCGCGGTGGCCAGCAGCCAGAGCAGGAAGTCCGCGCCGACCGACTCTCTGGACAGGTCGATGTCGGTCGTCAGCACGGACGCCATCACGCCGTAACCGATCACCACGTCAAACAGGGTCATGTAGTAGGCGGCCGCCGCCGAGAACAGCACCATCAGCGTCGCACCGGCGCGCCACAGCATCGAGCCGCCCAGCGAGAGGATGCCCAGCAGCAGGTAGCTGATGGCGACCATGCTCACCGCCTCCAGCGCCACGCCAGGCAAGGCGGCCGCCCCCTCCCCGCCGAAGAGGCGGCGGATGAAGACGTCCAGGTTGAGCAGGCCGCCGATATAGAGCGCCAGCCACAGGGAAACCGCGGATTCGGAAAGGGCGGGCGCAGGAAGCTTCATTGGATGGCAAGCCGTCGCGAGCGTCAGGGCCGCCATGCTAGCACGAAATGCCAATAGGATTTCAAGCGTCACTACCGACCGCACAGCCAGACCGCAGGTACAAAAAAACCCCGCCATCAGGCGGGGTTGTCCTGCTGACTTCCGGCTTACACCAAGACCGTCTTCGCCTCTTCCACGTATTCCTGGATCTGGTCGAAGTTCAGGTACTTGTACACCTCGGCGCCCTTCTCATTGATGATGCCGATGTTGGACTGGTACTCCTCGACCGACGGGATCTTGCCCAGCTTCGAGCAGATCGCCGCGAGTTCGGCCGAGCCCAGGTACACGTTGGTGTTCTTGCCCAGACGGTTCGGGAAGTTGCGGGTCGAGGTCGACATCACGGTCGCGCCTTCGCGCACCTGCGCCTGGTTACCCATGCACAGCGAGCAGCCCGGCATTTCCATGCGCGCGCCGGCGCGGCCGAGCACGCCGTAGTGGCCTTCCTCGGTCAGTTGCTTGGCGTCCATCTTGGTCGGCGGGGCCACCCACAGGCGCACCGGGATGTCCTGCTTGCCTTCCAGCAGCTTGGACGCCGCGCGGAAGTGGCCGATGTTGGTCATGCACGAGCCGATGAACACTTCGTCGATCTTGGTGCCGGCAACTTCGGACATGAACTTCACGTCGTCCGGGTCGTTCGGGCAGGCGACGATCGGCTCCTTGATGTCGGCCAGATCGATCTCGATCACCGCGGCGTACTCGGCATCGACGTCGGCCTTCAGCAGTTCACCCTGCTCGATCCACGTTTCCATCGCCTTGATGCGGCGCTCGAGGGTGCGCGCGTCCTGGTAGCCTTCGGCGATCATCCACTTCATCAGCGTGATGTTGGAGCGCATGTACTCGACGACCGGCGCCTTGTTCAGCGCGATCGCGCAGGCTGCGGCCGAACGCTCGGCGGCGGCGTCGGACAGCTCGAACGCCTGCTCGACCTTGAGGTCGGGCAGACCCTCGATCTCGAGGATGCGGCCGGAGAAGATGTTCTTCTTGCCGGCCTTGGCGACGGTCAGCAGGCCCTGCTTGATCGCGTAGAGCGGGATCGCGCCGACCAGGTCACGCAGGGTGACGCCCGGCTGCAGCTGGCCCTTGAAGCGCACCAGCACCGACTCGGGCATGTCGAGCGGCATCACGCCGGTGGCGGCGGCGAACGCCACCAGGCCGGAGCCTGCCGGAAAGGAGATGCCGATCGGGAAGCGGGTGTGGCTGTCGCCGCCGGTGCCGACGGTGTCCGGCAGCAGCAGGCGGTTGAGCCAGCTGTGGATCACGCCGTCGCCCGGGCGCAGGGACACGCCGCCGCGGGTGCTGATGAAGGCCGGCAGATCCTTGTGCATGCGCACGTCGACCGGCTTCGGATACGCCGCGGTGTGGCAGAACGACTGCATCACGAGGTCGGCCGAGAAGCCCAGGCACGCCAGGTCTTTCAGTTCGTCGCGGGTCATCGGGCCGGTGGTGTCCTGCGAGCCGACGGTGGTCATCTTAGGCTCGCAGTAGGTGCCCGGGCGCACGCCCTGGCCTTCGGCGAGGCCGCAGGCGCGGCCGACCATCTTCTGCGCCAGGCTGAAACCCTTGCCGGAGTCGGCCGGCTGCTTGGGCAGGCGGAACTCGGTGGACGCGGCAAGGCCAAGCGCCTCGCGTGCCTTGGCGGTCAGGCCACGGCCGATGATCAGGTTGATGCGGCCGCCGGCGCGTACTTCGTCGAGCAGCACTTCACTCTTGAGCGCGAAGTCGGCGATCTTCTCGCCGGCCTTCTCGACCTTGCCTTCATACGGGTAGATGTCGATCACGTCGCCCATCTCCATCCTGGAGACGTCGACTTCGATCGGCAGCGCGCCCGAGTCTTCCTGCGTGTTGAAGAAGATCGGCGCGATCTTGCCGCCCAGGCACACGCCGCCGAAGCGCTTGTTCGGCACGAAGGGGATATCCTCGCCGGTCGCCCAGATCACGCTGTTGGTCGCGCTCTTGCGGCTGGAGCCGGTGCCGACCACGTCGCCGACGTAGGCGACCAGGTGGCCCTTCTGCTTCAGATCTTCGATGAACTGGATCGGGCCGCGCTTGCCGTCTTCTTCCGGCTTGAACGCCGCGTCCGGACGGGTGTTCTTCAGCATCGCCAGGTAGTGCATCGGGATGTCCGGGCGGGTGGTCGCGTCCGGTGCCGGCGACAAGTCGTCGGTGTTGGTCTCGCCCGGCACCTTGAACACGGTAACGGTGATCTTCTGCTGCACGGCCGGACGGCTGGTGAACCACTCGGCGTTCGCCCAGGATTCGACGACTTCACGCGCGTGGGCGTTGCCCTTGTCCATCTTCTCCTTCACGTCGTGGAAGGAATCGAACATCAACAGGGTCTTCTTCAGGCCGGCCGCGGCGACGGCAGCCACCGCCTCGTCGTCCAGCAGGTCGACCAGCGGCTGGATGTTGTAGCCGCCGAGCATGGTACCCAACAGTTCGGTCGCCTGCGCGCGGGACAGCAGCGGCGTCGCGACCGAGCCTTCGGCGACGGCAGCCAGGAACGAAGCCTTGACCTTGGCCGCGTCGTCGACGCCCGGCGGCACGCGATGCGTGATCAGCTCGACCAGGAAGTCCTCTTCGCCGGCCGGCGGGTTCTTGATCAGTTCGACCAGGTCGGCGGTCTGCTTGGCGGACAGGGGCAGCGGCGGGATGCCCAGCTGTGCGCGTTCGGCGACGTGCTGGCGGTAGGCTTCGAGCATGGTTCTTACCTTTGCGTTTGTTGATTTGACTTGGGCGGCGGACGCACCACCGCGCTTTACGACACGGGCCTTAGCGTAACGCCAGCGACCCCGCTAAGACAAAGGATTATTCGCCACAGCATCTGTGAGTTAAACTCACAAGCATGAACACCTACCCACCGCTGAACGCCCTGCGCGTATTCGAGGCTGCGGCAAGGCTGGAGAGCTTTTCCGCCGCCGCCGAAGAGCTGTTCGTCACCCATGGCGCTGTGAGCAAGCAGATCAGGCAGCTGGAGGAATGGCTGGGGACCACGCTGTTCGCGCGCAGCGGCGGCCGGGTGCGCCTGACCGACGCCGGCTGGCGCTACCTCGTACAGGTGCAGGACGGCCTCGACCTGATCGCCAACGCGACCAGCCAGCTGAGAAACGCTGACCGCCCGCGCCGGCTAACCGTCAACTCGACGCCGACTTTCGCCATGTTCTGGCTGATGCCGCGCCTCCACCGCTTTCGCGCGCGCCACCCCGAGGTCGAACTGCACCTGATGAGCTCTGACCGCGACATCAGCCGGCTCGACACCCCGTTCGACATCGCGATCCGCCGCGGCCCGGGCGACTGGCCCGGCCACATCGCCAAGCCCTTCCTCGCCGAACACGAACTGCCGCTGATCCACCCGCGCCTCGCCGCCGGGCAGCCCATCCGCCACGCGGCCGACCTCGCCCGCCACACGCTGCTGTACGCCGACACCCGGCCGACTGCGTGGCAGCGCTGGCTGACGCTCGCCGGCGTCCCCGAACTCAATCCGCAGCGCACGCTGCACTTCGACCGCTTCTCGTTCGCGCTGCAGGCGGCCGCCGAAGGCCTGGGCGTGGTGCTCGGCCCGCTGCCGCTGGCCAGGCGGCTGATCGACGCGGGCATGCTCGTCGCGCCGCTGACAGGTCCCGAGATGCCGGTGCGCGGCTATTGCTGGGTCGCGCCGCGCGCGGCGAGCCACGACGCGGCCGCCGGCGCGTTCTGCCACTGGCTGGAAGAAGAGGCGGCGGCCGGCTGAACACCAGCCACGCGGCACGCATCAAACAAGGCCGCCAAGCTGCCGGCTGTCATCACAAGGGGCGCTTGCCGTATAATCGCGCGCAAACGGGCGCCAGGCCCGCGCCACCCAGACCCAAGGACCTCCGATGAGCCGCACTTCCCTCTCCCGCTTTTTGATCGAGCAACAACGCGAGGCCGGCGCGCTGCCGCCCGACTTGCGCCACCTGATCGAGACCATCGCCCGCGCGTGCAAGGCGATCTCGCACTCGGTGAACAAGGGCGCGCTCGCCGGCATCCTGGGCGAGGCCGGCACCGGCAACGTGCAGGGCGAGGCGCAGAAGAAACTCGACGTGATCGCCAACGACGTACTGCTGGAAGCCAACGAATGGGGCGGCAACCTCGCCGCGATGGCGTCCGAAGAGATGGAACTGCCGTACTCGATCCCGGACGGCCTGCCGCGCGGCCGCTACCTGCTGCTGTTCGACCCGCTGGACGGCTCGTCCAACATCGACGTCAACATCTCGGTCGGCACCATCTTCTCGGTGCTCGAATGCCCCGAATCGGTCACCGGCCACCCGACCGAAGCGGACTTCCTGCAGCCGGGCACCCGCCAGGTCGCCGCCGGCTACACCGTGTATGGCCCGCAGACCATGCTGGTGCTGACCTTCGGCAACGGCGTGTACGGCTTCACGCTGGACCGCGAACAAGGCGGCTTCGTGCTCACCCACCCGCAGATGAAGGTACCGGCAGCGACCGGCGAATTCGCGATCAACATGTCTAACATGCGGCACTGGGAAGCGCCGGTCAAACGCTACGTCGACGAATTGCTCGCCGGCAAGACCGGGCCGCTGAACAAGGACTACAACATGCGCTGGGTCGCGTCGATGGTCGCCGAGGTGCACCGCATCCTGACCCGCGGCGGCATCTTCATGTACCCGAAGGACGCGCGCGACCCGGCCAAGCCCGGCAAGCTGCGCCTGATGTACGAAGGCAACCCGATGGCCTTCATCGTCGAGCAGGCAGGCGGCCTGGCGACCAACGGCCACCAGCGCATCATGGAGATCGAGCCGTCCAAACTGCACGAGCGCGTCGCGGTGTTCCTGGGTTCGCGCGAGGAAGTCGAGCGCGTCACCGCCTATCACCGCGGCTGATCGTCCGCCCTGGCGGAACCCACCTGAGGGGACGCGGCGGCGTCCCCTTTGCCCGGGCACGGCTGCGCGGCCAGTGCCAGACGCCTGAGCAGGGCCCACAGGCAGAGCTGCACGCACAAGAACAGCAGGCAAGCCAGCAACAGCTTGAGCAGGACCATCGGCTCCGGCATCGGGCACCTCTTCGTCTGCGTTCGACGGTACCCCCACGATAACCTCGTCCGCGCAGCCTGCCCTAGGCTGCCATGCCCCAAAACGGGCGACCACAGGGCTTTTGTGGTTTTTATGCCTGTTTCAGGGCACCAGCAGCAAGGCGCGATCACCGTGCAGCAGGCGCTGGCAGGTCGACCCGGTCAGCGCGCGGCGCCAACCGTGCCGGCCGCGCACCCCCAGCACCAGCAAACTCGGGTCCAGCGCCTGCGCCTCGGCCTCGATCTGGGCGGCGGGGTGCCCGCCCAAGGGGCGGGTCACGCATTGAGCGGCGAGCGCGTGCGAGGCGAGATAGCGTGCAGCCACACCCACATCCGCCTCGGCGTCCGCCCCCAGCGACAGCAGGGTGACGCCTGCACTCCCTAAACCCAGCCACAGCACCTGCTGCAGCGCGCGCGCGCTGGCGCCCCCCCCGTCGTACGCGATGAGCACCGGCCCCGTTCCCTGCCGCCCCGCCAGCAGGCAGGGCCGGCTCGCGTCCTCCAGATAATGCGGCAAGAAGCGCAGGGTCGCGGCGCCGCGCTCGAGGACGACCATGTCGCAGGCTGCTTCGGCTGCGGACAGCAGCTCAAGCGGGTGGGCGGTCTCGACGTCGCGCGCCGTGAACGCCAGCCCCGCCGCCTGTGCTTCCTGGGCGACAGCCGCCGACAGCGCGTGCGCGTGGCGCCATGCGTCGTCTTCTTCCTGATGGGTAAACAGCGCCGTCACCGAAGCCTCGGCACCGGAGAGGCGCGACGAGGCGTCCAGCAGCACCACGACGTCGAGCCCGGCCGCGCGCGCACGCGCGAACGCGAGCGCCTGGCCTCGGGCCTGCGCTCGCGCGTCGAATGAAGAGGGATGGGCTTGCAGCAACAACAGTACGCGGCCGGGCATGGCAGCCTCCTTGCCTTGCAGGGGATGCCCCCGCTATAGGCTGCGCCCAGCCGCGCCGCCAGCCGCGCCGCTTACAGGCCGGTGAGGTGGCTGAAGTTGACGTCGGCCTCGATCACGCCGATCAGCGTGCCCTGGCGGTCTTTCAGCGGAGCAGACACGGTGAAGCAGTATTCGTTGGTGTCGACCGAACGGTACAGGTCGGAGACGACCACGTCATCCGCCGCGACGGCGTCGCGGAACCAGCTGCGATCGCTCCAGTTGTTCTTGCGGCCGTCCGCGTCGAAATGCCCCGGCGCGACGTCCGCGCTCAGCTGGCGGCCGTTGCGGTCGGTCACGCACACCATCTCGATCGCGCCCTGCGCGCGGCACAGCTCGACCAGCCGGCGGTCGATGTCGTCCGCCTCGATCCGCTCGAGGCGCCACGCGTCGATCACGCCCTCGATCATGCGGCGGCACTGCTGGTGCCCCTCGAAACGGAAGCGGCCGAGCGCGGACAGCAACTGGTCGCTGCGCTCGCGCACCTGCCCCGCGCTTTGCGAGAGCGCGTGCGCGTCGGCCAGTTGCGCCTCGCTTTCGCTGGCGACGGCGCCGATGCGGCTGGCGATGCCGGACACCTTCTCGCTCTGCGCGCCGCTCGCCTCGGCGATCGCGTGCACATGGCCGATCAGGGTACCGATATCGGCGGCGGCCGCCTCGACGGCAGTCCCGGCAGTCGACGACAGCTCGACGCCGCGCTCGACCAGGTGCGCCATTTTGTCGGCGGTCTCGCCCGACTCGCCGACCTGCTGCTGGATCGTCGCCAGCAGGGTCTCGACATTCTGCGTCGCCTGCATGGTCTGGTCGGCCAGCTTGCGCACCTCGTCGGCGACCACCGCGAAACCGCGGCCCTGCTCGCCCGCACGCGCCGCTTCGATTGCCGCGTTCAGCGACAGCAGGCGGGTACGGTCGGCGATCTGCTTGATCAGCTCGACCACCTCGCCGATCGACAAGGAGCTCTCGCGCAGCGCCTTCATCTGCACCGTCAGGGCCGCCGTACTCTCGCCGATCGCCTGCACCTGGCGGCTATTCTCCGCACCGTCCTCGCGCGCCTTGGCGACAGCCCCGGCGACCTGGCCGGAAAACGCGGACGCCTCGGCCGCGCCTTCGGCGATCGACTGCACGGTTTGCGCGAGGGCTGCGCTCGCCTCCGCAATCGCCTGCGCGCCCTGCTGCTGCGACTGCGCGCGCGCCTCAAGCTTGCCGGCCAGTGCCGAGAGTGCCGGCGCCTGGCGCGAGAGCTGGATGGCGGCGCCGACCGCCTTGCCGACGGCGTCGGCAAAACCCTTGATCCAGCCGTTGATCAGGCGGCCGGTGTCGGCAAGGCTGCCTTGCTCGGCCAGGCGCAGCGTCAGGTCGTAGCCTTCGCGGGCGGCCTGGGCCATCGGTTGCAGAAATGCCTTGAGGGTGCGGTGGCGGTAGAACATGGTCAAGGTCTCCGGCTGCGCCCTGACGGGCGTCATTAGATCCAAAATATGTAGATATTATTATCCACTTATAAAAAGAAGCGGGTTTTATATTAAGGATCTTTGACGCTCGACAAATTCTCGCTGCGAAGCGCCCGGCTGGGTTCTACCCGGCGCGGAGCACTACTGACCGCGCTTAAGCGCTCAACTTGTCGCTTGCGCGCGCGACCTTGCGCGCGACGTTGGCAAACTTGCTGACATAGCGCGGGTCGGTCGCGTAGCCGCCCTTCTGCAGGCCGCGCGCGAAACCCTGCGCGTTGTCCCCCTGTCCGAGTGCCTTGCTGTAGCGGCCATTTTGCTTGAGCAGGCGCGCGTAGTCGGCGAAAGCCTCCTCGTACGAGGTGTACGCACGGAAAGTCTCGACCTTCTTCACGCGGCGGCCGCCCTCATACTCGGTGGTGCGGACCTTCACGGTGTCGCCGTCCCAGTTGCTGTACGCCTTGACGCTGAACAGGTTGTGGCTGTTGCGCCCGTCCGGCAGCAGGATGGGCTTCTTGCCCCAACCACTCTCAAGCCCGGCGTGCGCGATGATCAGTTCGGGGTCGACCCCCAGGTGCTCGGCAGCCTCGGCCGCGTGCGGCAGCATGCGTTCGGTGAACGCGCCGATCGGGTCTGCGGAAAAATCGAAGACGGCCGGCTTGGCGGGCGCCGCTTCCGCCAGCGCTTCGCTGGCCGTGGCCTTGAGCTGGCCGCTGGAAGCCGCCTGGTCGGACGGCAAGGAGGTCTGGCTGCCACAGGCAGCCAGCAGGGAAATGAGGCAGAACGGAAGGAAGAAACGCTGACGCAAACCTGCTCCTGTCTAACCCTGACGAACGGGTGGGTGGAAAGGGGGCGCATCTTAGCGCAAGCGCCTGCATCATTGCAAGCGCTCACTTGTACGCAAATCGTTGATATTAATAGATATTCATATATAAACCCTATCAAACAGGCGCTTCACCCCGGTCCGGCGCACTGCTTTCGGGCAAGGCCAAGCCCTTCAGGAAACCGCTGACCCGCACCAGTTTTTCTACATAGGCAGGGTCTGTCGCGTAGCCGCCGCGGCGCAACGCGCAGGCAAACTGCCGCTCGTCATCCCCGGCGCCCAACACGCCCTGATAGCGGGTGAGTCCCGCGAGCAGGCGCGCGTAGTCGTCGAAGGCGTCGGTGTACGAATCGTACGCGCGAAAGCGCTCGACGCGCTTGACAGGCCGGCCACGCAGATACTCGGTGGTCAGGATGTCGACCGTCCGGCCCTGCCACGCCGGCGTCGCCTTCAGGCTGAACAGGTTGAAACTGTCCTCGCCGTCGGCCGAGCGGATCGGCTGGCTGCCCCAACCGCTCTCCAGCGCCGCGTGCGCGACGACAAGCCGTGGCGAGACGCCGAGCGACTCGGCCGCTGGCGCCGCCATCGGCAGCATCCGGCTGGCGAAAGCGTGCTGCACCGACCCCGCATCGCCAGTGGCGGGAATCCGCGGCGACTGGCAGCCGGCCAGCATCATGAAAGAGAGCAGGAAAAGCGCCGTCAGCGCCGGCCGGCGCACGGACGACGCCGGCAGCAAGCGCCACGCCGCCACCAGCATGCCCAGCGCCATGCCCAGCTCGAACACTTCCTCGAAACCCCAAAGGTAAGGCATCAGGCTCGCGGGGGCAGCGCCGAACAGCTTGTCCCACTTGTCGCCCAACTGCCCGAGCACGCCAAGACTCAGGGCGCCGGCCAGCCAGAAGGCGGCGGCATCCCCACGCCCCAGAGAGGCCAGCCAGTCCGGCAGGGCCCGCACAAGTTTGTAAAGCGCGTAAAGCGTCGCCACCAGCAGCAGCGCGGCACTGCATCTGAGAGTCAGCGGCAGTGCATCGTTCAGGTAATACGCAGGCGAGAGCCCGCTGCCGCCGAGCAAAGCCGAGCGTAGCCCCGCCTCGCGCACCGCCAGGTGCACCAGCAGCAAGGCCGCCGGCCAGTAGCAGGCGAGCCGGCCCCGCCCCTGCCACAGCAGCCAGCAGGCGGCGAATAGGTAAGAGAGCGCCGACAGCGATTCGACCGGCCCGTCTTCCTGCAGCAGCGCCAGGTGCAAGGGCGAGGGCAAGGCGCCGGCCAGCAGCGCGGCGCCCGCCAGGATGACAGTAAAGATCAAAAACCTGAATGAATTTTCTCTTGGCATTTTTTAACCCTGATAAACGCAAAATGCCGCCCGGCTTACGCCGGGCGGCATGATTGGATCAACGAAGCTCAAGCCAGCGCTGGCTCGCGCAGCATCAGCGTCGACAGTTCGGCGATACGCCGCTTGAGTTCACGGCGGTCGACGATCATGTCGACGGCACCCTTCTCCAGCAGGAATTCGGCGCGCTGGAAGCCCTCGGGCAGCGTCTCGCGCACGGTTTGCTCGATCACGCGCGGACCGGCGAAGCCGACCAGCGCCCTGGGCTCGGCGATCACGACGTCGCCCAGGAAGGCGAACGACGCGGACACCCCGCCCATGGTCGGGTCGGTCAGCACCGAGATGAACGGCAGCTTCGCCTGCGTCAGCAGGTCGAGCGCCGCGCTGGTCTTGGCCATCTGCATCAGCGAATTGAGGCCTTCCTGCATGCGCGCACCGCCGGACGCAGCCACGCAGACAAACGGCGCACGCGCGTCGACGGCGGCTCGCACGCCGCGCACGAAGCGCTCGCCGACCACCGATCCCATCGAGCCGCCGATGAAGCGGAACTCGAACGCGGCGACCACCGCCGGCATCGCATCGATGCTGCCCTGCATCACCACCAGTGCGTCATCCTCGCCGGTCGATGCGCGCGCCGCGGACAGGCGGTCCGGGTACTTCTTGCTATCCTTGAACTTCAGGATGTCGATCGGGCGCACTTCGGCACCGATCTCGCGCCGACCTTCGGCGTCCAGCAGCATGTCAAGGCGTGCGCGGGCGCCCAGCGGGTTGTGGTGGTTGCACTTCGGGCAGACCTGCAGGTTGTTCTCGAGGTCGGTGTGGTACAACACGGCCTCGCAGGCCGGGCACTTGCTCCACAGCCCCTCGGGGACGGTGGACGTCTTGTCACTGCGGTTTTCCCGCTTGATTTTCGGCGGCAACAGCTTGTTAAGCCAGCTCATCGGGATTCCTTGTCGGACCGGGCGCGACCGCGCCCGGACGGGTGTTCTAGCGGATGGCGGCCTTCAGCGAGGCCACCAGGATCTTCAACTGCTCTGCGGCAGTTTCCTGTGTAGCCGCCTCGATTTCCTGCACCAGCCGGCTGCCGACGATGATCGCGTCGGCGGCCGTGGACAGCGCACGCGCCGTTTCGGCGTCGCGGATACCGAAACCGACGCCGATCGGCAGCGTGATGTGCCGTCTGAGGGCGGCAATTTTACCTGCTACCGCGTCAATGTCCAGATTGCCGGCGCCGGTCACCCCGTTCAGCGACACGTAGTAGACGTAGCCGGTGGCGTGGCGGGCGATCTCGGCGACGCGTTCTTCGGTCGTCGTCGGCGCGATCAGGAACACCGGGTCCAGCCCCTCGCCCTTGAGCGCGCCGGCGAGCTCGCCCGCCGCGTGCGGCGGGCAGTCGACGGTCAGCACGCCGTCGACACCGGCACACGCCGAGTCAGCGGCAAAACGGGCAAAGCCGTAACGCAGCACCGGGTTCAGGTAGCCCATCAGCACGACCGGCGTCGTGCCGTTGTCCTTGCGGAATTCGGCGACCATCGCGAGCACGTCGGACAGCGAGACGCCGTGCGCGAGCGCGCGCTCGGACGCGCGCTGGATCACCGGGCCGTCGGCCATCGGGTCGGAGAACGGCACGCCAAGCTCGATGATGTCGGCGCCGCCGGCAACCAGCGCGTGCATCAGCGCCACCGTGCGCGACGGGTGCGGGTCACCCGCGGTGATGAAAGGGATCAGCGCCTTGGCGCCGGAAAGTTGTTCGAAACAGGCTGAGATACGCGACACGCTCGTCCCCTTACAGCGTGATGCCGGCAAGCCCGGCGACGGTATTGATGTCCTTGTCGCCGCGGCCGGACAGGTTGACCAGGATCACCTGGTCCTTGCCCATCGCCGGCGCGGCCTTGGCCGCCCACGCCAGCGCGTGGCTGGACTCGAGCGCCGGGATGATGCCCTCGTAGTGGCAGCAGTCGTGGAAGGCGGCGAGCGCCTCGGTATCGGTGACCGCGGTGTACTCGGCGCGGCCGCTGTCCTTCAGATGGCTGTGCTCGGGGCCGACGCCCGGGTAGTCGAGGCCGGCGGACACCGAATGCGTCTCGATCACCTGGCCGTTCTCGTCCTGCATCAGGTAGCTCTTGAAGCCGTGCAGCACGCCGACGCTGCCGGCAGACAGGGGCGCCGCGTGGCGGCCGGTCTCGACGCCGTCCCCGCCCGCCTCGACGCCGATGAGGCGCACGCCGTCGACCGGGATATACGGGTAGAACATGCCGATCGCGTTGGAGCCGCCGCCGACGCAGGCGACGACGACGTCCGGCTGGCGGCCGATCGCCTCGGGCATCTGCACGCGGGCCTCCTCGCCGATCACCGACACGAAGTCGCGCACCAACATCGGGTACGGGTGCGGGCCGGCGGCGGTGCCCAGGATGTAGAAGGTCGAGTCGACGTTGGTCACCCAGTCGCGCATCGCCTCGTTCAGCGCGTCCTTCAGCGTCTTCGAGCCGCTTTCGACCGGCACCACTTTGGCGCCCAAGAGCTTCATCCGGTACACATTGGGCGACTGGCGCTTGACGTCCTCGGCGCCCATATACACCACGCACTCCATGCCGTAGCGCGCGGCGACCGTCGCGGTGGCGACGCCGTGCTGGCCGGCGCCCGTCTCGGCGATCACCCGCTTCTTGCCCATGCGCCGCGCGAGCAGCGCCTGGCCGATCGCATTGTTGATCTTGTGCGCGCCGGTATGGTTGAGGTCCTCGCGCTTGAGCCAAATCTGCGCGCCGCCGAGCATCTCCGACCAGCGGCGGGCGTGGTAGACCGGGCTTGGCCGGCCGACGTAATGCTTGAGCTCGTAGTGGAACTCCTGCCAGAACAGGGGGTCGGCCTTGGCCTTGCCGTATTCGGCCTTGAGATCATCCAGCGCGGCCATCAGCGTCTCGGCGACAAACACGCCGCCGTGCTCGCCGAAATAGCCCCGTGCGTCGGGCAGATCATAGCGATCCATGTCTTGCTCCTGAAATGAAGGCTGCCATGCGGGCAGCGTCCTTGATGCCTTTGGCCGACTCCACGCCGCTGGAGACGTCGACGGCCGCCACCGCTACCGTCCGCACGGCGTCTTCGACGTTGTCCGGGCCCAAGCCGCCTGAGAGGATCAGCGGCAGCGGCAGGTCCGGCGGGATCAGCGACCAGTCAAAACTTGTTCCGGTGCCGCCGTGCACGCCCTCGACGAAGGCGTCGGCCAGCAGCGCGCGTGCACCGGCGTAGCGGCGCGCGGCGGCGGTGAGGTCCGCCGAGTCCTTCACGCGCACCGCCTTGAGATACGGGCGCTTGAACGACGCGCAAAATTCGGGGGTCTCCTCGCCGTGGAACTGCAGCATGTCGAGCGCGCATTCGGCGAGCACGGTATCGACCCACTCGCGCGTCGCGTCGACGAACAGGCCGACCACGGTCACGAAAGGCGGCAGCGCGGCGATGATCGCCGAGGCGCGCGCGATCGACACGTTGCGCGGGCTCTTCGGATAGAACACGAGGCCGATGGCGTCGACGCCGAGGCGCGCCGCCTCGACGCCGTCCTCGACGCGGGTGATCCCGCAAATTTTCACGCGCACCTTAAGTCATCTCCACAAGGCGAGCCGAGCCGGCTGGGCGCAGCTTGGCAGGCCGAAGGTTTCGGGGTAGCCGACGCCGGTCAGGTAGAGCCCGTCCGGCATGAAGGTCGGTGGTGCGTAACGGCGCTCTCGCCTGGCGAGCAGTTCGGCCAGGCCGTCGAGGCTGAGTCGGCCGCTGCCGGCATAAACCAGCGCGCCGACCAGGTTGCGCACCATATGGTGCAGGAAGGCATCGGCGGTCAGGTCGAAACGGATCAGCCCGTCCTGCTCGTCGACGTCGAAGCGCTGCAGGTGCTTCTCCGGGCTCTTGGCCTGGCACTCGGCGGCACGGAAACTCGAGAAATCGTGCCGGCCCAGCAGGAAAGCGGCCGCCTCGCGCATCGCGCCGGCGTCAAGCGGCGCGTGGTACCAGCCAACCTTGCCGGCAAGCAGGCTGGGTCTGACCGGGTGGTTGAGCAGGAAATAGCTGTAGCTGCGCGAGAAGGCGGAAAAGCGCGCGTGAAAGTCGTCGCCGACCTCGCGCGCCCACACCACGGCGACTTCCGGCGGCAGGTGGGCGTTGACGCCGCGCACCCACGCCGAGAGCGGCCGGCGCGCGGTGGTGTCGAAATGGGCGACCTGCATCGCGGCGTGCACGCCGGCGTCGGTACGACCGGCGGCCGCGCACACCACCGGCTCGTGCGCGATCACCGACAGCGCGCGGTTGAGCGCGTCCTGCACCGTATTGCCGTCCGGCTGGCTCTGCCAGCCGCTGAACGCGCGGCCGTCGTACTCGACGCCCAGCGCAATCCTTACCCCCACCTTGCGATCGTCCATCCACTCACCAGCACGCATACCGCGACCAGACACCATTCGCGTGTACGCCATTTGCAAAGTAACAACTCTACCCTATCCGGCCCCGATACCGCCACGTCCTGATCCAGCGCGCGACCCAGCCGCGCCCACAACGCCCTGAAGGGCACCCGACCCAACGCGTCGACCGCGTCCAACGTCAGCCACAGGCGCACGGCGAGCGTATCGGCGGGAAACCCCAGACGGGAGAGCGGGCGGAACGCCTGGTAGAACGCGCCGAGCAAGGCCGGCCGCGGGCTCGCGGCGATAATCGCGCGCACGGCGAGCACCGCGCACAACAGCCGCGCCGCTTGCGTCGCGCCGGCCGCCAGCCCCTGGCGGGTCGGCGCCCAGCGCGCGTCAAACAGCGCGTCGCCCGGCGTCGTCCACGCCATCACCGCCATGAGCGAGAGCAGCAACCAGCCCATCCGCCGCAGGGTCGAGCCGAGCAGCGCCGGCCGGAAACAGGCGGCAGCCGCCGCGGCAAACCCGGCCAGCCCCCATACCAGCGGCGCGGGCGCGAACGCGAGCAGCACGCAGAGGTTCAGCCACGCGAAAAGCCAGGCGCCGGGCAGCATGCACTCAGGCGCCGCCATCCGGCACGGGTCCGCTCATCAGAGCTTGGCCAGCATCTGGCGCGCCTCGTCGCGCAGGGCGCCACCGGCCTCGCCGAGCAGTTCGTTCAGCACTTCGCGCGCGCCCTCCTTGTCGCCCATGTCGAGGTAGACGCGGGCGAGGTCAAGCTTGGTCGACAGCGGGTCGTCGTGCAGCGCGCGCTCTTTCGCGTCGTCGGCACCGCCACCAAACTCGGTGTCGAGGTCGAAATCGAACGCGGCAGGCGCGGCCTTGACGGCTTCTTCGCCTGGCGCGGCAAACAGCGCGTCGACGTCCGCAGCCGCGGCAGCTGCCGGCGCCGCCTGTGCCTTCGGCGCGGGCTCGGCAAACAGCGCGTCGAACCCCTCGGGCTCGGCCGGCGCAGGCGCCGCGACCACAGGCTCGGAGACAGCAAAGAGGGCGTCGAAGCCCTGCCCTGTCGGCGCGGCCTTGGGTGCCGGCGCCGCTTCCACCTCGACCGGCGCGGCCAGGTTGAAGTCGAAGTCGAGCAGGTTGCTGTCGGCAGGCGCCGCCGCGGCCGGGGTGACCGGCGCGCTCGGCGCAGCCGGTTTTTCCTCGGCGAACAAGGCGTCAAGGTCGAAATCCAGCGTGTGCTTGTCGGCGGCCGGCTCGGGCGCCGGCGCTGGTGCCGCCTCGACGGCGATGACCGGCTCTTCCGCTGCCGGGGCAGGTGCGGCCTTGGCCTCGGGCTCGGCAAACAGCGCTGCGAGCGGGTCGGCGTCGGTGGCGGCGGACGCGGCGCGGGGCGCCGGCGGCGCTTCGGCTGGTACCGGCACGCCAAGCTCGGCATCCAGGTCGATCGGGCCGGACTGCGGCGTGGCCGCGAACAGGGGTTCCGCGTCGGCCAGCGCATAGAGCGGGTTGCCCGCGTCGAGCGCCTGCCCCAGCGCGACCGAGCGCGCCCACAGCGGGCCGCGCCCGTCGGTCGCCGCCTTCAGTTCGGCCGCCTGCTGCGAGAACGCGCCCTTGTTGCCGCGCTGCGCGTAGATCTCGAGCAGCTTGACCCGCGCCTCGTGGCGGGTCGGGTCCTTGGCCAGCGCGTCCTTGAGGATTTCCTCGGCCTGCTCGTCGCGGCCGTAGGCAAGATAAACCTCGGCCTCGGCGACCGGGTCGACCTCGCCCGCGTCCAGCCCGCCCAGGTTGCTGCGGGTGAAGTCGGTCAGGAAGGTGTTGCCGCCGGAGAGCGCGCTGGCCCCCAGCGGCCCCGCGCCCAGCGCGTCGACCTGGGTCAGCGAGCCGACACCGGCACCCAGGGTCGCGCCCAGCTGTTTTTGCGCGCGACGCTGGCGGGCCACGCGTACGCCCAACAACGCCAGCAGCAAGGCCGCCAGCCCGCCGCCTAACAGCGGCAGTTTCTCGAGCAGGAAGTCGACCATCGACGGCTCGGGCGTCACTTCGCGGAAGGGTTGCTGCGCCTGCGGCTTGGGCGCGGCGGCTGCCGGCGCCGAAGCGCCCTGCTGCATCGATTTGAGTTGCGCCTCGAGGCGGGCGATCTTGGCGAGGGTCTCTTCCATCTCGCGGTCGCGGCGGGCGATTTCCTGCTCCAGCGCGAGCTGGCGGGACGCCGGATCGCTCGCGGTCTCGGGAACGGTCAGCTTGACCACTTCGGCCGGCGCGTTGCCTGCCGGCGCGACTGCCGGCGCGGCAGCAGGCTTGGGCTGCGGCGCGGGCGCGGCCTTGGCCGGCGCACGCTCGACCGGCTTGACCGGCGTGGCGGACGTGCGCACGGCACCGCCGCGCACCGCGGCGTCCGACGGCACCCGGAGCACCGAACCCGCGAGCATTCGCGACGGGTCGCCCCCTGCAAACGCCTGCGGGTTGGCGGCGACGATCGCGTCCATGGTCTGCGCGAGGCTCGCGCCCTGCGGCCGCACGGCGCGCGCGACCGACATCAGCGTCTGGCCCGGCTCGACGCGGATGCGCCCGCCCATCACGCGCGGCGCGGCAGGCACGGCCCTGGCCGGCGCCGGCGCCGCGAGCGGCAGGTCCTGCTCGAGCACGCGCTGGCGCAAGGGGTAGTCGGCCGGGTCCAGCAGCACCGTGTACTCGCGCAGGCTGCGCCCGGACGGCGTACGCGCCTCGACGACGAAACGCAGGAAGGGCTCGTTCAGCGGCTGGCTGGAGGTGACGCGCACGTAGGCCTTGCCGCCCTGGCGCACCACCGAGAAGCGCAGCGAGGAGAGCGCCGGCGCGTAGTCGACACCCAGTTCGCCAAACGCCTCGCGGCTGGCGAGGCGGACCGACAAGTCCCCCGCACGCGCGTCTTCGCCGCTGAGCGGGATGCTGGCCCGCAAAGACTCGCCCAGGTGCGAATTGACCTGGATGCCGCCCAGCCCCGCCCATGCGGTCGAGGCAAACAACATCGACACCAAAACAGCGCCCAGTTTTCTTGTAGTTTGCACGGTCACAGCCTGCCTTCCGGTCCTCGGTTCGATTGGAATCGTGGCGGCCGCGTATCCCCTTACGCCGCCGCCACGATATTTGTTCGCGATAAATTACACGAAAGATTAATACATATCACTAATTAGCCACAGCAACCGGCCGCCAGCATGGCTTCTGCGCCACGCACGATCGCCTGCGCGGCGCCCGCCTTGACGTTGTCGGCGGCCAGCCAGAACTGCACGCGCCGGCCGTCAACCCGCACGCGGCTCACCCAGACCGCGTCGGTGCCGGTCGCTTCCATCGGCGTGATGTACGGGCCGTACGCGTCGTCCTTGCCGACCACACGCAGCCCGGCGCGCGTGAGCGTTTCTACCACAGTCGCCGCCGTGACCGGCTGATCCAGCTCAAGCGCGACCGCCCAGCCGTGGCCGAAGAACACCGGCACGCGCACGCAGGTCGGCTCGACGACGAGTTCGGGCAGGCCAAGCAGGCGGCGCAGTTCGCTCACGATGGATGCCTCTTCGGCCGACACGCCGGCCTCGTCGGTGTCGCCGATCTGCGGCAGCACGTTGAAGGCGATGCGCTTGGCGAACACGCCGACTTCGGCGTCGCGCTGCGAGAAGAGCGCGGTGGTCTGCTCGGCCAGTTCGCGCATCGCCTCGCTGCCGGCACCGGACACCGACTGGTAGGTCGCGACCGTCACCCGGCCCAAGCCCAGGCCGAACGGTGCGAGCGCCATAGCTAGCGGCGTCACCGTGCAGTTGGGCACCGAGATCAGCCGCTCGCCGTCGGACGGCATCGTCTCGGCCACGCCCGGCGCGTAAAACGGCACCGCCGGGTCGGCGCGGTACGCGCTGGAAAAATCGACCACCGCGCAGCCGGCAGCGAGCGCGTCCGGCACGAAGCGGCGCGCGGTGTCGGCACCGGCGGCCAACAGCACCATTTGCACGTTCTCGAAGTCGAAGTCGTCGGTGAAGGCGACGTCGAGTTCGAGGTTGCCGAAGGACACGGTCTCGCCCTCGTACTTTTCCTCGTCCAGCGCGTAGACCTTCGCCAGCGGCAGGCCGCGTTCGGCCAGCATCTCGAGCACGGCCTCGCCGACCAGAGTCTTGGCGCCGATCAGCGCGAGGGAAATCTTGGTGTCCATTTTTGTCTCCGAAAAAGCAGGAAAGGCGCCGCAGCGCCTTTCGGGGGTTCAAGCACAGGCGGCCATTGTAGCCGTTCAGCGCTCGATCAGGATGCGCAACATGCGGCGCAGCGGCTCGGCCGCGCCCCATAGCAGCTGGTCACCGACGGTGAACGCCGACAGGTAGTCGCCGCCCATCGCCATCTTGCGCAGGCGGCCGACCGGCGTCACCAGTGTGCCGGTGACCGCCGCCGGGGTCAGTTCCTTCATCGACGCCTCGCGGGTATTCGGCACCACCTTCGCCCACGGGTTGGCCGCGGCGAGCATGGCTTCGATCTCATCCAGCGGAATGTCGTTCTTCAGCTTGATGGTCAGCGCCTGGCTGTGGCAGCGCATCGCACCGACGCGCACGCACAGGCCGTCGACCGGCACCGGGTTCGCGCTGCGGCCGAGGATCTTGTTGGTCTCGACGCCGCCCTTCCACTCTTCCTTCGACTGGCCGTTACCGAGGTCCTTGTCGATCCACGGGATCAGGCTGCCGGCCAGCGGCACGCCGAAGTTCTGGCTCGGGAATTCGTCCGAGCGCAGGAAGTCGGATACCTTGCGGTCGATATCGAGAATCGCCGAGGCCGGGTTGGCCAAGAGATCCTTGACCTCGGCGTTGACCGCGCCCATGCCGTTGAGCAGCTCGCGCATGTTCTGCGCGCCGGCACCGGAAGCCGCCTGGTAGGTCATCGAGGTGACCCACTCGACATGGTCGTTCTGGAACAGCCCGCCCAGCGCCATCAGCATCAGCGACACCGTGCAGTTGCCGCCGACGTAGTCCTTCACGCCGCGCGAGAGCGCGTCGTCGATCACCGTGCGGTTGACCGGGTCGAGGATAATCACCGCGTCGTCACTCATGCGCAGCGTGGACGCCGCGTCGATCCAGTAGCCCTTCCAGCCGGCCGCGCGCAGCTTGGGGTAGATCTCGCCCGTGTAGTCGCCTCCCTGGCAGGTGACGATCACGTCCATCGCCTTCAGTGCGTCGATGTCTTTCGCGTCCTTCAGCGCCGGCACGTCGCGGCCGATATCCGGGCCCTTGCCGCCCACATTGCTGGTGGTGAAGAACACCGGCTCGGTGATCACCGCGAAATCGTTCTCCTCGCGCATGCGCTGCATCAGCACCGAGCCCACCATCCCGCGCCAGCCTACAAAACCTGCTCTCATCGTCTTTCTCTCTTTGATCCCAATGAATTCTTGTGTGTGCCAGTAGCCTGGCCGCGTACCGTGTAGGGTGGGTTAGGCCGCAGGCCGTAACCCACCAGGCACGCCACCCGGCCATTTACAGCGCCGCGACCACCGCGTCGCCCATGCCCGAGCAGCTGACCTTCTCGCAACCGGCCTCGAAGATGTCGGCGGTGCGCAGCCCCTGGGCGAGCACCTTCTTCACCGCGTCCTCGACGCGTACTGCCGCGGTCTCTTCTCCCAGACTGTAACGCAGCATCATCGCGGCGGACAGGATGGTCGCCAGGGGGTTGGCGAGGTTCTTGCCGGCGATGTCCGGCGCCGAGCCGTGCGAGGGCTCGTACAGGCCCTTGCCCTTCTCGTCGAGCGAGGCCGAGGGCAGCATGCCGATCGAGCCGGTCAGCATCGACGCCTCGTCCGACAGGATGTCGCCGAAGATGTTGCCGGTGACCATCACGTCGAACTGCTTGGGCCTGCGCACCAGCTGCATCGCCGCGTTGTCGACGTACATGTGCGTGAGTTCCACTTCCGGGTACTCGCGCGCGACGTCGATCATGACCTCCTTCCAGAACTCGGTGGTCTCCAGCACGTTGGCCTTGTCCACCGAACAGAGCTTCTTGCCGCGCTTCATGGCGGCAGCGAACGCGACATGCGCGATGCGGCGGATCTCGCCCTCGCTGTAGCGCATGGTGTTGTACGCCTCGCGCTCGCCCAGCTCGTTCACCGCGATGCCGCGCGGCTGGCCGAAGTAAATGTCGCCAGTCAGCTCGCGGATGATCAGGATGTCGAGACCGGAGACCACCTCGGGCTTGAGGGTCGACGCGTTGGCGAGCTCGGGGTAGAGAATGGCCGGACGCAGGTTGGCGAACAGGTTCAGATCCTTGCGGATCGCCAAGAGGCCGCGCTCGGGGCGCAGCGGACGGTCCAGCGTGTCGTACTGCGGGCCGCCGACCGCGCCCAGCAAGATGGCGTCGGCTTCGCGGGCGAGGTTCTGCGTGAGCGACGGGTAAGGCGAGCCGAACTCGTCGACCGCGGCGCCGCCCAGCGGCGCGAACGACCACTCGATGGCCAGGCCGTCGCGCTTGAGCACTTCGAGCACGCGCACGGCCTGCGCGATGATTTCCGGGCCGATGCCGTCGCCTGGCAGGATGGCGATTTTCTTCATATGGATTCTCCTTGAAACCTGTCTTAGGCGAACAGCCAGGGTTGCTCGGCGCGGCGCTTCTCTTCGAACGCGCGGATGTCCGCCGCGTGCAGCAGGGTGAGGCCGATCTCGTCGAGGCCGCCCAGCAGGCAGCGTTTGCGGTGTTCGGTGATCTCGAAGCCGAAGGCGGTGCCGTCCGGCGTCACCACCTGCTGCGCGGGCAAGTCGACCGTCAGCCGGTAGCCTTCGTTCGCCTCGCACTCGGCGAACAGGCGGTCGACCACCTCGGCCGGCAGCACGATGGGCAACAGGCCGTTCTTGTAGCTGTTGCTGAAAAAGATGTCGGCGAACGACGGCGCGATAACCACACGGAAGCCGTAGTCGTCCAGCGCCCACGGCGCGTGCTCGCGGCTCGAGCCGCAGCCGAAGTTCTCGCGGGCGAGCAGGATCTCGGCGCCCCGGTAGCGCGGGAAGTTGAGCACGAAGTCCGGGTTCTGCGGCCGCGCGGCGTTGTCCATGCCCGGCTCGCCGTGGTCGAGGTAGCGCCATTCGTCGAACAGGTTGGGGCCGAAGCCGGAACGCTTGATCGACTTGAGGAACTGCTTGGGGATGATCGCGTCGGTGTCGACGTTGGCGCGATCAAGCGGACACACCAGGGCGTCCAGGGTGGTGAATGCTTTCATGGCGTATCCCGTCAGAACTTGTTGGCGACGTCGCGGGCGGTGTTGCTGATCACCTGCCCGCCCTTCTGGATGTCCTGCCCCATGCCCTGCACGGTGTTGCAGCCGGTGGCCAGCACCGACGCGAACAGGAAGAAAAGGCTGCCCAGACGCTTCATGCGAGCGCCCTCACGTCGGCGAAGCGGCCGGTTACCGCGGCGGCGGCGGCCATCGCCGGGCTGACCAGGTGGGTGCGCCCGCCCTGCCCCTGCCGGCCTTCGAAGTTGCGGTTCGACGTCGACGCGCAGCGCTCGCCGCTCGCGAGCCTGTCGGCGTTCATCGCCAGGCACATCGAGCAGCCCGGCTCGCGCCATTCGAAGCCGGCCTCGGTGAACACCTTGTCCAGCCCCTCGGCCTCGGCCTGGCGCTTGACGAGGCCGGAGCCCGGCACCACCAGCACGCGCTTGACGGTGGCGGCCTTCTGGCGGCCGCGGGCGACGCTGGCCGCCTCGCGCAAGTCCTCGATGCGCGAGTTGGTGCACGAGCCGATGAACACCACGTCGACGCCGATATCCTGCATCGGCGTGCCGGCGGTGAGGCCCATGTACTCGAGCGCACGCGCCATGCCGGCGCGCTTGACCGGATCAGTCTCCTCGGCCGGGTCCGGCACCTTGCCGTCGATGCCGACGACCATCTCGGGCGAAGTGCCCCAGGTCAGTTGCGGGACGATGGCCGCGCCGTCGAGCACCACCTCGTGGTCGAACTGCGCGCCCGCATCCGACACCAGCGTGCGCCAGTAGGCGACGGCCTTGTCCCACGCCTCGCCCTTGGGCGAGAGCGGACGGTCCTTCACGTAGGCGATGGTCTTGTCGTCGACTGCGACCAGGCCCGAACGCGCGCCGGCCTCGATCGCCATATTGCAAAGCGTCATCCGGCCTTCCACCGACAGGCCGGCGATCGCCTCGCCGGCAAACTCGATCGCGTAGCCGGTGCCGCCGGCGGTGCCGATCACGCCGATCACCGCCAGCGCGACGTCCTTGGCGGTCACGCCGTCGCCCAGCTTGCCGGTCACGGCCACCCGCATGTTCTTCGACTTCTTGGCGACCAGGCACTGCGTCGCCATCACATGCTCGACCTCGGAGGTACCGATGCCGTGCGCGAGCGCGCCGAACGCGCCGTGGGTCGAGGTGTGGCTGTCGCCGCACACCACGGTCATCCCCGGCAGCGTCGCGCCCTGCTCCGGCCCCATCACGTGGACGATGCCCTGGCCCGGGTCCTTGAACGGGAAGTACGCGCGCGCGCCGAACTCGCCGATATTGGCGTCCAGCGTCTCGACCTGCAGCCGCGAGATCGGGTCCTGGATGCCCTGGTCCCAGTGGTCGGTCGGCGTGTTGTGGTCGGCGGTCGACACCACCGAGTCCTTGCGCCACAACGGACGGTTCGCCAGTTTCAGCCCTTCGAAGGCCTGCGGGCTGGTCACCTCGTGCACCAGGTGGCGGTCGATATACAGCAGACAGGTGCCGTCCGCCTCCTCGCGCACCACATGCGAGGCCCACAACTTGTCGTACAGGGTTTGTGCGCTCATGGTCTTGTCGTCATCGGTTTGCAATCTGGATAAGCCATTCTGTCATAGCGTCCAACCCTGTTACAAGCACCATATTCCGCACTGCAAAAGCATCGTCACACCCTAGGGCAAACCCTTGCCAGACAAGGCTTGCACCCGATTGGACAGCCTGTCCGAAAAATGGACACACCGTCTAATTTACGCAATCAGGGTCTCGAGGCGCCAGCGAACGCCAGCCCAGCGCACAGGCGGCCAGCGCCGCCAGTGCGCTTACGCCAAACACCAGCGGCGCGCCGCCTACCGGCCACAGCACGCCGCTGGCGAGCCCGCCCAGGCTGCCGCCGACGCCGAAGCCGGCGACGATGTAGAGCCCTTGCGCGCGGGCGCGCTGGTGCGGCTCGAAGGCGTCGTGCAGCAGCGCGACCGCCGCCGCGTGATGCACGCCGAAGGTCAGCCCGTGCATGAGTTGCGCGAAGATCGCGAGCGCGGGCGACGACAGCGCCGAGGCGATCAGCGCGAAGCGCAGCACCGCGGCCGCCAGCGAGAGCTGCATCAGCCTCGCCGCCGGCCAGCGCGCGGTGAGGCGCGGCATCAGCCAGAACATCAGCACCTCGGCGCCGACGCCGGCCGCCCACAGCAGGCCGACCGCGTCGCGCGGGTAACCCGCCCCTTCCAGCGCGATCGAATAGAACACGTAGTAAGGGCCGTGCGCGAACGCCATCAGGAACACCACGGCGAACAGCGCAAGCACCGGCCGCTGCGAGAGCACCCGGCCGATCGGCGCCCTGGGCCCGGCACGCTTGGGCGGCGCGACCTCGGGCAGCGCGCACGCGGCACCGGCCACCGCGACCAGCGTCGCGGTGGCGAGCCACGGCAAGGCGGCGATGCCCAGCGTATCGAGCAGGAAGCCCGCGCCGACCGACAGCACGATGAAGCCGACCGACCCCCACAGTCTCACCCGGCTGTAACGCCCGGGCGAGCCGCGGGTCAGCTCGGCGGTGCCCGCCTCGACCAGCGGCAGCGGCGCGGCCCAGAAGAACAGCGCGAGCGCGAGCGAGCCGAACAGCCAGTCAAAGTCGCTGCGCACGCCCACCAGCGCGAAAAGGCCGGCGGCGGCGAGCGAGGTCGCGACGATGATGGGCCGGCGCCACCCCAGGTGGTCGGCCAGCGCCCCCCACAGGCCGGGCGCGACGATACGCGCGAAGGTGGACAGGGAAATCAGCACCGAGATCTGCCACGCGGAAAACGACAGCGACGCAAGGTACGGCCCCCAGAACGGCGAAAACAGGCCGAGGAAGGCGAAATAGGCGAAATAGAACGCCGCGAACGGCGCGAGGGAGACAGAGGGATTCATGGGACGGGATTATAAGGGCGGCTGACAGCGCGCCGCGCGTCGTCCATAACCATGAGGTCGGCCCAGCGGCCACCAAGGGAGTCCGCGCATGAACGCAGCCAAACGCATCCGCCACTTCATCGAGTCTGGCGAAGACGCCGAACAGGTCGAGGTCCTCAAGGCGCTCGCACGCGCGCTCGAGTACGGCGACGCCTTCGACGTGCGGACGCTGTACGAGATCGACATGCGCTACTTCGAGGCCGCGCTGGAACTGATGCGCGACTGGCGTTTCGACCACCACATCCAGTCGCGCAGCCGGCTGATCGAGGCGCTGCAGGGCGAGGAGACGCCCCGCTCCGCCGCCTGACGCCCGCAGCACGCGCGGGCGGCACGGTTAGCCTCCCCGCAGGCAGGCCATCAGGATTCGCGCCAGCGCTCGAGCGCGCGGCGGGCCTTCTTGGTCGGCCGCCCTTCGCTATGTGCCTGACCGGCGTGCTCGGCCTTGATCAGCGCCTGGCGCGCCTCGCGCTCGGCGCGCACCGCCTCGTCCTCAAGGTACAGGAGACGCGCCTCGGCCGCCGGCCGCCGCTGCACCGCCAGCGCGAGCACCGTCAGCTGCCAGTGAAGCGCGCCCGAGCGCAGCGTGATCACGTCGCCGACCCTGACCGTGCGCGAAGGCTTGACGCGCACGCCGCCGATCTCGACTCGGCCCAGTTCGATCGCCTCGTTGGCGAGCGCGCGCGTCTTGTAAAAGCGCGCCGCCCACAGCCACTTGTCCAGACGTACCTTGTCCTCGTCCGCCGCGCTCATCGGGCGACCTGCCAGCTCGCCTGCACCACCCCCGCTAACGCAAGCAGCAGTGCGTCGCCCGGCTTGAGCGCGGCAACGCCCGCCGGCGTGCCGGTGTAGACAAGGTCGCCCGCGCTCAGGCCGAACACGCGCGACAGATAGGCAATCAGGCGCGCCGGCGGGAACAGCATGTGCGAGGTGTCGCCCGTCTGCCGGCGCTCGCCGTTGATGTCGAGCGTGAAGGTGAGCATCCCCGGGGCGGCGACCTTGCTGGCCGGCACGAAGGACGACACGCAGGCTGCGCCGCGAAAGCCCTTGCCCTTGGCCCACGGCAGGCCGCGCGCCTTGGCGGCGTTCTGCACGTCGCGGCAAGTGAGGTCCAGCCCCAGTCCGTAGCCGGCGACATGGGCAAGCGCGTCTTCCTCGGCGATATCGTTGCCGCCCTCGCCGATCAGGAGCACCAGTTCCGCCTCGTAATGCACGTCGGACGAGAAGGCCGGCAGCACGATGGCCTGCCCCTCGGGCAACAGCGCCGAAGTCGGCTTGAGGAACACCAGCGGCTCCTCTTCCACAGGGTTGCCAAGTTCGGCCGCGTGCGCCGCGTAGTTGCGCCCGATGCAGAAGATGTTTGCCGGGCGCACCGCGCGGCCGGCCAGGTCAAGTTCGTTCATGTTCCGTTCCCCCGGTCAATCTGCTGATTATCCCACGGCGCACGCGCGGGAGGCGCGCCGCTTGTGCGTCGCCGCAACACCCAGCTTGCGCCGCATCAATGAAAACGTCATCGAAGTAAACCTGTCATCGAAATATTGATACTCTGGAATTGGTCACTCGGCGTGCACCGGCCAACCCGGGACGCCGGCAGCAAACAACGAATTCAGGCATTACGACACCAAGGAGGACAAGCGTGACCCAGGAAGCCCCCGTATCGCTCGACCGTTTCTTCGCCAACCTGACCGAAGCGAACCAGAAGTGGATGCAGCAGTTCGTCAACACGATCTCGGCCAGGACCTGCAGCGAAGGGGAAAACCCCCTCGAACAGGGCTGGCAGCAGATGATCAGCGGCGCCACCCAGCTGATCGACCTGCAGACGCAGCTCTACCAGCAGCAGATGGGCCTGTGGATGCAGTTCCTCGGCCAGGGCAACGCCGGTGCGGCGCCCGCGCCGGCTGCCGACAGGCGTTTTGCCGCGTCCGAGTGGAACGACCACCCGTTCTACAGCTTCATCAAGCAAAGCTACCTGCTGACCGCCAAGTGGATGAACGAGCTGGTCGACAAGGCGCAGGTGCCGGACGACGAGAAGGAAAAGCTCGCCTTCGTCACCCGCCAGTACATCGACGCGATGGCGCCGACCAACTTCATGCTGACCAACCCCGAGGTGATCAAGCAGGCGATCGAGACGCGCGGCGAGAGCCTGGTCGAGGGCATGAAGAACATGCTCGCCGATATCGAGAAGGGCCATATCTCGATGTCCGACGAGAGCAAGTTCGAACTGGGCGAAAATATCGCGACCACGCCGGGCAAGGTGGTGTTCCGCAACGCGCTGATCGAGCTGATCCAGTACACGCCGACCACCGACAAGGTGCACGAGAAGCCGCTCTTGATCGTGCCGCCTTGCGTGAACAAGTTCTACCTGATGGACCTGCAGCCCGAAAACTCGATGGTCCGCCACTTCGTCGCGCAGGGCTACCGCGTGTTCCTGGTGTCGTGGCGCTCGGCCACCCCGGACATGAAGCACTTCAAGTGGGACAACTACGTCGAGGACGGCGTGTTCGCCGCCATCGACACCGTGCGCGACATCACCCGCCAGGACACCGTCAACGCGCTGGGCTTTTGCATCGGCGGCGTGATCCTGACCACCGCGCTCGCGGTGATGAAGGCCAAGGGCATCCACAAGGTCGACAACGCGATCTTCATGACCAGCCTGATCGACCACAGCGAGCCGGGCGAGATCCGCATGTTCATCGACGAGAAGCTGGTCGCCGAGCGCGAGGCCAAGGCCGACCAGGGCGGCATCGTCAGCGGCAAGGAAATCGGCCGCACCTTCGCGTCCTTGCGCGCCAACGACCTGATCTGGAACTACGTCGTCAACAACTACATGCTGGGCAAGACGCCGCCACCGTTCGACCTTCTGTACTGGAACAACGACTCGGTCGATTTGCCGCTGCCGATGCACACCACCTTCCTGCGCGAGTTCTACCTGAACAACGCGCTGACCCGGCCGGGCAGCCTCACCCTGTGCGGCGAGCCGGTCGACGTTGCCAGCATCGACATCCCGGTCTACATCTTCGCCGCGCGCGAAGACCATATCGTGCCGTGGAAGTCCGCCTACATGGGCCTGCCCTTCCTGACGGGCGCGCCGGAGAAACGCTTCGTGCTCGGCGCATCCGGCCATATCGCCGGCGCGATCAACCCGGTCACCAAGGACAAGCGCAACTACTGGGTCAACGACGCGCAGCCGGCCACCGCCGACGCGTGGTTCGAGAGCGCACAGAGCCTGCCGGGCAGCTGGTGGAAGGACTTGGACGCGTGGCTCGCGCCGCGTTCGGGCAAGGACGTCACCGCGCCGAAGAGCTTCGGCAACAAGGCGCACGCCCCGCTGTGCGACGCGCCGGGCGAATACGTGCGGGCCAAGGCGATGCTGCCGCTGGCCGCGCTGGTCGGCAACACATAACACACCGAGCAAACGCTCGAAAATGGCTGTTCAACGCGTTTGTTGCATGGCAACATCCGCGTTGCAGTCAAAACCCAGCCGCACCCGTACAAAAAGAGTCAGGAGAAACCCATGCAAGAAGTCGTCATCGTCGCAGCAAAACGTACCGCCGTCGGCAGCTTCGGCGGCAGCCTCGCCAAGATCGCCTCGCCCGAGCTTGGCGCGACCGTGATCAAGGCGCTGCTCGCCGAAACCGGCGTTAGCGCCGAAGCCGTCAGCGAAGTCATCCTCGGCCAGATCCTGACCGCCGGCACCGGACAGAACCCGGCGCGCCAGGCGCTGATCAAGGCCGGCCTGCCGGTCACCACCCCGGCCTCGTCGCTGAACGTGCTGTGCGGCTCCGGCCTGCGCGCGACCCATCTCGCCGCGCAGGCGATCGCGCTGGGCAACGCCGAGATCGTGATCGCCGGCGGCCAGGAAAGCATGTCGATGTCGCCGCACCTGTTGCCCGGCTCGCGCGACGGCTTCCGCATGGGCTCGGCGCAGCTGGTCGACCACATGATCCTCGACGCGCTGACCGACGCCTACAACGGCTACCACATGGGCATCACCGCCGAGAACATCGCAGAGAAATACGGCATCACCCGTGAAGAGCAGGACCGCTTCGCCGTCACCTCGCAGAACCGCGCCGAAGCCGCCCAAGCCGCCGGCCGCTTCGCCGACGAGATCGTGCCGGTGATGGTGCCGCAGAAGAAAGGCGACGCGCTCGCCTTCGACCAGGACGAGTTTATCCGCCAGGGCGCCACCTACGACGCGCTAGCGAAGATGCGCCCGGCCTTCAAGAAGGACGGCACGGTCACCGCCGGCAACGCCTCCGGCATCAACGACGGCGCCGCCGCGGTAATGATGATGTCGGCGAAGAAGGCCGCCGAGCTGGGGCTGACCCCGCTGGCCGTGGTGCGCGGCTACGCGCTGACCGGCTGCGCGCCCGAGATCATGGGCATGGGCCCGGTCGACTCGACCCGCAAGGCATTGGCGCAGGCCGGCTGGCGCCTGCAGGACCTCGACCTGATCGAGGCCAACGAAGCGTTCGCCGCGCAGGCGCTGGGCGTCGCCCGCGAGCTCGAGTGGGACCTCAGCAAGGTCAACGTCAACGGTGGCGCGATCGCGATCGGCCACCCGGTCGGCGCGTCCGGCGCCCGCGTGCTGGTCACCCTCTTGCACGAGATGAAGCGCCGCGAAGCCAAGAAGGGCCTCGCCACGCTGTGCATCGGCGGCGGCATGGGCGTCGCGCTGGCGATCGAAGCGGCCTGAGCCTGAGCCTGCTACCCGACAACGCCGCGCCGATGCGCGGCGTTTTTCTTGGCCCGACAAGGCGGGAACTTGTCGAATCTGCCATGCTCAGACTCTGGATTCCACAGCAAGAGAGCCTCCACGCATGAAACCCATGATCCCCGTCGCGATGACCCTGACCGTGCTGCTGGCCGCGTGCAGCGGCGAGGACACCGCCAAACTGCAGCAGGCCGCCTCCGCCGCCATCGGTGTCGCCAACAGCGACTCGAGCGCTTCCCTGAGCGACCTGAAGGCGCAGGCGTCCGCCGCCATTGGCGAATTGAAGGCACAGGTCAAGGACGGCAGCGCGCCGGTAGCCGAGCTCAAGTCGCAGGCGTCCGCCGCCTTCGGCGTCGCCAAGAAGCTCGGCGAGGCCGCCGCCATCGTCAACCCCGAGCTCAAGGAGCAGGTCGACACGCTCAAGCAGCAGGCGTCCGACGCCAAGGCCGTGCTCAAGATTCTCGGCAACTGAAGCTAGCAAGGCCGACAAGAAGCCGGGCAACGCCCGGCTTTTTTTACTGGCTCAACCCAAAGCGGGGATGCGTTCGCAGAGGCGGCGCGCCCAGTCGACCGTGGCGTAATCGCGCCCCATCGTCAGCACCGTGTAGCCGTCGCGCCCGAAGCGGGCGTCGATTTCGACCAGCACCTGGCAGGCGTCGCCGTCCGGGATGAAGGTCAACTCGATCTCCTGCAGCTGCCACTGCGAGCGGTACGGGCGCAGCTCGAACTCCTGATAGCAGCCAAGCGTGGTCGCGACCTGACCGGCACGCGCGGTGCCGGCCTCGACGTCGGTGCTGTAGAGCCCCCAGCCCAGCGTCTCGAACGCGGCGAACAGGGCCTGCATCTGCGGGGTCGGCGCCACTTCCAGCCAGTCGCGGTCGTCGTTGTCGCGCGCCTGCGCGATCGCGAGGTCGGTATGGATCCATACCGCCAACGGACGGCCATGGTGGTTCAGCAGGTTGACCGGCGTCTCGCGCGGCAGCGTCAGCGCGAACGGCAGCGCGCGTGTCTCGCCCGCCTCGATCTGCAGCCCGTCCGACACCCGCAGGCGACCCAGCGCGCGCTTCGCGATGCTCGTGGTCCCCCGACTCGACCTCGACTTCGGCCATCAGCAAGAGCTCGATCGCCTCGATGCGCTGCGCGACGCTACCGCCCTGCACCACCACCTCGCCGCTGAGCACCTCGCCCGGCGCGAGCCGCGGGTTGGCAAGCCGGATGTCGACCGTCGCACCGCCGACGCCGGCGGCAGCCAATAACTTCTTGAACATCGTTTGTCTCACTTCAAATGGGTGAAAACCGCCGGTAGGACATCCAGATTTGATGGCAGTTCCGGGTGCAGCCATGCTTGCCGCCCTGCCGATGCCGGCCGACAATGGTCGTTTGCAAACTACCGGAAACGGCCACGATGAATTCCGCCCTCCTTGCCCTGCGCGAGGCCATGCAGACACAAGGCTACGCCGCCTGCCTGATCCCGACCGCCGACCCGCACCTGTCCGAATACCTGTGCCCGCACTGGCAGGCGCGCGTCTGGCTGTCCGGCTTTACCGGCTCCGCCGGCACGCTGGTCGTCACCGCCGATTTCGCCGGCTTGTGGGCGGACAGCCGTTATTGGGAGCAGGCCGAGCACGAGCTTACGGGCAGCGGCGTCACCCTGATGAAGGTGCAGACCGCCGCCAGCCAGGAATACCTGCAATGGCTCGCCAACACGCTCAAACCCGGCGAGCGTCTGGCAATCGACGGCGACGTGCTGTCCAGCAGCGCCGCGCGCGCGCTGGAAGCGTTGCTGGGCACCGGCGGCGCACACATCGACTACGGCGTCGACCTGCCGGGGCAAGTCTGGGCAGACCGCCCGGCGCTGCCCGCCTCGCGCGTCTACGAACACATGGCACCGTGGGCGGGCGAGACGCGCGCCAGCAAGCTCGCGCGCGTACGCGCGGCGATGCGGGACGCCGGCGCCAGCTGGCACTGGCTCTCCACGCTCGACGACATCGCGTGGCTGACCAACCTCAGGGGCAGCGACGTCGAGTACAACCCGGTCTTCCTCGCCCACCTGTTGCTGTCAGAGGACAGCGCGACGCTGTTTGTCGACGCGTCGCGCATAGACCCGGCCCTTGCGGCCGTGCTCGCCGCCGACGGCGTCACCCTCGCGCCTTACGACACCGCCAAGGCCGCGCTCGCATCGCTGTCCGGCGGCACGTTGCTGCTCGACCCCGCACGCGTGACGCACGGCTTCGCGGCCGCGCCTGCGCCGGCCGTGCGCAAGGTCGAGACGATCAACCCGGGGACGCTTATGAAGTCGCGCAAGCTGCCGGCCGAGGCCGCGCAGATCCGCCGCACCATGGAAGCGGACGGCGCCGCGCTGTGCGAATTCTTCGCATGGCTGGAAGAGGCGCTTAAGCGCGGCGAGCGCGTCACCGAGCTGACCGTGGACGAGCGGCTGACCGCGGCGCGCGCGCGCCAAGCGGGCTTTGTCGGGCTGAGTTTCGCGACCATCGCAGGCTTCAACGCCAACGGCGCGCTGCCGCACTACCGTGCGACCGAAGCCGCGCACAGCGAGGTCAAAGGCGACGGCCTGCTGTTGATCGACTCCGGCGGCCAGTATCTGGGCGGCACCACCGACATCACCCGCGTCGTCGCCATCGGCACGCCCTCGGCCGGACAAAAGCGCGACTGCACCCGCGTCTTGCAGGGCGTGATCGCGCTCTCCAGCGCGCACTTCCCGGCAGGCACGCCCTCGCCTGCGCTCGACGCGCTGGCGCGCGCGCCCATGTGGCGCGACGGTGTCGACTTCGGCCACGGCGTGGGCCACGGCGTCGGCTACTTCCTCAACGTGCACGAGGGGCCGCAGAGCATCTCGCGCGCGGCAATCACCCCTGACAAGGCGATGCTCGAAGGCATGCTCACCTCGATCGAGCCGGGCATCTACCGCCCGGGGCAGTGGGGCGTGCGCATCGAGAACCTGGTGCTCAACGTGGCCGCCGGCAACGCGGGCTTCGGCGACTTCCTCGCCTTCGAGACGATGACATTGTGCCCGATCGACACCCGCTGCCTCGACCTTGCCCTGCTAAGCGCCGACGAGACTGCGTGGCTGGACGCCTACCACGCGCGCGTGCGCGAGCGGCTGTCGCCCCAGCTGGCAGGCGACGCGCTCGCGTGGCTGCTCGCCGCCACCGAGCCCCTACCCGCACGATGAACGGCCACCTGCTCTCGGCGCTGCCCGCGGCGCTCGACGCCGAGCGTTTCGAGACGCTCGTGCGCTCGGGTGGCGGGCGCGTCGAGCGCATCGTCTCGCACGGACAGGCCTCCCCGCCGGGGTTCTGGTATGAGCAAGACGAGGACGAGTTCGTGCTGCTGGTCAGCGGCGAGGCCGAGCTTGGGTTCGATGACGGCAAGCGGCTCACGCTCACCCCCGGCGCCTGGGCGTGGCTGCCCGCCGGCTGCCGCCACCGCGTCGAGCGTACCGCCAACGGCAGCGACACCGTCTGGCTGGCGGTGTTCTTCGGTGCGGCCTGACAACGCCCACGCCGTCCGTTTACAATCGCGCCCCCGCCGACTGGAGAGCCCCGTGCACTGCGACCTTTTCTGCAACGTCATCGACAACTTCGGCGACATCGGCGTCGCCTGGCGCCTCGCCCGCCAGCTCGACCACGAAAAAGGCTGGCGCATGCGGCTGTGGGTCGACGATCTCAAGAGCTTCGCGCGCATCGAGCCTGGCGTCGACGCGAACGCCGCGAGCCAGACGGTCGGCCGGGTCGAAGTCGTGCACTGGGTACCGGGTGTCGCCGCGCCCGACGCCATCGCCGACGTCGTGATCGAAGCATTCGGTTGCGCGCTGCCGCACCACTACCAGCAGGCGATGGCCGAACGTCAGGTGGCGCCGGTCTGGATCAACCTCGAATACCTGTCGGCAGAAAGCTGGGTCGAAGGCTGCCACGCGCTGCCCTCCCCGCACCCGCGCCTGCCACTGACCAAATACTTCTTCTTCCCCGGCTTCGGCGAGAAGACCGGCGGCGTGATCTGCGAAGCGGGCCTGACCCGTCAACGCGAGCGCTGGCAGGCCGACGCCGCCGGCCAGGCCGCCTGGTGGCAGGCACGCGGCGTCGCGCCCCGCCGGGGCGCCGAGCGCTGGGCCAGCCTGTTCTGCTACGAGAACGCGGCGGTCACGCCCTGGCTGCAACACCTCGCCAGCAGCGGCACCCCGTGGCGGGTACTGGTGCCGGCAAGCCGGGTGCTCGCCGACGTCGCGCGCGCGCTCGGGCAAGAGAAACTTGCCGCCGGCGACAGCGTGCGCCTGGGCCAGCTGCAGGTCGACGTGCTGCCGTTCACCGACCAGGCGGGGTTTGACCGCCTGCTGTGGAGCTGCGACGTCAACATCGTGCGCGGCGAGGACAGCTTCATGCGCGCGCAATGGGCGGCGCGCCCCTTCCTGTGGCACATCTACCCGCAGGACGAGGACGCGCACATGGTGAAGCTCGACGCCTTCCTCGAGCGCTACACCGCGTCGCTGGATGGCGCGACGCGCGACGCGCTGGTCACCGCGCAACACGCGTTCAACCGCCACCGAGGCCTCGCCGAACACTGGGACGCCTTCATCGCCAGCACGCCCATGCTGACCCGCCACGGCTGGCAGTGGGCCGGCCGGCAGCTCGTCGGCGGCGATCTTGCGACAAGACTGGTGCATTTCTGCGAAAACCGGCTACAATAGCCCGTTTCTCGGAACCGCTTTTCCGATTTAATTCAAGAGTTTGGGAACTTACACGCAATGAAAACCGCACAGGAACTCCGTCCAGGCAACGTATTCATGGTCGGCAACGACCCGATGGTTGTGC
Source organism: Crenobacter intestini (assembly GCF_004919095.1). Lineage (GTDB taxonomy): Bacteria > Pseudomonadota > Gammaproteobacteria > Burkholderiales > Chromobacteriaceae > Craterilacuibacter > Craterilacuibacter intestini. The sequence goes on along the minus strand of NZ_STGJ01000003.1, from coordinate 142,983 downwards.
AGAAAGCCGAATTCAGCAAGTCCGGCCGTAACGCTTCCGTCGTCAAGATGAAGATGAAGAACCTGCTGACCGGTGCTGGCTCTGAAACCGTTTACCGCGCCGACGACAAGTTCGACGTGATCGTGCTCGACCGCAAGGACTGCACCTACACCTACTTCGCAGACCCGATGTACGTGTTCATGGACAGCGAATTCAACCAGTACGAAGTCGAAGCCGACAACCTGGGCGACACCATCAACTACATCGTCGACGGCATGGAAGACGTGTGCCAGGTGACCTTCTACGACGGCAAGGCGATCTCGGTTGAACTGCCGACCACCGTCGTGCGCGAAGTCGAGTACACCGAACCGGCCGTGCGCGGCGACACCTCGGGCAAGGTCCTCAAGCCGGCCCGCCTGGTAGGCACCACCTTCGAAGTGCAGGTTCCGGCGTTCGTGAACACCGGCGAGAAGATCGAGATCGACACCCGCACCAACGAATTCAAGAAGCGCGCCTAAGCAAGGCAGGCCGCATTCGGCAAGGCACCCTGCGGGGTGCCTTTTTGCTGGCCAAAGCAACGCGGGGTTGCCGCAGCACCAAAGAATGGGCGCAAAAAAGACAAAACCCGCGCGATACGGCTTAGCCATCATCGACACGGGTTTGTACTTGCAATCGCGGCCAATCAACAACCGCTGGTGCGAGGGATGAGACTCGAACTCACACGCCTTGCGGCGCTGGAACCTAAATCCAGTGCGTCTACCAATTCCGCCACCCTCGCCCCGTCTTGCCGGGCGCGCACGCCCGAAACAGGAGCGCGCAGCTTACACGCAGCGCCTGCCACTGGCAAGACAGCCACGAAAATTCCATCCATAATGGAAACCAATTACCATTGGTGAAGTCACACGCTCACCGCAACCCACAAGGAGACACAACCTTATGCAACCGAACCTTCACACGGCCTACACGAGCACCACTCAGGTCGGGTCCAGCCATAAGGTTCTGCGCAATACCTACGCGCTTCTGGCCCTGTCGATGATCCCGACCATCTTCGGCGCGGTGATCGGCACCAACATGAGCTTCGCGTTCATGGCGGGCAGCCCGATCATGTCCAGCCTGATCATGCTTGCCGTGCTGTACGGCCTGATGTTCGCGATCGAGAAGAACCGCAACAGCTCGATGGGCGTCGTGCTGATGATGGTGTTCACCCTGTTCATGGGCCTGCTGCTCGGCCCCTTGCTGCAGGTCGCGCTCAGCCTGAAGAACGGCGCGCAACTGGTGATGATGGCCGGCGGCGCGACTTCGGTCGTGTTCTTCGCGATGGCCGGCATCGCCACCACCACCAAGCGTGACCTGTCGGGCCTCGGCCGCTTCCTGACCGTCGGCGCGATCGTGCTGATGGTCGCCGTCGTCGCCAACATCTTCCTGCAGCTGCCCGCGCTGCAGCTGACACTGGCCGCGGCGTTCGCGCTGTTCAGCTCGCTGATGATCCTCTGGCAGGTCAAGATGATCGTCGACGGTGGCGAGACCAACTACATCTCCGCCGCGCTGACCATCTACATCGGCATCTACAACCTGTTCACCAGCCTGCTGCAGCTGTTCATGGCCTTCGGCGGCGACCGCGACTAAACTCGCGGCACAAATAAAAAGGCGGCCGAGGCCGCCTTTTTTCATGCCTTCAATCCGGCAGCCACACCGGCCGCCAACCCGCCTCCACCCTATCCTCCTGCGTGAACGCTACGCCCGGCACGGCGACCAGCGCCTCCCCACGGTAGAGCAGTGGCCAGCGCTCGCGCAGGCGCGGCAACACGCCCGCCTCCTGCAGCAATTGCTTGACCGTGCGCGTCCCCGCACGCTGCGCGAGGCGCTCGCCGCCCGCGCGCGCGCGCAGCGACAGCCCGCCCGCGAGCCACGCCATCGGCAAGCCCGGCGACGCGGGCTCGATACTGAGGCGCCCCGCCTCGCAGCGCAGCAACTGGGGACAGGCAAGCGCGGGTAGCGGCTGGCAGGCGGGCAGCACGCGCTCGCGCACCAGATGGATGCGGCCGCGGTAGTGCACCAGCGAGGCGCCGGCAAGCTCGAGCGCGACCGCGCCGGCGTGGCCGGCAACGAGCGCACCGCGGAACGATTCGAGCGCGGCCGGCGTCGGCAGGCCAAACCCGAGCGTCGCGCACCAGTGACGCAGAAGCTCGCGCTGGCGCGGCGGGGACAGCGCAAGCAAGCCATCCCGTGACAAGGCGTCTCCCGCCAGGCACGCGGCAAGGTCGGCGGCGGCGACTTCGTCCAGCACCGCGGCGGCGTCCGCCGCCAGTTGCGCCGAACGCGCAAGGTGCGCGCGGTAGTGCGGCAGCGCCGCGGCAAGCCCGGGCATCACCCGGTGGCGCAGCAGGTTGCGCCGCCAACGGGTATCCAGGTTGCTATCGTCGTCGACCCATCCGATGCCGTGCTCGCGCGCGTAGGCGAGCAGCTCGTCGCGGGTGCGCGCGAGCAGCGGCCGCCACAGCGCGAGCGCGCCGTCCTGCCGCCACGCCGGCATCGCCGCGAGCGCGCGCGCACCGCCGCCGCGCAACAGTTGCAGCAGCACGGTTTCCGCCAGGTCGTCCTGATGGTGGGCGAGCACCACCGCGTCGGCCGTGCTTTCGCGGTAGACGCGGTAGCGCTCGCGCCGGGCGACGGCCTCGAGCGACTGCCCGCCCTCGACCCGCACGGCCACCCGCCTGACGCGCAGCGGCACCTGCCACGCCTCGCACACGCGCGCGCAATGGGCGACCCACGCGTCGGCCTCGGCACTCAAGCCGTGGTGCACGTGCACGGCGCAAAGCTCAAAGCCGCGTTCCTTGCGCGCCGCGACCAACAGGTGCAAGAGCACCATCGAGTCGACCCCGCCGGAGAGCCCCACCTCCAAACGACACTGGCCGGACAATTCGTCCGGCCAGTGATCAGGAAGCAGGGACCCGGCCTTACGCGGCCTCTTCCTTGTAGCGTCCATAGTCCATCAGGCGATCGAAACGCTGGCGCAGCAGCTCGTCGATGCCGCGCGACTGCAACTCCTTGAGCTCTTCCTGCAGCACCCGCTTGAGCGCGACCATCATCGCCGCGTGGTCACGGTGCGCGCCGCCTGCGGGCTCGTTCACCACGCGGTCGACCAGGCCGAGCGACTTCAGGCGGTGTGCGGTGATGCCCAGCGCCTCGGCCGCGTCGGCGGCCCGCTCCGCGGTCTTCCACAGGATGGACGCGCAACCTTCCGGCGAGATCACCGAGTACGTCGAGTACTGCAGCATGTTCACGCAATCGCCCACCGCAATCGCCAGCGCGCCGCCGGAGCCGCCCTCGCCGATCACCGTGCAGATCACCGGCACGCGCAGTTTGGCCATCTCGTAGAGGTTGCGGCCGATCGCCTCGGACTGGCCGCGCTCCTCGGCACCGATACCCGGGTACGCACCCGGGGTATCGATGAAGGTCATCACCGGCAGGCTGAACTTCTCGGCCAGCTTCATCAGGCGCAGCGCCTTGCGGTAGCCCTCCGGACGCGGCATGCCGAAGTTGCGCAGCAACTTCTCCTTGGTGTCGCGCCCCTTCTGGTGGCCGATCACCACGACCGCCTGCCCGTTGAAACGAGCCAGGCCGCCGACGATCGCCGCGTCGTCGGCAAACGCTCGGTCGCCGTGCAACTCGTGGAAGTCGGTGAACATCGCGCCGATATAGTCGAGCGAATACGGACGCTGCGGGTGGCGGGCGACCTGCGAGACCTGCGCGGGCGAAAGCTTGGCGTACAGGGCGCGGGTCAGTTCCTGGCTTTTCTTTTGCAGGCGCTCGATCTCCTCGGAGATGTCGAGCACCGAGTCGTCCTGCACGTAGCGCAACTCTTCTATCTTGTTCTCGAGCTCGGCAATCGGCTGCTCAAAATCGAGAAAGGTCGTCTTCATTGTTGCCATCTTCCCTATAAAGGCGAATCGGGCGATGATACCGCCGGCAGATAGCACACGTCATCATGCTTGTCGGACAAAATGCGTGCAGGGCAGCGCAAATTGCCGACTTGCGCTGTTTTTGGAAAATATTTTCCAAATGCGCCTTGCGTGAAAAAACAGCATGTGTTTTAATGCCGTCCTCGCTGAACGACGCAGCATGTCGCGGCGAAGGGCGCTTAGCTCAGTTGGTAGAGCGTCTGCCTTACAAGCAGAATGTCGGCGGTTCGATCCCGTCAGCGCCCACCAGAAGGTCCATGGAGTGGTAGTTCAGTTGGTTAGAATACCGGCCTGTCACGCCGGGGGTCGCGGGTTCGAGTCCCGTCCACTCCGCCACACCTTCGCTATCGGTTTTCCGGGCGGTTAGTCTCAGTTGGTAGAGCACTGCCTTCACACGGCAGGGGTCGCTGGTTCGAGTCCAGTACCGCCCACCAGTTATGGAGTGGTAGTTCAGTTGGTTAGAATACCGGCCTGTCACGCCGGGGGTCGCGGGTTCGAGTCCCGTCCACTCCGCCAACAATAATTTAGTACCGGATCGGGCGCTTAGCTCAGTTGGTAGAGCGTCTGCCTTACAAGCAGAATGTCGGCGGTTCGATCCCGTCAGCGCCCACCAAGCAAGATGGTTATGGAGTGGTAGTTCAGTTGGTTAGAATACCGGCCTGTCACGCCGGGGGTCGCGGGTTCGAGTCCCGTCCACTCCGCCAACCTCACGCATAGTTTTCCGGGCGGTTAGTCTCAGTTGGTAGAGCACTGCCTTCACACGGCAGGGGTCGCTGGTTCGAGTCCAGTACCGCCCACCAGTTTTGGAGTGGTAGTTCAGTTGGTTAGAATACCGGCCTGTCACGCCGGGGGTCGCGGGTTCGAGTCCCGTCCACTCCGCCAATAACGCAAGCAGTACAAGGTCTGGGCGCTTAGCTCAGTTGGTAGAGCGTCTGCCTTACAAGCAGAATGTCGGCGGTTCGATCCCGTCAGCGCCCACCAGACAATTTGATTTTTGGAGTGGTAGTTCAGTTGGTTAGAATACCGGCCTGTCACGCCGGGGGTCGCGGGTTCGAGTCCCGTCCACTCCGCCAATAACGCAAGCAGTACAAGGTCTGGGCGCTTAGCTCAGTTGGTAGAGCGTCTGCCTTACAAGCAGAATGTCGGCGGTTCGATCCCGTCAGCGCCCACCAGACAATTTGATTTTTGGAGTGGTAGTTCAGTTGGTTAGAATACCGGCCTGTCACGCCGGGGGTCGCGGGTTCGAGTCCCGTCCACTCCGCCAGCCAGAAAGCCCTGCTTGCACGCAAGCAGGGCTTTTTCACGTCCCGCGCCGCCAAACCACGCAAGCGATAGAGGCACCGCATGGAAAACGCCACCCAACAAGCCCTGAGCGCCGACGAACTGCTCGCCGGCACCGAAGCGCAATCCGAGGCGGTGCTCGCTCTGCCCGCAGGCAGCCAGACCGTGTTCGCGCTGGTACGCAAGCTGCGCGGCCAGCGCGCCACGTCCGACACCTTCCGCGTGCAGCTGCGCGCGTGCATGCGCCAGTACGGTGAAGACTGGCAACTGCTCGACGGCGACGACGCGAAATGGTACGACACGCTCAACAGCGCGTGGGTGATCGCCGACCACGACAGCCGCACGCTGCACTTCGGTCCCAAGGGCGGCATCCCGGTCAGCGAGACGCTTGCCGGGCACGGCCTGCCGGCCTATCTGTTCGCGCAGACCATCCTGTGGGCGAAACAGCGCTACCCCGACTACGCCGTTGCCCGCATCCTGCTGCACCCTGACGAAGCCGCCGACGAGGAGAGCAGGCTGCGCCGCAACAGCTTCTACGCAAGCCAGGGGTTCGACTTCGAGTGGTTCGACCATGAACAGCGCGCCGGCTGCTGCTTCAAGGGCCGTGCCGACCAGTTGCTCGCGGTATGGGACCTGCAGACGGTGCGTGACTTGAGCTGCGAGGCGCTGATCGGCCTTGTCGCCGAGGAAAACACCCTGCGCGTCGAGGCGCAGGACGCGCGCGCGCGCATGGCCTCGCACAAGGAACACCTGGAGAGCCGCTTCGAGCGCGAGCGGATGATCAACCTGATCCTGACCGGCGTCACCTGTTTCGTGCTAACCATGGGCCTGATGGCTGCGCTCGGCGTCTAACCGCATACTCAAGCGCCGCTGCCGAACAGCACGTTGAGCGCCTCGGCGGCGGTCGGGTGCGCCAGCGGCAGCTCGGCCAGCGCCGCAGCGGGCAAGCCTGCGTGCATCGCGACCTGCACCGCCGAGGTCACGTCTCCGGCACCGATTCCCAGCATCGCGAAACCCAGGATGCGCCCGTCGTCCTCGGCGAGCACCGCCTGCATCAACCCGCCCAGTTCCCCTTCCGACCACGCGCGGGTCACCGCGTGCATCGGCAGCCGGCACACCCGCACCGCAATCCCCGCCTGGCGCGCCTCGGCTTCCGACAGGCCGATGCGCGCGTACTCGGGGTCGACAAAGGCGATGCGCGGCAGCACCCGCCCCGCGGTGGTCCGCGGCGGCGCGCCGTACAGCGACAGCGCGACACGCGCGTCGTCGCTGACCGCGTGCCCCGGCGTCGGGTACGCGGCGACGTCGCCCAATGCGTAGATGCCGTCGACCGAGCTCTTCAGCGTCTCGTCGACGACGATGCAGCCGTGCGCGTCAAGCCGCACGCCGACCGCCTCCAGGCCGATATTGCGGGTCAGCGGCTGCCGCGCGCCGGCGAGCAGGATGTCGCTCGCGTCGAGCTCGAACTGCTGCCGGCCCTGTTCGAGCGACAGCGTCACCCCCTCGCCGCTCAGCCCGGACACCCCGCTCACCCGGGTCGACGTCAACAGCCTGACCCCCTCGTGGCGCAACTGTTGGGCGAGCGCGTCGGAAAACACCGCGTCCTCGAAACGGGCGACCCGCTCGTGCTCGTCGATCAGCGTGACCTCGGCGCCCAGCGCCGCGAAGGCCTGCGCGTACGCCATGCCGCCGAAGCTCGCCCCCAGGATCACCAGTTGCGGCGGCACCCGGGTCAGGCGGAACAGTTCGCGCGGCGTCAGCGGACACGCGCCGGACAGGCCGGGGATATCGGGCGTCGCCACCGTGGTGCCGGTGGCGACAAAGACGCGCCGCGTGCGGACGCGGCGGAAGGTACCGTCGGCGAGCGCGACCTCGACGCGGTCGGGTTCGATCAGCCTGCCCTGGCCGATCACGAGTTCGACACGGTCGGCCGGCCATAACGCCAGGTCGTGCGAACGCGCGGCGCTGACGGTGGCGCCGACGGCCGAAAAGAGCCGCCCCAGGTCGACGCCGGCGTCGCCCTGCCCGACGCCGCAACCCTCGCCGCGCCGGATCTGCCGCGCGATCCGCGCGGCCCGCACCAGCATCGCGTCGGGCAGGCAGGCGACGTTGAGGGTCGCCCCGCCGAAGGCGTGGTATTCGATCAGGATGCCCTGCTGCCCGAGGCGGGCAAGGTCGCAGGCGAGGCGGCGCCCGGCAAGGCCGCCGCCCAGCACGACGAATTCGACAGGCGGCAGCATGCCCATGTCCGTTCACTCCCGGCTGAAGTCCATCCATCGAGACTAGCAGCTGGCAGGCGGCGCCGCGCCCTTATAGCGAGAACGTCCCCTGCGCGAGCATGTACAGCGCCGAACACGCGCCAAGTACCACCAGCGCGGCGAACGCCTGCTCGTGCGGCCCGGCGAACACCGGCAGGCCGCGCTCGCGGCGCGCCTGCCAGAAGAAGCCCAGCGCCGGCACGTAGAGGATCATTGACAGCAGCAGGTAGGAGAGCCCGCCCGCGTAGATCAGCCACACCCCGTAGGCGGTACCCAGCGCGGTGACCGCCAGCATGCCGCCCCGCCCTGCCGGCGCACCCAGCGCGAGCTTCAGCCCGAACGCCGCGCACAGGAAGTACGGGATCAGCGCCATCGACGAGGCGAGCTGGATCAGGATGTTGTAGCCGGCTTCGTTGAAGTGGTTGATCACCAAGAGGCAGCCGATCAGGCCGTTGGTCAGCCACAGCGCGTTGGCCGGCGTGCCGTTGGCGTTGAGGCGGCCGAACAGCGCAGGCGCGGTGTGCTTGTCGCCGCGCGCGGCGAGATAGAGCATTTCGCTGGAGATCAGCGACCACGCGAGGAAGGCGCCACCGACCGACAGGATCAGGCCGACATTGACCAGCGCCCCGCCCCACGGACCGACCGCGCGCGCCATCACCGCGGCCATCGACGGGTTCTTCATCGCCGCCAGCTCCTCCTGCGGGACGACCCCCAGCGACAGCACCGACACGCAGACAAACAGGCCGATGGTGATCAGAAAGCCCAGCAGCGTGGCACGGCTGACGGTCGCCATGTCGCGCGCGCGGTTCGCGTACACCGTCGCGCACTCGATGCCGAGGAACACCCACACCGTATACAGCATGGTGTTCTTCACCTGGTCGGCGATGCTGCCAAGTTCGGGGCTACCCCAGAAGTCGAGGTTGAAGGTCTCGACGCGGAAAGCGAGGCCGACGCAGACGATGAAGAGGCCGATCGGCACCACCTTGGCGATGGTGACCACCGTATTGAGGATGGCCGCCGAGCGCACCCCCATCAACACGAAGCCGTGCATCAGCGCGAGCACCACGAGGCCGCCGGCCATCGCCGGCAAGGTGGTGCCGTCGCCAAAGAAGGAGAGCGCGCCAAACGAACCCAAGGCGCTAAACATCACCACCAGGTAGCCGGTGCTGCCTATCCACACCGACATCCAGTAGCCCCAGGCGGCGCTGAACCCCAGATACTCGCCGAAGCCTTGCCGGGCGTAGCCGTACACGCCGTCGGTGATGTCCGGCCGGCTGAGCGTCAGCCACTGGAAGATGCGCGTCAGCGCGAACATGCCGACAAAGGTGACCGCCCACGCGATCAGGATCGCGCCGGCGCCGGCACCTTCGGCCATGTTCTGCGGCAGCGCGAACACCCCGCTGCCGACAATCGCCCCGACCACCAGCCCTGTCAGCGCCAGCGTCCCCAGTTTTCCCTGTTGCGATGCCATGATCGCCCCCTTACGCCAATGAAAATTCCGGGTGGCAGCCAGCCCGGGCTACGGCTACCACAGTCTGTTCTTTGCAATATTATGTCGCCATATCGTACATCAGGCGCCACGAATGTTCAAAAACGACCGTTGATCGAGGTCAACCTCGACCGGATTCGCACAAAAGCGCGCATTTGCTTTGCACTTGCCAGGCTGCAGGGCACAATGCCGGCAGAGTGAACATTCAGGCGATGCGCATGAAGGAAATCCACTGGCTGGCCGACAGCCTGGGCAAGGTATTCGACCACCTCGAGCAGCCGGTCACCATCGTCGACGCCGGCGGGGTATTCGTTTATTACAACCGCGCCAGCGCGCGCATGGACGGCGTAGACCCGAAAAGCATCATCGGCCGCCATGTGCTCGAAGTCAGCCCGTGGCTGAAGGCCGAGGACAGCACCTTGCTGCGCTGCGTGGAGGACGGGCAGCGCTTTGTCGACAATTACCAGGCGTATAGCGGCGCCGGCGGCGAACTGCTGCACTATGTGCACAGCGCGCAACCGCTGACCGGGCGCGACGGCACCATCATCGGCGCCATCGAGATCGGCCGCATCGAACGGCCGCCCGAAACCCGGGGCCGCGCCGAGAAGGCACCGGAAATCGTCGGCGAACACCCGGCGCTCACCGCGCAACTGGATGCGGTCGACACCTTCGCCGCGTGCGAGTTGCCCATCCTGATCCACGGCGAGACCGGCACCGGCAAGGAGCTGTTCGCGCGGCGCGCGCACGCGGCCAGCCCGCGCGCGCACCTGCCCATGCTGTGCCTCAATTGCGCGGCGGTGCCGGAAAACCTGATCGAGAGCACGCTGTTCGGCACCACCCGCGGCGCGTTCACCGGCGCCGAAAACCGCAAGGGGCTGTTCTCGCTGGCCGACGGCGGCACGCTGTTCCTCGACGAGATCAACTCGATGCCGATCGCGCTGCAAAGCAAGCTGCTGCGCGTGCTGCAGGACGGCAGCTTCCTGCCCTTGGGCGCCGAGAAGCCGCTGCGCACCGATGTGCGGCTGATCGCCGCGCTCAACCAGCCACCGCTTGCCGCCGTACGCGACGGCCGCCTGCGCGAAGACCTCTACTACCGGCTCAACGTCGGCGTGGTCGCCATCCCGCCGCTGCGCAAGCGCGCAAGCGACGTCGCGCTGCTCGCGCGCCGCTTCGTCGCCCGTTACGCGCCGCAACTGAACCCGCAGGTGACGTCGATCGGCCAGCATGCGCTGGATGAACTGATGGCGCACGACTGGCCGGGCAACGTGCGCGAACTGGAAAACGTGATCCGGCGCAGCCTGCTGCTCGCACGCGATCAGGGCAGCGTGCTGGCGCGGCTCTATTTCAACGAGGACGCGCTGCCCTCGCCCGGCCCGCTGCCGGCCGCGCTCGCGCCCGTCCGCCACGACACCGAGGGCCTGCGCGAACAATTGGCGCGCTTCGAGGGGCATCTGCTGCAAGGCGCGCTCGCCGAACACGCGGGCAACCTCTCGGCCGCCGCCCGCGCGCTCAAATTGCCGCGCACCACGCTGATCTCCCGGCTATCGAGACTGGGACTCGCCACCGACACCAGCGCCGATGGACAAGCTGCCAGCGGCTCGCCAAAATGGCACGCCCCCCCACCGGAGTCCGACCGATGACCGAACAGGACGCGCCCGGCCTCGCGCTGTACCGGGCCTTGCAAACGGCGTTCGACCACTTCAACCACACGCTGTTTGCCGGCGAGCTGCCGCCTTGCGTGCTCACCCTGCGCGCCGCGCGTACCCGTTACGGCCACCACCAGCCCGCGCGCTTCTCAGGCGCGAGCGACGAGCGCCTCGACGAGATCGCGCTCAACCCCGGTTACTTCGCGTTGCGCCCGCTTGACGAGGTGCTCTCGACGCTGGTGCACGAGATGGTCCACCACTGGCAGGAGAACCTCGGCAAGCCGACCCGCTCGAACCACCACAACGGCGAGTGGGCCGCCAAGATGCAGGAAGTCGGGCTGATGCCCTCGAACACCGGCGCACCCGGCGGCGACACCGGCGGCAACCGGGTCAGCCACTACATCATCGAAGGCGGCGCCTTCCAGGGTGCCTGCCGCGCGCTGCTCGCCCAGGGCTTCAAGCTGCCCGTCTACGACCGCCACGCGCCGGAGGCGCCGCAGGCGGTGCTCGCGCGCGTCGAGGCGCGCTTCGACCCGGTCGCCCCGCCGCCGCCGGACGGCATGAACGACATCGCACCGTGGACACCGCCCCCGCCGCCGGCTGCCCCCGAGGCGCAGGCGCCGCTGGCCGCCGCCGAGGCCGAAGGCCGCGCGCTGTCCATCGTCGCGCCGCCACCACCCAGGCCCAGCAACCGGCAGCGCCTCGCCTGCCCTGGCTGCCAGGCGAGCGCCTGGATCTCGCGCGGCGACGTCGCGCTGATCTGCGCGCGCTGTGCGCTGCCGCTGGAACCCGTGTAGGTACGCAAATAAAAACAGGACGGCGGACTTGAAGTTTGCATTTCCGACATAAACTGTCGGATTAGACTTTTCGCACCCCGCCGCACGCAAACGAGAAGAGGACAGCTTGTGAGCACCGAACATCCCAACTACCAGCCGGTTTCCGAACGCATCCGCGCGCGCATCCGCCAGAGCGGTCAGCGCTTCCACGCCAACGACAATATCGCCGACTTCATCGAGGGCGACGAACTCACCGCCCTGCAACAAGAGGTCGAGGCGCGCATGGGCGAAGTGCTGCGCAGCCTGGTGATCGACATCGACAGCGACCACAACACGCAGGAAACCGCGCGCCGCGTCGCCAAGATGTATATGCAGGAAGTGTTCCGCGGCCGCTACGTGAAGGCGCCGCCGGTCACCGAGTTCCCGAATGCCGAGCACCTGAACGAGCTGATGATCGTCGGCCCGATCACCGTGCGCAGCGCGTGCTCGCACCACCTGTGCCCCATCATCGGCCGCGTGTGGATAGGCGTGATGCCCAACGAGCACTCCAACCTGATCGGCTTGTCCAAGTACGCGCGGCTGGCCGAGTGGGTGATGAGCCGGCCGCAGATCCAGGAGGAAGCGGTGATCCAGCTCGCCGACCTGCTGCAGGAAAAGATGAACCCGGACGGCTTGGCGATCGTGATGGAAGCAGACCACTTCTGCATGCACTGGCGCGGCGTGCGCGACAGCGACTCCAAGATGATCAACAGCGTGATGCGCGGCGCCTTCCTGAAGAACCCGTCGCTCAGGCGCGAATTCCTGTCGCTGCTGCCCGGCCGCAAGGGCTGAGCTTAGGCAGCATCACCCTTTAACGAGAGGAGACCCCCATGCTCGTCCGACTGCTTTACGCCAGCCGCGCGGTCCAGCCGCACACCCAGGAGCTGCTCGACAGCATCCTCGCCCAGTCGCATACGCACAACCCGGCGCTCGGCATCACCGGCATCCTCTGCTACAGCGGCGACATCTTCATGCAGGTGCTCGAGGGTAGCCGCCAGGAAGTGTGCAAGCTCTACAACACCATCGCCGCCGACCCGCGCCACCATGGCGTAGAACTGTTGTGCTTCGAGGAGATCGACCAGCGCCGCTTCTCCAACTGGACGATGGGCCAGGTCAACCTGGCCAAGGTCAACCCCTCGCTGCTCTTGCGCTACTCGGCCAAGCCCGAACTCGACCCGTTCTCGATCAGCGGCCGCGCGTCGATGGCGCTGCTCGACGAGCTGATCGCCAACGCCGCCATCGTCGGCCGCGTAGGCTAGCCTCCCCTCGCGCCGGCCTCTTCGCCGGCGCGCCTTCCTCCCTGCCTCTTTCCTCGACTGTTGCCTGTCGGCAACGACTGCGCGCAGTTGCGCCTTGCGATGCTTGCCGCATTTTGAATTCGGGTGCAGAATTCAAATCAGGAGGAAACAGCATGACCGAACACACCCACGGCGGCGCCCGCACCGGCGCCGGCCGCAAGAAAGGCAGCGGCCGTTTCGGCGAGCAAGGCCCGCTGGTACAGATCCGCGTCCCCGAACAAGACAAGGGCGCGGTGATCGACTTTGTCGAGCGGCGCATCGCCGCGCGCAGCCAGCACCTTGCCGGCGCGGCGCGCCAGTTGCCGCCCTACCCTACCCGCTTGCTGCCCGCGCCGCTGGCTGCTGCGGCCAACGTGCCCGTCTTTGCGAGCAAGGTGCGCGCGGGCCTGCCCAGCCCGGCCGACGACCATGTCGACGACTATGTCGACCTCAACGCGCTGCTGCTGACCGGCGAGCGCTTCATGGTACGCGTCGAAGGCGACTCGATGACCGGCGCCGGCATCGACGAAGGCGACCTCTTGGTGATCGACCCGCGCCGCACCGCGCGCGACGGCGACATCGTGCTCGCCGGCGTTGACGGCGAGCCGACCGTCAAGCGCCTGCAAAGGCGGGACGGCCGCGTCGTGCTGTTGCCGGAAAACGCGCGCTACGCGCCGATCGTGCTCGGGCCGCACCAGGAGTTGACGGTATGGGGCGTGGTCTGCGGCTGCGTCAAACAATTCTGAACCCGCACCAGTAAAGGACGACGCGATGACTCCCTCTCTCGCCTCCACCGTGCAGGCTGGCGCACGCCGCTGCCCGCGCAAGCCAGGGCTGCGCCCCCGCCTGATGGTCGCCTTGCTGCTGTTGCTGGCGGCGAGCCTGTTGTTCGCCGCCGGTACGCCCAAACCCGACAGGCTGGTCTTGCGCGCGGCCGACCTTGGCGAGCGCTGGCCGCTGACGCTGACCGGCGGCACGCTGGCGTGTGACGGCAGCGGCGCGATCACGCTGACCGGCGACGACAACGTCAGCTACGCGCTGAACGACCGCGCGGTCGCCGCCGGCTACCCGGCGCCGCTGAAGGTCTGGAAGTACGACGATTCGATCGGCGGGGTGAACATGCCGCTCGCCCCGCTGATCGAGATCGGCAAGCCCCTGTGCCGGGGCGACGCAAGCTAGCGCCACTCGATCAGCGAGACGCCAAGCCCGATGCCCTTGTTGTGGAAGTTGTAGTTCTGCAGCGAGTCGCCCCAGCCGTTGAACGCCTGCACGTAGCCGTGCAGGTTGCCCGAGATCGGGAACGCCCACTCGAACTGGAAGAAGGAGCGGTTCGGCGTGCCGCTGCCGAACTTGAGGTTATTGCGCCAGGTCAGCGAGAACACGTTGTCGCGCCAGGGGTAGACGGCCACCGTCTCCATGCGCCCGACAAAGTCGCTGATGTCCGGGTTGTTGTCGCCGCTGCCGCTCTCCGGGATGCGCCACCACGGCTTGACGACTACCGACAAGTCGCCCGAGGTCAGGCCGAAGCTTGCATACAGGCGGTTCCACGAACGCGACAGCGGGTTGGTCTCGCCATTGGACTGGTGGACCGCGCCGAGGTTGACCATCCTGAGCTTCAGCCAGTCGGGCCCCGCCTCGACCGGGAAGGTCGCCCACACTTCCGGCTGGTAGTCCGTTTCACGGAAGGGCGAAGAGTTCTGGCTGTCGTACGCCTGCCAGAACGCCTGCTGGGTATACGCGGCCCACAGGTCGGCGTCCGACCCCAGCATGTCCTGCCATAGCTTGGTCTTGAGCGAGAGCTGGAACTTGAGCTCGGTGCGGTCGTAGTCCTGGTCGCCGCGCTGCGAGCAGTTAAGCGGGTTGAGCGAACACGGGTCGTTGTTGATCCGCTCGCGCCACGACAGGGGCAGGATGTACACCGGCTGGTAGGGCTTGATCTTGAAGGTGCCGTCCTTGAACTGCGGCTCGAGCTCCCAGCGGCGGGCGAATGATTCGGCGCCAAGGCCCGCCAGGTTACCCCAGCTGTCCCGTGCCTCCCCCTTGCCCTCTGCCGGTACCTGCAAGTCAGGCAGGCGGGTGGCCACCGGCTCCGCAGCGCCGGCCGGCGCGTCTCCCGGCGCCGCTTGCGGCATCGCCGGCAAGCGGCCGGCCACCCGGTCGTAACAGGCCAGCCGCGCGCCGGCGTCGCCCAACAGCGCGCACTCTCCCAAGCCCCCCGCCATCACCGGCGCGCCCGCGCCCACCATCAGCCAGGCCAAGCTCCGTAGCCTTCCCATGTTTTCCCCTTGCTACCCGTACCGACAATGTATCCAGACTAGCAAACACTAGCCATTTTGCTTTTCCAAGCAGTTTTGGTTTTTATTTGTCATTTATTGATTCAACTACCGTCTTCCAGGTAGTCGATCCGCCCGTCGAGCGCTGCGTCGCGCAGCGCCTGGTAATCGCGGGCGTTCTGCGCCGCGTAGTCGACCGCGAATTCGGCAAGCGCCTCGGCGAAGTCGCCGCCCTTGCCGATGTAGCCGGCGATCAGCGCCGCGTCGCCCGAGCGCGCGTGCGCGCGCGCCAGTGCCCAGCCGGTGTTGCGGGCGAAGCCCAGCATATGGCCCGCGTCGAAGATCTCGACCATCGGCTTGACCTTGACGTCGCGCAGTTGCCGCACGTAGACGTGCCGGCCGCCGACGCCGACGAAGTGGCCGAGGAACACGTCGGACGCGCCCTGCATCAGGCGCTGGCCGAACACCACGCGCTCGCCCTCGCTCGCGAACGGCGCGACGTCGACGTAGGGCGCGAGCACCGACTGCCTCGCCTCCTTCGCCTGCAGGAACAGCGGGTCGTCCTCGGCGGCAAAGAACAGGCACACCGCGCACAGCGTGCCGACGCTGCCGACGCCGACCACCTTGATCGCGGCGTCGGCAAACTCGAAACGGTCGAACAAGAGGCGCCGCTCTGGCGGCAAGGACGCACGGTAGCGCGCCAGGTTCTCGCGTATGGTTTCCTCGAAGTCTTCGCGTTGCCATTCCTGCGGGTGGAAGACCAGGGGCGGCGCGTCGCGGATGCGCGGCGTGCCTTCGTCGATCTGGCCGAGCTTGACGAACTCCGTCGCGCTGTCGTGGGCGAGCGCCTTGTCCAGCACCTTGCGCCGCCGCTTGCGCAGCACCTCGTCCTCGGTCTGCTCGATCAGCATCTCGTAGTCGAGGTCGCTGTACCAGGCCTTGAGCGCCGGCATCTGCATCAGCTCGCGCAGCTTGTCGCGGTAACACTCGACGACACGGCGCGCGGCGGCACGGGCGTCCGACAACTTGTGGCCGTTGTGCAGGCTGGCGATCACGAAGCTCGCCGCCAGACGCTTGAGGTCCCACTCCCACGGCGCCGGGTAGGTCTCATCGAAGTCGTTGATGTCGAAGATCACGCGCCGCTCGGGCGTCGCGAACGCGCCGAAGTTCATCAGGTGGCAGTCGCCGCAGGACTGCACCGCGACGCCGCTCACCGGCGTGCGGGCCAGGTCGGCCGCCATGATCGCCGCGGCGCCGCGGTAGAAGGCGAATTCGGACGCGAGCATCCGCCCCCAGCGGATCGGCAACAGCGCAGGGTCCCGCCCCTCGCAGGAGGCGAGCAGCAACTGGACCGGGTCGGCGCGCCCCGCGGGCGGCGTAAAGCCCGCGTGCGCCTCGCGCGGGGTCGCCACCCTGAGCGCGCGGCCGGCCTCGTAGCGCTCTTTGCGCGTACGCAGGTGGGCGGGCTTCTTGAGATAAGCCGCGTCCAGCGGCACCCGGTAGGCGCCGCTGTCTACGGAAGGGGTATGGTCGGTGTTGCGTCGCTGGCGCATGGCGGGCCTCCTGCTGGCAGTGTGACGCCGCCTTCACGACGGCGGCATTTCACTGTAGACAGGCGGCCGCCCCGCTACCACCAGCGGTAGAGGTGATGGACCGGGCCGGTGCCCCTGCCCACATCCAGCCGGTCGGCGGCCGCCAGTGCGCCGCTGAGCCAGCGCTTGGCGTCCGCCACCGTCTCCTGCCAACTGTCGCGCTGCGGGCGCAAGGCAGCCAGCGCGGCAGAGAGCGAACAGCCGGTGCCGTGACCGTGCCGCGTGGCGACGCGGGGCGCGGCGAAACGCAGGGCGCCCTCTGCGCTGACCAGCCAGTCCGCGCTCTCTGCGCTGAGAGCCAGATGCCCGCCCTTCATCAGCACCGCGCGCGCACCCAGCGCGAGCAGGCGTTCGCCCTGACGCAGCATCGCCTCCTCGTCGGCAGCTACTGCCTCGCCCAGCAGCGCGGCAGCCTCGGGCAGGTTGGGCGTGATCAGCGAGGCGCGCGGCAGCAACTCGTCGCGCAGCGCGGCCACCGCGTCCGCGTCCAGCAGCGGGTGGCCGCCCTTGGCGATCATCACGGTGTCGAGCACCACATGGCGCGACGCGTAGTCGTCCAGCACGCGCGCAATAGTCCGCACGATGCCCGCGTTGGCGAGCATGCCGCACTTCACGGCGTCGGCGCCGATGTCGGACAGCACCGAGTCGCACTGCGCGCGCACGAAGGCGGGGTCGACCGCCTGTACCGCCTGCACGCCCAGCGTGTTCTGCGCGGTCAGCGCGGTGATGGCGCTCGCGCCGTAGGCGCCCAGCGCGCAGAAGGTCTTGAGGTCGGCCTGGATGCCGGCGCCGCCGCCGGAATCGGAACCGGCGATGGTCAGTACACGCGGGATCATCGGTTGTCTCCGAAATGCTTGAGCAAGGCACGCGCCGCCGCGGTCGGGTCGGGCGCGCGGCACAGCGCGCCGATCACGGCGACGCCGGCCACGCCGGTTGCGGCGACGGCCGCCGCGTTGTTGAGATCAATGCCGCCGATGGCGACGCAAGGCCGGCGTGCGGCCGACACCAGCGCGCCGAGCGCCGGCAGATCCAGGGGCGGCGCGGCGTCGGGTTTGCTCGCAGTGGCGAACACCGGCCCGACGCCGAGGTAGTCGACGGCAGCAAGGTCGGCCTCAGCCAGCTCGGCCGCGCTGCTCACCGACAGACCTACGATCGCGTCCGGCCCCAGCAGCGCGCGCGCCACGCCCGCCGGCAAGTCGGCCTGGCCGACGTGCACGCCGTCGGCGCCGATGGCCAGCGCCACATCGACATGGTCGTTGACGATCAGCCGCGCACCCCGCGCGTGGCACAGGGTTTTCAGCGCGCGCGCGGCAGCGAGCCAGTCGCGCTTCTTCCAGTCAGGCGCTCGCAGTTGCACGAGCCCTGCCCCGCCGGCGATCGCTGCCTCGCTCACCCGCAGCATGCCCGCAAGCCCGCCGCACTGGCCGGGGTCGAGCACCAGGTAGACCCGGTA
This sequence comes from Crenobacter intestini, assembly GCF_004919095.1. GTDB lineage: Bacteria > Pseudomonadota > Gammaproteobacteria > Burkholderiales > Chromobacteriaceae > Craterilacuibacter > Craterilacuibacter intestini. The sequence goes on along the minus strand of NZ_STGJ01000003.1, from coordinate 124,958 downwards.
GTCGGGCGACCTCATGCGAACCACCGTGCGGCGAGGTCCTCGCCACCAAGCGTGCCCAGTTCGTCCAGCAGCGCGACGGCGAAGCTGCCCGAGCCGCGGCTCTCCGGCGCCGCACGTTCGCCGGCAAGCTTCATCAGCGCGCTCACCGCCGCCACCGCGTCCATGCGCGGCGCACCGCAGCCACAGGCGGCCGCCACCAAGGCAGAGAGCGCGCAGCCGGTGCCGGTGACCTGCTGCAGGCGCGGTGTGCCCCCTGCGATGGCGCGTACCGCGTGCGCGTCGACCAGGTAGTCGGTGGCGCCGGTGACCAGCACCAGCGAACCATGCTCGCGGGCGAGTGCGCGCGCGGCCTCGAGCGCGGCGTCGCTCTGGGCGGTGCTGTCGACCCCGCGCCCGGCGCCCGTGCCGCCGGCGAGCGCGATGATTTCGGACGCGTTGCCGCGGATCACCGCGGGAGAAAACGCCAACAGCTCGCGGCAGAACGCGGTGCGCCAGCCAAGCGCCCCCACCGCGACCGGGTCGAGCACCCACGGCGTACCCGTCAGGTTTGCCGCGCCGATCGCCGCGCGCATCGCGGCGGCCTGCGGCCGCTCCAGCGTGCCGACGTTGATCAGCAGCGCCGAGGCGAGCGCCGCGAATTCGCCCGCTTCCTCTTCGGCGACGACCATGGCGGGCGCGGCGCCGGCGGCGAGCAGCACATTGGCGGTGAAATTGGAAACCACCTGGTTGGTCAGGCAGTGCACCAGCGGCGCGGAGGCACGCAGCGCGGCGAGCGCGGCCGCGGCGGCGCGGGCGTCGAATGTTTGGGCAGGGAGCGTCATCTTGTTTGTCCTCGCGGGCGCAAGGACGGGGCAGCCAGGCCGCGGGCCTGTCTGTCGACATCCCTACGCTGGCATGATCCAGATCAGGTGGTGCGGGTCTTTCTCAGCCGCGCTTGCGGCACCCCGTGTCAATACAGTTGCGCGGCCGATTATGTAGGCGGGTTCCGGGACGGTCAACGCGGCGCGCGCGAAAAAAGGCCCGGCGCGCAGGCCGGGCCAGGATCACACACCCCAATTCTGTTCAGCGGCCGCTATGGTTGCCGGCCGACGCCTCGCCCCCCACAAAGCCGTGCGGCGCGTGCGTGTCGAAGAAGCTGATCTCGCGCGCGAAGTCGTCCAGCAACAGGCGCGCCATGTCGATCGACATGCCCTGCTTGACGAGGATGCGCTGCACGACCACTTCCTCGGCATTGGCCGGCAGGCTGTACGCCGGCACCAGCCAGCCGCGCGTGCGCAGGCGGTCGGCCAGGTCGTACAGGGTGTACGGCAGGGCGCTGCCTGCCTTGACGCGCCAGGCCAGTGCTGGGATGCCGCCTTCGGGGTTGCCGTCGTACAGCATCTCGAACGGCGCAAGTTTCACCAGTTCGCGCGCGAGGAACATCGCCGTGTCGTAGCACGCCTGATGCACGCGGCGGTAACCCTCGCGGCCCAGCCTGAGGAAGTTGTAGTACTGCGCAACGATCTGCCCGGCCGGACGCGAGAAGTTCAGCGCGAAGGTCGGCATGTCGCCACCTAGATAGTTGACGTGGAAGATCAGCCCCTCGGGCAGGTCGGCCGCGTCGCGCCAGACGACCCACCCCGCGCCCAGCGGTGCCAGGCCGAACTTGTGGCCGGAGGTGCTGATCGACTTCACGCGCGGCAATCGGAAGTCCCACACGATGTCGGGCGCGCAAAACGGCGCGAGCATCGCGCCGCTCGCCCCGTCGACGTGCAGCGCGATGTCGAGGCCGGTCCTGGCCTGCAGGCCGTCCAGCGCGGTGGCCAGTGCGGCGACGTCCTCGTACAGGCCGGTGAAGGTCTGGCCGAAAGTCGGTACCACCATGATGGTGTTCTCGTCGACGCGCGCGAGCATGTCGTCCGCGTCCATCCGCCAGTGGCCGTCGGCCATCGGCACCTCGCGCAACTCGACGTCCCAGTAGCGCGCAAACTTGTGCCAGCACACCTGCACCGGGCCGCACACCATGTTCGGCTTGTCGGCGGGGAGCCCCTTCGCCTTGCGCGCGGCGCGCCAGCGCCACAGCGCGGCCAGCCCGCCCAGCATGCACGCCTCGCTCGAACCGACGGTCGACGTGCCCAGCGTGCCCGCAGCGTCCGGCGAGTGCCACAGGTCGGCCAGCATGTGCACGCAGCGGCTTTCCAGCTCGGCGGTCTGCGGGTACTCGTCCTTGTCGATCATGTTCTTGTCGATCGACAGGTCCATCAGCCGGTGCACCTCGTCCTCTTCCCAGGTCTGGCAGAAGGTCGCCAGGTTCTGGCGGGCGTTGCCGTCCAGGTAGAGCTCGTCGTGCACCAGCTGGTAGACCGCGCGCGGCGGCTGTTCGGCGGCCGGAAAGCGCTTGCTCGCCGCGACATGGGCGAGCGTGTCGGAACCGAACACGGAATCGTTGCCAAGCGGATGGCTGACGCGATGCAAGGCCATGAATGCTCCTGATGACTGCCTGCCCGGGGCAAGAGCGCGGGCGGTTAATGACAGCCAGTCTAGACTATGAATCTGAAAAACTTTTGCGCATACGCCATATGAATCTCCAGCCGCTTTATCCGGCACATGGTCTGGGCTACACCGTCGTGCAGCGCCGGCTGCGCCGCTGCGCAGACGAAGGCCGGCGATGAAAGACACCGCCTCCCGCCCGCTTTCCTGGCTGACGCTCGCGCTGATGAACGTCGCCGCCGTCGCCAGCATCCGCACCCTGCCCGGCATGGCGATGTACGGCCTGGGCTCCGTCCTCTTGTTCGTGCTGCCGGCGCTGCTCTTTTTCATCCCGGCCGCGCTGGTGACCGCCGAGCTGGGGTCGACCTGGCGCGGCGGCATCTACGGCTGGGTGCGCCAGGCCTTCGGCGAGCGCGCGGGCTTTGCCGCAAGCTGGCTGATGTGGGTGCAGGCGGCGCTGTTGCTGCCGGTCATCCTCGCCTTCGGCGCCGACACGCTGGCCTACCTGTTCAATCCGGCGCTCGCCGGCAATGGCGCGTTCACCGCCGGCGTCGTCGTGGTGTCGATCTGGCTGATCACGCTATTGGCCTTGCGCGGCGTCGAAGCGCTCGCCCGGCTCTCCTCGCTGTTCATGCTCATCGGCACCCTGCTGCCGGCGCTGCTGTTAAGCGCGCTTGCCGTGCACGCGCTGATGGGCGGCATGCCATCGAGCACGCCGCTTCACATGGCCGCGCTGTGGCCGCAGCTCGAAGGCGGCGGCGTGCTCGCCGGCCACGGCAAGGGTGCCGCCTCGCTGTGGCAGCACTTCGAGGGCGACCTCGCCTCGCTGGTGCTGATCGTCAGCTGCTTCCTCGCCTACTCGGGCATCGAGGTGAACGCCGTCTATGCGCGCCGCCTGGCCGACCCGGTCGCCGGCATGCGCCGCGCGCTGATCCTCTGCGTGCTGCTGACGCTGCTGATCTTCATCCCGCCGACGCTGGCGATCGCCACCGCGGTGCCTGCGCACGAGATCAGCCTGACCGTCGGCGTGATGCAGGCGTTCGCGGCGGTGCTGACCGGCTCCTTGGCGCCCTGGCTCAAACCAGTCGGTCTGATGCTGATCGTCGGCGTGTTCGGCTCGATGCTCACCTGGGTCGCGGGCTCGGCCAAGGGCCTGCAATACGCGGGGCGTGCCGGCCTGCTGCCGCCCTGGTTCCAGCGCGAGAACCGCGCCGGCATGCCGGCCAACATCATGTGCCTGCAGGCCCTGGTCGTCTCGCTGATTTCCTCGGTCTACGTACTGATCCCCGACGTCTCCGCCGCGTTCTGGCTGCTCTCGGCGCTGGCCGCCCAGCTCTACCTCGTCGTCTACCTGCTGATGTTCGCCAGCGCGCTGCATCTGCGCCGCAGCCAGCCGAGCGTCACGCGCGGCTACCGGCTGGGCCGGCTGCCGCTTGTCGCCAGCACCGGCGCCGCCGCGTCGCTGTTCGCGCTGCTGCTGGGCTTCATCCCGCCCTCGAGCGAGCACTTCCCGCTGTCCGCCCCAGGCTACGCCGCCTTGCTGTGCGGCCTGCTGGTGCTCGCCGCGCTGCCGCCCTTCGTTTTTTACGCGCGCAAGCAGCCGGCCTGGCAACTGGCGCCGCCCGAGACCGCCGCCGCCGACTACGCGCCGCTCGAGCAGGATTCGCGCTAGCGATTTGCCACAGGCCGCCGGCCGCGTTAGCCTCGGGGGATGACCGACCTTTTTGCCGCCCGGGAACCCGAAAAGCCGCTGGCCGAAGCGCTCAGGCCCGCCTCGCTCGCCGAGGTGGTCGGCCAGCGCCACCTGATCGGCCCGGGCAAGCCGCTGTCGCTCGCGCTCGAGGCGAACGCGCTGCACTCGATGATCCTGTGGGGGCCGCCGGGCGTCGGCAAGACCACGCTCGCGCGCATCCTCGCCCGCGCCTTCGACGCCGAGTTCATCCCGGTCTCGGCGGTGTTCGCCGGCATCAAGGAGATCCGCGAGGCGATCGAGCGCGCGCATGTCGCGCTGGCCACCTCCGGCCGGCGCACCGTGCTGTTCGTCGACGAGGTGCACCGCTTCAACAAGGCGCAGCAGGACGCGTTCCTGCCCTTTGTCGAGTCGGGGCTGCTCACCTTCATCGGCGCGACCACCGAGAACCCCTCGTTCGAGGTGAACCGCGCGCTGCTCTCGCGCGCGCAGGTCTACGTGCTCGAACCCCTGAGCGAAACCGAGCTTGGCGAACTGTTCGAGCGCGCGCACGCAGCCGGCGCGCTCGAAGGCCTTGAATTTACCGGTGACGCACGTGCGATGCTGGCCGGCTACGCCGATGGCGACGCGCGGCGCTACCTGAACCTCGTCGAGCAGGCGCGCGCCGCCGCGCGCGCGCGCGCCGTGGCAGAGGTCGACGCTGATTTCCTCGCCGACGTGCTGACGCTCAACGCGCGCCGCTTCGACAAGGGCGGCGACGCCTTCTACGACCAGATCTCGGCGCTGCACAAGTCGGTGCGCGGCTCCAACCCCGACGCCGCGCTCTACTGGCTCACCCGCATGCTCGACGGCGGCGCCGACCCCAAGTACCTCGCGCGGCGCTTGGTCCGCATGGCGTGGGAGGATATCGGCCTCGCCGACCCGCGCGCCATGCAGATCGCCAACGACGCGGCGACCACCTTCGAGCGCCTGGGCAGCCCCGAGGGCGAGCTCGCGCTGGCGCAGGCGGCGATCTATCTGGCCGTCGCCGCCAAGAGCAACGCCGGCTACAAGGCGTATAATGCCGCCCGTGCCTTCGTGAAGCAGGACGCGTCGCGCCCGGTGCCGGTGCACCTGCGCAACGCGCCGACCCGCCTGATGAAGGATCTGGGCTACGGCCGCGAATACCGCTACGCCCACGACGAACCGAACGCCTACGCCGCCGGCGAGCATTACTTCCCCGACGGGATGGACACGCCGGCCTGGTACCAGCCGGTGCCGCGCGGGCTGGAAATCAAGATTGCCGACAAACTCGCGCGCCTGCGCGAACTCGACGAACAAGCCAAGAAACAGGACGAACTCTAATGCTGGACATCCAACTACTGCGCAACGATATCGATGCGGTCGCCGCCCGTCTGGCCGGCCGCGGCTACACCCTGGACACCGAGGCGTTCACCGCCCTCGAGGCCGAACGCAAGGCCCTGCAGACCCGCATGCAGGAGCTGCAGTCCCGCCGCAACAGCGCGTCCAAGCAGATCGGTATCGCCAAGCGCAACGGCGAGGACGTCTCGGCGATCATGGCAGAAGTGGCCAACCTGGGCGACGAGCTCAAAGCTGCCGAAACCGCGTTCGAGGCGGTGCAGGGCAAGCTCGACGCGTGGCTGATGAGCATCCCCAACCTGCCGCACGAATCGGTGCCGGCGGGCGCCGACGAGACCGGCAACGTCGAAGTGCGCCGCGTCGGCGAGCCGCGCAGCTTCGACTTCGAGGTGAAGGACCACGTCGACGTCGGCGCGCCGCTGGGGCTCGACTTTGACACCGGCGCCAGGCTCTCCGGCGCGCGCTTCACCGTGCTCAAGGGCGACATCGCCAGGCTGCACCGCGCGCTCGCCCAGTTCATGCTCGACACCCATACCGGCGAGCACGGCTACACCGAGCACTACACCCCGTACATCGTCAACGACAGCGCGCTCTACGGCACCGGCCAGCTGCCCAAGTTCGCCGAAGACATGTTCAAGGTCACCAAGGGCGGCGATGAAGGCACGGTCGACCAGTACCTGATCTCGACGTCCGAGATCACGCTGACCAATACCGTCGCCGGCGAGATCCTCAAGGCCGACGAGCTGCCGAAGAAGATGACCGCGCACTCGCCGTGCTTCCGCTCGGAAGCGGGCAGCTACGGCCGCGACACCCGCGGCCTGATCCGCCAGCACCAGTTCGACAAGGTCGAGATGGTGCGCATCGAGAAGCCGGAAGACTCGTACGCCGCGCTGGAAGAAATGGTCGGCCACGCCGAGAACATCCTCAAGGCGCTCGGCCTGCCCTACCGCGTGATCACGCTGTGCACCGGCGACATGGGCTTTGGCGCGGCCAAGACCTACGACCTCGAGGTATGGCTGCCGGCGCAGAACACCTACCGCGAGATCTCCAGCTGCTCGAACTGCGAGGCGTTCCAGGCGCGCCGCATGATGGCCCGCTACAAGGACGAGGCCGGCAAGAACCAGCTGGTGCACACGCTGAACGGCTCCGGCCTCGCGGTCGGCCGCACGCTGGTCGCGCTGCTGGAAAACTTCCAGAACGCCGACGGCTCGGTGACCATTCCCGCCGCGCTGCGCCCGTACATGGGCGGCAAGGAAAAGATCGGCGGCTAAGCGCCCTGCCCCACGTCAACACCCGGCCTCGCGCCGGGTGTTTTCTTGTCAGCCGCGCCGCGCGCCCGGCCGGCTGACCCACCACGCGGCGGCGACGATCAGCGCGCCGCCCAGCCAGCCTTGCGCGGACAAGGGCTCGCCCAGCCACAGCACCGCGACCAGCGCCCCCCACAACGGCTCGCTGCCGGTAAGCAGCGCGACGCGCGAGGCGGAGGTGCGGGACGCCGCGTAGTTCTGCGCGAAAAAGGCGAACAGCGTGCACAGCAGCACCAGGAAGGCCAGCGCCGCCCAGAACGGCCGGCTCACCGGCAAGGCCGGCCAGTCGGTGCCGAACTGTCCCGCCATCAGCGTCGCGCTGCCGGCGGCCATCACCCCCATCTGCACCGCCGTCATCGTCAGCGCCGGCCAGCCGTGCCGGTCGCCGTGGCGCCGGGTCAGGCACACCATCAGGGCGCGCAGGCAGGCCGCCAACACCATCAGCGCGTCGCCTATGCCCGGCAGGCGCAGCCCGTCCCCATGCGCGAACGCCAACAGCAAGGCGCCCAGCACCGACACCAGCGCCGCCAGCAGGACATGCCTGCCGGGGCGCTCGCCCAGCAGCCACCATTCGCACAGGGGGGTGAACGCGACGCACAGGCTGACCAGGAAAGCCGCGTTGGCGGCCGATGTCTGCGCGACGCCCCAGCTCTCGCACGCGAAGATCGCCAGCAGGTTGACCCCGAGCAGCAAGGCGCCGCCGGCCGCAGCCGCGCGCCACTGCCTTACCAGCACGCCCAGGGCGGGCAGCAGTAACAAGAAGGTCAGCCCGAAGCGCAGCAGCAAAAGTTGCGCGACGGACACCTCGGCGACGGCGACCTTGACGACGCTGTAGCTCACCCCCCAGATCAGCGCGACCGCGAGCAGCAAGCCTTCAACCCGGCCAAACGGCAGGCGCGCCGCAATGCCGCTACCCAGCCGGCCGCCCATGCCCAGCGCGCGCCTCATGCCGACCTCCCAGCGAGGCCCATCCGCGCGGCGTGCCACGCAATGCAAAAGGTATAATCTGGACGGCCGCTGCCCGTATCGGCGCGGCGGAACAAGGCGGAACGGGTCGTCATCGCGAGTCCTTTTCATTCGAGGGAATGCCGCGATCTTCGGCGCGCGCCGGCGCGCCGACTAGCCATTGGCCGCGAACAGGAGTGTTGCACGGTGGGAACAGACGGTTTTCTGGAAGTGATGCAAGAACTTGCCGCCTTCGTGCGCGTTGCCGACGCCGGCAGCTTCTCGGCCGCGGCGCGCGCGTGCGGGCAGACCCCGTCGGCCCTGAGCCGCCAGCTCACGCGGCTGGAGCGCGCGCTGGGCGTCACCCTGGTCCGGCGCAACACCCGCAGCCTGACGCTGACCGACGCCGGCGCCGAGGTGCTTGCCCACGGCCGGCAGATGGTCGCCGCCGCGCAGGCTTCGCTCGCCGTCGCCGCCGGACACCACAGCGCCCCGGCCGGGCGCTTGCGCCTGAGCGCGCCCAAGGCGTTCGCGCGTCATCTGCTGGACGCGCCGCTAATCGCCTTCCTGCACGCCTACCCCGACGTCGACATCGAGCTGATGGTCACCGACCGGCCGGTCGACCTGATCCGCGAACACATCGACGTCGCGATCCGCCTGACCGACGAGCCGCCGCCCGGGGTCGTCGCCCGCGCGCTGTTCCCGGTGCGCCAGCTGCTCCTGGCAAGCCAGGAATACCTGGCGCACCACGCGCCGATCGACACCCCGCACGCGCTCCCCGCGCACAGCTGCCTGACCATAGGCGAGGCGCCGGGCGACCGGCTGTGGCGCTTTGCCCGGGGGGAGACGCAGGTCTCAGTGACGGTCGGCGGCCGCTTCGCGGCCAACCATAGCGAGATGCGCCTCTCGGCGATCGAGGCGGGGCTGGGCGTCGGCTGCGTGCCGGACTTCGTCGCGCGCGACGCGCTAGCGGACGGCCGCGTCGTGCGGGTGCTGGCCGACTGGCAGTTCGACACCAACTACCAGGGCACCGCCTACCTGCTCTACGCGCGCGACCGCCACGCCGGCACCGCGCTGCGCGCGCTGCTTGCGCACCTGACGGCGACGCTGCAGGCAAAAACGGCGAACCCGCTTGCGCCGGATTCGCCGTGACCGCCCAGTAAGAGTACGAGGTCAGCCCAGATACACCCGCCGCGCGCGCTTGACGTTGCACAGCACCTCATAAGCGATGGTGCCCGCGTGCTGGGCGACCTCCCCCACCGATACCGTGTTGCCCCACAGCTCGACCTCGCTGCCCAGGCCGGCGCCCGGCAGGTCGGTCAAATCGACCGTCAGCATGTCCATCGACACCCGGCCGATCACCCGGGTTCGCACGCCGTCGACCGCGACCGGGCTGCCGGTCGAGGCGAGGCGCGGGTAGCCGTCGGCGTAGCCGCAGGCGACCAGACCGACACGGGTCGGCCGCGTCGCGACGAAGTTGTCGCCGTAGCCCAGCGGTTCGCCCGCGGCGATGTCGCGCACGCCGAACACCCGGCTCTTGAGCGTCATCACCGGCCGCAGCGCGGGCCACGGCCCGGCGGGCAAAGGATTGGCACCGTACAGCATGATCCCCGGCCGCGACCACGCGCGGCGCGTCGCCGGGTGCGCGATCAGCGCGGCCGAGTTGGCGAGGCTCTCCTCGCCCGGCAACTCGCGGCAGAGACTGTCGAACAGCTCGGCCTGCGCGTGCGTCATCGGCACGGCCGGCTCGTCGGCGCGCGCGAAGTGGCTCATCTTGACGATGTCGGCCACCTTGCCGCTGGCGGACAGGCGCTGATACGCACGCGCGTAAGTATCCGGCGCGAAGCCCGCGCGATGCATGCCCGAATCCATCTTCAGCCATACCGTCAGCGGCTTGGGAATGGACGCCGCCTCCAGCATCGCCAGTTGCGGCTCGCCCTGCACCACGCACCACAGGTTCTGCGCTGCGCAGAGGGTGTACTCGTCGGCGTCGAACACGCCTTCGAGCAGCAGGATGGGCGCTGAAACGCCCGCCGCGCGCAGCTCGAGCGCCTCCTCGATGCAGGCGACCGCAAAACCATCGGCCACGCCAGAGAGCGCTTCGGCGCAGGCCACCGCGCCGTGGCCGTAGGCGTTGGCCTTGACCACTGCCAGCGCACGGGAGCCAGCAAGCGACTTGGCCAGACGGTAGTTGTCGCGCAAGGCCTCAAGGTTGATTTCAGCGACGAGCGGACGCATCGCTTACGCCCCGGCCAAAGCGACGCGGCCGCCGGCGATCTGCGTGGTGGCCTGCCCGTAACGCGCGATCGACAGGCCATCGGCGCTGATCTCCGGGCGGGTGCCGGTGATCAAATCGGCCAGCAACTTGCCCGAGCCCGCGCACATGGTCCAGCCCAGCGTGCCGTGGCCGGTGTTGAGCGACAGGTTGGCAAGGCGCGTCGCGCCGATGATGGGCGTGCCGTCCGGCGTCATCGGGCGCAGGCCGGTCCAGAAGCTGGCCGCCGGCACGTCGCCGGCGCCCGGGTAGAGGTCGGACACCACCATTTCCAGCGTCGCGCGCCGCTTGGGGTTGAGCGCGAGGTTGAAGCCGGACAGCTCGGCCATGCCGCCCACGCGGATGCGGTTGTCGAAGCGGGTGATGGCGATCTTGTAGGTCTCGTCGAGCACGGTCGACACCGGCGCGCGCGTCTCGTCGACGATCGGCACCGTCAGCGAGTAGCCCTTGACCGGGTAGACCGGCACGTCGATGCCGACCGTCGCGAGCAATTGGCGCGAGTAGCTGCCCAGCGCCAGCACGTAGTGGTCCGCCTCGTAGCGCTGACCGCCGGCCACCACCGCGCGCACGCGGCCACTCGCCTCTTCGATGCGCTCGATTTGCGCGCCGAACACGAAGCGCACGCCGGCCTTCTCGCACAGGCGGGCCAATTCGGTGGTAAAGAGCTGGCAGTCGCCGGTCTCGTCGTTGGGCAGTTGCAGGCCGCCGGTGAGCTTGTGCTTGACCGCCGCGAGCGCCGGCTCGACAGAAGCGAGGCTGTCGCGGTCGTGCACGCGGTAGGCGACGCCGCATTCCTCGAGCACCTCGATGTCCTTGCCCATCGCGTCGACTTGCGCCTGCGAGCGAAACAGCTGCAGCGTGCCGCCCTGCCGGCCTTCGTAGGCAATGCCGGTCTCGGCGCGCATCTCCCGGATCTTGTCGCGGCTGTACTCGGCCAGGCGCATCATGCGCGACTTGTTGACGTTGTACGCGCGCGGGTTGCAGTTACCCAGCATCTGGGCCATCCAGCGCCACTGGAACAGGCTGCCGTCCGGACGGATCGCCAGCGGCGCGTGTTCCTGGAACAGCCACTTGGCAGCCTTCAGCGGGATGCCGGGCGCGGCCCACGGCGCCGCGTAGCCGGGCGAGATCTGCCCGGCGTTGCCGAAACTGGTCTCCAGCGCGACACCGTCCTGGCGCTCGATCACCGTCACCTCGCAGCCGGCCTTGGCCAGATACCATGCGGTCGACACGCCGATCACGCCACCGCCCAACACGACTACTTTCATGCTTGCTCCCCGTTCTTGCGACAGATTCACGTTCAGTGATTTGGCGTAGTATATTGATGGCATACCAGTTTTTTTCACCAAACATCGAGCACCGCACAGCGGGTTTCGCCAAAATTAACGCGTTAAACAGGTAAACATGGACAAGTCAGGCACGCTGGACAAGACCGACCGCAAGATCCTGCGCGAGTTGCAGGCCAACGGGCGCATCACCATGACTGAACTGGCCGACAAGGTCGGCCTGTCGACCACCCCGTGCACCGAGCGGGTACGCCGCCTCGAGCGCGAAGGCGTGATCGAGGGCTACTACGCGCGCCTCAACCCGCAGGCGCTGGGCGCGGGTCTGTTGGTGTTCGTCGAGATCCGCCTCTCCAGCAAGTCGAGCGACCTGTTCGAGGCGTTCCGCCGCGAGGTGCAGAAGATCCCCGCCATCCTCGACTGCCACCTGGTGTCCGGCGACTTCGACTACCTGATCAAGGCGCGCATCAGCGACATGTCGCAGTACCGCAAGCTTCTGGGCGACATCCTGCTCAAGCTGCCGGCGGCCAACGAGTCGAAAAGCTATGTGGTGATGGAAGAAGTGAAGGAGACGCTGCTGCTGCCGCTGCCGTAAGAGCGTGTTCACGATCTCGCAAGCGAGGGCGAGACAAGGCGAAAACGGCTGAGAAAGCGGAATGTACAGGTGGTACATGAGCATTTCGAAACCGTTGTGGGCGCCGTGTCGTCGATGCGCAGCAGATCGTGAACAGGCTCTAAGCCCCACGACGGTGCGCCGCGCACACACCACGCACCGTTTTCGTGCAACAAGGCACGCACCAGCGCCGTGCATCGCGCATTTTCCGTGCACCACGCGCTGGCATTCAATTTGCATTAGGCACCCCCACACAACAACAAGGGAGTGCGCCAGATGAGTGCCGACAATACCTTATTCCTGCTCCTGGGCGCGGTGATGATCCTCGCCATGCACGCAGGCTTCGCGTTCCTGGAGGTCGGCACCGTACGCCGCAAGAACCAGGTCAACGCGCTCTCCAAGATCATCACCGACTTCGCCGTCTCCGCGCTTGCCTACTTCTTCGTCGGTTACACGCTCGCCTACGGCGTGAACTTCTTCGGCAACGCGCACGCGCTCTCGGCGGACCACGGCGAGGCGCTGATGAAGTTCTTCTTCCTGTTGACCTTCGCCGCGGCGATCCCCGCCATCGTCTCCGGCGGCATCGCCGAGCGCGCACGCTTTCACCCGCAGACCATCGCGACCGCGCTGATCGTCGGCTTCGTCTACCCGCTGTTCGAGGGCATCGCGTGGAACGGCCGCTTCGGCGTGCAGGACTGGCTGACGCAGACCTTCGGCGCGCCCTTCCACGACTTCGCAGGCTCGGTGGTGGTGCACGCGGTCGGCGGCTGGATCGCGCTCGCTGCAGTGCTGCTGTTGGGGCCGCGCCGCGGCCGCTACAGCAAGGAAGGCCGCGTCGCCGCGCACCCGCCCTCGTCCATCCCGTTTCTGGCGTTGGGCGCGTGGATCCTGATCGTCGGCTGGTTCGGCTTCAACGTGATGAGCGCGCAAAAACTCGAGGGCATCTCGGGGCTAGTTGCCGTCAACTCGCTGATGGCGATGGTCGGCGGCACCCTCGCCGCCATGTGGCTGGGCAAGGATGACCCGGGCTTCATCCACAACGGCCCGCTGGCCGGACTGGTCGCCGTGTGCGCCGGCTCCGACCTGATGCACCCGGTGGGCGCGCTGGCGGTCGGCGCCAGCGCAGGCGCCCTGTTCGTCTGGCTGTTCACGCTGACGCAGAACCGCTGGAAGATCGACGACGTGCTGGGCGTGTGGCCGCTGCACGGCCTGTGCGGGGTGTGGGGCGGCATCGCCGCCGGCGTGTTCGGCCAACAGGTACTGGGTGGCACCGGTGGCGTCAGCCTCGCCTCGCAACTTATCGGCACCACGCTTGGCGTCGCCATCGCCTTTGCCGGCGGGCTGCTGGTTTACGGGCTGCTAAAGGCCACAATGGGCCTGCGCCTGACCGAAGAAGAAGAATTCATCGGCGCCGACCTCGCCATCCACAAGATCAGCGCGAGCCCCGAGCGCGAGACCAACTGGTAAACCCGCTTCCCCCCTGCAACAGGCCGCCGCTGGGCGGCCTGTTGCATTTTGACTGCATCCTGCCCGCCACCATAAACACGCCCTCATAGATGCTTCGGCTTCTTTCGATAGAAGTCGTTATACCCATTTAGGCTTTTAAAGAACATGCGTTTAAGCCTACTTGAACACATATTCGTATGAGCTAGTGTCAAAGCACAGGATCCGTCGAAACCCTGTCGACGACTGGCGCGGAAGCGCGGGCCGCACCTTCCCGTGCATCTTCAAAGGAGAAGTCTCATGAACAAACTGGTTAAAGGCATGCAGGCATTCTGGCAAGACGAAGAAGGCGTGACCGCGATCGAGTATGGGCTGATCGCGGCGCTGATTGCGGTGTTGCTCGTGGGGATTCTCACCAATACGGGCACCGCGCTGCAAGGTACTTTCCAAAAAGTATGCACAGCCCTCACAGGGGCTGCCTGCGCATTGACCTGAGGGTAAGCGGAGTTCGAAATCAAAAACCCTGCCGCATTGTGACATTGGAGACTTGCATGCCGGTCACCACCGATTGGATCACCCTGTCTTTTGCGGCAGGGCTTTTTTTTCCCGCCCTGTTGGTTTTGGCCGCCGCCTTGATCGACCTGAAAACCTTCAGGATCCCCAACCAGTTGGTCTTGGTCGGCGTGGCACTCGCGCTGTTGCTTAGCGAGTCGCCGACCGGCGTCGGCTGGCTCGACGCGCTGCAAGGGCTGGCGCTCGGTTTCGCGCTGCTGCTGCCCTTCTACCTGATCCGGGTGATGGGCGCCGGCGACGTGAAGCTGATGGCGATGGTCGGCGCCTTCGTCGGCGGCGACCAGATCCTGGCCGTATGGCTACTGACCCTGCTGTGCGGCGGCGTGCTGTCGCTCGCGCTCGCGCTGCGCCACCGCATGCTGGGTGCGGTGCTGCGCAACACCGGCTGGATCGCGTTCGCCACGCTGAACCGGCTTGGACGCGACGCGGCGCCGACGCTGGCAGCCGAACATGGCAACAAGGCGAGGCTGCCGTACGCGGTGGCGATTGCCGGCGGCACGCTCATGACGCTGGCGCGCCCGTGGATCGGTTTCTAGCGTCCGTTTCCGGCGCCCCGGGCGCCACAGCCAAGACAGAAGGGAGAGCGCCATGTCCGCCACACCGACTACCGACCTCAAACTGCCGCCTGCGCCGCGCACGCTGGCCGACAGTGGCCTGTCGCCGCTCTACGTCGTCGAGCATCTGGCCAAGCTCTTGTTCCTGCAGGGCGAGGCGACGCTGGCCGAACTCTCCGCGCTGTGCCGGCTGCCGCATACCCTGCTCGCGCCGCTGCTTGCCTTCATGCGCGACGAAAAGCTGCTGGAGGCGACCCGCTACGCCGACGCCGAAACCACCGTCAGCTTCAGCCTGGGCGAAGCAGGCCGCGCCCGCGCGCGCGACGCCCTGGCGCGCTGCCAGTACGCCGGGCCGCTGCCAGTGACGCTGGCCGCCTACCGCGCGCAGGTCGCGCGCCAGCGCCTGCGCGACGAGCGGGTCGGCCGCGCCGAACTGGACGCCGCGTTCGACGGGCTGACCGTGCGGCCCTCGCTGCTGGCGCAACTGGGCGCCGGCCTCAACTCGGGCCGCGCGCTGTTCATCCACGGCCCGGCCGGCAGCGGCAAGACCTTCCTCGCCGAGCACCTGGTCGGCCTGCTCGGCGGCACCATCTCGGTGCCCTACGCGCTGCTGGTCGACAACGAGGTGATCCAGCTGTTTGACCCGCTGGTGCACCAGGCGGTCGACGCGGAAACACCCGTTCAAGGGCTGGAGCGGCACGACGCGGGCGACACCCGCTGGCAGTTGTGCCGGCGGCCGCTGATTGTCAGCGGGGGCGAATTGACGCTGGAAATGCTCGAACTCGACTTCGACCACCACGCGCGCTTCTATCAGGCGCCGCCACAACTGCGCGCCAACAACGGGCTGATGATCGTCGACGACCTGGGCCGGCAACGGGTCAGCGCACAGGCGCTGATGAACCGCTGGATCGTGCCGCTGGACCGCCAGGTCGACTACCTGAGCCTGCACACCGGCAGCAAGTTCCAGGTGCCGTTCGACGTGCAGGTGGTGTTCTCCAGCAACCTCACCCCCGAGACGCTGGCCGACGAGGCCTTCCTGCGCCGGCTGCCGTACAAGCTGCATGTGGGTGAGCTGACCGAAGCCGAATACCGCGAAATCTTCGTGCAGGCCTGCCGCAGCCTGGGGCTGCCGTATACCGACGCCGCGCTGCGCCATGTGGTCGACCGCCTGCACGGCGACAGCGGCCGGCCGCTGTTGGCGTGCTCGCCGCGCGACCTGCTCTCCCAGGTGCGCGACCTGTGCCGCTTCGAGGGGCAGCCCCTCGTCCTGGACGAAGCCCGGCTTAACTGGGCGTGGGACAACTACCACGGCCAGGCGGCGACCCCTCCCCTCTGAGAGCCCCTTGAATGGCCGGCGGACACGGCTACGATCAAAAAATGCCAAAGGAGAATGCAATGCAGCTAATAAATCCGAAAAGGGTTGCCATGAAGTTGTTTAGCCGGCTGCAACGCTTTGCGCGCGACGACAGCGGGGTCACCTCGATCGAGTACGCGCTGCTCGGCGTACTGATCGCGGTCGCCATCGTCGGCGCGGTCGGCGCGACCGGCCGACAGGTGCAAGCCCTTTACGAATCCATCAGCGAGCAAGTCGTGGCTGCGCTTGGCTAACCCCGAAACCTGCGGAGGAACAAATCCATGAGAAACACCAAAGCCGTTGCCATGGTCGTGCTGTCGCTGCTGCTCGGCCTGATCGCCGTGCTGCTGGCTTCGCGCTGGATCAACCAGCAGGCCGGGCAGGCGTCCGGCAAGGTCGTGGTCGCCGCGGTCGACATCGACCTGGGCAGCCGCCTCACCCCCGAGATGCTGAAGATGGTCGACTGGCCGGCCGGCAGCATGCCGGAAGGCCGCTTCCACGACCCGGCCAAGCTCGACAGCCGGGTCGCCAAGATGCCGCTCTCGCGCGGCGAGCCGGTGCTGGAAGCCAAGCTCGCGCCGGTGGGCACCCAGGGCGGGCTCTCCGCGGTGGTCGCCGAAGGCAAGCGCGCGATGACGGTACGGGTGAACGACGTGATCGGCGTCGCCGGCTTCGCCTTGCCCGGCAACTACGTCGACATCGTGGTCAACACCCAGGACGAAAGCGGCCAGGCGACCGGGCAGAAGGTCGCCGACAACCGTGACCCGTCGATCTCCAAGATCGTGCTCGAACACATTCTGGTGCTCGCCGTCGCGCAGGAGGCCAGCCGCGACGACACCAAGCCCAAGGTCGTCAATGCGGTGACGCTGGAAGTCGCGCCGGAAGAAGCCGAGAAACTTGACCTTGCACGCAGCGTCGGCACCCTGTCGCTGGTGCTGCGCAACCAGATCGACCCCAAGCCGGCCGAGACGCGCGGCGCGACCAAGCTGACCTTGCTGGGCGTACAGCCGGAAACCGCGCTGCCCAAGCCGGTCAAGGCAAGCGCTACCGCGCCGAAGAAGCCGGCGCCGCGCAAGGCCACGGGCGGCGGGCGCGATTGTGTCGAGATCATCCAGGGCAGCAGCCGTAGCCTGAGCTGCTTCTGAGCAAAAAAGGGGAAATCAAGATGGACAAGCGCACCTACGCCCAACCCGCTTTTACCTTCGCCGCGATCGCGCTGGCGCTGGCTTGCCTGCCGGCAGTGGCCGCGACGCCAACGGCGGCAGCCGCCACCAGCCCCGCGACCTCTCCGCTCGCGGCGAGCACACCGGCCCCGACCGCCAAGGCCACCGCAGCCGCTCCATCCCGCACGGCCAACACCCCGGCGAGCGCACGCCGCCAGTGCAGCGAAGTGCAGAGCGGCCCGGTGATCCGGCTGTCGGTCGGCAAGTCGCACCGCTACCGCCCCGTGTCGCCGGTGGCCCGCATCGTGATGGGCAACCCGGAAGGTGCCGACGCCAAGAGCGGCGCGGCGAGCGTCAACGCGCTGTTGCTCGGCCCCAACGAAATCTACCTGCAGGCGCGCAGCCAGGGCTCGACCAATATCCTGATGCTTGGCCGCGACGGGCGCTGCACCATGCTGGACGTCGCCGTCGGCGCCGACCCGACGCCGCTACAGGGCGCGATCGACACCATGCTGCCCGGCCTCTCCGGCAAGGTGCAGGTAACACCCGCCGCCGGCTCGCTGATCCTCAGCGGCACGGTGCGCGACGCGACCCAGGTCGACAAGCTGGTGCAGCTCGCCGGCGCCTTCGTCGGCAGCACGGGCAAGGTGATCAACATGCTCGGCGTCGAAGACCCGCAGCAGGTGATGCTGGAAGTGAAGGTCGCCGAGGTGTCGAAGACAGTGCTCGACAAGCTCGGCGTCAACATCACCGCCAAGATCAGCAGCGGCGACTGGTCGTACAACGTGCTCAGCGACTTCCTGTCGAACGGCAAGGCCCTGATCAACGGCACACACTCGTCCGGCAACCGCAGCGTGACCGTGGACGGGCAGAAGGACGACGGCCTGGTCAAGATCCTCGCCGAACCGACGGTGATGGCCTTGTCCGGCCATCAGGGCAGCTTTCTCGCCGGCGGCAAGATCCTGATCCCCGTCTCCGAGAGCAACCAGATCGGCGGCACCACCATCACGCTGGAGGAGAAGGAGTTCGGCGTCGGGCTCTCGTTCACGCCGACCGTGCTGGAAGGCGGCAAGATCAACCTGGCGGTCACCCCGGAAGTGTCCGAGCTGTCGCGCGAGGGCGTGTCGCTGGTCAGCAATAGCGGCGCGTCGGTGCTGCCGCTGATCACCACGCGCCGCGCCAATACCACGGTGCAACTGCGCGACGGGCAGAGCTTCGCGATCGGCGGACTGGTCAAGAACAACGTGACCACCAATATCAGCGCCTTCCCCTTCCTGGGCGAGTTGCCGATCCTGGGTGCGCTGTTCAGGAGCACCAGCTTCCAGACCGACAAGTCCGAACTGTTGTTCGTGGTCACGCCGCGTCTGGTCAAACCGCTGGACGGCGACTACAAGCTGCCGACCGACAACTACATCCCGCCCAACCGCGCGCAGCTGATGCTGGGCGGCAAGCTTGAAGGCACGCTGAACAATGCGCCGGCCGCAGGCCAGAACTAAGGAGCCCGACATGAAAACCATCCTGTTGTCAGCCCTCACCGTGTCGCTGCTAGCGGCCTGTTCGACCACGCCGCGCTGGGACAAACGCTTTGGCGAGGCGGTACGCGAGAGCACCCAGGCGCAGGCGCTGCCGCCGACGGTGCCCGAGGCAGCGCTGCCGGCGCTGGACGGCACCAGCGCCGAGCACGCGATGCAGCGTTACCACGACGCGAGCAAGCAGCCGCCGCCGGTCACCAATGTGTTCAATATCGGCGTCGGCACCGACCAGTAAGGCAACGCATCCAGGGGGCGAGCAGGCGATGAAACGATTACTACGCAAACAGCAGCGGGGCGCGGTGGCGTTGATCGTCGCGCTCTCGCTGGTCGCGATGATCGGCTTTCTCGGACTGGTCGTCGACCTGGGGCGCCTCTATATCAACAAATCGGAACTCGCCAACGCCGCCGACGCCTGCGCGCTGGCGGCGGCGCGCGAGCTGGGCGTACCGCCGATCGCTGACAGCCTGCAAAGGGCGGTCGCCGCCGGCCAGTTGGTCGGCGGGCGCAACAACGTCGACTTTCAGGGCAACCCGGTGACGGTGAGCGCGTCCGATATCACCTTCAGCGACAAGCTCGCTAGTGAATACAAACCTTACGGCTCGGCCGACCCTGCGAAAGCCAAATACGTGCGCTGCGAGTTGCCGCGTAGCGGCATCCTGCCGTGGTTCATGCAGGTGTTGGGTATCGGTGCGCAGAGCGTCAGTGCACAGGCGGTGGCCAGCCAGCAACAAAGCCAGATCAGCTGCGGACTGCCCCTTGGCATCTGCAAACCGACCCCTCCCCAATGCCTGCATGGCGGCACACCCGATGCCTACGGATTCTGCAAGGGAGAGTGGTATGGCAGCAAACTCGAAGCCGGCATTACCGGCAGCTTCAACTGGATCGATTACACACCGTCCGGAGGGGGCTCAAATGAGCTTAGTGACCTGATTTCTGGTACTGGCGAGTGCAACCTGAAAGTCAAACAGGAAGTAGGCGCGCCAGGCAACAAAGACTCTCTGGACAAGGCATGGAACTCTCGCTTCGGGGTCTATCAGGGCAACCTGAGGGTCAGCGATGCCACGCCAGATTTCACCGGCCACGCATACACGCCCAAAAACTGGAGCAGCACGTACAACGCATTCGCTGACTTCAAAATACAAAGAAAAACCTACGAAAAGTATCAAAAAGACACAGAAAGCGAGCTCGGCCTGAATACCAATGGCAATCTCTACACGGGGGATCTCAGCCAGGTTGGTGCCGACCGTCGCGTCGTGACCATCCCGATCATGGATTGCAAGGACTGGGGAAAGACCAACCACAAGGCACCGATCCAGGCGTTTGCCTGCGTGCTGATGCTGCACCCGATGTCGAAGCCTTTAAAAGGTGAAGATCCGCCAGCGCTGGTGGAGTACCTTGGTCGCGCAGATGAACCCGGTAGCCCTTGCATCACTCAAGGCTTACCTGGCAGTGGCGTGGCCATCGGCCCCAAGGTCCCCGGACTGGTGCGCTAGAAGGAACACACAATGCGACACACACGCCCACCCCGCCAGCGCGGCGTCGCCGCGGTCGAGTTCGCGATCCTGCTGCTGCCGATGATGCTGATCGCCTTCGGCATCGTCGAGTTCGGCCGCGCCTTCTACCAGTACAACACGCTGGTCAAGGCGACCCGCAACGCCGCGCGCTACCTGTCGCAGCAGAACGCGGGCGACACGCAGGTGCTCGACAACGCGAAATGTCTGCTGCAGTACGGCAGCCACGAGTACTGCGTCAACCATAACGGTGCAAAACCGCCGAGTCTGCTGCCGGAGGCCGAGTTTGCCGATGCGAAGGTGACCGTCTGCGACTGGCAAAGCTGCCCGGCTACCCACAAGGTATCCGTGCCCGCCGCCAACCTGGTGTCGGTGTCGGTCGAAAGCTACCCGTACACCGTGCTGCTACCGTGGGTGTTGCCGCAGCAGGGCGTACGTTTCGGGCGCATCTCGACCACCATGAGGTCCAACCTATGAGCCGCCCATCCCGCCGTCAGGCCGGCACCACCAGCCTCGAATTCGCGCTGATCGCCGTGGTCTTCTTCAGCGTGCTGCTGGGCATCTTCGAATTCGGCCGCCTGCTGTTCACCTGGAATTCGGCGGTCGAGGCGACCCGGCGCAGCGCGCGCCTGGCGGTGGTATGCAATATGGATGCCCCTAGGGTCAAGCAGACCTTCCGCGAGATCCTGCCGGCCGTCAGTGCCAACGACATCAGCGTCGACTACACACCCGCCGACTGCAAGACCCTTGGCAATTGCCAGGCTGTCACCGTATCGGTGTCGCCCAACGCGCCGATGTTCCGCCTGAACGTACCGCTGCTGTCCACCCAGCTGAGGCTGCCGCCGTTCTCGACCACCTTGCTCAAGGAGAGCATGGCGACCGGCAGCGGCAGCGACCAGAACCCCGACTGCCTGTAAAACGGGAGATACCAGATGAAGATCGCCCTCTACTGCCTGCAAGCCGCCACCGCCGCCGACGCGCGCACCCTGCTGGAGTCCCTGCCCGGCGCCAGCGTCAGCGTCGCGACGGGGGACGCGCGCGCGCTCGAACAGCTAGCCGCGGGCAACCCCGACGTGCTGCTGTGCGAGGCGGCCCCCGGCAGCCACACCGTCGCGGCGCTCGCGCGCGTCTCGGCGTCCCGCCCGCCCCTGACCCCGATGCTGCTCAGCCGTGCGCCGACTCCGGAGTTGCTGATCGAGGCGATGCGCGCCGGCGTGCGCGAGGTGCTGCCGCTGCCGCTTGACCGGGTGACGGTCGCCGCCGCGCTGGAGCGGCTGCGCGTGCAAGCGCAGACCGTGCCCGGGCGCCACGGCAAGGTGCTGGCCTTCATCCCGTGCAAGGGCGGCAGCGGCGCGACCTTCCTCGCCACCAACCTCGCGTGGACACTGGCGCAGGCGCCGGACAACGCGCGCGTACTGCTGGTCGACTTGCACCTGCAATTCGGCGACGCTGCGCTGTTTCTCACCAGCGAGACGCCGCCGAGCAACCTCGCGCAACTGGTGCACAACACCGACCGGCTGGACGCGGCGCTGCTCTCGTCCAGCCTGCTGTGGCTGACGCCGAGGCTGGGGGTGCTCGCGTCGGCGGACGATCTGGGCGCCGGGCTGGAAATCCAGCCCGGGCAAGTCGAGGCGCTGCTCGCACTGGCGCGCCAGGAGTTCGACTTCGTGGTGCTGGACCTGGGGCGCACGCTCGACCCGGTCACCGTCAAGGCGCTCGACGCAGCCGACCGCATCTACCCGGTACTGCAGGCGACGCTGCCCTTCGTGCGAGACAGCCGTCGCCTGCTCGACGCCTTCCAGTCGCTGGGCTACCCGAACGAGCGCGTCTCGCTCATCGTCAACCGCGCGAGCAAGCACGGCGACATCCGCCAGCAGGACATCGAACGCTCGCTGGGGCGCGACATCGCGTACAGCGTGCCGAACAACTACCCGCTGGTCGCAAGCTCGGTCAACCAGGGCCTCCCGCTGGCAAAGCTCGCGCCTTCCAGCCCGGTGGTGCAGGCGCTCGGCCAGATCGCCACCGACCTCAAGCCACAGGCGGACAAACCCGCCAGTTGGTGGCAACGGCTGCGTCTGGGCGGCCGCAACGAAACCGTCGCCGCCAAGGCATAAGCCCTGGCCAGCCAGCCCCTTACGGAGAGCAAAATGTCACTCAGAGCCCGCATCGAAGCCTTCAGCCCACCCGCGCCGGCCGTCGCGAGTGCCGCCCCCGCCGCCAACCAGGGCAGCGGGCCGGATTTTGCCGCGACCAAGCAGCGCATCCACCAGCAACTGCTCGAGCGCATCGACCTCGCGGCGATGGAGAACATGCCGCCCGAGCGGCTGCGCCAGGAGCTCAAGCTGCTGGTCGAGCGGCTGCTCGCCGAATTGAACCTCGCGCTGAACGAGAACGAGCGGCGCATGCTGGTGCGCGACATTCAGCACGAGATGCTGGGGCTGGGCCCGCTGGAGATCCTGCTGGCCGACCCGACCATCTCGGACATCCTGGTCAACTCGCACGCGCAGATCTACGTCGAGCGCCGCGGCCGGCTCGAGCCAACCGACGTGCGCTTCAACGACGACGCGCACCTGATGAAGATCATCGACAAGATCGTCTCCCGCGTCGGCCGCCGCATCGACGAATCCAGCCCGATGGTCGACGCGCGACTCGCCGACGGCTCGCGCGTGAACGCGATCATCCCGCCCCTGGCGATCGACGGGCCGGCGATGTCGATCCGCCGTTTCTCGGCGGTGCCCTTGAAAATGGCCGATTTGATGGAGAAGAAGAGCCTGACCCCGGACATGGCGACCCTGCTCGAGGCGCTCGCGCGCGCCAAGGTCAACATCCTGATTTCAGGCGGTACCGGCAGCGGCAAGACCACCTTGCTCAACATCCTGTCGGCGGCGATCCCGCCGGGCGAGCGGGTGATCACCATCGAGGACGCGGCCGAACTGCAACTGCAGCAGCCGCACGTGATCCGGCTGGAAACCCGCCCGCCGAACATCGAGGGGCGCGGCGAGGTGACCCAGCGCGCGCTGGTCAAGAACAGCCTGCGCATGCGGCCGGACCGCATCATCCTGGGCGAAGTGCGCGGCGCCGAGGCGGTCGACATGCTGCAGGCGATGAATACCGGCCACGAAGGGTCGATGGCGACCATCCACGCCAATACCCCGCGCGACGCGTTGACCCGGCTGGAGAACATGATCGGCATGGCCGGGCTCAACCTGCCGCCCAAGGTCGCCCGCCAGCAGGTCAGCTCGGCGATCAGCGTGGTGGTGCAGGTGTCGCGCCTGACCGACGGGCGGCGCAAGCTGGTCAGCCTGCAGGAGATCACCGGCATGGAAGGCGAGATCATCACCATGCAGGAGATCTTCCGCTACGTGCAGACCGGCGTCGGTGCCGACGGTACGGTCACCGGCTACTTCCAGGCCACCGGCATCCGCCCGCAGTTCCTCGAGCGCTTGCGCACCCACGGCGCCAGCGTCAGCGACGCGATGTTCGACCCGACCCGCCGCATGGAATAGGAGCAAGGCCATGGACTTCGTGCTTTACGCCTTTATCGTCGCCGTGTTCGTCGCGGTAGTGCTGCTGATCGACGGCAGCTACCTGTGGTGGCGCGGCACGCACGGCAGCGAGATCCGCCGCATCGAGTCCCGCCTGCGCGCGATGGCCGCCGGGCAACACGAGCATGCGGCCGAGCAACTGTTGAAGACCCGCCTGCTCGACAGCGCGCCCGGGGCGCTCAAGCTGCTGCTGGGCGCGCCCAGGCTGCGACTCATCGAACGCTACCTGCAGCAAAGCGGGGTTAGGCTCAATGTCGCGAGTTTTCTGGCGCTGTGCGCGCTCGCCTTCCTCGTCACTGGCGGCGTGCTGTACGCGCTGGCGCTGCCTTGGTGGTTCGCGCTCGCCTGCGCGGCCCTCGCCGCGTCGCTGCCGGTGTTGTGGCTCACCCGCAAGCGCGCGCAGCGCCTGCAGCGCATCGAGGCGATGCTGCCGGACGCGCTGGACATGATGTCGCGCGCGCTCAGGGCCGGCCACGCCTTCCTCAACACCCTGAAGATGGTCGCCGACGACATGGACGGGCCGCTCGCCGACGAATTTCGCATCACCTTCGACGAGATCAACTACGGCTTCTCGATGCAGGACGCGCTGCAAAGCCTGGCCGAACGGGTGCCGCTGACCGACCTGCGCTTTTTCGTGTTGTCGGTGCTGATCCAGCGCGAGACCGGCGGCAACCTCTCCGAAGTGCTAGGCAATATCAGCACGCTGATCCGCGAGCGCCTCAAGCTGTTGGGGCAGGTCCGCGTGCTGTCCGCCGAAGGCCGGCTTTCGGCGTGGATCCTGACCCTGCTGCCCTTCGTGCTGGCCGGCGTGATCAACCTTGTCAACCCGGGCTTCATGAAGGTGCTGTGGGAGGATCCGGTCGGGCTGAACATGCTCTTGGCCATGCTGGTGATGATGGTGCTGGGCGTACTGTGGATGCGCCGCATCATCCGCATCCATATCTGAAACCGACAGGAGGCCCCTGATGGACACCCTGCAATGGTTGTACCTCGCGCTCGTGTTCGCCGTGGTGTTCGGCGTATCGATGTTCGCCTTCGTGCAGTTCTCCGGTAGCCGGCTGCAACAGCGGCTGGACCAGATCGGCAAGCCGGCGGCACAGGCCGCCGGCGCCGGTGACGCTGGCAACGGCTGGCTGCAAAGCGCGGAGCGCCTGTCGCGCCCGTTTGCCGGCCTGTCGCTACCCAAGGAAGGCTGGGAAGCGTCGCCGCTGCGGCAGCGCTTCATGCACGCCGGGCTGCGCGACCCGCTGCATCCGCCGCTCTTTTTTGGCGCCAAGACGCTGCTCGCGCTCGCCCTGCCACTGTCGCTGCTGGCCGTGCTGCTCGTCACTGGCAGCGAAGTCCGCCACGAGCGGCTGCTGCTGGGGCTGCTGTCCGCCGCCGCGCTAGGCTACTACCTGCCCAACGTCTGGCTCGCCCGCCGCATCCGCCTGCGCCAGCGCGAGATCTTCGAGGCCTTCCCCGACGCGATCGACCTGCTCTTGGTCTGCATCGAGGCGGGGCTGGGCATCGACGCGGCACTCGCCAAGGTCGCCGAGGAGATGCAGATCAAGAGCGAACTGCTCGCGCAGGAGCTGCACCTCGTCAACCTCGAACTGCGCGCGGGCAGCAGCAAGGAGAAGGCGCTGCGCAACCTCGCGCTGCGCACCGGCGTCGAGGAAGTCGACAGTCTGGTCGGCATGCTGGTGCAGGCCGAGCGCTTCGGCACCAGCATCGGCGACTCGCTGCGCGTGCACGCGGACACCCTGCGCACCAAGCGCCGCCAGCGCGCCGAGGAAGCCGCCGCCAAGATCCCGCTGAAGCTGCTGTTCCCGCTGATCTTCTGCATCTTCCCAGCGCTGTTGCTGGTACTGCTGGGCCCGGCGTTCATTTCCATCCACCGCGTGCTGCTGCCCACCCTCTCCGGCGGTGGCTGAAGCCCGCCCAGACCGGCCCGCGCCGGCAATCAGCCGGGCGCGGGCCCTGCCCTTACACCGACAGGTAGGACGACTGCTTGAGGCAGCGCGCGAATTCGGCGAGGAAGCTGCCGCGCTCGGCGACGTCGAGCACCGCGAGCTTCTGCCGGTAGCGGGTCAACAGCTCGTCCGGCGCCAGGTGCACGTAGCGCAGCATGTCCTCGACGGTGTCGTGCCCCTCGACGCCGGCGATCTCCAGTTGGCCATCCGCGTACTGCCAGACGTTGACCGAGTCGGTGTCGCCGAACAGGTTGTGCATGTCGCCCAGGATCTCCTGGTAGGCGCCGACCAGGAAGACCGCCAGCAGGTAGGGCTCGCCCGCGCGTACTTCGTGCACCGCCATGCTGCTCTCGATGCTCTGCCCGTCGACGTACTGGCTCACCTTGCCGTCGGAGTCGCAGGTCAGGTCCTGCAGCACCGCGCGGCGGGTCGGCGCCTCGTCAAGCCGGTGGATCGGCATGATGGGCAGCACCTGGTCGATCGCCCAGGTGTCGGGCAGGCTCTGGAATACCGAGAAATTGCAGAAGTACTTGTCGGCGAGGCGTTCGGTCAGGTCGTCGAAGGCCTGGCGCTGGCTGCGCGCGCCGGCGGACAGCGCAAGCTTCAGGCGGCGGCATAGCGCGGCGTGTGCCTGCTCGGCCAGTGCCTTCTCGGCGAGGCCAAGCCGCCCCTCGTTGTAGAGCTCGGAAACGTCGGCAAGGTAATGGCAGGCACGGTAGTAGGTCTCGGTGACCATCTCGGCGTCGGCAAGCTCGCCCATCTCCAACAGCTTCCTGGTCGGCGCGGCAAGCTGTGCCAGCTCGGACGCCGCCGGCTGCGGCTGCGTCTCGGGCAGGCGCTCGACGTCGGTGACGTTCATCACCAGCACCGCATGGTGCGCGGTGAGCGCGCGGCCGGACTCGGAGAAGAGTTCCGGTTCGGGCAGGCCGTTGGCGGCGCAGAATTCGCCGACCATGCCGACCACCGTCTGCGCATACTCGGCGAGGTCGTAGTTGATCGAGCTGTCGTTGCGCGAGCGGGTGCCGTCGTAGTCGACGCCGAGGCCGCCGCCGACGTCGACCACGCCGATCGGCAGGCCGAGCGCGCGCAGTTCGCCGTAGTAGCGGATCGCCTCGCGGAAACCGCGCCGGTAATCCTCGATATGTGCGATCTGCGAACCCATGTGAAAGTGCATCAGCCGCACGCAGTCGTCCAGGTTCGCCGCGCGCAACTGCGCGGCCACCGCGATCAGCTGCGAGGCGGACAGGCCGAACTTGGCCTTGTCGCCCCCGGTGTCCGCCCACTTGCCGCCGACGCTGGACAGGCGCACGCGCAGGCCGATGTTCGGGCGCACCTTGAGGCGCGCCGCCTCCTCGATCAAGAGCGCGACCTCGGACTCCTTCTCGATCACGATGAACACGCGGTGGCCGAGCTTCTGCCCGATCAGCGCCAGACGCATGAAGTCGCGGTCCTTGTAACCGTTGCACACGATGGTGCCGCCCGCGGGAGCGAGCGCGAGCACCGCCATCAGTTCTGGCTTGGAGCCGGCCTCGAGGCCGACGCGGGCGCCCTTGGCCGCGATCAGGCTTTTGACCACCGCCTCTTGCTGGTTGACCTTGATCGGGTAGATCGCGGTGTACGCGCCGCCGTAGCCTGCGTCGGCGATCGCCGTATCGAAGGCGCCGCACAGCCGGCGCGCGCGGTCCTGCAGGATGTCGGGAAAACGCAGCAAGAGCGGCACTTCCAGGCTCTTGAGTTTCAGCCGCTGCAGGAGGGCGTAGAGGTCGACTTCGCCGTGTGCGTTCGGCCGCACGCAGACGTTGCCGTTGTCGCCGATGTCGAAGTAGCCGTCGCCCCAGTGGCGGATGCCGTACAGGCTCAGGCTGTCTTGGATGTTCCAGGTCATCGATGTGCCCCAAGGGGAACCCGCACGCGGACACCGCCGGAGTGCCGGCCGCAGGCCGGCGCCCGGGCACGCCCGTCGCTACGAGGCTCCCCGCATTGATAAATGAAGGGAACGCTCCTTAGTGCGCGGCTTTCGGGCGCAATCGCTTGATGTGGGCCTGGGATGTCGGAGCAACACGCCACGCCTTGCGGCGTGGTCGGACGCGGATTCTAGCAAGCACGCCAGCGATGACAAGCGCGAAAAATTGGCCGTATAAATTATTGAACAGCATGTCAGGTAGCCGGCACACCAACCGGCGGCCACCAAGGAAAAGGCGGGGAAACCCCGCCTTTCGCCGTTCAAAATCCTCTACACCCGGATCGAAGATTGTTGCGCGTTCACCACAGCCAGCGCCAGCCCGCCTCCAGCCGCGCCTGCTGCTGGCCGCTGCCCCAGCTGCCGCCGACCAGGCCGTACCAGCCGCCCCAGCGGGTGTCCTTGGCGAGCCCTGCCTGCAACTGCCAGGTGGTCGCCGGCCCCGCGGCCGGCAGGTAGACGTCGGGGGCGGTAAGCGCCAGCGCCGGATCGTTCCCGAAGCGGTGGCTTACCCCGGGGCGCAGCCACACCTTCGCCTCGCTGGAGAGCGCGTGCTCGACGCGCACGCCGGCGCCACCGTACCAGTGCGCGGTGTCCTGATAGCGGCCCTTGATGCTGTCGTCGACCAGGTCCCACCCCAGGCGCGTATAGCTCGCGTTCAGCTGTGGCAGCACGCGCCAACCCTCGCGCGGCTCGAATGCCTTGCCCGCCGCCAGGTGCAGCGCCCAGATCGTCGCGTGCAGGGTGTTGAAGTAGCGGTCTTCGGTCGAAACCTTGGCCCGTTCGCGCCCACCCAGCGCGATGCCGCGCGCGAACCAGCCGTCCTTCTCGAGCTGGCCGTACACGCCGGCCTGCAGGCTGTCCAGGTGGATGTCCGAGGAGGCGCGCGAAGGGATCACCTTGCCCTCGCCGTTGACGTCGATCCAGCCGCGGTTCCACGCGGCAAATACCCCGGCGCGCCAGCGCCCGTTCTCCCGCCACACGCCGTTCTGGTCGGCGCCCGCGGTCAGCGAAGCGCCGTGTCCCTCGAACGAGAAGCCGTAGCGCGCGTCCTGCTGCAAATGGAAGCCGTCGGTCTTCAGCCAGACGTCGCGGTACACACCCGGCGCCGTGTCCAGCCTTTGCCCGAGCGACATCAGGTTGCCGCGCACGATCTGCTCGGACACCGCGGGCAAGGTGCCGTAGGCGGGGATCTCCGGCAACAGGCGTGCGGGCTTGAGCGGTTTGGACGGCTCGGGCGCCGGGGTAGGTGGCTCGGGGATAGGCGGGGTCACCGGCGCGGCCGGCGACTCGAGCAGCCACTCGTCGCCCGCGCGCACCATCTGCCATACGTAGGGGCTGCCCTTCAGGCGCACGTCGTAAGGGTTGTTCGCGCCGACCGGGTTGGCGGCGACGAAGTTGGCACTGCCCGAGGCGACCCTGGCGAACTCGAACTTCTCGCCAAGTTGGCCCGGCGTGCCGTCGTTGTCGAAGACGACGCGGGTGGTGCCGCTGCCCTCGCCGTCCACGATCAGCAAGGTGGCTGTTTTGCTGCCGGCCGATACACTGTCCTGCAGCACGCCGCCCGAGCCCGCGTAGTTGCCGGTCACCGTCAGGGGCGCGGACAGCGCGAGCACCCCGGCGTTGCCAAGGCTGCCGCTGACGGTGGCCGCCTGCGGCACCGCGAGCGTGCCGGACACGGTGAGCGCGCCGCCGGAGGCGAGCGTCAGGTTGCCGGCCAACCCCAGCGTGCCGCCGCTGTTGACGCGGATCGCCGACCAGTTCCGCAAGTCGAGCGCGCCGGCCACGCCCGCGCCGGTCTGCGCGCGCACGCTGGTGCCGGAGAGCACCACCAGCGTGTTGGCACCCGTACTGTCGGTCAGCGGCCCCCACGCCGACAGGTCGGCCTGGCCGAGGCCGACCCGGTTGCCGCTGCCGGCCACCGACAGGCTGCCGCTCGCTTGCCCGCCAAGCAAAGCCAGCTGGTTGTCGTCGCCGGTGATGCGGGTCTGCCCGGCCAGCGTGCCGCTATTGAGACGCAACAGGCTGCCGCTGCCGGCAAGCGTCGCATTCTCCAGCGTGCCGCCTGCTACCTGCGCCGCGCTGTCGGTCTCTATCGTCACGTCCCTGGCGAGGCCGCCGGCAAACACGGTCAAGCGGCCGCCGCCCTGCAAGGTGGTGTCCTGCGAGACGCCGCCGCTCTCGACAAACTGGCTGGCCGAACTCAGCGTGTTGCCGGTGGCCAGCCCACCGCTGTTGACCTGCTGGCTGCCGCCCGTGAAGGTGTTGCCGCTGGCGACACCGCCGGCGTACACGAACTGGCGCCCGCCGTTGACCTGGTTGGCGCTGGCGCTGCCGTAAATGATTTGGTCGCCACCGCTGCTGACCGTGGTCGAGGTGGCGATCCCGCCCGCCTCCACGCGCTGGCTGCCCGAAGAAACCGTGGTGCTGGTCGCCGAGCCGCCCGAGAACACGTCCTGCAGGCCGCCGTTGACGGTGGTGAGCACCGCGCTGCCGCCGGCGCTGACAAACTGCTGCCCGCCCGCCTGCACCACCGTCGCGTTGGCCACGCCCTGCACCGTCTGGTTGCTGCCGCTATTCACTTCGGTCAACAGCGCGCTACCGCCGGCGAGGATGTTCTGGAAACTCGCGTTGAGGATGGTCTGGTTGGCCTGGCCGCCGGAGAGCACGGTCTGGTTGCTGCCGCCGTTGAGCGTGGTGTTCAGCACCTGCCCGCCGCCGACCGACTGCGACCCGCCCGAATTGACCGTGGTGTCGAATGCCTCGCCAGAGAGCATGATCTGCGCGCCACCGTTGACGACGGTCGCACTGACGATTCCCTGCACGTTCTGGATGCCGGATACGCCGACCGTGGTCTGGGCCGCCGAGCCGCCGGCCGAGACGTTCTGCGTGCCGTTCACCACCTGCGTCGCGCTGGCGACCCCGCCGGACGACACCACCTGCTGGCCGCCCGAAGTCAGCGTCGTCGAGGTGGCCGATCCACCCGCGCTGACGTTCTGCAAGCCGCCGTTGACGGTGTTGCGGGTCGCCGTGCCGGCGATGTTCTGTGCGCCGCCACTCCACACCGTGGTATCGGTGACAAAGCCACCGACCGCCACCATCTGGCTGCCGCTGAGCACCTCGGTATTACTCGCCTGGCCGCCGCTGGCAATCGTCTGATTGCCGTCGTTCAGCGTGGTGCCTTCCACCCGGCCGGCAACCGACTGCGTGGCACCGCCATAGAGCTGCGTGGTGATCGCCGACCCGCCGGCCGCCACCGTCTGGCTACCGCCGTTGAGTCTCGTGCCGCTGGCCAGGGCGCCGGCCGATACGGTCTGCGAGCCGCCATTGAGGGTGCTGCTGGTCGCCGTGCCGGCGATGTTCTGTACGGCTCCGCTCGCCACCGTGGTGTTGCTGGCGGAACCACCGGCGGCCACCGTCTGGCTGCCGCCATTGAGCACGGTGCCGACCGCCTGGCCGCCGCTGGCGATGGTCTGGCTGCCTTCGTTCACCGTCGTCCGCGACACCTGGCCGGCCACCGCCTGCGTGGCACCGCGATCGAGCTGCGTGGTGATCGCCGCGCCACCCGCCACCACCGTCTGGCTGCCGCCGTTGAAGGTCGAATCGCTGGCCAGGCCGCCGGCCGACACGGTCTGCGTCCCGCCATTGACGGTGTTGCTGGTCGCCGTGCCGGCAATATTCTGCACGGTCCCGCTCCCCACCGTCGTGCCGGTGGCGGAACCGCCCACGGCGACGGTCTGGCTGCCGCCGTTGAGCAAGGTGTTGCCTGCCACTCCACCGCTGCCAACCGTCTGGCTGCCGTCGTTCACCGTGGTGTTCGACACCTGGCCGGCAACCGCCTGCGTGGCGCCGCTGTTGAGCTGGGTGATCGTGGCCGAGCCGCCAGCCACCACCGTCTGGCTGCCCCCATTGAGGGTCGAGTTGCTGGCCAGGCCACCCGACGAAACGGTCTGCGTGGCCCCGCTGTTGAGTTGCGTGGTGATGACCGTGCCGCCGGCCGCCACAGTCTGGCTGCCGCCGTTGAAGGTCGTGCCGCTGGCCCGTCCTCCGCCCGACACAATTTGCGCTCCGCCCTTGACGGTGGTGTCCGTCGCCTCACCCGCCACGCGCTGCACCCCTGCGTCGCCCACGCTGGTCGCGGCGACCACGCCGCCGGCCAGTACGTTCTGCGTGCCGCTCAACACCTGGGTCGCGCTGGCGCTGCCGCCGGACGACACCACCTGCTGGCCGCCGGAAGTCAGGCTTGTCGAGGTGGCGACGCCGCTCGACAGGATGCTCTGCGTGCCGCCGGCAAGCGTCGTAAGCACCACGCCACCTCCAAAAAACACCACTTGCTGACTACTTAGGCTCACCGTCGTCGAGGTGGCGGTGCCGCCGCCGCTCACGTTCTGCACACCGCCCGAATTCACCACGGCCGCGCTGGCCTGACCCCGCACATTCTGGATGCCGCCGCTATTGACCGTGGTGCCGACGGCCCGGGCGCCGGAACCGATATCCTGGTCGCTGGCGTTGAGGGTGGTATTGCTGGCCACGCTGCCGGAGAACAGGAATTGCGCGCTCTCGCCATTGAGCGTGGTGTCGATGGCCACCCCGCCACCGTCGACCTGCTGGCTACCGAACACGTCGATGGTATTGCTGCGTACCACCCCGCCGCTGAGCACCACCTGGGTGCCGCCGCTGACGACGGTGCCGGTCGCCTCGCCCGCAACGCGCTGCGCCCCCGCCTCGCCCACGTTGGTCGAGCTGGCCACGCCGCCGGCCAGCACGTCCTGCGTGCCGCTCACCACCTGTGTCGCACTGGCGTAGCCGCCGGACGACACCACCTGCTGGCCGCCGGAAACCAACGTCGTCGAGGTGGTGGAACCGCCCGCCAACACGTTCTGCGTACCCTCGACCTCGACCTGGATCGCCACGCCACCGGAGACGACATCCTGCGTCGCACCTTGCACCACCTGCCCGCCGCTGACCACGCCGGAGACGGTACCGGCGAGCGCCGGCCACGACAGCGGCAAGCCCAGCAGCAGGCACAGCAGGCGTGACCAGACCGGCACGCGGCCGAAGCGGCGCAGCCCGAAACGCAGACGTTGGCGGTGGTACTTCATCGGTCATTTTCCCTGGCAGGCTGCGCACGCGCTGGCACGCGGGCGATGGTGTCGGTCACCTGGGCGGCGGTGATCAGGCGCGTGCACTCGAACTGCCGCTCGCTGCCCTGGTGGCGCGGACACCAGAAGAAGTCCGCGTGGTCGAAACGGTGGCGCGGGTCGTTCCAGCAACTGTTGCAGGCGTGCGGGTTGAACACCCGGTACGGGGTGAAGAATTCGTTGGTCGGGTGGGTGAAGCCGCTGATCAGCACCACCGGCGTGCCGACCGACCACGCGAGCCACGACAGCCCGCTGGAGAGGCCGACGAACAGCTCGGCGTGCATAAGCTGCCGCGCGCGCTCGGCCAGCGGCACGTCACCGGTGAAGTCTTCGGCGCCGTTGGGCAGTTGCGTCCAGGTCAGGCCGTGGCCGTGGCAGGGCTTCTGGTCGATGCACAGTACGCGCAGGCCGCGTGCCTTGAGCGCGCGCACCACCTCAAGCCAGCCTTGCGGGTTGTTCCAGTACTTGCACTGGGTGGTGCTCTGCACGGCGATGCACGCGTAGGGCTCGGCGATCGGCCGCCCGGGCGGGCAGTCGATGCGGGCGGGGGTGTCGGCCGGGTCGACGCCGAGGATGTAGCCGGCGGTACGTGCGAGCCCCACCAGCCTGAAGTCTGCCGGCTGCCACGCGCTTTCGTCGTCGTCGAAGAAGAGGCCGAGGTAGTAGGTCGCGTAAAACTCGCCCGGGTCGACCTCGCCGGGCGCGAGGAAACGGATCTCGGGGTAGCACCCGGCAAACAGCGGAATCAGCGCCGGCGACATCGAACAGGACAGCCGACAGCCGTGCTGGCGCGCGAAACGGTCGGCGTACGGGAACCAGGCGAGCACGTCGCCCAGCGTACCGACCGGGCACTGCACCAGCACCTCGCGCCCGGAAAGCGACAGGGTGTGGTCGAACACCGGCTCGCCATCCAGCCACGCCTCGACGCGGAACGGCACGTAGTACTTCTTGCCGCTGGCAACAAAACCGCCTTCGATGGCGGTCTCAAACAGGGTGTTGTGGGTGGCGACGTCCGACAGGCGTACCCGCCAGTTGCCCGGCGGCAGGCTCAGCCGCGCGCCCAGGTTGAAGTCGTAGCGCAGCCCACAGGGCCCTGCCAGGACCGGCGCCGGCGCCGGGTCGATCAGGCCGCCGGCAACGCCGCTGCCCTGCTGGATTGCTGCCATCCGTCCCCCCGCAATGCAAAGGGCCGTCGCCGGCCCGATGCATACGGTTTAGGACGGATCGGCAGTATTGCCAGCCGTCGTGTTACAGGTAGTCGCGCAGCCGGTAGTACGCCATGCCCAGCACCAGGGCCGGTGTGCGCATCAGGCGCCCGCCCGGGAAGTCGCGGTGGCGGATGCGGGTGAACAAGTCGAAGCGCGACGCGCTGCCGGCAATCGCCTCGGCGACGACCTTGCCGGCGATCTGCGTGATGTTGACGCCGTGCCCGGAGAAGCCCTGCAGGTAGTAGACGTTGTTTGATAGCCGGCCGAAATCCGGCGCGCGGTTCATGGTGATGTCGCAGAAGCCGCCCCACGCGTAGTCGACCTTCACGTCGGCCAGTTGCGGGAACACCCTGAGCATGTCCTCGCGCATCGCGCCGGCCAGGTTGGCCGGCTCCTTGCCCGAGTAGCTGACCTTGCCGCCGAACAGCAGGCGGTGGTCGGCGGACAGGCGGTAGTAGTCGAGCACGAACTGGGTGTCGCACACCGCCATATTATTGGCGATCAGCGCGCGCGCCCTCGCCTCGCCCAGGGGCTCGGTCGCGATCACGTAGGTGCCGGCCGGCATGATGCGCTTGTCGAGCTTCGGCGCGAGCCCGCCGACGTAGCTGTTGCACGCGAGCACCACCTGGTCGCAGTCGACGTGACCGTGCCCGGTGAACACGCGCGGGCGCGCGCCGTGCTCGACGCGGGTGACCGCGGTGCCTTCAAAGATGCGCACGCCAAGCTTGAGCGCGGCGCGGGCGAGGCCCAGCGTGTAGTTGAGCGGGTGCAGGTGGCCCGAGTGCGGGTCGAACAGACCGCCCTGGTAGCGCTCGCTTGAGAGTTTGGTTTCGAGCGTCGCCTTGTTCCACAGTTCGGTGCCGGTGTAGCCGTAATGGGTTTCCAGCGTATCCTTCCACTTGGCCAGTTCGCCCATCGCCTGCGGCTTGACCGCCGCGTTGCAGAAGCCGCGCGTCCAGTCGCACTCGATGCCGAATTCGCGCACGCGGCTGTCGATCAGCTCGACCGCCTCGACGGTCATGTCCCACATCACGCGGGCGGTGTCCTGCCCTAATTGGTCGACCAGGGTGTCGATGTCGCAGGCGTAGCCAGCGATCACCTGCCCGCCATTGCGCCCGGACGCGCCCCAGCCGACTTTCGAACCCTCCAGCACGACCACCGACATCCCCTGCCGGGCAAGCTCGAGCGCAGCCGACAGACCCGAGAGGCCACCGCCGACCACGCACACGTCCGCGCTCGCGGCGCCGTCCAACGGCGGCTGGTCGTCCCAGGGGACGGCGGTCGCGGCGTAGTAGGACGGGGCGTGCGGCTGGCGGGTGAATTCGAGCATAAGAGTGCTTTCGGGTGGTTGAAAAAGGGGTAGATCAGGGGATTACAGTCATGGCAGGACTCCAGAAAAACACCCGCGCCTGGACGGCGCGGGCGCTTTGGGCTTTACGCGCGCCCCGGGCGGCCCAGGCTTTCGAGCGGTACGTCGGGCAATTTGGGCGCATCGGCGCGCATCGCCTCGGCGATTGCCCTGTCGCGCTTTCTTTGCGCGTTGAGCATGAAGTAGTTGGCGAGCACGACGAAGGTGCCGACCACCAGCACGGTGATCGTTGCCAGCGCGTTGATCTCCGGGTTCAGGCCCAGGCGCACCTTGGAGAAGATCACCTGCGGCAGGGTGGTCGAGCCGGGGCCGGACAGGAAGGCGGTGGTCACCAGGTCGTCCAGCGACAGCGTCACCGACAACAGGAAGCCCGACGCGATCGCCGGCGCGATCAGGGGCAGCGTGATCACAAAGAAGATCTTCAGGGGCCTGGCACCCAGGTCCATCGCCGCGTCTTCCAGGTTCTTGTCCATTTCCACCAACCGCGAGCGCACCACCACCGCGACGTAAGCCATGCACAAGGTGGTGTGGCCGACCCAGATCGTGAAGAAGCCGCGCTCGGTCGGCACGCCGATCAGCTGCTGCAGCGAGATGAACAAGAGCAGCATCGAGAGGCCGGTGATCACCTCGGGCATCACCATCGGCGCGGTGATCATCCCTGCAAACAGCGTGCTGCCCGGGAAACGCTTGAAGCGCGCCATCACCAGACCTGCGACCGTCCCCAGTACCACGGCCGCCGCAGCCGCCGCGAACGCGATGCGGATCGACAGCCACACGGCCGACAGGATCTGCTCGTTCTCGAACAGCGACGCGTACCAGCGTAGCGAGAAGCCGCCCCACACCGTCACCAGCTTGGACGCGTTGAACGAATAGACGATCAGGCTGAGGATGGGCACGTACAGGAACAGGAAGCCCACCACCAGCGCGCCCTTCAGGAAGGGCGAGAGTTTGCCGCCGTTATGCATGGTCCTTGCCCTCCAGTTCGCGGGTTTCAAAACGGTGGAACAGCGCGGTCGGCACAATCAGGATCAGTACCATCACCACTGCCACCGCCGAGGCCATCGGCCAGTTGTTGTTATCGAAGAATTCGTTCCACAATACCTTGCCGATCATCAGCGTCTCCGAGCTGCCGACGAGTTCCGGGATCACGAATTCGCCGACTGCCGGGATGAACACCAGCATCGAGCCTGCGATGATGCCGTTTTTAGACAGCGGCAGCGTGATCGAAAAGAACGCCTTCATCGGGCGGGCCCCCAGGTCGGCCGCGGCTTCCAACAGGCGCAGGTCGAGCTTCACCAGGTTGGAATACAGCGGCAGGATCATGAACGGCAGGTAGGCGTACAGCATCACGATGTACAGCGAGAAGTCGGTGTGAAACAGGTGCAAGGGCTCGTCGATCAGCCCGATGGACAACAGGAAGCTGTTGATCAGGCCGGTCTCGTTGAGGATGCCCATCCACGCGTACACCCTGAGCAGGAACGACGTCCAGAAGGGCAGCATCACCAGCATCAGCAGGATATTGCGGCGCGCAGGGTCGGTGCGCGCGATCGCGTACGCGATCGGGTAGCCCAGCAGCAGGCAGCCGATGGTGGTGATGAGCGCGACCTTCAGCGACGACAAATAGGTGTCGAAGTAAAACTCGTCGGTAAAGATGTACAGGAAGTTCGACAGGTTCAGCTTGAAGTTAAGGTAACCGTCGGCGTACTCGGCCAGCGCGGTGAACGGCGGAATCGCGATGTCCTGCTCGGCGAAGCTGATCTTGAGCACGATCAGGAACGGCACCAGGAAGAACAGCGTCAGCCACAGGTAGGGGACGGCGATCACGCTGCCCCGGCCCGGGGCCAGTTTACGCAAGAGGCTCATGACCATCTCCTTACGCGGTCAGCACGACCGGCATGTCATCACGCCAGCTGACCCAGACCTCGTCGTTCCAAGTCGGTTCGGCCTCGCCCGCCTCGTACCAGCGGTTGGCCGGCACCATCGCCTTGACCACCTTACCGCTGGCAAGCTGTACGTGGTAGACCGAGTAGCTGCCCAGATACGCGATCTCGCGCACCTTGCCGCGCGCGCGGTTGGGGCCCGGCTCGACCGGACGGATGTCGACGCGGATGTCTTCCGGGCGCACGCTCGCCCACACTTCCATGCCCTTGGGCCCGGTGATGCCGTGGCCGATGCGGATGCGCCCGCCCAGTTCCGGCGCCTCGATCTCGACGCGGTCCGCCTCGTCGACGGCGACCGCGCCGCCGAACAGGTTGGTCTCGCCGATGAATTCGGCGGTGAAGCGGCAGTTCGGGTAGTCGTAGATCTGCGAGGGGGTGCCGACCTGCAACAGCTGGCCCTCGCTCATGATGCCGATGCGCGTGGCCATCGTCATCGCCTCTTCCTGGTCGTGGGTCACCATGATGCAGGTCACGCCGACTTTCTCCAGCGTGTTGACAAGCTCGAGCTGCGTCTGTTGCCTGAGCTTCTTGTCAAGCGCACCCAAGGGCTCGTCGAGCAGCAGCAGCTTGGGGCGCTTGGCGAGCGAGCGTGCCAGCGCGACGCGCTGCTGCTGGCCGCCGGAGAGCTGGTAGGGCTTGCGCGTCGCGTACTTCTTCATCTGCACCAGTTCCAGCATCTCGGACACCCGCGCCGAGATCTCGTCCTTGGGCAGGCCGTCCTGCTTGAGGCCGAAGGCGATGTTCTGCTCGACGCTCATGTGCGGGAACAGCGCGTAGCTCTGGAACATCATGTTGATCGGCCGGTTGTACGGTGCAAGGCGGGTGATGTCCTGGCCGTCGAGCAGGATCTTGCCAGCGGTCGGCGTCTCCATGCCGGCCAGCATCCTGAGCAAGGTCGACTTGCCGCAGCCCGAACTGCCCAACAGGGCGAAGATCTCGTGCTGGTGGATCTCGAGGTCGACATGGTCGACCGCGGTATGGTCGCCGAACTTCTTCACGACTCCGGCAATCTTCAGGTACGCCTGCTGGCCGGCCTCCTTGGCCGCTCCTTGGGCGCTTGCGACGGCATCCTTCATGATGGCTGTTCCCTCTGCTTGTTCTGCGTGCGGCATTGGCCGCACGGCGGGGTTGCGTCAAACGGCTACGTCATCTGTTTAAGCAAACATCATTCCAGCGAATTCTCCTGCCGCACTGCCGGCCCCTTCCCGGCAAGCCGGATCGGCCATACGCGGCATCTCGCTGGCATTGACCAAGCTTATTCCATGTTTAATAAATTTGACAACGATCAAAGATTGTTCATTGCAACAGCAGATTACACACCGAAATCTATTTTTCATAAAGCGCGTATTGTCAAAGAATCGGCATTTTCCTGCCGGATTGTCAGACATATAACGGTTTTCTTGCGCGACAGCACGCACCATCCTGACGTTTAAGGCATCCAACACGCACCATTATTGCGCATCGCACAACAAAAATAATGCCCATCCGGCATCACGTTGGCATCGGTGGAAGTAAACTTGAATCAAAGCCCGCGACAGGAGCGAAGCGCATGCCCTACCTGGAAGTCGACCACCGCCGCCTGTTTTACGAACGCAGCGGGCAGCCGGACGCACCGGCCCTCATGCTGATGAACGGCATCACCATGAACACGTCCGCGTGGACCTGGCTGATGCCCGTACTGGAAAAGAGCTTCGACGTGATCCGCGTCGACTTCTGCGGGCAGGGCTTGAGCGACAAGCCGGACGAGGCGTTCTACCCGCTCGCGCGCCAGGCGTCCGACGCGGCGGCACTGCTCGCACAACTAAAGGTCGGACTCGCGCATGTGCTGGGGCTCTCCTACGGCGGCATGGTCGCCCTCCACTTCGCCCGCCACCACCCCGAACGCGTCGACCGCCTGCTGCTGGCGGCGACGCTGGCGTGGTCGGACCCGGTCAACGCGCTGATCGCGCGCAACTGGGTCGACAGCGACAAGGCCGGCGGCTTCGCGCTGCGCTTTGACAGCGGCCTGCCTTGGCTCTTCTCCAGCCGCTTCCTGGCCGCGCAGGCCCATCTGCTGCCGACGCTCAGGCAGTTCGCCGAGGCGGTCGACTGGCCGGCGGCGCAAAGGCTCAGCCGCGGCGTGCTCGAACACGACGCGCGCAGCTGGCTGGACGAGATCCGTTGCCCGACACTGGTGGTGGTCGGCAGCGAAGACCGGCTGACCCCGCGCCACCAGGCCGAACTGCTCGCGCACGGCATCGCCGGGGCACGGCTCTTGCTGCTGGACGGCTGTGCGCACGCGCTGCACCTAGAGGCACCGGACGCACTCGCCGGCGCCGCCCAACGATTCCTGCTCCAACCATGAGGACACCCGCCATGGACCGCATCCAGATGAAACAAGCCGAGGGCGTGCTGTCGCTCAGCCTGAACCGCCCCGACCTGCACAACGCCTTCGACGACGTGATGGTCGACGAACTGACCCGCGCCCTCGAGGCCGCCGGCGCAAACCCGGAGGTCCGCGTCGTCGTGCTGACCGGCAACGGCATCAATTTCTCGACCGGCCACGACATGGCGTGGCTGCAGGCGATGGCCGACATGGACGCCGAACGCGTCGAAGCGCAGGCGGTGCGCATCGGCCGCATGCTGCATACGCTCGACACCCTGCCCAAACCGACCATCGCCCGCGTGCAGGGCTCGGCGTTCGGCATCGGCGCCGCGCTGATCGCCTGCTGCGACATCGCCTGCGGCGTGTCCGGCGCGCTGTTCAGCTTCCCGGACGTGAGGCTGGGCGCGGTGCCGGCTGCGGTCGCGCCTTTCGTGATCAGGAGCCTGGGCGCACGCGCCAGCCGTCGCTACTTCGTCAGCGCCGAGCGCTTCAACGCCGGCAAGGCCAAGCGGCTGGGGCTGTTGCACATGGTGGTCGAGGAAGAAGAACTGGACGCGGTGATCCGCCAGCAGGCGGGCAACCTGCTCGCCAACGGCCCGCAGGCGATGGCCGCGGCCAAGGCGCTGCTGCAAAGCCTGTCGGGTCTGGGCACCTCGCCCGCCGCGCTCGCGCTGGCCGCCAGCGAGGCCGCCCGCGTACGCACGTCCAGCGAAGGTCGCGAGGGGCTGGCCGCCTTTATCGAGAAGCGCCCGCCTTCCTGGGTGGGCTAGACCTGTGCGGCGGGTCGCCCCGGCGCAAGGCCGGGGCGCATTATGGCAAGATCATGACAGGGACGCGGGGTATCATCGGCGCACTGCGCCGCACCCCACTGAAAGGATTGATGTGTCCGCGTCCGGTTTTCTCGCTGCCGCCCTGTCGGCCGCGCCCCTCGCCGTCAGCCAGCGCGGCGGCCCCCTCTGCCACGAACTTGCGCGCGGCGTGCTGGAACTCTCCCCGCGCGGCGCGCACGCCGCCACGCCTGCCTTCGTCGTGTCGGCCGGCGTGCACG
The DNA here is from genome assembly GCF_004919095.1 of Crenobacter intestini. Lineage (GTDB taxonomy): Bacteria > Pseudomonadota > Gammaproteobacteria > Burkholderiales > Chromobacteriaceae > Craterilacuibacter > Craterilacuibacter intestini. Next base: position 84,356 of record NZ_STGJ01000003.1, on the reverse strand, counting down.
GCAACGAGACCGCGCCGGTCGAAATCCTCGCCGCCATCGTCGACGACGTGCTCGCCGGGCGGCTGCCGCTTGGCGTGCGCCTGCTCGCCGTGCTCGGCCACCCGGACGCGCTGCAAAGCGGCGAGCGCTACCTCGACTACGACATGAACCGGCTGTTCTGCGGCCGGCACGCGTCACAGGCTGATGCGCGCGAAGCGGCGCGCGCGGCCGAACTGGAGGCGGTGGTCGGGGAATTTTTCGATACCGCGCGCGGCCCGCGGCTGCACTACGACCTGCACACCGCGATCCGCGGCTCGGTGTACGAGCGCTTCGCGATCGTGCCCTACTTGGGTGGCGAACGCCCGGCGCGCCAGCGCCTGGCCACGCTCGCCGGCGCCGGCATCGAGGCCGTGCTGCTGCACAGCGCGCCCGCGGCGACCTTCAGCTACCACACCAGCCACCATCACGCCGCCGAGTCGTACACGCTGGAACTGGGCAAGGCGCGCGCGTTCGGCCAGAACGACCTTGCGCGCTTTGCCGCGATCGACGCGCAATTGAGGCGCCTGGTCGCGGGAGAGGACGCGCGCGAGTGCGAGATCCCTCCCTGCTTTGCTGCCAAGTACGACCTGATCAAGCAGAGCGAGGCGTTCCGCCTGCATCTTGCCGCCGACGTCGAGAACTTCACGCGGCTTGCCGCCGGCAGCGTGATCGCCGAGGACGGGGAGACCCGCTATGTCGCGGCAGACGGCGACGAGCGCATCCTGTTCCCCAACCCCGGCGTCAAGCCGGGGCTGCGTGCGGGAATCGTGATCGGGCCGGTCAGCGCCTGAACGCCGTGCCCGTTACAGGTAACGGAACAGGTTGAGTTCGGACACCAGCTTGTAGGTCTTCTGCGTGGTGTCCATCGCCAGCAAGGCCATGTTGAGGTCGCTGACCGCCTGCGCGTAGTCAAGGTCCTGCAACTGGCCGACGGTCGCCTTATACTGCACGTCCAGACCCTCGCCGGTCTTGGCGAGTTGCTCGACCTCGGCGCGGCGCGCACCGACCGCAGTATGCGAGCGCAGCAATTGCTCGTGCCCGCCCTTGAGCCCTTCGATCGAAGCGGCCAGCGACTCGTCGTAGGTCGGCGGCAAATCGGTGGTCTGCGCCTGCATCAAGGGCGTGACGCCGTCCGGCCCCAACACGGGGTCGCCCGCGTTATCCAGCACGGGTTCGAGCAAGGGCGCGCCTGACGCATCCAGCCTGGGCAGGCCGTCCTTGAACGTCATCGGTTTGCCGTCGGCGCCAAGCACGGTGTCGCCTGCCGCATCTTTCACTTCCGAGCCTTCCGGCCCGCCTGCCTTGGCCATCCCGTTCGGCCCGTCGGCCAGGATCTTGTCCAGCCGTGCCAGCGACTGCCACAACTGGTTGCCGTCGCTGAACGCGTCCGGCTTGTTCGGGTCGGCCACGGCGGAGCCGCCGCCAAACACCAGCCCGCCCGGCTCGGTCACCGCGATGTCGCGGGTACTGGACGCCTGGATCTCCTGCCGCCCCCAGTCGCCGTGATACTCGACCTTCATCTCGGGTTCGAGCTCGAGGCTGAACGGCGGCGTCTGCGAGCGGGTGCCGCCGAACACGTACTTGCCCTGCCCGTCCGTGCTGTTGGCGAGGCCGACCAGCGCCTTGGTCTGCTCCTGGAGCTGGGTGCGGATATACGCCCTGTCCTCGTCCTTGAGCGAAGCGTTGCCCGCCTGCACGGCGAGCGACTGGATGTTCTGGATGATCTCGCCGGCCCGGAACAGATATTCCTCCGACAAGGCGAGGCTCGACTCGATGGTCTTGCTGTTCGCCACCATCTGGTCGTTGCGCGAAATCGACTGCTGCAGGTTGATCAACTGTGCGGAGGCCACCGGGTCGTCCGACGGACGGTTGATCCTTTGCAAGGACGAGAGTTGCTCGTTGAGCCTGGAGAGCCGGTACTGGTTGCTCTGGATGCTGTAGGTCGACGCGATGTACTGGGTATTCGAACTGATACGCATGGTTTGGCCTTTCTATCAGCGCATCTGCAGGAGGTCGGAGAAGATCTGCTGCGCGATCTGGATCACCTTGCTCGACGCCTGGTAAGCCTGCTGGTAACGGATCAGGTTGGCCGCCTCCTCATCGAGGTTGACGCCGGAGAACGATTCGCGCGCGAGATAGGTCTCCTTCAGGGTGGTGACCTGCGCCTCGGCGGCGACCTTGACCTCGTTGGTCTTGCTGCCGACAAAGCTGACCAGTTGCCCGAAGAAGCCCTCGAAGTTGGTCGTTTTGATCGCCGAGCCAGGCGGCGTGAAGTTGGTGGTGCCGTTCGGCGTGCTCGACATGGTGTCCTTGGTCTGGATCTTGATCATCTCGAGCATGTTGGCGTTGTCGGCCGGCTGGAAATCGGCCTTGCCCTCGGCCGTGTCTAGGCCGGACGCTTTGTTGCCGATGGTGAACGTCTTGTCGTCCTTGCCCATCCCCTCGGCCTTGAACTCGATCGTGAGCTTGTTGGCCGGATCGGTCGCGCGCAGGATGAAGCCGCCGGCCGCCTGCCCGTTGGGGACGATCTCGTAGCCGGTCGCCGGCTTGGCCACCACAAAGCTGCTGCTCGCAGCGTCGTAGCGGACCTCGAACCCGCCCGCAGGCAAGTCGGGCGCCTTGCCGGTCGGCGCGTAGTCCTCGTGATTGCCGGGTGCGGTTTGCCAGATCGACGTGATGACCGGCTGCACCGGCTGCGTGGCGTCGAGCGAGCCGGCCTTCAGCGAGCTGCCAACCGCCAGGCGCGACGGGTCGGACACCACCACCGAGAAGTTGGCCGCAGCGTCGCGGTACGCCTTCATCTGCGACTCCAGCGTCTCGACCTGGCCGGTCGCCGGGTTCACTTCGCCGACCGCCAACGGCCGGAAGCCGTTAAGGTCCTTGAACAGCGGGCCGCCCTGCTCGTTGTAGAGGTCGCGCCCGAGCGAAGACTGGCGGTTCATCTGGTCGGCGACCTCGATCACCAGCCGGCCAAGGTCGGCCTGCGCGCGGTTGATCGCCTCGGCCTTGCTGTTGATCAGCCCGGACAGCGAGCCGCCGTCGAACAGTCTGTCCGGGATGCGGACCGTACCGTTGCTGCCGGCGTATGCGATTTCGAGCTTCTGCGGGTCGACCGCGTTCTCCACCACCTCGAGCGGAAAATGCTCGCCCGAGGCGACCAGCGCCTGCCCGCTGCCGATGGAAATCGTGTAGCGGCCGTCGGACTGCACCGTCACGTCGGCCTTGACCAGCTTGTTGAGGTCGAGCACCAGTTGGTCGCGCTGGTCCAAGAGGTCGTTCGGCATCGCGTCGGCCTGCGACAGCGACTGGATCTGCACGTTGATGTCGGCGATCTGGCTGGCGATCGCGTTGACCTGCGACACCGTCGCGCGGATCTGCGTATTGGTGCCCTGCCTGAGCTCTTCCAGACGGGTGTTCAGCAGTTGTACGTTACCGGCAAATGCCTGCATGCCGTTGATCGCCGCCTGGCGCGCCGGGATCGACTCCGGGCTCGCGTTGATGCCCTGCAGCGACTTGAACATGCCCGAGATGCTGGTCGACAGGCTGGTCGCCGGGTCGCCCAGCAGGTCGTCCAGTTGCGCCAGCGTATTAAGCTGGGTCGCGTAATTCGCGTCCTGCGTGGTCGCGTTGGCGAGCTGGCGCTCGAGGTAGCGGTTGTAGACGCGGTTGACCGCGGTCAGCTCGACGCCGCGGCCCAGGTAGCCGTAACCCTCGAAGCTCGGGAAGGCTGCGGCCTGGCTGACCCGCTGGCGGTGATAGCCCGGCGTGTTGACGTGGCCGATATTGTGGCTGGTCGTCGACAGCGCCGCCTTCGCCGAGTTAAGGCCGGAGAGGCCGATACTGAAAATGCTGCTCATCGTGTCTCCTTGATATTCCCTTATCGGCGCAAGGGCTGCATTACTTTAGCGGGCACGCTCAAACCCCCGCGTTGCGGGCGACCGCAACCAGCTTGCCGGCGTACGCCGGATCCGTCGCGTAGCCGCCGTCCTTCAGCGCGCGCGCGTACGCACCCATGTCGTTGCCGCTGCCCAGCGCCGCGCGGTAGCGCGGGCTGCCGGCAATCAGCGCGGCGTAGTCGTCGAAAGCGGCCGCAAGGCTCGGGTAGGCGCGGAACGGCTCGACCTGCTTGCGCGCGCTACCGCCGACAAACTCGGTGGTCAGCGTCGCCACCGCGTCGCCCTGCCAGTTTCCGGTCGCTTTGATGCCGAACAGGTTGTAGCTGTCGCGGCCGTCGGCGTGGCGGATCACCCGCTTGCCCCAGCCGGATTCGAGCGCGGCATGGCTGACGATCAGCATCGGGTCGACGCCGAGTTTCTCGGCCGCGCGGCGTGCGTGCGGCAACACCGCCTCGACGAAGTCGCGCGCCCCGTCTCCGTAGCCCTGCGCCGCCTGCGCACCAGCCGCGGCAGCCCCTTCGACGCCCTCCGGCGACTTGCGGGTACGCGCCGTCAGCGCGGCGCGCGTGAAGGTCTCGTCCAGCTGCGGCACGCCGCCGGCGGGCTTGGCCAGGCGCTGCACGTCGCGCGGCGCGATGTCGAGCTGCTGCAACTGGCCGATCTCGCGCGCGAGCATGTCGCCCAGGCCGATGCCGCCCGAGGCGACCATCGCCTGCACCATCTGCTGGTCGAGCATGCCGCGCCAGGTCTGCATGCTCGAGCTGTCTTCCTCGCCGTCCTCTTCGGTGGTCACCCGCATCGCGCGCACCAGCGTCTCCATCAGCATCGACTCGAACTGGCTCGCCACCTCGCGCACGCCCGCCTCCGGGCTCTTGCGGGCGATGTCGGACAGGCGGCTGGCCGCGGACGGGTCAAGCGCGAGCTGCCGCGACAGCTCGGCTGGGTTGAAACTGGCGGAAATGGACATGCGTACTCCGGTTGGTCACCGACACCAAGCAAAAAGAGTGCCTGCAACCAAAACAAAAGGGCGGGGTTGCCCCCGCCCGCAAACGGTGCGGCCGCTCAGATGATTTCGAGCTCGGCCTTGAGCGCGCCGGCGGCCTTCATCGCCTGCAGGATCGCGATCAGGTCCTGCGGGCCGGCGCCCAGCGCGTTGAGCGCCGCGACGACCTTGGCAAGGTCGGTGCCGCGCGGCACTTCGATCACCTTGCCGCCCTGCGCCTTGATGTCGATATTCGCCTGGTTGGTCACCACGGTCTGCCCGCCGGCGAGCGCATTAGGCTGGCTGACCTCGGGCGTGTTGCTGACGGTGACCGACAGGTTGCCGTGGGCGACCGCGCACGGCTCCAGGGTCACCGCCTGGTTCATCACGATCGAGCCGGTGCGCGCGTTGACGATGACGAGGGGGGACGCTTTTGCCGCCGTGACGGCAATATTTTCCAGCCGCGACACGAACCGCACCCGCGCGTTGCTGTCCTGCGGCGCGCTCACCTCGATCAGGCGCGCGTCGATCGCGCGCGCGACCGGCCCCAGCGCGCGGTTGATCGCGTCGACCGCATTGCTCGCGGTGCCGAAGTCGGCATCAAGCAGCTCGACGGCGATGGTCGGGCCGGACAGCTGGGTCGGCACCTCGCGCTCGACCGTCGCGCCGGCCGGGACGCGCCCGACCGACAGATGGTTGACCTTGGCGCTACTGCCGCCAGCCTGCGCGCCGGCGCCGCCGACGATCAGGCTGCCCTGCGCGATCGCGTAGATCTGCCCGTCCGCGCCCTTCAACGGCGACATCAGCAGCGTGCCGCCGCGCAGGCTCTTGGCGTCGCCGATCGACGACGCGGTGACGTCGATCTTCTGCCCGGCGCGCGCGAACGGCGGCAGTGTCGCGGTCAGGCTGACCGCGGCGACGTTTTTCGGGTCGAGCTTGAGCCCCTGCGGGATCTGCACGCCGAGCTGGTTGAGCATATTGCCCAGCGACTGCGTGGTGTAAGGCGTCGACGTGCCCTTGTCGCCGCTACCGTCCAGGCCGACCACCAGGCCGTAACCGATCAGCTGGTTGTCGCGCACGCCGCCGATGCTCGCCAGGTCTTTCAGGCGCGCTGCCGAAACCGGCAGCGCCAGCGCCAGCGAGAACGCCAGCAGGAGGATTCGTTGGATCATGATTCGCCCCTCAGAACGGCAGGATCGACAGGAAGAAGCGGCCGAGCCAGCCTGTCTGGTTATAGAGGCGGTTGCTGCCCTCGTTGACCTGCTCGAGGCGCGCGTCGGCGACGCGGGTCGACGAGACGAAGTTGCCGGCCTTGATGTCGCGCGGGTTGACCACGCCTGACAGGCGCACGATCTGCAGCTCCTCGTTGATGCGCATCTGCTTCTCGCCGCTGACCATTAGGTTGCCGTTGGGCAACGCATCGATCACGGTGACCGTGATCGAGCTGTTGAAAGAACTGGTGTTGGTATTGCTGCCCTTGCCGTTGCGGCTGGCTTCACCCGAACCGTTGAATGCCGCGCCGCCGAGCTTGTTTTCGATGTAGCCGGGGAAGAACGGCAGGTTGATGCCGGCGTCGATGCCGCCGGTGATGCTGGCGTTGCGGCTGCCCTTGCTCTCTTCGGACAGGGACGCCTGCGTCTTCTCCTCGATCTGCACGGTCAGAATGTCGCCGACGCGCACCGGCACCCGGTCCTCGAACATCGGCCGGTAGTTCGCGTTCTGGAAGATCGAGCCGGTGGCAGGCAAGGCCTGCGGCACCGGCTGCGGACGCGCCGACACCGGCTGCGCGACAATGGAAGGCTGCTGGCTCGCGCACGCGGCGAGCAACAGCGGCAACAACAAGAAAATTCTGGACACGGCCTGGATTCCCGCGCGGCCGTTAAACGGCCGCCTTACAATTGCGCGACGCGCTGGAGCATCTCGTCGGCGGTCTTGATCGCCTTGGAGTTCATCTCGAACGCGCGCTGCGCCTGGATCATGTTGATGAGTTCCTCGGTCACGTTGACGTTGGAGTCTTCGAGGTAGCCCTGGCTGATGGTGCCACGGCCTTCGACACCCGGGTCGCCCTCGATCGCCGCACCGGAGGCGGCTGTCGGAAGATACAGGTTCTCGCCCAGACTCTCCAGCCCCTGCGGGTTGACAAAGCTTGCAGTCTGGATATTACCGGCGACCACCGGGTCGGGGTTGCCCTTGAGGAAGTACTGGACGACCCCCGACGCGGACACGCTCACCTGCGTCGCGTCCGACGGGATGGTCACCGCCGGGTCGAGCAGGTAGCCCGCGCTGTTGACGATCTGGCCGTCCTGATTGCGCTTGAACTCGCCGTTGCGGGTGTAGGCGATGGTGCCGTCGGCCAGCGCCACGCGGAAGAAGCCGTCACCGACCACCGCCAGGTCGAAAGTCTGCTCGGTGCGCACCAGGTTGCCCTGGGTGTGGATGCGCGCCGAGGCGACTGCCGCGGCGCCGGTGCCGACCTGCAGGCCGGTCGGCAAGGTGCCACCGCCGGCGATCTGGCTGCCCGGCTGCCTGAGCGTCTGGTAGTAGAGGTCCTCGAAGATCGCGTTGGAGCGCTTGAAGCCCTTGGTGTTGACGTTGGCCAGGTTGTTCGAGGTGACGTCCAGCCGGAACTGGCTGGCGTCCATGCCGGTCTTGGCGATATACAGCGAGCGCATCATGGTGCGGGTTCCTTATCTTTCTCAGCCCATCGACAACAGCTGGGTCGCGCGCTGCGCGTTCTGGTCGGCCGTCTGCATCAGCTTGACGGTCAGGTCGTAATGGCGGGCGTGGCTGATCATCTGCACCAGCGACTCGACCGCATTCACGTTGGACGCCTCGAGCGCACCCGACACCACCTTGACGGTATCGTCCTGCGGCGCGACGCCGCCGGCGGACAGGCGGAACAGGCCGTCCTCGCCCTTGTACACCGCGCGCGCACCCGGTTTGACCAGCTTGATCTGCCCGACCACCTGCGCCTGGCGGTCGCCTCCGTCAACCGGCACCGCGCTGACCGTGCCGTCGCGGCCGATCAGCACGCGGCTGTTCTCCGGCACCGCGATCGGCCCGCCGTCGCCGACGATCGTCAGCCCCGAGCGCGTGCGCATCACGCCCGCCTCGTCGAGCACGAAGCCGCCGTCGCGGGTGTACGCCTCGGCGCCGTCCGGCGCGGTGACCGCGAAGAAACCTTCGCCGGAGAGCGCGAAGTCGCGCTCGTTGCCGGTCTGCTGCAGGCTACCCTGCGCGAGGTCGTGGCCGACGGTATGGTCGACCTGGTAGACGCGGGTCGGCGAGCCGTCGCCGACCACCGGCAGCGCACGGAACGCGACCTGATCGGCCTTGTAGCCGTTGGTGTGGACGTTGGCTAGGTTGTGCGCCGTCGTCGACTGTTGCAGTTCGACATGTTTGGCGCCGTTCATCGCCACGTACAGCATGCGGTCCATGGGCTACCTTAGCGGATGTTGATCAGCGTCTGCAGGACCGTATCCTGCGTCTTGATGGTCTGCGCGTTGGCCTGGTAGAAGCGCTGCGCGGTGATCATGTTGACGAGTTCGGTGGTCATGTCGACGTTCGACTCCTCGAGCGCGGCGCCCTGAATCAGGCCGACGTTGCTGCTGCCCGGCGCATTGAGCTTGGGGCCGCCCGACGCGTAGGTCTCGGCCCAGCGGTTGTCGCCGATCGGCTGCAGACCCTGCGCGTTGGCGAAGTTGGCGAGCACCACCTGGCCGATGATCTTGGTCTGGCCGTTCGAGTAGCGCGCCTCGACGTAGCCCTCCTTCGAGGTGCTGACGCTGGAGAGCACACCGTCGGCCCAACCATCGACGCGTTGCTCGGCGTTCGCGTACGGGCCGGCGTTCTGCGTGAAGCCGGACAAGTCGATAGAGATCGACAGGTTGGCCGCGCCGTTGTCGAGCAGATGGTTGAGCGTGTACGGCTGCATCGGCGACTGCACCTTGCCCGAGGTGTCGAACACCAGGTCGGGGTTCATCGCCTCGGGGGCGCCGCCGTCGACCCGCGAGAAGACCTTCCAGGTATTCGGCGCGCCTTCCTGCTTCACGTAGTAGTACGACACCTGGTGGCTGACGCCGAGGCTGTCGTACGCGGTCACCGTGTTGGTGTAGTTGTAGGTATCCGGGTCCGGCGTGCCGGCGATGCCGACCGGGAACGGCTTGCCGGTCGTCGGCGAACCGTCCTGCGTCATCGCGGCCAGCGAGGTCGGCTGGCTGGTGCTGGTCAGGCCATTCAGGCTGACCGTCGCGTTGACGGCCGGCGCCGTGCTGGCCAGCGCCAGTTGTCCGCCTGCCGGCGCGGTGAGCTTGCCCGCCGCGTCAAAGGTCAGCGTCGCTGGCGTCAGCGTCACCGCGGTGCCTCCGACCGTCCCCGACACCGTCCACTGCCCAGGCGTGGCGGTCGGCGTATACGTCAACTGCAGCGACTGCGCCTTGCCCGCCGCGTCGAACACCTGGATGGGTTGCGAAGTCACCGCCGAGGTCGGCGCGGTCGACGACAAGTTGGACTGGCCAACCGCGAGCGAGCCGGTCGGCTTGAACACGGAATACGGCGGCTCGGCGCGCGCGTCGAGGTTAGAGCCCAGGATCATCTCGGTCGTCGCCTTGGCGCCGATGTTCGAGGTGTCGACACGCAGCCTCTGCGGCGGCCCGACAATCACTTCGCCGCGGTCGTTGACGCCGTAGCCGGTCAGGTAGTGGCCAGCGTTGACGAAGTAGCCGTCGCGGTCGAGCTGGAACTCGCCGTTGCGGGTATACATCGCCTGGCCATCCCCCCCCTCCATGCGGAAGAAGCCCTGGCCGGAGATTGCCAGGTCGAACGGGTTGCCGGTGCTGTTGATGTTGCCCTGGTTGAACTGCTGGCTGACGTTGACCGTACGCGCGCCGATGCCGGTGGCGGTGGCGGCGACGCCGTACATGCTCGCGGCGTACAGGTCGGCGAACTCGGCGCGCGAGCGCTTGAAGCCGATGGTACTGGCGTTGGCAACGTTGTTGCCGATCACGTCAAGCTGCTTGGACGCGGCACCCAGTCCGCTCAGGCCTTGCTGGAAACTCATTGTCTACTCTCCGCTTGTTCTTCTGGCTCTTCAGACGATCTGCACGATGTCGGCGAGCGACGAGGTCTTGCCGTTGGCGAGCATCAGCATCGGCACGCCCTGCTCCCAGGTCACGCCGTTCACCTGCTGGAAGGCCAGCGGGTTCGACTTGACCGCGACGCCGGCGTTGCTCGCCTCGACCTTGAAGCTGTACTCGCCTTCCGGCAGCGCCTCGCCGTTGCCGTCCTTGCCGTCCCACTCGAAGTGGTTGATGCCGAGCTTGGGCTTGTCGATCGACAATTCGCGCACCACGTTGCCGTCCTTGTCGGTGACCGTGACCTTGACCTGGTCTGCCGGGCCGGCCAGCTCGACCGCGCCGGCCCCCTTGCCGCCTTCGCCCAGGGTGAGGCCGTTGCCGTCGGTCATCACCTGCTTGCCGATCAGCGTCGCCGCCATCATCGACTGGTTGGCGAACTGCGACTGCAGCAGCATGTTCATGGTCTGGTTCATGTTCTCCATGCCGGTGACGGTGCTGATCTGCGCCATCTGGCTGGTGATCTGCGCGTTGTCCATCGGGTTCATCGGGTCCTGCGCCTTCAGCTGCGCCATCAGGAGCGTCAGGAAGCGGTCCTGGATGCCCGCGGCCGAGTTGTCGTTCTGGCTGCCGGCGCGTGCGTTGGAGACCTTGTTCAGGTCCGCGATGATGTCGGAGTTGACGGTGGTCATGGGTTTCTTCCGGTTACTGGCCCAGCTGCAGCGTCTTCTGCATCAGGGTCTTGGCAGTGTTCATCACTTCGACGCTGGTCTGGTACGAGCGCGCCGCCGAGATCATGTCGGCCATTTCCTCGACCGGGTTGACGTTGGGCAGTCGGATATAGCCCTTGTCGTCGGCGAGCGGGTGCGACGGGTCGTACTTCAGGCGGAACGGCGAGGTGTCCTCGACGATCTGCGTGACGCGCACGCCGGCGACCTGCGGGTCTGCGGCGGTCACCGGCGTCGCCGAGAACACCACATGGCGCGCGCGGTAGGGCTCGCCGGTCGAACTGGTCGCGCTCTCGGCGTTGGAGATATTGCTCGCGACGAGGTTGAGGCGCTGCGACTGCGCGGTCAGCGACGAACCTGCAATGGTAAATACGTTGGCAAGCGACATGCTTACTGGCCTCCCTTGATCGCGTCGGACAGCCCCGAGATGCGGCGGCTCAGGAAAGTGAGGGTGCTCTGGTAGCGCAGCGCGTTCTCGGTGAACGCGGCGCGCTCGACGTCCATGTCGACGGTGTTGCCGTCGAGGCTGGGCTGCACGGCGGTGCGGTACTTGAGGTCAGCACCGCCGGCGTCGGCATGGCTGCCGGCCAGGTGCGAGCCGTCGGTACGCGCGAGCGCCATCGTGCGCTGCGCGTCGGCGGCGCCTTGCAGCGCCTGCCCGAAGTCGAAGTCGACCGCCTTGTAGTACGGGGTATCGGCGTTGGCGAGGTTACCCGCCAGCACTTCGGTGCGGTACGCGCGCAGGTTCAGCGCGTGCTGCTGGAAATCGAAGTGTTTGCCTATCTTGTCGAGCATGCCTGCCTCCGTTTGACCACGGCACCAAAGCAGGAATCATGCCAGTAAATGAAAGATGGCGAAACCTTGTAATAGTCAAAGCTTTACAATTACCAGCACGGCAGTGGCGGCAAGATTTGCCGCCGCTGCCGGCAAAGCCCGGCTCAGTCCTCGCGCAACTCAAAGTCGTGCGTGATGTCGGCCGTCTTGCCCAGCATGATCGACGCCGAGCAGTACTTGTCGGCCGACAGGCGGATCGCCCGCTCGACGGCGTCGGCCTTCAGCGCGCGGCCGGTCACCACGAAGTGGAAGTGGATGCGGGTGAACACCTTGGGTTCGGCGTCGGCGCGTTCGGCGTCGATCTCGACCCAGCAGTCGCGCACGTCCTGGCGCGCCTTATTCAGGATGGTCAGCACGTCGTAGCTGGTGCAGCCGGCGGTGCCGACCAGCAACAATTCCATCGGCCGCGGCCCCAGGTTGCGCCCGCCGCCTTCCGGCGCGCCGTCCATCACCACCGCGTGGCCGCTGCCGGTCTCGCCGACAAAGCACACCCCGTCGACCCACTTCAATCTGGCCTTCATCATTTGCCCTTCATTCGCATGACAAAACGGCAGCGTACCACCGGGATTTGGGCTGACAAAGATTAGCCGGTAAAATCTTTATTCCAGTCTCGTCAGACCCCACCCAGCAGCGGAACCCTTGTCCAGCAAGCCTTTCAGACCACGCGCTAAAAAATAGACCACTACCTAACATCCAGAATGGAACAACACTTTGGAACAGTCAGGTGCGGCAAAAGGTCAGCTTACCGCAGTCACGGCGACTGTTAAATGTTAGGGAGTGCTAATACACAGAGGCGTCACGTCTATAGCGGCCAGCAAATGCCGCAGACGCGCCGTAGGTGTCGGCTTGTGGGATGGGTAACAGGGAAGGAAGAACGCCGCTCTAACATATGCCTATGAAGCAGGGCACCTTGAATACAGCCCGCCGCTCACCTTGAGATAATTTTTGGGGAGCATGCACCTCGAAATTCCTAACCAACTTCATAAAATTGCAACAATCGACCTATCGGCTATTACTGTTTATTCATAAAGCTGTAGGCATTCGAGGCGCATTACTTTAACCACTTAAAAACAAATCACAGCGACAGATAATTCAAAGCCATATCCGCCTGCTTTTGATCAAAAGAAGCCCCAATTCTTGCCATTTCATCATTCACCCTCTTGGCAGGGTCTTCCCGAAACTCTTTACTAGTAGCCTTAGAAGCTCCGATTATTCCCATTGTTTTCTCTCCACGCCTAGTATTAACATCAACCAGAACATTAGAGGCGTCAAACAAAAATTCAGTTTGAGTTATCTCATAATTTGTTTGAACCGCCAAAGCCAACGGCCAAATAAGCACCCCTAAGACAAATGTCGCTGGTTCAGGGGATGTTTTAGCCTGAATATATCGCCAACCTGTTTTATCGCTTACCTTAACAACATCATGAGGCTGACCAAATTTTCTGTAAATATCTTGAATATTGGTCTGGCCAGATTTCATTGAAACAAAATTACTCTGCTCTCTTATTGAATTTGCACCAATAGACATACAACCAGAAAGCAGGGATGCCACCAAAACAAGAACAAGAGATTTTTTCATCAGCGTTTCCTTGAACAAAGTCGTTAGAATACTATTTGCAAACAATGACAATGGCAACTAGAACATTAATTGCAATTACTCACCACCAACAAACCACAATGGAACATTCTAGGAAACGCTGTAATATGCTGAATTCTACGGCTGACAAAGAAATGAAAGGACTCTAACAGCCCTACATCTATTAAGACCGTTTGCTGCCCGTGCTTCGATCAAGATCATGCACGGCCGCAGTCAGAAGGTAACTGATGTGGCGTTGGTAAGGTCTTCCAAGCACTGCCGCCTGCTCTCTGATGCGTGCTAGCAACGCTTTGTTGATCCTGATACTGATCTTCTCGCTGGTGTGACTGCTGGGACTTCTGGTGGCCTCTGGCGTGGCTCTGGTGGGTGCTGCTGCCGGAGGCTCTAGGTCTGTCTCTAGGAGGCCTTCTAAGCCTCCAAGACCTTCTAAATCCGCTGTCCAATCTAGGTCTATCTCTAGGTCTGACTCCATTAGAATTTCCTGATTTATGGTGGACTTTGCTCTGGTGGTTCATCCTGCACTTCCGCAGCTTTCCCTTGTCTGGCTTGGGTCTTGGCCTGTCTGGTCTTCGGATACCCGTTCTGCGCTGATCCCGTATGGACACTTCATGGGATCTGGAAAAAATTTCTAACCAGTGGATACAGGGTCTCCCAAATCCTCTAGGACTTCGGGTTCTTGGTGGTGCTCTGTTGCTGTCTATCCATCCCCTGTCTCTGGTCGCCTGACCTGATCCTGTTGCTTGGACTGTTTCAGGCTCTTGAATGGAGTATCTGTAACCCATATAAGTTAAGGATTGGCCTTTCTGGAGGCCGCTTTCCTTGCTGGGCTTGGCTTTGCGGGTGGTTGGGGTGTCAGAAAAAGGTGCAGTTTTCTGCACTGGTGCTTCGCTGTGGTCTTCGCTGCCACGGCGTAGCTTGTCGGTCAGACGTTCCAGACGGCGCTTGATGATCTTGTTTAGCTCGGTGTTCGCTTCCGTGCGCTTGTCGAACTTCCTGCGGCTGTTGGGTCTGGCCTTGCCGATTCGGGGACTGATGGCGTCCAGTAGGCTACCCAGTTCGATACCCGCCTTTAGCTGGCGGGTGTAGAGGTGGTGGGCATATTTGGCGAGGCTGTAGCGCTTGAAGCTCTCCCACTCGGTGACGGGCAAGGCTTCGCCTCTTAGTGTGACTTCAAAGCGTGCTCTGTGCTGATCGTCTGGTAGAGTCAGTGCCTTGTCTCTCGTCTTCCAGTAGGCACGGTAAGCAATGGGGCTGGCCTTGCGTGTTCCGTGACCTCTGTGGTGTCCGATGGCTGTGGTCTTGCCTGCCGCAACTCCTCGCTTTAGCTGCGGCGTGGTCAGGGTCATGCTTGCGCCTTTTTTGTTGTAGCTGCGGGCGTGCATGGGGCTGGGACAGAAGCGGACAAGGTGAGCCAGGAGCGCTTCGGCTTCGGCTTTCGTGGCGCTCTCTCTAGGGTAGAAGTCCAACGATAGCTCTACCCCCTCAACATCAAAGCGTGTGAAGCCCTTGCGTTTCATTTCGGCAACCCAAGCGTCAGCGGCGGCATAGCTGGTGAGGTCGTGAAAGGTCTTTCCCTTCACCTCACCAGCTTGTCCGCTCGCTTTCACCGTCACAAAATCAACGACGGTTTTTAGCTTGAAGTTCCTATAATTAATTTGTGTATCCCCTGAAGTTCCGGCTCTGGTTCTTTGCCAGAGCCATTTTTTTTAGACGGTAAGTGGCTCGAACAATGATTTTAGCTCCGCCTTGCTGGGATGGAACATAAAAATCAACTTAGAAGGGTCTGGCCGCTTCCGCTTGGGCTTCCCCTTCCTTGTGGCGACGATTGCGGCAGCAAGCGCTTCAACGTCCGTCCGCCTGAAGTAACGGCGCATTCCCTTGAGCGCATAGGGAACTGCCGGAATCTTCCGTTCCATGGCTGTAGAGGCTCTAATTGAGTCATCTAGGAGGTCTTCCGCCGATAACTCAATGCCGTGCTTCTCGAACTCACATGAAAGCAAATAGACGGCCTCATGGGTGGTCAGAATGGCGCTCATGCTGCAACCCTCCCCTGCCACTCTTCAGGCGTCATTGGGGCTGAAATGATGAGGTGGGAACAGTCCGCAAGCAGGTTGCGGAAGAAGAAGGCAACATTGCCGTTCTCGTCTGTGCCTGTGGTCAGCCTGAAGCCTCCAAAGTCAATGGAGGCGTGGGTTTCAGCCATAGCTAGGGTGCGCTTGAAGTCCTCATCGTTGCACTGGCTGGCAAGCTCTAGCCCTAGTGCTGGTGTCAGTTCTTCGGCTCTCTGGCTGAACACAATTGAGGCATACAGGGATTCCACGACACGCTGCCGGATGTGTGCCGACTTAGAGCCGGTTTCAAGGTCTGACAGGGTGTAATCCACCCATTCCCCCGTGGTCATTCCAGAGGCTTTGGCGACGTAATCCAGCGCACCGGATTCAAGGTCAGAGAGAACAATTCTGACTTCACCGTTCTCTTTTGTTGCGATTCTTCTATTCGGCATTTATTAGACTACCTTTGTTTATATTCAACACAAAGCAAACACTACCACACTTTATGTGAACGTCAAAATCACGCCGTCTGGCGTTATCTCCTGAAGTCTATTTGGCGCTGGTCTTCATCACCTTTCCGATGCTTGGCACAAATAATCTTCACTTGCCTGTCAGAACACACGCCTTGAATCCGGATTGCAGAAAAACCACAGACTGTCTCAAAAATTACAAATTTTGAGACAGCAGCAAACAAGGCTATACTCTTGTATCAAAATTCGTCTCATAATTGATTCCAACAAATCCTAAGATTTTTGAGACAAAGGAGAACACCATGAAAGTCGGCTACGCACGGGTCAGCACTACCGGACAGGACTTGGACACCCAGCTAGCGAAGCTGGAAGGCATGGGCTGTGAAAAGGTCTTTCAGGAGAAGGTCAGCGGCAAGACGGCAGACAACCGGACACAACTAGCTGCCATGCTCGACTTTGTGCGTGAGGGTGACTGTGTGGTGGCCTGCAAGCTAGACCGTCTGGCTCGCAGCGTGCTCGATCTGAACACCATCGCCAAGCGGCTACAGGAGAAGGGTGTAGACCTGATTGTTCTGGATCAGAACATCGACACCACAACACCTACCGGACGCCTGTTGTTCAACATGCTCGGTTCTATCGCTGAGTTTGAGCGTGACCTCATCAACGAACGCACGGCAGAAGGCAGGAAGGCGGCTGTAGCCAAAGGCGTGAAGATGGGACGCAAACCATCACTGACGGAGAAGAAAAAAGAAGAGATGCTAACTGAGGCTGAAAGCTGGGAAGGCAGCAAGGGTGAGCTAGCCAAGAAATACGGGGTTACTAGGGCTACTCTTTACAGAGCACTCTCCGAAAAAATATAGAACACTCATTAACCAACTAGCCCGCCATAATAATGGCGGGCTTTAACATTATCATCGCTTAGCTTGCCATCGCTGTGAAAATCATATACAAAACGCCCATAGCAACCATAACCCAAACGAACGCGAGCGAATTATTTGTCGCCTTAACCGGCTGAGCAAGCTGCACCTCTCGAAGTTTCTCCTCTCTTCTCAACTTCTCTGAAAATCGCTCAATGCGAGGTTCAGCTTCAGGCACATTTTCTCCACAGAACCGACATTTTGTTGCTGCTCGCTTGATAAGCTCTGCACAGACGGGACACGGCCTATCGTCAGAATCCTTCTTGACTGCAATACCAGTTGCTTTCATGGAGCGCCAAGAAGTAACCGAAACACCTGTGTCATACTTAACGTCAATTACTGCATTTGCGCCTAGCCCGGCAGCCATCTCCCTGAGTTTTGCATTTGCTTCATCAATAGACGGCGCAGAGGAGAATTGAGTCGCAGATTCACACTTAGCCTCTACTCGACGGATTGGCGTAAATGGAAAATTCGGCTCGCCGACATGAATTTCGATATCCTGAACCTTCATAAATACTCCAAACGTTAAGTCAGAACTGACTGATAAGAAAAGCCGTAAGGAAGAGGGGTAAACCCCTTCCTTACGGCTCTCGCATTATTCAAGCGTTATCAATACTCCTTCTTCAAAGCAGCTATTCATCAGCACAGCAGGCTTACCCTGTTCATCGCTAAAGACATAGATAATGCTGCTCTTAGTGTGTCGTTTCTCCATGATCGCCTTGCGATCAAACGCAGAGCCAAGCAAATCAGCGAACTCGTCGCCAGTAAGTTCCCTTACCATGTAACACCTTCATGATTGAGTTGATCGGAGTCAACATTCAACCATGCCATCGCCATGGTAGCAATAACTTTTTTCTTACTGTGACTTTTGCGCCAACCGTGTTACTCACCATGCTTACTCGTCCTTAGCGTATTTTGTCTTATGAAAACGAAGGTCATAAGACAGTGCATTAATAGCCTTTACTCTTTGCGAAATAGGCCTGCCCCCATCATAGTCACGCTTATTCACGGAACTTCCACCATTCAGATGCCCAAGCACGTCCTCTATCAACGCCCTAGAACCTTCATTTGCAGTTATCGCCATGGTATTAAATGTCTTCCTAATAGCATGAGCACCCCTAATAGAACCTTCAATATCTCCTACACTTTCCACATCTTGAACAAGAACCCCTGCACTTCCAAATAACAACCTAATTTTCCTACCAGCGGCTGAATTTGGCTTACCACATGCAGCTATGCGAGGGAAAAGCGTATTAAACACATTTCCACAATCTTTCCTCCGGCCTTTAATATCTTCTACATAATTCAGAAAACCAAGCCTAATCAGATCATTGCGAATAGGTATCACCCTACCAGAACCATTTTTTATGCTCCCAACACCATTCCCCTCTTTCTTAGACTTCTCGTTTAAATCAAAGAAATAAACACCATCTTTATGTTGAATATCAAAATGAGGATTTATCAGCAATGGTTCAGAAACCCTCATTCCAGTTAAAAGCAAAATATGAGCAAGCCAATACAATTCTTCATTCTCTTGGGAGGCCTTCCGCATAGCCTCGCCTTCAAAAACAGCTTTCAACTCGCTCTCAGTCATGACTCTGTTATTGAGCTGCCTATTCTTAACCACAGCACATAGAAAATCTATTTCAATATTAGGCAAAATCCTGCCGTTCATCTCATCAACATACTCCTTATTAGCCCAATTAATAAAAGCCTTAATAGGTGAAATATGTGAAACCTCAATACTTTTAACAGAAGAAATACCTTCTTCTGGTATCTCAAATTTTTCCACACAATCTAGAAAATCATCTATAGTCACACACCCCGAAAATATTTCCTTGTTTTTATCTCTTCTTGGCATTCCACCCAGCTTTTCCGCATAAACTCGCAAGGCGCGAGATTTAATTTCCGACAAATCAATATCACCCAGTGAGGACAAAAAAGATTCAGGGCAAAATAATCTTTCTTTAATTGCGTCTTACCGTTATCGGTAGTTTTTCCATTACATGCTCTTTCTCGAATAGCCAACCATTAACCAACTGCTCTTCCAAGCGTAATTCCGCAGGAGCCTCCCTTACCAGACATACGCAAATATGGAAGCGCCACTTCTCCAATTTTCGCCTCAGCCACTGCCAACCTAATGAGATTTTCAGTGCTCTTCTCATTTGCCAATCTTAGCTCACATTCAACCTTCATCTTTTGATGAATAAGCTCAATTCTTTTATCATACTCAGATTCCTCAAGCTCAATTTGCTTTGCCCTGTTGCTAGCCCTAATCATCATCTCTCTAAAATTTTGACGAGCCTGAAAATTTTCCAGCTCTTTCTTAAGACGATCTATTTCTAATTGCTTTTCGTGCTCAGACATATGTTTTATATGGTTTGTCAGATTAAAAATCCTCCCCGCCAACTCAAGAGCCATTGCCTTCGCTGCCGCACGGTTGCCCGTGCCTAGCGAACAGGCCACCTCTCGACGGTTGAACAGGGAGCGTAAGTGCTCGGGCAACACCAGCCGGAAGTGGTAGGTGCTGCCACGAAGACGCAGATATGATGCCATTGTCACTCCTCACAAGAGGCGTGCCAGAAAAGCTTTTGGAACAACGCTTTGGAACAAATGAGGTGACCGAAGCTGGCTTGACCAGCCAGAACCCAGCACTGGCGCGGCAAACCGCCACATAGCGGCCATTAGCCGGTAAAATGCGCCGTTGTTTTGCTTATAAGAAGCCACGCCATGCGAGTTCTGGGGTACGAATCTTCCTGCGACGAGACCGGGGTCGCGCTGTACGACACCGAAAAGGGCCTGCTCGCGCACTGCCTGCACACGCAGATGGCGATGCACGCCGAGTACGGCGGCGTCGTCCCCGAGCTTGCCAGCCGCGACCATATCCGCCGCGTGGTGCCGCTGACCGACGCCTGCCTTAAAGAGGCCGGCCTTACCCTCGCCGACGTCGACGCCGTCGCGTACACGCAAGGGCCGGGGCTGGGCGGCGCGCTCTTGGTCGGCGCGGGCTTCGCCAACGCGCTCGCCTTCGCGCTGGGCAAGCCGGTCATCGAGGTGCACCACCTCGAAGGCCACCTGCTCTCGCCGCTCTTGGCCGACGAGCGGCCGGAATTCCCCTTCCTCGCGCTCTTGGTCTCCGGCGGACACAGCCAGATCATGGCGGTGCGCGGCGTCGGCGACTACGAAGTCCTCGGCGAGACGCTGGATGACGCGGCGGGCGAGGCGTTCGACAAGACCGCCAAGCTGATGGGGCTCGACTACCCGGGCGGCCCTCGCCTGTCGAAGCTCGCCGAGGAAGGCGACGCCTCGCGCTTCACGCTGCCGCGGCCGATGCTGCACTCGGACAACCTCGACATGAGCTTCTCCGGCCTGAAGACGGCAGTACTGACGCTGGTACGCGACGTCGAGGCGCAGGAAGGCGGCCTCAAGGAGCAGACGCGCAAGGACATCTGCCGCGCCTTCCAGGACGCCATCGTCGACGTGCTGCTCGCCAAGTGCCTGAAGGCGCTGAAGCAGACCGGCTTCAAACAGCTGGTGGTCGCCGGCGGCGTCGGCGCTAACCGACAGCTGCGCGAGGCGCTGAACGGCGCCGCCGCGCGCCGCAAGTTCAAAGTGTTCTACCCGCCGCTCGCGCTGTGCACCGACAACGGCGCGATGATCGCGTTCGCCGGTGCCTTGCGCCTGAAGTACGCGCACCCGGTCGCCGGCTACACGGTCAAGCCGCGCTGGGACCTCGCGTCGCTCCCCAAGGCCTGACCCCTTCCACGAACTTCGCGGCAGGGTCCGCCCTGCCCGCCCCATACCATGATCCAGCTCAAGAATGTCACCCTGCGCCGCGGCCTCAAGGATTTGCTGACCGGCGCGACCCTCACCCTCAACCCCGGCTACAAGGCCGGCGTGGTCGGCGCCAACGGCGCCGGCAAGTCGAGCCTGTTCGCGCTCTTGATGAACCAGCTGCACCAGGACGCGGGCGACGTCGAGGTACCCGCCCACTGGAAGGTCGCCCACGTCGCGCAGGAAACCCCGGCGCTCGACGCGTGCGCGCTCGACTACGTGCTCGACGGCGACACCGAGCTGCGTGCGCTGCAGGCCGAGCTTGCCGAAGCCGAACACGCGGGCGACGGCATGGCGATCGGCCGCCTGCACGGCGAGCTCGAGCATGTCGGCGCGTACACCGCCGAGGCGCGCGCCGCGCGCCTGCTGACCGGGCTGGGCTTTGCCACCGACGCGCAGCAGCGGCCGGTCTCCTCGTTCTCCGGCGGCTGGCGGATGCGTCTGAACCTCGCGCAGGCGCTGATGTGCCGCTCCGACCTGCTGCTGCTGGACGAGCCGACCAACCACCTCGACATCGAGACGGTGCTGTGGCTGGAAGACTGGCTGAAGGCGTACCCTGGCACGCTCCTGGTGATCTCGCACGACCGCGACTTCCTCGACAGCGTCGCCGACCATATCGTCGAGGTCGCCGACCAGACGCTGACGCTTTACACCGGCAACTACAGCGCGTTCGAAGTGATGCGCGCCGAGAAGCAGGAACGCCAGCAATCGGCGTTCGAGCGGCAGCAAAAACAGATCGAGCACCTCGAATCCTTCATCACCCGCTTCAAGGCCAAGGCGAGCAAGGCCAAGCAGGCCCAGAGCCGGGTCAAGGCACTGGAAAAGCTCGAGCGCATCGCGCCCGCGCATGTCGCCTCGCCGTTCGACTTCTCGTTCGCCGAACCGGACAAGCTGCCCAACCCGCTCTTGGTGCTCGACAACGTCGCCGTCGGCTACGGCGAGCGGGTGATCCTGGACAGGGTCACGCTGTCGGTCGAATCGGGCGCGCGCATCGGCCTGTTGGGCGTCAACGGCGCCGGCAAGTCGACGCTGGTCAAGCTGATCGCCGGCGAGCTCGCGCCGCTGTCGGGGCATGCCACCGGCTCGCAGATGCTGAAGATCGGCTACTTCGCGCAGCACCAGCTGGAGACGCTGCGCCCGGACGAGAGCCCGCTGTGGCACCTGCAAAAGCGCGCGCCCGACGTGCGCGAGCAGGAGCTGCGCAACTTCCTGGGCGGCTTCAACTTCCGCGGCGACACCGTCAACGACCCGGTCGGCCCGATGTCGGGCGGCGAGAAATCGCGCCTCGCGCTCGCGCTGATCGTGTGGGAGCGCCCCAACCTCTTGCTGCTGGACGAACCGACCAACCACCTCGACCTCGAGATGCGCCACGCGCTGACCCTCGCGCTGCAGGACTTCGTCGGCGCCCTGATCGTCGTCTCGCACGACCGCTCGCTGCTCGAATCGACGACCGACACCTTCTGGGTGGTCAAGGGCGGGCGGGTGACGCCGTTTGACGGCGACCTCGAGGACTACCGGCGCGAGCGCATGGCCGAACTGGCCGACGCCGGCAAGCCCTCGCAGGGCGACGCCGCGCAGCCCAACCGCAAGGAGCAGAAGCGGCTGGAAGCCGAGGCAAGGCAGCGCCTGTCGCAGCAGAAGAAGCCGCTCGTCACGGCGCTTGGCAGGCTCGAGAAGGAAATGGACAAACTGAACAAGGAGAAGGAAACGCTCGACGCCTTCCTGTGTTCGGAAGACGCCTACGGCGACGCCAACAAGGCGAAGCTTGCCGAGTCGGTACGCCGCCAGGGCGAAGTCGCCACCCGGCTGGCCGTCGTCGAGGAGGAGTGGCTGGCCACGCAGGACGCGATCGACGCGCTGGACGCCGAAGCGGGCTGAGGCCCGCTGCCTGCACGCCGGGCCGGCGGCAGCCATGCCTTCAAGCGCTGGCTGCCGCACCCTGAAGGCAAGCGGGCAGCAACATTGCGGGACGATGAACCATAAAAGGGGACGAGACATGCAAGGCGGCTGCCACTGTGGTGCAATCCGCTACCAGATCTCTGGCCGGCCGTTTGACGCCGATTTCTGTCATTGCCGTGACTGCCAGAAGATCACCGGCGCACCTGTCGCGGCGTGGATGGACTTCAAGATACAGCAAGTGCAATGGATCAAGGGCGCGCCCACCGAATACGCGTCCTCGCCCTCGATCCGCCGCGGCTTTTGCCCCGCCTGCGGCTCGACCCTCAGCTACCGCAGCGTTGCCCACCCCGACTACCTGACGCTCGGCATCACCACGCTGGATGCGCCCGACGCGGTCCAACCCTCGTACCACCTGTTCACGGACAGCCAGGTTGGCTGGCTAAAGCTCGCCGATACCTGCCAACGGCATCCCGGCGCGAGGTAAGGCCGGACTCCGCTGCTGCATGCCGCCCCGGGCGCCCAAGCGGGCCAAGGCTCAGGCCTCGATGGCGACGATCTTGTAGTCGAACAGCTGGTAGCGGGTGGTCTGGCTGCGCAGGCGCGTCGCCTGGACGGTCTTGCGCCCCGCGCCGTCGGCCAGCGAGAAGGTGCGCATCGCCTGGAACGGCCGCCCTTCGGCCAGCAGCATGTTGCCGCCGCCGAACCAGCCGTCGCCGTGCAGGGTGATGGCCGCTTGCCACGCCTCCTGGTTGCCCAGCGAGTGCTCGACGCGCAACAGCCCGGCAGCGGCGCGCTTGCCCAGGTATTCGACCCCGTACAGCACCGTCCCGCCGGCCTGCCGGCGCACGCGGCGCACCAGTGCGCAGCGCAGGCGCCCGCCCGGCTTGCCCAAGAGCAGCACCGAGCCTGCCTCGACCCCGGCGTCGCCGCCTTCGAGCTGCAGCCCGGACAGGCTCAAATCGACGATACGCCAGCGCAACGGCACGGCGGCGGCTTCCGGTTCGAAACCGGCGGCCAGCTCGTCACCGCCGAGCTGGTGCCAGCCTGCGGCAAACCCGGGCAAGACGGTCAGCGACTGGCGCTGCAGGCGCTGGTAGCGCAGGTGGCGCCGCCTGGCCAGCCCGCCCCACTCGCTGCGCAGGCGCAGCAACAGCTGCAGCTCGGCGACCGGCAGCACGTCGCCGCTGGCGTTCAAGCGCGCGCAGACCGCCGCGAGTACCGCGGACAGCTCCAGCCGCACGACCTGCGCCGGCAGCGCTTCGGCGGCCTCGTAAAACCTGGGCGGCGCATCCGCCGCCAGGTTGGCGGCAAAACCGCCCGACCATGCCGCACCTTCCTCCGCCAGCGCCACCGCAGAGGCCTGCGCATCGACCCACGCGAACAGCGTGGCGAGCTTGGCCGGCTCCAGGCTGCCGCTCGCGGTCAGCCCCAGCAACGACAGGCGCGCGTAGCACAGCGCCGGCGTCAGGGTGTCGGCGCGGCCGCGTTTGTCCTGCCAGCCACGCGCGAGCACCTGCGCGAACAGCGCGTGGACCTGCAGCCACAAACCGGCCGGAACGCCCGCGTAGCGGCAGACGGCCAGCCGTTGCACCAGGTCGGCCGCGTGCAGCGCCCATACCACGGGCGCTACGTCGTCACGCCCGCCGGCAAGCCAGCCGCGGCGGCCAAGCGCGGCAAGCGCTTCTGCGTGCCACTGCTCGAACAACAGTTCGGCGAGCGCCTGCGCCTGCCCGCGCAAGCCTTCGTCCACTGCCCCGCCCGCCGCGACACACGCCTCGCACGCGGCCAGCGCCGCCTGGCCTGCTTCGGCAAGGCGCGCCGAAGCGGCGCCCGCCGCCGGAGGGCGCAAGGACTGCAAATGGCTTTCGATCAGGGACAGCGAAGGCGGCGGCACCGACGGACGCGCGACAGAGGCGACAGGCATTCCGGAACATTTCGCGGCGGCTTGCACGGCCGCGATCCACATGAAGACAACGCCCCGATATTCGCAGATTTCCGCGATAAATTCATCGATATTCGATAGGTTTTATTATCACTGCACGCCATGCCGGCAGCCATCCACCACCGGCTGCGCGGCCAGCGGCGCGTCGCTGAGGCCGTCGACGATCACGCAGGCGTCGCTTCCCCCGCCGCAGCGCGCGCGCAAGGCGCCCAGGGTGTCGCGCAGCGTCGACAGTGCTGCGATGCGCGCGTCGAGGTGGCCAATATGCGCGTCGATCAGCGCGTTCACCTCGTCGCAGGCCTGATCCGGCGTATCGAGCAGCGCGAGCAGGGTGCGGATCTCGTCGTGGCTCATGTCGAGCAGGCGGCAGTTGCGGATCAGGCGCAACCGCGCGAGGTGCGCGTCGCCGTAGACCCGGTAGTTGCTGCCGTCGCGCACGGCACCCGGCAACAGGCCGGCCTTCTCGTAGTAGCGGATGGTCTCCACCGTGGCGCCGCAGCGCGACGCGAGTTCGCCTATCTTCATTCCGGTCTCCCTCTGTCCCTTGCCCCCACCGTCCACAGCCCCTGCGCACAACGCTGGGGAGAAACTGTGGACAGCACGCCGCAGGGCAATACCCGTGCGGCCTGGCGATTGCTGCCCAAAAAACGGGCGCCTCAGCGCCAGCGGCGCAGCAGCAGCGAATTGCTGACCACCGACACCGAGCTGAACGCCATCGCCGCGCCGGCGATCACCGGGCTCAGGTAGCCCAGCGCCGCCAGCGGGATGCCCAGCGTGTTGTAGATGAAGGCGAAGAACAGGTTCTGGCGGATCTTGGCGAGCGTCGCGCGCGACAGCGCGACCGCGTCGACCAGGTGTTCGAGGTCGTCGTGCATCAGCGTCACGTCGGCCGCCTCGATCGCGACGTCAGACCCCGCGCCCATCGCGAAGCTGGCGTCGGCGAGCGCCAGCGCCGGCGCGTCGTTGACGCCGTCGCCGACCATGCCGACCTTCAGGCCCTCGGCCTTCAGATGCGCGACCCTGTCGGCCTTGCCGCGCGGCTTCACCTCGCCTTCGAATTCGTCTATGCCCGCCTCGCGCGCGATCGCGGCGGCGGTCGCGCGGTTGTCGCCGGTGAGCATCAGCACGCGGATGCCCATCTCGCGCAGGCGTCCAACCGCGCGGGCGGAGCCCGGCTTGAGCCGGTCGGCGATCGCGAAGAAGCCCGCCGGCGCGCCGTCGACGCAAGCGGCGACCACCGTCTTGCCCTCGTCGCGCCACGCGCGCGCGGCGTCGGGCAATTCGAGCCCTAGCCAGCGCGGGTCGCCGACGGCCAGCCGGCCGACCCCGGCGACATCGGCCTCGACGCCGGCGCCGGCGTGTGCGGCAAACCCGCTCACCGCAGGCAGGGTCAGCTTGCGCGCGGCCGCCGCGCCGATCAGCGCGCGCGACAACGGGTGTTCACTGCCCGCCTCGACCGCGGCGACCGCGCCGAGCAGCCCGTCTTCGTCCGGCACCAGCACCAGCATGGCGTCGACGGTCGGCTTGCCCTCGGTCAGCGTGCCTGTCTTGTCGAGCACCACCGCCTGCAGCCGCCCGGCCGTCTCCAGCGCCGCCGCGTTGCGGAACAGGATGCCGCGCCGCGCGCCGTTGCCGATGCCGACCATCACCGCCGTCGGCGTCGCCAGCCCCAACGCGCACGGACAGGCGATCACCAGCACGGCGACCGCGTGCACCAGCGCGACCGTCCAGTCGCCCAGCCACCAGCCGGTCGCGGCAAAGGTGAGCAGCGCGATGGCGACGACCACCGGCACGAACACGCCGGAGATCACGTCGGCCAGCCGCTGGATCGGCGCCTTCGAGCCCTGCGCCTCGCGCACCAGGCGGACGATCTGCGCCAGCTGGGTGCGGTTGCCGACCCCGCTGGCACGCAGGCGCACGCTGCCGGCCACCGCGCGGCTGCCGGCGACCACCCGGCCGCCGACGCCGCGGGCGACCGGCAGGCTCTCGCCGGTCATCAGGCTCTCGTCGAACGCGCCCTCGCCGTCGACCACCTCGCCGTCCACCGGCACCGACTCGCCGTTGCGCACCACGACGACGTCGCCCAGCACCAGTTCGCCTACCGGCACCTCGAGCAACTGCCCGCCCCGCTCGACGCGCGCCACCTTGGGCGCGAGCCTGACCAGCGCTTCGATCGCGCTGCCGGCCTTGCCCTTGGCGCGCGCCTCCATCAGCTTGCCCAGCACCACCAGCGTGATCACCGCGGCCGACGCCTCGAAGTACACATGCTGGCCGTCCAGCCCGGCGAGCGTCACCCACGCCGAGAAGCCCCACGCCATGCTGGTACCCAGCGCGACCAGCACGTCCATATTCGCGCCGCCACCCTTGAGCGCCGAGCAGGCGCCCTTGTAAAAGCGCGCGCCGACCCAGAACTGCACCGGCGCCGAGAGCAAGAGCTGCAGCATGCGCGGCAGCATCAGCGCGTGCACGCCGAACAGCATGGCGACCATCTCCGCAATAAAAGGCAGGGTCAGCAACGCCGACACCACGAAGACGCGCAGCTCGTGCCGGTAGTGCTCGACGTGGCGGCGGGTGGCCGCCTCGTCGTCAGCCTCCCCCGCTACCACGCGCGCGTCAAAGCCTGCCTTCTGCACCGCGGCCACCAGCGCCGCCGGCGCGTAACTGCCCTCGGGAAAACCCAGGCTGGCGCGCTCGCTGGCAAAGTTGACGCTGGCCGTGACGCCGGGCAGCTTGCCCAGCACCTTCTCGATGCGCGCCGCGCACGCGGCGCAGCTCATGCCCTCCAGCGCAAGCTCGGCGTGCGCCATCGGCACCGAGAAACCCGCCTTGCCGATCGCTGCCACCGCGTCGGCGGGCGTGGCGCCGCCCTCTGCCAGCGAGAGCTCCGCGCTCTCGCTGGCAAAACTTACGCTGGCCGCGACACCGGGCAGCTTGTTCAGCACCTTTTCGATGCGGTTCGCGCACGCGGCGCAGCTCATGCCGTCGATCGGCAGGATCAGTTTCTGGCTAGTCATCGGGACAGGATGGCACAGGCGGGCCGTATTCAGGTGGCCAATATTGCCGCCGCCTCGGCTCGCCGGCAACGGCGAAGGGGTGACAACACGGCGTCAGCGCGTAGCCTGAAGGAGAAGTCCGTCACCAAGGAGAGTGTCATGCCGCTGCCCCGCCGCGCCTTTCTCGCTTGTCTCGCCGCCACCGGCTACGCGCTGGCCGCCGCCCCTCTGGCCGCCTCGCCCATCGTCACGCCCGACACCGGCCTCGAACAGGGCGACGCCCTGGTTTTCACCGAGGACGGCTTCCGGCTGCCGGTGTACTGGGCGCGCCCGGCAAAGGCAGGTGGCAAGTGGCCGGTGGTGCTGGTCGTGCAGGAGATCTTCGGCGTGCACGAGCATATCCGCGACGTCTGCCGCCGCCTCGCACGCCAGGGCTACTTTGCGCTCGCCCCCGAACTCTTCGTGCGCCAGGGCGACCCGCGCGGCAAGGCCGACGTGAAGGCCATCCTGGCCGACATCGTCTCCCGCGTGCCCGACCGGCAGGTGATGGACGACCTCGACGCGACACTGGCGTGGGCGGGACAGCACGGCGGCGACCGCGCACGCGCCGGCGTGGTCGGCTTTTGCTGGGGCGGCCGCATCGTCTGGCTGTACGCGGCGGCGCGCCCCAACCTCAAGGCGGGCGTCGCCTTCTACGGCCGGCTCGCCGGCAAGCAGGACACGCTTACGCCCAGGCAGCCGCTCGACGTGGCGGGCGAACTCAAGGTACCGGTGCTCGGCCTGTACGGCGGCAAGGACGAAGGCATCCCGCAGGCCGACGTCGACGCGATGCGCGAGCGCCTGCCCGCATCCGGCAAGATCGTCGTCTATCCGGACGCCGGGCACGCCTTTCACGCAGACTACCGCGCGAGCTACCAGTCGGTCGCTGCCGGCGACGCGTGGGCACGCACGCTGCAATGGCTGCAGCAAATGGGCGTCGGCGGTTAAGAGCGCCCCGGCGCGAGCCTGGGGCTGATCGGGCAGCGCACTTCGTCGGGGCTGGCCGCCTCTTCGGCCTTGCGCGAGCGCGACACCAGCACCACCCCGGCGATCACCAGCGCGGCGCCGGCGATCTGCGTCCACGAGAACGACTCGCCGAGCACCGTCCAGCCCATGGACAGGGTCAGCACCGGCCCCAGCGTGCTGATCGACGCCGCGCGCCCGGCGCCGAGCAGGCGGATCGCCTGCGTCAGCGCCCACACCGGGAACACCGTCGAAAAGAGCGCCATCGAGAGTGTGATCAGGTAGACCTCGCCCGGCAGCACCAGCGTCTCGAGCGGCTGGGTAAGCACAAAATGCGCGAGCACCGCGAAGCAGGCGACGAGCGTCGCCAGCGCCGAAAAGGGCGTCGCGCCGACCCGGCCAACCACCTCGCCTGAGCCGGCCACATAGACGGCGTAGCAGAGCATGCTCAGCGACACCCAGCCGACACCGACCCAGACGTCCGCCCCCAGCGCCGCGTCGGAAAGGTCGTGGCTGAGCGCGAGCCCAGCCCCCAGGTAGGCCAGCGCGACCGCCAGCCACACGCAGACCGAATAGCGCTTGCCGAGGAAGATCACCGACAGCAGCAACACCAGCGTCGGGTAGAGGAACAGGGTCAGCCGCTCGAGCGCCGACGAGATATAGCGCAGGCCGATGAAGTCGAACAGGCTGGACAGGTAGTAGCCGCACAGGCCGAGCAGCACGATTAACGGCCAGTCGCGACGGCCGATCCGCCGCAAGGCCCCCTCGCGCATGCACAGCCACAGCATGGCGGCGAAAAACGGCAGCGCGAACAGCATGCGCAGCGCGAGCAGCGCCTCGGCGCTCGCGCCGTAGCGGAAGCCCAGCTTCACGAAGATCGCCTTCGCCGAAAAGCCGGCTGCCGACAGCACGGCCAGCGCCACCCCTTTGTGATTCAAGAAGGCGGTTCGCCAACTCTCCAGCGCGTGACCCGACATGCGACAGCCTTTGACTGCAATGAATGGAGCGGGGATTATGCAAGCAATAAGGCGAGCCAAACTGCTTGATTGGCAGAGCAAGCCTTCACGAAAACAGAAGGCTTAGCGATGAGACTGGACTTTGTCGACCTGAAATTCTTCCTGCTGCTCGCCGAGGCCGGCAACCTGACCGTCGCCGCCGAGCGCGCCCCGATGGCGCTGTCGGCGGCGAGCCAGCGCCTGAAGAAGCTCGAACAGCTGTACGGCGTGCCGCTGGTCGAACGCCACTCGCGCGGCGTCACCCTGACCGAGGCCGGCGAGACGCTGCGCCTGCACGCCAAGGGGCTGATCCGCGGCACCGAGGCGCTGAACGACGAGATGGGCAGGCTCAGCAGCGGCGTGCGCCGCGAGATCCGTGTGTGCGGCAACACGATGGCGACCAGCGTGTTCCTGCCCGAACGGCTCGGCGCCTTCCTCGCCAGCGAACCGGACGTCGACGTGCGGCTCACCGAACGCCCCAGCCGGCAGATCGTCCCCCTGATCGAACACGACGAGATCGACATCGGCGTGATCGACGGCAGCCTGGGTGTCGAGCGGCTGACGCTGCTGCCGTTCGCGCGGGATCGCCTGGTGCTGGTCTGCGCGGCGGGCCACCCGCTCGCGCGCCGCGCCACGGTCGCGTTCGCCGAACTGCTCGACGAGCCCTTCGTCGGGCTGGTGCCCGGCATCGCGATGCAGCGTTTCATCGAGGGGATGGCCCAACTGAAGGGGCACAGCCTGCGCATCCGGGTGCGCACGCCGGGCTTCGCGTCGCTGGCCGCCATCGTCGGCAGCGGCGCCGGCGTCGGCATCCTGCCCGAACGCAGCGCACGCCAGCTCGCGCCGGCGCACGGCCTGGCCGCCATCGCGCTGACCGACCCGTGGGCCGAGCGCGAACTGAAGCTCTGTTTCAAGGAGGAAGTACTGGGCACCCCTGCCCGCCGCCTGCTCTCGACCCTGCTGGGCACGCGGGAGGTCAGGCCAGCAGACGGCGCAGCACGCTGAAACTGGCGAGCCCCAGCGCGGTCATCGCGAGCGAGCCGAACAGGTGGGCGCCGGCGGTCAGCATGGCCCAGGACAGGCGCCCCTGCTGCAACAGGCCGACCACCTCGGCCGAAAACGAGGAAAAGGTCGTCAGCGCGCCGAGAAAACCGGTGATCGCGAACAGCCGCCATGCGGGCGAGAGCTCGCTGTGCGCGAACAGCGCGATGGCGACGCCGATCAGGTAGGCACCCAGCAGGTTGGCGACCAGCGTGCCCGGCGGCAGCAGCGGGAAATGGCGGTTCAGAAGCTCGGACAAGCCCCAGCGCGACAGCGCGCCCAGGCTCGCCCCCGCGCAAATGGCGAGGATCTGCTGCATAGGCTCTCCTGCATCAAGAAACCATGCAGTCTACCGCGCCGGCACGGCAGGCGGACAAACGACGACTGTTGCTTGAGGGCCACGGTGTGAACTTTGCGCACCCATGTCTGACAAACATCATGTTTTAGCAAGAAAATTCATGATATTTTCAGTCTTGCGTTGCAACACCTCTGCCGGAGAAGCGACCATGAGCCGAAGCATGTACCTTTTCGAGCGCGACCGCATCCATGCCGTCCACGCGATCCGCAACCGCACCGTCGGCGGCCCCAACCGCCCCAACCCCCAGGACAAGCTGCGCAACGACGCGCGCCGCGAGATCGAGTCCCGCCGCTGGGACATCGAGATGGGGTTGCGCCCGCAGCGCGACTGAACGCGGCAGGCTTGACGCACGTCAAGGCCAAGACTTCCCAAACGCATAAAATCGACACCCAGACGGCTGCGCGCGCAGCCGCCGGACGCGGGCGCATAAAGAATGCCGAACAAGCCCGCGGGCAGCCCCATTACAAAGCACGCAACCGCAAGGAGTACCACGCATGACCAGCCGCAGAACCTTCCTGATGAAAGTCATTCCCGCTGCCGGCGCCCTCGCCGTCCTCGGCAACCAGGCGATGGCCGCTCCGGCCACCGCAACCGAAGCCGACCCGCAGGCGAAGGCACTCGGTTACGTCACCGACGCCAAGAAGGTCGACAAGGCGAAGTACCCGAAGTACGCGGCCGGCCAGACCTGCAGCAACTGCCAGTTCTATCAGGGCAAGCCGACCGACGCGTCCGCCCCGTGCCCGATGCTCGGCGGCAAACTGGTTGCCGGCAAGGGCTGGTGCAATGTGTGGGCAAAGAAGGCCTGATCGGCTCTCACCCAAAAAAACGGACCGCAGCGCGGTCCGTTTTTGTTTGCGCGCGGGCGCTCAGCGCTCAGCGACCACCTTGATCTCGACCTTCCAGGCCGGGTTGGCCAGCCGCGCCTCAACCGTCGCGCGCGCCGGGGTCTGCCCCGGCACCACCCAGGCGTCCCACGCCGCGTTCATCGCGTCGTAGTCGGCCAGGTCCGCAAGATAAATGGTCGCGTCGACCAGCTTGTCCTTGCCCGAGCCCAGCTCGGCGAGCAGCGCGTCGATCTGCGCGAGCACGTCCTCGGTCTGCGCGCGCGCGTCGGCGTCGGTGTTTTCCGGCACCTGCCCGGCCATGAAGATCAGGCCGTTGCTGACGACGGCTTCGGCGAGGCGGCTGCCCGCCTTGTAACGGTAAAGCGACATGGTGCGTCCTTGTGTGCAAGTGATGACAGCAGATTGTAGCGCGGACCCGCCAGGCGCCAAAACGGCCCCACATGGGGCCGTCGTCGGCAAGACCGGGTACTGCCGGCAGGTCAGGCCAGCGCCGCGCCGCGCAGCTTGCGGCTGAACGACTGCAGCGACTCGATGCCGCTTGCCTCGGCGCGCACGCACCAGTCGTGCATCTCGGCCAGCAACTGGTCGCGGGTCAGGCTCGAGCGCTCCCACAGCCGCGACAACTCCTGGCGCATCGCGTACACCTTGGCCAACAGCTCGCTCTGCTCGAGCAGACGCGCAAGTTCTGCGCGCTCGGGCTCCGGGGTGTCCTTGGCTTCCTGCTTCAACCACACCTTCATCTGCGCGGCGAGCGAGGAATGGCCCAGCCGCGTGAGCTCCGCCCGGTAGACGACCTTCAGTTCGCGCGCATAGCCCGCCGCGATCGCGTAACGGTTGGCGATCACCGCCTGCAGGCTGTCCGGGGTCACCACATTGCTCGCGCCGTCGACGATCAGGCGCGGCGCGACCTTGCGCACGCGGGCGAGCCCCAGCATTTCCATGATGCGGATGTACATCCAGCCGATGTCGAACTCGAACCATTTGTACGACAGCTTGGCCGAGGTACCGAAGGTGTGGTGGTTGTTGTGCAGTTCCTCGCCGCCGATCAGGATGCCCCACGGCACCAGGTTGGTCGACGCGTCCTCGTTCTCGAAGTTGCGGTAGCCCCAGAAGTGGCCGAGTCCGTTGATCACGCCGGCGGCGAAGAACGGGATCCACACCATCTGCACGGCCCAGATGGTCAGGCCGGCGGCGCCGAACAGCACGAGGTTGATCAGGAGCATCAGCACGATGCCCTTGCCGCTGTACCGGGTGTAGACATTGCGTTCTAGCCAGTCGTCCGGCGTTCCGTGGCCGTACTTCTCCATGATGGCGCGATCCTTGCACGCGGCGCGGTACAGCTCGGCGCCCTGCCACAACACCTTGCGGATGCCGAGCACCTGCGGGCTGTGCGGATCCTCGGCGGTTTCGCAGCGTGCGTGGTGCTTGCGGTGGATCGCCGCCCATTCCTTGGTGACCTGGCCGGTGGTCAGCCATAGCCAGAAGCGGAAAAAGTGACTGGGGATCGGGTGCAGGTCAAGCGCACGGTGCGCCTGGTGCCGGTGCAGGAAGATGGTCACCGAAGCGATGGTGATATGGGTGAGCCCCAGCGCCACCAGGATATAGCCCCACCAGGGCAGGTCGACCAAGCCGTTAAGCCATTGCATCTTGAAGCGCTGCCTCATGTTTCGAACAATTGCTCGATTGTACATGTCATATGGCGGGCGTCCAGTCCTACGCGCTCGAGACGGTCGTCAGTTTGAATCCCTTATTGTAAGATGACCCGCTGGATTGACAGGTAGAGCCATAGTGAACTTCAACGCACACCGCTGGACCCTGGCCGCCGCCGGCGTCGCCACCTTTGCCGTGTTTTACGGCGGTTTCTCGTACTGGGCGGGCGTCAAGGCCGAGCAGACGCTGAACGAGCAGTATCGCCTGCTCTCGACGATGCCGGCCTTCACCGTCAAGTCACACAGTTATGAGCGCGGCTGGTTCTCGTCGACCGAGACCACCGAGCTTGAGCTGAACAAGAAGCTGTTCGGCCCCTACCTCGCGACGCTGCCGGACAACCTCAAGCCGCTGCTCTCGGGCACGCTGCGCTACACCAACCATATCGAGCACGGCCCGCTGCCGGGCTTGTCCCGCTTCAACTTCGTGCCGGCGCGCGCGCTGGTGCGCACCGAGTTCGACATGAGCGCGGCGACCCGCAAGACGCTCGCGCGCTTCTTCGGCGACGCCGAGCCGATCACCGTGACCAACCGGCTGGGCTTCGGCGGCGGCGGCGAGCTGAGCGTCGCCATCCCGAAGTTCGACTACGAGGAAACGCTGGCCGGCGTGCAGATGAAGTGGCAGGGCTTCAACCTGAAGGTCGACTACGGCAAGGGCTTCAAGGAATACCGGGTCGACGCGCTGTCGCCGGGCTTCATGCTCGACGCGGCAAGCAAGGGCAGCTTCACCTTCAACGGAGTGCGCTACGCCTCCGACGTTCGCCCCGGCGCGACCGGCGTGCGGCTTGGCAGCAGCGAGCTTGCGATCGGCGACATCCGCTTCGCGTGGAAGGAAGCGATCCCCTACAGCATCAAGCTCAACGAGCTGATCTACCTGGTCAGCCGCGTGCGCGTCGGCGAGTTCATCAACCCTTCGGGCGAGCTCAAGCCCTCCAGCGTCGAGCTGAAGAAGCTGAACTACCAGATCGTCACCAGCGAACAGGACGACTTCGTCAACACGCGCGGCAAGCTGACCTTCGACAGCTTCCGCTACGACGAACAGAAATACGGCCCGCTCAAGCTCGACGTGTCGGCCAACCACCTGCACGGCCCGACGCTGGTCAAGCTCGACGAGGCGCTGTCCAAGGTGCCGTTCGAGAAGCTGCCGCCGGCCGAACTGCGCAAGCGCTATATCGACACCATCCTGCAAAACGGCGTGCCGCTCCTGGAAAACGACCCCAAGCTGGTCGTCCACGAGTTCAGGCTCGGC
The DNA here is from genome assembly GCF_004919095.1 of Crenobacter intestini. Taxonomy (GTDB): domain Bacteria; phylum Pseudomonadota; class Gammaproteobacteria; order Burkholderiales; family Chromobacteriaceae; genus Craterilacuibacter; species Craterilacuibacter intestini. Next base: position 49,927 of record NZ_STGJ01000003.1, on the reverse strand, counting down.
CTGCCCAGCGGCATGAGCACGCTCACCGGCACGCTGGCGATCAAGGGATTGAAAGAAGCCGACCTCAAGTCGCCGCTGGCCTTTATCCGCCGCTTCAACGTCGACGCCGCGGTATCGCTGCCCAAGCCGGCGCTGGAGACCCTGGTCGTCGCGCAAGCGCGCAACCTGTTCACCGTCGACGCCAGCGCCGAGGAGCAGCCGGACATGGCCGAAATCGACGAGCTGGCACGCAGCCTGCTCGACGCCCAGCTCTCCGAGTGGGCGCGTCAGGGCTTGTTAAAACTCGACGGCAACCAGGTCGCGACCACGCTCGACTTCAAGGAGGGCGCGCTGAAGATCAACCAGAAGCCGGTCGCCCTGCCCTGGCAGGCCGACAACCCGGAGGAAGCCTCCGCACCGGTGGCCGCCAGCGCCGCCCTGTAAACGCAAAAACCGGCGCAGCGCGCCGGTTTTTTTCTGGCAACGTCCCCGTCAGGATGCCGCGTCGCCCATCTGGCTTTGCAGCCAGTTGGCCAGCCCGACGCGGCCGATCAGGCCTTGCTGCGTCTCCAGCCAGTCTACATGCTCTTCCTCGCCCGCCAGGATGTCGGACAACAAGCCGCGCGACACGTAGTCGGCGACCGTCTCGCAATACGCGATCGCCTCGCGCAGCAGCACGATGGCCTCGCGCTCCAGCCTGAGGTCACAGCCGATGATTTCCTCGGGCGATTCGCCGATATAGAGCTTGCCCAGATCCTGCAGGTTGGGCAGCCCCTCGAGGAACAGGATGCGCTCGATCAGGCGGTCGGCGTGCTTCATCTCGTCGATCGACTCGTGGTACTCGTGCTCGTCAAGCCGGGCGAACCCCCAGTTGCGGCACATCCGCGCATGCAGGAAATACTGGTTGATCGCGGTCAGCTCGTTCTTGAGGATCTTGTTCAGGTAATCGATGACTTTACGGTCGCCTTGCATGGCATGCTCCTGCGGGATCGTCCCTGAGCCGCAGTATGGCAAGCGCCGGGCCGATCACAAGGACGGCGGCGTTGCCGCAGGCAGCAATTCGCGCGCGGCCTGCCTCAGCAGCGCGTGCGCGCAACGCGCGCATTTGCCGCACTGGGTCGCCACCGGCCGGATGTCGCGCAGGCGGCGGGCACCAGAGAGCGCCGCGGCGCGGATCTGCCGCTCGGTCGTGGGGTAACACAGGCAGACGTACATGGCAGGCGCGACTCGCGGTAAAGTCAGCCCATCTTAGACGACAGGGAAGCTCGCGACATGAGCGAAAGATTCCGCCCGAACACCACCGTCGCCGCCGTGATCGAACGCGGTGGCCGCTTTCTGCTGGTCGAGGAGCAGACCGACGCCGGCGTGCGCCTGAACCAGCCGGCCGGCCACCTCGAAGCCGGCGAGAGCCTGCTGGACGCCGTGCGCCGGGAGGTGCTCGAGGAAACCGGCTACGCGTTCACCCCCGAGGGACTGGTCGGCGTCTACCTCGCGCCCGGCAAGACCACCTACCTGCGCTTCGCCTTCTACGGCAGCGTGGGCGCCGCACCGGTCAGCACGCAGCTGGATTCGGGCATCATCGCCGCGCGCTGGCTGGATTACGACGCGCTTTTAGCGTCTGCCGACCGCCTGCGCAGCGCACTGGTGACGCGCTGCGTGGACGACTGGCGCGCCGGCGCGCGCCACCCGCTGTCGCTGCTGCACACCCTGCCCTGAACGGGCTCAGTCCCCGCGGGCGCCATGCGCCCAGCGCCGCACGCGCAAAGCGCCGGAGCGCTGCAATTGCGCGAGCGCGTAGCTGACCCCGTGGCTCCAGTGCGGCAGGTTCAGCCCGAATTGCCCGGTCAGCTTGTCGCAACAGAGGCGGGAGTTCAGCGGCCGCACCGCCGGCGTCGGCCAGGCCGAGCTGGGGATGGGCTGCACGTTCCCGGCCGTGCACGCGAGCTTGACGCCGGTGAACTCGAGTTCGCGCACGATATGGCTGGCGAAGCCGTGCCAGCTCACCTCGCCGCCGGCGGTCAGGTGGTAGACGCCCCACGGCGCGTGGTTTCCGGCTGACAGCAGCGTGCGCAACAGGTGCGCCGTGGTGTCAGCGACCAGCTGCGTCGAAGTCGGCGCGCCGACCTGGTCGTCGACGATCTTGAGCACGGGCCGCTCGAGCGCGAGGCGCAGGATGGTATGCAGGAAGTTGTTGCCGAACGCGCTGTAGAGCCAACTGACGCGCAACACCAGCGCGCGCGGGCAATCCGCGAGCACCGCTTCCTCACCGGCCAGCTTGCTCGCGCCGTACACCATTTGCGTGCCGGCCGTGTCCATCTCCACGTAAGGGCGTTCGGCGCGGCCGTCGAATACATAGTCGGTCGAGAACTGCACCATCGCCGCGTCGTGCTCACCGGCCCAGCGCGCGAGTACCTCCGGCGCGGTCGCGTTGATCGCCCAGGCGTGGGCGGTTTCGCTCTCTGCACGGTCGACCGCCGTATACGCGGCCGCGTTGACGATCAGGTCCGGACGCACCCTGTCCAGCCACGCGCGCATGCGCTCGGGCGACTCGAGGTCGAACTGCGCGCGGGCCGGCGCGTGGACGGTCCCCAGCGGCGCGAGCGCGCGCATCAGTTCGAAACCGAGCTGGCCGCCGGCGCCGGTCACCAGTATCGTGGGCATCTGCTTGTTCATTCAGGCTCCTGCGCGGTGCCCCCTTGCGGGCCGCCGCCTCTCTTTGATTGGAATGACACAAATGATACCCGCCGCCCCTATTGAACGCGAACCCCGGTGCAGCTCCCGCCTGGCACAGCTCGCGGCGGCATCGTGCATGCTGCTGGCCAGCGCACAGGGGTGGGCTGACAGCCTAAGGCTTTGTTATCACTATGTCCTTCCATAAAAAGGCTTGCAGGCTAGGCCAAAACGAAATGTAAGCAGTTTGTAAGCAGAGTCAGTCCATGTAAGCGGCTGCCGACGCCGCTCCGTGCCGCAGCTCGGTCTCCGCAGGCTGGCTGTCCGGCCCCTGAAAAACAGGTAGCACCCACACCATCATTTTGCGCACCGTCCCGTTCCCGCGAGGGGGTGGCGAGGGCAGGCCGGCCCCGCAATGCCGAGATGCCATCCAGTACGCATAGCAGCCGCTCCCCACTCCTGCCCGCCCGTCTCGCGCGCGCACGCCACACCCACCACCCCACCCGCCCTCCATTTGCGCCAGCGCATAGCCAGCGCGCCGCCGCCCCGCTTACAATCGACCCCATACTTTTGGCATCGGTCGGTGCGTGCGCTTATCGCCGCGTGCTGGCCCGCGTTTTGGAAAATCTGATGAATCCCTCCGCACTGTCCGCCTTTATCTGGTCGGTCGCCGACCTCTTGCGCGGCGACTACAAGCAAAGCGAATACGGCAAAGTCATCCTGCCGTTCACCGTCCTGCGCCGCCTCGACTGCGTGCTCGCTGACACCAAGCCGGCGGTGCTCGCCGAGTTCCAGCTGCGTAGCGACGCCGGCATCAACCCCGAGCCTTTCCTGCTACGCAAGGCTGGCCAGAGCTTCTACAACACCTCGCCGCTCGACCTCTCCAAGCTGCTGGGCGACCAGGACCATATCCGCGAAAACCTGTACGCCTACATCCAGAGCTTCTCGCCCGCCGCGCGCGACATCTTCGAGCGCTTCGACTTCTTCACCCAGGTCGAACGTCTGGCCAAGGCGGGCCTGCTGTATCTCGTGACCGAGAAGTTCGCCAACATCGACCTCCACCCCGAGGTGGTCGACAACGCCTCCATGGGCCTGGTCTTTGAAGAGCTCATCCGCAAGTTCGCCGAAATCTCCAACGAGACGGCGGGGGAACACTTCACCCCGCGCGAAGTCATCCGCCTGATGGTCAACCTGCTGTTCATCGAGGACGACGACGTGCTGACCGCCGGCAACGCGGTGGTGCGCACGCTGTACGACCCGACGGCGGGCACCGGCGGCATGTTGTCGGTGGCCGGCGAATTCCTCGCCGAGCACAACCCGCAGGCGCGCCTCACCCTGTTCGGCCAGGAACTGAACGACGAGTCCTACGCCATCTGCAAGGCGGACATGCTTATCAAAGGGCAGGACGTCGGCAACATCGTCGCCGGCAACACGCTCTCCGACGACGGTCACGGCGCGCGCAAGTTCGACTACATGCTGTCCAACCCGCCGTTCGGCGTCGAGTGGAAGAAGGTCGAGAAGGCGGTGCGCGACGAGCACGAGCGAAAGGGCTTCGACGGCCGCTTCGGCCCCGGCCTGCCGCGCGTCTCCGACGGCTCGATGCTGTTCCTGATGCACCTCATCAGCAAGATGCGCCCGGCCAGCGAGGGCGGCTGCCGCTTCGGCATCGTGCTCAACGGCTCGCCCCTGTTTACCGGCGGTGCTGGCAGCGGGGAGAGCGAAATCCGCCGCTACGTGCTGGAGAACGACCTGGTCGAGGCCATCATCGGCCTGCCGACCGACATGTTCTACAACACCGGCATCGCCACCTACGTCTGGGTGCTGTCCAACAAGAAGCCGGCCGACCGCGCGGGCCAGGTCCAGCTCATCGATGCCGGCAGCTTCTGGCAGAAGATGAGGAAGAGCCTGGGCAGCAAGCGCAAGGAAATGGGCGACGAGCACATCGCCACCGTCACCCGCCTGTTCGGCGACTTCACCGAGGCGGAAATGGTCACCGTGCTCGACGCCGCAGGCCAACCGCAGGGCGAGCCGCAGCTTATCACCAGCACCGACCCACAGCCGGTGGCGCCGGAGGGCGGCCGCCTGAAACGGGTGCCGATTGCCCGCATCTTCGACAACGCAGACTTCGGCTACACCACCCTCACCATCGAGCGCCCGCAGCGCGACGAGGCCGGGCAAATCGTGGTCGGCACCCGCGGCAAGCAGAAAGGCAAGCCGCAGCCCGACAGCAGCCTGCGCGACACCGAGAACGTGCCGCTGAAGGACGACATCGACGCCTACTTCAAGCGCGAGGTGCTGCCGCACGCGCCGGACGCGTGGATAGACTCCGACAAGACCAAGGTCGGCTACGAAATCCCGTTCAACCGCAACTTCTACGTGTTCGAGCCGCCGCGCAGCCTCGCCGCCATCGACGAAGAACTGAAGGCCGTCTCCGCCCGCATCATGGCCATGCTCGGGGAGTTGGCGGAATGAGTTTGCCCAAGTATCCGGAATACAAGGACAGCGGGGTGGAGTGGTTGGGGTCTGTACCCAGTCATTGGAAGGTCGACCGTCTAAAGGCAGCGGTCCAGTCGTGCAAGAACGGCATATGGGGAGATGAACCCAAGGGCGACGAATCAGACATCCCCTGCGTCCGCGTTGCCGATTTCGACCGAATCCGACTCGTCGTCAATGAAGATGTACCCACACTCCGTTCAGTTACTGACAAGGAGCGCATCGGCCGACTTTTAAAAAAAGGCGACCTACTCCTAGAAAAATCTGGTGGTGGCGACTTAAAGCCAGTTGGCCAGGTTGTCCTTTATCAGTCGGAAAACGCCGCCGTTTGTTCGAATTTTGTTGCCCGCCTTCAATTGAAGGAACACCTTGTTTCGGGATTTTGGAATTACGCATTTGCCGCTACATACGCAGCAGGGCTGAACACTCGCTGCACAAATCAAACATCAGGCATTCAAAATCTTGACCAAGAACGGTACTTCAACGAGACAGCTATCTTCCCACCCGTTGCGGAGCAGGCCGCCATCGCCGAATTCCTCGACCGCGAAACCGCCAAAATCGACGCACTGATTGCCGAGCAGGAAAAGCTCATCGTCCTGCTGGCCGAGAAGCGCCAGGCCACCATCTCCCACGCCGTCACCCGCGGCCTCAACCCCGCCGCGCCGATGAAGGACTCCGGTGTCGAGTGGCTGGGGCAGGTGCCGGCGCATTGGGAGGTGATGACATTCCAACGATGCGTTTATGTGCAAGAGGGGCAGGTCGACCCTGAGTCAGATGAATACAGTTCGATGGTGCTCATTGCACCAAATCACGTTGAATCTGCCTCAGGTCGTCTGTTGTACGTTGAGACTGCACAAGAGCAGGCTGCACAGAGCGGTAAATACCTGTGCCGTGGTGGCGATGTTATTTACAGCAAAATCCGCCCCGGCCTAAGAAAAGCCTGCATCGCTCCCTCTGATTGTTTGTGCAGCGCGGACATGTATCCCTTGCGAGGCAATGAAAATCTTTCAAATACCTTCTTGCTTTGGTTCATCCTTTCCGAGCAATTTTCGGCACTGGCAGTTTTAGAGTCCGAACGTGTTGCCATGCCAAAAATCAATCGAGAGTCACTCAAAGCGGTCTGGCTTCCTATCCCACCGATTAACGAGCAAATTGCTATTGGGAATTTTCTAAACTCGGAAGCAACCCGGCTTGACGCTCTCGGAGAAGAAGCTCAACAAGCTATCGAACTCCTCAAAGAACGCCGCGCCGCCCTCATCGCCGCAGTCGTCACCGGCCAGATTGACGTACGCGGTCTGGTCGATGCACCACAGGAGGCCGCATGAGCGACATCCAGCTGTTCCGCATCCAGGACGGGCAGGCGGCCGAGCTGCCGGGGCGTTCGGCGCAGGTCGAGAAGGCGCTGCAGCAGCTGATTGAGGCGCAGATGGAGGTGTTGCTCGGCGTGCGCTTTCTCGCCTCCGAATACGCGACAGGCAAGACGCACCGCGGCCGCATCGACTCACTGGGGCTGGACGAGAACGGCTGCCCGGTGATTGTCGAGTACAAGTGCCGCGTCAACGAGAACGTCATCAACCAGGGGCTGTTCTACCTCGACTGGCTGCTCGACCATCAGGCCGAGTTCCGCTGGCTGGTGCTGGAAAAGCTCGGTGCCGAGGCCGCCCAGCAAATCGAGTGGTCGGGCACCCGCCTGTTATGCATCGCCGCCGACTTTACCCGCTACGACCAGTACGCGGTACAGCAGATTCCGCGCAATATCGAGCTGCTGCGCTACCGGCTGTTCGGCGACGACCTGCTGCTGCTCGAACTCGTCAACGCGCAAAGCGTCGCGCCGGTACCGACGACCGATGGCCAGGCGACACCGAACGAGACCGACACCAGCGCCGACGCGCCGGCCAAGCCCAAGGCAGCTGGCAAGGACAAGTCGCTGGCCGAGCAGCTTGAACTGGCCACCCCCGACATCCGCACACTGTACGACGACACCCGCGCTTGCCTGTTGGGCATGGGTGACGATGTGCAGGAGAAGCTGCTCAAGCTGTACACCGCGTTCCGCCGGCTGAAGAACTTCGCCTGTGTGGCTGTCTACCCCACCCGCCTGCTGGTGACGCTCAAACTCGACCCGGCCAGCCTGAGCTTCGACCCGGACGACACTTTCATGCGCGACGTCAGCCAGGTTGGCCACTGGGGCACCGGCGACGTCGAACTGTGCCTGCGCACCCCGGCCGACCTCGAACGGGCCAAGCCGCTGTTGGAGCGCAGCTATGCGGAAGGTTGAGTGCGGCTAACCGCCGCTTGCAGCCCCCTTTCACCCCCTTGCAAACTTTTTGAAGAGATGAAGACGCTACGCAAAGAACTGGCCAAAGCCCTGCACAACGCGGCCACCAAGGCAGACCAGCGAATCGGCAAGAGCCTGAACGATGTGCCCGAGTACTACATGAACGTGCTGATTGCCGAGCATGTCTACGACGCCTTCGAGACCTACACCTTCTCGCTGGAAGACCAGTTGAGCGACTTGGCCAAAGACATCGGCTTCGCTTTGGACGACCTTGATGAGGCGTATCGCGGCAACGGCCGCGTCGACCTGGTATTCCGCAGCAAGCGCAGCAAAAAGGTCAAACACATTGTCGAGATGAAACGGACTCTGGCCGCGCCGGCCCTGCGCAGCGATGCCTTGCGCTTGGCGATGCTCTGCGCCAAGGCGCCGAACGGCCACCGCATGGAGAAAAACTTCCTGGTCGCCATCGGCCATCACTCCGCGGACACCGCAGCCCAACGCGCGCAGGAAATGCAGGACTGGCTGGCCAAGAGCGATGCAGAACTCGGCAAGTGCATTGAAGTGCGTTTCGAACCGGTAGACTTTGGCGAGTTGGTCAGCACCCGCGGCAGGGGCGTCGACAACCCACTGGTCGGCGGCGTCTGGGAATTCAAGTACGCAGCCAAGTAAGCATGCGCAATGCCAGCCCACCCACCCCGACCGACGCCGCGCTGTTGCAGACGGCCACCCGCGCGCGTGAGGCAGACGGCGCCGTGCTGGTGGAGGTGGCGCAGGTGAGCTGGCCGCACCCGCATGAGCCGGCAACAAGGTGGGTCACCGTCACCCGCCTACCCCTGCCTGCCGAACCGGCCACGGTGGACGCCGCCCGCGCCAAGCTGCTGCGCTCGCGCCGCTATTTCGGCGTCTGCGCCGAGTGCGGAGAGCGGCACCTGCGCGGGCATATGTTTGGCCGCGACCTGTGCGCTGGCTGCGCCGAGCGGGTGTTGCAGGTGAGGTTCTGAATGAATCACCACCGCTCCGCCCGAATCGTAGCAATAATGGCTTCATTCGTAACCAAAACGGCTTTGACATGAACCTGCTCGACACCCTGTTCGGCGGGCAGCGCCAGCGCGTGCTGGGCTGGCTGCTGCTGCACCCCGATGAGGCGCTGCATGTACGCGAACTGGCCCGCTTGACCGGCAGCCACGCCGGCTCGCTGCACCGCGAGCTTGCCCGGCTGGCCGAGGCGGGCTTGCTCATCCGGTCGACGCGCGGCAACCAGGTGCTGTACCAGGCCAACCGCAGCTGCCCGGTGTTTGCCGAGCTGGCCGGCCTGTTCCGCAAGACGTCGGGGGTGGCCGATGCGTTGCGCTCGGCACTGGCGCCGCTGTCCGCACAGATTGAGTTGGCGCTGGTATTCGGCTCGGTTGCCCGCGGCGAGGAAACCGCCCGCTCCGACGTGGACGTGCTGGTGGTCGGGCACGCCGGTTTTGCCGAAGTGGTGGCCGCGCTTTACCCCTGCCAGGAGACGCTGGGGCGCGACATCAACCCGGTGGTGTATTCGCCCGCCGAATGGCGCACCCGGCAGGCCAACGACGACCACTTCGTACGCGACATCCTGTCCAAGCCCACCTTGCCGCTATGGGGAGAACTGAATGACGCTGGATAACCTGCTGGCCATCCACAAGCTGGTACGCCAGGCGCCGGACAAAGGCGGCATCAACAAGCTGCTGCACGCGGCGGCGCGCAACCTGACCGACGCCGGCGTGACCGCGCTGAGCAACGACAACCGTTTCGACGCGGCGTACAAGACCATCCTGCAATGCGCGATGGTCGCCCTGTGGGCCAACGGCTACCGCACCTCGACCAGCCAGCCCGGTCACCACCAGACCGCCATCCAGACCCTGCCCAAGACGATGGGCGTGCCCCCGGCCACGGTCATCGTGCTGGACGCCCTGCGCAAGCAGCGCAACGTCAACGATTACGAAGGCGACCCGGTGTCGGATGCGGCGCTGGCCACTTGCCTCGACGAGGCGGCCAAGCTGCTGGCCCTGACCCGCCGTTACCTCACCACCGAACACCCCGCGCTTTTGGAATAGCCCCATGCACCTGCACCGCGAACACCATTTTGAAGCCGAAATCTGCGCCCACCTTGGCAAGCATGGCTGGGCCTACGCCGAGGGCGACGCTGCCCTGTTCGACCGCGATAGCGGCCTGTTTCTGCCGGACCTGCTCGCGTGGCTGGAAGCAACGCAGAGCGAAAGCTACCAGCGTCTGGCCAAGACGCACGGCGCGCAGTTGCCAAAGGTGTTGGCCGAGCGGGTAAGGAAAAATCTCAACGAGCGCGGCACGCTGGACGTGCTGCGCCGGGGTGTCGAGATGCTGGGACTGAGCGGACCCTTGCGCCTTGCCCAGTTCAAGCCGGCGCTGGCGATGAACGAGGCCACCCTCGCTGCCTACGCCGCCAACCGGCTGCGCGTGGTGCGCCAGGTGCGCCACTCGCCCAATGCGCCGCAGGACGCACTCGACCTGGTGCTGTTCCTCAACGGCGTGGCGGTGGCCACCGCCGAGCTGAAATCCGACTTTACGCAGAGCGTGGACGACGCGGTGGACCAGTACCGCTTCGACCGCGTGCCCCACCCCAAGGGCGGCGTGGCCGAACCGCTGCTGGCCTTCCCCGGCGGCGCGCTGGTGCATTTTGCGGTGAGCCAGTCGGAAGTGCGGATGAGCACCAAGCTGGAGGGCGCGGCGACCCGCTTCCTGCCGTTCAACCGCGGCAACCACGGCGCGGCCGGCAACCCGCCAAGCCCCGACGGCTTCGCGACGGCCTACCTGTGGGAAGAAGTGTGGGCGCGCGAGAGCTGGCTCGACATCCTGCACCGCTACCTGATTGGCAAGCGCGACGACAAGAAGCAGCTGAAGGGCGTGATTTTCCCGCGCTACCACCAGCTTGCCGCCACCCGCGCGCTGGTGGCCGACGTGCTGGAGAACGGCCCCGGCCAGCGTTACCTGATTCAGCACTCGGCAGGTTCAGGCAAGACCAACTCCATCGCCTGGAGCGCGCACTTCCTGGCCGACCTGCACGACGCCGAGCACCGCAAGTTGTTCGACAGCGTGCTGGTGGTCAGCGACCGCAACGTGCTGGACGCGCAGTTGCAGGAGGCCATCTTCGACTTCGAGCGCACCACCGGCGTGGTGGCCACCATTACCGGCGAGCACGGCAGCAAGAGCCAGCAGCTCTCCCAGGCGCTGAAGGACGGCAAGAAAATCATCGTCTGCACCATCCAGACCTTCCCGTTCGCCCTGCAGGCGGTACAGGAACTGGCGGCGACCGAGGGCAAGCGCTTCGCGGTGATTGCCGACGAGGCGCACAGCTCGCAGACCGGCGAGGCGGCGGCCAAGCTGAAGCAGCTGCTGTCGGCCGAGGAATGGGCGGCACTGCAGGACGGCGGCGAGGTGGACACCGAGGCGCTGCTCGCCGCACAGATGGAGGCGCGCAGCAGCGCGGCAGGCCTCACCTACATCGCGTTCACCGCCACACCCAAGGCCAAGACGCTGGAGCTGTTCGGCCGCAAGACAGAACCCGACGGGATGCCGCAGCCCTTCCATGTGTACTCGATGCGCCAGGCCATCGAGGAAGGCTTCATCCTCGACGTGTTGAAGAACTACACCAGCTACAAGCTGGCGTTCAAGCTCGCCAGCAATGGCGAGGAGTTCGACGAAAAGGCGGTCGAGCGCAGCACCGCCATGAAGGGCATCATGCAGTGGGTGCGCCTGCACCCCTACAACATCGCGCAGAAGGTCGCCTGCGTGGTCGAGCACTTTCGCGACAACGTACAGCCGCTGCTTGAGGGCCGCGCCAAGGCGATGGTGGTGGTGGGCAGCCGGCGCGAGGCGGTGCGCTGGCAGAAGGCCATCCGCGCGTATATCGCGGCGCGCGGCTACCCGCTGGGCGTACTGGTGGCGTTCTCCGGCGAAGTGGAGGACGAGGAAAGCTACCCGCAGCCGGTGACCGAGACCAGCAGCGAACTCAACCCCGGCCTCAAGGGGCGCGACATCCGCGACGCCTTTGCCGAGCCCGATTACCACCTGCTGCTGGTTGCCAACAAGTTCCAGACCGGCTTCGACCAGCCGCTGCTGTGCGGCATGTACGTCGACAAGATGCTGGGCGGCATCCAGGCGGTGCAGACGCTGTCGCGCCTGAACCGTGCCCACCCCGGCAAGGACACCACCTACATCCTCGACTTCGTGAATGACCCGCAGGACATCCTCAAGGCGTTCAAGACCTATTACGAAACCGCCGAACTGGAAGCGGCGACCGACCCGCACCAGGTGTTCGATTTGCGCGCCAAGCTGGACGCTGCCGGCTGCTACGACGAGTACGAAGTCGACCGCGTGGTGAAGGTGGAACTGGACCCGCAGGGCACGCAGAAGCAACTCTCCGCCGCCATCGCGCCGGTGGCCGACCGCCTGCTCAAGCGTTACGCGGCCGCGCAGCGGGATGTCCGCGCCGCGCAGGCCGCCGGCGACGACAAGGCCGAGCGCGCCGCCCGTGACGCGATGGATGCGCTCTTGCTGTTCAAGAACGACATGGGCGCCTTCGTGCGGCTGTACGCCTTCCTCAGCCAGATTTTCGACTACGGCAATACCGACATCGAGAAGCGCCACCTGTTCTACAAACGGCTGCTGCCGCTGCTGGACTTCGGCCGCGAGCGCGACACCGTAGACCTGTCGCGCGTGGTGCTCACCCACCACAAGCTACACCAGCAAGGCCGGCAGGCGCTTGCCCTCGGCAAGGGCGACAAGCTCAAGCCGATGGACGGGGTGGGCAGCGGCGCGGTGCAGGACAAGCAGGCCGCGCTGCTCGCAGAAATCATCGACAAGGTGAACGGCCTGTTCGAGGGCGAACTGACCGACGACGACCAGCTCATCTACGTGAACGGCGTGCTCAAGGGCAAGTTGCTGGAAAACGAACTGCTGGTGCAGCAGGCGGCCGGCAACAGCAAGGAGCAGTTCGCCAACTCGCCCGACCTCAAGGACGCGCTCCTGAACGCCATCATGGACGCGCTCGACGCGCACACGCTGATGAGCACCCAGGCGCTCGGCTCGGAACGGGTCCGCGACGGCCTGCGCGACACCCTGCTCGGGCCAGCACAACTGTACGAAGCGTTGCGCGCCAGGGCGGGAATGGACGGCGCTAGGGCCTGAGTATCTCTCCTTCCCTCCGGCAAGGCCACAAAGCCACACCCCTAAAGGGGTGTGTGGCTTTTGTGGCTGCCACAGCCGGCCACAGTGGCCTTTTGTGGCTTTTGTGGCCGCGCTTCAGAGCATCCATACCCAACCGTCGGCGCAATCCATCAGGCTATTGTCGCGCAAGGCCGTAATGGCCCGCTGCGCGTAGGTGCCCCGGTCTTTGTCGCGGGTGCATTCCATCAACGGCTTGATGGCCTCCGTGTACTCACCCAAATCAATACAGGGTCTGTCGGCTGGCGCACGGCCACGGCCGCGATAAGGGCTCGCCTTCAGCATCTCGTCCAGTTTGGCGAAGGCCGCCTTGTGGCTGGCCTTGGTCGGCAGCTTGCGGCGGCTCTGTACCGTGACCGGCGCAGCATCCGGCAACGCGACGCAGGAGGTTACCGGCTCACCTTCGTCGTCGCTGCCAAGCTCGATTACGCGCAGCTTGAACGGGTGCGCGTCGCCGTCTGCCGAATCCTTGACTTTTTCAATGCGCCAGCTACGTGCTTCGCCATCGCGGGCCACTTCAATCGCGCAGTCCAGCGCGCCACGCAGAGATGAATGCCCGCGCATGCCGCGCGTGGTGTCCTTGCCGGTGTGATGCACGGCCAGCACCAGCCCGCCCAAGCGTTGCTGTAACGCCTGCAGGCCGCGCACCATCAGGCCCATATCGCCGGGTGCGTTCTCGTCGCGTCCCGGCGCGCTTTGCGCCAGCGTGTCGAGAATGACCACACCCACCTGCCCCACAGCTTCGGCCACGGTCGACACCAGCTCTTCCACGTCGGCGCGGTTGGTCAAATCAAAGTCAGACAGCAGCATGAAGTGCAAGCCAGACGGGCACGGCAGACCGTGATGCGCTTCCCATGCCGCAATGCGGTTACGCAGGCCGGCAGCGCCTTCCAGCGCCAGATAAAGCACGTCGCACGCCTTGGCCTTGTGGCCAAACCATTCAGGCAGGCCGGCAGCCAGTGACGCCGCCATGTCCAGCGCAACGAAAGACTTGCCAGCGCTCGATGCCCCGAAGATTGCGCCCACACCTTCCAACGGCAGCACGTTGTGAATGCGCCAGCGCAATGGCGGCATGGCCAGCAGGTCACGCGCGCTTGTAACGCGGTAGCGCGGCGCGGGCGTGGCTTCCGGCACTTCTGGTGCGTCTGGCTGGTGTTCCGGGTAGCGCACGCCGGCCAGCAGGTCGGCCAGCACGTCCGCGCCATGCTCGGCGGCAAAGTCGCCAACGTCTGCATTGCTCGGCATGTCGGCGGGCAGTTCACACCAGCCAATCCCCGGCAGGCTCGCGGCAATCGCGGCAGCCTCGGTCTCCTTACCAACGTCGGGCAGCAACACCAGCGGCAGCCCTTCGTGCTTCTGGCGCAAGGCTTCGGCCACCCGGCGCACGTTGCCGGAGCCAAAGCACACCACGGCGGCGTGCCCGGTCGCCTGCCAGACTGCCCACGCAGCTGAAATTCCTTCGCACAGGTAGGCCGGCCCCTCTCCAAGTTGTCCGACGACGTGCAGCCCGCCCGCCATGCTCGCGCCGGGCAGGTTCAACTTCTTTGCTCCAGCCTGCGGCGGAATGAATTGTAGGCTTTGCAACTCTCCTCCCGGCGCACGACACGGAAGAACGAGCCAGCCGGCGACGCTCAGCCCGGCAATGGTCAGGCGCGGCGCGCTTGCCGGGTACAAGCCCAAGCCGTCAGGGTGTCCCCCCTTGCGCACGATGTAGCCGTGGCCAGCATCAGCAGGCACGCAGCGGCCCCACACTTCGGCAGCGCTCACGGCAGGCGCTTTGCGAGCTGGCTCGGCCACCACCGGGCGCACCGGGCGGACGTGCTCGATGCGCTGGCCGTCGTCGCGCCAGCCATGCTCACGCGCCACATGGAACAGCGTGCCGGCGCGTACCTTGCCGTCCGGCTGGATGCTACGCCATGCGCCCTCGACGTCACGCCGGCCACCGTAGTTGGCAGCGGATACGCTCCATTCATCGGCGTCGTCCACCGTCAGCCCGGCATCCTTGGCCGCGGCCAGCAGGCGCACCCATTCGATACGCGGGACGCCGGGGTCGCAGGCGAACAGGGCGCTGCGTGCGCGCTCGATGTCGGGCGTCATCATGCGCTCCCCTTGGCGTCCGGCATGCCGCCACGCAAACTGATGGCTGCTTGTACGGGCGCGGCTTGAAAATCAAGCCGATAAGCCGCAATCGGCCGTACCCGACCAGGACTGTTCACTCTGCGCTTTGACATGGCCCAGCCTGCTTCAATAAGGTCAAACACGATTGCCGCGAGCCGCCACGATGGCTCGAAATCGTCTTGTCTTAGCTCCTCGCCTGCCAGCAAGCGCTGCAAAACCATCCAGGCCAGCGTTTGCGGATTTGGCCAAAGTGCCGGCTCCGCAAATGGGCATTCAAACCCCGGCAGGTGAAGTTGTTCGTCGGCAATGTTATAATTAACTTTGACCTCTGCGCTCTGTTCATTTTTTTTGGATGGGGCGTTTTCTTTTTTCATTTCTACGCCTCCCCCACTAGCCTTGCCAAATCGGAGACGCGCCAAAGCAAGCGTCTACCGATGCGCACAGGCTGGATTGGCCCATTGCCGTAGCAGGCCCATTTATACAGCGTCTGTGGCTTATGCAGAATTGCGGGAGCCGCCTCATCGGTCAAAACAAATTCCCGCCCGGAAGCAACAAATTCCTTAATGGTCGACATATTGCATGCCCTACGCGGCCATTGCCGCTTATTGATACAGCACGAACAATATGCGCAAAAAAAACCCGCTTCATCTAAGCGGGCCTTAGCGGCCTTAACGGGCTTTAGCGGTACTTAGCAGCCTACCTATACACCTTTTTTAGCCTAGCCAGCCGTTTTGCCACATCCTTTTTTTTGACAGCTTTACCCCGCGAAAGCTCATCATCAACCCAAAGTCCTTCTTCATTTACGTCGTAGATACACGAACCAGGCTTACCGGCACGGACAACAAGCAGACTCCAAAGTTTCGCCGCACAAATTTCGCTGATTGGTATGCCAGACTCTTTAATAACATGCAAAATCTCAGACTTCATTGCATCGAATCGTTGCCGCTTACCTGATTGTAATTTCCTAAGTGCCTCATGGCGTTGTGCGCCAGACACCTGCCCACCCTCCGCCTTTTCACTAGTCGGCGCAACTTGCGACCCATACTCTCTCCACTGAATCAGCTTTTCATGGCGGCGCTTGGCAGCATCTACCATCGCCTCGTCGGCAAACTCAAGAACCTCCCAATCAACCGGTTCTTCCGGGGCGACCAACATTCCACTTCGCAACTGTTCTATCAGCCCCAACCACCATTTGAGTTTCGCCAGTTTTTTATCAAGCTCTGCCTCATTCTCATTCGGCAGATTGGCAGCCATTCGCCCCCTCAGCTTTTCAAGCTTATCGTTCACACAATCGGTCAACGCCCAGAGATTGAATGACTCTTCCATTTCAAGTGGCGGAACACACAACTGACACACCACTTCCAAATCATCATGACAAGCTCCGGAGACAACTGCATCACCGTCATCGAAAAGTTCGGCGGCGCTCTGATTCACCCCCTTCGCCTGCCCTTCACCGCTCTCAGCGTGCGTGTCATTGGTCTCTAGTGTGACAATGGGTTCTCTCCCCTCGCCCGGCTTTACCAGTTCATCGTCTATTTTTCCCTCAACCTTCTTTCCCGTCGATTCAATTGCCGTCATGGCTGCATCCTTACAGTAATGTGCTTATTGCACAGGAACATCACCACCTCCTTGCAAGGAACCCTTACCTGAAATTGACATAATAAATTAATGAGGCAGCCGCACTAACTCCCGCACTAACTATGCATACAGAGCCTGCTTCCGCCTGCTATCGCAACTGCACATCACCAGCAATTATCCCGCGCCACAGGTAATGGTGTATGTCTTGGAAGAATTCCCTAGCACCCTGACAGTTGCTTGTAACGCCTAAGCTATTCACAGGCAACTACGGGCAAAGACCGCTACGGCCACGGAGGAAGTATTGGTCGTAAGTTTTCGGAAGCCAAAAAAAAAGCAATAAAATCCGGCCGCGAACTCGCGATGGATTCGGCAGGACAGGCGAATTGCCTCAAGCTACCACACGCAATCCCGGCGCGGCTGTCCCGGCTTCCGGCTGCTGAATGCCTGCTTCGGTCAGGATGAACTTCTCAATGCGGTCGTGCCATAGGCGGAGCATGTCCAGCGGGCGCGGCTTGTAGTTTATTTCGCTCGCACCGACTGCGGCGTGCCCCTGTATCTGGCGCGTCACCCCCGCCGGACACTCCGTCCAATCGGCCAGTACCGAAAAACTGCGGCGCAAGCCGTGGATGGTCACATGCGGCAGTCCGGCCATCTGGATGGCCTCCTGCATGCGCGCACGCGCGTCCCTAATCCGCCCGGTACTGGATTGCTTGCTGGCGAACACGAAGCCGTTGATGCGCGGCAGCGATTGCAGCAGCGCGCACAGGTAGGGTGGCAGCGGCACGAAACGCCCGTCTTCGCTGGTCTTGTCCTGTACGATGTGGATGTAGCGCCACTCAAACGAAATGTGCTCCCAGCGCAGGCGGGCGATTTCCTCCTTGCGTGCCCCGGTGAGCAGCAACGTTTGCAGGAAGGCGGACGCGGTCACGTTCGGGCATTGCCGGATGGCCTTGAACCACGCGGCCAGCATCTCGCGCTGCAGGCAGTCGTGCCGCACCTTCGCCTTGGCGACATGCTTGCGCACACGGTTCATGCCGAACGCCAGAATGTCGACAAGCCCCTTAGTGTCGTCCTGCTCTTCACACCAGCTCGCAAAGCCTCGCAGGAAACGAAACGCCAGCCGGGCAGCTGCCGGACGAATGGCCGATTCCTGCTGCAGCCACTCTTCCAGCTTGGCGGCATCCAACTCGCGCAGGGGGACGTCAAACAGCGCGTATAACGCGCCCGGCGTGCGAGGCTTGCCGCCACGCTGTCGTGTGAGTCCGGGGGCTAGCGCGGCCTTCTCCATCGCTTCGATGGTGCGGGGGCGCCACGTCGGATTCGACACCATGTAGCGTGGCCACAATTCCCCCACGGTGACGGATTCGCGCATGGCGGCTATCTTGCGCTGCTCGGCCTCCTGCTTCTTGGCCGCTTTTTGCTCGCGCGGGTCGATGCCTTGGTCGCACAGCGTCTGCAAGCGTCGCGCTTCCTTGCGCGCGCTGGGCTCGCCGCAGCCGGCAGGTACGTCCAGGCGCCACGCTTTCACATCGCCAATCACGACACGGCAGCATGAGCCGTTCACGCGGCTCTGGAAGATGAACGCCTTGCTGCCGGAGGGTGTCGCACGTACGCCAAGCCCCTTCACTTCTGCGTCCCACAGGAAGGCTTGCGCCTTGCCCGGCTCGCACTTGAATTTTTCAATGCGTGGTATCGTTAGGTTCACGTTGGCCTTGGTTGACATGACCACCTCCATGGCCGGTTTTCATGTAAGCACTTTGTAAGCAGAATGTAAGCAAAAAGGTCCATGTGTGTCAAAGTCATCATGCCATAGACATTCTGCAAAAACCGCGCAAAGCCTTGTGTTTATTGGGTTTTTCGCAACAACATCCATATTTGTCAATGCGACGGAATTCACAAATGAGCTAAGGCTTTGTTATCATTACGGCTGCAGCAAACAGGTGTCGTTTGAGGTGAGCGAGGCGGGCCGCGCGCGGCTCGCCGAAATTTTTTCGGACGTCGGCCACGCGAACGCCGAGCGCAAAGCGATCGCCGACGCCATCGTCGAACTCTATCGCGAGGCGGCCGCCCACGCGCCGATCAGCGCGGACAAGGGCGGCAACTTCGGCGACGGCAGCGCGGACGGCCGCATGGATTGCGTCGACCACAGCGAGAACGACACGACGTTCATGCGCTACCTTGCAGGGCAAGGCTGGTTGCGTCACCACCGCGTCGAAAAACCGGCGTGGCGCGCGCCGTGGATCGTCGATTTGCACTACGCGAGCCGCCTGACCGATGCCCAAAGCGGCGAGGCGTGGATCGTCGACAGCTGGTTTTTCGACTTCGGCCACAAGCCGGTGGTCTTACCGTATCAACAGTGGAAGAAGGGCTATACCCCGTGACGGGAAAAAAACGCATCGTCGTCGGCATGTCCGGCGGCGTCGACTCGTCGGTCACCGCCTGGCTGCTCAAGCAGCAGGGGCATGAGGTGATCGGCGTGTTCATGCAGAACTGGGAAGACGACAACGACGACCAGTACTGCTCGATCAAGCAGGACGCGCTCGACGCCTTGAGCGTCGCCGACATAGTCGGCATCGACATGGAAATCGTCAACTTCGCCGGCGAGTACAAGGACCGCGTGTTCAAGTACTTCCTCGACGAATACTCGGCCGGCCGCACGCCGAACCCGGACGTGTTGTGCAACGCCGAGATCAAGTTCAAGGCCTTCCTCGACTACGCGATGTCGCTCGGCGCCGACTGCATCGCGACCGGCCACTACGCGAGAAAGCTCGAGCAAGGCGGCGTCCACTACCTGATGAAGGGTCTGGACGAAACCAAGGACCAGAGCTACTTCCTGTACCGGCTGACCCAGTCGCAGCTCTCGCGCGCGATCTTCCCTCTGGGCGATATCCGCAAGAGCGAGGTGCGCCGGCTGGCCGAGGAAGCGAAACTGCCGACCGCCAAGAAGAAGGATTCGACCGGCATCTGCTTTATCGGCGAGCGGCCATTCCGCGAGTTCCTGCAACGCTACCTGCCGACGCAGCCGGGCGAGATGGTCACCCCCGAGGGCAAGGTCGTCGGCGAACATATCGGGCTGATGTACTACACGCTCGGCCAGCGCAAGGGACTGAACATCGGCGGCGCCAAGGACGGTAGCGGCGAGCCGTGGTTCGTCGCCGGCAAGGATTTGCCGGCCAACCGGCTGGTCGTCGTGCAGGGGCACGACCACCCGCTGCTGCTCAAGCCGGTGCTCGAGATGTCGCAACTGAGCTGGACGCTGGACGCAGCGCCCGCCCCCGGCGCGTACAGCGCGAAGAACCGCTACCGGATGCCGGACGCGCCTTGCACGCTGTCCGCCGTGGCGGACGGCCGCGCGACGCTGACCTTCGCCGAGCCGCAATGGGCGGTGACCCCCGGCCAGTCGGCCGTGCTGTACGACGGCGATATCTGTCTGGGCGGCGGCATCATCCTCTGACAGAAGCACACAAGACAAAGGGCAGCCCGAGGGCTGCCCTTTTTTGTCGCGACCAGCCTGCTCAGCCGGCGATGCTGCGCGCCTTGCCGATCTTGAGCTTGCCGGTCAGCCAGGTGTAGTCGTAGCTGACGATCTCGTACGGGTTGCCGAAGGGGTCGACGAAGGCGACCGACAGGTAACTGCCGTGATCCTCGACCGAGTCGCGGGCGATGGTCTCGCCCTTGGCGTCCTTCACCCGCTCGCCGGCGAGCTGGTCCAGCCACTCCATGAAGTCCTGCCCGCCGACGACAAACGACACCGACCCGGGCGGGCATTCGGGCGCGGCGTGCTCGGCAAGCGCGAGGCGGATCGAACCGGAGGCGTTGGCCAGCATGGTCGTGCCGTTGGTCTTGCGAAAACGCGCGTCCGGCCCCAGCCCGAGCACGCGCTGGTACCAGCCCAGCGCTTGCGTCAGGTTATCCACCCTGACGTGGATATGGTCGATCTTGCCCAGGTTCAACATGTCTGCCCCTTGTAACGGCACGTCACGCACCGTCTTATGACTTTAGACTTATTCTAGTGACAAAACCCGGCCAACCGAAACCGCTTATTGTTTTTCCTGCAACAGCGGCGCGAGGTAGCGGCCGGTATGGCTCGCGGGGTTGGCGGCCACCGCCTCGGGCGAGCCCTCGGCGAGGATGGTGCCGCCGCCGGCACCACCCTCCGGCCCTAGGTCGACCAGCCAGTCGGCGGTCTTGATCACGTCGAGGTTGTGCTCGATCACCACCACGGTATTGCCGTTTTCGCGCAGGCGGGTCAGCACCTTGAGCAAGAGGTCGATGTCGTGGAAGTGCAGGCCGGTGGTCGGCTCGTCGAGGATGTACAGCGTGCGGCCGGTGTCGCGCTTGGACAGTTCGAGCGCGAGCTTGACCCGCTGCGCCTCGCCGCCGGACAGCGTGGTCGCGCTCTGCCCCAACCGGATGTAGCCGAGGCCGACGTCCATCAGCGTCGAGAGCTTGCGCGCGATCGATGGCACCGCCGAGAAGAACTCGAACGCCTGCTCGACCGTCATCTCGAGCACTTCGGTGATGTTGCGGCCCTTGTACTGCACCTCCAGCGTCTCGCGGTTGTAGCGCTTACCGTGACAGACATCGCACGGCACGTAGATGTCGGGCAGGAAGTGCATCTCGACCTTGATCATGCCGTCGCCCTGGCACGCCTCGCAGCGGCCGCCCTTTACGTTGAAGCTGAAGCGGCCCGGGCCGTAGCCGCGCTCGCGCGACAGCGGCACGCCGGAGAAGAGCTCGCGGATCGGCGTGAAGAGACCGGTATAGGTTGCCGGGTTCGAGCGCGGCGTGCGCCCGATCGGGCTCTGGTCGACGTTGATCACCTTGTCGAGCTGCTCCAGCCCCTTCACCTCGCGGTAGGGAGACGGCTCTTCGCCCGCGCGGTTCAGCTCGCGCGCGGCGAGCTTGTAGAGCGTGTCGTTGATCAGCGTGCTCTTGCCCGAGCCGGAGACGCCGGTCACGCACACCATCATCCCCAGCGGCAGGCTGAGCGTCACGTCCTTCAGGTTGTTGCCGGTCGCGCCGATCAGCTCGAGCATGCGCGCAGGATCAGGCACCCGCCGCGCATGCGGCACGCCGATGCGCCGCCGCCCGGACAGGTAGGCGCCGGTCACCGAGCCTTCGCAGGCGGCGACCTCGGCCGGCGTGCCGGCCACCAGCACCTCGCCGCCGTGCTCGCCGGCGCCCGGCCCCATGTCGACCAGGTAGTCGGCCGCGCGGATCGCGTCCTCGTCGTGCTCGACGACGATCACGCTGTTGCCCAGGTCGCGCAGGCGCATCAGCGTCGAGAGCAGGCGGTCGTTGTCGCGCTGGTGCAGGCCGATCGACGGCTCGTCGAGCACGTACATCACGCCGGTCAGCCCCGAGCCGATCTGGCTGGCCAGCCGGATGCGCTGCGCCTCGCCGCCGGACAGGGTGTCCGCCGAGCGCGCGAGGCACAGATAGTCGAGGCCGACGTTGTTGAGGAAGGACAGGCGCTCGCGGATCTCCTTGACGATCTTGTCGGCGACCTGCTGGCGCTGGCCCTCGAACACCAGACCCGCGAAGAACGACGACGCGTCCTTCAGCGACAGGGTGTTGATCTCGTAGAGCGGGCGGCCGCCGACCAGCACGTTGCGCGCCTCCAGCCTGAGGCGCGAGCCGTGGCAGCTCGGGCAGGCCTGGTTGTTCTGGTACTTGGCCAGCTCCTCGCGCACCGCGGACGAGTCGGTCTCGCGGTAGCGGCGCTCGAGGTTGGGCAGGATGCCCTCGAACGGGTGCTCGCGCGAGAAGCGGGTGCCCTTCTCCGACAGGTAGCTGAACGCGATCGCCTCGCGCCCCGAGCCGTGCAGCACCACGTGGCGCACCTTTTGCGGCAACTCCTCGAACGGGGTGTCGATGTCGAAATCGTAATGGGTCGCCAGGTTCTGCAGCATCTGGAAGTAGAACTGGTTGCGCCTGTCCCAGCCCTTGATCGCGCCGGCCGCGAGGCTCAACTCGGGGTGGGCGACCACCCGCTTGGGGTCGAAGAAGGTGATCTCGCCCAGTCCGTCACACTTCGGGCACGCGCCCATCGGGTTGTTGAACGAGAACAGCCGCGGCTCGAGCTCGGGCAGGCTGTAGCTGCACACCGGGCACGCGAACTTGGCCGAGAACCAGTGCTCCTGGCCGCTGTCCATTTCCACCGCGATCGCGCGCCCATCGGCGTGGCGCAGCGCGGTCTCGAAGCTCTCGGCCAGCCGCTGCTTCGCGTCGGCACGCACCTTCAGGCGGTCGACCACCACCTCGACGGTGTGCTTCTTGTTCTTGTCGAGCTTGGGCACCGCGTCGATCTCGTGCACCTCGCCGTCGACGCGCACGCGCACGAAGCCCTGCGCACGCAACTCGTCAAACAGGTCGACGTTCTCGCCCTTGCGCCCGACGATCACCGGCGCGAGCACCATCACCTTGGTCTCGGCCGGCAGCGCGAGCACATGGTCGACCATCTGGCTGACCGTCTGCGAGGCGAGCGGCACATGGTGGTCCGGGCAGTACGGCTCGCCGACCCGCGCGTACAGGAGGCGCAGGTAGTCGTGGATCTCGGTGACGGTGCCGACGGTCGAGCGCGGGTTGTGGCTGGTGGCCTTCTGCTCGATCGAGATCGCCGGCGACAGGCCCTCGATCAGGTCGACGTCCGGCTTTTCCATCAATTGCAGGAACTGGCGGGCGTAGGCGGACAGGCTCTCGACGTAGCGGCGCTGCCCCTCGGCGTACAGGGTATCGAACGCCAGCGAGCTCTTGCCGGAGCCGGACAGGCCGGTGATCACGATCAGCCGGTGCCGGGGCAGGTCGAGGTCGACGTTTTTAAGGTTGTGCGTGCGCGCGCCGCGGATGCGGATATTGTCCATGCCTTACCCACAATGAATCGGTGAACCTGATAATATACCCGACTTACCGAGTCGGGCTCCAGCCAAGCCGGCCGCCCGGATACCGTCCCCCGGAACCACCGTCATACCATGAATTCTCTGGAATTGCGCGCAAGCCTAGGCCTGGCGGGCGTCTACGCCCTCAGGATGCTGGGCATGTTTCTGATCCTGCCCGTGTTCGCGCTTTACGCGCACACCCTGCCCGGCGGCGACAACGCCGCGTGGATCGGCTTCGCGCTGGGCAGCTACGGGCTGACCCAGGCGTTGCTGCAGCTGCCGCTGGGCATGCTCTCCGACCGCATCGGCCGCAAGAAGGTCATCTACGGCGGCCTCTTGCTGTTTGCCGCGGGCAGCTTTGTCGCCGCCGGCGCGACCGACCTTGTCTGGCTGACCATCGGCCGGGTGATCCAGGGCGCCGGCGCGATCTCGGCCGCGATCACCGCGCTGCTGGCCGACCTGACCCGCGAGGAAGTGCGCACCCGCGCGATGGCGATGATAGGCATGAGCATCGGCACCACCTTCGCCGTGTCGCTGGTGCTCGGCCCCCTGCTCGCCAGCGTGATCGGCGTGTCCGGCATCTTCACGCTCACCGGCGTGCTCACGCTGATGGCGCTGGTCGGCGTGTGGCGGCTGATCCCCGACCCTGCCCGCTCGCGCTTTCATGCCGACGCCGAGGCAAAGCCGGCACGCCTGCTGCCGGTGCTCAAGGACGGCCAGCTCGCCCGCCTGAATTTCGGCATCTTCGCGCTGCACGCCGCGCAGATGGCGATGTTCGTCGCCCTGCCCTTCGCGCTGACCGCCACCGCCCACCTCGACAAGGCGCACCACTGGCAGGTGTACCTGCCAGTGGTGGTGGTCGGCTTCGTGCTGATGGTGCCGGCGATCATCTACGGCGAGAAAAAGCACAAGCTCAAGCAGGTATTCGTCGGCGCCGTCGGCCTGATGACCGTCGCCCAGCTGGGCATGGCCGCCACGCTCGACACCTTCTGGCAGATCGTGCTCTGGCTCGGCCTCTACTTCATCGCCTTCAACATCCTCGAGGCGACGCTGCCCTCGCTGATTTCCAAGATCGCGCCGGCCGACGCCAAGGGCACGGCGATCGGCGTGTATAATACCGCCCAGTCCTTCGGCCTCTTCGTCGGCGCCGCCGCCGGCGGCTGGCTGTACGGCCGCTACGGCGCGGCGGGGGTATTCGCCTTCACCGGTATCCTGATGGCGCTGTGGCTGGTGCTGGCCTCGTCGATGCGCCCGCCGATGGCGGTACGCACGGTGATGCTGCGTATCGGCAACGGCTGGCAGGGCGACGCACAAAAGCTGTCGCAGAAACTTGCGGCACAAAGCGGGGTGCGCGAAGCTGTCGTCGTGCCCGAGGAACGTGTCGCCTACCTGAAGGTCTCGCAGCAAGCGTGGGACCAGGCAGCCGTCGAGAAGCTGATCCGGGAAACCTTCCCGACCTGAACACCCGGCCGCCGGCGTTGCCGCCGGCCAAGAAACGAACGGAGACGAGAACATGAACAGCATTTCCTTTGACGGCCGTGTCGCCGCCGACGCCGAACTGCGCTACACCCCGAGCGGCGAGCCGGTGCTGAGCTTCCGCGTGGCCAGTGATATCGGCTTTGGCGAACGCAAGACCACCAACTGGTTTGCCTGCCAGGTATGGGGCAAGCGCGGCGAAAGCCTGCAGCGCTTCCTCTCCAAAGGCCAGCAGGTCACCGTTTACGGCCAGCTGACCCTGCGCGAATGGACCGACAAGGACGGCGGCAAGCGCCTGTCGCCCGACGTGCGCGTCAACGAGTTGAGCCTGCAAGGCGGCAAGCGCGACGAAGGCGCGCCGATGGACGATGGCTACTACGGCAGCGCGCCGGCCCGCAGCGCACCGTCCGCGCCGCCGGCTGCACCGCGCCGCCAGGAAGCCCCGGTCGCCCCGCCCCAGCGGATGGACGACCTCGAGGACGACATCCCCTTCTGAGGTATACCTAAGACATTAGGTGTAAATTTTTTCTTCCAAGGCCCTGTATTTACAGGGCTTTTTATTTTCCCCTCACTCACACCGATTTGTTAACTCTTCGACGCAAACCGAGCCGATTCCGATCTTTGCTTAAACACCCCGACCAAAGAAAATGATCGACCCCGCAATTAAAAAATTCGAAATACAAATAGAGCAGACCGAACCACGCAAGACGGCACATGAGCAAAAATACGATTCGACAGCACGACCACGAACGGATGACCGGCTGATTGCGACCACGAAAAATAAAAAAGCCGGAGAGCTTATCTCCGGCTTTCAAATGCGGGCATTGCTGCCCGGATCCATTAGCGCTTCGGCGAGGTGCCTTCAGCATTTGCCACAACTACGTCGATCTGGATCAGCGCGTCTTTCGGCAGGGCCGACACACCCACGGTACGGCGGGCAGGAACGCCACCCGGGAAGAAGCCTGCGTACACTTCTTCAACCGCAGCCATGTCGTCGATGTTCTTCAGGAAGACGTTGACCTTGACCACATCGGCGAGCACGTGGCCGATGCTCTCCACGATGGCCTGGATGTTCTTCAGGCACTGGCCAGCCTGCTCTTTCACGCCGCCAGCCACGATGGCACCGGTCTTGGCGTCCAGCGGCAGCTGGGCCGACAGGTGGTTGTAGTGGGAGAACGCGACGGTCTGGGTCGAGAGCGGGCACTTCGGTGCATTGTCAGTGTTATGCGCCCAGATCACGATGCCGTGACGGTCTTCCACAGCCTGCGGCGGGGTGCCGTCACCGTGCGACACGACCGCCTCGACTTGCACCAGTGCGTCCATCGGCAGTGCAGCGGCGGCGATCATGGTGCGTGCCGGCACGTAAGCCACGGCACGGGCGATTGCGGAGTCCGGGAAGAAGGTCTTGTAGACTTCGTTCACGGCCTCAACGTCAGCAAAGTTCTTCAGGAAGATGTTGACCTTGACGATATCGTCGAAAGGCACGTCGATCCCTTCGAGGATCGCCTTGACGTTTTTCAGGCACTGGGCAGCCTGCTCTTTGACGCCGCCTGCCACCAGCTTGCCGGTCTTCGGGTCGACCGGCAGCTGCGCCGAGATGTTGTTGTAGTGGGAGAACGCAACCGTCTGGGTCGACAGCGGGCTGACCGGAGCGTTGGCCGTATTGCGGGACAGCTTGATCAGGTCGCCTGCTTGCGGGGCATTCGGGATGGTGCCTTCGCCGTTTGACAGCAGTGCATCCACCTGCACCAGTGCGCCCATCGGCAGCGCGTCAACGGCCACGGTGGTCAGCGCAGGCATGTAGCCATTGGTAAAGCAGGACGCATAGACTTCGTTGACAGCGTCGACATCCGCAATGTTCTTGACGAAGATCGAGATGCGAACCACGTCGTCCATTACATGGCCAATGCTTTCAACAACAGCCTTGATGTTCTTGAAGCTCTGGACGGCCTGCTCTTTGACACCACCGGCAACCAGCGCGCCGGTTTTCGGGTCAACCGGCAATTGCGCGGAAAGATTGT
The DNA here is from genome assembly GCF_004919095.1 of Crenobacter intestini. Classification (GTDB taxonomy): domain Bacteria; phylum Pseudomonadota; class Gammaproteobacteria; order Burkholderiales; family Chromobacteriaceae; genus Craterilacuibacter; species Craterilacuibacter intestini. The sequence continues at coordinate 23,213 of NZ_STGJ01000003.1, read as the reverse complement.
TGTAATGAGAAAAAGCCACAGTCTGCGAATATGCCCCGATAGCCTTGGGTGCATTTTCGGTATTTCTTGCTAGCACTGCGTTGAAGCCGCTCATAGTCTTACTAAACCTTTCTGCTGGATTCTGGTTAAACGCGTGGCCATCACTTCCATACGTCTTTATCGGGCAGCCGCCACGGCTATATTCGGGCTACGCGAGGCTTTAAAATAAACACATAAAAACCGCACGAAAACCCCATGTAAATTATCCAATGACTTAGGCGTTAATCAAAACAACACCAAAATCAGGAATCGCCAATATAGACTCCAAAAATCATAAGCGTCAACACTTCACACCAGACAAAAATTTCTAACACGTTAATAAATGACATGATTCTATCTGGAAAATAAAATCAACAACTGAAAAATTTTAATACGCACAAAAAAACTGCAAAATAAAATAATATAACAATGGTATTTAAAGCAAAAGGCACACAAAAATCTCTTTGTCATCATGCTTGACAGCCAGCTCTGGTCGATCGTCCGCTGCAGATAGACAGCATTTGAAAGGTATTCGGCGGAGATGCCTCGTCAAGAAACGCTACTCCTACCTTTACTAAATTACGACGCAAAAACTCATTGGCATAATCGCCGGATGCATGCATTGAAGACTTTTCGCACACAGCAATCCCCTCAGCGCCTTCCTGCGCTGCAGTGAAGACTGGCGTTCAACATGCTCAGGTAACCGCGCATGACCGCCCGCCGAACCCAGCCCCCGTTCCAACCATCGGATTGCAAGGACCAAAAGCAGGCTTGACTTGCAGCCACCTGCATCCTGCCCCCTTTCCGGGAGCCGGTCCTGCCGCAAAACGGCCAGTGCAGCGACCTTGCCGACGGCCTACTACCCATTTGCAATAAGAGTGCGTCAAATCCACCCTGCCATCGTTCGGAAAATTTTTTCTCGCCTCACGCAGCGTGAGGCAGCAGACCTCCCCCCACTTTCCTTCCACGTGGCGCGCGCACGCAGGTCGAAACCTGCGCCGCCAAAAACCTTTCGTCATGGCACAATACGCGCCGCACCCCAAGAACGGAAAACCGCAGCATGCTTCACCTGACAGATACCCGCGCCGACATTGCACAGGCCGTTGCCCTGTTGCGCGCTGGCGAACTGGTTGCCATCCCTACCGAAACCGTATACGGGCTCGCCGCGCTGGCGAGCAAACCAGACGCGGTCGCCAAAGTCTTCGCGGCCAAGGGCCGCCCGGCCGACCACCCCCTGATCGTCCATTTGCCTTCCAAGAGTCACCTTGCACATTGGGCCGCTCAGGTGCCCGACGTCGCATGGCAACTGGCCGACGCATTCTGGCCAGGCCCGCTGACCATGGTGTTGCCGGCAGCGACGCACGTCTCGCCGCTGGTCAATGGCGGACAAGCCACCGTCGCCGTGCGCTGGGCCGACCACCCCCTGCTGCAGGCGGTACTCGACGAACTGGGCGAAGCCCTGGTCGCCCCGTCCGCCAACCCGTTCGGCCGGATCAGCCCCACTTCGGCCCCCCATATCCTCGAACACATGGCAGGCCGCATTCCTGCGGTACTCGACGGCGGCGCTTGCCGCATCGGCATCGAGTCGACGATTGTCGACCTTTCCAGTCCTACCCCGGCCATCCTGCGGCCCGGACAGGTTTCCGCGGACGCGCTTGCCCCCTGGCTCTCCGTCGCCGCGCACGCCCCCGCCAACGCACCACGCGTGCCGGGCGCGCTGGCTGCCCACTATGCGCCGCGCCACCGCTGCTACCGGCTGGAAGCGGGTGAACTGGCTACGCTTCCGTCAGACTGGGACTGGAACCACACCGCGCTGCTCGCTTTTGGCCGCCCGCATGCCGCGGCAGGCTGGCAGCGCGTACTGCCGGCCGACCCGGCAGGCTACGCACAGACGCTGTACGCGACACTGCATGAGGCGGACCAGAGCGGTTGCGAGCTGATCCTGGTCGAGATGCCTCCGGACACGCCCGACTGGGCCGCGGTACGTGACCGACTGGGCCGCGCCAGCGTCGGCTTCGCACAATACACGGCGTAAGCTGCAACAGACCGGCCACGAAAAACTGCCCCCCGGCCGGTTTTTTATGCTCAGGCTGGTCAACAGGCACTCTGCGGCATTTCCAGCCCCCGGATGCGTCCCGCCTGACGGACACGGTCAGGCCTGAGCACGCCGCTAACCGTCCATGGCAAGCAGGCCTTGCGAGCATCGGTCTCCCAGCCGCTACGGCATGGATGCCGGCATGCCGGTACACCAGCACATTCCCCAAAAATCACCTGCACGGCCATCCCGCCCCCGCAACAGCCAGCGTCTGCAATTCGTCGATAGCCAACCAGACAATCCGCCCCCCTTGGGCAAGGAGCCGCCTGCACGTGGGATTGGCATTGCCTTTAACTTGATCACGGTCAATTCATGCCTCCATGGATAAAACATCTAATGAATACTGGTTATTAACGTAAAGGCGCGCAGGTCTGTACGCCGGACAAGGGGAAACATGTCATTGAAGAAGCAAATCTTGCTGGCGTTTATCAGCTCGCTGGCACTGATGGCCGCAGCGGTTTTGCTATCGCTATACGGGCTAGGCCAGATCAATGCGGGGTTCACCCGGCTGGCCCAACACGAGCAAGTGCTCTCCGACGCTTTTTCATCGATGTACGCACAAGGCCTGCAAAGCGGGCAGGCACTGCGCAACGTGATGCTCGACCCGGAAAACCAGACCGGCCACAAGAATCTGGCCAAGGCGCAACAGGCTTTCGCGGAGGCATTGGCCCAGGCCGAGGCGCTGGGTGACTCCCCAACGGCGAGCGCGCTGTCTTCCATCCATAAAAAAAGCAAGCAGCGCAACCAGCTGATCACCGAAGTTGCCCGCCTCGCGTCGATCGACGGCACCCAGGCACGCAGCCTGCTCAATACCAGGGAAACGCCCTTGTGGCGTGAAATCCGCCAGTTGCTGATCGACGGCAGCAAGGCGGTCGACGCCCGGGCTGCCGCACAGCGCGAGCAGCTCGGCGAACAGCTGCAACAGTTTGAGCTTGCCTGCGCTGCGCTCGCGGTGCTGGCCGTCCTCTGCGCAGCTGCCTCGGTCGCATGGATGCTGCGCGGGCTCAAGGCAAGCCTGGGTGCAGACCCGCGCGAACTGTCGGATGCGGCAAGGCAGGTCGCGGCCGGGCATCTGGACATTGAATTGCCTGCGGCCACACAGGGCAGCGCGATGGGGGCCATGGCGCAGATGCAGCAGGGCCTGCGCGAGCTGGTCGGCGCGATCCGCACCCGCACCGACGAGCTCTCCAGCCAATCCGGACAGCTTCGCGAGCAATGCGACGGCCTGTTCGGCCGCCTGGCGGCGCAGGGGGACGCGGTCTCGTCGATGGCCAGTTCGGTTGAAGAGCTGACGGTCAGCGTCAACCATATTGCCGAATCGGGCGAGACCATCCTCGCACGCGCAGGCGAAGGACGCGGACAGTCCGGCGAAGGGCTGGCCGCGATCGGACGGGCGCAGGCCGGGATGGGCGACGTCGAGGCCACCGCCAGGGCGGTCGGCCAGGTACTGACCGAGCTGCACGCCGAATCGGAAAAAATCGGCAATATCGTCAACGTGATCCGCGATGTCGCCGAGCAGACCAACCTGCTCGCCCTGAACGCGGCTATCGAGGCGGCCCGCGCCGGCGAATCCGGCCGGGGGTTTGCCGTGGTCGCCGACGAGGTGAGGAAGCTTGCCGAGCGCACGGCCCGCTCGACCGGCGAGATTGAAAGCACGATGGCGCGGATCATACGGAGCATCGAAGGCGCCAACGACGCGATGCAGGCCGGCAACGAGGCAGTCGTGACCCAGCAGAAACTGATCACCCAGGCCGGCGATACGCTCGGGCAACTCGCGACGGTCAGTCAGGATGTCGAAGTTCAGGTCGCGCAGATCGTCGATGCCATCGGCGAACAAGGCGCAGCCAGCCGGGAGATTGCGGCGACTGTCGAGCAGCTGGCGCAACTGTCCGACCAGAACCGACAGGCATTAGACCACAGCCATGCGGCCATCAACGAAAGTGCGGAACTGGCCGCGGCACTGCGCGACACGACAGGCCGCTTCACGCTGGGCACGGCAGCCTGAGCCTCATCGGGTAGCCATCCTCAACAAGCGGGAAAGCCAGGTGCCGGCAACGGTGCCTGGTTTCGGCGCCATACCCCCGCTTATCATTGCCTCGCAGGGCACCCATGGGGTTGAATGACTTTCACCCTCCAAATCCACTCAGGAGCTGCGCATGAGCCACCCCGTCAAACCACTGGTCACGCTGGCCGACCTGGACAAGCTAGACATCCGCTGCGGCACCATCACCGCGCTCAATGACGTGCCGCGCTCGGATAAAGTGGTCCAGCTATCCGTCGACTTTGGCGACTTTGAGCGCACCATCGTGTGCGGCATCAAGCAGGAGCGCGCAGACCTGCAAGCACTTGTGGGGCTGCAGGCGCTGTTTGTGGTGAACCTGGCGCCGAAGAAAATCTGTGGCGTGCTGTCGGAAGGAATGATGTTCGATATCGGGTACGCCGATGGTTTGCTGCCGGCAGCGCTGGCACAGCCCGAATTTCCCGTCCCCAACGGGGTACGTGCAGGCTGAACCGTCGGTGAGGTCGGCTAGGCCATGACAAGGCCCGCCCCCTGGACTAGCCGGATGCCCATCAGGCACGTCATGGCTAGCGAGCCCGTTCCGCAGCGCTGGGGACAATAAACCCGCAAACGCGGTGAAATGCGTGCCACGTTAGACAAAACGGGCTGCGTGATGGCTACACGGCGCAGAAAAGCAAAAAGGACAACCCTTGCGGATTGGCCTCAGTGCTTGATTACTATGGTGCCGATAATAGGAGTCGAACCTACGACCTTCGCATTACGAATGCGCTGCTCTACCAACTGAGCTATATCGGCAAACCAACTTGTTAAAATGGCCTTGATTCAAACTATCAAATCAAGGCCATCTTGAATCTGGTCGGAGTGAGAGGATTCGAACCTCCGGCCTCTACGTCCCGAACGTAGCGCTCTACCAGGCTAAGCTACACTCCGATGCTTCAACTTGTTTCCGTTGAAGAGCCATTAATTTACCGGAAGATCCGGACAATTGCAAGCATTTCGTTTCAAACCCTTCAAAATTCTGGTCGGAGTGAGAGGATTCGAACCTCCGGCCTCTACGTCCCGAACGTAGCGCTCTACCAGGCTAAGCTACACTCCGCTTCCGAATTTTGTTTCTCTAAAACTCCGTCTGCCACCGCTTCTGCGGTACAATCGTTGCTTCAGAGGACGCGCATTATGTATCAAATATGTGGATTAAGCAACTATCTTTTTATCGATTGAGTGGCGAGTCGCTGACTGACTCCGAAAAACTCTCTACCGCGCTTGCCAAGCGTCCCTTCCACGCCTGCTCCGGCCTTGACTGGTTCAGCGAGGGCTGGGTACCGCCGGCAGGCTTCCTCAGTGATCCGGTCTACCCCGCGCAGGGCAAGCTGATGGTCTCGCTCAAGCGCGAGGACAAGGTGTTGCCCGCCGGCGTGATCCGCGACTTCCTTGACGCCAAGATCAGCGAGATCGAGGCGAGCGAGCTGCGCAAGGTCGGCCGCAAGGAGAAGCTCGAACTGAAGGAGCAGATCACCGACGACCTGCTGCCCCGCGCCTTCACCCGCTCCAGCCGGCTGAGCGCCTACCTCGACCTTGGCCGCGGCTGGCTGATGGTCGACAGCGGCACCGCCAGCAAGGCCGAGGCGCTGGTCTCGCAGCTGCGCGAGGCGCTGCCGCCCTTCCCCGCCGCGCTGCCGCGCACCCAGCTCTCGCCGCACGCGGCAATGACCGCGTGGGTCGCCGACGGCGAAGCGCCGGAAGGCTTCGAGCTGGACGCGGAGTGCGAGCTGAAGGACCCGGCCGAGAACGGCGCGGTGATCCGCTGCACGCGGATGGACCTCACCAGCGAGGAGATCCGCCAGCACATCGCGAACGGCATGCTGGTGACGCGCGTCGGCCTGATCTGGCGCGAACAGGTCCGCTTCGTGCTGACCGACACCCTGCAGCTGAAGCGCATCCAGTTCCTCGACGTGCTGCAGGAAGAGGCCAGCGGCGCCGGTGACGACGTGGAAAGCCTGTTCGAGGCGAGCTTCCTGATCGGCAGCGAGGCGCTCGGCGAGATCGTCGACGCGCTGGTCGAGGCGCTGGGCGGGCTGACCGAAGACCAGCAGGCGGCACCGGCACCGGCCGGCACGGCCGCTGCGCCCGCTGCGCAGCCAGACCCCGGCCAGGCCGCCGGCGGCAGCGACGTACCCTGGGACTGAATACCCCGACACCCGCAAAGGAGGCTATGTCTCCTTTTTTTGCGATAGCGAAATACTAACTATCGACATTAAACAATCAATTTAACAAAGCTATAACAAGCCACCATAATCGCTCCACACACAGCAGGACAGCACCATGGACAACCACCGCAACTGGCTGGAACACTGGTTCGAGGTCTACGCGAACCTGGTCTGGCTGCAATGATCAAGACGGAGCGAAACATGCAAAAACTGACAACCCAGGCCGGCGCACCGGTCCCCGACAACCAGAACGTGATGACCGCCGGCGCGCGCGGCCCGATGCTGCTGCAGGACGTGTGGTTCCTCGAGAAACTCGCGCACTTCGACCGCGAAGTGATCCCCGAGCGGCGCATGCACGCCAAGGGCTCCGGCGCCTACGGCACCTTCACCGTCACCCACGACATCAGCCGTTACACCCGCGCCCGCCTGTTTTCGGCCGTCGGCAAGCAGACCGAGCTGTTCGCGCGCTTCTCGACCGTCGCCGGCGAGCGCGGCGCAGCGGACGCCGAACGCGACATCCGCGGCTTCGCGCTGAAGTTCTACACCGAGGAAGGCAACTGGGACCTGGTCGGCAACAACACGCCGGTGTTCTTCCTGCGCGACCCGCTGAAATTCCCCGACCTCAACCATGCGGTCAAGCGCGACCCGCGCACCAATATGCGCAGCGCCAACAACAACTGGGACTTCTGGACGCTACTGCCCGAGGCGCTGCACCAGATCACCTACGTGATGGGCGACCGCGGCATCCCGGCGAGCTACCGCCACATGCACGGTTTCGGCAGCCACACCTTCAGCCTGATCAACGCGGCGGGCGAGCGCCACTGGGTGAAGTTCCACTTCAAGACCCAGCAAGGCATCCAGAACCTGAGCGACGCCGAGGCCCAGGCGCTGGTCGGCCGCGACCGCGAGAGCGCGCAGCGCGACCTGCTGGAGAGCATCGACAATGGTGACTACCCGCGCTGGACGATGTTCATCCAGGTAATGACCGAGCAGCAGGCCGCCGAGTGCCCGTTCAACCCGTTCGACCTGTCCAAGGTCTGGCCGCACGGCGACTACCCGCTGATCGAGGTCGGCGAATTCGAGCTGAACCGCAACCCGGCCAACTACTTCGCCGAGGTCGAGCAGGCGGCGTTCAACCCTGCCAATGTGGTGTCCGGCATCAGCTTCTCGCCCGACCGCATGCTGCAGGGCCGGCTGTTCTCCTACGGTGACGCGCAGCGCTACCGCCTGGGCGTCAACCACGGCCAGATCCCGGTCAACGCGCCGCGCTGCCCGTTCCACAGCTACCATCGCGATGGCGCGATGCGCATGGACGGCAACCACGGCAGCACGCTCGCCTACGAGCCGAACAGCTACGGCCAGTGGCAGCAGCAGCCCGACTACAGCGAGCCGCCGCTTGCGCTCTCCGGCGCCGCCCAACGCTGGAACCACCGCGACGACACCGACTACTACAGCCAGCCGCGCGCACTGTTCCGGCAGATGGACGCCGACGAGCGGCAGCGCCTGTTCGACAACACGGCCCGCGCGATGGGCGACGCCGACGTCGAAATCAAGCGCCGCCATATCGCCAACTGCACGCAGGCAGATCCCGAATACGGCGCAGGCGTCGCGCGCGCCCTCGGCCTGTAAGCTGCCCCAGCCCCGCCGCCCCCTGCCCCGGGGGCGGTTTGACAAATCTTTAGACAGGAATGATTATCATCACCATTCATCTAAAAGGACTTTTGCCATGTTCGCCTGGATCGGACGCCACCCGCTGCAACGCGGCAGCGGCATCGCCATTTTCGCCCTCGGCTGGCTCAGCCTGCTGTGCCGCTGAGCCCAGCGCAAAAAAACGCCCCGCAATGCGGGGCGTTCTCGTTGCGGCAAAAACCGCTCACATCGTCTTGAGCTTGCCGCGGAAGTCGGCCAGCGTCGCGTAGCCCTTCTGCTGCATCAGCGCGGCGAGTTCGTCGCGGATGCGCGCGAAGCAGGCCGCGCCCTCCTCGTACAGGCAGGTACCCACCTGCACGGCGGTCGCGCCGGCCAGGATGTGCATGAACGCCTCGCGGCCGCTCTTGACACCGCCACAGCCGATCACATGCTTGTCGTCCAACAGGCGGTAGAACTCGCGCACGTTGGCGAGCGCCGTCGGCAGCACATAGTCGCCGCCGATGCCGCCCAGGCCGCCCTTGGGCTTGATCACCACCGACTCGCTGTCCAGGTCGATCACCAGGCCGTTGCCGACCGAGTTGATGCAGGTCACGTACTTGAGCGAGGGGAAGCTGTTGAGCACCGACGCCATCTCGGCGAAGTGTACCGGGTCGAAGTAAGGCGGCAGCTTCACGCCGAAGGGCTTGTGGTAGACCTTGACCACTTCGGAGAGCACGTGGCTGGACGCCTCGAAGTCGTAACCGATCTGCGGCTTGCCCGGCAGGTTCGGGCAGCTGAGGTTCAATTCGACCAGGCACGGCAGGTCGGCGTCGCGGAACGCGGCCAGCATCTCGAGGTTGTCTTCCAGCGACATGCCGGACACTGAGACGAACAGCGGCTTGCCGCCCTGGTGGTCGTACGCCTTCGCGTAGTCGAGGTAGTACTGGTAGCCGGCGTTGGGCAGGCCCATCGAGTTGATGCTGCCATGCGGCGCCTTCGCGTAGCGCGGCTCGGGGTTGCCTTCGCGCGGCAGGAGCGTGCAGCTCTTGGTGATCAGCGCGCCGGCGGCGGACGCGGCGACGGCGTCGAGTTCTTCACGCGAGCGGCACATCACGCCGGACGCGTTGTAGAGCGGGTTCTCCATGTTGACACCCAACCAGGAGACGGAAAGATCGACAGCCATGTGCATTCCTTGCAAAACAAAACCTAAACCGGCCAAGTCTAGCAAGCGATCACCCCCTTCGCCCTGACCTGCGTCAAAACACTATTGCGCGACCGGCCGCTTGGCGAGCATGCGCTGCAGGGTGCGCCTATGCATGCCCAAAGCGCGCGCGGTCTCCGAAATATTGCCGCCGTGCTCGGCGAGCACCCGCTGCAGGTGCTCCCAGCCCATCCGCTTGAGCGACATCGGCGGCGCGGTCACCGCGAGCCCAGGGTCGGCCGCCTCGCGCCCGAAGGCGGCGACAATCGCCGCGACGTCGGCCGGCTTGGCGAGGTACTGCACCGCGCCCAGCTTGGTCGCCTCGACCGCGGTGGCGATGCTCGCGTAGCCGGTGAGCACGACGATGCCCGCCCCGGGCGCCACCTCAAGCAGCCTGGGCAACAGGCGCAGCCCCGAGTCGCCGGCAAGGTTCAAGTCGAGCACCACGCGTGCGTCAGGCGCGTCGGCCATCGCCGCGAGCGCGCCGTCCGCGTCGTGCGCGTGCGCCACACGGTGTCCGCGCCGCTCAAGCGCGCGCCTTAACACGCGCACGAAGGCTTCATCGTCGTCGACCAGCAAATAGTCCGTCATCCCCACTCTCCGGTTTGCGTCAGCGGCACGCGCACACAGGCACGCACGCCGCCGGCAGCGTCGTTCGTGAGCGTCAGCGTGCCGCCCAGCCGCGACAGCGTCACATGGGTCAGCATCACGCCCAGCCCCAGCCCGGCCGGCTTGGCCGACACCTGCGGTGCGAGCCCCGCGCGCGCCAGTTGCGCGTCGCTCAGGCAGCCCTCGCGGTTGACGATGTCGAGCGCGAGCACGCCGCCCGCCACCTCGGCCGACACTTCGACATGCCCGCCGCCCGCCTCGGCCGCGTTGTTCAACAGGTTGCAAACCGCCGGCCACAAGGCCGGCGGCAGCGCCGCGCACGTGCCGGCGTCCCCGGCAAGACGGGCCGCCAGCACCACGTCGGGCCTGAGCGTGCGCCAGCCCTCCAGCTGGTGCGCGAGCGCCTGCAACACTGGTTCGGGCGCGCCCGGCGGCTCGGCGCCGTGGCGCAGCCGGGCCAGCGCGTCGCGGCAATGCGCGAGCTGGCCGCGCATCAGGGCGAGGTCCTCGCCGAGGGCCGGGTCGTCGCCGTAGTCGGCGCCCAGTTCGTCGCACAACAGCGTCAGCGTGGAGAGCGGCGTCGACAGCGCGTGCGCGGCGATCGCCGCCTGCACGCCCAGCGCGACCATCTGCTCGTTGGCAAGCTGCGTCTCGCGCGCGGCCCTGAGCTCGGCCTCGCGCCGCGCGAGCGTGCGCGAGAGATACGAGACGAAGCCGACGATCAGCGCGATCGACAGCGCCAGCGTCCACCACATGCCGACCAGGTGCAGGCTGAACGCGTACGCCGAGTCGCCGCCGGCGACCGGCCACGGCAAGTGCCAGACAAACAGCACGCCGTAGCAGGCGAGCGCGAGCGCGCCGAGCAGCCAGGGCGCGGCGCCCGGCGCGAGCAAGGCGGCGAACAGCACCGGCGGCAGGTAGAGCGAGGCAAGCGGGTTGGCCGCGCCGCCGCTGGCAAACAGCAGCAGCGAGAGCGCGAGCACGTCGGCGGCCAGCCCCGAGAGCAGCGCGCCACGCGTGCCGACACGCGACAGCATGAAATTGGCCAACGCCAGCAGCGCGAGCGCGGCAAGGCAAGGCAGCCAGGCAAGCTCGACGCCGGAGAACCCGGCCGCGGCCAGCGCCAGCAGGCCCAGCGCCACCATCGCGTAGCGTAGCTGGACCAGCCGCTGCTCGGGCAAGACGGAAACAGGCAAAGACATGCCAGGGAGTTTACCCGAGCGCGCGCGCGCGGGCAGCCCGGACTGCACTTCCCCATGGGACCAGACAGAGCGGTACTGTCAGTGAGTCAAGCCACTTCAACCGCACGACGGCCGCCGGCAAGGTAGAAGAGTCCGCCTGCGGCGTAGGCGAGCGCAAACCACTCGAACGACGCCTGGCCGACCCTGAGGTAGAGCAATAAGGCGAGTGCACCGCCGCCGACGTAGCCCGCGATCTCCAACAGGCTGAACCAGACCTTCCAGCCGACCTCGCGCTGGCCGGCGGCCAGATAGCCCAGGTTGACGCCGAAGTCGGTCAGGTTGCCCGTCATGTGGGTGGTGCGCACCACATTGCTGCGGTACTGGATATGGAGGCCGTTCTGGCAGCCCATGGTGAAAGTCAGCGCGTAGAGAAAGCCCGCCTGCTCGTGCCCGGTGCGCGACCACAGCCACAGCAGCAAGCCCAGCGCCAGCATCAGGTAGCCGTACAGCGGCCGGTAACCCGCCCGCCCCTCGCGCATCAGTACGCCCGAGGCAAAGGCGCCCAGCGTAAAGAAGCCGACCAGCGAGAGGATGCGCCAGCCTTGCTCGAGCGTGTGCCTGAGCAGCATGTCGTCGGCGATGTCGAGCAGGTTGCCAGAAAAGTGGGAGACCGAGTACGCGAAGCGCAGCAGCGTGAAGATATTGAGTGCGCCGCTGTACAGGCACAACAACACGATCCACGCGAGCAGCCAGGCGGAAGAAGCGGGACGGGACATAGGCGACAGCTTAGGCGGACAAGCCGCTCCCTGCCCGTCGCCACGGGTTTGCCAAGCAAAAACCCCGCAGAACTTGCGTTCTACGGGGTCTTGTCTGGAGGCGGGGGGCGGAATCGAACCGGCGTAGACGGATTTGCAATCCGCTGCGTTTACTTACAGATCAGATACTTATAAAAAAAACCACCCAATACACCCCTCTCAGAACTCTTCCTCGCTCGCCTCGCAACGCCGCCGAACGACCTTACGTACATCACATTCATATTTCACCTCTTTAATCCTGTGGACTGCAACCGAATGCGGGTCGATCAGCAGAGCGGCATCCTCATAATCATCCGCAGAACCAGTCCTAAGCGCCATAAGACTCGACTCAACGTCGCTGCTGCCTTCTGCAGTCTGCGGAACCACCTCGGAGACGTGATATTCCACCTCTTCGTCATAGTCTAGATATGGATAGGATTCGATTATCGCGTCCTTGGGCAAGTCCAGTTCTGCCACCTTCGACGCCTTGTGGAACAAGACGACATTGCAGCCTTCACTCACCTGGACTGAAGGAAAGACGATGCCGTCAAATTTTGGTTCATCCTCACTGGCCAAAAAGTCAGCGATCGCCTGTGTCGCCAGGTAGTCGAAGGCCTCATCGTCCGGCATCACTGGTCGCGTCATCTTCTCTCCCAGCGTTCGCAGGAACGCCACCCGCTCCAGTCTTCGTTTGAGCGTAGGATCAAAAACGCTTCCCTGATCCCGCACCGTCGCCAGACTAGTCAGATCCAGTAGCCTCAATGGGCGTGTGAAGTCAAAACGCGCGATCGCGACACTACTACCCACCGGCGGACGAACCTCAGCAATCGCGGTCTCCATGGCTGTCGCGCCATAAAAAACCGAGATGCCCCGAGCGTTCATCCGCCCTGCGCTAGCCAACTTGGCGGGTGGCGGGCCAAGATGCAGGTCAGGCCTGCGAAGCGCCTCCAGCAGGTTTTTCTCAGACTGAAATACCCTGGCCCGGTAGAGGTGATCAAGCGGCCACCCAGGCCCAGCCATGGTAACTGGAGGATGGCCACCCCTGGTTAGCAACCCATCTATACCGGCAAAAATCTTGGTCAGCAGCTCTGCACCTGTGCGGCTGAAGAAGCGCGCCTCCGTCTGGAGAGCACGCTCAAATGCTCCCCACTCCCAGTGCCAGTCAGTAGCATCCACACCCTTCAAATCGTAGTGTGCATCTGAAGCGAACTCCGTTTCCTCCCCTAGGCAGCTGGCTTCGTAGTCACAGTAACTATCCTCAAGTAGCTGCTGCACATCCATCGCAGCGTCTTCAGGGATTTGGGCAGCCTCGCCAATGGCATAAACAACCTCGACCCCGCTACGCTCCCACTCGTAGCGCTCTTCACGGTCAGCCAGCAAGGCGTACTCCCAAGGCTCCGGCTCCGTGGATGTCCGTTCGTAGTGCTCCTCGAAGGCACGCTCGACGCACTCTGCCAACTCACCGATGGTCCAGGTTTTCTCTTCTGAGTCGTAACAATAATCACAACAAGCTTCCCCTCCCGCACGTTCGATCTCAGCACGCAGGAATTCTTCACCGACGCAGTTCTTGCAGATATTTTTTGCGGCTAACCCATCATGATTGCTCGGAAACACAAAAACCTCTCTTGGGAAAACTGGTTGGCCAGAAGTTTGCACCCGACCCACACAGCATGTACAGACAAGGCCAGCAATAGCATGTGGGTTGTAGGGAGCCGGTCATCCTCGCGCAGCTCACAGCGCGCCGATCGACTTGCGTAGACGGATCACCAGGCCGTCTTGAAGTGGATCTCGGCCACTTGCGGGGTGGTTGGAGTGGTTTTTTTCAATTTTCTGTAAAAAAATCTTCGGAAAATTGCATAAGAAAAGCCCCGTAAGTCTTTGACTTACGGGGCTTTTACTGGAGGCGGGGGTCGGAATCGAACCGGCGTAGACGGATTTGCAATCCGCTGCATAACCACTTTGCTACCCCGCCTTGAGGGGTTGGAACCACCTTGCGGTGACACCTTAATTTGGAGCGGGAAACGAGGCTCGAACTCGCGACCTCAACCTTGGCAAGGTTGCGCTCTACCAACTGAGCTATTCCCGCATTGGTCCAACAATACCAGCATGAAGCTGGAGCGGGAAACGAGGCTCGAACTCGCGACCTCAACCTTGGCAAGGTTGCGCTCTACCAACTGAGCTATTCCCGCATTTTTGGTCAAACAGTGCCAGCGTGAAGCTGGAGCGGGAAACGAGGCTCGAACTCGCGACCTCAACCTTGGCAAGGTTGCGCTCTACCAACTGAGCTATTCCCGCATATCGAAACTTGGCCGGCAAAACAAGTTTTGCTGGAGCGGGAAACGAGGCTCGAACTCGCGACCTCAACCTTGGCAAGGTTGCGCTCTACCAACTGAGCTATTCCCGCGTCAAATTTCTTTTCCTGATAACGTTGCCGCCTCAAGAGACTGCGAATTATAAGGATTTTCGGAAGGCCGTCAACACCTCACACGTCGATTTTTTTGCCGGAGAACTCGTGCGCGGCCATCCGCAGGTAGTAAACCATTGACCACAAAGTCAAAATCACCGCGACGACCATGAAAATATTCCCGAGCGCGAGGGTGGAAATCCCCGGCACGATGGGCGCCGCGTACAACAGCAGCAGGATCGCGAACATCTGCGCGGCGGTCTTGAGCTTGCCGATGGTCGCCACCGCGACGCTCTTTCTCGCGCCCATCTCGGCCATCCACTCGCGCAGCGCGGAGATGGTGATCTCGCGGCCGATGATGATCATCGCCATCCAGCCCTCGGTGCGCCCCAGTTCGACCAGCAGGATCAGCGACGCGGCGACGATCAGCTTGTCGGCGACCGGGTCGAGGAAGGCGCCGAAGGCCGAGGTCTGCCCCAGCCTGCGGGCGAGAAAGCCGTCCAGCCAGTCGGTCACCGCCGCCAGCGCGAACAGGGTTGCACCGGTGACGTTCGCCACCCGCGAACTCATCAGCTCGGGCGGCAGGAAGAAGATCGCGACAAAGATCGGGATCAGGGCAACCCTGAGCCAGGTCAGGAAAATCGGCAGGTTGAACGGCATTGTCCGGTGTTTTTCTTAGTGCAGGGCGTTGTAAATCGCGGTCGCGAGCTTGTGGCTGATCCCCTCGACCCGCGCCAGGTCGTCGACGCTGGCGGCCTTGACGCCGCGCAAGCCTCCGAAACGGGTCAGCAGTTGCTGGCGGCGCTTAGCGCCGATGCCGGGAATTTCTTCCAGCGTCGACAGCGTGCGCGCCTTGGCGCGGCGGGCGCGGTGGCCGGTGATCGCGAAACGGTGCGCCTCGTCGCGCACGGTCTGGACCAGATGCAGGGCGGGGTGATCGCTGGGCAATTGTAGCGTCTTTTCCAGGTAGGGGAGGATCAGCGTTTCCAGGCCGGGCTTGCGCGCCTCGCCCTTGGCGACGCCGCAGATCGGTAGGCTCACGCCCAACTCCGCCATCACCTCGAGCGCGACCCTGACCTGCCCCTTGCCGCCGTCGATCAGCAAGAGGTCGGGCAGCTTGCCCTCGCCCTGGACCAGTTTGCCGTAGCGGCGGGTCAGCGCCTCGCGCATCGCCGCGTAGTCGTCGCCGGCCTTCGCCGTGGTGATATTGAAGCGCCGGTACTCGGACGGCTGCATGTCGCCCTTGTCGTACACCACGCAGGAGGCGACGGTCGCCTCGCCCTGGGTGTGCGAAATGTCGTAGCACTCGATGCGCTCGAGCGCGTCGATTTCCAGCACCTGCGCGAGCGCGGCCAGGCGCGCGGCCTGGTTGGCCCGGCTGCCGGCGCGCTGGCTTGCGGCCAATAGCGCGTTCTTCTCGGCCATCTCCAGCCAGACGCGGCGCTCGCCGATCGGGTTGCACACCAGGTGCAACACGCGCCCGCCCTGCTCGCCCAGCCACAAGGCCAGCGTCTGCGGCAGGTCATGGTTGACGATCAGCGCGCCGGGCAAGGGCGCACTGAGGTAATGCTGGCCGAGGAAGGCCTCGAGCGCGGCGGCGGCGTCGCAGTCCTCGGCGTTGTCGGGGAAGAAGCTCTTGTCGCCCAGGTGGCGGCCGCCACGGATCATCACCAGGTTCACGCACAGCACGCCGCCTTCGCTGACGGCGGCGACCACGTCGGCGTCCAGCTGCGAGGTATTGCTCGACACATATTGTTGCGCCTGCACGCGCGAGAGCGCCTGCACCTGGTCGCGCAAGGCGGCCGCCTCCTCGAACGCCAGCGCCTCGGACGCGGCGAGCATGCGTTCGGTCAGCGACTGGATCAGTGCGTCCTGGCGGCCGGACAAGAAGTCGACCGCCGAGGCGACGTCGCGCGCGTACGCGGCGTCTTCTATCTCGTGCGTGCAAGGCGCGCTGCAGCGCTTGATCTGGTAGAGCAGGCAGGGGCGCGAGCGGTTGGTGAACACCGAGTCTTCGCAGGTACGCAGGCGGAACACCTTCTGCAGGATCTGGATACTCTCGCGCACCGCGTAGCTGTTCGGGAACGGGCCGAAATAGCGGTGCGGCTTCTTCGGTTCGCCGCGGAAATACGCCAGTTGCGGGTAGGCGTGCGCCGACACCATCAGATAGGGGTAGCTCTTGTCGTCGCGGAACAGGATGTTGTAACGCGGCGCGAGCGCCTTGATCAGGTTGTTCTCGAGGATCAGCGCCTCGGCCTCCGAACGGGTGACCGTGGTCTCGATGGCGGTGATCTGGCGCACCATCAGCTGGATGCGCGGGCTGAGGTCGGACTTCTGGAAATAGGAGCTGACCCGCCGCTTGAGGTCGATCGCCTTGCCGACGTACAGCACCTTGCCGTCCGCACCCAGCATCCGGTAGACGCCGGGCAGTTGCGGCAGCGACGCGAGCACCGCTTCGGCGTCAAACGCTGGCGTCACTCGGCGCACCACTCTTTCTGCACGGCCAGCGCGCTTTGCACCAGCGCGTCGTTGCGCGGCTTGGCCGACTGCAGGCGCTCGACATTGCCGCGTGCGTTTCGGCAGTTCTCGGCGCGCACCTGCTTGTTATAAGCGTCGACCTTGCCGTTCAGCGCGTCGCTCTCCGCCTTCAGCGCCGCCGCACCGGTCAGCGGCGCGCGGGCAGCCGGCGCGCTCGCGTCGGCCTTGGGCAAGGGCGCCGCGCGCACGCCCAGCTTCTGCGCGGAAACGCCGGAGGGAGGCCTGTCCGAGAAGACGGTACGCCCGCTGGCGTCCTGCCACTTGTAGACGTCCGCGCCCACCGCGATGCCGCTTGTGGCCAGCAGCGAAAATGCCAACAACGCGCCAAGCTTCATGCCGTACTCCCCCTGTCAGGACAAAAGCCTATGAGAACACAACTTGTCCCATGGAAAAAGGCGGCTGGCGCTCTTTGCCTCGCCCCCCTATAAACCGATATAATCTCGTTTTGCTGCCAAGGAAGCGCCAGATGCGTATCATCGAGAAAGCCTACACCTTCGACGACGTTCTCCTCGTGCCGGCCCACTCCAAAGTCCTGCCGCGCGACGTCTCCCTCTCGACCATTCTCACCCGCAACATCAAGCTGAAACTGCCGCTGGTCTCCGCCGCGATGGATACGGTCACCGAAGCGCGTCTGGCCATTTCGATGGCCCAGGAAGGCGGCATCGGCATCGTCCACAAGAACATGAGCATCGAGCGCCAGGCGCTCGAGGTCTCCAAGGTCAAGCGCCACGAAAGCGGCGTGGTCAAGGACCCGATCACCATCGCGCCGGACATGCTGGTACGCGACCTGGTCCTGCTGACCCGCCAGCACCGTATCTCCGGCCTGCCTGTGATCGAGCAAGGCAAGGTGGTCGGCATCGTCACCAACCGCGACCTGCGCTTCGAGACCCGCCTCGACCAGCCGGTGGCGTCGATCATGACCCCGCGCGAGCGTCTGGTCACCGTCAAGGAAGGCGCGAGCATCGACGAAGCGCGCGAACTGATGCACCACCACAAGCTCGAGCGCGTGCTGGTCGTCAACGACGCGTGGGAGCTCAAGGGCCTGATCACCGTCAAGGACATCATCAAGACCAGCGAACACCCGAACGCCAACAAGGATGCGCAGGGTCGCCTGCGCGTCGGCGCGGCAGTGGGCACCGGCGGCGACACGCCGGATCGCGTCGCAGCGCTGGTGGCAGCCGGCGTCGACGTGCTGGTGGTCGACACCGCGCACGGCCATAGCGAAGGTGTGCTCAGCCGCGTGCGCTGGGTGAAGGACAACTTCCCGCAAGTCGACGTGATCGGCGGCAACATCGCTACCGCCGACGCTGCGCTCGCGCTGGTCGAGGCTGGCGCGGACGCGGTCAAGGTCGGCATCGGCCCGGGCTCGATCTGCACCACCCGTATCGTTGCCGGCGTCGGCGTGCCGCAGCTGACCGCGATCCATAACGTGTCGACCGCGCTCAAGGGCACCGGCGTGCCGATGATCGCCGACGGCGGCATCCGCTTCTCCGGCGACATCGCCAAGGCACTGGCTGCCGGCGCCAACTGCGTGATGCTGGGCGGCATGTTCGCCGGCACCGAAGAGGCACCGGGCGAAGTCGAGCTGTACCAGGGCCGCTCGTACAAGTCCTACCGCGGCATGGGCTCGCTGGGCGCGATGGCGCAAGGCTCGTCCGACCGCTACTTCCAGGACAACGAAGCCAACGCCGACAAGTTCGTGCCGGAAGGCATCGAAGGCCGCGTGCCGTACAAGGGCCCGATCGCCCAGGTGATCCACCAGCTGATCGGCGGCCTGCGCTCGTCCATGGGCTACCTCGGCTGCGCGACCATCGACGAGATGCACGAGAAGGCCGGCTTCGTCGAGATCACCTCGGCCGGTATGCGCGAGAGCCATGTGCACGACGTGCAGATCACCAAGGAAGCGCCGAACTACAACGTCGACCGCTAAGCGCCGATCGCTCCTTGCAAGGCCCGCCTGTCTGGCGGGCCTTTTTCATGTCCGGCTGGCCGCCCGCACGCCATGCCAATAAAATGCACGGCATGAACGCCCTGCTCCCCCCAACGCCCACCACGCGCACGCTGACCTTGCGCGGCCGCCGCCATCGCCTGCTCCACTGGGGTGACTCCGACGCGCCCATGCTGTTCCTGCTGCACGGCTGGATGGACTGCGCGGAGACCTTCAGCTTTATCGCCGAAGACCTGGCCCGCGACTGGCAGCTCGTCGCGCCAGACTGGCGCGGCTTCGGCCACAGCCAGTGGAACGACGGCCCCTACTTCTTCCCCGATTACCTGGCCGACCTCGACGCGCTGCTCGAGGCACTCAGCCCCACCACGCCGGCGCGCATCGCCGGGCATAGCATGGGCGCGATGATCGCCGGCCTCTACGCCGGCGCCCGCCCCGAGCGCGTAGCGCGGCTCGCGCTGATGGAAGGCTTCGGCCTGAACGCGACCGAGCCGGGCCAGGCGCCCGGACGCTACGCACGCTGGCTCGCCGAGCAGCGCACGGCCCCCGCATTCCAGGCGCCGGCGTCGCAGGAAGCCCTCGCCGCGCGGCTTTTGGCACGCAACCCGCGCATGCACGCCGAACACGCCCGCCTGATGGCCCGCGCGCTGACCCGCGACGTCGATGGCGCGCTTGCCTACCGCGCCGACCCCTGGCACAAGGGCGTGAATCCGGTGCTGTACCGGCTGGAAGAAGCGAAGGCGTGCTGGCGGGCGATCACATGCCCGGTGTTATGGGTGATCGGTGGCGACGAGGGCGAGCACCCGATGGCCAAGGGCGTGCAGGCAACACTGGACGCCCGGCGCGCGTGCTTTGCCAGGCTCAGCGAGGTGACCGTCGCGGACGCCGGCCACATGCTGCAGTGGGAACAGCCCGCCGCGGTGGCGGCCACGCTGGCCGGCTTTTTCGCTCAGGGCTGAGCGTCGGCCAGCCGCTGCGCGGCAGCCGGAAACTTCAGCCACCAGTAGAAGTATTCGCGCGCGAGCCCGAGGAAGAAGGTGCGCTCGGACTCGTCCGCCAGCATGGACAGCATGTCGTCGACCGCCTCGCGGTAGCAGGCTGGGGCATGGTCGCGGGAAGCCAGCAGGTGCAGCAGAACCTGCAAGAGCTGGCTGCCTCGTGCCGACGCCGCCTCGTCCACCCCCGCCTCGAACAGGCGGTCAAGGTAGAGGCCGAGCGACGGCGGGTAGGCGCCACTATCGGGTGCAGGCAAGTCGCGCAGCAAGGCATCGAGTGAAGGCAAGACGCGCGCATCGCCGCCCCGCCACGAGACGATCTCGCCTTGCGAGAGCATGCGCGCGATACGGCCGATATCGCCGAGCCAGAAATAATAGAACTCGCGCACCACCGGCAGCAGCGCGCGCCGTTGCACCGCATCCAGCGGCAGCAACAGCGCGTCTACCGCCTGACGGTAAGCGTCGGGCGACGGCGCCAGTCCTTCCAGCCGGGTAAGCAGGCCAGCAAGCTGCGAGCGCCGCGCCTCGCACAGCGCGGCATCAGCGCCCTGCCGCGACAACAGTGAAAGATACGCCGTCAACGCCTGCTGGGGATCGGACATCCGTTCTCCTAAACGCCGGCCCGCCGGCACGCATCCTCGATCGCCGCCCACTCGGCGTCGGCGATCTCGACGCCCTCGGCCTGCCGCACCGCTCGGCGCGCAAGCTCGGGCTCGCCGGCCATCAGCACCGGTTGCGCCGGGTCGGGCGACGGCGAGGACTTGATGTAGCCGACCATCGCGTCGTATTCGGAGGCGAGCCAGTCAAGGTCGGCCAGCCGCGCCGGGTCGACGATGAACGCGGTCAACTGGTTGACGATGCCGCCCTCGCGCGGGTTACCCGGCTGCAAGGTCCCGCCACCGGAGAGCAGGCCGGCCAGCAGCTCGCACGCGGCGACCAGACCGCCCCCCTTGTGTTCGGCGATCGGCCGCAACGCACCCTTGGGCTCTTCGTGCATCGCACGCGGGTCGGCGGTCGGGTGGCCCGCCGCATCGAGCATCACGGGCTGGTCGAACTGTTTGCCGGCGAGGTAGGCGACCCGCGTCTTGCCGTAGGCGACCATGCTGGTCGCAAAATCCAGCACGAAGGCAGGATGCGTGTCGGTCGCGGGGAAACTCACGCACACCGGGTTGGTGCCGAAGCGCGCGGCCGAGCCGCCGAACGGCGCGACCAGCGGTTGCGGAAAATCGGTGACGTTGACGAAGAACAGCCCGACCTTGCCGGCCGCGGCCACCTGTTCGCCGTAGCTGCCGATCCGCCCCATGTGGTGGGCGTTGCGCACGGTCAGCAGCACCACGCCGGTCGTGCTGGCTCGTTCGAGCGCGGCGTCGACCGCCTCGCGCACCACGCGCTGGCCGAAACCGCGGTCGCCATCGTACTGCAGGATCGCGCCGGCGTCGTTGGTCAGCCTGGCCGGACGGTTCGGGCATAGCGTACCGCGCTGGGCACTGTCCACATAAAAGGGCAGCATGCCGACGCCGTGGCTGTCATGCCCGCGCAAGTTGGCTTCGACCAGATGCGAGGCGACCACCGCCACTTCGTCCGGCGTACACCCCAAGCCGGCCAGGGTGCGCTGCGCCACCTCGTACAATTGCTGTTCGCTGACTTTCACCTGCCACCTCCACCCATCCGGGAATCAAAACGCAAGCTTACCCCCTGCCCCGCTGGCCGACAGTCAGGGAAAGCCTGAGGTCGGGGCCGACGCGGTCCACTTCCTTGAACGAGAGTTCGACCTTGTCGTCCAGCGATTGCAAAGCAGGCAAGGCAAACAGCCCGCGCGCGTCGGCGCCCAGCAGCATCGGCGCCATATAGAGGATGATCTCGTCGACCAGACCTGCCGAGAGCAAGGCGCCGTTCAGCGTCGCCCCCGCCTCGACCATCAGTTCACCCACCCCGCGCGCGGCAAGCGCGCTTAGCAAGGCGTCAAGGTCGACTCGGCCGTCCGCGCCAGGCAAGGCCAGCACTTCGACGCCTTGGACCAGATAGGGTGCATGGCGGGACGGGTCGGTACAGGCGGTCGCCAGAAAAGTCGGTGCATCGGCGCGGTAGATCGCGGCTTGCGGGGAGGTCGTGAGCGCACTGTCGAGCACCACGCGCATGGGCTGGCGGGAAGTCCCGAACTCGCGGACGGTCAGCCGCGGGTCGTCAGCCAGCACGGTGCCGCTGCCGGTGAGCACCGCGCAAGAACGCGCGCGCAGCCGCTGCACGTCCAGCCTCGCTTCGGGCGAGGTGATCCACTGGCTCAACCCGTTGGCGAGCGCGGTGCGGCCATCGACGCTGGCGCCGGCCTTGAGCGTGACCCAGGGCCTGCCGCGGCTCACGCGGGAAATAAACCCTTTATTGAGGCGGGCCGCCTCGTCGGCCAGCAGGCCGCTCTCGACGGTGATGCCTGCCGCATGCAGTTTTTCCAGGCCGCGCCCGGCCACTTCGGGAAACGGGTCGACCATCGCCGCGACCACCCGCGAGACCCCCGCACGCACCAGCGCGTCGGCACAGGGCGGCGTGCGGCCATGGTGGCTACACGGCTCGAGCGTCACGTACGCGGTCGCGCCACGGGCGCGCGCGCCGGCCTCGGCCAGCGCGTGCACTTCGGCGTGCGGCTCGCCGGCACGGCGGTGCCAGCCTTCGCCGACCACCTCGTCCCCCTGCACGATCACGCAGCCGACCCGCGGGTTTGGAGAAGTGGTATTCACGCCGAGCGCCGCCAGACGCAGCGCGCGCTGCATGAACGAGTGGTCATTCGCGCTGAAGGCCGTCATCGCTCAGTCCTGGTTCTTTTCGATCTCGCGCACGGCCGCGGAAAACTCGGACACGTCCTGGAAGCTGCGGTAGACCGACGCGAAACGCACATAGGCAACTTTGTCGAGCTTGGCCAGCTCGTTCATCACCATCTCGCCGATCGCGCGCGAGTCGACTTCTCGTTCGCCCAGTTGCAGCAGTTTCTGGCAGATGCGGTCGATCGCGGCGTCGACCAGCGTGGTCGGCACCGGCCGCTTGTGCAGCGCACGCAGGAAGCTGGTACGCACCTTGTCGACGTCGAACTCGGCACGATGCCCGCCCGCCTTGACCACCTGCGGCATACGCACGTCCGCCGTCTCGAAGGTGGTGAAGCGTTTTTCGCACAGCAGGCAGCGACGGCGGCGGCGGATGCTGGTGCCGTCTTCGTTCGCGCGGGAGTCGATCACCTGGGTGTCAGCGTGACCACAGAAAGGACATTTCATCGGCTAATCACCGTTCGGTTTCAATAGCCGAATATTATCACGCCGGTGATGCGCCAATAGCAAAACCCCCAGCTCATTGAGCTGGGGGTCTGCGGATGGGGCGTCTGGCGGTGTCCTACTTTCACATGGCGAATGCCACACTATCATCGGCGCTAAGGTGTTTCACGGTCCTGTTCGGGATGGGAAGGCGTGGGACCACCTCGCTATGGCCACCAGACATTAACTTGTCAAATTGTCGAAGCCGAATCGTGGTCACACCACGACGGTAGAATCTTGTATCGCGCACTCTGCCTTCTCTGGCAAAGCCACTCAAATGATAG
>NZ_STGJ01000030.1:314-15830 GCF_004919095.1 Crenobacter intestini | reverse complement strand
ACCATGGTCAACGTGACCGATGGTGCCAACGTTTACGTGCGGTTTGGTCCGCTCGAACTTTTCTTTTGCCATTGCAAAAATCCTTAATTAAAGAACATCAAATCAGGCCGGCCCGCAGGCCGGCCACAGCGCGGAATTACTTCTTGGCGTTCATCACGGCGTCAGCGACATGCTTCGGCGCGGCGGAGTAGTGCTTGAACTCCATCGAGTACGTAGCACGGCCCTGGGTCGCGGAACGCAGGTCGGTCGAGTAACCGAACATCTCGGCCAGCGGAACTTCGGCCTTGATCTTCTTGCCACCCAGACCATCGTCGTCCATGCCCAGCACGATGCCGCGACGACGGTTCAGGTCGCCCATCACGTCGCCCATGTACTGTTCCGGGGTTTCCACTTCGACAGCCATCATCGGCTCGAGGATCACCGGACCGGCACGGCGCATGGCTTCCTTGAATGCCATGGAGCCCGCCAGTTCGAACGCGATCTGCGAGGAGTCGACGTCGTGGTAGGAACCGAAGGTCAGGCGGACGGTCACGTCCACCACCGGGAAGCCGGCTAGGATGCCGTTGTTCAGGGTGTTCTGGATACCCTTGTCCACCGACGGGATGAATTCGCGCGGAATCACGCCACCCTTGATCTCGTCGAAGAACTGGTAACCCTTGCCCTCGCCGGACGGTTCCAGCGTGATGACGGCGTGACCATACTGGCCCTTACCACCCGACTGCTTGACGTGCTTGCCGTCGACGTCGGTAACGGTCTTGGTGATGGTTTCGCGGTAAGCCACCTGCGGCGCGCCCACTGCAGCTTCAACGCCGAATTCGCGCTTCATGCGGTCAACCAGAATTTCCAGGTGCAGTTCGCCCATACCGGAAATGATGGTCTGGCCCGACTCTTCGTCGGTACGCACGCGGAAGGACGGGTCTTCCTTGGCCAGGCGGTTCAGGGCAACGCCCATCTTTTCCTGGTCAGCCTTGGTCTTCGGCTCGACGGCAACGTGGATCACCGGCTCCGGGAACTCCATGCGTTCCAGGATGATCGGCGCGTCCGGTGCACACAGGGTTTCACCGGTAGTCACGTCCTTCAGGCCGATACCGGCGGCGATGTCGCCGGCGCGGACTTCGGTGATCTCGATACGGTCGTTGGCGTGCATCTGCACGATACGGCCCATGCGTTCCTTGCGGTCCTTGACCGAGTTCAGCACGGTGTCGCCGGAGTTCACGACACCCGAGTACACACGGAAGAAGGTCAGCTGGCCGACGTACGGGTCGTTCATCAGCTTGAATGCCAGCGCGGAGAACTTCTCGTCGTCCGAAGCGTGGCGCACGGCCGGCTGGCCGTCTTCTTCACCCGCGATCGGAGGAACGTCAACCGGCGACGGCAGCAGTTCGATCACGGCGTCCAGCATGCGCTGCACACCCTTGTTCTTGAACGCGGTGCCGCACAGCATCGGCTGGATTTCGCAACGCAGGGTACGGTCGCGCAGACCGCTGATGATCTCCTCTTCGGAGAGCTCGCCCTCTTCCAGGTACTTGTTCATCAGCTCTTCGCTGGCTTCTGCAGCGGACTCGACCATCTTCTCGCGCCACTCTTCAGCGGTCGCCTGAACGTCTGCCGGGATGTCACCGTATTCGAACTTCATACCCTGGGACGCTTCGTCCCAAATGATGGCCTTCATCTTCAGCAGGTCGACAACGCCCTGGAAGCCGTCTTCGGCACCGATCGGCACCACGATAGGCACCGGGTTGCCGCGCAGACGGGTCTTCACCTGGTCCACGGCACGGAAGAAGTTCGCACCCTGACGGTCCATCTTGTTGACGAACGCCAGACGCGGCACCTTGTACTTGTTGGCCTGGCGCCATACGGTCTCGGACTGCGGCTGAACGCCACCGACCGCGCAGTACACCATCACCGCGCCGTCCAGCACACGCATGGAGCGCTCCACCTCGACGGTGAAGTCAACGTGTCCCGGGGTGTCGATGATATTGAAGCGGTGTTCCGGGAACTGCAGGCTCATGCCCTTCCAGAACGTGGTGGTCGCAGCGGAGGTAATGGTGATACCACGCTCCTGCTCCTGCTCCATCCAGTCCATGGTCGCAGCACCGTCGTGCACTTCACCGATCTTGTGGTTTACACCGGTGTAAAACAGGATGCGTTCGGTGGTAGTCGTCTTACCAGCATCGATGTGAGCAGAGATACCGATGTTACGGTAGCGCTCAATAGGAGTTTTCCTAGCCACGGCGATAACCTTAAAAAAGTTAGATTAGAAACGGAAGTGCGAGAAGGCCTTGTTGGCTTCTGCCATGCGGTGCACTTCATCACGTTTCTTCATGGCGCCGCCACGGCCTTCAGCTGCATCCAGTAGCTCGCCAGCAAGACGCAGATCCATGGACTTCTCGCCACGCTTGCGCGCAGCGTCGCGCAGCCAGCGCATTGCCAGAGCCATCCGACGGGACGGGCGAACCTCAACAGGGACTTGGTAGTTAGCACCACCTACACGGCGGCTTTTCACTTCCACGATCGGCTTGGCGTTGGCAATAGCGGTGTTGAACACCTCGATGGCGTTCTTGCCGGTCTTCTTCTCGATCTGGGCCAGTGCGCCGTAGATGATGCGTTCGGCAACAGCCTTCTTGCCGTCGATCATCACGACGTTCATGAACTTGGACAGATCCTGGCTACCGAACTTCGGATCCGGCAGGATTTCGCGCTTGGGGACTTCTCTGCGGCGTGGCATTTTGATTCCTTAATTCTATTCAGTTGAGCGACATGCTCTGGACCACCCAGCTAAGTGGCCACTTACTCGACGGCGGATGCCGCCTGAAAATGCCGAAGGATTACTTCGGACGCTTCGCGCCGTACTTGGAGCGGGACTGCTTACGGTCCTTGACGCCTGCGGTGTCAAGCGAGCCGCGCACGGTGTGGTAACGCACACCCGGCAAGTCCTTCACACGACCGCCGCGGATCAGCACGACCGAGTGTTCCTGCAGGTTGTGGCCTTCACCGCCGATGTACGAGATCACTTCGAAGCCGTTGGTCAGGCGGACCTTGCACACCTTACGCAGAGCCGAGTTCGGCTTCTTCGGGGTGGTGGTGTAAACGCGGGTGCAAACGCCGCGCTTCTGAGGGCAAGCCTCGAGCGCCGGGACCTTGCTCTTCGCCGTGATGGCGACGCGCCCCTTGCGGACCAGTTGGTTAATAGTTGGCATGACTATCAGTTCCCTGTTGAGTGAAAAATAGGCGGCAAGCCACCTAAAGACGCGAGATTATATTGAAGCGCCCGGCCAGCGTCAATGAAGAAAAGCCGCCAACCCAATGTTACCCATTGAATTGACGGCTTTTTTCCGGGTCAGCTTACGCGGCGATTACTCGTCGGCAGCCGCCTCGGTATCGGCCGGGATGTCGCCGAACACGCTCTCCGGCGTCAGCTCGCCGGTGAAGGCGTCGTTGCGGCGGCTGCGGTGGTACGCGAGGCCGGTACCCGCCGGGATCAGGCGGCCGACGATCACGTTTTCCTTCAGGCCGCGCAGGTCGTCCTTCTTGCCCATGATCGCGGCTTCGGTCAGCACGCGGGTGGTTTCCTGGAAGGAAGCCGCCGAGATGAACGAGTCGGTCGACAGCGAAGCCTTGGTGATACCGAGCAGCACGTTATCGTACTGCGCCGGGATGCGGCCTTCGCTGTTCATCTGGTCGTTCGCCTTCAGGAGCTCGGCACGCTCGACCTGCTCGCCCGGGATGAACTCGGTATCGCCGGCATCGGTGATCAGCACACGACGCAGCATCTGGCGGATGATCACCTCGATGTGTTTGTCGTTGATCTTCACACCCTGCAGGCGGTAGACCTCCTGCACTTCCTGCACGATGTAGCGCGCCAGTGCCTCGATACCCTGCAGGCGCAGGATGTCGTGCGGATCGACCGGACCGTCGACGATGGTCTCGCCCATGTTCACCACCTGACCGTCGTGGACCAGCACGTGCTTGTCCTTCGGGATCAGCGTCTCGAAGCCGTTGCCCTCGACGTCGGTGATGATCAGGCGCTGCTTGCCCTTGGTGTCCTTGCCGAACGAAACGGTACCGGTCACCTCGGCCAGCATGCCGGCATCTTTAGGCGAACGCGCTTCGAACAGTTCGGCCACACGAGGCAGACCACCGGTAATGTCGCGGGTCTTGGTCGTTTCCTGCGGGATACGCGCCAGCACTTCACCCTTGCCGACTTCCTGGCCGTCACGCACGGTGATGATCGCGCCGACCTGGAAGGTGATCGAGACCGAGGTCTCGGAACCGGCCAGCTTCACCTCGTTGCCGAACTCGTCAAGCAGCTTGACCAACGGACGCAGCATCTTCGACGTGCTGGTACCGCGGCGCTTCGGGTCGATCACGACCAGCGAGGCGAGGCCGGTCACTTCGTCGACCTGCTTGGCGACGGTCACGCCCTCTTCCACGTTCTCGAACTTCACGCGGCCAGCGTACTCGGTGATGATCGGACGGGTGTGCGGGTCCCAAGTCGCCAGCACGGTGCCGGCCTTGATGACGTCGCCGTCCTTGACCACCAGCGTCGAGCCGTACGGCACCTTGTGGCGCTCGCGCTCGCGGCCGATATCGTCATGGATCACCACTTCGCCGGAGCGGGTGATCACGATCAGCTCGCCCTTCGAGTTTGCGACGTAACGCATCTGGCTCGAGAAGCGGACGGTACCGTTGGACTTACCTTCAACCTGGCTGGCAGCCGCATTACGCGAGGCCGCACCACCGATGTGGAAGGTACGCATGGTCAGCTGGGTACCCGGCTCACCGATCGACTGGGCGGCGATCACGCCGACCGCTTCGCCCGCGTTGACGCGCTTGCCGCGCGCCAGGTCGCGACCGTAGCACTGTGCGCACAGGCCGTAGCGGGTGTCACAGGTAATCGCGGTACGCACCTTCACTTCATCGACGCCATGGCTGTCGATCAGGTCGACCATCGCCTCGTCGAGCAGGGTGCCTGCCTCGACCACGGTCGCGCCGCTGCTCGGGTCGACCACGTCGACCGCGGTCACGCGGCCGAGGATACGGTCACGCAGCGCTTCGATCACGTCACCGCCCTGCACCACCGACTTCATCACGAAGCCGTTGCTGGTGCCGCAGTCGTCTTCGATCACCACCAGATCCTGCGTCACGTCGACCAGACGACGGGTCAGGTAACCTGAGTTCGCGGTCTTCAGCGCGGTATCCGCCAGACCCTTACGGGCACCGTGGGTCGAGATGAAGTACTGCAACACGGTCAGGCCTTCGCGGAAGTTCGCGGTAATCGGCGTCTCGATAATCGAGCCGTCCGGCTTGGCCATCAGGCCCCGCATACCGGCCAGCTGCTTGATCTGCGCCGCGGAACCCCGCGCACCGGAGTCGGCCATCATGTAAATCGAGTTGAACGATTCCTGGTCGACTTCGTTGCCGTGCTTGTCGAGCACCTTCTGCTTGGACAGGTTGTCCATCATCGCCTTGGCGATCTTGTCGCCGGTACGACCCCAGATGTCGACGACCTTGTTGTAGCGCTCGCCCTGGGTCACCAGACCCTGGCGGTACTGCTCCTCGATCTCCTTGACTTCCTTGTTCGCCTCGGCGAGCAGTTCGGACTTCTTGGCCGGGATCTCCATGTCGTCCACGCAGATCGAGATGCCGCCGCGGGTCGAGTAGGCAAAACCGGTGTACATCAGCTGGTCGGCGAAGATCACCGTGTCGCGGATGCCGCAACGGCGGAACGACGCGTTGATCAGCTTGGAGATTTCCTTCTTCTTCAGCGCCTTGTTCACATGCTCGAAGCCCAGGCCCTTCGGCAGGATTTCGGACAGGATCGCGCGGCCGACGGTCGTCTCGTAACGCTTCATCACCGGCTGGAACTCGCCCTGCTCGTCCTTCTCCCATTCTTTCAGGCGGACGGTGATGCGGGTACCGTGTTCAACCTGCTTGGTACCGTAGGCGCGCTGCACTTCGGAGACGTCGGAGAACATCATCCCGTCGCCCTTGCCGTTCACCTTGTCGCGGGTCATGTAGTACAGACCCAACACGATATCCTGCGACGGCACGATGATCGGCTCGCCGTTCGCCGGCGACAGCACGTTGTTGGTCGCCAGCATCAGGGTGCGGGCTTCCATCTGCGCTTCGAGCGACAGCGGCACGTGGACGGCCATCTGGTCACCGTCGAAGTCGGCGTTGAACGCCGCGCAGACCAGCGGGTGCAGCTGGATCGCCTTGCCTTCGATCAGCACCGGCTCGAACGCCTGGATACCCAGACGGTGCAGGGTCGGCGCACGGTTCAGCATCACCGGGTGCTCGCGGATCACGTCCTCGAGGATGTCCCAGACTTCCGGCACTTCCTGCTCGACCAGCTTCTTGGCTGCCTTGATGGTCGAGGCGAGGCCCATCACTTCCAGCTTGTGGAAGATGAACGGCTTAAACAGCTCGAGCGCCATCTTCTTCGGCAGGCCGCACTGGTGCAGGCGCAGGGTCGGGCCCACGGTAATCACCGAACGGCCGGAGTAGTCGACGCGCTTACCCAGCAGGTTCTGGCGGAAGCGGCCGCCCTTACCCTTGATCATGTCGGCCAGCGACTTCAGCGGGCGCTTGTTGGCGCCGGTCATCGCCTTGCCGCGACGGCCGTTGTCCAGCAGCGAGTCAACCGATTCCTGCAGCATGCGCTTCTCGTTGCGCACGATGATGTCCGGCGCGCGCAGTTCGAGCAGGCGCTTCAGACGGTTGTTCCGGTTGATCACGCGGCGGTACAGGTCGTTCAGGTCGGAGGTCGCGAAGCGGCCACCGTCCAGCGGCACCAGCGGGCGCAGTTCCGGCGGCAGCACCGGCAGCACTTCCATGATCATCCACTCCGGCTTCATGCCGGAACGGTGGAACGCCTCGAGCACCTTCAGGCGCTTGGCGATCTTCTTGATCTTGGTGTCCGAGCTGGTGCTTTCCAGTTCGCGGCGCAGCGTCTCGATTTCGCCGACCAGGTCGAGCTTCTTCAAGAGTTCGCGAACCGCTTCGGCGCCCATCAGCGCGACGAACTCGTCACCGTGCTCGTCCTGCTTGTCGAGGTAGTCCTCTTCGGTCAACAGCTGGCGCGACTGCAGCGGGGTCATGCCCGGGTCGGTCACGACGAACGCCTCGAAGTACAGCACGCGCTCGATGTCGCGCAGCGTCATGTCGAGCACCATGCCCAGACGCGACGGCAGCGACTTCAGGAACCAGATGTGGGCAACCGGCGACGCCAGGTCGATGTGACCCATGCGTTCGCGGCGCACCTTGGACAGCGTCACTTCGACGCCGCATTTTTCGCAGATCACGCCACGGTGCTTGAGACGCTTGTACTTGCCGCACAGGCACTCGTAGTCCTTCACCGGCCCGAAGATGCGCGCGCAGAACAGGCCGTCGCGCTCGGGCTTGAAGGTGCGATAGTTGATGGTTTCCGGCTTCTTGACCTCACCGTACGACCAGGAACGGATCTTGTCGGGGGAGGCGATGCCGATCTTAATCGCATCAAACTCTTCTTCTTGCGTGACTTGCTTAAAGAGGTCGAGCAGAGCTTTCATTGCGTCTCCATTCAGGCGACAGGCGCGGGCGCCATGCCCGCGCCGCCTTGCCTATCAATAGCGTTCCAGATCGATGTCGAGGCCCAGCGAGCGGATTTCCTTCACCAACACGTTGAAGGATTCCGGCATGCCTGCTTCGATCTTGTGTTCACCCTTGACGATGTTTTCGTAGACCTTGGTACGGCCGGTCACATCGTCGGACTTCACGGTCAGCATTTCCTGCAGCGTGTAAGCGGCGCCGTAGGCTTCCAGCGCCCACACTTCCATCTCGCCGAAGCGCTGGCCACCGAACTGCGCCTTACCGCCCAGCGGCTGCTGGGTCACCAGCGAGTACGGGCCGGTGGAACGGGCGTGCATCTTGTCGTCGACCAGGTGGTGCAGCTTCAGGTAGTGCATCACGCCGACGGTGACCTTGCGGTCGAAAGCTTCGCCGGAGCGGCCGTCGAACAGGGTCATCTGCGTCTTCGACGCGTTGAACGCCAGTTGCTGGGTGTGCGGGTCTTCGTCCGGATACGCGAGGTCGAGCATCTGGCGGATTTCCGCTTCCTTGGCGCCGTCGAACACCGGGGTGGCGAACGGCATGCCGCGGCGCAGATGCTGGGCGAGGTTCAGCACCTCGTCGTCGCTCAGGCTGGCGATGTCTTCCGGCTTGCCGGTGCCGTTGTAGACCTTGTCCAGGTACTCGCGGATCTCGCCGACCGAACGCTGTTCCTTCAGCATGCGGTTGACGCGCTCGCCGATACCCTTGCCGGCCCAGCCCAGGTGGACTTCGAGAATCTGGCCGATGTTCATACGCGACGGTACGCCCAGCGGGTTCAGCACGATGTCGACCGGACGGCCGTCGGCCATGTACGGCATGTCTTCGACCGGCAGGATGCGCGAAACCACACCCTTGTTACCGTGACGACCGGCCATCTTGTCACCCGCCTGCAGGCGGCGCTTGACGGCGATGTATACCTTGACCATCTTCTGCACGCCCGGCGGCAGCTCGTCGCCCTGGGTCAGCTTGCGCTTCTTGTCCTCGAAGCGCAGGTCGTATTCTTCGCGCTTGACCGACAGGCTCTCCTTGATCAGTTCGAGCTGCTTGGCGACGTCCTCGTCGGCCATGCGGATGTCGAACCAGTCGTGCTTGGACGGCAGTTCGGTCAGGTAGTCGCGGCTGACTTCGGTGCCCTTGGGCAGGCGCTTCGGACCGCCGTTGGCCACCTTGCCGACGATCAGGCGCTCGATACGGCTGAACGCGTCGTTTTCGAAGATGCGCAGCTGGTCGTTCAGGTCGAGGCGGTAACGCTTGAGCTCGGCGTCGATGATCGACTGCGCACGCTTGTCGCGGTCGATGCCTTCGCGGGTGAACACCTGCACGTCGATCACGGTACCGACCATGCCGGTCGGCACGCGCAGCGAGGTATCCTTCACGTCGGAAGCCTTCTCGCCGAAGATCGCGCGCAGCAGCTTCTCTTCCGGGGTCAGCTGGGTTTCACCCTTCGGGGTCACCTTGCCGACCAGCACGTCGCCGGCTTCGACTTCGGCGCCGATGTAGACGATACCGGCTTCATCCAGGCGGCCTGCCATGCGTTCGGACAGGTTCGGGATGTCGCGGGTGATCTCTTCCGGCCCCAGCTTGGTGTCACGGGCGACCACGTTGAGTTCTTCGATATGGATCGAGGTATAGCGGTCTTCGGCGACCAGCTTCTCCGAGATCAGGATCGAGTCCTCGTAGTTGTAACCGTTCCACGGCATGAACGCGATGGTCATGTTCTGGCCGAGCGCGAGCTCGCCCAGGTCGGTCGACGCACCGTCGGCCACCACGTCGCCACGCGCGATCTGGTCGCCCACCTTCACCACCGGACGCTGGTTGATGTTGGTGTTCTGGTTGGAGCGGGTGAACTTGGTCAGGTTGTAGATATCCACACCCACTTCACCGGCGGTCGCCTCTTCGTCGTTCACGCGTACCACCACGCGGTTCGCGTCGACGTAGTCGACCACACCGCCACGGCGGGCGACGACGGTGGTACCCGAGTCGACGGCCACCGAACGCTCGATGCCGGTACCGACGAACGGTTTTTCCGGACGCAGGCACGGTACGGCCTGACGCTGCATGTTCGCGCCCATCAGCGCGCGGTTCGCGTCGTCGTGCTCGAGGAACGGAATCAGCGAGGCCGCCACCGAGACCACCTGGCCGGTCGCCACGTCCATGTACTCGACACGGTCAGGCGTTGCCAGGATGGTTTCACCGGTTTCACGGCAGGTCACCAGCTCGTCGATCAGCTTGCCTTCTTCGTCCAGCGTGGCGTTCGCCTGCGCGATGACGTAGCGGCCTTCCTCGATCGCCGACAGGTAATCGATCTGCATCGTCACCTTGCCGTCGATCACGCGGCGGTACGGGGTTTCCAGGAAACCGAACTCGTTGGTGCGTGCGAACACGGACAGCGAGTTGATCAGGCCGATGTTCGGACCTTCCGGCGTTTCGATCGGGCACACGCGACCGTAGTGGGTCGGATGCACGTCGCGCACTTCGAAGCCGGCGCGCTCGCGGGTCAGACCGCCCGGACCCAGTGCCGAGACGCGGCGCTTGTGCGTCACTTCGGCCAGCGGGTTGGTCTGGTCCATGAACTGCGACAGCTGGCTGGAGCCGAAGAATTCCTTGATCGCGGCCGAGACGGGCTTGGCGTTGATCAGGTCGTGCGGCATCAGGTTGTCGGACTCGGCCTGGTTCAGGCGTTCCTTCACCGCACGCTCGACACGCACGAGACCGGCACGGAACTGGTTCTCGGCCAGTTCGCCGACGGAACGCACGCGCCGGTTGCCCAGGTGGTCGATATCGTCGACTTCGCCGCGGCCGTTGCGCAGTTCGGTCAGGATCGCGATCACCGACACGATGTCTTCGGTCGACAGGATGCCGGCGGTGGTGCCGTTACGGCCGGCGAATTTCTCGCCGATCAGCTGCCTGAACCAGTCCGGCGACTTGTCGTCGAACTTGTAGTCGTAGGTGCGCGTGTTGAACTTCATGCGGCCGACGCGCGACAGGTCGTAGGTGTCCTCGTCGAAGAACAGGCGCTGGAACAGCGCTTCCACGGCGTCTTCGGTCGGCGGCTCGCCCGGGCGCATCATGCGGTAGATCGCGACGCGCGCGGAGAGCTGGGTCTCGGTATCGTCCGAGCGCAGCGTCTGCGAGATGTACGCGCCCTGGTCCAGGTCGTTGGTGTACAGCACCTGGATTTCCGGCACGCTGTGGATGTCCAGCTTGGCCAGCAGCTCTTCGGTGATCTCTTCGTTGGCACGCGCCAGCACTTCGCCGGTTTCCGGGTTGACGACAGCCTTGCCCAGCACCTTGCCCACCAGCGTGTCGAACGGGACCTCGATGCTCTCGATGCCCGCGGTCGCCAGGTCGCGCACGGTCTTCGCCGTGATCCGCTTGTCCTTGGCGACGATCAGCTTGCCGTCGGCGGCGACGATGTCGGCCTTGGCCAGTTCACCCTTCAGGCGCTCAGGCACGACCTTCAGGCGCACGCCGTCTTCGGTCAGGAAGAAGGTGTCGAAGCTGTAGAACTCGGACAGGATCTGCTCGTCGGTGTAACCCAGCGCCTTCAGCAGGATCGACACCGGCATCTTGCGACGACGGTCGATACGGAAGTACAGGTGATCCTTCGGGTCGAACTCGAAGTCCAGCCACGAGCCGCGGTAAGGAATCACGCGGGCGGAGAACAGCAGCTTGCCCGACGAGTGCGTCTTGCCGCGGTCGTGCTCGAAGAACACGCCCGGCGAGCGGTGCAGCTGGGAGACGATCACGCGTTCGGTGCCGTTGATGATGAACGAACCGTTCCCGGTCATCAGCGGGATTTCACCCATATAGACTTCGTTCTCGCGCACCTCCTTCACCACCGGCTTGGAGGACTCCTTGTCGAGGATGGTCAGCCGGATGCGCGCACGTAGCGGCGCGGCAAAGGTGATGCCGCGCAGCTGGCATTCCTGCACGTCGAACGGCGGCTCGCCCAGCACGTAGTGGACGAAATCAAGGCTGGCGTACCCGTTGTGGCTGACGATCGGGAAGATCGACTTGAACGCCGCTTGCAGACCCGTATCCTTGCGCTGATCCAGCGGCACACCCAGTTGGAGGAAATCGGTATACGAATCGATCTGGGTCGCCAACAGGAATGGGACGTCGAGAACGCTGGCACGTTTCGCAAAACTTTTACGAATACGCTTCTTCTCAGTAAACGAATAACTCATAGAGTCTCCATCGAGGTGTGGTGGCGCAAGTAACCAAAAGTCAACAGCCGCGCTCGGGATGCTGGCTTTTAGTGACTCGGCTCTTACCCACCACAAGCGCAACAAGGCTGGCGGATTGCTCCGCCAGCCCCTTCAATCTTCCTTACGGAAGATTATTTCATTTCTGCCTTGGCGCCAGCTTCGGTCAGCTGCTTGACGATGTCTTCAGCTTCAGCCTTGGAGATGCCTTCTTTCAGGGTCTTCGGCGCGCCGTCAACCATGTCCTTGGCTTCCTTCAGGCCCAGGCCGGTCAGAGCACGGACAACCTTGATCACGTTCACCTTGTTGTCGCCAGCGGCGGACAGGATCACGTCGAACTCGGTCTTCTCTTCAGCAGCCGCAGCAGCCGGACCAGCGGCAACAGCAACAGCAGCGGCGGAAACGCCAAACTTCTCTTCGAACGCCTTGACCAGGTCGTTCAGTTCCATCACGGTCAGACCAGCAACGGCCTCGAGGATGTCTTCTTTGGTAATAGCCATGTGAAAATCTCCTGAATTCTGTTCAGTGAATCAATTAGGGTTAAGCAGCTTCGGCTTGCTTCTTCTCTGCCAGGGCGGCCAGACCGCGGGCGAAGCCCGACAGCGGTGCCTTCATGACATAGAGCAGCTTGGACAGCAGTTCTTCGCGGCTCGGGATCGAAGCCAGCTCAGCAACCTGAGCGGCGTCCAGCACCTTGCCTTCGTAGGAACCTGCCTTGATGACGATCTTGTCGTCAGCCTTGGCAAACTGATGCAGTACTTTGGCGGCAGCGACCGGATCTGCAGAGATACCGTAAACCAGCGGACCGACCATCTGGTCAGCCAGACCGGCAAACGCGGTATCCGCTACAGCACGGCGTACCAGCGTGTTCTTCAGAACGCGCAGATACACACCCTGCTCACGCGCCTGGGCGCGCAGCTTGGTCATGCTACCAACCTCAATACCCCGATATTCGGCGATGACGAGCGTCTGTGCGTCGGCCAGCTTGGCAGACACCTCGGCTACTACCGCCTTTTTATCTTCAAGATTGAGACTCAAGGTCTACCTCCTAGACTGAAATGAGACAGTTTCCTGCCCCTCTTGCAGCGGCGACCTATTCAGGAGACATTCAGAGAACTGGTGCCCATGGGCGGAATTGAACCGCCGACCTCTCCCTTACCAAGGGAGTGCTCTACCCCTGAGCTACATGGGCCTCATTTTGAAGCCTTCTTTTCGGGTACCATCTGCGTAGGATGCCGTTTCCGGCGATTAAGTCCGATGGACTCCTACGGTCTTTGACACTCTGGCGATTGCTCGCCAGCCCAAAGCCTTTTAGCAGGCGAACCGGAGCGGCCCGCCCGAAACCACCAATTAGGCGGTCAGCGAAGCGACGTCGACGCGAACGCCCACGCCCATCGTGCTGGATACTGCGATCTTCTTCAGGTAGACGCCCTTGGATGCAGCCGGCTTGGCCTTCTGCAGAGCTTCAACCAGTGCGCCCAGGTTCTCGCGCAGCGCGGCTTCTTCGAAGGAAGCGCGGCCGATGGTCGCGTGAATGATGCCCGACTTGTCGGTACGGTACTGGACCTGACCGGCCTTGGCGTTCTTCACGGCCTCGGCGACGTTCGGGGTCACGGTGCCAACCTTCGGGTTCGGCATCAGGCCGCGCGGGCCGAGGATCTGACCCAGCTGGCCAACCACGCGCATCGCGTCCGGGGAAGCGATCACCACGTCGAAGTCCAGGTTGCCAGCCTTCACTTGCTCGGCCAGGTCGTCGAAACCGACGATCTCTGCACCGGCAGCCTTGGCGGCTTCAGCGTTGGCGCCTTGTGCGAACACGGCGACGCGGACCGACTTACCGGTACCACGCGGCAGCACGACGGAGCCACGCACAACCTGGTCGGATTTACGCGGGTCAACGCCGAGGTTCACGGCCACGTCGATCGATTCGTCGAACTTGGCGGTCGCAGCGGACTTGACCATGGAGATGGCCTGGTCAACGACGTACAGCTGGTTGCGGTCAACACCGGCCTTCAGGGCCTTCAGACGCTTGGAAATCTTCGCCATGTTACACACCCTCCACGATCAGACCCATGGAACGGGCGGAACCCGCGATGGTGCGAACAGCAGCGTCCAGATCAGCGGCAGTCAGGTCAGGCTGCTTGGTCTTGGCGATTTCTTCCAGCTGTGCGCGGGTAATCTTGCCGACTTTGTCGGTGTTCGGCTTGCTCGAGCCGCTCTTCAGGCCAACGGCCTTCTTCAGCAGGATCGAAGCCGGCGGGGTCTTCATCACGAAGGTGAAGGACTTGTCCGCGTAAGCAGTGATCACCACCGGAATCGGCAGACCAGGTTCCATGCCCTGGGTCTGGGCGTTGAACGCCTTGCAGAATTCCATGATGTTCAGACCGCGCTGACCCAGCGCCGGGCCGATCGGCGGCGACGGGTTGGCCTTGCCGGCCGGCACTTGCAGCTTGATAAAGCCGATGATTTTCTTTGCCACAATTAGCTCCTAAACGGGTAAAACGCGACACGAAAGCGTCGCTCCCCAACAAGAGCGCGTGATTATACACGCACCCAATTGATTTACCAAGCGAAAATCAGATTTTCTCGACCTGGTTGAAATCGAGTTCGACCGGCGTGTCGCGACCGAAGATCTGCACGGACACGCGCAGCTTGTTGCGCTCGTAGTTGACCTCGTCGACGGAGCCGTTGAAGTCGTTGAACGGGCCATCGGTCACGCGCACCTTCTCGCCCACCTCGAACAGCACCTTCGGACGCGGCTTCTCGACGCCTTCCTGCATCTGCTGCATGATGGCCTCGACCTCGCGTGCCGAGATCGGCGCCGGACGGTTGGCGGTGCCGCCGATAAAGCCGGTGACCTTCGGCGTGCTCTTCACCAGGTGCCAGCTGTCGTCGGTCATGTCCATCTCGACCAGCACGTAGCCCGGGAAGAACTTGCGCTCGGTGATCGAGCGACGGCCGTTCTTCATGTCGACCACTTCCTCGACCGGCACCAGCACCTGACCGAACAGGTCGGCGATTTCAGAGCGGTCGATGCGCTCGCGCAAAGCCTTTTGCACGCTCTTCTCGAAACCGGAGTAAGCGTGAACCACATACCAGCGTTTGGCCATCATCAACCCCGCTTAAGAATCAGATCGTAAAAGAACCAGGTCAACGAAGAATCGACCAGCCACATGAAGAGCGCAAGGAGGGTGACGAAGACAAACACCAGACCGGTCATCTGCGTCGCTTCCTTGCGGGTCGGCCACACCACCTTCTTGGCTTCGGCAACCGACTCGTGCGCGTACGCGACAAATTCACGGCCCGGGGTCGAAACCCACAGCACGCCGACCGCCATCGCCAGACCGGCGACGAACGCGAGCGTACGCAACAGACCCTGCCCTTCCGGCACCAGGTAGAAGCCCGCGACACCGGCGGCAACGAGCAGGCCGGCCAGCGCCAGCTTCATCTTGTCTTGCATTTCCATATCAATTCCCGCTGCAGATGCGACAAAAGACTAACCGGCGAAAATCGCCGGTTAGTCTTATTTGGCAGGCCAGGAGGGTCTCGAACCCCCAACCCTCGGTTTTGGAGACCGATACTCTACCAATTGAGCTACTGGCCTAAAACCTTAGATCACTTGAGTATCTTGGCAACCACGCCGGCGCCGACGGTACGGCCACCTTCGCGGATTGCGAAACGCAGACCTTCTTCCATCGCGATCGGAGCGATCAGC
>NZ_STGJ01000030.1:0-304 GCF_004919095.1 Crenobacter intestini | reverse complement strand
GCCTTCCGGCAGGCTAACCGCGCCGGTCACGTCGGTGGTGCGGAAGTAGAACTGCGGACGGTAGTTCGCGAAGAACGGGGTGTGACGACCACCTTCGTTCTTGCTCAGCACGTAGATCTCGCCGGTGAAGTTGGTGTGCGGGGTGATGGAACCCGGCTTCGCCAGGACCTGACCACGCTCAACTTCTTCACGCTTGGTGCCGCGCAGCAGCACGCCGACGTTGTCGCCAGCCTGACCCTGATCCAGCAGCTTGCGGAACATTTCCACGCCGGTGCAGGTGGTCTTGACGGTCGCCTTCAGGCCG
>NZ_STGJ01000029.1 GCF_004919095.1 Crenobacter intestini | reverse complement strand
GCCGTCGACTGCGCAGCACCTGCTGCGGTGGCTGCGTTATTAGCTGTGTTCTTGGCGTCGTTGGCGGTCGACTGCGCGGTGGTGGCATTCCTATTCGCATCAAGAGCCGATTCGTGGGCTCGGTCAGCCGCCTCCTGCGCGCCGTTGGCGAGCGCCTTGGCGTATCCAGCGTCTTGCTGCGCCACGTTTGCCGTCGACTGCGCAGCTCTCACATCAGTTTCCGCTTGGGTAACCCGATTCGTCAAAGCCTCCAGATCAGTCGAAGAAGAGCCGCTGCCTCCACTCGCCAAGCCGTCAACCTTGGTTTGCAAGGCCTTGAACTGATTCATGCTGACCGCGTCACTATCTTCGATGCCGTCGGCAATATTGGTCAGACGACGCCTGGTGGTAGTGTTGCCGAACGAAACCACATTTGTATCGAATGCGAGAGACCCGTAGCCAATCGCGACCGAACCATTAAACGCCTCCGCGCCAACACCCAAGGCAACGCTATTAGAAGATGCTTTGGCCCAGTCGCCCAGCGCAATGCTTGACACTTCAGCCATGGCATTGCGCCCGAAAGCCAGGCCGCCTTCATTCGCATATGCGTTATTACCGATGGCAATGGAGAATCCAGCAAAGTAGCCGTAGTCGTAGCTGAGCGCCTTCGCATTCGAGCCAATGGCGATATTCCCAGATGGAGCCTCAGGCAGTGGGGTCAAGTTGTCCGAATTAGTAGCTTGGCTCCCCCCCCCAATTGCGATATCACTCGGACTGAAAGTGTTTGCCAGATATCTGTTGGGAAATAGCTCGATACCATCACCTGCCCACGCCGCCGAGGACAGGGCGAGGGAGACCAGTACGGTCATTTGTTTGAGTTGCATGCAGTTTTTCCTTTGTCTTTTGCGTCAGGTCATCTGGCGCCAGCGTGCGCGCTGCACACAATCACA
The DNA here is from genome assembly GCF_004919095.1 of Crenobacter intestini. GTDB lineage: Bacteria > Pseudomonadota > Gammaproteobacteria > Burkholderiales > Chromobacteriaceae > Craterilacuibacter > Craterilacuibacter intestini. Next base: position 21,117 of record NZ_STGJ01000029.1, on the reverse strand, counting down.
AGCCGGAACCATGAAATGACGCGATAATATCAATAGGAAACAGCTGCAGACCTTACCAATTCTTACATGCGCACCCCGATCGTAACCGCCCCCCGCCCCCTGCACTGGCGCTCGCTCTGCCACGCCATGCTGCTGGCACTATGCCTGCTCACCCCCTCGCTCGCCGCACAAGCCGCCCCCGCCCCCCTATGCTGGGCGCAACTGGCCGACCCGCAAGGCGCGCTGTCCATCCACGACGCCGCCCGGGCGTCTTTCAAAGAGGCCAGCGGCCAGCCAGCGCTCGGCTACCGCGCCGGTGCCACCTGGCTGCGGCTGCAGCTACCCGCCTTGCGCGGCGAGCACTACGGCTGGCTGGAGCTGCGCTCGTCCCTGCTCGACAACGTGGCGTTCTACCAGCAGGGGGCCGACGGGCACTGGCAGGTGCAGCGCGCGGGCGACCGGATTCCACTCGCCGCGCACACGCTGAACTACCGCCAACCGGTATTCCGCGTGAACTGGCAAAACGGCCAGCCGGCCACTGTCTACCTGAGGCTGGAAAGTACCAGCACGCTCAGTTTCCCGTGGGCGCTGCACACGCCGTCTTCATTCATGTCGTCGGCGGGCCGCGAGCAGTTGTTGTTCGGCGTGTTCTACGCGATCCACCTGGTGCTGCTGGTGAGCAGCACGTGGTTCTGGCTGCGCACCAGGAACCTGACCTTCGCGCTGTTCGGGCTATGCGTGCTTGCCAACCTCATCAGCACCCTGTGCGCCGAGGGGCATGCCTACCAGTACCTGCTGCCGGACCAGCCACGGCTGAGCGACGCGCTGTACGTGGTCAGCTGGTTTGGCGCGACCCCGCTGGGCATGCTGTTCTCCTGCCATTACCTGGGCCTGTACGCCGGGCGCTGGCGCCGCGCGGCGCTGGGGGCGACCTGGCTGGCCGCGGCCATCGCGCTGATCACGGCGCCGTGGCTGATCTGGAGCAACATAAGCTGGCTGCGCCCGGCCTACCTGCTGTGGGCACTGTCGGCCAACCTGTTGCTGCTGCTGGCCTCGCTCTGGCAACTGGTGCAGGGCAACTGCTTCGCGCGTCCGCTGGCGCTGGTGCAAGTGCTGTTCCTGGGCGGCATCGGGGTCCGCTTGGCACGCAACACCGGCCTGGTCGAGCCGGGCTGGCTGGTGGACAACGCGCATTATCTGGGGATGATGGCCTTCTTCCTGATCATGCACTCGGTGGTGACCTGGCGTTACACCGACCTCCGCGCGGAAAAGGAAGCCGCCCAGGCCGAAGCGTTGCGCGTCGCGCGCGAGGCCGAACAGCGGCTGGAGCAACAGGTGGCCGAGCGCACCGAGGCGCTGAAAGAGGCGATGGAACAGGTGGAGGGTGCGCTGCTGCTCGAGCGGCGCGCGCAGCAACAGCAGCAGCAGTTCCTGGCGACGGTGTCGCACGAGCTGCGCACCCCGCTGGCGGTGATCGACAGCGCCGCGCAAAACCTGCTATTGGGCACGGGGGACGCGCAAGCGGTGGGCGAGCGCACCCGTCAGCGCTACCAGAAGATCCTGGCCGCCAGCCAGCGGCTGACGCTGCTGCTGCACGACGCGCTGAGCGACACCCGCTTCACCCTCGCGCGCCAGCGCGTCGAGGCCATCGAGTGTTCGCCCGCCGCATTGCTGGAAGACGCCGCACGCTCGGCCGCCATCGTCAGCGACACCCACCGCATCGTGGTCGATACCGGCAAGCTGCCCGACATCTGGGTGTGTGACCCGGCGCTGACCACACTCGCGCTGCGCACGCTGACGGACAATGCGGTCAAGTACACGCCACCCGGCTGCGAAATCCGGTTGGGGGGCCAGCTCGAAGGCGACACGCTATTGCTGTGCATCCGCGACAACGGGCCGGGCATCCGCCCCGACGAATTGCCCCGCCTGTTCGAGCACGGCTTTCGCGGCAGCGAATCCGCCCGCCACGCGGGCAGCGGCCAGGGCCTGCCGCTGGCGCGGCAGATGCTCGCCTGGCAAGGCGGCAGCCTGAGTGTGGACAACCAGGAAGGTGGCGGCTGCCGCGCCTGCCTGCGCCTGCCAAGGCGTACCGCCGAAGCTCAGCCCAGCGCGACGGAGACCGTCAGCGCGTAACCGGCGCCGTGCACCGTCTTCAGCGGCAATTCGCCCCCGGCGTGCTCGCGCCAGCGCTGACGCAGGCGGCTGATCTGGGTATCCAGCCGGCGCTGGTCGTAGTCCAGCCAGCCGTGCCCCTGCGCCTCGACGATCGCGCGGCGGCTGACAGGCTCGCCTCCCGCCGCCGCCAGCACTTCCAGCAATGACCACTCGCCGGCAGACAGCTCGAACGGCGGCAAGCCCGGCGCGCACAAGCCGCGGCTGGCGCGTTCCAGCCGCCAGTTCGCCAACCCCACCCGCCTCGACAACGCCTGCAAGGTCGCGTCCAGCTGCAGCAGGTTGACCGGCTTGACCAGGTAATGGTCGGCGCCGCCCTGCAGGCCGGCGACCACGTCCTGCGTCGCGCCGCGCGCGGTCAGCATCACGATGCCGCACCCTGCCGAGCGCGCGCGCAGGCGCGCGGCAAAGTCGAAACCGCTGCCGTCGGGCAGCATCACGTCGCACACCGCCATCGCGGCCTGCCCGCTGAGCGCCTCGGCCTCGGCGATCGTCGACGCGGCCAGCACCTGCCAGCAGCGCGCGCGCAGGAAATCGGCCAGCTCCTCTTGCAGGTCCGGTTCGTCTTCCAGGAGTAACAGTCGATGCATGGCAGTGGATCCGCAGGATGGATGGACAAGGCCGCGCCCGGGCGCTGCGACGCAGTGCCCAAGATACACCATTGACATGGTGCGTGCAGACGACAAAAAAGCCCTGACGCGTCAGGGCTTTGATGTTGGTACTGGCGGAGAGAGTGGGATTCGAACCCACGTGCGGCATACGCCGCCCACTGATTTCGAGTCAGGGCCGTTTAGCCTCTCCGGCATCTCTCCGCGATCAGTGAGGCGCCACTATAACCGCGCCCTGCGGGTCCGTCAACACCTTTCTATAGATTTTTGACAGGCTGCACCTTGGTTTCCTTCCACAAGGTCAGCGCGGCGAGCAAGGTCAGCGCGAGCGCGACCAGCGCCATGCCGAAAGCCTCGGCGTGCGTCGGCGTCTCGCCGAAGGTCGCCCACGCGAGCAGCACCGCCACCGCCGGGATCGCCAGGATATTGAGGCCGGCCATGCCGGCCGACAGTTTGCTCAACAGCAGCATCCAGGCAAGCCAGCCCAGGCCCCCGGCGAGCACGCCGGAGAACACCAGCACCGCGGCGAGTTCGGGCGACCAGCGCACCGGCGCCGCCGCCGGAAACAGCGGCAGCAACAGCACCAGCGGGACCGCGCCGTACAGCATCTGCCAGAAGGTCAGCCCCAGCGTGTCGACGCGGTGGCGGATGCGCAGGCGCTTGGCGATGATCGCAGCGGCCGCCCACACCAGCCCCCCGCCGACCGCCAGCAGGTCGGAAAGCCAGCCACCGGTGAGGTTCCTCGGCTCGAGGATGGCGATGAGACCCGCGAAGGCCAGGCCGACCGCCAGCCACTGCAGGCGGGAGAGCCGCTCGCCCAGCCACAGCCGCGCCATCAGGAGCGTCCAGAACGGCATGGTGTAGCACAGCACCGACACCTTGCCGGCGCCGCCGGCGACCAGCGCGAGGTTGGTCAGCAGCACGAAGCCCGCCGTCTGCGTGAGCCCGAGCAGGAAGGTCGGCACGAAGGGCGTCGGCTTGAACGGCCGGTGCGTGAAAAACATGATCAGGCCGAGGGTGAGCACCGCCAGCACGGTGCGCATCAGCCCCAGTTGCGCGGCACTGGCATAGGCAAGGCCAAGCTTGGTGACAATCCAGTTGCCGCCCCACACCAGCCACAGAAAAGCCAGCGTCAACACGCCGGACAGGGAGTACGTCTTGTTCATTTACTGAAAAACCAAGAGGCGGGGCAGCCCCCGCCTCTGCTTGGCCGTGCCTTGCGGCACGGCAGGTTCATGCCTCGAGGTTCTTGGATACGATCTCGTACACGTCGGCCGACAAGCCCTGGTGCGCGAGGATGCGCTTGAGTTCGCCCTGCATCAGCGCGCCGCGCACCGGCTCGATACGGCGCCAGCGGTTGAACGCCTGCACCAGCCGGCTCGCCACCTGCGGATTGAACGCGTCGATCGCGAGCACCTGGTCGGCGAGGAAGCGGTAGCCGGCGCCGTCCGCGGCATGGAAGGCCGCGACGTTGCGCCCGAAGGTGCCGAGCAGGCTGCGCGCCTTGTTCGGGTTCTTCAGCGAGAACGCCGGGTGGACGAGCGCGGCCTCGACCGCCGCCAGGGTGTCCGGCAGATGGCTCGCCGCGACCAGGGTGAAGTACTTGTCCATCACCAGCGCATCGTGCTGCCAGCGCCGCGCGAAGTCGGCGAGACAGTGCTCGCGCGCGTCGCAACCGCGGTCGCGCAGCGCATTAAGCGAGCCCATGGTATCAGTCATGTTATCCGCCGTCTCGTACTGCTTGCGCGCCCCTTCCAGCGGCCACACGTCCGGCAGCCGGCACAGCATGGCGAGCGCGACGTTCTTCAGCGCGCGCTTGCCGGCGTCGGCCACTTCCGCGCCGCGGGTCTGGTTCAGGTCGAATGCCTCGCGCCACTGGCCGCGCAACTGCTGCGCGAGCTCGTTCAGCACACCCAGGCGCGCGCGGCAGATCAGCGCGGGGTCGGCGGCGTCGATAAGCTCGATCAGGTCGGCCTCGGACGGCAGGGTCAGCATCAGCGCGCGAAACGCCGGGTCGAGCCGCTGGTTGGCGAGCACGGCGCCGACTGCGTCGACGAAGGTCTGCGACAGCACACGCTGACGGTCGGCGGCCAGGTCGGCCACCGCGCGCATCAGGATGCGCCGCGCCAACTCCTGCGACGCCTCCCAGCGGCTGAAGGTGTCGCCGTCGTGCGCCATCAGGAAGGCCAGCTCGTCGTCGCGCCAGTCGTAGTCGAGGCGCACCGGCGCCGAGAAGCCGCGCAGCAGCGAAGGCACCGGCTTGTGCGCGATGCCGCCAAAGCGGAACACCTCGCGCGCGCGGCGCACTTCGAGCACGCGGCTGACCGAACCGGCGTCGCTGCCGTCGCCCGGCGCCTCGCCTTCCAGCACCAGCGGCAAGGGCTTGCCGTCGCGGCCGATCAGCGCCATCGCGAACGGGATGTGCAGCGGCTGCTTGTCGGTCTGCCCCGGCGTCGGCGGTACGCTCTGCTCGATGGTCAGCACCACCTCGGCACGCACCGCGTCGTGTTCGAGCGCGACCTTGAGCAGCGGGGTGCCGGCCTGGCTGTACCACAGCGCGAACTGGGTGAGGTCGACGCCGTTGGCGTCGGCCATTGCCGCGCGGAAGTCGTCGCAGGTGACCGCCTGGCCGTCGTGGCGCTTGAAGTAGAGCGCCATGCCCTTCTGGAAGCCCTCTTCGCCCAGCAGCGTGTGGTACATGCGCACCACCTCGGCGCCCTTCTCGTACACCGTCATGGTGTAGAAGTTGTTCATCTCGATGTAGGCGTCCGGCCGGATCGGGTGTGCGGTCGGGCCGGCATCCTCGGGGAACTGCAGCGCGCGCAGCGCCTTCACGTCCTCGATGCGCTTGACCGCACGGCTGCCCATGTCGGCGGAGAATTCCTGGTCGCGGAACACGGTCAGGCCTTCCTTCAGCGACAGCTGGAACCAGTCGCGGCAGGTCACGCGGTTGCCGGTCCAGTTATGGAAGTACTCGTGGCCGATCACGCTCTCCACGCCGTCGAAGTCGGCGTCTGTCGCGGTGTCCTGGCGCGCCAGCACGTACTTGGTGTTGAAGATGTTGAGGCCCTTGTTCTCCATCGCCCCCATGTTGAAGTCGCCGACCGCGACGATCATGTAGATGTCGAGGTCGTACTCGAGGCCGAAACGGGTCTCGTCCCAGCGCATCGACTTATTCAGCGACGCCATCGCGTGCTGCGACTTGTCGAGGTCGGCCGGCTCGGTCCAGATCTCCAGCGCCACCTTGCGGCCGGAGCGGGTCACGAAGCTGTCCTTCAGCGCCGAGAGCTTGCCCGCGACCAGCGCGAACAGGTAAGCCGGCTTCTTGTACGGGTCAACCCACTTCACCCAGTGCCGCTTCTTGTCGGTCATCCCCTCGCCGACCTTGTTGCCGTTGGAGAGCAACACCGGGAAGGTCTGCTTGTCGGCGATGATGGTCGTGGTGAACTTCGACATCACGTCCGGGCGGTCGAGGGAGTAGGTGATCTTGCGGAAGCCCTCGGGCTCGCACTGGGTGAACAGGTTGCCGCCGGAGGCGTACAGCCCCATCAGGCTGGTATTGGCCGCCGGGTCGATCTCGGTCTCCACTTCGAGGATGAAGCCGTCCGGCACCGCGTCGATCTCGAGGCATTCCTCGCCCTGCCGGTAACGCGTGGCGTCCAGCCGCTCGCCGTCCAGCGTCAGCGAGATCAGTTTTGCCGAGCCGTCCAGGCGCAGCGTCTGCCCGGCGGCGCCAAGCGCGCGCATCACCAGGCGCGCGTGCACCCGGGTGAGCGTCTCGCCGATATCGAAGGTCAGGTCGACCTTGTCGATCGAGAAGGCCGGCGCCTGGTAGTCCTTGCGGTATTTGGTCGTTTTCTGGCTGGTCATCTTTGTCTCCCGCTTTTCATTGCTGTTGCAGCCACGCGCAGCCGGCGTCGGCCAGCGCGAGGTAGCAAGTGTCTTCCGGCGCCGCCTGCAGCTCGACATCGAAACGCATCAGTTCGTCACGGCGGAACGCGTGCACGGCGACCACCTCGCCGGCCGCGCGGCCGGCAAGCGCCCGCTCGAGGTCGGTGAGGCGTAGGCCGTCCAGCGCGACCATCACGTCGCCGCCGGAGAGCCCCGCACGCTGCGCCGCCCCGTCGTCGAACACCTGCATAAGGCGAACGCCCGACGCTTCCGGCGCGCATTTTACGCCGAGCGTGACCCGCGCGCCCGACTTTGCGGCGCGGGTCTCGACGCCGCCGCGGTCCGCGCCGCTGGCGGCGGCCACCAGTTGCAGCGTCACCCCCTGCGTGACCAGGAGCTCGGCCAAGGGCAAATCCGAGGTGCTGCGCAGCGCCTGCTCGAAGAAGCCGGCCAGCGGCAGCCCGGTCGTCCCGCTCGCGATCGCCTCCCACTCGTCCTCGCCGATGCCCTGCCCCGCTTCGCGTTCGCGTAACCACAGCGCGCGCATCACGTCGTCGAGCGAATGGCGGCCGTCGCTGTCGCGGCGGATGGTCAGGTCGAGCGCGAGCGCGGCCAGCGCGCCCTTCGCGTAGTAGCTGACGATCGCGTTCGGGCTGTTCTCGTCCTGCTTGTAGTACTTGGTCCACGCGTCGAAGCTCGACGCCTCCAGCGTCTGCTTCAGGCGGCCGCTGCCGCGCAGCACCGAGGTGACCGTACGCGCGAGCAGCCCAAGATAGCGCGGCGCGTCGATCAGCCCGGCGCGCAGCAGCGTCAGGTCGTCGTAGTACGAGGTCACGCCCTCGAACGCCCACAGCAAGCGGGTATGGTTCTCGCGCGTGAGGTCGTACGGCACGAAGGCGGCCGGCTTGATCCGCTTGACGTTCCAGTTGTGGAAGTACTCGTGGCTGATCAGGCCCAGCAGTTGCAGGTAGCCGTCGGACAAGCCGTCGTCGCCCAGCTTGGGCAGGTCGTCGCGGTCGGCCATCAGCGCGGTGCTGTTGCGGTGCTCGAGCCCGCCGTAAATGCCGCCGCCGACGTAGAGCAGGAACAGGTAGTGCTCGAACGGCGCCGGCTTGCCGAACAGGCGGATCTGGTACTCGCAGATTTGCTTGGCGTCGCGCGCGAGCCGCTTGAGGTCGGCGTGGTGGTGCCGGCCGCTGAGCACCAGCCGGTGCGGCACGCCGCACGCCTTGAAGCTGACTTCCTCGAAGTCACCCAGCTCGAACGGGTGGTCGATCAGCGCGTCGTAATCCTTGGCCAGGTAGCGGCCGAAGCCTGCCTTGTCGACCTTGACCGCGTTAAGCGCGCACGCCAGGCGCCAGGCGCGCAGTGCGGAGGCCTTGGGCGCACGCACGTCGACTTCATGCGCGCAGTGCTGCAGCCCCTCGGCGTACAGGCACAGGCTGCTCGGGTTGAAGAAGCCGCGCGTGGCGTCGAGGTAGGCGCCGCGCACCGACAAATCGTACGCGTAGACCTCGTAGCGCACTTCGAGCGGCCCGTCGGTCGGCGCGGCCTGCCAGCTGTCCTTGTCGAGCTTGGTCAGCACGACCGGCTGCCCGTCGCAGCTCGCCTCGATGCGGACAATGTGGCGTGAAAAATCACGGATCATGTAACTGCCCGGGATCCACGCCGGCAGGCGCAGCAGATGGCCCTGCGGCGCTGCCGCATCGACCTGCATGCGGACGTCAAAGAGATGCGCCTCGGCGGAGGCGACGGCAATGCGGTAACGGACAGGAGATTTCATCGGGAACGGTCTTTCCGGCAGGGAAAGCGGTGCAAACGGTCGGAAGTTCCGAATGCATCAGCTTTCCGTTGATCCAGGTCAAATTCTCGACCTGATATGACAATAAAATTCACGGTAAGTCCATGGGTCGGCGGGCACTTGCGAGCCCACCCTCCGCGAGACTGGGGCTACCGCGCCGCACAAACCGGTCTGGCTGTAATCCAGCCGATTCGATAGAATGACGTGCTGATAAAGAGGGATGTCATGCCCTCAGTCACCATAACTTTGACCGGGCGGAAAAAGCGGTCACGATCGGGGCACAGACCCCATGTGGCGGCATCGCTAACAAATCGGAATCCTGTTCCGGTTCAAACGATGACACCAGAGATACATTTTAGTTCGCAACCTTGGAGAATCGTTAATGGAAACGCAATCCACTTACAACTATAAGGTGGTGCGCCAGTTTGCCGTCATGACCGTCGTGTGGGGTATCGTCGGCATGCTGGTAGGCGTAATCATTGCGGCCCAGCTGGTATGGCCAGACCTGAACATCGGTCCCTGGCTGCACTTCGGCCGGCTGCGCCCGCTGCACACCAACGCCGTGATCTTCGCCTTCGGTGGCTGTGCGCTGTTCGCCACCTCCTACTACGTGGTCCAGCGTACCTGCAACGTGCGCCTGATCTCCGACAAGCTGGCCGCCTTCACCTTCTGGGCGTGGCAGCTGATCATCGTGCTCGCCGCCATCACCCTGCCGCTGGGGATCACCACCGGCAAGGAATACGCCGAGCTCGAGTGGCCGATCGACATCCTGATCGCCATCACTTGGGTCGTCTACGCGATCGTGTTCTTCGGCACCATCGCCATCCGCAAGGTCAAGCACATCTACGTGGCCAACTGGTTCTACGGTGCGTTCATCCTGGCGGTTGCGCTGCTGCACATCGTCAACAGCATGGAAATCCCGGTCTCCATGTGGAAGTCGTACTCGGTGTACGCCGGTGCCGTCGACGCGATGGTGCAATGGTGGTACGGCCACAACGCGGTGGGCTTCTTCCTGACCGCCGCCTTCCTGGGCATGATGTACTACTTCGTACCGAAGCAGGCCGGCCGTCCGGTGTACTCCTACCGCCTGTCGGTGGTGCACTTCTGGGCGCTGATCTTCACCTATATGTGGGCCGGCCCGCACCACCTGCACTACACCGCGCTGCCTGACTGGACCCAGTCGCTCGGCATGGTGTTCTCGCTGATCCTGCTGGCGCCGTCCTGGGGCGGCATGATCAACGGCATCATGACCCTGTCCGGCGCATGGCACAAACTGCGTACCGACCCGATCCTGAAGTTCCTCGTGGTGTCGCTGTCGTTCTACGGCATGTCGACCTTCGAAGGCCCGATGATGTCGATCAAGACCGTCAACGCGCTGTCCCACTACACCGACTGGACCGTCGGCCACGTGCACTCCGGCGCGCTGGGCTGGGTGGGCTTCATCACCATCGGTTCGATCTACTACCTGATCCCGCGCCTGTTCGGCCGTGACGCGATGTACAGCACCAAGCTGATCGAAGCGCACTTCTGGATGGCCACCGTCGGCGTCGTGCTCTACATCGCCGCGCTGTGGATCTCCGGCGTGATGCAGGGCCTGATGTGGCGCGCACTGAACCCGGACGGCACCCTGACCTACTCGTTCGCCGAAGTGGTCAAGGTCACCTACCCGTACCACTTCGTGCGCCTGCTCGGCGGTCTCCTCTACCTCGGCGGCATGTGCCTGATGGCTTACAACGTGTTCCGCACCGCGACCGCTGGTCGCCCGGTTGACGCCAAGATCCCGGCTGTCACCGCCCAAGCTCACTGAGGCAAGGACGCATCATGGAAAAGATCCAGAAACTGATCGAAGAAAAAGTCGGCTACCTGATCGTATTCACCTTCCTGACCATCAGTATCGCGATGCTGGTCGAGATCGTGCCGCTGATGTTCATGAAGCAAACCACGGAGCCGATCAAGGGCGTCAAGCCCTACACCGCGCTGCAGCTGGCCGGCCGTGACATCTACATCCGCGAAGGCTGCTACAACTGCCACTCGCAGATGATCCGCCCGTTCCGCGCGGAAACCGAGCGCTACGGCCACTACTCGGTCGCCGGCGAGTCAGTGTACGACCACCCGTTCCAGTGGGGCTCCAAGCGTACCGGCCCGGACCTCGCCCGTGTCGGCGGCCGCTACTCGGACGAATGGCACCGCGTGCACCTGATCAACCCGCGTGACGTGGTTCCGGAGTCCAACATGCCGGGCTTCCCGTGGCTCGCGCGCAACCTGGCCGACGCCGAGATCGTCCCGGCCAAGATGGAAGCGCTGCGCAAGGTCGGCGTGCCTTACACCGACGAGCAGATCGCCGGCGCCAAGGCCGAAGTCGAAGGCAAGTCCGAGATGGACGCGCTGATCGCCTACCTGCAGGGCCTCGGTCTTGCGCTGAAGAACGTGCGCTGACATGGACTGGACCAACTTTGCGCGCTCGATGTTCACGGTGCTGTGCTTTGCATCGTTCATCGTGATCTTGCTGGGCGCATACGGCAAAAAGTCCAAACAGCGCTATGAGGAGGCGGCCATGCTGCCCTTCATGGACGACGAATACGCGTCCGGCCAAGCACCGGAGCGCGCTTCCAATGGAGCCAAGCAATGAGCAATTTCTGGAGCAACTGGGTCACGTTCATCGTGGTCGTCGGCATCCTGGGGGTCACCCTGGTGCTGTTCACGCAGTCCAAGGCCAAGGTCAACAAGCCGGGCGAATCCGAGGACACTACCGGCCACCGCTGGGACGACGACCTCGAGGAGTACAACAACCCGCTGCCGCGCTGGTGGATGTGGATGTTCTACCTGACCATCGCCTTCGGCATCGGCTACCTGGTCCTCTACCCCGGCCTCGGCAACTTCAAGGGCGTGCGCAACTGGTCAAGCGTTGGCCAGTACAAGGAAGAAGTGGAGCAGGCGCAAGCCAAGTACGAGCCGCTGTACGCCAAGTACAAGTCGATGGACGTGAAGGCGGTCGCGGCCGACCCACAGGCGCAGGAAATGGGCAAGCGCCTGTTCCAGACCTACTGCATCCAGTGCCACGGCTCTGATGCGCGCGGCGCCAAGGGCTTCCCGAACCTGACCGACAACGACTGGCTGTGGGGTGGTCAGATCGACACTATCCACACCACCATCGCCGCCGGCCGCCATGGCCAAATGCCGGCTTGGGGTGCCGCCTTCGGTGAAGAGAAGGTCAAGGACACTGCCAACTTCGTGATGTCGCTCTCCGGCAAGAAGCACGACGCCGACCGCGCCGCCCGCGGCAAGGAGACCTTCGCGGCAGTTTGCGCGGCCTGCCACGGCCCGGACGGCAAGGGCAACCAGGCGCTGGGCGCACCGAACCTGACCGACAACACCTGGCTGTACGGTGGTACCGAGAAGACCATTATCGAGACCATCACCAACGGTCGCCAGAACCAGATGCCGGCATGGAAGGACTTCCTCGGTGACGACAAGGTGCACGTGCTGACCGCGTACGTGTGGAGCCTGTCGAACAACCCGAAGGCGCAGTAAGCCAAAACAGGGACTGCCCGCCCACGCGGGCAGTCTTTTTTCGGCCTTTCAATTTACATGACGGTATACTGAACGCAAGGTCAGCAGGAGAAGCTTGCGCAAAGCGCGTCCCAGCGGCGTGCTTTGCGAAACCTTCTCACTGGAAGCAGACCCCGATGTCAGACGAACTCAAGAAGATCCCGATCAAGGTGGAGCCGGTCAAGCCCAAGGAACCCGAACTGCAGTCGCTGTACGCCGCGCACAAGAAGATCTACCCCAAGAGCGTCAGCGGCGTGTTCGCCAAGTGGCGGATCCTGTTCATTCTGGCCACCCAGCTCGTATTTTTCGCGACGCCGTGGCTGCAATGGAACGGCCGCCAGGCCGTGCTGTGGGACATGGTCAACCGCAAGTTCTACATCTTCGGGCTGACCATCTGGCCGCAGGACTTCGTCTACCTCGCCGCTTTCCTGATGGCCGCCGCCTTCGGCCTATTCGTGTGGACGACCATCGCCGGACGCCTGTGGTGCGGCTACGCATGCCCGCAAACCGTATACACCGAGATCATGCTGTGGATCGAGCACTGGGTCGAGGGCGACCGCAACGCCCGCCTCAAGCTCGACAAGGAAGGCATGAGCGCGCGCAAGTTCCGCATCAAGGCGACCAAGGAAACGCTGATGGTCGCGTTCAGCCTCGTCACCGGCTTCACGCTGGTCGGCTGGTTCACGCCCATCCGCGAGCTGACCGACGCGCTGCCGACCTTCTCCTTCGGCCCGTGGGAAACTTTCTGGATCTTCTTCTACGCCGGCTTCACCTACCTGCTGGCCAACCGCCTGCGCGAGCAGGTGTGCAAGTACATGTGTCCGTACGCCCGCTTCCAGAGCGTGATGTTCGACGAAGACACGCTGATCATCTCGTACGACGCGGTCCGCGGCGAGCCGCGCGGCGCGCGCAAGAAAGGTACCGACGCCAAGGCGGCCGGCCTTGGCGAGTGTATCGACTGCAAGCAGTGCATCCATGTCTGCCCGGTCGGCATCGACATCCGCGACGGCCTGCAGTACGAGTGCATCGGCTGCGCCGCGTGCATCGACATCTGCGACGAGGTGATGGACAAGGTCGGCAGCCCGCGCGGCCTGATCCGCTACACGACCGAGGCCGCGCTCGAGGGCAAGTACCCCGAGTCGGCCATCCTCTCCCGCCTGAAGCGCCCGCGCGTGGTGATGTACACGCTGGTGCTCGCCCTGGTGCTCATCAGCGCGCTGGTTTCGCTGTCGATGCGCGCACCGCTGAAGGTCGATATCATCCGCGACCGCGCCTCGCTGGTACGCGAGACCGACGACGGTCTTCTGGAAAACAGCTACAGTATCCGCCTGATCAACGTCACCGACGAGGAACAGCGCCTCAAGCTGTCGGTCGAAGGCTTGCCGGACATCCGTCTGCTCGCCGACAAGGACGAGATCGTGCTGCCGCCGCTGGCCAACGAGCTGATCGGCGTGCGCGTGCAGGCGCCGCCTGAATCCGCGCCCAAGGGCAGCCACAAGATCGAGTTCGAAGTGAAATCGGTCGGCGAAAACCATTTCGAGATCGAAGAGAAATCGAGTTTCATCGGAGAATAATGCATGCAAACGAGTACCGGCGCGGCGCGCCCTTGGTACAAGGAGCCTTGGGTGCTCGGCCTGATCGCCGGCCCCGCGGTGGTGGTGGTCGCCGGCTTCATCACCTTCTACCTGGCCGCCAGCACCTTCGACGGCATGGTCAGCGACGACTACTACAAGCAGGGCAAGGAAATCAACATGCAGCTGGTGCGCGACGAGCACGCCGCCCAGATGGGGCTGACCGCGCAGGTACTGGTCTCGCCCGACATGAAGACCGTCAGCGTCACCGCGTCGAGCAAAGCGCCGCTGGAAGGCCCGCTGCTGTTGCGCCTGATGCACCCTGCGAGCGAGAGCTTCGACCAGACCATCGAGCTGCGCGCGCAAGGCGCGGGCCGCTATGTGGGCACGATCAAGCCGCACAACGCGAACCACTGGTACCTGCGCCTCGAGGACACGTCCGGGCAATGGCGGGTGCAGGGCGAGTGGCGGCCGTCCGAGGGTAACGCGGTGCTGCTGGGTACGCCCAAGCTGGAGGCGGTCGAACAATGATGCGACGGCTGCTTCCCCTCATCCTGTGCGCGGGGCTCACGGCATGCGCGAGCACCGCGCCCTATCATGCCGCCCAGCTCAAGGGCGAGGTCTACTACCTGGAGAGGATCGCGCTGCCGCCGGCGAAGAGCCGCGTCGAAGTCAGGCTGCTCGACGTCAACGGCCCGGCGCCGGCAGTGCTTGCCGAGACGCTGATCGAGCAGCCGGCCGGCGTGCCGATCCCGTTTACCCTGCGCTACGACGCGCGCACCAGCGGCAACCTCAGGCTCGACGCCAAGCTGTGGGTCGACAACCAGCTGATGATGGCGACGCCAGAACCGCAGCCGCTGGCGCTGCCGGCCACCGAGCCGGTACGGGTCCGTGTCAGCACGGTGCGCGGCGGCTGACCCTCCCCTGCCACGACAAACGCCCCGCGCTGCGGGGCGTTTTCTTTGGCGGAACCGCTTACAAGGCTGGCTTCAAGCGGGCAGTGAAGTGGCGCAGGATGGGCGGCTCGTATTCGAACACGAGCCCGCGCACCTGATCCGTGCGCGCCAGTACGCTTGCGAGGCAGTCGGCGATGTAGTCCATGTGGTCGTTGGTGTAGACGCGGCGCGGGATGGTCAGCCGCATCAGCTCGAACGGGCTGTCTTCCTGCTGCCCCGTTTGCGGGTTGCGCCCGAGCAGCAAGGAGCCGATCTCGACCGCGCGGATGCCGCCCTCCAGATAGAGCGCGCAGGCAAGCGCGTGCGCGGGGAATTGCCCGGCCGGCACATGCGGCAGCATCTTCTTCGCGTCGACAAACACCGCGTGCCCGCCGGTCGGCGTCTGGATCGGCACACCGGCCGCGGCAAGGCGCTCGCCCAGATACGCGACCTGCCCGATGCGGTAGTCGAGATAAGCCTCGTCCATCCCCTCGCGCAGGCCGATGGCGAGCGCCTCCATGTCACGCCCGGCGAGGCCTCCGTAGGTGACAAACCCTTCCATCGGCACGCAGCGCACGCGCACCGCCCGAAACAGCGCCTCGTCCTCCCTGAAGCAGCACAGCCCGCCGATATTGACGAGCGCGTCCTTCTTCGCCGACATGGTGAACATGTCGCCGTAAGAGAACATTTCGCGCACGATGGCTGCAATGCCCTCCCCCCGGTACGCCGGATCGCGCTCGCGGATGAACCACGCGTTCTCGGCGAAGCGCGCGGCGTCGATCACCACCGGCACGCCGCGTGCACGTGCGAGGGTGCTCGCTGCGCGGATATTGTCCATCGCCACCGGCTGGCCGCCGGCGCTGTTACAGGTGACGGTCACGATCAGCGCGGCGACGTTGTCCCCCTCTGCGTCCAGCAGCGCCTCAAGCTTCGGCAAGTCGAAATTGCCCTTCCAGTCGTACGGCATGGTGGTGTCGAATGCCCGCGCGTCGAGCACGTTGACGGCACGCGCACCGGAAAGCTCGACATGCGCCTTGGTCGTGTCGAAGTGGTAATTCGACACGAAAAGCGGGCGCGCCCCGCGACAGCGTGCAACCAGCTCCGGAAACAGGATCTGCTCGGCCCCGCGTCCCTGGTGGGTAGGAATGGTGTACGGGTAGCCGAACTGCTCCGCCACCGTCGCCTCCAGGTAACGGTAGTTGCGGCTGCCGGCGTAGGCTTCGTCGCCCATCATCAGGCCGGCCCATTGCCTGTCTGACATCGCACCGGTACCGGAGTCGGTCAGCAGGTCGATATAGACGTCTTCCGCGTCGAGCAGGAAGGGGTTCCAGCCAGCCTCGGCGAGCCTGGCCTGACGGTACTCTGCGGTGGTCTGCCGGATCGGCTCGACCATCTTGATGCGGAAGGGTTCGGGGATGCGTCTGGACATGATCTCTCCTTGCCGCGCGCACGATGCGGCGACGGTCATTGCAATGGGGCAAGATGGCCGGATGGCCGTCAGGAGGGATCAGCCGCGGGGAAAGTCATCCGCCAGCATGGGGTCGAGCGTGACCCAGCTCGGTGCGAGGCGGCCTGCCGGCTGCCTGCGGGACAAGCTTGCGGCGCGGTTCATGACAGTTCCTTGGCGGGTTTCATCTATATATGAGTCAGGCTGCTTGGGCGAGCCCAGACAGCATCAAAGCACAGAACACGCGGTGTTGTCTTCTGCACAGCACATTTGGGTGAAAAAATTCATAAAGGCGACATATACCCACCCTATTTAGGTATTTGCTTATTTTCTATTGAACTGGGCGCCCAAAAAGGGTTAACTCTATTGACACGATCGTGGCTGGACCGCGACGAAATACAAAAAATCAAGGGTGTGAGAAAAGGACCAACAATGCAGCTTCAACATCCAAGGGGGCTTTACCTCCTGTTCGCCACAGAGATGTGGGAACGTTTCAGCTACTATGGCATGCGCGCGCTGTTCGCCCTCTTCATGGTGAACGCGCTGATGTACGACAAGGTGCAGGCGTCCGAGATCTACGGTTCGTTCACCGGCCTCGTCTATATGGCCCCGCTGCTGGGCGGCTATATTTCCGACCGCTACTGGGGCAACCGCCGCTCCATCATCGTCGGTGCGCTCCTGATGGCCGCCGGCCAGTTCATGATGTTCACCTCCGGCCTGTTCCACGCCGACGCTGCCACCGCGACGCCGTTCCTGTACGGCGGGCTGGGGCTGTTGATCGCCGGTAACGGCCTGTTCAAGCCGAACATCTCGTCCATGGTCGGCCAGCTCTACCCGGTCGGCGACAAGCGTGTCGACTCGGCATTCACCATCTTCTACATGGGCATCAACGCAGGCTCGCTGATCGCGCCGCTGATCTGCGGTACGCTGGGCGACACCGGCAACCCGGACGACTTCAAGTGGGGCTTCTTCGCCGCCGGCGTCGGCATGCTGTTCTCGCTGGTGCTGTTCTTGCTGTTCAAGAACAAGCATCTGGTCGACCCGGCCGGCAAGCCGATCGGCATGCCGCCGCAGGCCAAGGTCGACGCCTCCGGCAACAAGATCGCCCACGAGCCGCTGACCCACGTCGAGAAGCAGCGCCTGGCGGTGATCCTGATCCTGTCCGCCTTTGTGATCTTCTTCTGGTCCGCCTTCGAGCAGGCCGGTGCCTCGCTGACCTTCTTCGCGTCCGAGCAGACCAACCGTGACCTGCTAGGCTTCACCATCCCGGCCTCCTACTTCCAGTCGATCAACCCGCTGTCGGTGGTGATCTTCGCGCCGATCTTCGCCTGGATCTGGACCAAGCTCGGCAACCGTGGCGCCGAGCCGAACTCGCCGATGAAGATGGCGATCGGCCTGCTGTTCCTCGCGGTCGGCTACCTGGTCATCGCGTTCGGCGTCGAAGGCGTGACCGCCGACACCAAGGTCAGCATGATGTGGTTGGTCAGCCTCTACATGCTGCACACCTTCGGCGAGCTGTGCCTGTCGCCGATCGGCCTGTCGCTGGTGGTCAAGCTCTCGCCTGCCCGCCTGACCAGCCTGATGATGGGGATCTGGTTCCTGTCCAACGCGGCCGCCAACAAGTTCGCCGGCATGCTATCCGAACTCTACCCGGAGCCGGGCATGCCCAGCCCCGAGCTGCTCGGTTACACGGTCAGCAACCTGCACGACTTCTTCATGCTGTTCGTGTTCATGGCCGGTGCCGCCGCCGCCATCCTGTTCGCGCTCTCCAGCACGCTGAAGAAGATGATGCACGGCATCAACTAAAGCGTTGGCGCCCACAAAAAACGCCACGGCATTGCCGTGGCGTTTTTGCTGACATACACGCCTTACTCGAAGACCAGCTTGCCGTCCTTCTCGTCGACCAGCACCGTCGCCTTCGGCGGATAGCGCCCGGCGAGGATGGCCTTGGCCAGCGGGTTCTCCAGTTCGGACTGGATCGCGCGCTTGAGCGGACGCGCGCCGTACACTGGGTCGAAACCGGCTTCCGACAGTTGCGTCAGCGCCGCGTCGGTCACCTGCAGCTCAAGGTCGAGCTTGGCCAGCCGCGCCTCGAGGCCCTTGAGCTGGATGCGCGCGATCGACTTGATATTCGCCTCGTCCAGCGCGTGGAACACCACCACCTCGTCGATGCGGTTGACGAACTCCGGCCGGAAATGCGTCTTCACCTCGGCCATCACCGCAAGCTTGATCACCTGGTAATCGTCGCTCTGCATCATCTGGATCTGCTGGCTGCCGATATTCGACGTCATCACGACGACCGTGTTCTTGAAGTCCACCGTCCGCCCCTGCCCGTCGGTCAGGCGACCGTCGTCCAGCACCTGCAGCAGGATGTTGAACACGTCGGGATGCGCCTTCTCGACTTCGTCGAGCAGGATCACGCTGTAAGGCTTGCGCCGCACCTGCTCGGTCAGGTAACCGCCCTCTTCGTAACCGACGTAGCCCGGCGGCGCGCCGATCAGACGGGCGACCGAATGCTTCTCCATATACTCGGACATGTCGATGCGGATCAGGTGATCCTCGCTGTCGAACAAGAAGCCGGCCAGCGTCTTGCAAAGCTCGGTCTTGCCCACGCCAGTCGGCCCCAGAAACAGGAAGGAGCCATAAGGCTTGTTCGGGTCGGCAAGACCCGAACGGCTGCGGCGGATCGCGTCGGCGACGGCGACGACCGCCTCGTGCTGGCCGACCACCCGCTCGTGCAGCATGTCTTCCATGTGCAGCAGCTTTTCTCGCTCGCCGGTCAGCATCTTGGACACCGGGATGCCGGTCATGCGGCTGATCACCTCGGCGATCTCTTCGGTCCCTACCTCGGTACGCAGCAGACGGTGGCCTTCGACCGCCTGGTCGCTATGCGCTTCAGCCGCCGTCAGTTGCGCCTCCAGTTGCGGCAGCTTGCCGTACTGCAGTTCGGCCAGCTTCTGCCAGTCACCCTTGCGCTTGAGCTCCTCCATTTCGACCTTCAGGCGGTCGATTTCTTCCTTGATGCTCTGGCTGCCCTGCTGGGACGCCTTCTCGGCCTTCCAGATCTCGTCGAGGTCCGAGTACTCCTTGGACAGGCGTTCGATCTCTTCTTCGATCAAGGCCAAGCGTTTCTGCGAGGCCTCGTCGTCCTCCTTCTTCACCGCTTCGCGCTCGATCTTCAGCTGGATCAGTCGGCGGTCAAGCTTGTCCATTTCCTCCGGCTTGGAGTCCAGTTCCATCTTGATGCGGGAGGCCGCCTCGTCGATCAGGTCGATCGCCTTGTCCGGCAGGAAGCGGTCGGTGATGTAGCGGTGCGACAGCTCGGCCGCAGCGACGATCGCCGGGTCGGTGATGTCGACGCCGTGGTGGATCTCGTACTTCTCCTTCAGGCCGCGCAGGATCGCGATGGTGTCCTCCACGCTAGGCTCGTCGACCAGCACCTTCTGGAAACGGCGCTCGAGCGCGGCGTCCTTCTCGATATACTTGCGGTACTCGTCGAGCGTGGTCGCGCCCATGCAGTGCAGTTCGCCGCGCGCCAGGGCGGGCTTCAGCATGTTGCCCGCGTCCATCGCGCCGTCGGCCTTGCCGGCGCCGACCAGGGTATGGATCTCGTCGATGAAGACGATGGTGTTGCCTTCGTCCTTGGCAAGGTCGGTCAGCACCGCCTTCAGGCGTTCCTCGAACTCGCCGCGGAACTTGGCGCCGGCAAGCAGCGCAGCCAGGTCGAGCACCAGCAGTTTCTTGTGCCTGAGGCTGTCCGGCACCTCGCCGTTGACGATGCGCTGCGCCAGGCCCTCGACGATGGCCGTCTTGCCGACCCCCGGCTCGCCGATCAGCACCGGGTTGTTCTTGGTACGCCGCTGCAGCACCTGGATCGCGCGGCGGATCTCGTCATCCCGGCCGATCACCGGGTCGAGCTTGCCGGCACGGGCGCGCTCGGTCAGGTCGAGCGTGTACTTCTTCAAGGCCTCGCGCTGGCTCTCGGCGTCCTGGCTGGCGACACTCTCGCCGCCGCGCACCGCGCTGATCGCGGCTTCCAGCGCCGCTTTGCCGGCGCCCGCCTGCTTGAACAGTCGCCCCGCCTCACCCTTGTCGTCTAGCAGCGCCAGGAGGAACATCTCGCTGGCGATAAAGTCGTCGCCGCGCTTGATCGCAGCCTTGTCCGCCAGGTTAAGCAGGTTGCCAAGGTCGCGCGAAACGGTAATCTCGCCCCCCGTCCCTTCGACCTTCGGCTGGCGCTCCACCGCCTGGCTCACGCTGCCGCGCAAGGCGGCGACGTTGACGCCGGCACGCTGCAACAGCCCGGTCACCCCGCCATCCGCGTCGTCGAGCATCGCCTGCAACAGGTGCACCGGTTCGATAAAGCCGGCATCGAAACCCAGCGCCAGGCTCTGCGCATCCGCCAGGGCCTGCTGGAACTTGGTCGTCAATTTGTCAAAACGCATGAATTCTTCCCCAAAACGAATGGATGTCTTCACATCTTGGGCGACAAACCTGCATTTTCAAGAGCGCACCCTTGACAAAACTCACCCCTTCAATTCCTTAATTTTCAAGGCCAACCGAAAATTAACTTCTATGCTGAAAACCTCGCGTGCAAGGAAAGCCAGATGACAATCCGCACACTCTTGCTGGTCCCAGCATTGGCGCTTTCCGGCCAACTGCTGGCGTCCCCTGCATTACTGTTGTTCGGTGCCTCGCATCACAGCGGTTGCGACACCCGCAAGTACCGCTGCCAGTTCGAATCGTTCAACCCGGGCGCAGGCATCGAATGGGGCTGGGATCAATCATTGCTGGCCGGAGGCATGCCGCTGGTACGCGCCGGCGTGTACCGCGACTCCTACGACGAGACTGCCGCGTTCATGGCAGCAGGCTGGCGCAGGACATGGCCGCTGGGCGGGCACTGGGAAGTGGGGGTGGTCGTGCTGGCAGGCTATCTGCACGGCTCGGGAATCGACGGCTTTGCCGCATTGCCGCTGGCGACGCTTGGCTACGGACCGCTGGCACTCGAGCTTGCCTACATCCCAAAAGGCCAGGTCGGCGGCCTGCAGGGTGACGTCGCCGTCACAAGCGTCAACCTGCGCTGGCAATTCTGAGCATGCCTACAAAGCAAAACCCCCAGCTCATTGAGCTGGGGGTCTGCGGATGGGGCGTCTGGCGGTGTCCT
>NZ_STGJ01000028.1 GCF_004919095.1 Crenobacter intestini | reverse complement strand
TTCAATTAATTGAAGGTGTTTACTAGTATACCTATCTCGACTTGCATAAATATAGAACTGAGTGATAGCGAAGGCGATGCTAGAGCTGGAGTAATGATCCAAATCTCGACGGCATACTTCATAGGTGGCATAGAAGAATCAGATTCTTATGGCAGAGCTCAAGTCGAACTTCCATGCAAGAGTGGAGAGGAGTTGGCGATCTCTGTTTATTTGGATGGAAATCTGGCGGGTAAATTTAAAGTCACTGATGGTGACACCATTTGCCTAGTTGTCTAATAGATGCGGTTACGCGATGGCCATAAGCTATGGACGGATGATTTGTGGTAAGTGTGTGGTCGGCTTGGTAGCTATAGTCGTGCGCGCAATAAATACAATTGGGTGTTCTGATGAAGCAAAAAAGCCCAACATAAGTTGGGCAAGGGGGCAAGCATTGCTTGCACCAAGGGCCAAAACCAAACCAAAAAGGGTCTAAATTTCTGTTTCCTTCAAATAAACGCATCCAAGCACAGAGTACAGCATAACAATAGCGAGGCCTGATACCCATTTGAAAATTGCATCTAATGCAAATGCAGGTCTAATTGGTAGGTTTGCTAGTCCTGTCCATATGATTTCGCCAGACAGAATTATCGCAATAGCCCCGATGCCTATGCTGTTGATATAGCTTGCGTTTCTTCCAACTCTGACGTTTTTGAAACGCAAGTTACGGTCTGCAATCTCGGCTGACTTATTTCTTTTCACATGGGTTCCAGTGCAAATTGGTTTTCGCCAATTTGCTTGACCTTCACCTTGTGACCAACTGATAGTTTGTTGTTCTTCAAGAAAGAGCCAAATGACTTTCTTGGGCTGATAATCAGGCTGCTGTTTTCACGGATGTCTGTCTTGACGATTGTTCCGTCAACGTAGAATTCAACCTCTGCGCCCAAGTCGCCTTTTTTGCGCGAACCAAGCTTATCAGGGAAAAGGTGCTTGTGCTCTGAAGAAAAATAAATGCGCTTGTTGTCTAGCGTGGATTGCGTGATTTCAAAGAAAAATTCATTCATTTTCGTTCTCCTTTTGTTTTTCTAGGCGGCTAATTTTTTTGAGTAATTCACTTTTTCGCATTCTTGATGCAACTTAAAACAAGAATCTAGAAAGTGAACTTTGTTTACAGCCAGTTCTTCTGCGGCCGCTTTGAGAATATCAAAATCAAATATAAATTTTTCTTCGGTTTCGTTTTCTCGCATTTTTTTACATTCAATAATGTCGCCTACGTATTTTGATACTGCATTGCTGCTAAATTTGTAATGGCCGTGCTCATTCTTTTTAATCCCATTGTGCTCAGAAGTATCTTCCAAAAATTGAGCAAGATCATAAACGCTTCTAAATCCGAATTTCTCCAAGTCTCTGTGTGTATTTGCCTTTGCCATTACGGTTTTTTTAAAACCCCTATTTGCCAGCCATTCTTTTGCGACTTCGATTGATATGTAGGTTTTGTTTCCTTTTTTTTCAGTTTTTAGATGGTTTTTGTTCTTCGGATTTGTCATATTTCTAATGGTTCTTTCGTCTAGCCCTGAAAGTACCGCGATGTTGCTAATGTCTATGTAATTTACTGCGTGTTTGTCATCGGCGGAGAAATCAAGCTTTCCAAAATCTAGCCAGTACCTAGCTCTTGCTAGATTGATAATCTTCATGCATTTTTTTAAATTCACACCGTTTGAGTTGTTTCTTTCAAAAAACAAAGATTGATTAATATCTGAGATATATGAGAAATAATCGTCTTCCAATACTTCCCAGTCTCGATCCAGAGACTCATCCATAATGCCATTGACAGCATAGTCATATGCGCTGGACATCCATGCATAGGCTGTAGATTGGTGGTAGTTAAAATATATTTTTTGCATGTCTGGCTCATCATCTAATGAGGTGCCAAAAATTTCTTTCTTGTTTCGCCAGGTGTTGCCTTCAAAGATCCTATTGCGCTGACTTTCATAATCAACCAGCGCGTTGAGCAGTTCCTCAAGCATTTCTTCTTTGCTGAAGTCGATGGCGTTGCTCATGGTGTACCCCTTTGTGATGTCAGTGATGTCATCCGATGCATTGGACTATAGTGTCGGCACGGTGTCGTGTCAAGCGTGATATCACAGATATAATTTTATGCGCTAAGTGGGCTGATCCGATGCTGGGATTGGTGCGCAGTCAGATATCCTTTTCCATCAAACGAACGTCTAGCGGACACGGGGCTATCTGTCCGAAAACCTGCTTCTGTGATGGGTTGGCGGACGTTATGATTGACGGACGAAAAATCGGACAGAGGCGTGAGCCATGGCGTTGATTGGGTATGTGCGGGTGTCGACTGCAGAGCAGGATCCAGCTTTGCAGATGGATGCCCTCGAGCAGGCGGGTTGCGAACGGGTGTTCAGTGACACAGCGTCTGGCGCAAAGGCGGATCGCCCAGGGCTTGCTGAGGCGCAGGCTTATCTACGGGCAGGCGACGTGCTGGTGGTGTGGCGACTGGATCGCCTGGGGCGATCGCTGGCGCATCTGATCGAAACGGTTGGCATTCTGGAAGCGCGTGGCGTCGGCTTTCGATCTCTGACCGAGAGTATCGACACCACTACGCCAGGCGGGAGATTGGTTTTCCATCTTTTCGGTGCGCTTGGCCAGTTCGAGCGGGACCTGATCCGTGAGCGTACCCGGGCGGGGTTGGAAGCCGCCGCCGCGCGCGGTCGCAAAGGTGGGCGTAAGCCGGTGGTGACAGCTGAAAAGCTGCGCAGGGCGCGGGAACTGGTGGCCAGTGGATTGACTGTTCGTGAGGCTGCTACGCGGCTAAAGGTGGGGAAGACGGCTTTGTATGCTGCGCTTCAAGCGTAGGCATGCCCTTCGCGGCGCGGGCGCACAGCTTGCCCAATTTGAGCAATGCCCAAAACAGACACATTTGGGCAATGCCCATTTTGAGCAAACCGCCCGTACACCACCTCTACCCATGCACTGCGTCGGGCTCGTGAGTTGGTGGCCGGTGGGCTGACTGTCCGTGAGGCTGCGACACGGCTAAAGGTTGGGAAGACTGCTCTGTACTCGGCCCTTGCTGTACGTGAGCCGTCTGTCCGCAACGCTTAACCTATGCGGCTTTACTGGGCCGATGAGCGACGTCTCCTCGGCCTGCGAGCAGGCCTTCGATTGATAGGTCTTCATCCAGCTCATCCCAGTGGATGCCATGGGTACTTAGCTCGAAATTGGCGAGTTGTTCCGAGCTGGCTGCGAGTAGGCGTGGGAACCACGCCAGTGGTACGCCGAGGGTGCGGCCGTCGCTCAGCTCAACCCACATCGTCCATTCGTCAAAGCGTACGTCTTTAGCCGAAGTAATCATTCCAAGCCCTTTCCAGCAAGTCTCTGTTCTCCTGAACCACTGCAGCCAGTTCCTTCAATGTACGCGCATCGAAGCCATCATTGCGAGCTAGTTGCACATCCGGCGCTAGCCAGAACTTGGCTTCCCCATTCGGGCTGCGTACATGGATGTGTGCAGCCTCTAGTGGAGTACCTTCGTTCGAGTAGAAGAAAAATTTAAAGCCTTGGTAGCGCAAGATAACAGGCATGCCACTCTCATCAAATCGTATTTCATTAAATCATGAAAAGTGCTTTTCCAGAAGTTCGCGTACCTCGTCAGCCATCTTGCTGCCACGTTGCGCACAGGTGGCCTTGATGCGGCGGTGAAGTTCTTCCGAGACATCGATGGTGAGGCGCTTCATCTTGATGGTTGTCGGCGCAGGTTCAGGTTCTGCCGTGCGGTTGGAGACCCACTCATCTGCCGATGCTTGCCGGTTTGTTGGTTTGGTTCCGATGGTGATCTTCTTGTTCATGCGAGTACTCCTTTGATCTCTTCTACCAGGGCGGCGACTTCGTGTGCGGCTGGACTCTCGGCATCTACTTCGTGAACAGCTAGGCCGCTGGCGGCCGCTTCGGCAAAGACGACGCGCTGGGTCAGCGTAGAATCCAGGCATGGCAGGTTGTAGCTGGACAGTGCTTCGCGGACGTCTCGACCAATTGCCGTATTTGAGATTTTACGATTAATCGCAAAAACGGCCTTCAGGTCAGGCTTGTAGATCTGGGCTTCTTCGACCAGCTTCACGACTTCGTCTGCCGCCCAGATGTCGTAGGGCGATGGCTGGACGGGGATGAGAACCAGGTCAGAGGCCATGATGGCCGACCTGGCCAGCGCTGTGACTCGAGGAGGGCCGTCAATGATTACATGGTCGTAGTCTCTTCCGAGCGGCTTGATCTCGCGGTGGATGGTTTCCTTTGGCAGACCAACGACCACGACAGGACCGGGTTCTGTTCGTGCGGCGGACCAATCTAGGGAGGAACCCTGTGGGTCTGCGTCGATGAGCAGGACGCGGCTGCCGTCTTTGGCGAGCTGCGCGGCAATGTTGACGGACAGTGTGGTCTTTCCGACACCGCCCTTCTGGTTAAGAACGCCGATGATCATTGTGTTCGTCCGGTGTAGTTTTTGCGATAAAGTAATTTTACGATTATACGACTTTAAGTCTTTGTTGCGCTATTCCTTGTAACCATTGGGCTGCAGGGCTGCTTACTTATCGCAAATGCACAAAAACACAAATACGATTATGTGTGAATTTTTCAGCTTGGTAATTGTGTGATGCCGAGTGGGTTAAAGTTCTGAAACCCTTGTCTGCATTGAGTTTGCGCGGGGTTTGCTGTTAGGTGTACAGTATGCGAATTATCTGTCTTGACCGTAGGTCAAGATGATCGGTGGGTGCCACGGGCGCCCAAAAGGACGAAGCCCCATCCGCGGCAACGGTATGGGGCTTTGAATGAAAATTGCAGAGCGTTGCTCAACAAATCCACGTCACCTCTGGATTGTAAGCCACGTCCTGCCCTGAGAAAAGGGGCAAAAGCATCCCTGGTATGTAGTTTTTGTCGACACAAAACTTTGTGTTGACGGGAGAACATGCGCCTTCGAATCGGCTAACCATTGCCGATGCAGTGGCGTGCGGGGATGCCTAGCCCGGACGGGTAGGCGTGTACACATTTTTCCTCTCTCTATTTCCGTTGTGCTTTGTGACGCCCTTGTCGAGAACAGGGGGCGGCCATGCATAGCGCCCGACAACTTCATCTGGATTTGCGGTCACCCGCAGATCACGCAGAACTCTTCGGCAAACTGGCGCCAAAGGCGAGCCGTCTCGTCTGGCTCCCCCAGCAGAAGCCTGCCTGGCGTGCGCTGCCGCACGACAGACTGCGTGACGAGCTGGTCCGGCATTCCGGCGTGCCTGACGTTTATCTGACCCCAAACGAATTCTATGGCTGGCGAAGAACCAGCTTGCTGGCAGGCTTGCACGCGCTTTTCGTGGACATTGACGACCACAGCGGAGGTCAGGTTGATCGAATGGGCATGTCAGCGCTGGCGATCTCCAAAATCGAACGTGCTGGCATCCCTGAGCCGAACGCCATCGTCTACACCGGCCGAGGCATTCACCTCTACTGGCTGATCGAGCCACTGCCGGCGCGTGCACTGCCGCGCTGGCAGGCTTGCCAGCGCCAGCTTTGCGAGGTGCTGGGCGGTGACAAGCAGTCCGTCGATTGCACCCGGGTTCTGCGCGTGGTTGGCTCCGTCAACAGCAAGACTGGCGGTCTTGTCACTGCTGAACTAAGCCATCCCGACCGCTACGAATTCGACTGGATCTCCGACCAGATCTTGCCGGTGACCCGCGATGAGGTGCGCAAGGCGAAGGCCGAGCGCGTCCAAGTGCGAGACATTCGCCCTGCACAGGCGAAGGCCGGCGTTAAGCGTGGAAAATCGGTAAAAGGATCAATTTATGAGCGCTGGTATCAGGTCTATCAGGACTTGTGGCGCATCGTGGACGCGAACGACTGGCGAACTTGTGGAGTACCGAAGGGCAAGCGGGATCGCTTACTGTTCATGATGGCGAACGCGTTGAGCTGGTTTACCGTATCGGATGCGCTGGAGGCCGAGATCATCGACGTTGCCCGGCGCCTGACGCCGACCCTGACAGAGCGTGAAGTCCTGTCCTACTGCTCCAGCGTACTTGCCAGGGCTCGGGCGGACGCGGCCAAGGATGACGGCAAACGCTACCGGTACAAGCGTGAAACGCTTTGGAACGCGCTCTCAGACCTGATCGAGCCGCATGCGGGGTTGGTCGACCAGTTGCGGGCGATCGTTCCCGATGATGTGCGTGAGCAGCGTGAGCGTGAGCGGCTACGGCAGCGCGACGGCGTGAAGATGGATCGTACGACCTACTTGGCAACGGCGGACGAGCGAAGGGAAGAGGCTCTGCGGTTGCGGGAGCGTGGACTCTCGTGGAAAGCTGTAGGCGAGATTCTTGGAGTGTCAGCCACGGCAGCCCGTTTGCTGGCTTCGCGGCAAAAGCGTTCAAGTCCCCCTCTTGTATAGTGGGCTGTGCCCTGCCCGTAGGGCGTGGGTTTGTTTTTCGGGGTCGTTAAGAAACGTGACTTTGTGTGAGCAGTCATCGTGGTGATCCAGATACGCCTGGATCACCACGAGATTTTTCCTCGTTATCATGGATCTAAACCACGATCCTGTAGGTCATCGAGTCACACTCTCCGCGGCAACGGGATCGATGACGTCTGTCGCTTGCGTAGAGAGATGGCGTACACGGTTTTGTGTGGATGAACATGCTCAAGTTTTCTCGTCCTAGTCGGGTTGGTGTCGTGGTGGCGTAGTGACCCTCGTGGGAAGCCGTAGCCGGATGCTTGGAGTGTCAGCCACGGCAGCCCGTTTGCTGGCTTCGTGGCAAAAGCGTTCAAGTCCCCCTCTTGTATAGTGGGGCTGCCCGTAGGGCTTCGTTTTTATGGGGGTGTACATGCTCAAGCTGTTGGTTGGCCTTGCGCTCTTGCTTGCCGTAGTGGGTCTGGTTTCTTGGCGCCGCCGTGCGAAGTACCGCCTTCGACATTACACGTACCCGAACTACATCGAAATGACTCCGGATGAGGAGGAGCAATTCAATCGTGAGTCCGAAGCGTTCCGCGAGTTCCGCCGTTGCGAGGTTCATCGGACGTTTCCCCGACCTAGTGAAATTCCCGAGGTGAGGGTGGGTGACGTTCGGAAGCGTTATGAGTGAGCACCTCGACTGCCGTCCGACTAGGAAAGAGTTAAACAGGAGCAAGACCGGCGACCGCCGAGGTGCATCTCCAGCGTAGCCGCGCATCCATGAGGAGCAACCATGTCCCGATTTGCTGGGGTTGCCCTTCCATGTTTTCACATCAGGGTTTGAACAAGCGCCGTCGGGGTGGCGACCCGAGGACAGCGCGAAGCGCTCCGCAGGTGAGCCGCCACGAAGACACGACGGCGAAGCCGGCGTGCGAGAACGCCGACCGTCAGCCTTGATGTTTGTGTGCCGTCAGGCAGAGGGGGGACGAACTGCAGGTTGGATTTGAGCAACCGCTCGCAGTTCTTCCACAGTCGCCTGTTCTGGTTCAGCTAGGCAAAGCTGCGCTCGACGACCCAGCGTTTGGGGATGACCTTGAAGGTGTGCAGTTCACTGCGCTTGGCGATCTGCACCGTCACATGCCCACCAAGGATGTCCTGTACGCCCTCCGCAAAGTAGCCACTATCGGCAGGCAGGCTTTGCACCTGGCCCAACCTGGACTTGCAACGCTCCAGTGCCTGCAGCGTTTCCTTTCGATCGGCCACCTCTGCCGTCGTTACCGCGGCCGCGTGTGGCACTCTACGTACGGGGCCCGTGCGCCGATTCTACGCGCCTGGCGTGGCGCAGCAACAGCACCACGCCGACCGCCGCCGCGCCGAGCAGGATCCCAGCGCCGCCGAGAAGGTAGGGCAGCGCCTGCGCGATCGGGGTCATTCCGGTGCGTCCGGTTTCGAGCGTTGGGTGGCATTTTGTGCCAGCTTCGGCCCACCATCCTCCGGGGCGCTGACCCGCAGCCATTCGCCCAGGACTGCCTGTACGCAGGCCTGGCAGAAATCCCCGCATACCCGGTCACCGTCACCGAATACCGAGCCGTAGCCTCCCACAAAATCCACGTGGAGCGCCTCCTGTGCCTCGAACACGTCCGCACCCTCGCCGGCCAGCGGCAGGCCGCAGCGATCGCAGCGGCATTGCGTGAGCACCGTAACCTCGCGTTGAATGCGCTGAAAAATACGCATAACTATCCTCCCTAACGCCGGCGGCGGCGTGGTTTCAGATCTGTATCCACGCTACCGATGAGGGCAACAATCGCCGCGATTTTCTCCTGCTCGCGTCGTGCCGCCTCCTGTTTCTCCGCCGTTTGCGTGATTGGCGGTGGCAGCGTCTCTGGCTGCTCGGCCTCGGCTGAGGCTGCCTCTACCGCGAGGGGATCCGGCGTCTCAGGCTCTGGATCATCCAGCCACGATCTGTCGACGAGCAGGTTTGCCCGTGCCTGAACGGGCGTCGGTGCTTCCTCGCCCCGTGGGGGTGGTGCGGGTCGATCGTAGGCCTCATCGTCCTCATCCTGCGCTGAGGCAGCGCGTCGGTTTTCCATCCACTCTCGAATCCACCGGGCTGCCCCTGCGCGCTGCGCGCCATAGCCCAGAGCTAGCGCCGCCAGCAGTGCGAGGAAAATTTTTCCCCACGGCAGCCACGCTGCCGTGATGTCCCAGCGGTAGTCGTCGCGCGCTGGATGCAGGTCGATCAGAGGGTTGCCTGTCGCCAGTTTGTCGTACAGCGGGCTGTCGGGGAGCTGCGGCGTGTCGCTGTTGGCAGCAGGCAGCGATTCCGTCAGCGCGTCGGCTGATTCGCGGACGTCCATGCATAGCTGGGTCGGGTTGTCAGCGCAGGCGGCCAGCGCATTCGCGATAATCTGCAGGCCGGGCTTCGCGCGGCTGCACGGCGTTGCCAGTTTGCGGCAGGTATACAGCGATCCCGCCAGTGCGCGGGCGCTCTCCCGGAATCGGTCCTGATCGAGCCAGCTCCTCGGATCCGCGTTTATGCCCGCGGCCTCCTCCGCCCTGGCGCGGGCGTAACGCAGTTCCTCGGCTGCCTGTAGCCGGTCCAGCTCAGCCAGCCTGGCGTCGATTCGCCTGCCCATCCGCTCGATGATCCGCTCCTGGCTGGAGGGGGGGGCGCTGGGGGGCTCTATAGGCCTGGGGTTGTAGTCCCGGGTCTGGGCACTGTAGTCGTGTGAGCCAGAATCTCCGCAGCCCGATAGGGCTAGGGCGATCAGCAGCGCAACGTGGCGATTCTGCATGGCCTATTGCCCCAGAGGGATGAAGTGAATTTTGCCATCAATCTCCGCTGGAATTTTTTCACGCCGCGCAACCGCGTAGTGCGCTCGGTTGTTTTTTTCCCAGATTGGCAGCTCTGCTCCAGGCTCAAAACTCAGTTTATAGTCGCGCAGAATTGCGTTGCTGTCGGAAACAATCAGCACTCGGCTGACATGACCGCTCATGAGGTCATCGCAAATAGATCTAACAAATTGATCGCGCTGCCTGTCAAATTTTTTTGTTAGCTCGACCTCAATTCCATTTCTACGGCCATCATCATCTATAACAATCGCGTCAAAAATTTTGTGTTCGCCATTTTGGTATTTTATCCGTTGCTGGCGCTCAGTGATATAATCGGCCGTCTGGCCGTTATTGAGAATTTTTAGAACGATGTTCTGAGCAATCAGATCGTGTCTGATTAGGTTTTGGTTGACCCGATACGGATCCAGGTCGTATGGAATCCGCTCGTCTGAATGGCGTGAGGCCTCAATTAGACCACCCTCTGTGAGGGTATAAAATTTTTTTGGTACTCCACTAGCCGTGGCAGTGCCACGGAGCAGGCCACGTTTTTCCTGCCGCAGCGCGTATCCGCCAGACGTTCGCCCTAGCACGCGGTTGAGCATATCGCTCGTTGTCCACCCCCACCGATAGATCCAGGTCAGGGCCGTGAGCAGGTTTTCCTGCCCACGCTCCAGAGAGTTCTGCCCCGCATCGCGGAGCGTTTGGTGAGCCGCCCGCATCCTGGAAACGCGCGGATCGATCTCGTCGTTGGTGGACTGCGTCATGTGAAATCCCGTTCTCTAGCCAGTGCGGTAACACGTATTGTTACATGTAATTTTATGCATTCGAATTGCGCAACGTGTTTTGTTTCGTGTTCAGTTTGCATTTTTCGACAACAGATTGCCCCTCCTCTGCCACCGTCCTGGGCTCGCCTACGGCTCGGCGGCTAGGGCCGCAACCCAGGACTGGCGCGGCTGGACGCCGCGCCTGCCAGCGGATCGGCTCACCTCACGGCGGGCTTCTAGCCCGCCTGCGGCGGGTCGGGCTGTAGCCCGACCCTTGCGGGGCCGCCGCGTACCGCGGCTACCCGCCTTTCCGCCTACCGCTGCGCGGTGGTCGTTTGCTGCCCCACCCGTTGCTGCGCAACGGTCGGGGGCCCCGCTCACTCGGAAACGCGGGTAGCCGCGCTCCGCTCGGCGGCCGGGGCTTTGCCCCCCACCTCCTGCCGGCCGCTGGGGCGGCCTGGCTCCCTGGCGGTCGCCCACGGAGGCGGCTCCCCCCGGCCCTCGCGCTGGGGGCGCTCGGGTGGCTCGGCTGGACGCCTTGCCCCCGGCATCCGCCGGCCCCCCTTGGCTGATTCGGTGCGGTGGTAAATTTTTTAATCACCAGGGAAGTCATCGACTTTTTCCTACCTCTTTCCAAGAGAGGGCAGCCCTCCGGAAACTGGTCTTCCCTCTATCTTTGAGAAATCTGGTTTGGAAATATTCTGTGACAATTTAAGCTCTAGAGATCTAAACATTGCAACGTAGGTGTCAAATGATATTTCGCTGTTGTTGTTTTTATTTTTGTTTGTTTGTAGGGGTTTTTGTGTTGATGTGTTTGTTCTTGTCTTCTCTTTTGCGTCGATGTAGATTTTAAAGCCGTCTAGCCAAAATGAAATTCCTACTCCTGAGATGGCGTAGTGTTCTTTTATGGAAAGAATTTTTGCTGGTGATGCAGTGTGAACTAGACCAAGATGCGGTATTGGGAAGAATACTGCGCCGTCCTTGGATATGCTCCATTGTTTGTTGAACAGTATCGAAATTGAGCTTGGGGTTGCCTTGCTCCAGTCCACCAGCATCTTTGCTAGTATTGATATTGTTTGCTCGAAATAATTTGTATTTATTGCATGGTAAATTTCCGTTTTGTTTTTTAACAGAAATAATTTTGCATCCATTTCTGTTTTTATAGTTGGTCTGTTTTTGGCAAACAGATCAAATATGCAAACAAAAGGCATGAATATGTTGGATAATTTATCTTGTTGTTTTTTGTTCGGTGCTATCTTGAAAATGTGTACTTCGTTTTGCATTTTTTCTCCTTTCTGCTTGGCTTTTATTTCTTGGTTTGATGTTATTGTATTTGCGATGTTTTCTTCCAGTAAAAATCTTCTAGCGAAATGATTGCAGACATCGTTCCATGTCTAGATGGTCATGTGTGGAACAGTGGAGAGGTTGGCAACCTTGGTCAGTAGGCGCTGCCGAGCGGCATCAAGTTGATCGCCGTTTGTCTTACTCGAGAGCTTCTCTTTTTCTTTTCGCCCAAGGAAGTAAGCGATCCTTTCTGCATTGGCGCCAGACGGGTGCGGCATCCCATCCAGTACTCGGCCGGCTTCCAGATACCTTTGGGCTCCCAGCCAATCCAGTACGCTTGCCACCTTCGGCCCCAGTGGGATGAACACTGCGCTTTTTAGCGTCTGGCACTCTCTGGCAAAGCCATCCAGCAGTTGTTTTTTAAGCATGCTGCTCCTGATCATGTCTGGCGTGCCGTTGTAGTTCTCCCCTCGGTAAAAAACGGGGTTTCGCAACAGGGATGTTGTTTGTACCAAGTGGCTGGCTGACGAGAACAGTTCGCTGCAGCTTTTCAGATGGAGCCACTTGTGGAGCCCGACAGCGTCCAGCATCTCGATCAGGTTGGTGCGCATCGGGCCGCTGAAGGCACCTGTTTGTTTGCACTGACGAAGCACTTCCTCGTTGGCCAGGTGCTGCCTGAACGCCTGCTTGGCCTGAGACATCGCATTGCGCCACTGCACCAGTCCAGGTGTAATCCCGACCAGCACCACCTTGGCATGTGGGTTCACATACTCGAAGGGGATGTAGTAGCTGGTGAGGTCGCCCTCTGAGTAGAACATCAGGCTATCCGGGATGTCGCCGGCGTGGACGATGTTGGCGAGATCCATCGACTGGATGGCTGGCTTGAATTTGTCCAGTGTCATTTGTTTTCCCCTTTGATCAGGCGTTTTTCCGTGAAGTCGTAGGCTGCCACGATTGAGCGGCCGGATAGCTTGTAGAGTCCTGTGCGGCTTTTATCTGCAGAGGTCGCGCGTATCGCCAGGTCTTCTTCCAGTACCTTTTGCTTGGCCTCTTCTTGGGTTGCGACGTAGATCGTGTTCTCCAGGAGGTTCCCCCCTGCGCCACCTTCTGACAGTCGGAACAGCTTGTTTTTTTCGCCGCGCTTGCTCATCCGGACTGCGAACAGTGCCGTACCCTGCTGGTCGATCAGACAGAAGTTGAGTGCGTAGAGATCTGCTGAGAGCTGACTGGTCTGATGTTGCAAGTCCAGTTCGTCGATCTCGAGCAGTGCTGGGTCCTCGGATGCCTCCGCCGAATGGGGGGCTTCTTCCTCATCAAGAACGACTTCCTTGATTGAGCTGCTGGGCAAAAAGCCGGGTTCTTGTTTCAGCCACTCCTTTGCTAGTGCAGCTATGACGTAGACCCCGCTAGGTGCATTGGTTGTCAGTAAGCCGCCACGGTGCTTCTTGTGGCTGGCGGTCAACGACTTGATACGGCCGTAAGTGGTGCCTGACAGGACTGCCAGTTCTGGTAGCGAGAGCCCTTGCTCGGGGAGAGAGAAGTGGCAACTCAGCCCGCTAATCAGCTCGCTCTGGGAGCAGCGTGGGAAATCCAGCTTGAGCCGGGCAAGGAAGCGTAGCGCGAGCAGGTGCCCAGGTCCGGTGTGTGCGCCCACATTTTCCACATAGGCGTAGGGTGGCATCTCATTCCAACCTGCCTGGACGCGACCCAGCATATTCAGAATGGTGACAACCTTGTCACCCCAATCATCTTGGGCAGGACTCTCCATCACCTGGCTGATCAGCTCCCCATCACCTTGCACCGCGTAACGGTACATCTCTGCCAGCATCATCCAGAACGGGCTTTGCTCGATCGATCTTGTGATCTCCGCCTTGATCTGGTCGCTATGGCGCTGCAGTTCATCGATCTCATGTGGAAAGAACAGATGCGTTTCCATCTGGGCCTGAGTCAGTACCCGCGAGGAAGTCAGCCACTCAATGCTCCACTGCCGGAGGTCATCCAGGCTGTAGTTCTCCCAGCTATTCATCTCTTCTGAGCGAGTGATGGATGGGTAACGAACGAGCTGTACGGCGAAGTTGTTGTCGGTGACGTTGTGGTTGTTGTATGGCATGACTGTCTTCCTTGTTGATGTTTATTGCATGAGTCGATTCTACGTGTTCTAATTCCAATGTCAATGGAAATCTCTTCCAAAGAAATAGCCGACTGGCTAAATCACTAAGGCGGATGCTAAGGTATGCGATCCTAAGAAAAAGTATTAAAAACTTTATTGACGAATGTAAATACGTTGCTTACCATCGCTGTATGGTCAGACAAAGGAGACCGCATCATGCACACCACACATCACTGCAAAGCTCGGCAAACCCAGCGTGGGATTTCGCCCAAGATGGTCGACTACGTGATCGAGCACGGGCGCTCGAGCAACGACAAGGTCGTTTTGGACATCAATGAGGTTGATCGCCTCCTGGCTGACCTCGATGCCCAGCGAAGTCTGCTTCTCAAGATCCGAGATAAGGGAGGCGTTGTCGTGGTGGAGCAAGGCGGAGTGGCCATCACGACGTACAACCGTCAGCGGCGCAACCGTTTTCGTCAGCACTGACGGATCCGTCACGTTTTAGAAAGGCATACAAATGGACGAGAAAATTTTCTGGCAATTGATCGAGACCATGCGTGGTCGGTTGCCGATTAACACGGCGATGTCCCTGGTTCTGCAGCTGCTTTGCTGGTGGAAGTTGTCGAAGACGGACTGCGACCTTCCGGATAACCTCCGGCTTGATCGTCTTCTGGATCGGGACTTGGGGGAGCTGCGGGCTGCGCTACGTAGCGTGCAGCAGCAACCTGCGGTACAGGGTGCGTTTATGGACGAGAGCGCGTGGTATCCGCTGCATAGCAGTCTGGATATCGCTCAGCTACTCAGGAAGATTGCCGAGCTGGATTCCCAAGGGCTGCTCAAAAACTTGAACCTGGACGATGTGGCGTACTGGTGGCAGGAGAGCAGGGACAGTTCTCCCTCGAGTGCTCCCAGCTTCAACCATTTCATGGTCTCCCTCGCCCAGATCGGGCCGGGGTCAAAGGTCTACGTTCCTTGGGATGCTTCTGGGCAGCTGGCGACACGCGTCGCGCGTCTAGGCGCTAATGCTTACGTCGAAGTGCCTGAGCCAACCTTAGCGGCTCAGCTTCTTACCCTGGTAGGCGGGCGTAACTGGACATTGAAGTCCAGCGACCCAATCCAGAGGCCATCAGCGTTGGGTGCCCTCGATCCGAGTCGTTTTGATGTGGCGGTGTGCTTCCCGCCCATAGGGGTGCGCTATCCCAAAGAGGTGGTTGATGGAGACCTGTTTGGTCGCTTCCCGGAAAAGTACTCGACGAGCAGCGTTCTGCAGATCAGGCATCTGCTGGCTCAGACCCGCGGCCGCATTGTAGTGGCGATGCCGAACTCGATCTTGTTTGCTTCTGGCGGGGAGCGCCAACTGCGTGAAAGCCTGATTGAGGCTGGCCAGCTAGAGGCTGTCATTGCGCTGCCGGCTGGACTATGCAGCCACACCAATATTCCGTTGTCGGTACTGGTGCTGAATGGCAACGGTGGTGTGGAGCGTGTCCGCTTTGTTAATGCGGTGAGGGATGACTGGCTTGTGCGGTCAGAAAAAAGACGCGTCGAGCTGGCTGATCTGCAATCCCTGCTGTTTGAGGCCACACATCACGACTCTCCTGATGGTTCTGAGTTCTCAGAGGATGCTGTTTCGGTTTCGAGACAGGCCATCCGTGACAATGACTACATGTTGGAGCCGGGTCGTTATGTACTGGACGACGCGGCGCGCAGTTTGGCGGAATTCCAGGGGCGCTATCCGATGCGTTCGCTCGGAGACTTCTTCGAGGTCGTTCGCCCGCGTCAGCACCAAACGGCTGGTGGTGGAGATCCTGTGCGTGAGGTGCTGGCTCAGGACCTTCCTGACTACGGTTACATTCGTACTGCCAGCAAGGACGCTATGTACGAGTTCAAAATTGGCAAAGACTCTGTGTACTTCATCGTGCCAGGCGATGCTCTGATGGCTTTCAAGGGAAGCGTTGGTAAGCTAGGTCTCGTTCAGGATGCTCCGTCCCTCGGAGAGGGGGGGTGGATTGCAGGACAGTCGTTGGTCATTCTGCGCAGCAAAGTACCGGATACGTACCCAGCGAAGGCGCTACTGGTTTATCTGCGCTCAGAGATGGGGCAGGCTTCTCTCAAGGGGCGTACCGTCGGGACCAGCATCCCATACATTAAGCTGTCCGAGCTCAAGGAGCTGCCGATTCCTCTTTTCAGCAAAGAACAGATGGACAAGATGGTTCGTGTGTTCGACAGGGAGGCGCAGATCGAGGAAGAGGTCCTGCGGCTGCGGAAGGAGCAGGCCTCAATCTCATCTGGGCTCATTGATGTGTAGCGTTGCTCGATGAAGTAGACTGAGTTGCCATCAGTGCCTTCAGCGAATGTCGCCTCGCGGCTTCGAAGCGAAGCCGCGAGGGGCCGCTGGTATCAACATTGCCACGCGCGGATTCCCATTTTTCAGCGCGTTTTTGACCGTATTAATGGCGTTCTTGGCCCCAATTTTTGACATGAAGGTTTGAGTATCCTTTTGAAATTTAATTATTTTTCCGACTCTGCCCTGCTTGAGTCAGAATGTTTCATTCAATTAGCCTGATCAAAAAACTAGAAGCCATCACTGTGAACAAGCAACAACTCGCATCCAAAATTTGGGCATCCGCCAACCAGATGCGCTCGAAGATCGAGGCCAATGAATACAAGGACTACATCCTTGGCTTCATCTTCTACAAGTACCTCTCCGACAAGCTGGTG
The DNA here is from genome assembly GCF_004919095.1 of Crenobacter intestini. Lineage (GTDB taxonomy): Bacteria > Pseudomonadota > Gammaproteobacteria > Burkholderiales > Chromobacteriaceae > Craterilacuibacter > Craterilacuibacter intestini. The sequence continues at coordinate 6,318 of NZ_STGJ01000028.1, read as the reverse complement.
GCCTTCGCCACCGCCGAGGGCTTCACGGACGAGGACTTCAGTGCGGTGACCGAGGACGACGCGGAAACCGTCGATCACTTCAAGTCCAACCTGGGCTACTTCATTGCCCACCAGCACCTGTTCTCGACCTGGCTGGACCAAACGAGCGACTTTGACGTCGCCAACGTGCGCGAAGCCCTGTCAGCCTTCAGCCGCCTGATCCATCCGAACCACAAGCGCCTGTTCGAAGGCATCTTCAAGACGCTGGAAACCGGCCTGAGCAAACTGGGCGATACGGCAGCGAAGCAGACCAAAGCGATCAGTGATCTGCTTCAGCTGATCAAAGACATCCCCATGGATGGCAAGCAGGGCTACGACGTGCTCGGCTTCATCTACGAGTACCTCATTGGCATGTTCGCCGCCAATGCAGGCAAGAAGGCAGGCGAGTTCTACACCCCGCACGAGGTGTCTGTGCTGATATCTGAGGTCATCGCGCACCACCTGAAAGACCGCGAGACCATCCAGATCTACGACTCCACCAGTGGCTCCGGCTCGCTGCTGCTCAACATTGGCCAGGCCATCGCCAAACACATGGGCGATAAAGACAGCATCAAGTACTACGCCCAAGAGCTGAAGGAGAACACCTACAACCTCACGCGCATGAACCTGGTCATGCGCGGCATCCTCCCGGGCAACATCGTTACGCGCAACGCCGACACGCTGGAGGACGACTGGCCGTACTTCGACGAGCAAGACCCGGTCAACAGCTACAACCCGCTGTACCTGGATGCGGTGGTGTCGAACCCGCCTTACTCGCAGAAGTGGGACCCACTGCACAAGGACACTGACCCGCGCTACGCCCGCTTTGGCGTGGCCCCCAAGTCCAAGGCCGACTACGCCTTCCTGCTGCACGACCTGTACCACCTGAAGCCCAACGGCATCATGGCCATCGTCCTGCCGCACGGTGTGCTGTTCCGCGGTGGTGAAGAAGGTGTCATCCGCAAGCAGCTGATCGAGAACGACCACCTCGAAACCATCATCGGCCTGCCCTCCAACATCTTCTTCGGCACCGGCATCCCCACTGTCATCCTCGTGCTCCGGCAGAAGCGCAAGAGCAGCGATGTGTTGTTTGTTGACGCCTCCAAGGGCTTCGCCAAAGAAGGCAAGAACAACAAGCTGCGCGCGTGCGACATCAAGAAGATCACCGATGTGGTGGTCGCCCGCGCCACCGTGCCTGGCTTCAGCCGTCTGGTGCCAAAAACGGAGCTTCAAGGCGAGGCCAACGACTACAACCTCAACATTCCGCGCTACGTGGACTCGTCCGAGCCACCCGAGAGCTGGGACCTGTACGCCTCGATGTTCGGCGGCATTCCGCTGAGCGAGTTGGATGCGCTGGCCAACTTCTGGAAGGCCTTCCCTAACCTGCGCCCGGCGTTGTTCACCTTGGACGGCACGCCTTACGCCCAGCCGAAGGTAGATGACCTGGCTGCAGCCGTGAGCCAGCACCTTGAAGTGACGAAGTTCAACGAGGACTTCAAGCGTGCGTTCGACGGCTTCAAGCCGTGGCTGTACAGCGAGCTGATCGGAAAGATGCTCACGCTGCAGGTTCCTCGCCAAGAAGCATTGATTTGCGACCAACTGTTCGAGCGCTTGGCCAAGGTCGGAACGGTGCCCCTCATCGACAAGTACCAGGCCTATCAGGTCCTCGACGACCACTGGCAGCCCATCGCGGTGGATCTGGAAATCCTGCAGACCGAAGGCTTTGGTGCCACACGGGTGGTCGACCCGAACTACGTCGTCAGGAAGAAGGACGGGAAGGACGTTGAGGTGCAGGATGGCTGGAAGGGTCGCGTCCTGCCATTTGACCTGGTGCAGTTGGCCCACCACAAGAAGGAGCTGGCCGCCCTTCATAAGAAGGAGGCCGAGCTGGCCGAGGTGGTCGCTCAGCTGGAAGAACAGCTTGAAGGCTTCAGCGAGGAAGACAAGGCCAAAGACACCTTCAACGAAGCGGGCGACAAGTTCGTTGCAGCGGCGGTGGCCAAGGAAGCCAAAGAGCTCGAAGCCGATGCAAATGGCACCTCTGCGCTCGACCCCGAATCCTACGAGGCCAAGATCATCCAAGCAGCCAAAGTGCTGGCCAAGGAAAAGTCACTAAAGGCGGCCATCAAGAAAGACGCCGCAGCACTTCACCTGAAGACCAAGGCCACGATTGAGAAGCTGAGCGACGAACAGGTGTATGCCCTGCTCGAAGCCAAGTGGCTCACGCCGCTTGTGGACCAGCTGAATGGCTTGCCGGTCATGGTGATGTATGGCCTCGTCGCAAAGCTGCAAGCCTTGGTTGAGAAGTACCGGATCACCTACGCCGACAACGCTCGTGATATTCAGCAAGCCGAGGATGCTCTGGTGTGCATGCTCGGAGAACTGGATGGTGGCGACTTCGATCTCAAGGGCATTGAGGAACTGAAGACTCTGCTGGCTAGGGGTTGAGATGACCGATCAGACGGAAGGCACCGTGCCGAAGATTCGTTTCAAGGGATACGACGCGCCGTGGGTGCCAAAGAAGCTTGGGCAGATATACGCAGAACGCAACGAACGAGGCAACGATTCGCTGCCCATCTTGTCAGTCTCCATTCACAGCGGCATTTCGACTGGCGAGCTGAGCAACGAGGCCCTCGGAAAGAAGGTGCGTCGAAGCAAGGACAAGTCGCTCTACAAGCACGTTCGATCAGGGGATCTCGTGCTGAACATGATGCGCGCGTGGCAGGGCGCGCTTGGCGTTGCAAAGACTGAGGGAATGGTCAGCCCAGCCTATCTGACAGCAACCCCGGACGATACCGTCTATCCGTTATTCATGGACTGCGGCTTGAGGCGCCCTCAAGTCGTGGCCCAAATGAACAAGTTGTCCTATGGAGTCACAGACTTCAGAAAGCGACTGTACTGGGACTCGTTCGTCCGCGTTCAGTTCGCTGCCCCATCTGTGCCAGAACAGCAGAAGATTGCTTCTTACTTCTCGGACCTCGACTCCATGATCGCCTTGCATCAGCGCAAGCATGAAAAGCTTTTGGTATTAAGGTCAGTAATGCTGCAGAAGATGTTTCCGCAGCCCGGCTCCGCTGTTCCTGAAGTTCGATTTGCGAATTTCACTTCACCTTGGGACTCGGTCCCTCTGGGTAAACTTGGCCAGCCGTACGCTGGCCTCTTCGGCAAAACGAAGGAGGACTTCGGCTGTGGTGACGCGCGATTCGTCACCTACATGGGGGTCTTCAGCAACGCGATCTCTGGCCCGGCTGATACAGAAGCCATCGGAGTGGATAGGAGCCAGAATGAAGTGAAGACAGGCGACGTGATGTTCACGATTTCGTCTGAGACACCTGAAGAGGTAGGCATGTCCTCTGTGTGGTCAGGGGGCGAAGCGAACGTCTACCTCAATAGCTTCTGCTTTGGATTTCGCCCTTTGGCAAGTCTCCGAAGCGAGTTCATGGCCTATGTTCTCAGGGCGAGTGCCTTCAGATCGCGGGTCCGCGTTCTCGCGCAGGGGATCTCGCGCTACAACATCTCCAAGGCCAAGGTGATGAACATTCCAATTGGCGTACCCACCGAGGAAGAGCAAGAGCGGATCGGCATGTACTTTTGCGCTCTGGATGGCTTGATCGCGAAGCACGCGACTCAGGTCCAGAAGCTTCGGCAGATCAAATCCGCCTGCCTTGAAGCCATGTTTGTGTGACGCCAGCGCCCATCGCCCATGACCACCTTTGACAAAGAATCTGCTTTCGAAGCCGCAGTCATCAACGAACTACGTCAGCGTGGCTGGGGTGAGTTGGAGGTCATCAAGTGCCCCAGCGAGGCCGACTTGCTGGCGAACTGGAAGCGGATACTCTTCGAAAACAACCGCAGCAAAGACCGGCTGAACGAGGTGCCGCTGACCGATAGCGAGATGCAGCAGGTGATGGAGCAGATCGTCGCCCTGCGCACGCCGCTGAGGCTGAACGGCTTCATCAACGGCAAGACGGTGGCCATTACGCGGGACAACCCGGCCGACGCGCTGCACTTCGGCAAAGAGGTGAGTCTGAAGGTCTACGACCGGCACGAGATTGCCGCCGGGCAAAGCCGCTACCAGATTGCACAGCAGCCGCGCTACGCCCGTGCCTCTGAGCTGCAGCATGACCGGCGGGGTGACTTGCTGCTGCTGATCAACGGCATGCCGGTGATCCACATCGAGCTGAAGAAGAGCGGTGTGCCGGTTAGCCAGGCCTACAACCAGATCCAGAAGTACGCACGCGAGGGCGTGTTCACTGGGCTGTTTTCGCTGGTTCAGATTTTTGTGGCCATGGAGCCAGGGGAGGCGCTGTACTTTGCCAACCCCGGGCCGGACGGCAAGTTCAACAAGGACTACGCCTTCCACTGGGCCGACTTCAACAATGAGCCCATCAACGACTGGAAGGGCGTCACCTCCAGCCTGCTGTCCATCCCGATGGCGCACCAGTTGATCGGTTTCTACACCGTGGCCGACGAGGCCGACGGCGTGCTGAAAGTGATGCGTAGCTACCAGTACTACGCCGCGCACGCCATTTCGGACAAGGTGGCCAAGACGGACTGGAAAAACCCGAACCGCCTGGGCGGCTATATATGGCACACCACGGGCTCGGGCAAGACCATGACGAGCTTCAAGTCGGCCCAGCTTATCGCCAACTCCAAAGACGCCGACAAAGTGGTGTTCTTGTTGGACCGGGTGGAGCTGGGCACACAGACGCTGAAGGCGTACCGGGACTTTGCCGGTGACAGCAACCAGGTGCAGGCCACCGAGAACACCGGCGTGCTCGTCAAAACGCTGAAGAGCACCGCGCCTGCAGACACCCTGATCGTTACGTCTATCCAGAAGATGAGCCGGATCACGGGCGACGACGATGGCTTGAAGGCGCACGACTTGGAGACCATGCGCGGAAAGCGCATTGTGTTTATCGTGGACGAGTGTCACCGTTCTACCTTCGGCGACATGCTGTCCGACATCAAAGAGAGTTTCTCGGGCGCAGTGTTCTTCGGCTTCAGCGGCACGCCCATCCACAAGGAGAACGTGCGCAAGTACAACACCACGACTGATATCTTTGGGGATGAACTGCACCGCTACAGCATCGCCGACGGCATTCGCGACAAAAACGTGCTGGGCTTCGACCCCTACCAGGTTCTGACCTACCGTGACCGCGACCTGCGGCAAGCGGTGGCCCTGGAGAGGGTCAAGGCGGCAACCGTGGCCGAGGCACTGGCGGACGAAGCGAAGAAAAAGGTCTTCAACCGGTACATGAAATACGTGCCGATGGCTGGCCACCGCGACGTGGTTGGTGGGTACCAGCGTGGCATTGAGGACTACCTGCCAAACGCCCAGTACGAGCGCGACGAGCATCGCCACGCCGTGCTGAAGGACATTGCCGACAACTGGGAGGTGCTGAGCCAGGCAGGGAAGTTCCACGCCATCCTTGCCACTAGCAGCATCACCGAAGCGATCATCTACTACCGCCTCATGAAGGCGCAGTGCCCCACGTTGAAGATCACTGCGCTGTTTGACCCGCACATCAGCGATGACGACACCGGTGGTGCCGATCCAGCCTTCAAGGCAGAAGGGCTGGAAGAGATCATCAAGGACTACAACGCCACTTACGGGCAGAAGTTCGACATGGGCACCCACGCGAACTTCAAGAAGGACCTGGCTTCGCGCCTGGCCCACAAAGCGCCTTACATCCGGGCCGAGGCCGAGCCGGCGATGCGCCTGGATCTGCTGATCGTGGTGAACCAGATGCTGACGGGCTTCGATTCGAAGTGGGTCAACACGCTGTACTGCGACAAGCTGCTGGAGTACGAAAACATCATCCAGGCGTTCTCACGCACCAACCGGCTGTTCGGACCAGACAAGCCGTTTGGCACCATCCGCTATTACCGCAAGCCGCACACGATGAAGCGCAATGTGGACGCGGCGGTGAAGCTTTACTCCGGCGACAAGCCCATTGGCCTGTTTGCCGACCAGTTGCCCCGGAACCTGGAGCGCTTGAACGACTACTTCACCGAGATCAGCGCCATCTTCAGCGCGGCAGGCATCGCCGACTTTGCAAAGCTGCCGGATGACTTGGCGGCACGGGCTGCTTTCGCCAAGCAGTTCAACCGGTTCAGCGGCATCCTTGAGGCCGCGAAGATCCAGGGCTTCACCTGGGACAAGTCGGTCTACGAGTTCGATACCGAGCCCAAGCAGTCGATTGCGGTGGCCCTCACGAAGCTGCAGTACTTGACGCTGCTGCAGCGCTACAAGGAGCTTGGGGCAGGCAGTGGCGGTGCTGGCGAGAGCATCCCCTT
>NZ_STGJ01000027.1 GCF_004919095.1 Crenobacter intestini | reverse complement strand
TCCTGCGCTACTTCAACCCGGTCGGCGCGCACCCGTCCGGGCTGATCGGCGAAGACCCGAATGACATCCCGAACAACCTGTTGCCCTTCATCAGCCAGGTCGCCGTCGGCAAACGCGATGCGCTTAGCGTGTTCGGCGACGACTACCCGACCGTCGACGGCACCGGCGTGCGCGACTACATCCACGTGGTGGACTTGGCGCGTGGCCACTTGGCGGCGCTCGACGCACTCAGGCACACCGGCGGGCTGATCACCACCAACCTCGGCACCGGCCGCGGCTACTCGGTGCTCGAAGTGCTGCACGCCTTCGAGGCCGCCTGCGGCAAGACCCTGCCCTACCGCATCGCGCCGCGCCGCGCCGGCGACGTCGCCGCCTGCTGGGCCGACCCGACCGCCGCGCGCAAACAACTGGGTTGGCAGGCAGAAAAAGGCATAGAAGAAATGTGCGCGGACAGCTGGCGCTGGCAGCGCACCAACCCGGACGGTTACGTCTGAGCGCACCATCAGGCACCAGTACGTAGTTCTACGGATACCGTCCGCGCGCACCCGCCCGTAAAATGGCTGCAAGTTCTTGGAGAGGCAGCACCGGGTTGGCAACAACCCAACATTTCGGGTGGGACCGCGGGCAGGGCGTTCTGGAGACAGACGGCTTGCCCGCTTCGCTTTGGCAGCGCCCGCGCCGCCTTAAGGGGGCTTCCAGAAACCTGCTACCAAGTGAGCAAGCCCTCTTGTTGAGCAAATCCTCAGCCATCTGGCGCAGTTATCGTCTCTGAGCTTGGTGTCTTTTACTCCGAAGCCCACATTTCGCCGGCTCCGAACGCACTTTGGGCGTTAGAAGATGGCCACCCCGTTGTTTTTCAGCCAGCACATCCGCTTCAGGTTGTAGGTCAGTACCTTGAGATGCAACTGCAAGGTCGCCCGGGCCAAGCATACGCTGCGCAGGCACTTGCCACCCAAAGCACGCAGGCCTGCGAACGGATGTTCCCCGCGTGCCCGGATCCTGACGATGCGCCGGTTACGACCAGCCTGTGTCTCGGATAACGCTTGCTTCGGTTTGGCGCGGCGCTGGATGTATTGCCACCAACCGCACGCTTTGAGGATGTCCAGTGCGGTGTAGCCGCGGTCGGCGTACAGATCCCGGCTGGTATTGCTCCGGTCGAGCGCCTTCAACAGATGATTCTGGTCGCCTTCGTTGGCCGGACTGATGTGCACGGTGCGGATCAGCTTGTAGCGGCCGTCGGTCGACACCGACAGCTTGTAACCGAAGGCCTGCTTGCCGTGCATCTCGGTCCAGCGAGCGTCGACATCCTTGTGCGCCAGCTTCTTGGTGGACCAGTCCTCCGGCATTTCACCCTGCTTGATCTGCGCGTTCTCGGTCCGGCCGTTGCGCTGGGTCGGAACCGGCACCAGGGTGGCGTCGATGATCTGGCCACAACGGGCGAGCTAGCCTTCGGCCTGTAGTTGGCGATTCACTTCGTCGAACAAGCTTGCATCCAAGCTCGCCTGCGCCAGGCGCTCACGGAAGGCCCACACCGTGTTGCGATCCGGCACCTTGCCGCTGTCGCGAATGCCGAGGAAACGCTGGAAGCTGGCGCGGTCGAGCACCTGGAACTCAAGTTGGGGATCGGACAAGTTGAACAGCTGCTGGATGACTAGCAGGCGGATCATCAACTCGGTCGGATATGGAGGCCGGCCGCTAACGCGGCAAAGTCGACATGGCGACCCAGCGACTCCAGCGGATCACCCAGCTTGGACAGCTTGCTTTCACGTTCTTCGGCGGCGAACAGGCTCTTCATCGGGGCATCTCGGTCAGCGAACGGTCAGATCATGCCAGAACGGGAGGTTTCTGGAAGTTTCCTTCAGACGATTTGCGCAACAAAGCCCAAAAACCCCATCATTCTAATTAGCTAAGCTTTCTAAGTGCTCAGCCATGATCTTTGCCTCATTTTCCCAACTCGTATGACATGCAAAATCAAATCCAGCCTGCCGAATTTTATCAATCTTAGCGGGAGACTCAAGCAAATCTATGATCGCTGTTGAAAGGCCTTCCACTGTAGCATCAGCAAGTACGGCGTTTGAATCATTAAGTAACCACTCAGTGAAAGGTGCGCGATTACTGACGACCGGCACGCCACATGCCATTAGCTCGAGAGGTAAAAGAGAAAGATTGGAACAGGAGAGCACCAGAGCCACGTCACAACCACCATACAAGGCCGGGAGGTCCTTCAGATCGACAAGGCCTACATGCTCAACCTGGAAGGGGATGTCGTAGTTCCGAACGTCCCAGCCAGCTAAGACAATCTCGGCATCCGGCAAGCGTTTAGAAACCGCCGCCAAGACCAGCAGGCCAAGTTCGAAAGCCCTGCGCGCAGTAGGAGGGCGAGCATAGAAGAAAATTCGTTTATGTTTGCGTTCCACTTGCGGTTTGGATTGCGGTTTATATAACTCCCGATCGAACGAAAAGCCTAGGGCACAGGTGGGCATCGAAAACTCTTCACTCAGTTTCCGTGCGAGCCAAGAACCCGCAGTGAAGCCTTGAAATCCGAAGCCGTAGGTCGCCTCTGCTAGCAAAGAGTCAGAGCCGGCCGGATAAAACCAAGGCTCGAAGTCCTGAACGAAGTAGCAACGCTGCATGGTCGACTGGTACGCCCTCACGTAGTATGCCGTCGGCCAAGAAGTGGCCATCGTGAAATATGCTGGTGGAGCTGACTCGGCATCGGAGTACACCTCAGCCTGAACCGGAAAGAACCACTCATGAATCTCACTCTTGATCCGATCAGGCGCCTTTCGGGTGGGGCTTCCTATGATAACGATCCGGTTCTCGAACCCATGCGCCTCCAAATTCTTGATGAACCGAAAGATGTTTAGGTGCCCCCCGGAGCCTTTACCGACCTCAGGAACGAACCAGTTGATGGTCTTGTTCGAGACGCCATCAGCCCTAGCTGCCACGCCAATGGCTGGCTGGGTCACGAAATCATAGAGTCCAAAGATCCTAGTCTTGCCGAAGTAGCCCCCAACTCGCAGTAACCGATGCAGGATCAGGCGCAATAGATTCAGCCAGCCATTTGACTTGGCAAAATTCAACGCCTTGCTTGTCCTATTTATTATTAAGGCAAAACTCAAGTTCACTTGCTCCAGTTATCAATCTTCATGAGGCGCCAATCACGGGAAAGGCGCAGGCGAAGAAACTCAGGCAAGCGGCTGCCATGTAAGCCAAGATAGCTGCCAGCAATGCGCATGGCATTATCAATAGGCACCCTCAACAGCATTGCTTGGCGTGAAAATGGTAACCCAGCGCGCTTGGCGATGGAGAGATCACGCCGCGTTAGCCCCATCCAGTTGCGAACCGCGTGTTTCAGTCCACGGCCTTGCTTGTAGCCGAAGAGACGGTGCAATGCATAACTTTCATCGAAGCTGCGTTGCAAACGCTCCCAGAGCCCATATTCATGAGAGTGGTAAACAGTTGCATCATGCGCATAGGCTTTACGGTATCCAGCTTCGAGCATCTTTCGAGCCCAAGCCTGGTCTTCTGCAAAATCCACTTCCGGATACGGAATCTGTTCCCAGACAGCGCGCCTCAACAGGGCATTGTTGTCCGAAAAGAAGTAGAGCAACTGGCGATAGCCTTCATCGGACGCGTAGCGTTGCCGATCATCGAGCTCGATGACCGGGTACCGGGTGAAACTGGCGAAGTGCTGCTCCAGTTCATACTTGGTAAACACGCTACTTTCCGGATAGGCGATATGCCGACCAAAGACACCAGCGACCCGATCGTCCGCCAGCATTGGCTTTAGCAACTCGGCCAGCCACGACGGAGATGCTGGAAGCGCATCCTGTGTGATCATGGCGACATACTCGCCTTTGGAAGCCGCAACAGCTAGGTTGCGCGTCTTGCCATGGCCGAACTCAGCAGGCTCGATCTGGATCAGCCTGAGTTGCGAATACCTGCGCACGATGGAAAGCGTTTCATCGGTGGAACCGGAGTCGACGACCAGAACCTCGAATTTCCAAGGTGTTTGCTGCGAGTAAACACTACTCAGCACCCGATCCAAGTGCAGACCGCCATTTTTCGTCGGAATGACGACTGTAACAAGCACTTTCTGAACCTGTTCCGTCATTTTTCTAACGCCTTTTCCATCCACAGAGCGGTTCTGCGAACACCATCAAGCAGGCTCACCGTGGGGTGCCAGTCCAGCTCATGACGTGCCAGACTGTTGTCCAGCACGCTCACGGGCACATCGAATGGACGCCCTTTTAGATAACGCCGCTCAATCGACCGACCGAGCACAATCTCCATATTCTCAATCAGTTCATTGAGCGAGGTTCCCATACCGGAGCTGATATTGAACACTGACTTCGCACCGTCATAGGCCACAGCATGAGAAAAGGCCTCCGCTACATCGCTTACGTGAATATAATCACGGGTGACGCTGCCATCCCCCCAGATATCCAGTGGCAGGCCCTGCAGGGCTCGGCTTAGGAAAACGCCCACGGCGCCCTGCGCCGTCTCGACCCGTTGACGTTCACCGTAGGGATTGGTGACCCGAAGAATATTCACCTTGATCCCATATTGACGCTGATACAAAAGTAGGTATTTTTCGATTGCCAGCTTGGTGATGCCATAGGAAACCTGCGGCTCCGTCGGATGCGCTTCATCGATGGGCAGATAACTTGGCTCCCCGTATACAGTCCCGCCCGAAGAAATGAAGACGATCTTGCCCACACCCTTCTCGCGTATTGCACTGAGCATTTGCAGTGTCGCGACAAGATTGCTTTGAACGTCGTATATCGGATCGTCGTTGGAACTCTTCGGCAAGGTGGTGGATACCAGATGGAGGACGACATCGACGCCATCCACGACCTTACTGACATCATGCATGCTCATCAAATCCCCGGTTACCCATTCGACCTGCTCGCCTGCGGCAAAGGAACGAAAGGGATAGACACGTGGGCGCTCAAAAATCCGTAGCTTATGACCATCCTTGAGAAGACGATCAACGATTGCCGAACCAATAAAGCCACCACCTCCAAATATTGCTATGTTCATCGACTCATACCGGTCACGTTAGTTAAGGCGCACTGATTTGCGCTCTCTGCAAGGCCTAGGGGGAACAGGCGCTCAAGGGCATGCAACATCGATCCGTCATAGGGGAGCGGCTCTTCCGGATAGTCATTCCATTCCAGCCCAAGCGCCCAGAAATGCTTCAGCGCATCCACTCTCGCCCAGAACATTGTGCCGACGGGGAAGACGAAGTGTTCCGGCAGATCCTTGATGCCGAGGCGCCCAGCGAGGGAGGTAGCAAAAGGCTTGTTAGCACTCCATCCAACCACATTCGGGTCGTCCGGAAAAACCATGCCGATGGATGGCGTGTTGCTCATCACACCGAGAATGCGGTCCATCATGGCTCCGGATTTGCCACCCAGAAGGTTCTCCAAGAGAAACCGGTTCCAGGCGGCCCCCACAGAGGCGTCCTTGATATCAACACTCTTCTTGGTGTGAAGGTGCCCGATGAAGTCGTAACTGGCGGCAATGCGCGGGCCAAAGGCGGTCAGGAATGGAGCGATATCACGACCGCGATTGGGAACTGTCTCGATCGCAACGACCTTGCCAGAATAACTTTCCAACTGCCGAGCAACGTCCTCGACGGAACGATCCGCAGGCACACTGACGAACAGATCGGGACGAATGGCGTTCCGCCCTAGGCGCTCGAGCATCTCAGCCAGCAGGTCCGGATAGAAGACATGCAGGTGCAGAGCAACTCGCGCTTTGCCGATATGCGTCAGGCACTCATCGGTGTCGCGGATGACGGGTAGCCGCCACGGACCTGCAGGTGCTCCCACACGAAGGTAGTCGGCAAGCGGCTCCACACCTTCAGCACTGACACCATGCCGCTCAAGGTAGATTCCCGGGTTGAAGCCGGGGAAAGGATTGCGCCGACCGATCCCGGATGCCCAGGCCCGCACATATGCTCTAACCGCCTCCTCCGGCGACCGACTGCGGTGATGTGGCGGACTGCAGTAGTCCTGATCCAGCAAGTTAGATCTGAGGATTTCAGCTACATCGCGGGCTTCCTGCTCACTCTGCTTCGCAGCCACCTCCACCAATTTTTCCAGTTCATGGACATACCGCTCCATGTCGAACGTAGAGGCCGCGAGTTGCTTGCTTCTCGCCGCAACATCCTGAAAGCGGGTGGGATCCTCCAAAAGATGCAGTATCTTGTCTGCCAGTGCCTGGGTGTCCAGGTATTCCGCCACACAGTCCTCCTTCAGGCCACCTTCGACGAGGATATCAGCGATCCCGCTGGCTTTTTCGAAGCACATCACCGGGAGTCCCTCGGTGAGGGCATCGATGGCGACATTCGGTAGGGGGTCGAGCCTGGAAGTCAGAAGCAACAGGTCAGCGGACTGGTAGACAGCATCCATTTCAGAAGTTTCGTCAATGAATGTCACATATTGGGTCAAGCCAGATCGACCAAGCTGATCGGCCAGATAGACCGAGTAATTTGCATCATGGTCAGGGTCATAACCTTTGCCAATCCAGACAAACCGAATACTCTTGTTTGGGCGCGCTCGAATCACTCGCGCAGCACATTCAATGAACAGATCCACACCTTTGCGCATCTGCACTGAGCCTGCACCCAGTACGAGGAACGGCTGTTCTCCCTTCAGGTTTGGACGCATTGCCCTGAGAAGCTTCCCTCGCTCGGAAATCCGAGACTTCTCGTCGATCATCTCCTGAGGCAATAGACACTGTCCCTGCGGGAGGATTTGAGCAAAACGGTTCCCAACCAAATCTGGATACTGATCTAGCACACTCTGGAGGGTGATTTTCGCCGAAAAGACTGCTTCGCCCGACCAAAAAAGCGCCTGACGAAATGCATCGTGCGGGCGCGTATAAGCCGCAAATTCGTGAAAAAGGGTTAAGCTCGGAATGAAGTGTCTAGCCAGGGTCGGAAGCACCACCCGAGATTCGATGCTATTGACCAGTGCGAACTTGAATTTGCGCTTACTAAAGAGTTTCCCAAGCAACAGATCGGCACTCAAGAGGTCATTCCGGATGTCGCAGGGTCCCATCACCACTGCCCCTTCACGCCGGAATGCGCTGACAAGCGGACCGCCGCCCAGCAAGAGAACAACAACGTTGTATTGTCGCTTCAAAATTCGAACAAGGTTAAAACTCAGTATCGGAGCCCCGGTACGCGAGGCCTCATGACTGACGACCAGAATATTTTCTCGTGCCGGATCGAACTCAGCCTCCATGGAACCCTGGAACACGATGCTCGGCGCCTTCGGTTTTCTCCCCTCATGTCGCCCATGCCGCAGATAGTGCTCTACTGGATCAACTCCGCTTTCAGCAATATCCGGATAGGCACTAAGGTAAAAATCGGAATCAAAATCAAATGCTGCGCTGCTTTCATTCGACATCCCCTCCGATGAACGAAGGCCTCTTATAAAGCGAGTCAGTCGGCGCAAGGGACTTGTCAATCGCCAAGAACGTGAAAGATAGATCTCTTTTACAGCCAACTCCCGATCCGATAACGATTCGCCAATGCTGACTATTCGCGCATCTCGCTCAGCCACGGTCTGGCTCAGGCTGGAGACCTGTCCGCCAAACTCAGTCACAGTCTGGTTAAGGTTTGCAATTTGACCGTTTTGCTCAATAACAATCTGATTGAGGTTGGAAATTTGAACGTTTCGATCAACAACAACCTTCTCTAGGTTAGATGCATGCTGAGCCAAGCCAATCGAATCAAAACGCTCCAATTGCCGAGAGCCTAACGCTGCAAAATAATTCACCAAAATTTCTTTTTCCGGACATTCTGGATTAAGCCACCCAATAACATTTTCTGGCAACACATTATTCAACTGCAAAACACCGAGACCATGAGAATGTACAAACTCCAAACTATTTGGATAAATAACCCGCAATTCTTCCCAAAGTTTCCAGACACCAAAATCACGCTCTCGAACATTGGTATCATGAAAAATCACAATAGCACCAGGCGCAAGTTTTGGCAGCCATGTCTCAAAATCATGACGGACCGCTTCATAAGTATGAAGACCATCAATATGCAAAAGATCTATTGATTCGTTAGAAAAATATGTAGCCGCCTCATCAAAAGTCATACGCAGCAGACGAGAAAAATCAGAGTAATACTCTTGATGATGCGTGTTTACCTTAGAAAAAATATCATCACCATATTGACCTGCATGCTCGTCACCCTGCCAAGTATCTACGGCATAGCACCTAGTTGACAGTCCATTTTCAAAAACTGATTGGCAGAACGAGAAGTAAGAATTCCCGCTATGAGTACCTAGCTCTACAAATACTCTTGGCGAAATTTCACTAATCAACCATGCCGCAAATGGCAAATGCCCCACCCAAGCATTTGGAAACTGAATAGAGCGAGGCTTGAAATTCGCTGCTTTTAATATATTTTTCAGAGACATTTCTTTGCTCATAAATTTTTCATCTTAACATCTAACATCGGAATCCCAACCAACCCCGTCACAACGCTACTCGATTCCGACCTAAATATAATTGCATCATGAATCCAGTGATGCTGTTCATGCTCTTGTTGGGTACCATTAGCTATGGCAACCGTAATGCTATAGTCCCCAGCCGGAAGTAGTGGCATGTAAAAAACAAAATCCGATTGAATAAACCCACCCTCCAAGCAACAAACGGGCCTTTCCAAGTACGAAATAAACGTATTATCTCCAAACAAGGCCTGCCCCAGTCGATCCTTGACAAAAAACCCGATGATAGGCGAATCGAGATCTTGATATGCATGAACAGTTACACGCAAATTAACCTTTTCCCCACCAACAATCCAAGCAAGTTTTTGTTCATCACCATCCAGGAGGCAAACATCGACAACCTCAGCTCCACCCTTTCCAAAAGAATCCGCAGCAGGATCAAATCTAAAAACCCGCAAATCATTTCGCAAATTGCTTGAGTTAATAAAATCCGACCGCTGATCCTTAATGGCAATTGAGAAGCCTGTGTTCTCAAAATTCTTCAACCTAGTAGAACTACTCTTACCTTGTCGCACCTCGTAAAATGCCTCGAGGTAAAGCTCGCACACCTCCTTAGGTTCTCCCTCCTGCAGAACCTGACCTTTTTCAAGCCATATAACACGGTTACAAAAACTTTTAACACTACTAGTGTCATGACTCACAAACAAAACCGTGCCGGTTTTCATAAAGATCCGTAAAAACCGCATGCATTTTTGTGTAAAAAACGCATCTCCCACTGCCAATGCCTCATCAATAACAAGAACGTCTGCATCAACATGGGCTATTACGGCAAATGCCAGACGCACCATCATTCCACTAGAATACGTCTTTACTGGCTGCTCAATGAACTCGCCAATATCGGCAAATGCAACTATCTCATCAAACCTTGAATCAATCTCTGCCGCAGTCAACCCTAGCACTGCAGCATTCATGTAAACATTTTCCCGACCAGTGAACTCCGGATTGAACCCTGACCCAAGCTCCAGCAAAGCCGCAATTCGCCCATAAGTGGCAACATAACCAGAGGTTGGACTAAGCGTGCCGCAGATCATTTGCAGTAGTGTCGATTTACCACCACCATTTCGTCCGATGATGCCAATCGTTTCACCCTTCTTGACCTCGAACGAGACACCCTTAAGCGCCCAAAATTCACGGTAATGCATTTTTTGTGGCCGGCCGGCCAGGCGCCGCAGACGCGGCAAAACAAACTGCTTGAGTCTGTCACGGGGGGTCTCGTAAATCTGGTAGCACTTGCTCAGATTATCGACTTTGATGGCGATTTCAGAGGACATCTGCAAACCCTTTTCTGGTCTTCTGGAACCAGGCAAAGCCGCCCCAGGCTACTAAAACCATCGCAACAAAATAAATTGAAAGCAGTGTCCAGTCCGGCATCACGCCCCAATAAATCAGGTCGCGCACCATTTCTATTACCGCAGTCATTGGGTTTAGATAGAGAATGTGCTGATAGGCCTCTGGCAATGCAGACGCCGGATAAAATATCGGACTCAAAAACATCAACACCGTGGTCAGCGTGCCGATCAACTGGGCGACATCACGCAAAAAAACCCCCAGGGATGCCAAGGCCCAACTCAACCCGAGCACAAACAGGGCAAGCGGAATCAGCGCCAATGGCAACAGCAGGATGGTTATATGCGGCACGCCAAAAAAAACCATATACGCAAGTAGCCATACGGCAAGGCTCACCACAAAGTGATACAGCGCAGCAAACACAGCGATAAATGGCAGAATTTCCAGCGGGAAAATCACTTTCTTGACGAAGTTTGGGTTTCCCACAATCAGGCTTGGCGCACGGTTGACGCATTCGGCAAAAAAATTGAACACCATCAAGCCGGCAAACAAAACAAGTGCAAATTCGACCTTCGACCCCTCCCCCCCGCCCCAGCGTGCCTTGAATACCACACTAAAAACAAATGTATAAACTGCCAGCATGAACAGGGGATTGGCAAAGGACCATAACAGGCCCAAGGCTGAACCACGATAGCGACCGAGCACCTCTCTTTTGGTTGAGGCTTTTATCAACTCCCTGTTACGCCATAAACTGGCAAACATTTCAACAGGACTTGCAGAAAAATCTCGCATCAGTCAAACACCTCGGCCTCTACCAATAATTTTCCCTGCGCATCTTTTGCCGAAGTAATCGGCGAGATGGTAGCAGGCCAATCGATTACCAGCGCTGGGTCATTCCAGGCAATGCAGCGCTCGTATGCCGGAGCGTAATAGTCCGTCGTTTTGTAGAGAAACTCCGCCGTATCGCTCAGCACCACAAAGCCATGTGCAAAGCCCTCGGGCACCCACAATTGCCGCTTGTTTTCAGCCGACAAGATTTCGCCGACCCACTGGCCAAACGTCGGGCTGCTTTTGCGCAAATCCACTGCCACATCAAATACTTCGCCCTGTACTACCCGTACCAGCTTTCCCTGGGGTTGCTTGATCTGGTAATGCAGGCCACGCAGCACATTTTTGACACTTCGGCTGTGGTTATCCTGCACGAAGGCTACTGGCCGGCCGATCGCCTGTTCGAACTGCGCGTGGTTGAAGCTTTCAAAGAAAAAGCCCCGCTCGTCGCCGAACACGCGTGGCTCTATCAACTTGACGTCTTCGATGGTTAGAGAGGTGACTTTCATGCGACCACCTGCTCTTTCAAGAGACGCAGCAGATATTGGCCGTAGCCGTTCTTAGCCAAGGGTTGCGCGAGCACTTCAAGTTGGGCCGCATCGATCCAGCCTTTTCTGAACGCGATTTCCTCCGGACAGGCAACCTTGAGCCCCTGCCGGTTCTCCAGCGTAGCGATAAACTGGCCGGCCTCTAGCAGCGATTCATGGGTGCCGGTATCCAGCCAGGCGTAGCCACGGCCCATGATTTCGACGTTCAACCGGCCTTGTTCGAGGTACAAGCGATTCAGGTCGGTAATCTCCAGTTCGCCCCGTGGTGATGGCTGCAAAGACTTGGCCAGTTCAACCACGTGCTCGTCGTAGAAGTACAGACCAGTCACCGCATAGCTGGACTTCGGCTGCAGCGGTTTTTCTTCCAGCGACAACACCTTGCCTTGCGCGTCAAACTCGGCCACGCCGTAACGTTCCGGGTCGTGCACGTGGTAGGCGAAGACGCTGGCCCCTTCGCCCCGCGCCATCGCGTTGGCAAGCAGTTGATGAAAGTCGTGGCCGTAGAAGATATTGTCGCCCAGCACCAAGGCGGAAGGCGCACCGGCCAGAAAATCTTCGCCAATCAAAAATGCCTGCGCCAGCCCGTCCGGGCTCGGCTGCACCGCGTAGCTGAGCGACAGCCCCCACTGGTTGCCGTCTCCCAGCAGTTGCTCGAAACGCGGCGTGTCCTGCGGGGTGGATATGATCAGGATCTCGCGGATTCCCGCGAGCATCAGCGTGCTTAGCGGGTAGTAGATCATTGGCTTGTCGTAGATCGGCAGCAACTGTTTGCTGACCGCACGCGTGGCCGGATACAGGCGGGTGCCGGAACCGCCGGCAAGGATGATGCCTTTACGCTGTACTGTGTTCTGCATTGGATTGGTCCGTCTATTTGTGATTAGCAAGTTGCTAAAGCGGATTGCTGGGCGCTGTAAAGCTGGTCGACCACCAGATCGACCCCGTCTTCCCAGCGCGGCAGGGGTAGGCCAAAGTTGCGCATCAGCTTGCTGCAATCCAGCCGTGAATAGGCCGGCCGTGCAGCCGGCAGCGGATAGTCCTTGCTGGCAATCGGCTTGATCGCCTCCGGCGCTAATTTGAGCGGATAGCCTTGCGCAATTGCTCGGCGCACCACACGCTGGGCATAGGCGTGCCAGCTGGTTTCGCCTTGTGCGGCCAGGTGGTAAGTGCCGTATTCGAATTTCTCGGTCGGCCGGTCGTAACTGGCAATGATCTGCGCAGTCACATCCGCGATCAGCGCGGCGCTGGTCGGTGCGCCGATCTGGTCAGCCACGACAGTCAACTGATCACGCTCATGGGCGAGGCGCAGTATGGTCTTCAGGAAATTTGCGCCATGCACGCCGAACACCCAGCCCGAGCGCAGGATCAAATGATGACCTGTCATCTCACGCACAGCCTGCTCACCCAGCCACTTGCTTTGCCCGTACACCGACCTTGGCGCGGGGGTGTCGTCTTCGCGCCAAGGGCGGTCACCCTCGCCGCTGAACACGTAGTCTGTCGAGTAATGGATCAGCAAAGCATCATGCGCGGCAGCCCATTCAGCCAAGATACCCGGCGCTTCGGCGTTTACCGCCATTGCCGTCGCGGCATCGCTTTCGGCCTTGTCCACCGCAGTGTACGCCGCCGGGTTGACGATGATCCGCGGCTGTACCTGGTCCAGCACGCGCACGATCGCCGCAGGGTCCGCCAGATTCAGAGTTTCGCGCGTATGCGCGCAGACTGTCCCGAGCGGCGCCAAGGCGCGCCGCAATTCAAAGCCCAACTGTCCGTTGGTGCCGGTCACCAAAATCTTGTTCATTCCATCATCCATCTCAAGGCGACCATTCGCAGTTGCACAGAGAGGCAAGCAGTCAGCCATTCCTTGCCAAATATTCTCAACCGTATTGCTTTTCGACCCACGCAAGGTACGCGCCGCTGCTGACGTTTTCTACCCATGCCTGGTTGGCGAGGTACCATTCAACCGTCTTGCGGATGCCGGTTTCGAAGGTTTCGGCCGGTTTCCAATCCAGTTCCTGTTCCAGTTTGCGCGCGTCGATCGCGTAGCGGCGGTCGTGGCCGGGGCGGTCGGTGACGTAACTGATCTGGGTGGTGTACGAGGCGCCGTCCGCGCGCGGGGAGAGTTCGTCGAGGATGGCGCACAGGGTACGCACCACCTCGATATTCGGCTTCTCGTTCCAGCCGCCGACGTTGTAGGTCTCGCCCAGACGGCCGGCGGTCAGCACGCGGCGGATCGCGCTGCAGTGGTCTTTAACATAGAGCCAGTCGCGCACTTGCATGCCGTCGCCGTAGATGGGCAACTCTTTACCCGCAAGCGCATTGAGGATCACCAACGGGATCAGTTTTTCTGGAAAGTGGTAAGGCCCGTAGTTGTTGCTGCAATTGGTGGTGAGCACCGGCAGACCGTAGGTGTGGTGCCAGGCGCGTACCAGGTGGTCGGACGCGGCCTTGGACGCCGAGTACGGGCTGTTCGGCTCGTAGCGGTGAGTCTCGCTGAACGGCGCGTCGTCGGTGGCCAGCGAGCCGTACACCTCGTCTGTCGACACGTGCAGGAAGCGGAACGCGGCCTTTTCTGCCGCAGGCAGTGCGGTCCAGTAGCCGCGCACGCTTTCCAGCAGGTTGAAGGTGCCGACCACGTTGGTGTGGATGAAGTCACCCGGGCCATGGATGCTGCGGTCGACGTGGCTCTCGGCGGCAAAGTTGATGACTGCGCGCGGGCGGTGTTCGGCGAGCAGGCGCGAGAGTAGCTCTCGATCGCCGATGTCGCCGCGCACAAAGATGTGGCGTGCGTCGCCTTCCAGCGAGGTGAGCGTCTGCAGGTTGCCGGCGTAGGTGAGCTTGTCGAGGTTGACGACGGCTTCGTCGTCTTGAGCCAGCCAGTCGAGTACGAAGTTGGCGCCGATGAAGCCGGCGCCGCCGGTCACGAGAATGGTCATTACTTGATTCTTTCCCTAGATTTTGTTGAATAGTGTTGCGACCAGCAGACCGGCATTGCCAAGCGCAGTCTGCCGGTAAAGCTTCCCTTTACGGAAAGCGATTATCCTGCTGGCCAGATTGCCGCGATGCACTCGTTCAAACGCAGCAAGCACTGCCCAGTTGTGCGATGGCATCAACGGAACAAGGACTTGCAGTGCTCGCAAATGCTGCGCGCCCCACTGCTTGAAACGGCCACGTCCCAGCATCTTTACTCGCTCCAGGCGGGCCTGCCAGCTCATGTTAGAACCGACAATATTATTGCCATGCTGGCGGTAATCCAGGCTTGGTTGCGCATCATAATGAACGCGCCCCCCCACCGCTGTCGTCGCGATATACACCCACCAGTCGTGGCTAACCACATCAACAGCCCCTGCCCTCTGGCACACTTCTCGAGCCGCACGATTCATCATCATGGTGTTTCCTCCTCCAATGCTCTGTACCAGTGCATTCGAGAAGGAAGGCGCGCGAGTGAACAGCGGAGAATAACCCAGCGAAGTTCCGTCATCGTCCACCAGATGCGTCCGACCACAGTACAAAGCCGGTACATCAGCAGGCTGAGCGCGTAGCCAGCCTAGGGCGCGGCTCAGTTTGTCCGCATGCCAGACATCGTCTTGATCCGAAAAACAAAAATAGTCCGCATCAATGTCCGGATTGCACAGCAGCGACAAGAAATTCTGGCAAAATCCTTTACGCGGCCCGTCAATCACTTGCACTGGGCGGGCATTTGCATGCTCAAAATTCGACAACAACTGCCGCGTTCGATCAGAAGAACCGTCGTCCGAAACATGCAAGGACCAGTTTTCGTAGTTCTGCCCCAGAAAAGACTGTAACTGCTCCTCCAGATAGCGCTCGCCATTGTAAGCCCCCATCAGGATGGCAACACGCCCTGTTAGCTCTTTATGCATGCCTACTCAGCCAAAAATTAAACATCCTCAAGTGACATCGCGACACTGCGCACATTGGCGTCATACACGCAGCCGGTACGCGGTGCACATCCTGCCCTTCACTGATGGCCTTGATGGCCTGCTGACACATTACAGGGATCGCTGCACTGCCATGCTTGCGGCCATCTGTTGATCGTTTACATCTCATGCGAGAATTTCCGTATAAAAATGACAAAATACTGACATGATCATATCGTCCCAGATCCTGCTTCCATTGCCTCCGAAGCCCATATTTCTCGGGCTCCGGACGCGCTCCGAGCGCCAGAAGGCGGCCACCTCGTTGTTTTTCAGCCAGCACATCCGCTTCAGGTTGTAGGTCAGTACCTTGAGGTGCAACTGCAAGGTCGCTCGGGCCAAGCCGACACTGCGCAGGCACTTGCCACCCAAAGCACGCAGGCCTGCGAACGGATGTTCCCCGCGTGCCCTGATCCTGGCGATGCGCCGGTTACGACCAGCCTGTGTCTCGGATAACGCTTGCTTCGGCTTGGCGCGGCGCTGGATGTGTTGCCGCCAACCGCACGTTTTGAGGACGTCCAGTGCGGTGTAGCCGCGGTCGGCGTACAGATCCCGGCTGGTATTGCTCCGGTCGAGCACCTTCAACAGATGAGTCTGGACGCCTTCGTTGGCAGGACTGACATGCACGGTGCGGATCAACTTGTAGCGGCAGTCGGTCGATACCGACAGTTTGTAGCCGAAGGTCTGCTTGCCATGCTTCTCGGTCCAACACGCATCGACATCCTTGTGCGCCAGCTTCTTGGCCGACCAGTCCTCCGGCATTTCGCCCTGCTTGATCTGCGCGTTCTCGGTCCGTCCGTTGCGCTGAGTCGGTACCGGCACCAAGGTAGCGTCGATGATCTGCCCACAACGGGCGAGGTAGCCCTCAGCCTGTAATTGGCGGTTCACTTCGTCGAACAAGCTTGCCCCCAGACCCGCCTGCACCAAGCGCTCGCGAAAGGCCCACACCGTATTGCGATCCGGCACCTTGCCGCTGTCGCGGATGCCGAGGAAACGCTGGAAGCTGACCCGGTCGAGCACCTGGAACTCAAGCTGTGTATCGGACAGGTTGAACAACTGCTGGATCACCAGCAGGCGGATCATCAACTCGGTCGGGTATGGAGGCCGACCGCCAAAGTAGCGGTGCGGCCTCGGCAATGCGCGGTCGACGCTGGCCGCCAGCGCGGCAAAGTCGACATGGCGGCCCAGCGACTCCAACGGGTCACCCCGCTTGGACAGCTTGCTTACACGTTCTTCGGCGGCGAACAGACTCTTCATCGGGGTGTCTCTGGACGTCTCGTTTTGCACTCCGGCAGATCATGCCAGAACAACTGGTTTCTGAACGATGTCTGAAGGGGCATATTGCAACTCCTGCTAGATTTATCCGTCACTCTTCGTTCAACGTTGTAGTAATGAAACAACAGGCATGCTCTTTTAAAGCCGCCTGAGCAGACAAATTTAGAGACTTACGCTTAGCATTGGCAGAAAAGGGGTTGCGTGCGACACTAGCCTTACTAGCCTTGTATTTATTCACAACCCAGAGGATTTCTCATGAAAAAAACTCTGATCATAGCCATGATCGCCGGCCTGAGCGCCGCACCAGCCTTTGCTACTGGCACTGAAGCGGCAGCTCCTGCTGCAGCAACTGCCGCTGCGCCCGCTGCTGCAGCAGCGCTTCCTGTTTCGGCAATGGTTGCCATCGGCGCAGCCGTCGCAGCCGTCGCGGTCGCTGCCTCCGACAACAACTCGTCGACCAGCCACCACTAAGCTGTTTCTGCCTTACCAAGTCCGGACTCACGGGTCCGGACTTTTGTTGTGCAAAATAAAAACGTGACCAACCACTCCCTATTGCTGACTGGCACCGCAAGCTTGCTTGCCTCAGGCCTTGCTCTCGCATCACCCAACCTTGGCGGCCAGGACGGCTACATCAACATGCCCAGCGCCTGGACCGGGCAGGATGGCAGCTGGAGCATCGGTTACAGCCACGACAAGCCCTACAGCACGCTGTGGACTTCGGTCACCCTGTTCCCTGCCCTGCAGATGAGCGGCCGTTATGTCGGCATCTCCGGCATCCAGGGCTTTGGCCAGGGCCACGCAGGCGCCAACACCTACGGCCGCTACAAGGACAAGGTTTTCGACGCCAAGCTGCAACTAGTGGAAGAGGGCGAGTACTGGCCCGCACTCGCCATTGGTCGCACCGACCTGTTCGGCACGGGGCTGTTCCGCAGCGACTATGTCGCACTGGGCAAACATTTCGGCCCGCTGGAAACCACCGTCGGTTACGGTACCGGCCTGATCGACGGCGCCTTCGCCGGCGCGCGCTGGACGCTGCCTGATGCACCGCGCTGGGCGCTGGTGGCTGAATACGACGCGCGCGACTACCGGCAGGATTTCCGAGCCGAAGAAACCTTTGCGGGAGAGCGTGCATCCGGCCTCAAGGCTGGCGTAGAGTACCGCTGGGGCTGGCTATCCTTGCAGGCCGCCCACCAGAAAAGCCATGCCGCCATCAACGCCATGGTGACCATTCCGCTGAACGAGCGCGAGTTCGTCCCCAAGATCTACGAACCGGCGCCGTTCCAGCCCAAAGAACTCCCGGCACGCCCCACCGCCCAGCAATGGCACGTCGACCCGCATTACGCGCGCGCGCTGCAGCAGGCGCTGCACCGCCAGGACTACACGCTGGTCAGCCTGGCTTACCGGCGCGACACGCTGAGCCTGAACCTCTCCAACAGCCGCATCTCGGACATGGGGCGCGCGGTCGGCCGCGCGGTACGTACCGCCATGTACTTCATGCCGCTGGAAACGCGGACCATCAAGGTCACGTACAGCGAACAGGATATGCCGGTCGGCAGCTACGAATTCTTCGACATGCAGGCCCTGTCCGACTACCTGACCGGCAAGATCGACCGTCACCGCTTCAAGGAATACGTGCTAGTGCGCCCGGCAGGGCCCGAAGACCGCATCCGGCACGACAGCACGGGCGCCCTTGCCGCCGGCCTGTCCGACGATAACGGCCTCGCGGTCCTGCTATCGGAAGACGGTGACCTGGTCCAGCTCAAGCAGCAGGACAGCCTGCTCAACCGCTTCAAGCTGGCGCCCCGCCTGGGCTTCTACTTCAACGACCCGAGCGGCGCGCTCAAGTATGAACTGGGCGTGGCGGCAAATCTGGACCGGCGGATTGCCAACGGGCTGTACTTCAACAGCCAGGTGGCCGCAACGCTGCTGGAAGACGTCAGCGACGTGACCCAGCCGTCCAACAGCCTGCTGCCGCATGTGCGCACCGACATTGCCGAATACAAGCGCGGCGGCAAGGTCAAGCTTAACAAGGCGGTGCTCAACCAGTATTTCAAGCCGGCCGGCCAATGGTACGGCCGTGTCTCGGCCGGGCTGTATGAGGAAATGTTCGCCGGTGCCGGTGGCCAACTGCTGTACGCGCCATTCGACCGCCGCTGGGCAGCCGACGTCACTGTCGATGCCTTGCGCCAGCGCGACTTCCAGGGCTGGCTTGGCATGCGCGATTACGACACGGTCAGCGCGATCGCTTCGCTGCACTATCGGCTGCCGTATGAAACTACCGCAACCTTGCGGGCTGGCCGCTTCCTGGCCAAGGACAACGGCGCCCGCTTCGAGATCAAGCGCCGCTTCCGCTCGGGCTTCGAAATCGGCGGCTGGTATACCTACACCGACGGCCAAGACATCACCAGCCCCGGCTCCCCTGCCTCGCCCTACCGCGACAAGGGCATCTTCTTCCGCATGTCGCTGGACGCACTGCTGCCGCAAGATAGCCGCTCGCGGGCCAACTTCGCGATTTCGCCGTGGACCCGCGACGTCGGGCAGATGGTCAACAGCCCGGGCGACCTCTACCCAATGGTAGAATCTGGCGAATGGACGCTGCACCAGAGCGACGGGCTGGGCAACTTCTCCGAACGCGCCGATGAGGCCAACCACCCGGCAGTTGCCCGCCCGATCGAGCGGGTTACCCCCGGCCCGAACGTGCGTCTCCGGCTGGAAGACAGCAGCCACGCCTTCCCGCCCCTCTCGGAGCTCGGCACCACCTTGCTTGGCGCCGGGGCCATCGTTGGGCTGGCATCGTTAGCCGATGAGCGGTGGAAAGACCTGGTAGCGGAGAACCGCAACAACCGCCTTGTGAAAGGCTGGGACAAGCTCGGCAAGGCGGCCCCTCTGCTGGCCGTCGGCGGCGCCGGCATGGCACTAGCATTGGGTGACAGCAAGCTGCAAAATACCGGGCTGATCGCCCTGCAGGCGGCAACGGTTTCCGCAGGGGGGAGCATGCTGCTCAAGCAGGTGTTCAACCGGGCCCGCCCCGAACAAAACGCCGGTCATTGGGGTCACCAACCGTCGGACCGCTCACGCAGCGACAGCAGTTTCCCTTCCAACCACGCTGCGGTCACCTTCGCTGCGATTACGCCGTTTGCAGCCGAATACCGCGCGCCGTGGCTGTACGGCGTGGCCGCCGCCGCGTCGCTCGGACGCACGGCCGGCAACAAGCACTGGTTATCCGACGTCGCTGCAGGCGGCATCCTTGGGTACTTCACCGGAAAATGGTTGTGGAGCGCCCAGCGTGAACGCGAACGCTATCCGGCGATGCTCGACTTGGGGCCGGGCTACGCCGGCGTCAAGCTTAACCATCGCTATTAAGTAGCGACGTAGATTTTTAGTTTTTAATTTAATGAAATTTCTGGCTTGACGATGAAAAATAAACGCACCGCCTTATGGCTGGCCACACTGATCAGCTTTCCCGTTCACGCGCTGACACCGGAGCAAATAGCGCTGGCCCGCCAGTACGGGGCCAGTGACGCCCAAATTCAGGCTGCGCAAGGCAACAAGCCGGCCGTCAGCGAAAATAGCGCGGCACCCACCATGGCCCCGACCATACAGCCACGCAGCAGCGAATCCAGCTCCAGCAAGGCCGGCGAGCCGTTCGGCTACGGCCTGTTTGCCGGAATGCCCACCAGCAACACGCCGCTGGCCGACCTGCCCGTGCCGGACGACTACCTGGTCGGGCCGGGGGACGAGCTGAAGATCCAGCTGTATGGCAAGGAAAACGCCACCCACACCTTGCGTGTCGGCCGCCAGGGCAATATCGACTTCCCGGGGCTCGGCCCCATTTATGTTGCAGGCAACAGTTACCAGCAAGTTGCGGTCGACCTGATCAACCGCATCAAAGCGCAGATTCTCGGCGTGGACGTGTTTGTCAGCATGGGCGCCCTGCGCATGATGCAGATCACGGTCACCGGCGAAGCGTTCAAGCCGGGGGCTTACAACGTCAATGCGCTCACCACGGTCACCCAGGCCTTGCAGGCGGCGGGCGGGTTGAATATCGGTGGCAGCCTGCGCAAGATCCAGATTCGGCGCGGCGGCCAAGTCGTGCAGGAAATGGACTTGTACCAGTTGCTGCTCAGGGGCAACAACAAGGCGGACATCCGCTTGCGGGCAGGCGATGTCGTCTTCATCCCCGCCAAGGGGCCCTCCGTCGCCATCGACGGCCTGGTACGCCGCCCGGCCATTTACGAGTTGAGGGGGCGCACATCGCTGGCAGAGATGGTCAGCCTCGGCGGGGGCCTCAAGCCGGAAGCACTGAATGAGGTGCGGGTCACGCGGCAGAGCGAAACCGGGCCGCAAGTGTTCAACCTCAGGGTAGACAGCCCGCAGGCCGCCACCTTCACCATGCGGGACGGCGATCAGGTCTCGGCCTTGCGCGTCTCCGACACCTACAACAATGCCGTCGTCCTCAAGGGGGCCATCCTGCACCCGGGCCCTAGCAGTTTCAAACCCGGCATGCGCATCAGCCAGCTGATCAGCAATCCGGAAAAAGACCTGCTGGTCAATACCGACCTTGAATACGGCATCGTGGTCCGTGAAATCGACGCCCGCCGGCGCATCGAAGTGCTGCAATTCAAGCCCGGCGAAGCGATGCGCAACCCGGGCAGCCCGCACAACCTGACGCTGCAAAAGCGGGACCAGGTCATCCTGTTCAGCAACGCCCCGAGCGACACCTTTGACAAGAACCTCAAGGGTAACGCGACAGGCAAGGCGCAAGCACAGGCTGACATTACCCTGGGCACCCTGTCGCAGGAGAGTGCTGCCGAGCAGCAGATCGACAACCGTCGGGAGGCGTTGCTGACCGATGTCCTCAACCAGCTCAAGCTGCAGGCGAGCCCGGAGCAACCGGTCCAGATCGTGGAAATCCGCGGCGAAGTGCGCTTTCCCGGGGTCTACCCGCTGCCGCGCAATGGTGTGTTTGCCGATTTGATCACCGCAGCCGGCGGCCGCACCGAAGCGGCTGACCGCGTCGAGCTTAGCCGCTACGACGCCAACGGACGCGAGCTGAAGCTGGTGCATAGCCATTTCGACTTGCCTGCCAACGGCAATGCCACCATTCCGCAGCTCGCCCGCACGCTCCAATCCAAAGACCGGCTGAATATCCTGGCGCAACCCGAATGGCGGGAAGAAATCACGGTCAGGCTGGAAGGCGAGGTGCGCTACCCCGGCAGCTACGTCGTCAAACGCGGGGAAATGCTGAGCCAGCTAATTGAGCGGGCCGGCGGCCTGACCCGTTTCGCCAACCCTCAGGGCGCCATTTTCACCCGGGAGGCCCTGCGCCGGCAGGAAGCGGAAAACCTGCGCCGGCTCAACCAGGAGCTGCGGGCCGAGATGGCGTTTTTAAACATGAAGACCCAAGACAACCCGCTGGCGAAAAAAACCGACCTGAGCACGGAAATGAAGCTGGCCGAGGAACTTGAAAACACCCAGGCACTTGGCCGTCTGGTGATCAACACGCCGGCCCTGCTGGCGGGAGACACCGCCTTCGATATCCGCCTGGAAAACCAGGATCGCCTGTTTATCCCGCAACAGCGCAACAGTGTGAGCATCATCGGCGAGGTGCAGATGCCGTCCAGCCATACCTACCAGCCGGGGCTGGACATGCATGACTATCTGGAGCGCGCCGGCGGCAGCAAGAAACGCGCCGACACCGACCGGATCTACGTGGTCAAGGCCGACGGCTCGGTACGCATGCCCGGCGGCAACTGGCTGTACCGCAGCAGCCCGCGCATCGAGCGGGGCGACACCATCGTGGTTCCGGTGGATGCCGAGCGCCGCGACAGCCTGAGCACCTGGAGCGCCGTCACCCAGATCATGTATCAAATTGGCGTAGCCTGGGCGGCGATCAAACCATGACCAATATGCAAAGCGAAATGACCCGACAGCCCGAGCAGGAACACGACGACGAGATCGACCTGCTCGAGCTCCTGAAGACCCTGTGGCAGGGCAAGTGGCTGATCATGGCCTGCACCGTCCTGGCGGCGGCGATTGCCGTGGGCGTGGCACTCTCCATGCCCAATATTTATCAATCCAGGGTGTTGCTGGCCCCCGCCGAGAGCGAATCAGGCGGCGGCCTGGCCGCACTGGCCGGCCAGATGGGGGGGCTGGCCAGCCTCGCCGGTGTCAGCCTGGGCGACGGCAAGGCCAGCAAGAGCGACATTGCCGTTGAAATCGGCAAGTCCCGCCAGTTTGTCACCAGCTTTATCCGCCGCCACCAACTGGAAGTCGCGCTGCTGGCATCCACCGGCTGGGACAAGCAAAGCGGCCAGCTGACCCTAGACACGGACCTGTACGACCCCCGGCGCAAGCAGTGGGTCCGCGAGGTCAAGCCCGGCGAATCCGTCGAACCGACCGACTGGGAGCTATACAAGGCATTCAGTGAAATGATGGCACTGGATAAGGACAAGAAGTCCGGGCTGGTCACCCTGAGCCTGGACTTCTACTCGCCGGTGCTCACCAAGCAATGGGCAGACTGGTTTGTACAGGACCTAAACCAGGCCGTGCGCGAGCGCGACCAGATCGAAGCGCGCAAGAACATTGACTATCTTCACAAGCAGCAGGCTCAGACCGCGCTGGCGTCGATGCAGAATGTGTTCTCGCAACTGATCGAACAGCAGACCAAGACCCTGATGCTGGCTGAAGTACAGCAGGAGTACGCATTCCGTACCATCGACCCCGCCGTGATCCCGGAGGAAAAGCTCAAGCCCAAACGGGCGCTTATCGCAGCACTTGGGACGATTGCAGGCGGGTTCGCCGGGATCTTGCTGGTACTGGTCCGCCAGCAGTGGCGGACGCGTCGCGGTAGCGGTGGCACCGTGCAAGAGCAGGCAAACCCAAGCGTAGGGGCTTGAGCCCTGGCCCACTAAAGGAAGCGACATGATCCTGGTCACCGGCGGCGCCGGCTATATCGGCAGCCACACCTGCGTGCAACTGCTGGAAGCCGGCCACGATGTGGTGGTGCTCGACAATTTCAGCAACAGCAAGCCCGAGGCACTGCGCCGCGTCGAAAAGATCGCCGGCCGCGCGCCGCTCCTGGTCGAGGGCGACATTCTCGACCGCGAGAAGCTCGACCTAGTGCTGCGCTACCCGATCAAGGCGGTGATCCACTTTGCCGGCCTGAAGGCGGTCGGCGAATCG
>NZ_STGJ01000026.1 GCF_004919095.1 Crenobacter intestini | reverse complement strand
GCGCCTGCCCTTGGCGTTGTCGGCACGCTGCTTCACCGCGCGCCACTACAACCTGAAGAAGGATGACTGCCAGTTCAAGTGCCTCGAACACGCCGACGGCGCACGGCTGTCCACCCGCGAAGGCAAGGGCTTCCTCACCGTCAACGGCATCCAGACCATGTCCGACGGCTGCCACGCACTGCTGCCGCACCTGACCGACATCGCCGCCATCGGCGTGTCCGCGGTGCGGGTGAGCCCGCAGGCCACCGGCACCGCCGAGGTGGTCGCCGCGTTCCGCCGGGCCATCGCAGGCGACGCGGTCGAGATGGACAGCCTGCCGCGCCCGGACGGCGCGTGCTTGGTCGACGGTTACTGGCGCGGCGAAGCCGGCATCAACCCGATTGGAGAACACCACCATGCGTGTGCCTGACCTCACCCTGCCCCCGCTCTTTGCCAGCGTGGTGTCCCGCCTGCCGGCCACCCCGCCCAACCTCGCGCTGGTCACCCTGCTCAACCAGCTGATCAAGCGCGGCGTGCTGCCGGCCGACATGAGCCTGCTCGCGGGCCACCACTTCGCGGTCGACGTGCTCGATGCCGGCCTCAAGCTGCGCTTTGGCGCCGACGAGAACGGCTTCGTGCTGGACGACGGCCACGGCGAGCCCGACCTGCGCTTCGCCGCCAACGCATCCGACCTTGCGCGCATGATGCTGCGCGAAGAAGACCCGGACACGCTGTTCTTCAACCGCAAGCTGACCATCGAGGGCGACACCGAGCTGGGCCTGATCGTGAAGAACCTGCTCGACAGCGTCGACTGGAGCGAGACGCCGCTCGCGCGCTTCATGGCCACATAGAGCCGCTAACAAAATAATCTTGTTTTTACTAAGAATTTAGGATCCTTTTGTTAGCGGCTCTAAGGATTGGTTTTTCGCGCCCAGGTCCCGCGTATATCCATGCAGGTTTTTTGTATTCGATTTTCTGGGAACGGTAACTGGGTGATCGAGCGCAAGGTTGCGCGCGACAAGGTGGCTGACAATGGCATGCTGGAAAGACTAGGTTTACAGCCAGCCACCCGCAGCGTTTGCCTCTGCGGTTGGCTGGGCGTGTAGTGCACCCGCTGTGGGTACGCACCTCGTGTGGCCTAGGTGTCGTGCCTGCAGCCGAGGATTGCATCTGGCGCCTGTACCTCCTCCCTTGTGTCTTCTTGTCGCTGACAGACAAACCGGGTATGCCAGATGGCTAGATGGTGTGCTGTTCAGATGGGACCCGTTGGCGACCCATGCTGCGGACAGTCCCCCGGTAACGGATAACAGAGAAGTCCATGGACGGGCATGATTGCGCCCTACAGTCGGTTAGGTTCTCAACACATGGCGATGCGTTTGCCGCATGGCTTGTATGCGGATATAAAAATATCAATACGATTGATTAGCAAATCATAAAATGGTGCACTCTACATGCTCAAACGTCTCAGTGTCGGCAGCAAGCTGGCCTTGCTGTTGTTGCCTCCCTTGTTGATCGCGCTGGGATTGTCGGGTTGGCTACTTGCCAAGCGATATGAGGCGATGCAGGACTACCAGTCAGCGAAGGTATTGGTTTCAATGTCGCAGGTGGCGAGCAAGCTGATGCACTCCCTGCAGTCTGAACGGGGGCTGACTAACGGATACCTATCGAGTCAGGCGCCGTTGTCCGCCGCGCTGAAGCAGGCGAGGGCGAACAGCGACGAGGCACATGCCGAGTTTGAACAGCATGTGGCCTCCATCGGGGATGCGGCGCTTCGTGCTGAGGCCGACAAGATCAAGACCAAGGTGGCCGCCCTCGCCGGCAGCCGCGCGGAGGTGGACAACCGTAAACTGGAGGCGAAAACGACGTTCAGCGCCTATTCGCAGGCAGTGGCCGAACTGCTGGATCTGGTGCGCAAGACCGTCGGTGTCAGCGGAGACGCCGCGTTGATGCAGCGTGGCCTGGTGCTCGTCAACCTGCTCGAGCTCAAGGAAAGCGCAGCCAAGGAGCGAGGCTTTATCAACGGGTTCTTGGCCGCCGGCGTGGTAAGGGCGGAGCAGCAACTGCAGACCAGTGCGTTCGCGGCCCAGCAGGACGCGTATTTCGACGCGATGCTCAAGCTGGCCGACCCGGCGACGTCTAGGCGCCTCGAGGTGTTTGCCAAGGCACCCGAGAATCTGGCGCTGCTCGAGGAGCGATCGCTGGTACTGGCCTTGCTGCCCGGCGAGCCGATTTCGATGCCGGGCGAGGTGTGGTTCAAGAAGGCGTCGGCCAGGCTGGATCTGCTCAAGACAGAGCAGGACGTGCAGCTCTCCTCGCTGGCCAACTACGTTGACGAGGCACTGGCGCGCTCTCGCGAGCTGTTCTGGCTGAATATCGGGCTGAGCCTTTTGGTGGCGATGGCCATCTGCCTGTTCGCATGGCGGGTGTGGTTGAACATCGAGCGCCCCCTGCTCAAGCTCGAACGCTTGATGGTGCAGATGAGCGCCGACTTTGATCTGACCCAACGCGCGCAGATCGAGGGCAGCGACGAGCTCGCGCGTATGGGTCGCGCGTTCGACCACCTTGCCGAGTCGTTCGGCACCACGCTGCGTGCGGTGAGACACCAGAGTCAGACGCTGCAGCATGCGGCTGAGGTGCTCAAAGGGGTGTCGCAGCGGGCCGCCCACGCGGCTGAGTTGCAGCGCGACTCGGCGAGCCAGATCGCCGCGGCGGTCGAAGAAATGTCTGAGGGGATCGCGCAGGTCAGCGAGAACGCGCAGTACGCGCTCGCGGACGCCAGCCAAATGTGCGACACCGTCGAGACCGATCGCTGCCGCATGCAGCGTACCAGCGACGCGATTCGCACCACCGCCGATTCGCTTGAATCGTCCGCTAAGGTGGTTGAGACACTGGCCGAGCGT
Organism: Crenobacter intestini; assembly: GCF_004919095.1. GTDB lineage: Bacteria > Pseudomonadota > Gammaproteobacteria > Burkholderiales > Chromobacteriaceae > Craterilacuibacter > Craterilacuibacter intestini. Next base: position 24,664 of record NZ_STGJ01000026.1, on the reverse strand, counting down.
TCGCAGGAAATCAATCGCATCATCACCGCGATCCGCGAAATCGCCGACCAGACCAACCTGTTGGCGCTGAACGCGGCGATCGAGGCGGCGCGTGCGGGCGAGGCCGGCCGTGGCTTCGCAGTGGTTGCCGACGAAGTCAGGAAGCTCGCCGAGCGCACCGGTCGCGAGACGGTCGAGATCACACGCTTGGTTGGTGCAATTGGCGAGGGCACGCAGACGGCGAGCGAGCGAATGGTTGCCGCGCGTCAGTCGATGAACGATGGCACGGTCTTGGTCAACGAGAGTGCGGCCGGGCTCGAGCAAATCCGCACGAATGTCACCGACTCCGCCCAAAAGAGCACCGAGACGGCGGAGGCGATGCGCCAGCAGTTGGCCGCGAGCACCGAGGTTTCGGTCAACATCAGCAAGATCGCTTCGCTAGCCGAGGGCAACGCAGCGATCGTGCAAGAGGCGGCTGTGCTCGCCGAACGGCTGACCGACGCTTCACGTACCTTGGCTGAGGAGGTCGGCCACTTCCATGTGGCCTAGGACCGTCCGTGCCTTGGTATATTGCCGCTGCCGCGACGATCGCGTCCCATAAGGCGCCCTTCACTCGAGGGCGCTTTTTCGCGAATAAATATAATGACAAAGGCAAGAATTTCAACGGAAAATCCAGACCGACAGCAGCTATAGGCTCTCTTTTTGATCCCTTCTCAGGCTGGATCTGACTTCCTTCTACGACCCGATTGCTCTCAAGGCTTGCTGTGGAATTGGTCATAGAGAGGTACCAGGCGAAAGGAAATCAGCATATTGCACAGGTTCAAGCGAATCGTATTCCTTCAAATATGTATTTGTAGGACAATATATTTTCTCGTTAATTTTCTGTGCAATGTCATGCGACTGAATGCCTTTACTGATTACTGCCTGCGCACACTGATCTACCTGTCGCTACAGCCTGAAGGGCTGGCGACACGTACTCAAATCGCCACCGCCTACGGCGTGTCAGACAACCATCTGATGAAAGTCGTGCATTTTCTTAGTAAGGCCGGATTAATCGAGACTCTGCGCGGTCGGTGCGGTGGAATGCGGTTGGCGCGTCGATCTACTGATATCCGCATTGGTGCGCTGGTTCGTCTGTGCGAGGAGGGCGTGCCGGTAGTCGAGTGCTTCGAAAAGGGCAGCGGCTGTCGCATTGACGGCATGTGCGCGTTAAAGCACATACTATTTGAGGCGCGCGAGGCGATGTATTCTGCGCTGGATTGCTACACGCTGGCGGATTTGAGCACCAACCACGAGGCACTGGCCATGCAACTGGGGCTGCCACGGGCGGCGGAGTAGGAGACAAACCGCCGCAGGCGGCGTGGCGCTACTGGTTACCGCTCAAAGGACGCCTACGGGGTCCGCGCTATCCTTCTCCTCGGCCCTAATGCGGCGCAGCTAGTCATGTCCTTTGTGGCAGACGCGGGTGTCGTCTTCAGTCTGCTGCTGTCAACGCCTCCAGCGCCGAGAACAACACTCTTTCCTCAAAGCGCACATGGGCCGCCAGTTTTTGTCCGAATTCGGGCAGGGCAGTCAGTTCTGCCACATACAACTGCGCCATCAGCGCGCGCAACTCGGCGTGCTCATCAGCGAAACGGCAAGCTAGTTGCGGCAAGACGGCTAATGCAGCGGAAAATTGGGCTTCTTCAGCCGCAAAGTGGGCTTCGAGATCGGCAAGAAACGCCGGTGAGGGTTGGGCTGCGGCCAAAGCATGCATGTCGTTACCGGCTCGGTTGATGCGCTTCGCCAGTACTAACGCCGGGTGGTGCTCTCTCGAGAAGCATTATCAATGCAGGGCTACGTTTCATAGATGCTCTCCCTTATGATCTAAAATATGTATTTAGTTTACATGTTTGATGGGTGAGCGCATAATGCACTAGGTAAATGCGAAAAGGGTGACGCGGTGTGGAGTCCCCTGCGTTCAAGCCTAGTGGTCAGTTGCGGGGCCGACGACGGATCTTGGCCACGCTGGCGCTGTGCATGCGCTTGGTTGTCTACTAGTAGCGCAGTATTTTCAGGTTGATGGATAGCCCGTCACTGCAACGTTAAGGAGAAACATGATGGCCCACGATTGTTCCATTCCCGTCATTCAGGACGGCACCTACGGTTTTGACGCCCGCGGCATCGCTAGGCGTTTCCGTCACGCGGCAATCTTCGGCGCACTAAACGCGCTGCAGCCCGGTGAAACCATGCGCTTTTGCAATGACCACGACCCGCTGCCGCTGCTCTCGCAGATCGGTCAATTTTTCGGCGAACGGGTTCGCATCGAGTACGTGCAGCGCGAGCCTGGCGAAATTGTCATCGACTTCTGCGTTGTCTCCTGACCCGTCCCGCAGTAGGCAGGAGGCGCGGCCACGCCGCGAATTGCCGTCTGGCCTGTTTGCACTAGTGTGATGGCTATCTCGCTTGCCGGTGCGGGTGAGGTGACCTGCTTTTAAACTTGATTGTGTGGAGAATCAGCCATGCTGGCCCAGCAAACCGCGATGTCCATTGATGCAACACAACCCATCGGCCAGATTGCCGTTGCCTTACCAGGGGCGATAGCCGTATTTCGCCGCTTGAAACTCGATTATTGCTGCGGTGGACAAACCAGCCTACAGCAAGCCGCACAAGAAAAGGCATTGGCGTTGGCTCCGATTCTTGCCGAGTTGGCGGCTCTGCAACGCCGGGACGACACGCCCGAGTTTGCCAGTGCCGGCGCACTAATCGACCACATTCTTGAGCGCTACCACGATGTCCATCGCGCCCAGTTGCCTGAGTTGATCGAGATGGCCAAACGCGTGGAGTCCGTGCACCGCGGTCACGCGAACGTGCCGGTGGGACTTTCCGTGCTGCTGATCCAGATGCAGGGTGAACTACTCGATCATATGAAGAAAGAGGAACTGATCCTATTTCCGATGCTTAGAACCGGCGGCAACCCTTACGCGGCGAATCCGATCGGGATGATGCGCAGCGAGCACGTCGAGCATGGCGCGACGCTGGAGTATTTGGCGGCAAAGACGAATGACATGAATGCGCCTCATGACGCTTGCACGACCTGGCAAGCACTGTACGCCGGGCTGAGGCAGTTGAGGGAAGATCTCATCAACCACATTCATCTGGAAAACAACATTCTGTTCCCGCAGTTTGAAATCGATACCGCCAGTACCGGCTGCGGTCCTAACGGTTGCGCGTGTAGCGGAATGTAACTGCATGCTGCACACATCCGGATCCAAAGCCGGGCGCACGCCGGCACCCATCGAGCCTGCGTCGTCGGTGAGGCTGTTAACGCAGGCGCCTCATCGCGCCGGCTTTTTCCTCGGCGGCAGTGTGCTGCTGCTGGCGCTGCTGTGGTGGCTATTGGAGTTGGTTGGACGCAGTTACGGGTTCAGTCTGTCAGAACTGCCAGCAAGTTTCTTGCATGGCCAACTGATGTTAAGCGGCTTTTTCCCGCTTTTCATGCTGGGATTTATCTACACCGCCGGACCGAAGTGGCTGGGCGTCGTACCGCCTGCCACCGTTGCGTGGCTGGCTGCCATCCTGCCTTATGCTTTGGGTAGTGTCGGCTTGTTGCTGGCGACGCGCCTACCTGTGTTATGGCCGCTTGCCAGTACGTTGCAAGGATTAGCCTGGTTGTGGGCTTGCCTGATTTGGGGCGGCCGCATTCACGTGAGTACCGCGCCAGACCGCAAGCACGCAATGCTGATCTTGGTCGCCTTCGCGCTAGGCGCTGCCGCGCTTGGCTTGTACGCATTCATTGCAGTCAGCAGGCAATGGCAGCTCGTCCACCATGCAGAGACCCTGTTGCTGTGGGGGATGTTGCTGCCAGTTTTCATGATTGTCTGTCATCGCATGTTGCCATTTTTCTCAGCAAACGTGCTGCAGCCCTACCAGACGTGGCGCCCCCTCTGGCTGCTGTACGGCATGGTTGGCGGCGTATGGCTGCATGGCCTCATCCACCTGATGGGGCTGCCAAGCTACTTGCTTGACGCTGGTCTGGCTGGGCTGCTGCTGTATACCAGTTGGCGCTGGCGACTTGTCCGATCGTTCAAGGTACCGCTCCTTGCCATGCAGCACATCGCCTTTCTGTGGGCCGGCTTGGGAATGGCGGTGCTTGTCCTGGAAACGGGGCCGTTCGCAACGCCGATAATTGGCGCGGGCTACGCTGCTTTGCATGCGCTGGCTCTGGGTTTTATGCTGTCGATGCTGCTGGCGTTTGTCACCCGGGTGACACTCGGTCACTCCGGGCGGGCGCTGATCGCCAGTCGGTTGACGTGGACGTTGTTCTGGTGCTTGCAGGCGTTGACCATCCTACGTCTGCTGGGCGAATGGGTGCCCAGCCTGCGCACCCCGCTGTTGCTGGCAACTGCGGTCGGCAGCGTCCTAGTAATGGGGTTGTGGTCTGTACGTTACCTGCCGATGTACACGCAGCCAAGGCCGGACGGGAAAGAGGGTTGAGCTCCGTCTAGCATTAACTTCTTCTCTTTAAGCTCGTGCTACGCCGAATAGTTCGGGGATTTTTACCTGTGGCTCAAACGGAGCGGCGTCCTATGGTCGCCTTCGTACTTCGCATCAAGCTGTAGTGGCGCACCGATGACATCCGGCGGCAGTACATCGAAGAATAGCAAACGCCAGGATAATTAGGACGCCTGCGGCATCCGCGCTCTTGACCTCGGGCGGAACCTCTGGGCTTGTCGCGCAATGGGTCAAAAGTCGGGGGAATCCTCTCTTCTTCCGCTTGTGTCCGCTCATGCTGTTGCTCACCACTCATTCTCCACCTTCCTCTTTTGTAGGCCGCGGCACCGTTTGGATTAGCCATTGTGACTAGCCATAATGGCGCGGGCACCCGATATTTTGTACCCCAAAATATCGGCTGAACTCGGCCGACTGGATAATTGGCCTCTGTTTGCCAAAGTCATAAGCTGCTCCCATTACTGATCACTGGGTAGACGGGAGGTGGCTATGTCAGCACAAAACGCCGGCAATATGCGGCAGGCTTATACGGTCCTCGCGTCCAGTACCTTCGCGTTCACCATCTGCTTCGCGGTATGGATGATGTTCGCGGTGCTGGGCATTCCGATCAAGAAACAGCTGGGGCTGAACGAAACCGAGTTTGGCCTGCTGGCGGCGATGCCGGTGCTCACCGGCTCGCTGGTACGGGTGCCCCTGGGCATCTGGACCGACCGTTTCGGTGGGCGCATCGTGTTCTTCTTGCTGATGCTCTCGACCGTGGCGCCGATCTGGCTGATGAGCTACGCGACCGAGTACTGGCACTTCCTGGTGCTCGCGCTGTTCGTCGGCCTCGCTGGCGGCTCGTTTTCGGTCGGCACGCCCTACGTCGCGCGCTTCTTCCCGAAAAACCGGCAGGGCCTGGCGATGGGCGTGTTCGGTGCCGGCAACTCGGGCTCGGCGCTGACCAAGTTCGTCGCGCCGGCGATGATCGTCGCCGCTGGCGGCAGCTGGACCATCGTGCCCCAGGTGTATTCGGTGGCGATGCTGGCCACCGCCTTGCTGTTCTGGTTTGGCAGCGCGAGCCGTCCCGAGCACAAGGTGGCCTCGACGGCCAGTTTCGCCACTCAGCTGAAGATGCTGAAGGATCCGCGCGTGCTGCGCTACTGCCAGTACTACTCGGTGGTGTTCGGCGGCTACGTGGCGATGGCGCTGTGGATGACCAAGTACTACATCGGCGAGTACGGCTTCGACATGCAGCTGGCGGCCTTCCTCGCCGCGTGCTTCTCGCTGCCCGGCGGCGTACTGCGCGCGATCGGCGGCTGGGCGTCCGACCGCTTCGGCGCCTACCGTACTACGTGGTGTGTGATGTGGGTATGTTGGGTGTGCTTCTTCATCCTCAGCTACCCGCAGACCAACTTCACCGTGTTGACGGTTGACGGTCCGCGTACCTTCCATATCGGCCTCAATCCGTGGGTGTTCACTGCGCTGATGTTCGTGGTCGGCGTGGCGATGGCGGTGGGCAAGGCGTCGGTGTTCAAGTTCATTTCCGACGAGTTCAGCGACAACATCGGCGCGGTGTCGGGCATCGTCGGCCTGGCCGGCGGCCTCGGCGGTTTCATCCTGCCCATCCTGTTCGGCGCGTTGGTCGACCTCACCGGCGTGCGCAGCTCGTGCTTCATGCTGCTGTACGGCACGGTGTGTGTGAGCCTTGTCTGCATGTACTTCAGCTTCCGGTCTGAGCGCGTCTCGCATGACGAGGCAGTGCTCGCCGCCCACGCTCAGGACACTTCAAAACTGGTACGTAAGCACGCCTAACCGGCGAACAACACGGAGAACATCATGTCTAGTCACATCATTAAACGGTGGGAGCCAGAAAATCCCGCGTTCTGGCAGAAAGAAGGGGCGCGGATCGCCAACCGCAACCTGTGGATCTCGATCCCCGCACTGATGCTCGCGTTCAGTGTGTGGATGCTGTGGAGCGTCGTCGTCGTCAACCTCGACAAGGCGGGCTTTACCTTGTCGAAAAACCAGATGTTCTGGCTGACGGCGTTGCCGGCCCTCTCCGGCGCTACTTTGCGTATCTTCTACTCCTTCCTGGTACCGATCTTCGGCGGGCGCAAGTGGACGGCGATCTCGACCGCGTCGCTGCTGATCCCGGCCTTCGGCATGGGCTTCGCGCTGCAGGACCCGACCACCAGCTACCCGACGCTGCTGGCACTCGCGCTGTTGTGCGGCTTGGGTGGCGGCAACTTCAGCTCGAGCATGGCCAATATCAGCTTCTTCTTCCCGAAGGCGAAGAAGGGCCTGGCCACGGGTCTTAACGCCGGCATCGGCAACCTCGGCGTGTCGCTGGTGCAGTTCGTGGTGCCGGTGGTGATCACCGGCGCCTTCCTCGGTGGCTTTGGCGGAGACGGTCACGTCTTCGTCAAGGACGGCGTCGAGAAGACGATCTGGTTGCAGAACGCGGGCTTTATCTGGGTGCCGTTCATCGCGGTGGCCGCGCTGGCCGCGTGGTTCGGCATGAACGACATCGCCGACGCCAAGGCCTCGTTCGCCGACCAAGCGGTGATCTTCAAGCGCAAGCACAACTGGCTGATGTGCTGGCTGTATATCGGCACCTTCGGCTCCTTCATCGGCTTCTCGGCGGGGCTGGCGATGCTGACTAAGTCGCAGTTCGAGGGGATCAACCCGACCACCTACGCCTTCCTCGGTCCCTTGGTTGGTGCATTGACGCGTCCGATTGGTGGCTGGATCTCGGACAAGGTCGGTGGTGCGCGCGTCACGTTATGGGTTTTTGTTGCAATGATTTTGGCTGTGCTCGGCGTGCTGCAGTTCCTGCCGCACGGTGGGGTTGGCGGCAATTTCTACGGCTTCCTGGCGATGTTCATCGTGCTGTTCGCGCTGACCGGCATCGGCAACGGCTCGACCTTCCGCATGATCCCGGTGATCTTCATGACCGAGCGCCAGCGCGCAGTGGTTGGCAAGGGGGAAAAGGCCCAGAAGCAGGCTTTGCTTGACGCGGCTAAGGAGTCGGCTGCAGTGCTCGGCTTCTCCGGCGCGATCGGTGCGTACGGCGGCTTCTTCATTCCGAAGAGCTTTGGTACTTCGATTGATCTGACGGGGGGTGTTGACGCAGCCCTGTACGCGTTTATTGCCTTCTATATGAGTTGCGTGGTGCTTACCTGGTGGTGCTATGCGCGCAGGAATGCAGCGATGCCCTGCTAGTTTGTTTTCCTCCAATCCAAGGTCTAGCGACCTTTTGCCGCGCCACTGAGGCGCGGTTTTTTTTTGAAAGGTGAGCGGATAGTCCTTTCGGCATAGCCAGAATTAGGCCAATTGCCTTGCCGATATTCGCCCTCTGGAGAATGTGATGGTTTATGGCTTCGGAATAAGCTGTCAGCGTCGCAATTCGAGTTCAGGCCGCATTAACGGCCACAAGGAGAGCCAAGATGAGTCACTTTCTGGATAGGCTGAAGTTCCTGTCCCGGACGAAGGAAACCTTCGCCGACGGGCACGGCGCAGTAGTGGAAGAAGACCGCAAGTGGGAGGACGGCTACCGCAGCCGTTGGCAGCACGACAAGATCGTTCGTTCCACACATGGTGTGAACTGCACCGGTTCGTGCTCGTGGAAAGTGTACGTGAAGAGTGGGCTGATCACCTGGGAGACCCAGCAGACCGACTACCCGCGCACCCGGCCCGACTTGCCCAACCACGAGCCGCGCGGCTGCCCGCGCGGCGCCTCCTACAGCTGGTACGTGTACTCGGCGCAGCGCGTCAAATACCCGATGATCCGTGGCCGGCTGATGGAAATGTGGCGCGAGGCGAGAAAGACGATGGACCCGGTCGCCGCCTGGGAGAGCATCAGCCAGGACCCGGTGAAGGCCAAGCGCTACAAGAGCGTGCGCGGTCAGGGCGGCTTCGTGCGCGCCGACTGGGACACCGCGACCGAGATGATCGCCGCGGCCAACGCGCTGACCATCAAGAAGTACGGTCCGGACCGCGTCGCCGGCTTCTCGCCGATCCCGGCGATGTCCATGGTCAGCTACGCCGCCGGCGCGCGCTACCTGAGCCTGATCGGTGGCGGCTGCCTGTCGTTCTACGACTGGTACTGCGACCTGCCGCCGGCCAGCCCGCAGATCTGGGGCGAACAGACCGACGTGCCCGAGTCGGCCGACTGGTACAACTCGACCTATTTGATGGTGTGGGGCTCCAACGTGCCGATGACGCGCACGCCGGACGCGCACTTCTACACCGAGGTGCGTTACAAGGGGACCAAGACCATTGCGGTTTCCAGCGACTTCGGTGAAATGGCCAAGTTCGGCGACATCTGGCTTGCCCCCAAGCAGGGTACCGACGCCGCTCTGGCGATGGCGATGGGCCATGTGGTGCTCAAGGAGTTCCACCTTTCTGGCAAGTCCGACTACTTCAATGGCTACGTCAAGCAGTACACCGACATGCCGATGCTGGTGCTGCTCAAGGAACGTGCCGGCACTCTGGTGCCCGACCACTTCCTGCGCGCTTCGCACCTGGCGGGCAACCACGGCGAGGCGAACAACCCTGACTGGAAGACGCTGCTGCTTGACGGTGTCAGTGGCGAGCTGGTGGTGCCCAACGGCACGGTCGGCCTGCGCTGGGGCGAGGGTAGCGTCAACGGCGGCGAGAAGGTCGGCCGCTGGAACCTTGAAATGAAAGACGGCGGATCCGGCCGCGAAGTCAACCCGGTGCTGTCGTTGAACGGCCGCCACGACGAAGTGGTTGGCGTTGGCTTCCCGTACTTCGGAGGCGAACACGACGAACTGTTGGTACGTAAAGTGCCGGCACGCAAGGTGACGCTCGCCGACGGCTCCAGTGCCTGGGTCGCAACCGTGTACGATTTGACGCTCGCCAACTACGGCGTCGACCAGGGCTTGGGCGGCGGCAACGTCGCGACCAGCTTCGACGACGACGTGCCGTACACCCCGGCCTGGCAGGAGAAGCACACCGGCGTGCCGCGTGCGCAGGTGGTGCAGGTCGCACGCGAGTTCGCGCAGAACGCGCACGACACCCACGGCAAGAGCATGGTGATCGTCGGTGCCGCGCTCAACCACTGGTACCACATGGACATGACGTACCGCGGCATCATCAACCTGCTGATGATGTGCGGCTGCGTCGGCCAGAGCGGCGGCGGCTGGGCGCACTACGTCGGTCAGGAGAAGCTTCGCCCGCAGTTCGGCTGGGCACCGCTGGCGTTTGCTGCGGACTGGGTGCGGCCTCCGCGTCAGATGAACGGCACTTCTTTCTTCTATGCGCATACCAGCCAGTGGCGGCACGAGAAGCTGGGTCTGGATGAACTGCTGGCGCCGACCGCGGACGCCGCGCGCTGGCAGGGCGTGTCGATGCTCGACGCCAACGTGCGCAGCGAACGCATGGGCTGGCTGCCGTCGTTGCCGCAGCTGGGTACCAACCCGTTGGACATCACTGCCGCGGCCGAGGCCGCCGGCAAGGATCCGGTCGCGTACGCGGTGGAAAACCTCAAGTCCGGCCAGCTCTCGATGAGCTGCGAGGACCCGGACAACCCGGCCAACTTCCCGCGCAACCTGTTCGTGTGGCGCTCCAACATCCTGGGCTCCAGCGGCAAGGGCCACGAGTACTTCCTGAAGTACCTGCTGGGCACGCAGAACGCGGTGTTCAGCGACGAGAGCGACTGCATCAAGCCGACCGAAGTCAAGGTGCGCGAGGCGGCCGAGGGCAAGCTTGACCTGTTGACCGTGCTCGACTTCCGCATGAGCACCACCTGCCTCTACGGCGACATCGTGCTGCCAACGGCGACTTGGTACGAGAAGGACGACCTCAACACTTCGGACATGCACCCGTTCATCCACCCGCTGTCCGAAGCGGTGCAGCCTTTGTGGGAGAGTAAGACCGACTGGGAAATCTACAAGCTGATCGCCAAGAAGTTCAGCGAGATCGGCGGCGCGTACCTGGGAACCCGCAAGGACCTGGTGCTGACCCCGCTGATGCACGACACACCGGCCGAACTGGGCCAGCCGCTGGAGCCGAAGGACTGGAAGAAGGGCGAATGCGATCTGATCCCGGGCAAGACCGCGCCGAACATGACGGTAGTTGAGCGCAACTATGCCGACATCTATCGCAAGTTCACCTCGGTGGGACCGCTCTTGGACAAACTGGGTAACGGCGGCAAGGGTATCGGCTGGAATACCGAGCATGAGGTGCACGAGCTTGCCGGCATCAACGGCAAGGCCGCCGGCGACGGCGTGAACGCCGGCCGCCCGAAGCTCGAGACCGCGATCGACGCGGCCGAGATGATCCTCACCTTCGCGCCGGAGACCAACGGCCACGTGTCGGTCAAGGCGTGGGACGCACTCTCCAAGATCACCGGCCGCGATCACACCCACCTGGCCGTCGGGCGCGAGCACGACAAGATCCGCTTCCGCGACGTGCAGGCGCAGCCGAGGAAGATCATCTCGGCGCCGACCTGGTCGGGCCTGGAGAGCGAGGAGGTCAGCTACAACGCCGGCTACACCAACGTGCACGAGCTGATTCCTTGGCGCACCCTGACCGGCCGCCAGCAGTTCTACCAGGACCACCGCTGGATGCTCGACTTCGGTGAGGGACAGTGCGTGTACAAGCCGGCAGTCGACCTGAAGACGGTAGCGCCGATGCTGGGCCGCAAGCCCAACGGCAATAGCGAGCTGGTGCTCAACTGGATCACACCGCACCAGAAGTGGGGCATCCACAGTACCTACTCGGACAACCTGCGCATGCTCACCCTCAGCCGCGGCGGCCCGCACGTGTGGATCTCGGAGGATGAGGCCAAGGCCGCCGGCATCGTCGACAACGACTGGGTCGAGGTATTCAACGTCAACGGCACTCTGACCGCGCGGGTGGTGGTCAGTCAGCGCGTGCCCAAGGGCATGTGCCTGATGTACCACGCGCAGGAAAAGATCGTGAACGTGCCCGGCGCCGAAACCAGCGGCAAGCGCGGCGGCATCCACAATTCGGTCACCCGCACCGTGCTCAAACCGACCCACATGATCGGCGGTTACGCACAGCAGGCGTACGGCTTCAACTACTACGGCACCGTGGGTGCCAACCGTGACGAGTTCGTGGTCCTGCGCAAGATGAAAAAGGTCGAGTGGCTGGAAGGGCCGCGCGCCGAAGAAGAAGGAGTCGCCCAATGAGAATCCGTGCCCAAGTAGCCATGGTGCTCAACCTCGACAAGTGCATCGGCTGCCACACCTGCTCGGTGACCTGCAAGAACGTGTGGACCAGCCGCGACGGGGTCGAGTACGCGTGGTTCAACAACGTCGAGACCAAGCCCGGCATCGGTTACCCGAAAGAGTGGGAAAACCAGAAGAAGTGGAACGGTGGCTGGGTGCGCGGCGCCGACGGTCGGCTCGAACCCAAGCAGGGCGGCAAGCTGAAGATTCTTGCAAACCTGTTCGCCAACCCGAACCTGCCGCAGATCGACGACTACTACGAGCCGTTCACCTACGACTACGAGCACCTGCAAAAGGCGCCGTTGAGCCAGACGCCGCCGACCGCGCGTCCGGTGTCGGTGATCACCGGCAAGAAGATGGACAAGATCGAGTGGGGCCCGAACTGGGAGGACGACCTGGGCGGCGAGTTCGCCTCGCGCAGCCGCGACGCGCTGTTCGAGGGGGTGCAAAAAGAGATGTACAGCACCTTCGAGAGCACCTTCATGATGTATCTGCCGAGGCTTTGCGAGCACTGCCTGAACCCGGCGTGCGTCGCCAGCTGCCCGTCCGGCTCGATCTACAAGCGTGACGACGACGGCATCGTGCTGGTCGACCAGGACAAGTGCCGCGGCTGGCGGATGTGCGTGTCCGGCTGCCCGTACAAGAAGATCTACTTCAACTGGCAAAGCGGCAAGGCCGAGAAGTGCCTGTTCTGTTACCCGCGTATCGAGGCGGGGCAGCCGACGGTGTGTTCGGAGACCTGCGTCGGCCGTATCCGTTACCTGGGCGTGATGCTGTACGACGCTGACCGCATCGAAGCGGCTGCATCGGTCGCCTCCGAGAAGGATCTGTACCAGTCGCAGCTTGACGTCTTCCTCGACCCGCACGATCCGGCGGTGATCGCCGAGGCGCGCGCACAGGGCATCCCGGACAGCTGGCTGGACGCCGCGGTGAAGTCGCCGGTGTACAAGATGGCGTGCGAGTGGAAGGTCGCCTTCCCGCTGCACCCGGAATACCGCACGCTGCCGATGGTGTGGTACATCCCGCCGCTCTCGCCGATCCAGGGCGCGGCCGAGGCCGGCCACATGGGCATGACGGGCATGATCCCCGACGTGAAGAGCCTGCGCATCCCGGTACGCTATCTGGCCAACCTGCTTACCGCGGGCGATGAGGCGCCGGTTGTCAGTGCGCTGGAGCGCATGCTGGCGATGCGTGCGTACAAGCGCGCCGAGGTGGTGCACGGCAAGGAGGACAGTGCGGTGCTTGCGCAGGTCGGTTTGAACGCGGCGACCATCGAGGATATGTACCAGACGATGGCGATCGCCAACTACGAAGACCGCTTCGTAATCCCGAGCTCGCACAAGGAAATGGTCGAGGACAGCTTCAACGATAAGGCCTCGTGCGGCTTCACTTTCGGCAACGGCTGTTCGGGCGGCACCTCGGACGGTTCGCTGTTCGGCAAGAAGCCGCAAGGCAGCGTGATCTTTGTCGACATGCCCAAGTCGCGTAAGGCGAAGGCCGAGCTGTAAGCGACGCGCCGGCGGGTCACCGCCGGCGCCCACCAGGAGATACGCATGATTTACCGCATCTTATCCGCGCTGGCGAGTTACCCGGACGAGGCGCTGCTTGCCGCGCTGCCCGAGATCTGCCAGTCGCTCGACGCCTGGCCGGACGCGCGCGAGACGTTGTCGCCGCTGACCGAGCTACTTACCGGCGGCGACCTGATCGCGCTGCAGGAAAACTACGTCGCGACCTTCGACCGCAACCCGGCGCACTCGCTGCACCTGTTCGAGCATATCCACGGCGAAAGCCGCGACCGCGGCCAGGCCATGGTCGACTTGCTGGAGGAGTACCGCCGGCACGGCGTCGAGCCCTCGGGCAGCGAACTGCCCGACCATGTACCGACCTTCCTTGAGCTGCTGGGGATGATGCCACCCAGCGAAGCAGAGGCGCTGCTTGACGACGCAATCCACGTGCTCGCCGGTATTGGTGCGCGCCTCGCACGTAACGAGAGCCCATACGCCGCAGTGTTTGTTGTACTGACCACCCTGACCGACGTCGTACCGCGCGAGCTGGGCGAGCCACCAGTGCGCGACATGGACGAGGCGATGGATGCCTTCGGCGTTGGCGATGACGGTGTAGAACCGCTTCTGAAGCCAGACAACCAGCACACTATCCGTTTCTACCCGCGCCGCGAAGGCGCACAACGCACGGGAGCCATGCAATGAGCTACCTTGACCACTTCCTGTTCGGGATCTACCCGTATCTTGCGCTGGCGATCTTCTTCTTCGGCTCGCTCGCGCGTTTCGAGCGCGAGCAGTACAGCTGGAAGACCGACTCATCGCAGCTTCTGCATACCGGTGCGCTGCGTGCCGGCAACATCCTGTTCCACGTCGGCATCCTCGGCCTGTTCTTCGGCCACTTCGTCGGCCTCTTGACGCCGGTTGCGGTGTGGGACGCGCTGGGCGTCAGCCACGGCTTCAAGCAGATGGTCGCGGTGGTGATGGGTGGCATTTTTGGAACCAGTGCGCTGATCGGGATGTTGATTCTGTTGGCGCGACGTTTCGGTAATGAGCGTATCCGCGCGGTGACCCGCCCCGCTGACAAGCTGGTATCGCTGTGGATCCTAGTGACCCTGCTGTTGGGCTTATCGACCATCTTCCTGTCGATCCAGCACACCGACGGCCACCTGATGGTGGTGCTGATGACCTGGGCGCAGCATGTCGTCACCTTCCGGGGCGGTACGGGCGAACTGATGGCCGAGGTGCCGTGGCTCTTCAAGGCGCACCTCTTCATGGGGATGACGCTGTTCGTGATCTTCCCGTTCACCCGCCTCGTGCATGTGTGGAGCGGCTTCGCGTCGGTGACTTACCTGACCCGCGCCTGGCAGTTGGTGCGCCCGCGCAACGCGGCGCTGCGCTACGGCCATAGCCAGCGCACGCTGGCCAAGAAAGCCGCTGCGGCCCCGGTGGGGGCGCAAGCGAAGGTCCGCCCGGCTGCCCCGCAGGCAAGCTACCGCAAATAAGCGCGCCCCCGGCCGCCCGCGGGCGGCCGTTCTTACAAAGAAGGAGATACCATGCCCGTCATTGTCAACGGCGTCGAACTGACCGACGCAGAAATCGAGGCCGCGCTGCCCGACTATCAGGACACGGCCAACCCGGTGGCCGCGGCGACCACCGCTTGGGTGGTGCGGCGGGTACTCATCGATGCTGCGGATGCTGCGGGAATTGATTGCGGCGACAGCGACGCCGCGATCGACGCGCTGCTTGCACGCGAAGTGAAGGTGCCCATCCCCGACGATGAGGCCTGCCGTCGCCACTACGCGCAACACCGGGAACGCTTCACCGTCGGCGAATTGGTCGAGGTTGACCACATCCTGTTCCAGGTGACCGACCATGTTGATCTGACAGCGTTGACCGAACGGGCGGAAGCGGTGCTCTCCGAGGTACAGACAGACCCCTCGCGTTTCGCCGAACTCGCCGCGCGCTATTCGAACTGTCCGTCGGGCACGCAAGGCGGCAATCTGGGGCAGATCCGCCGTGGCGAGACGGTGCCCGAATTCGAGCGCGCAGTGTTTGCGCTGGCCGACGGCGAGTTGATGGGTCGCTTGCTGCCCACTCGTTTTGGCCTGCATATCGTGCGTGCTGCCCACCGCGAGCCGGGCATGCTGCTGCCTTACGAGGCTGTTAGCAAGCAGATTGAAGACGTACTCGCAGCGGCCAGCCGCGATGCGGCAACCCGTCAGTACTTGAAGCGCCTAGTAGGTGCTGCTCGGATTAGCGGGATCGATCTGCCCGGGGCAGAAACCCCACTGGTGCAATGAAAGCAGAAATTCGGCCAGTATCCGGTGCTGGCCGAATATTTTTACAAAAAGCAAATTCTAGCGGAGCAATCAAATTTATAAATTTGCTGCGCTTCGTTAATTTGTACAGAGCTAACAAACCTGCGGCAAGGTCTGGGAATCAGCAGGCTGACCGAGGGGGATTGAGGAAGAAAGCTTGATGACTTCCTGCCGAATCAGACTGACATTTCACGGGCGTGTACAAGGCGTGGGTTTCCGTCCTTATGTGTGGAGGACCGTCAGGGCCTACCCGCTTACCGGTTTTGTCCGCAATACCGGCGCGGGCGTCGACGTCGAACTGCAGGGCGACCCCCAGCAGCTACGCGCGTGCCGCCGCGCGCTGACCCTGCACCTGCCGCCGCTCGCCCGTGTCGACGGACTCGACGAGACGCGTCTGCCGCTCATCGAGACGGAAACCCAGTTCGAGATCGCCGACAGCCAGGGCAAAGCTCGCGGCGCGCGCATCCCGACCGACATTGCGACCTGCCCGAACTGCCTGGACGAACTCTTTGACGGCAGCGACCGCCGCTACCGCTACGCGTTCACCAACTGCACCGACTGCGGGCCGCGCTACACCATCACCCACTCGCTGCCCTACGACCGCGCCGAGACCAGCATGTCGGCGTTCGACTTGTGCCCGGCGTGCCGCGAGGAGTACGAAGACCCGGCCAGCCGCCGCTTCCACGCCGAGCCGAACGCCTGCCCGCAGTGCGGGCCGCGCCTGATGCTGACCGACCGCTTTGGAGAATTGCTCAAGGGCGATCCGATCGCAGGCGCCCTGCAGATTCTAGAAATAAGCCGCAGCGTCGCCATGAAGGGGCTGGGCGGCTTCCACCTAGTGTGCGACGCGACACGCGCCGACGCGGTCGAGCGGCTGCGCGGCCAGAAGAAACGCCAGCAGAAGCCGCTGGCGGTGATGGTGCTCAACGTCGAATCCGCGCGCAGGCTGTGCCATGTCAGCGACGCCGAGGCCGAGGCGCTCGCGTCGGTGTCGCGCCCCATCGTGCTGCTTGACAAGAAGGAAGGCATCGACGCGCTGTTGCCCGGCGTCGCGCCGGGGCTCTCCACCCTGGGCGTGATGCTGCCGTACACCCCGATGCAGTGGCTGCTGTTCCACGAAGCACTCGGCCGTCCGCAAGGCAGCGTCTGGCGCGACGAGGCGAGCGACCGCGTGTGGGTGATGACCAGCGCCAACCCATCCGGCGAGCCCATCGTCACCAACAACCAAGAGGCACGCGAACGGCTGAACCAGGTCGCCGACGTCTTCCTGTTGCACAACCGCAACATCGTGGTGCGTTGCGACGACAGCGTGCTCGCGCTGCACGAGGGGCAGACGCTGATGCACCGGCGCGCGCGCGGCTACGCGCCGGACCCGGTGCTGCTGCAAGGCGACGGCCCCAACGTGCTGGCGACCGGCGTGCCGGCGAAGAACACCCTGACCGTGCTGCGCGGGCGCGAGGCCTTCGTCTCCCAGCATGTCGGCGACGTCGGCGACCCGCTGTCATGCCAGGCGATGGAGGAAGTCTGCCACCACCTGCTCGAGCTGACCGCGGTGAGGCCGCAGGCGGTCGCCTGCGACCTTGACCCCAGCCACTACCCGAGCGAGCTGGCCGAGGAGCTCTCCGGCCACTTCGGCGTCCCGCTGATCCATGTCCAGCACCAGCACGCGCATATCGGCGCGGTGCTCGCCGAACACGGCCGCAGCGGGCCGGTGCTCGGCCTCGCGCTCGACGCGGTCGGCCTCGGCGACGATGGCAAGGCATGGGGCGGCGAGTTGCTGCGCTGTGCGGGCGGCGAATTCACGCGGCTGGGCCAGCTCTCGCCGCTGCCGCTGATCGGCGGCGCGCGGGCGGTACGCGAACCGTGGCTGATGGCGGTCGGCCTGTTGTGCGCGATGGGCGAGGACGCCGAGGCCCGGCAGCGCTTTGGCAGCCACCCGGCGTGGCCGGCGCTTGCGCCGCAGCTGGGCAGGCCGTTCGAGGGCTGGCAGACCAGCAGCCTCGCGCTGTGGACGGACGCGATCGCGGCGCTGGCCGGGCTGTGCAAGGAGCAGCGCTTCGACAACGAGGCCCAGCAGAAACTCGAGGAAATGGCAGAAGATTGCGCGCCGCTCGCAGGCGGCTGGCAGATGGCCGACGGACAACTCGACCTGTCGCCGCTGGTGCGCCACCTGCTGACGCTCGGGGACGACGCCGGCGCGATCGCCAGCCTCTGGCACGCGACGCTGGCCGCCGCGCTCGCCGACTGGACCGTGCAGGCCGCCCGCCAGGCCGACCTGGGCACCGTCGCCATCGCCGGCGGCTGCTGCGCCAACCGCCGCCTGATGAGGCTGTTGCTGGAGAGGCTGACCGCGGCCGGCCTCAGCGTGCTGCGTCCCATCGCCCTGCCGCCGAACGACGGCGGGCTAAGCCTGGGTCAGGCTTGGGTTGCCCGAGAGAGACTTTTAGCTTCTTTTAACGCAAGTGCTGATGCAGCAGACACACAATTGGGACTGTATCGAGTTGACTTGGATTGATAGGCTTTGCGTTGATGGAATGTCGAACTTATCTTTTATGAAGCCTTAGTGTCGGCAATTGATTTTATGCATTTATAATATCTATAAATCTTGACAAAAGTCGATTCATCAAAAGTGACTATTTTTGGTGCGTGGCATGCGTAATATTAAGCTTATCTCAATATTATCTAGCAAAGCGTCTCGGGTTCATGGGGCGTCGATGTTGCACTCAATGCATCCAGGCAACTTCGCCGTTGTTATGTCCAGTGGGATTGTTTCTATTGGATTCAAGTTGTTGGGGTATTTTATTCTTGCGAAGTTGCTATATTTATTTTCAATAATAACTTGGTGTGTTTTGGTTGTTTTAAGTGCTGTGAGATTGGTAGTATTTCCGTTGGTTGTATGGAAAGACCTACTCAATCCCCGCTTGGTTTTTTCATACTTCACTTTTGTGGCTGCAACCGATATTGTTGGCTTGCTTTTTCGCGAAAACAATCTGATGGCTTTGTCGTGGCTATGCTGGATGATAGCCTTTGTGGTTTGGTGTTTATTGCTCTATTTCGCCTTCAGTGTGCTGACATTTGTCAGTCATGAGCACAATGTTAATATTGTGCATGGTGGATGGTTGATTACGATTGTGGGTACACATTCACTCGTACTGCTTGGGGCTAGAGTGGCTGTGGATCTGGGTGTATGGGCTGATTATATGCTGACCGAGATACACATGTTATGGGGGCTCGGTTTGGTGTTTTACGGAATTTTTGTAACATTATTTTGCTACCGAATATTTTTCCTGACACTGCATCCTAAAGATACTTCGCCATTATTTGGAGTTATCATGGGGGCATCGGCCATTTCCGCAAATGCTGGCATCAGTCTTCTTGAATCTAAGCCATCGTTGACATATTTGGTAGAGCAACATCCGTTTGTAAATGGTGTGACGATGATTTGCTGGGCGTGGGCAACCTGGTGGATTCCAATGCTTATTATATTCGCAGTATGGAAACATTTTATTAAAAAAATGCCTGTTTTATACGAGCCCGTGTTGTGGAGTTTTGTCTTTCCTTTGGGGATGTACGCCGTTTCTAGCGCTAGACTGGGCGCGTCAGCGAACTTTCCGCCATTTGAAATTATCTCTCATCTGATGATATGGGTGGCATGGTTTGTATGGGTGAGTGTTTTATTGGCAATGCTGAATAGTTTTAGGGAAAAACTAATCCGTTGATCTGTGGAATATTTAAATTAATGCAATTTTTCATTAATTTATATGAGTGCTGTTAATATAAGCAAGGCTATTCAATATAGCATGGCACTGACAGGCGAAAGGTGAGGTCATGATATATGTGCGCGGTATTGTTTTAAAGCTTTGTCTTGTCTTCCCGCTTGTTGCCATACTGCTGTATTTACATTGCTTAATGGAATTCTGGATGCAGTCTCCATCTCGCTGGGAATTGTTTGTGATTGCATCGATTAAGGCATCGCTAGTCGCTGATATGTATATGGATGTTTCAATGGTTACAGCAGGATGGAAATGCGTTATAAATATTTGCATCGCTCTGTTTTGCGCAGTATTGTTCACTGCGATCTAATTTTCTATGAAGCCTTAAGCGTGAGATGCTGGCATTGGCTTAATCATCCATTGATAGATCCGTAGTGCAATGATCGACTAATAAAATACTTAGATAAAAATAAAGGGCATTCCATGAATGAATTGACTCATTTCAACAGCGACGGCAAGGCACACATGGTTGATGTTGGGCTCAAACAGGAAACTCTACGTTTGGCTCATGCTGTTGGGGTAATAAAAATGAATCCTTCAACATTCAATATTTTACTCGACGGTGCAAGTAAGAAGGGTGATGTACTGGGAGTCGCACGCATCGCTGCAATACAAGGGGCCAAGCGGTGCGCCGACCTTATACCATTGTGTCATCCAATTTCGCTGACTAGTGTTGCCGTCGATTTTCTGCCTGATCATGAAACCAGTTCTTTGCAAATTGATGTTATTTGTCAGACATTAGGACGTACTGGGGTGGAAATGGAGGCGCTCAGTGCAGTAGGTATAGGCCTGCTGACTGTATATGACATGCTTAAGTCTATTGACAAAGGAATGGAGATAAAAGGAATCCGTCTTTTGAAAAAGGATGGAGGAAAGTCTGGAATGTGGATGGCATGCGCCCCGTGAGACTATGGATGACGGCTAGAGGCATACATCTTACTTACATTTAAAATCTATTGAGATCGGAAGCGATCTGCTTGTTGCGGGGGCACGGGTTTGTACGCGGAACATAGAAAATCGAATGCCTATTTAGGAGGTCAGACGTGGAAAAGAGTTTCGCCACACAGATTTCCCTCAGTTGAGGAGGCGAAAAATTGTTGCTTTCGGCATTTCAGGAAGGCCACAAGCAACATCATGACTGATTATCGTGTTGTGTCATCTGTTCGCAGAACAGTTGTATGCGTTGCGCTTGGACGGCATGGGAGCAACCTGCATTGGAGGAATTTTTGAAGACGCGTCCTATACTTGACATCTAATCTTTATTTGCCCGCATTTTCCGGAAATGCCGCGAAATTAGGCAATTCATTCAACGGATCAATTACGGGGACTTCCAGAAACCTCCCGTTCTGGCATGATCTGAGCATGCACTGACCGAGATGCCCCGATGAAGAGCCTGTTCGCCGCCGAAGAACGTGAAAGCAAGCTGTCCAAGCTGGGTGATCCGGTGGAGTCACTGGGCAATGCCGCGAAATTAAGCAATTCCGTCAACGGATCAATCACTTGTACGCACGGTGTGGGTGAGGCTTCTTTCGATCCGGCTTGCGTGGCGAGCCACGCCGGCCAAGTCGGCGACGGGTGATCTTCTTGGCGATGCCCTCCAGCAGAAGCTCGCATAGCGCAGCACACTGGTCGGGGTTGGCCAGCAAGCTTGGCAAGTGAAGTCAAATCAGATGGCTTGCGTGCGTCAGGTTGGCGCCGAAGGTCAGTGCGTCCGACTCCCCGCGTTGCGACAGGGCATCCATGGCGGCCAGTGTCGCCAGGTTGTGCAGCAGGATGGCTGCATGGAATTCCTGCTGTATGGCCAGTGGGGTTTCGCCGCCAAACTGTTCCAGCTTCAGGCAGGACTTGAGGTGGCGGAAGGCTTCCTCGATGCGCCAGCGCCGATGGTACAGCGCGGCGAAGTCGGCAGCGGGAAAGGCCGCCTCGTCCAGCAAGTTGGTGGCCAGCACCTCGATCTGACCGCTTGGGAGCAGGACACGGACCAGTCGCAGCGAGAAGGCGTTGACCGGTATCTCGCGTTGCTTGAAAGCCTGATGCTGCGACTGGTCTGGGTTGATCGTCATGATCGTGGACGTGCGCCCGGAAGCGACAAAGCGTTTGACCGCTGCATTGAACGATGCAGAGAGCTGCATGCAGAAAGCATGACCGCATTGGTTGAGCAGGGCAAACAGCCAATAGGCCGGATAGCCCCGATCCAGCACCAACAGGTCGTCGCGCTTCAGTTCTGCCAGTTGCTCGACCAGCATGTCGCGCTCACCTCTCGCGTCAGACGCGATGTCGGCACGCAGCATCAGGCCGGTGGCGGTATCGCACAGGCCGGCGCCGCGCGCCAGGCTGTAATGCCCGCCCGGGTAGTGGTAGCAATTGAACCCCAGGTCTGCCGAGCGGGTATCGGGATGCATGCTTGGCAACATCAAGGTGGTGGAGTCAGCCGTCAGCACGCGATAACCATGCCAGCGCGCTGTCGTAGGCGCGTCGGCGACGATGCATTGGTTGAGGTCGGTAAGGAGGAAGGCTTCAGCTTCTTGCACGCCATGCGGAAGGCATCATCCCGGGCAATCCGGCCATCCGACCGTGCTGATGCCAACGCCGACTGAATTCTGACCCACTTTCCCCTGAATCGCCGAAGTAAATCTGACCCACGCGATTAGCTGTGCTTGCGGGATTGCCAAGAGAGTACCGAAGTAGCGCGTTGCTACTTGTACCCAAAGTACAACTTCGCCGCCTCCCGCAACACTGCGTTTTCCTGTTCCAGACGCTGGATGCGGGCGTTGGGGTCGGTGGAGACTGCATTGGCCGGGGGCGGGCAGAGGGAGGCTCGCTGGCAAAAAGCTGCCAACCCGATGTGCTTCCACCCGTACACGGTCGAGGGGTGGATGCTGAACTTGCGGGCAGCTTGCGTCAAGCTGCCCACCTTTTCCAGGTGTTGCAACACCTCGATCTTCAAATGGTCCGGATAGTGGTGTTTCATGGGATCTTGAAAACTAAGAAAACCTTAGTATACCTTACGGAGTAGGGCTAAGAGAATCTTAGGCATGAGCATCCTGCCCTTGTCTTTCTCATGTCTTTGACCAGCCCGTTTCCCCAGCGCCTGAAGCAGGCGCGAGTCCGTAAGGATCTGACCCAGCAACAGCTTGGCGTGTTGCTGGGGCTGGACCCGAACAATGCGAGCGCACGCATGAACCAGTACGAACGCGGCAAACACGCGCCGGATTTTGCGACACTCAAGCGGATTGCCGAGCTGCTGGACGTGCCGGTTGCCTGGTTCTACTGCGAAGATGATCTTGACGCCTCCATCGTCGATGCCGCCCACCAACTGACAGCCGAGCAGAAGCAGGCGTTGCTGAGCCTCATCGAGCAGCTACGGCAGCAACCGTAAGGCGTCGCTCCCGTTGACTCCCTTGCGTTTACGCAACGGACTACGCATTTTGCATGACTCTGTCCTGTCCGCCTGAAGAGCAATTCCTGCTATCCGCAGCGGCTGGTAATATGCGCCGCGACAACCCGCTATCCGCTTGCCGGCACGACTGTTCCCGCCGAGTTGTTGGCATGCTTGCTAACGATTGAAACCACCTTATTCCACCAAGAAGTCCGAGCTTTATTCCTCGTTGTGGAAGAGCTGCGACGAACTGCGCGGCGGCATGGATGCTAGCCAGTACAAGGATTACATCCTCGTTCTATTGTTCGTGAAATACGTGTCCGACCGCTACGCGGCGACAAGAATGCGTTGATCGATATCCCGGAAGGCGGCAGCTTTGCCGATATGGTCGCACTCAAGAGCCGAACTGGCACCTGCAGCAGCAGTTGCTGAACCAGGGCGTGTTGGGGCATGAGCGGTGGGGGGGGGGAGCGCGATACTGATGTCAAATGAATTTTGTGTTTTCATCTCATTCTCCGTTGCCACCACGAATAGGAAGTACGCTCCCGCCCGTCAGCGCCGCAAGTTGCTTTTTCAACTCGTAGACTTCGCGGAGGAGGCAAACCTCGCGGCCCAGGGCCGCCTCCCACTTCTCGCGGTAGTCGTCGGCACTAGCCTTCAGCTTTGCGAGTCGTTCTTTGTCGGGCTTCGCCGCCTTTGCTTGCGCCTCAGCCGCTTGGTCGATTGCGACAATTAGGTCAGCGAAGATGTCCCGGGACTTTTTGATGCTTCCCTTGCCACGGCCGGCCTCAAGCGCCACTGCGTCATTAGTTATCTTGGTTCCCAGGGCCACGACCTTCGGGGTTCCGGCAACCAACCGTTCCAGTGCATCGTAGTAATCAGTCAATACATTGCTCATTGCGGCTCTCCAACAGGTTCTTGTTTGGCCTTGTCGCGGGCACTACGCAACACTTCAAGGTCAGCAAACTCGGTCCGATATTCAATTGATTGTGGGTCGATAGCCGCTACCAGCTGCTCCTGAGCGACTACTACGCGCTCCAGCTTGGACAGGCTGCATACTAGGTTTCGACAACCGTCGCGCAGGCAATCCACATGCAGCCAGCGTAGGGGCACTTGGTCGCATTCCCCTGTGTTCGTGCAACCGCCGATAAGGGTTTCCTTGTACGCCATTTCGCCTTTTTTGAACCGGCGCAGCGTTGCCTCTCGGTCAACAAGCACAAGGCCATTTTCATCCCTCAGGCGATGATGAACCCAATTCGCGTGGCCACCAATCAGAACATCATCTGCCATCAGAACATTCAGGATGTAGCCAAGTGCGGCGGACTCAGGCTGTGTGGCCTGCCACTCCAATCCGAAGTGGTCTTTCTCGTCACCGATAAAGTCGCGGGCAAATGCCGAACCCTTGGCGTAGTAGCTGGACATCTCTTCAGTTAGGTGCTGCAATTGGCGCCGTAGAGACGGCAGTGACACTAGGCCCGACCGCTGTGCATACAGGGCAAGCGAACGCCGAAGTTGATGTGTTTTAAATTGCCAGGGCGCACCGACTTGGAAGGCCTCTTCGCTTCCCCAGGCTCTATGTGGGTCAATTTGCTCCAGTTCTTTGAGGTCGCCAGCCTCAATCGGCGCAAACAGCTTGGACTGGAGCGTCATGCCAGTGATAAATTTCAATCCTGCGGTCAAAAAAGTACCGTCCTCCGGTGCCTGTCTTACGTCTGCAAAGCCCAGGTAGCCCGTAGATGGAAATAGAGGGTACTTCAACCGAGGGCCTGCGACGGCATCCGGTACTGTGCCATGCACCGCATAAATGGCATCAGCGATGGCTTGAGCGACCTTGATAGCCTGCGCACCTTCCCGGTTAGTCACCCAACGAACCTGCTTCGGCAGGCCATTGTTAAATTTCGTTGTGCGCCCTTTCACCAAGTAGTGCGTTTTTCCGTCAGCTACGGTAGTTTCCAAGCAGTGTGAATCGCCCCTCCTTTCCTAGACACCACGAGAGCCTCACACTAGGCGCCACAAGGAGGTG
>NZ_STGJ01000025.1 GCF_004919095.1 Crenobacter intestini | reverse complement strand
ATCCGGGCATGAGCAAACCTGCCTCAGCCCGCTACAAGACAACAAACTGGGCGAGTATGATGCTGCGCTTGAAGAAGTATTCGGATGGTGTGAATAGTTCAGACGGCGCAGGTGCAGGCGCTGCATGTCCATTCCAACACGCTGCTCCAGCGTTTTTCAGACAATAAGCCTCCTAAATGCAACGGTTGCCGCCACTTACGTCATCTGCAGGGCGCACCCAAAATCGAAGCTGACGAAATACTGGCGGCGTGGGGCACGCATGTGGATCGGGCGCGCGACGTCACGCCAGCGCTGGCCAGGTGTATTACACACGAGCGCTGGAATCGCGGGTCTCCACAACCCGACTGACACCCTATCCGCCATTCCGCTTTTTCCAGTGCGTCGTCGTCCAGTCACGAAAAAAGCAGTTGGCCAGACAAAAGGTGGGCGTTATTCGGGGCAGACATTTAAGGGGATGCCGCGCGGGGGGATGAAAATTCAGCCGTGGTCGCCGGTGGTGTTCAACGGGTGCACGGGGCAGACATTTAAGGGGGCTTGCCGCTCGGGGGAAATCAAAATCCAGCCGGGCTTGTCGGTGGGGGCACCGCTTGAAGGGGCAGACATTCAAGGGGGGTATGGCTCGTGGGTGAAATCAAAATCCAGCCGGGCTTGTCGGTGGGGTTCACCCGCTTCACGGGGCAGACATTTAAGGGGGGCATGACGCGTGGGGGGATGAAAATCCAGTCGTGGTCGGCGGTGGGGTTCACCCGTTTCACGGGGCAGACATTTGAAGGGGGCTTGCCGCGCGGGGGAAATCAAAAACTAGATTTGACCATCGATGGGGTTACCCGGCTTCAGGGGGCAGACATTTAAGGGGGCTTGCCGCGCGGGGGATCTGATGGGTGCGTCGAGGGCGGGAAGTGGAGGGCGGCCGGACATTTCTTTCTTGTTCTCGCAAAAGCCCCACGAACTGCGACGCAATCGATGGCGGCCACGTGCCAATGCACCCCTCGCCTAATATCCCGTCCGCCAAAAAGCAAAACGCCCAGCGCGGGTGCGTGGGCGTAGGTGTTGGATGGCCGGGTCGCTGGCCAGCGGGCGGTTGCCCTAAAGCCGAAGCAGTAAGTCTTGCACGTGGTCGTCCTCGGAAATGTCGAAACCATTGCCGGGATTGCTGTTGGTTTCCAGCGCGACCTCGCTAATAACTTGAGCCCACTGCCGCGTGGAGTAGGGTGAATTGTCGATGATCATGTTGGCTTGTCGAAGACGTAATAAAACCGTGGAAATTCTTTTGCGGGTATCGACCATTTGCAGTGCTTGCTCAGCAAGACGCCTGCATCGCTTGTGCGTGAAGTAAAATGCCCCGGAAGAGTGCAGCTTACGCATGACCAGTTCATTCGAAACATGCTTAGGGTACCAGTCACCATTGAATGAATTTCGCATCCACTCGTAAAAAAACCAGGAGGCAGAACACTTTGTTTTGCTAGAGCGATGGCGGAGACTGATTCGGCCTTCATAGAATGGCTGCAGCGCGTTGAGCAGGTAGCTGGTTTCCATTAACAGCGCGTCGATTCGGTCCAGCTCATCGTGAAGCCGGTCAAGCGTACGCTGGTCGTCGGCTCGTTCGAATAAAGGCAGCTTCTCGTAAAGGTCGCCAAGCTGGTTGCGTTTGGGCATGTCTGTCTCCTTGCCAGGTCGGTCAGCGGGACCCGCGCGGCCAGACCGGCGGGCGGTTCTGACGTCAGGCTAGACCGCGGCGCTGTAAACAATAGCGCGAAGCTGTCAGACGGCAGGCTCGAACTTCACCCTATCGCTGACATAAGCATTGGAGGAGCGATGTAGCAGGGGGTCAACAAGTACATCGTTTAGATGGCGAAGGCGGAACTCGGCTTCCTAACACGAACTACCTATCCGGCCTCCACCCATGCGCGTACCAGATCAGGGGCAGGTGCCCGGCTCGAGGGGGAGCGAAGCGCGCGGTGCGCTGACCCAGCGTCGACCCGTCGGGCAGCACCAATGCGCTAGCATGCACGGCGAGGGCAACCAGCTCGCGATGACATGGGGATTGCTCGTCGAAATTCCCGTGACGGTGACGGCACCCACATTCCGAGACATCCTTAACCGCTGATGGTTGGAGCGCAGATGCCAGTATTCGTGGTGGTGGATGGCCACCACCCGACCCACAAAGCCAAGTTGGTGCGGGAGTATGTCGAGCAGCAGCGCGGAAAGCTTCGGCTGCTCTGTTTTCCGCCGTATTCGCCGCAACTGAACCATTACGAGCAGGTCTGGGCACACGTCAAACGTCAGGCGTCGAGACAGTTTGTGCAGTCTATAGACGAGATGAAGCGGATGGCGCTAGGTGCATTTCGGCGAATTCAGAAGCCACCCAAGCTGATCAGATCATTTTTCAGCCAGCTAGAGTGCCAATATGCGGCGATGTGAAAATACTTCTGAAAATCTTAGTACTTATTGAATCCGACAACCACATGAAATTACGCTTGAACTTCTCGTGGCTTTCGATATTGCTTTGAATGTCTGCCACATCCCATATTTGCAACTCCCACGGGAAATAGTAATTGCTCTTGTTATTGAAGTGCACATGCAGACATCGATAGCCGACCTTGTCGCGTATATACCAATTCTTCAGGCCTAGCTCATCCTGCCACGCATCCAGCAAATCCATGACAGCTTCGATTTCAGCGGCGGACAGAATGATTCTGGCGCCAAAAATATCATTCAGCCAGTTGTTGACCGGGTATTGGTCTTCGCGGTTGGCGAAACGCCCGATCTTGTCGTCAATGCTCTCCCGCGTCTTCACGCGGTAAAAGTATTTGATGTCGATCTCCGCCATCATCAGGTAATCATTGACGCTCTCGTGCAAGGCGAGGCGGTAGCGATAAATATGCGCGTGCGGCACATGCTTGATGGTTCTGGACAGGTTGATCTTTTCGATTTTGTCAGTCTCGAAAAAGTCATTCGAAAAATCACGATGCAAGCGATTGATCTCGCTGACCAGTTGCTTGACTTGTTCGATCTTGTCCATGCTACTTCTCCACGACTTTTGCTTTGCTCAAATTTAAATAGGGGTAGAAAAGTCCTGCTCGAGCAGTGGATTCAAGCTAGTGCCAATCATAGCTTCTTCCAATATGATACTGCTTTTCGTTATCATGAAGGTGGATTTCAATCGTATTTCTTTGACGCCTTGCTGGCTCCGACGCCGAGCAGGCAACGTAGCTAGGTGTCTGGCTCAGCGAGAAGGGCTTGCCAAACTGTGCGACAGTTGTGCCACAGCCTGTTTTGTTGCTGCCGCCGTGGGCTTGCTGGTCGACGGTAAGATCGGTGGTGGGCGAGTTTAAGACTGTTCGGGATCGGTGCTATACTCGTAGCGAGTGCACTGTTTTTTAGGAGGGAAGCTGAATGAACGCTTCTTTGTCGATCCTGCTTCTGTTTGCGCTGGTCATGCTGTTTTTTTCCTACGTGGACAGCAAGCGTCCTGAGCGGCCGAAAAAGCCCGGACAATCTTGATTCCCCAACCGCTAGCCATCCCTCGGATTGCTGGCGGTTTTGTTTTGCCGACAGAAAAAAGCCTCCAGCGTCTAGAAAAGACGTGGAGGCGGGTGGATCAGGCTTTACGCAGCGTCAGCATCACCGTTTGCACCCCGGTGCCCTCTGCTTTGAAGGACTCCGGTGGGTTTGGGATCAGCAGGCTGCCGCTCGATTGCAGCGCGCGCAACTGGTCGTAGAGCTTGCCGGTGCGAAACTGCACGCCGGCCGACAGGATTGCCGCCAACTGTCCGCTGCGGCGCAACCACTGCATGGCCTGCAATACAAGCCGGACATCGGCACTGCCTGCAAATGGCGGGTTTAGCACGGCGGCGTCGAAGATCGGCATCGGTTCGACGCTCAGGAAATCCCCCTCGTGGATCGTACAGGCCGGGTACCGCTTGCGAAGTGCTTCGACCAGCGCAGGCTGGATCTCGACGCCGGTGAGCAGGTGAGGCGCGCCGGTGATCTCGAGGACCGCGTCGATCAGTCGCCCGACGCCTGCATTTGGCTCCATGATGTGCATATCGGGCTTCAGGTCGATCAGCCGCACGAGCTGGCGTGCCAGCGCCGGCGGCGTCTGGAAAAAGCCGAAGGTCTTTTGCGGATCGAGCACACGGTTCTCGGGAATCAGCCTGGTGAGCAGGAAGGTGTCGATCAGCTCGGCCGCGTCGGTGTCGAATACGTGCGCCTTGTCTTTGCGCGACCACTTGCCGCCCAATGCTTGCAGCAGCTTGTCGAGCGCGAGGTACAGCTTGCGATCCAGTTGCTCGACCAGCCGCACGCAAGTGCCCTCGATGCGGGCGGCGGACAAATGGTGCAGCAGGATCTCGTCGACACTGACCGGCGCCGGGCGGAAGCGGGTGGCCTGTGCGAGGTCCGCCGGCGCGGGCGGTTGTTGGAAGACCGGGACGCTGGCGGCTGCCGGCAGCGGCAGGTCGGCGAAGATATCGAGTTGCATGGTCATGCTCTCCTTGGAGTGACGCCCGGCGGGCGCCTTCGATTGCCAAGGAAATGAGCGACATCGGAATGGGTCACATGTATTCGAATGGTGAGGTCGTGAATTGTTGTACGAAATGCCAAGCAATCACGGCCGTTGGCATCGACCGGCGGGATCTTGGCGTCGCCCCAGACGCATGCAAGCCATCACCGAGACACGGCAACGGCGTTTGTCAAAGTAGTTGTCGCGTCATCTCATGCGGCGGCGTTGGCTGAAACCGGCAATTCCCGCTCCGGATTCAGCCACACCGCTTCTGCCAGCGACCAGTTGCGCACTTCACCCGACCAGCGCGCAGGATTGGCAGCTTTCGCCCGCTCTTAGACTTCTTTACGTCTCGCTAGAATCTCGTCCGCAACCCCCTGGTGGCGTTGCTGCGGGGTCACGAACTTCAGCCCGCTGTGCTTGTGTGCGTGGTTGTACCACTGCACGAAGCCCTGCACCCATTGCCTGGCTGCCTCCAAGCTGGCAAACGGCTTGCGCGGGTAGCCCGGTCGGTACTTGCAGGTGCGGAACAGCGACTCGGCGTAAGCGTTGTCGTTGCTTACCCGCGGGCGGCTGAACGAGGCGACCACACCCAGTTGCTGCATGGTGGCCAGCATGGTCGAGCCCTTCATCGCCGCGCCGTTATCCGAGTGCAGCACCAAGGGCTGCAGTGGGCAACCTTCGGCCAGCCGGCCCCGTAGCAGCAGTCGGCTGGCCTCCTGCATCCCTTCGTGCGGGTGCACCTCATGCGCCACGATCTTGCGGCTGTACACGTCCATCATCATGTACCAGTAGTAGTACTCGCCCTTCACCGTGCTGGCCAGGTAGGTGATGTCCCACGCCCACAGTTGGTTGGGGCCGTCGGCACGATCTGGCTGGGCGGCAGGCTGGCAAACTCGGGGCTATTGGCCACCGCCAGCAGCCTGCGCCGCTCGTCGGCGCTCAGCTTGTTGGCCGGTTCGGGACGGTCACCGAATGTCCGCCCATCTTCCTTGAGCGAGCCATCCTCTCGCTGCCATCGTTGCAGCGTCCGTTCGCTGAGCCCTAGTTCCCAGCAGGCATGTGCCCGCCGACAGCCCGCATGGACGGCCTCGTCCAGCAAGGTCACGATTTGTCGGCGATCCGGGAGGCGGATCAGTCGTCCGCGCCTTCCCCCCAGATCGCGTTGAACTTTTTTCGCAGCACCAGCAAGGCCGCCGCTTCCGCCAGCGCCTTCTCTTTACGCACCAGTTCGCGTTCCAGCTTCTTGCTGCGTTTCTTCTCCTGCGCCAACTGCTCACGCAGACCCTTGGACTGGTGCTGCACCCCGGCATTGGCGTCGAGACATGCCTGTTTCCATTCGCCGACCTGCTCGACCAGCAAGCCGCGCTGACGGCAGAACTCGGCCAGTTCTGTTTCGTTCAGGGCAGCGGTTTCGAGCACGATGGCGAACTTCTGGGCAGAGGACCATGCCTCCGGGCGGGGACTTGCTTGTGACACCAGACTTCCTTGTTCCTTGAGTTGCTTGCGCCAATTGTAAAGGGTTTGTGTGCTTACGCCGGCCACACTGGCCAGTTCGGCCACGGTCAGGCATTCGGGAGGCAGCAACCTGCGCAACAGGGCTTCCTTGCGCTCGGGAGAATACGGTTTCAAAACTCGGCCTTGCCCACCCCGGACTCAAATATTCAAATCAAATAGAGGCGACAACTATCTTGGCAGCCGGGGGGAACTACTCGCCGCCAACCAGCCCTTGGCAACGGTTTATGTGCTCAAGGACGCACTGAAGGAAGTCTGGTACGCCCCGAGCGTGTGGGAGGGCTGGCAGCGCTGGCGAGCTTGGCAGCGACAAGCTCGGGATAGTGGTTTGGCACCGTTACAGCGCTTCGCCAAAAACCTCAGACGCTATATCCGCGGCATTCTCGCCAGAGCCCGTTTCCCGATGCATACCAGCTTGCTGGAGGGCGTGAACAACCGTATCAAGGTGATCAAGCGCATGGCCTATGGCTTCCGGGACTCCGACTACTTCTTCATGAAAGTCAAGGCAGCCTTCCCCGGGAAAGCGCGATGAACCTAAAAAATACAAGTCTTTTATAGGGCAAAAAACCGGGCCAGACATTACAAGTTGGCATGTCCCAGGCGCAACATCAACACCATCGGGTCTGCTGGAGAGGCCTGGAATCCGTAATATTCATAGAACAGCTTGGCGCGCTCGTGCAGGGCATGCACGAGTAAAGCACGAACGCCTGTATTCTGCGCAACGTTCACTGTACGGTTGACGGCATCCTGCAGCAGTGAACCACCAAGCTTGATGCCTTGGGCACGGTGGTCGACCGCAAGTCTGGCCAGGACAATCACGGGCACAGGATCAGGCATGTTTCTACGCACACCGCCTGTCGCAAGTTGATGCGATACGGCACCAGCCGCCATTGCGTAGTAGCCATAAACACGACGTTCTTTATCAGCAACGATAAAAGTTCGACTGGCTCCACTTACCTGATTGGCCATCCCCCGACGCTTGAGCCACTCATCCAGCACCGGCTCGCCACAGGAAAAATCGGCGAAATGATGATCCGATGTCAGTGGCTGCGGCGCGATAAGGTCAAGGCTCATGCCTTGTCCCATGCAGGCTTCAGCGCTAACAGGCGTTCCAGCCCCGCGTTGGGCTTGGGTGACGCATCGAGCAGGTCAACAAACTGCTGGAATTTGTCGGCGTCCAGCGTAAAGTGCACCTGATCGAGCACTACCGACTGGGCGCGCTCGCAGGCGGCCTCTAGCATGAAGTCCGAACGATTCTTGCCCAACAAGTTAGCGGCGTGATCAATGAGGTCGCGCTGCTCCGGCAGGGCGCGTAGATTTATAGCAGCAGCACGCATGGCGAGGCCCCTAGCGTATATACATTAGATACACAAAGGGTAGATGCGCGTGTAGCTATTGTCAATACACTTAGAACCAATCAAGGCAGCGGGCTCGCCCGGGTCAGCTTCCGGGATGGCCAGTTCTCTGCCTTTAGCAAGCCGCGACCTTCAGACCGGTGGAGTTGATGCGCCCTCCGCCAGGCCGACATCCGCCCAAAGCTGATCAAAATCCTCAGCCACACCCCAACCGACATTGGGGCTCTGGTCACGCACCTGCTCGAGCCGCCCCAAATAGGGCACCTGCTGCCCTTGTGGCAGGGCAAGAACGTATTTCAAAGCCTGCTCGAACATCCGCACCAGTGCGTCGTAAAAGCTTTCGTCCTCCACCCCACGCCACGTCAGAAGATTGAATGTCTCTTCGCAGTAGAACACCGTCAGCTCGGCCAAGCCTTCCGGCTGTCCCAATGCCTTCTTGTAATCGCTGATCGCCTTCTTGGCTTTGGAAACCGAGACGGGTTTGCGATCATCGGCGGGGTTGATCCATTGCGTGATCGTGGCCTTGTAGGGATTGAGCGGGTCATCCCCCAGTCCCAAGCGGGCATTCAGGAAGGCCTGGTTATCCTTGCTTGCTGCATAGAGATCCTTGAGCAGATCAAGGAGGCCGGCACGATCCAGATCGGCCAGTCTTGTTTTGACATCACTCCAATTAGGGGTATTTTTCCGCACTATTGTCATCACTGACATTTCCATGATCGATAAAAAAAAATGGCCCCAGACGTGTCTGGAGCCATTTTGGGGCCATACTGGATTACTTGATTTCGATGGTTTCCAGATTGCCGCCTGCAGCCAGGTACTCTTCCACCCAGCGCGGCTTGCGGCCGCGGCCGGTCCACTCGTTGCCGCTGGCGTCGCGGTACTTGGCCGCGACCGGACCACGCGAACCCTTGCCGCTGGCGGCTTGCTTCAGGCCTTCCACGTTGACGGTCAGGCCGGCCGCGCGGGCGATTTCCAGGATCTTTTCAGCGGCTTCGCGCTTGGCGGATTCTTTTTTGCCTTCCAGTGCAGCGGTCAGCTTCTCGATGGCCGCTTCGATTTCAGCTACCGATGCGGTATTGGTGTCGATGATGACTTCGGACATTGTTTTCCCCATGATTATTTATTAGGCACGCACGGCAGATGCCGTTTCAGGTTTGCATATTAAGACATCGCGTATTTTATTGCAATGAATCCATGGGTAGGCGAATTGAAATTATTCGTTCACACAGAACATCATAAATCGGACATAAGCAATGAAATCCAACCATCACCACCCCACTCAACCCCGGCCTATCCGCAGCTTTTCCATATCCTGATGCCGCGCATCCAGCTCCGTATGCAAATACCGGCTGGTCGTACTCAAGTCCGCATGGCCCAGCGTGTCTTTCACCGAATGGATCGACTGGCCAGAACTGGCCATCCATGAGGCTGCCGTATGACGCAGCCAGTGCGCAGACGCGGCCTCGAGCGCACCCGCCTCGTCCGATCGACCATGGTCACGCAAATAGTCCGCGGCCTGCCTAAAAAGCTGCTTCAAAATAATATGCGCCGCCTGGCGGGTCATCGGTGCCGCATCCAGTCCGCCGCCCTTGAGCGGCTTGACCTTGCACACCAAGGGTAAATGCTCATTCGCCGCAGGCGTATCCGGCAAACCCAAGCCTCGCCGATAGTCGGCCAGCGCCGCCATTAATTCGCTATTGACCGGCACCTGCCGGTGCTTGCTCCCCTTGCCCAATACATCCACATACCAGCACAGCTTGCCGCTGCGGTTGGGCAAGGCGTACAACTGGCTCATCCGGGTCTCCACAATCTCGCTCACGCGCAGCCCGGTCAGCAGGGCCAGCGTCAACAGCCAGCGGTTACGGGCCACGGCCCGCACAGTCAGGGGCGTGTCGCATGGCTGTGCGGCCAATACCGTAAACACCGTCTGGATCTGCGCCTCACTCAGCAATCGCGTAATCCGTCGGTCGCCGCGCTGTCGTTGCTTGCGCGCCAAGGTCAGCGGGTTGCTGCAAAGATAGCGCGCTTCGACCAGCCAGCTGAACAACGCATTCAGCACGGACATCGACAGGCGGATCGAGCTTTCGCCAAGCGGCCCCGTGAAGGGTCGCCAATCGGGGTGACTGCGCCGATGCCGGCACGGGGAGACCCAAAATGCGGCGGGCTGGGGGTTGGCCAGGAACGCCCGGTACAGCACAAAATCTTCATGCCTGAGGTCGGACAGGGTCGCCCCGCGCAAGGCCGCCCAACGGTAGAGCCGGTCGGCCTCGCGCAGATAGCTCTCTCGCGTATGCGCGGACTCGGCCACATTGGCCAGCCAGGCGATCACCGCCTCGCGGTCATTCTGGGCACGCAAGCGACAGCTCTGGCCAAGATTGCGGTTGGCGCCGACGGCCTGCGCCAGCATGCCGTGCAAGGCCGGCAAGGGCTGCGCGTCGAGTAGCGCGATCTCGGTGTCACTCATACCGTCACCTCGCGCGCTGCGGGCCGCACGATCCGTCCGGTCGTGTAGAAGTAGTCGTCAAACAGCACCGCGCCAAACCAGTCTTCCCCTGCCGGGAAGCACACCAGAAATTGCAGCGTTGCCCCCGCGCCGCGTACGGCCTTGATGTAGCCATCGGCATCCCCCTCCTCGGCCAGGCCGCAGCTCGCATGGCACGCCACGCTTTCATACAGTTCGGCCGCCACGGATGCTGCCTGAACGACCGCCCCTGGCTGGGACTGCCCGGGCCGACCTTGCTGCTTTCGCTGTGCCCGCAACGCTTTCAACTCCGCGGCGCGCAGCTTCGGCAAGGCGGCCAGCGCGAACAGCCAGTGCGCCGGCCGGCCGGGGTTGGCGGCCACCCGACTGGCGTTCGCGACCGACACCCCCCACAGGAAGGCGGCGTCCGACAAGGACAGTCCTTTCTCACGAAGCGCCCCGTGAAACTCGGCCTTGCTCAGGGTGCGCGGTTGCCAGGGTGGATTCGCCGCACCGGGAGGGCGGGTGAAGTCGTTTCTCTTTGCGGACATCGGGTGTCGCCCTTCGATTTTCATGCTGGTGATGTTTGCGCATATGCAAAAGTTTTGCCGCGATCAGCTTGATTTATATGGATTCTACCTTTTCATCGTCGATCATGCGACGCGGCCTGACGCAACCTTTGATGGGCAATTTTAGCACTATTGCATCACGTCTTAACATTATTGGTCTAATGTCAAAACATCAACAGTAAAAGCACATTTTGTGGCGCATTGTGGCGCATTGCTCTTAGGCTCACTCGCCAAGACGTGCTCAGCTACTGACAACCACGACGCACGGCAACCCAGCCATCACCACGATGTACCGCCCGCAACACCCCAACGCAACGGTCGAACCGACAATACGCAGATCACCCAGCGCGCCAGCGACCGTCATGGCACCTACATGCCACTACAAGCCAACATGAATCGCACTGCAAGCATGCCCGTGACAGACCATCGACACCCTTGCAGCCAAGACCATAGGCCACAGGTCGTCCCCGATATCGCTCTTGGGCAGCACCTGCAGCGGCACCATCTCGACGACGGGAACTCACCCACCGAAGAGCAGGCATGACGGATGCGCGAATGAAGCCACCAACCTGAAACCCTCTCTGCGCACGGCACCACGCACTGCATTCCCCGCCTAAACCTCCACAGCCGACAACTTCGAAGCCCCTGCTGACATACCATCCATTGATCTCGTCACGCCGCAGCGATGGCGCGTGGATCACCCCCGCACATCGAACGCGGGGTGCTACTAAATCCCTTTTAGAATCATCATGTTAGTAAATTTTACTGGGAGGGGTAAATTGCGGCTCGCAGCATTTTTCCTTTATAAATCATGACTTTGCTAGTTTCCCGCAAAGTACTTTGCTAGAAACTAGCAGAGTACTTTGCGGGAAACTAGCAAAGACATATACAGAGATTACAGCAGAGAGAGAGATATATATCGCGCGAATGACAATCGCATTCCTCTTACCCTGGGACGAGGTCGCAATCCGCGCACTCGAAGCAGCAGAAATCGCGCGCCAGCCAACTCCACCCTGCCAACAATTCAAGCAATGGCGTTTGCCGCTGCATAATGCGCACGTATGGCGCGATCGGCCACCCTGATAGGCATGGGGTGCCCGCGAGCAAGAAATCCTCTAAAAACACCCTCTACGCGCCATTGCGCTGCAGCCCATGCACACACCCTCTTGCTCACGTCGACTCCACTCATGGACAGGCCAGTGCATGGCCGCACAACTACGGGCCTGATCTGATCGTCGAAAACGAGCGCGATGCACGCACCGCAACGTGGCTGATTCGCGAGTACGGGCTGTTGGGTGATGATGCGCACCCCTGGGTTGGTTGAAGCCCAAGAAAACGGGGCGTCGAGCTGCCGGCGCCTGAGATTTTGCTGGCGATCAAGCCACCGAAGAGGGCTGATGGTCGCGATCAAAAAGGGCGCTCAGGCGCTGCACAACCCCCGCAGCGTGGCGATGTGCCAGCTTCGCTGCGCAGCACGACTGGGGCGACTTTTGATGCACCATGGAGGCGCGTGGGCGAGCTGGTGACGTTCGACAGCGAAGCTGAGACACAGGTGTGGATCCACGCGCACGTGGTGTTTGCGGACGGCGCGATGATCGTTGTCACGGATTGAACGTCGGCCCGCCGCGTTTGGGCGGCGTCGGCTTGCCTGCTGGCGCAGCGTGACCGCCGCTGTCACGCAGCTCGTCGCGACGCTTCTCCAGCAGCTCGATTTCTTGCTGGAGGCGCTTGGCGGCGTCACGCGACATGCGTGCATCAAACTCCAACCCCTTAATCTCACCTTCTAGCGCGGCGCGCTCGGACTCGAGCGCGTCCTTCTCCGCCTTGAGCGCGTCCAGTTCACCGCGCTGCTGCTTGAGCTTTGATTCGTAGTCCTGTCGCTGATGGTCGAAGCAAAAGTCTTCAAGCCGTGCAGCGATATCAAGCTCATACAGGTGCTTGCGCGTCGCGTTGAGCGCGTCAGCCGCTGCGATGCGCTCCTCCTTCGCCTTGCGCCACTCTGGCCGCGTCAGTCGTTGGCGCTTCGGCCCGAGGCGAGCAAGGCCATGGAACTGGCCGACTTCGGCGTGCAGCGCGTCTTGCCATGCCACCATCGCGGCCTTGTATGCGATGTTGGCTTGCTTGCAAATGTCTTTCTGGGGAAGCATTGCGGCCAGCCCTTCAGCCTCCGCCTCACGCTTGGCTTTGCAGCCAGGCGTGAGCCTTCTGGCATCCGGATCGACCGTGTAAACGTGGATGTGCGGGTGCGCCTCATCCAGATGCAACACGGCGCAATCGACCGCGCCAACGTATTTGGCGTGCCATTTGATTTGGTCTTTGACCCATGCGTCGAGTCGGTCTTTGTCGTAGTAAGCGACGTGCTCAGGCCATGAATAGACGGCAGCAGCGAGGACACGAACGTCGCTCCGTGGTGCGCGCCTCCCCTCGATTGCTCGCTCCACCAGCAGGTCTTCGACACGCTCGGCCAACTCGCTGGGAGTCATCCCAGCAAGATGAACAGGTGGCTTTGGGTCTGTGACGTGGGGCGAGTTCTCAGCCACGCGATCAGCCTCGCCCAAGATCTCGCGCACGCTCCTTGCCGCACCATTTTTGCCGGCTTTGGGCTTGCGTGCGTAGGTGTTTATGTGGCCAAATTGAAATTCACCCATAGTGGCTGCAATCCTTTACTGGTGCGGGTTTCTGTTTCTATATAGTATAACCGACTATGAGCTAACATTTGCCACACGAAAGCATCTCCGTCGGCACCTGCGGCGAGCAACTGCAGCTTCGGCGCGACACGGACAGATTTTCTGCGAAGCAGTGATCCAGTTTTTCGGCTCGCGCGCGGCTACTACATGGGAGGTTTTAGCGCCGCTCCGACGTGTTCCGGCCTGCGGCCTCGCTTTTGCTGCTGTCGGATCGGCGTGCAACGCATAAGCCCGCCACAGCAGGGGGTGCTTGCGCCCAGCGTGACAGCGGCCCGCCTTTTTGATCAATCACTGCATTGCGCTTGATGCGCCACGTCATTGCGCTATCCTTGGGCGATTAATCCAATTCAAAAAGCATTTGCATTGATCGACACCCTCACCCCCGAGCAACAGCGCGTCGCCCTGCACGGCGACGGCCACGCCATCGTCGATGCCGTCGCCGGCAGCGGAAAGTCGCACACGCTGATCGCGCGCATCTTCACCCTGCTCGAGCGCGGCGTGTCGTACAAGCACATCCTGGTGCTGATGTTCAACGCGCAGGCGCGCGAGGAATTCAGCAGCCGCTTGCAGAAGACCGCCGACGCAGAGCGCGTGCTGCACACGCCGGACGTATCCACCTTCCACGCCTTCGGGCTGCGGCTGTGCAAGGCCTTCGTCAAGCAGGGCTGGTTGCCGCACCGGACGCTGATGAAGGAAGGCCAGCGCGACGCGCTGGTGCGCGAGGCGATCAAGTCGATCAACGGCCGCCTCAAGGCCGAGGAGCAGTTGGAGACCGATCAGGAAGCCGTGCTGGCGGTGGTGGATCTCGACGCTTACCTGAAGGCCGAGCTGCTGTACCACGACCCGGCCTTCACCGAAGCCAAGCTGCAAGACAAGGCCAAGCGCCTGCAAGTCGTGCCACCGCTGGTGCGCGCCGCCATCGAGTACGAATCGCTGCGGGTGCGCCGCGGCCTGATGGACTACATCGACATGCTGCACGACCCGTACACCGTGTTGCAGCACGAGCCGGCGGCGGTCGAACTGGTGCGTAACCGCTACGTGCACTGCCTGATCGACGAGTTCCAGGACATCGACGAGCTGCAGATGCAACTGGTGCGTATCGTCGCCGGCGACCGCGCGCAGATGATGGTGGTCGGCGACGGCGACCAGTGCATCTACGCATGGCGCGGCGCCAAGCCCGAGTACATCGTGCACCGCTTCGGCGAGTTGTTCCCGGGCACGGTGCGTTATGCGATGACCACCACCTTCCGCTACGGGCCGCAGGTGGCGACGCTGGCCAACGGCGCGATCCGCCACAACGAGGCGCGCATCGACAAAGCCTCCCAGAGCGCCGACGGCCTCGACACCGACGTTCGCCTCTACAGCTACGGCGGCGGCTCCGGCAACGCGGTGCTGCGTGCGCTCGACCATTGGGACGGCCCGCGCGCCAACACCGTAATCCTGGTGCGCGAGTTCGCCCACTCCATCCCGGTCGAGATCGCCCTGTCCAAGGAAGGCATCCCGTACCGGCTCGCCGGCGCGGATCCGTTTGTTGACCGCAAGGAAGTGCTGTCGCTGTACGCCCACCTCGCCCTGTGCCAGCCGGAGCGCTGGCCGGCGATGGGCGAAGCGCAGTGCACGGCGCTCCTGGAGGCGCTGCTGACCGTGCCGACCCTCTACCTGCGCCGCGAAGTGGTGGAGAGCACGGCACGCCAGATCGCCCAGGCCGTCACCGCCGAGGGTGCCCACCCTGCCTCCTTGCTGCTGAACACGCTGGGCCGCCTCGCCGCGGACTCGCGCGGCAAGGCACTGCCGGACATGGTCAAGCGCATCGAGCGGCTGGCCAAGACCAAGCCCGGCAAGTCTGCCGTCGACGTGCTCGACTGGCTGATCGACGACATGGCGCTGCTGCGCTTCTTCCTGAACTCGGCCGGCAGCAAGCCGCGCGCGCTGGCCAAGTGGGCGATGGTCAAGTACGTGGAAGCGTTCGCCAAGCAGGACAAGCTCTCCGTCGCCGGCCTGCTCGACGCGCTGAACGCTGTCCAGTCGCAGCCGCACGACGGCGGTGACCGCGTGCTGATCACCTCGGCCCACCGCGCCAAGGGTCTGGAATGGCCGCACGTCATCGTCAGCGAACTGGAAGAAGGCAGTTTCCCCGGCGAGCAGAGCGACGACCTCGAAGGCGAACGGCGCCTCTACTACGTGGCGATCACCCGCGCCCGCCAGCGCCTGTCGCTGGTCCTCCCCATCGACAAGACGCTGGAGGATGTGCAGCGCGGCCAGCGTCGCAGCCTGCCCGACCCCAAGGAAATGACCGCCAGCCGTTTCGTGTACGAGAGCCTGCACGCGGCCGCGCAAGGAACGACCACGCCGGCAGCCCCACCACCTGCAGACCCCTTCCCGCGCCCCGAGGATTGCGGCTCGCGCGCGCAGTACGAGAAGGCTGTCGCCCACTACCTGCTGGAGAAAGGCGTCGCCCAGGCCTTCGCCAAACAAGCGGTGACCCTGTTCAGCAAGCACCACGCCCGCCGCTGGCGCTCGACCAACAAGACCGAACACACACAAGGCACCTGACATGGCCAGAACCTCTTCCCTCGCCTACGAGCAAGTCGCCGCCATCTGCGCGCAGATCGCCGCCGGCGGCCAGCGCCCGACCATCGCCCGCGTCGCGGTGGCACTGGGCAACAAGGGCTCGACCCGCGTGATTTCCAGCTACCTGACACGCTACTTCGAGGAAAGCGGCAGCGCCCAGCAGATCGAGCGCCATGCCCGTCCGAACTGGAGCGAAACCGAGAACCTGCAAGCCGACGTGTTCCTGAACCAGTTGCGTGACCTGGCGCTCACCCACGCCCAAGCCGCCTTCGACGGCGAGCGGCTGGCGCTGCGAGAGCAACACGAAGATATGCTCGAGCGCGTGCAGGCGGCCGAGGACGCCGCGGCGGAGTTGGGCGAGAACAAGGAAAAGCTGGAGGCCGCCCTAAGCCAGCAAGCTGAGCAGCTGGCGTCACTACGCGACGCGCACATCGGCCTGCAGGACGAACTGGAGAACGCCCGTGCCGAACTCGCCGGCAGCCAGACCCGCCTCGAGCACGCGATGGGAGAACTGGTCAGCCAGAAGGACGCGATGGCCACGCTTGAGCGCGAATTGAACGCGCGGCGTGAGCTGGAAGTCGAGCAGGTGCGCAGCCAGTTGACCGGCGAGCTGCACGCCGCCGGCGCCGCGCACGCTGCCGAGATTTCGCGCGAGCGCGAGATCGCCCAGGGCGAGCGCGCCTACCTGATGGAGCAGACCCACGAACTGCGTCAGGCCCTCACCCGCGAGAAGGAAGCACTGGGAAAGGCACTCGCCGAAGCACGCAAGGACGCGGACGCCTCACGCACACTGGCCGCCCAGTACCGCACGGATCTTGCTGTCGAGCGCGGCCGACTGGAGGAGCGCGCCGGGCAACTGGTCAAGACCGAGCAAGGCAACGAGGCACTGACGGCGCGGGTGCAGGCGCTGGAGGGGGCACTAGCCAAGGCCGAGCAGCGAATCGAAACAATGGATAGCGCCAGCAGAACCGTAGGATGAGCGCCATGGCTTGACATCCTCCCCGCCCACTCGCTGCGCGAGCCAGCCTTGAGGCTGTTCGCCGCCCGGCGTAGGAAGGGCGGCGAAACGCCGCCGCAGGCGTCAGGTCGCGCCGACCAGGACGGCGAGCTTCGGCTCGCCGTTTCGCTTTCCACCGCCTTGCGCCGTCTTCCGGCGAATCGGTAGTCTGAACGTGGGGCATTTCCCCCGCCACATCGAAAAGCCAATGACCACCTACCCCGAGCTTGTCGCCGCGCTGATGCGCCCGCCGCCCGACCTTGCGCGAGCGCTCGCGCATTGCCCGGAGCTTTTCACGGGCTACGCGCCCGCCACGCGGATCGCCTACGATCTGCTTTCGACCACCAACCCCGACGACCACAGCCGTCTTGTCCTGGTGACGATCGAAGAGGGCATGACGCCCGACATGCTGGTGCGGGTGTTCCCCTCCGCCGGCGTGCTGCTGCTGGAGGGCGACGCGGCCAGCTTCGCGCTGATCGGCCTCGATGCCGAGGATGCCGAGGCGATGCTGCGCGAGCCGGTCGAGGTGTGCGTGATGGATCATGGCGACGCCCTGTTTTCATTGTTTGGGGCAGCCCCCTTTCGATCAAGGAAAACGACGTGATCCTGTTCCTCGACACCGAGTTCACCGACTTCCTCGACTGCGAGCTTCTGAGCTTGGGCGCGATCAGCCAGGACGGCCAGTACAGTCTCTATCTGGAGGTGCAGGACTTCGACCGCGCCAAGTGTTCCGCCTTCGTCTGGGAGGCTGTCCTGCCGCAGCTTGGCCGCGTGCCCGAGGCGATCACCTGCAAGGATCGGGTGCGCGAGCGTGTGCTGGACTTTTTCGCCAGCCTGCCGCGCAGCGTGCAGATCGCCGCCGATTCGGTGCATGACCGCGACTTGCTCTATGACGCGCTGGACGGCCAGTGGCCGGCGAATCTGGACGGCTGGATCGACTTGAACGCGATCAACGACCTGGAGGCTTTCCGGCTGGGCGTGGCGCGGTTCCGCCGCCGGACGGGGAAGCCCGAGCATCACGCGCTGTTCGATGCCGAGGCGCACCGTGCGGGGTGGCTGTCGTGGAATGACCGCAAGGCAAGGAGGAGTTGGTGAGGCTAGGGCGGCAACAGGTGCAAAAAATGCACGGGTTCGATGAACAGGAAGTCAGCGCCCTGTTTTTCACGGTGCGGGATGGCGAACAGTTCTACACGGCGGGACGCTGCAAGGCGAGCGAGTTACCCGAGGCGGCGAACGTGCTGCGCCGTGAGGGCAAGGGCGAGCTTTCCGGCGTCGTGGACAAGGACACGCTCGAAAGCCTGCTGGCCGAAATCGTGGTGTTCGAGCGCGAGCGGGGCACTGCCCGCCCGCTGTTTGGCTGGTGGCGCGAGCCGGAAGAATCGTTCGTGCTGTATGGCCGCGAGTCGCACGCACCGATTCGCTGCAAGCCCAGCCAGATCTACCGCCAGGTGGCCGCGTGGCAGCGGGACGGCCAGGGCGAGGTGGTCAACGTGATCCAGCGCTCGACGCTGGCCGCCTTTCTGGCTGAACTGATGATTTTCGAACGGGAACACGGAATTAATGCGAATCCATCTTTTGTCTGACCTACACAACGAGTTCGGAGAGCCGTACCAACCGGCGGTGGCGGACGCTGACGTGACGGTGCTGGCTGGCGACATTGCCTCGCGGGGTGCGGGCGTTGCGTGGGCGCGAGAAGCGTTCAGCGGCACCGTGCTCTACGTTCCGGGCAATCATGAGTTCTACAAGGCTCTGTCGATGGACATGCTGCTGGCCGACATGCGGGAGGACGGCGACGAGCGGGTGCGCGTGCTCGATCAGGACGTGATCGTGATCGGCGATGTGCGCTTCATCGCGGCGATCGGTTGGACGGATTTCGAATCGGCTGGCGACCCAGAGGTGGCGATGGCGTTCGCAGCGCCACGCATGAACGACTACCGCTTTATTCTTGCAGAGAGCGATCAGCAGTTTGCTTTCCTCTCGCCGCAAGAAGTACGCCGCCGCGCACTGGTGGCGCGGGCATGGCTGGCAGAGCAGATCGCGCAGCCGTTCGACGGCAAAACGGTGGTGGTAACGCACCACGCGCCGTCGCTGCGATCCACGCAGCCGAAGTATCAAGGCCACGGCATCGTGCCGGCCTTCTGCAACGATTGGGAACGGCTTTTCGACGGCGTGGACTACTGGCTGCACGGCCACACGCACTATGCGGTGAACTACGTTGTGGGCGACACGCGGGTCATTTCGAACCCCAAGGGCTACGGGCGCGAAACGACGGGATTCGAT
Organism: Crenobacter intestini; assembly: GCF_004919095.1. Lineage (GTDB taxonomy): Bacteria > Pseudomonadota > Gammaproteobacteria > Burkholderiales > Chromobacteriaceae > Craterilacuibacter > Craterilacuibacter intestini. The sequence goes on along the minus strand of NZ_STGJ01000025.1, from coordinate 15,852 downwards.
CCGAGGATGGTGATCGAGGTTTGATGATGCAGAGTAAGCGAAAACGCTATCGACTGGACGGCCTGCTGGCCGAAATGCCGGAGCGTCTGCCGCGAGTGGAAGGCTGGGACGAAATGGGCGAGGTGGGCGCCGAGGTGCTGGATGACGCCGGTCGAACTACCGAGAATTCCTCGGCAGTTCGCTCGCCGGTGGCAGAACGAGTGCTCGACAAAGCCGTGACGCGGGCGGCGGGGCTGTTGGGTGTGCCAGACGAAGTGCAGGCCGACGCAGCGGGTGACGATCTGCGCGGGCGGGGCGTGCTGTTTGTGCGGCTGTTCGTTGCGCTCGATGGTATTGCCGGCGGCACCGCGCCAGCGTGGATGCGCTGCGTGAATTCCGAGTTGGGCGGGCAGCCGATAGAGGTGATCCGCACGCCCGAAGGGCTGGCCGAGGTGGTGCGGTTTGTCGAGTCGCGGAGGGATGGGGAATGGTGAGCAAAAAGCGCATTGGGGCGCTCAAGGGGCGGCTCGACGTGCCCGACGATTTCGATGCACCGGCACCTGAAATCGAGCGGCTGTTCGGCGCGAGCGGCCTGCCGTCCGTCGCGCTGGAGCTTTACCGCGAGGCGATCCGCGAGCTTGTCGGCCAATACCACTTCGCCAATCAGCAAGTGTTCGGTTCGGTGCTGCATGGCACGGATGACGAGGGCAGTGATCTGGACATTCTGGTGGATGCGCTGCCCGACGCGACGCTGTTCGATCTGGCGGGTTTGCGTCTCAGACTGTCCGACTTGCTTGGCGTGAAGGTCGATCTGCTGACGGCGGGAGCCCTGCCTGACGCAATCAAAGACAAGGTGCTGGCCGGGGCTAAGCCCGTCTAATCTTCCTGATTGTCGCCAGCCGGCGGTTCCGCTTGTCGCGCCTCGATGCGGCGATCCGATTCCGCCTTGAGCGCTGCCGCTTCTTCGGACTAGAAGCCCAGCTCAGATCGACGAAAACGTTGCCGCCGGCGGGTGTGATGTGTTCGGAATCGGTTTTCGTGTCCATGTTTTTCTCCACCGAATGTATGCGTCACCGACACCTTAACCATCAGCGCTACACCCTGGCTGCGATTGATGACTTGATCGCCCGTGGGCGCTGGGACGATTGGGCGGCTTTGCGCGAGGCAGTGCTGGTCGACCCAATCCCCATGTTCGACAAGATCAAGCGCGTGTGCCAGCCATGACTTGTCGATCCTTACGCCCAGCGGTTCAACCCGAGGCCAAGAGCGCGGACGCTGTAGGCGTCCTCCACGGCCGAAGGCCTTCCCCATGGGCCGAAGGCCTCCTACTGCCGAGTGAACGAGGCCGCTTAAAGCAAGCGCCAATCGTCCAATCTACATGCATGCGTAGGACGTGTGGCAGACCTGCTCAACACGACCAACCTGCAAACTCTCGCTCTGGCATTACCAAAGCCTGATATTCACAATTTCTGTTGAAAACCCGGCCGCCACGGCGCCTGCCACCCCCGCAACCCTCGCCCCGCCTGCCTTGCACGTACTGCCTGTTTTTTAGGCAAACTACCGGCCATGCATGCCAAGGCCGCCGCGCCGTTGCACGGCGGCGTTGGCTGCGGCAAACTTGAATAATGTTTCGCATTTCAAGATTACCGCGATGACACCGCACCTAACCCCCGTCGCCCTCGCGCCGGCTGCCGCCACCACCGCGCTGATGCACGCGCGCGTGCAGGCGGGCTTCCCGTCACCGGCGGAGAGCTACGCCGCCGGCGCGCTCGACTTCAACCAGTACCTGGTCGCCCACCCGCCGGCGACCTTCGCGCTGTACGCGGCGGGCGACTCGATGAGCGACGCCGGCATCGACGACGGCGACCTCTTGGTGGTCGACCGCGCGCGAGAGCCGGTGAGCGGCAACATCGTGATCGTGCAGCTTGCCACCGAGTTCACCGTCAAGCGCCTGCGCAAGACGCCGGCCGGCCTCGAGCTGCATCCGGAAAACGCGTGGATGCCCTATCCGGTGCTGCGCCCGGGCGGCGATGAGGAGTGGCGGCTCATCGGCGTGGTCACCTTCATCGTCAAGCACGCATGCCCACGTTCGCGCTGATCGACGGCAATTCGTTCTACGCCTCGTGCGAGCGGGTGTTCCGCCCGGACCTGGCCAAAACGCCGATCGTGGTGCTCTCCAACAACGACGGCTGCGTGGTGACCCGCACCCGCGAGGCGAAGGCGCTCGGCATCCGCATGGGCGCGCCGTATTTCGAGGTCGCGCACCTGGAGCGCAAGGGGCTGCTGACGGTGTTCTCCAGCAACTACGAGCTGTACGCCGACATGAGCCGGCGCATGATGGACATCATAGCCTCGCTGGTGCCGCGCTTCGAGGTGTACTCGATCGACGAATGCTTCGCCGACCTCACCGGCCTGCCGGACGACCCGACCGACCTTGGCCAGCGCCTGCGCGCGCGCGTCGAACAGTGGGTGGGTCTGCCCACCTGCGTCGGCGTCGGCCCGAGCAAGACGCTGGCCAAGTTCTGCAACCATCTGGCCAAGCGGCACGGCAAGCTCGCCGGCGTGCTCGACTGGGGCAGCCTCAGCCCGGAACGGCAGGCGAAGGCGCTGGAGAGCGAGCCGGCGGCCGAGGTGTGGGGGATCGGGCGCAGGCTTGCCGACCAGCTCTCGGACCTGGGCGTCCACAACGCATTGGATCTCGCCCGCGCCGACCCCGCGCTGATCCGCCGCCGCTTCGGCGTGGTGGTGGAACGGGTGATCCGCGAACTCAACGGGGCCGCCTGCCTCGCGCTGGAGGACGTCGCGCCGCCGCGCCAGCAACTGGTGCGCAGCCGCAGCTTCGGCACGCTGCTTTACGAGCGCGACGCGCTGGCCGCTGCGCTGGCCCACCACACCGCGCAGGCGGCACACGACCTGCGCGCGCAAGGCAGCGCCGCCGGCCTGATTGGCGTGCAACTGCACACCCACCGCTTCCGCGAACAGGACGCGCAGCACCACGCGTGCGACTGGCGGCCGTTGCCGGTCGCAAGCTGTGACACGCTCGCGCTCACCCGCGCGGCGCTCGCGCTGCTCGATCGGCTCTACAAGAAGGGCTACGCGTACAAGAAGGTCGGCGTGATGCTGGCCGAGCTGCAAACGGGCGCCGCACGGCAGGCTGACTGGCTGGCGCCAAAGACCGGGCCCGCACGCCTGGCGCTACTGGGCGCGCTCGACACCGTCAACCACCGCTACGGCCGCGGCACGCTCAGGCTGGGCGCCGAGGCGATCGCTAGCGGATGGCAGATGCGCCGCGACAAGACCAGTCCGTGCTACTCCTCCCGCTTCGCCGAACTACCACGCACGAAACCACCTGAATCGGTCGTCCAGCATCTGTCGTAACGTGCGCTCGACAGAGTTTTTTCTGGAAAAAAATCCAAAATCCGGCCCATCAAGATGCAGGATTGTCTGTTTTTTACCAAAAACAAACAAAATTCCGCATCAAACATACCAAAACACACCCTAATCCAATTGACTAGGGATAGGTTCTCAACATAAAGTCACCAGTATCTAACCTATGGTGTACTCACATGTCTTCTGACGGCACCCTCAACAATCTGAGCTTCAGCCCGAAATTCGTGTCCGACCTGCTTGGAACGACGCCTGGCTACATCCGTAAACTGGAAGAAGATCTGGGTGTCGAAGTGGGCCGGGTAATGCGCGGCTCGGTCGAAGCGCGCTCCTACTCGCCGGACAACGTCTTCGAGTTGCAGTGGCGACGTCGGGCAAAGGGAGACCTCAAGGGACTCTCCAGCCAGAAGATCATCACCGTTTTTGTCCGCAAGGGTGGCGTTGCGAAGACCACCTTGGCGGTCAACCTGGCCATCAACCTTCAGTTGCAGGGTTTGCGTGTCCTGCTGGTCGACAACGACCCTCAGGGCGATGCAACCTCGATGCTGGGCTACGACCCGGACCGTTCCCCCGAGGACCTCAAGGAGGAAGGACTGTCCGCTGACCTTGGCATCACGGGCCACTGGGGCAACCTGCTGCCGCTGCCAAATTCGCGCAACGAAGCGATGACGCTAGACCAGCTGATCAAGTATCCCTTTGGGCAGTACGGGCCTCATCTGATCCCGGCTTACGAAGCACTGGAGGACATGAATACCAGCCTCAATGCCTCGATGCATAGCGACTTGCGCTACAGCCTGTTCATCGCCAAGGCACGCAATGGCGAAATCCCGGGCGTCGACCTGTCGGTCTACGATGTGATCATTTTCGACAACTCGCCGTCGAGCGCTGCACTCAGCCGCAACGCGATGGTCGCAGCAGACATGCTGGTCTGCCCGATCCGTTTCGATAAGTTCTCTTTGCGCGCGCTGAGCCGACTAGAAGACATGCTGGTCGAGTTTTCGGACGCAACCGGCCGATCTCCTGATGTCGTGCCCGTGCCGACAATGTTCAGCCGGACCCGTCCGCGCATGCAGCGCAACCTGGCTACGCTTGCTGAGCGTTTCCCGAACCACATCACCGAACATCAGCTCCACCAGACCGAGGATTACAACAAGGCGCTGGACGAAAACGTGCCGATTGCTTTCTTCAAGCAGGCGACGCCACTGAGCATCGAGGCGATGCGCTCGGTCAGCATGGAAATCCTCAGTCGACTGAAGGTACTCGATGGAGGCAAGAAATGACCCGCGGCCGTCCTCTAGGCGTCGACCAGTTCCAGCGCGGACCTTCCCGCCTGCCCAAACCCAGCGGGTCCGTCTCGCTGGAAGATCTGGTGCGAAACTTCGACGAGCAAGCGCCCTCCCCTGTCCCTGAGTCGCCTGCCAAGCTGCCAACTCAGGGAGAGTCGTTCGATATCCTGTCGATGGCGCTGATCGACGAACCGAAAGTCAGGCCGCGCTGGCATTACAGCACGACAGACGTCGAACGGATGGCGCTGGACTTCCTGCGTGTCGGAGACGGCAATCCGCTCAACGGGCAGATCACCCCGATCACAGTGTTCGCCAAACAGGATGGCCGCTACGAAGTGATTGATGGATTGACCCGGCTGAAAGCCATGCGCTCGATCCAGGTCACGGACACCATCAAGGCCGTCATCAAGCCTGCGATGAGCGCTGCGGACGCCTACCGGATGGGCTTCGACGCCAACGAAGCTCGCACCTCGATGTCTGACTACGACCGGGGCATGAGCTTCCACGCGGCACTCGAACAAGGCGTGTTCGCAAGCCAGGATGAAATCGCTCAGTCGCTTGGTGTCAACAAATCCCTCATTTCGATGGTTTTGAAATTTTCCAAGCTTGACGTCAGCCTGCTTGAAATCATCGAGTCGAACAAGACGTTGTTTGGCAGCACTGCTGTCGACCGCATTCATGCCCTACAGGAACGAGCAGGTCTCGACAAGGCCAAATTTGCCGCCACCAAAATCGCGGAAGGCTGGTCGCAACAGAAATTGCGCGAATACGCCACCAAGCAACTTGAACACTCCAGCGGCAAGGGGCGTAAGCGGGCATCGTCCAACTCCCGCCCGATCGCCGGCGTTGGCAAGATCAAGTTCAACGACAAGGCTTTCAGCGTCGCACTGGATCTGACCAACCTCCCGGCAGACGGCATTGCGCGCATGGCAGAAGAAGTCGAGCGCGTGCTACTCAACCACCTCAGCCAGATGAGAGACACGGATTGAGGTCACTCGTACGCACGGCGAAATCCAGTCAGTTCAGTCGACTGAACTTTCCAGTTACCGAACTGGCCATCGCGTCCTCCCCCACTGAGTTCAGTCAACTGAACTCAGTGGGTTTGCGCTTTGCTTTCACCCTTCTCTCAAGCGGGTTCAGTCAACTGAACTTCGCATCAGCACACTCCTCGACAACAACCGCCCCCACCCGACTGAACATACTGAACGGCGCCCCGCAAGGTGCATGCACGAACAGCGTGTTCAACCGAGTGGCTGTGGAAGCATTGCCCCGTCACCTCGCACGCCAGTTCAGTCAACTGAACTGCGATCAGTTTGATGCGCTCGCACGGATGACACTCACCCGGTTCAGTCGACTGAACTCACAGTCTTACCCTCAGCATGCCGAGTCGCAGAACAACCAGCTCAGTCAACTGAACCTGCCTTCGGCACACGCCTCGGCAGCAACCGCATCCACCCGACTGAATTTGTTGAACGGTTTGCCGAGATCGGCAAACCAGATCAGCGAATTCAACCGAGTGAACGTGGACGCACCAGTTCAACTGGCAGTAGCCAAGTTCAGTCAACTGAACTGCATGCATGTATATGCATGCCAAACTCACACGCGGTTCAGTCGACTGAACCTATCGCTTTGGCCGTTCAACGCAAGCGTGCGCAATCGTCAGTTCAGTCAACTGAACCGTGCACTGCCTTCCGCAATGGAAGCACCGCACGCAACAAAGTTCAGTCGACTGAACCAGGCGACAACGCCTGCCCCGCAGCACTCCCTTCTGGCCAGACAGTTCAGTCAACTGAACTGCCCACCAACCAAGCATGATCCGAGTGGTGGTAGACCACCACATAGAGATCCAAGACCGCCGCAAACTCGGCGGACCAAGCCAAAGGCCTCAGTCACACGACTGAGGCCTTTTTCATTCCGGATCATTTTCAGCAAGACGCCCACCTCGCACACGCACAGCCAGGTGGGCGTCGGCTTTTATGAGGGTCAACCATGTCTACATTGACCAACTTCCCGCACAAGCTGCTGGTACTGCAGACCGCCTTGCGCATGAACCGCCTGGCCATCAACACCGAGTTGTCCGGTGCCGGCGAAAAGGACCTGGTCGCCGCATTGATCTGTTTTTTGGACTCTGCGGACTACACGCGTCCAATCACGGCTCACCGCAAGAAAATCGCGGATTTCGCCGATTTGGCAAAAACTAGCTTTTTCAAGATTTTAGGGAATTTAAGAAAAAAAGGAATTATTGAGCCGATGGGCGATGACAAGACCCTGCGCTTCACCGCCAAAGGCGCAGCGCTGCTGGCCGAAAAGATTGAAAGCAGGCCCACCGACGCCAAGACCGGCTTGCCGGAAGGATTTTTCAGAGTCGGCCGCTTCACCTTGCCGCGTCCGTCGATGTCACTACTCGACAGAGGAGTGCAACCCATCCAAATCGCGACCTTGCTGCGCGAGGCAAAGCGCCTAGGCGTCAACCTGCAGCAGCGCCTGAAAGAATTCGGCCAGTTGATTACGCGTTACAGCGGGGAGAACCTGTTCCTGGTGTTCCGCAGCTTCCTCAAGGAACCGGAGAAATACCGCCAGCATGTACAGGCTGCCAACGCGATCAAGCAGCTAACCCAGAGCCAGCGCCTGTTGCTGCACCGGATCGCCGACGGCTCGTTGCCCTTGCTTGCCAGCGGCGAGACGCTGCGCAGCGAAGGCAACACCTTTGTGCTGGGTCGACCGGAAGTGCAGGGCGGTGCGCCGCAGCCGGTCAGCGAGGGGGATCTCTTGCGGTTTGAACAGCGCGCCCGACGGGCGTGCGAACACGCCCGTCACGCAGGCGAGCAAACAGCCGTCGCTACTGCGGCCGAAGACTGGTTCGAGCAGTTCGCCCGGTTGCCGGAAGCCGACCAGATTCTTGCCGAAAACAAGCCACGGCACGTCAGTGAAGGCCGTTACTTCGAGCGCGCAGGCATTCAGTACAAGGTCGAACTGGTTGAAGGGGAACGTGTCACGCTGCTCGAATTCGGCCAGGGCCAACAAGTGCGCGTGGCCTACCGATCACTGGCTGACCTTAACTGCAGTCGGATCCGCTGGCTGGACGAGGAGGGTGGTTCGCGTGGCGAACAGTATTAATCCAGCCTTTGGCTGACCAGAGTAAACAGAGGTTTAACCAGAAGCGGTCAGTGCGTTAAGAACAACCGAGAACCCTTCTGATCTGACTATTCGCTGACTGAGATGCACCGATGAAGAGCCTGTTCGCCGCCGAAGAACGAGAAAGCAAGCTGTCCAAGCTGGGTGACCCGCTGGAGTCGCTGGGCCGCCATGTCGACTTTGCCGCGTTAGCTGCCGGCATCGACCGCACATTGCCGAGACCGCGCCGTTACTTTGCGGTCGATCTCCATACCCGACCGAGTTGTTGATCCGCCTGCTGGTCATCCAGCAGCAGTTCAACCTGTCCGATTCCCAGCTCGAGTCCCAAGTGCTCGACCGGGCCAGCATTCGTCGTTTTCTCGGCATCCGTGACAGCGACAAGGTGCCGAATCGCAATACGGTGTGGGCCTTCCGTGAGCGCCTAGTGCAGGCGGGCCTGGGGGCAAGCTTGTTCGAAGAAGTGAACCGCCAACTACAGGCCGAGGGCTACTTGGCCCGTTGTGGCCAGATCATCGACGCCACCTTGGTGCCGGTACCGACTCAGCGCAACGGCCGGACCGAGAACGCATAGATCAAGCTGGGAGAAACGCCGGAGGACTGGTCGGCCAAGAAGCTGGCGCACAAGGATGTCGATGCACGTTGGACCGAGAAGCACGGCAAGCAGACCTGCGGATACAAGCTGATCCGCACCGTGCATGTAAGCCCGGCCAACGAAGGCGATCAGACTCATCTGTTGAAGGTGCTCAACCGGAGCAAAACTAGCCGGGATCTGTACGCCGACCGCGGTTACACCGCACTGGACTTCCTCAAAGCGCGCGGTTGGCAGCAACACATCCAGCGCCGCACCAGGCCGAAGCAGGCGCTATCCGAAACTCAGGCCGGGCGTAACCGAAGCATCACCAAGATCCGGCTCCGCGTCGAAAATCCGTTCGCAGGCCTGTGTGCTTTGGGTGGCAAGTTCCTGCGCAGCGTCGGCTTGCTCATAAGTAACCTTGCAATTGCATCTCAAGGGACTGACCAAACTGATCAAATGCACGCCATTTTAATGCAGACGCATGTTCAAGATCAGGCTTGGCAGATGACTACCGCAGCTTATTCAAAACCAATCTGGCGAGGATGAGTGAATAGCTGCGAATGAACATTCAATTGACCGGAACCTGACAGCTAACCAGCCTGAGTTGTGGCTGCGAATACAATAAAAAATTTTAGATTTTTTGCGAGATGATGTTTTATTGCAACAGCACTTGCGAAGTGCGAATGAAGGCAAGGAAATCATTTTAATTCAAAAATTATCAACTAAATGCATTGATTGACAATAAAGTATAACTAGTGATTCAGAGTTTGACATTCATATGCATGGGGTGGGCGAAATAGTTATGTCGAACCGTTAGCCATGAGAGTGACACTGAAATAGATAATGAATACATTCATTAAACATGATTACACTTGTCGTCAGCAGGTAAACAGGTCTTTCATAAGCCAGCCGCTTTGGCATGACCTGAGCAAGAATTTTTCAGGATACGCCGATGAGGTTCCTGATCATGGCGAAAAATGTGAATGCACATGGTCCATCTAAGGAGACTCCCAAGGAGTCGCCTGGTCAGTTGTACATTTCGCTGCGCTGGCGACCAACATCGATCGTGCATCATCAAGGTCGTTCCGAGAGCGACTTGCTCAGCTGTGTTCGTCGAAGTGATCCACAGATTGCAGGACAAGGGCTACTCGCCCGCACCGCAGCACTCAGATCATCGACGTCACCTTTAGTGCTGGTGGCGACCGTATCGCAAGAGTTGTGCGTTCGGAGATCGTTTTCTCTCAAATTTACGCGATCTTGCAACAGCACTTCAAGATGCAGTACTGCAATTTGAAACAGATGAGAGGCTGAAAAATTAGGTGGTGATGTTCTAACGCAAGAAATACATCTTGAGTTTGACGCATGCTGATTCAGAAGGAAAAAAAAGCAGGGTTGGACAGGTGCTTAATATCCAACGATTTAATGAATTTAAGAGATAGTCATACTTAGATTGATTGCGAATGGTGCTCTGATTGGCTTCTTGGCAACGCCCAAGTAGGGTTGGCACTAATTTGAAATTAATTCAATATTGAGTGAATTAAATAAATTGACAACACTAAGCATCGTAGTGCCTTGCTATAACGTAGAGAATTATCTCTATGCTTCTCTTAACTCATTGCGTGAGGCCTGCCTGGATAGCATAGGGGTTGTTGATTTGGTGTTGGTTGATGATGCTTCGCAAGATAATACACTTGAACTTCTGCGGCGACATCCAATTCAACATGATCCACGCTTTTCGATACAACTAATATCACTAGATAAAAATGTTGGGCCTGGTGTTTCTCGGCGTATTGCAATTGAGCACTCGCGCGGGGATTTTATCGCCTTCCATGACGCAGATGACATTGCGCTTGAAATGCGCTTCATTTACCAATTGCAATCTTTTATTTCGGATTCGAAATTGGGAATGATTGGTGGAAGTTTGCTAATGGCTAGAGAGAATGCTCCTTTCGTCCAGGTGTTTCCGTGTAATCATGAGGCTCTACTAGTTGAATCTATATTTTGTTGCCCTATCTGGGGTTGTGCCACAATGTTGCGTCGGTCATCATTAATAGATGTACCCCCTCCCGAGTTACGTATTGGAGAAGACTGGCTTCATGCCTTTCGCCTTGCGAAACATTGGCGTATAGGCTCCATCGCACAACCAGTGGTAAAGCATCTTATTCATTCAGGCCAAACCATGCAAAGCGAAGGCGCAACTAACCATGCAGTATTTAATGTTTGGCGAGAGGTGCTTTCTGCTTTAGGGATACATGATCCTACAATGGACCAATTGGCGTTGCATGCTGCCGTTTCCCCGTACTGGTCATATCCGCTAGGTAGCCCAATGTCGAATTTACACGAGCGAGTCAACATGAAAAACTGGCAAGCTTGGCGCTCAACTATATTTTCAGCCAATGACAAAACTCGGATTGTCTCGCCTGTATTACTGCAGGAAAGGTTGGATAGAATTGATTTGGTGCTACAGGTAGTGCAACAACCGTTTGTACGCCATCTCCCTGTACGACGAAATTTCTGAAATTACAAGAAGTTCAGGTTATCAGATACTAACCTTTTATAAAACATTGTCATTTTCATGCGAAAATACTCACATGAAATGCAAACGATCAACAGATGGCCGCAAGCATGGCCGTGCAGCGCTTCCTGTCATGCGGCAGCAGGCCATCAAGGCCATTCGTGAAGGGCAGGATGTGCACAGCGTAGCGGCTGCGTACGGTGTCAATGTGCGCAGTGTGTTCCGCTGGCTGGCCGACTTTGCCAACGGTGGACAGAACGCGCTGCTGGCCAAGCCGATTCCTGGCCGACCGGCCAAGATCAGCGCGGAGGAAATGCGCTGGCTGGCGAATGCGGTCAAGGATCATAGCCCCCAGCAGTACAAGTTCGCCTTCGGGCTATGGACACTGACACTGATTGCGGCATTGATCGAGAGTGAACTGGGCAAGAAACTGTCGCTGGCTTCGGTGAGTCGGCTCATGAAGCTGCTTGGCTTCTCCGCACAAAAGCCGCTGTATCAGGCCTGGCAACAAGACGCCACTCTGGTCAAGGCATGGGAGTCCGAGGTCTATCCGTCGATCAAGGCGCAGGCCCGCGCAGAGGGCGCGACAATCTACTTCGCGGATGAGTCGGGCATCCGCTCGGATTACCACACAGGCACGACGTGGGCACCTGTTGGCGAAACACCGGTGGTCACGGTCACTGGCCAGCGTTTTTCGCTGAACATGATTTCGGCGGTCAGCCCGCGTGGAGAGTTCCGTTTCATGTTGCACGAAGGATCTGTGACGGCACCCGTATTCCGAGACTTCCTGAGGCGACTGATGGTTGGAGCGCAGATGCCAGTATTCGTGGTGGTGGATGGGCACCCGATCCACAAAGCCAAGTTGGTGCGGGAGTATGTCGAGCAGCAGCGCGGAAAGCTTCGGCTGTTCTATTTGCCGCCGTATTCGCCGCAACTGAACCCTGACGAGCAGGTCTGGGCGCACGTCAAACGTCAGGTGTCGAGACAGCTTGTGCAGTCGATGGACGAGATGAAGCGGATGGCGCTCGGCGCATTGCGGCGAATTCAGAAGCTACCCAGGCCGGTCAGATCATTTTTCAGCCAGCCCGAGTGCCAATATGCGGCGATGTGACAATACTTCTGAAAATCTTAGTATATGATTTACAAACTATATGACTGGCAGTTTTGAGCTAAAGGTAGCAATGTATTTTTTGACATGTTGCTATGTAATTGCAAAGGTCAGGGTGGTAGAAATGAAAAAAATATTTATTTTTATTGTATTGGTTACTTTCGGTGTAACTGTTAATGCGGAGGATGTCGCCGTCAGTGCGGTCACCCAAGAGCAGAAGCAGGATTTTACGCTGTCCATGTACCAACTGCTCATGCAGGAATATTATCCAAATGTTCTCGCCGTCATCGAAACGGTACCAAATGGATTGGCGCTCATAGCTGGCTGGAACAACGAAAGAGCAAAAGCAAAATTACCACCGGTGTCCCCAAGAGAAGCGTTCAACTATATTCATGGTAAAAAACCACATCTAGCAGATCGAGAGATGCGCATCCTAGCCGATGGCCTTTCTATCGTATCCAACAGGGTTCCGGAAGGGCTCGGAAGTATGCAGTAATCACTCGTCATGTTTATTATTTGTAGTGAGTGGCACCATTGCATACCTAACGTGTAAGCGCACCATCAAATGCATAGTTAATCAATCAAGTCGTTGAAGTATACGTTACCAGGCTAACTAAAAAACGCCAATTGCATATGTCATCATTTGTATATAAAGGTAGAAACCAATGACTAAGCTTTCCTCCCCTGTAGCAAATACGGAACGCCATTTCCGCATCTTTCTATCTTCTACATTTCGTGATATGGAGTTGGAACGCGATCATTTGTTGCAGCATGTGTTTCCGGTGTTTCGTCAAGAGTGCCTAAGGCGGCAGGTGACTTTTACCGAGATAGATCTGCGGTGGGGTGTAACTGAGGAGGATGCTAAAAATGGCCAAACTGTCGAAATATGTCTTCAGGAAATAGATAAATGCCGTTCATTGGGTGTTCCGCCATTTTTCCTGGGTTTTTTGGGAGAACGCTACGGCTGGATTCCGCTCGAGCAAGACTTGTCGCACTATTGGAATGCAACAGCACATTCGTCATCCAAATATCGTGAATCAATTGAACTCGCCTTAAAAAATGGTATCAGTGTGACTGATCTAGAGATTCGCTTTGGATTTCTCGATCAGCAAAAAGATGATCTGCTCGCGAGTCGGGTTGGCATGCTACTCAGGGATCCTTCGTTCACCGCAAAAATTTGTCAAGAAACAAAAAGCGAGATGTCATTCTATGACGCGGATCCTTTGGCACAGGAAAAGTTGAAAAAACTCAAGGCAGATATCCTAGCGAAGCGGCCAGACTGCATCCTGGCTGATCAGTACGCGTCAATAGAAGAATTCGGCAAAGCCGTCATGCATTTTCTGATGGATCAGCTCGATCTGCTTTTTCCTGCCGATCAATTGCCCGATGCCGAATCCCAACGACAGCATGCACATCAGATCTATGCGAGATCACGTCTGGATGCCTATGTTCCGATTCAGCCTTTTCAAGATGACTTGCTGAAGGCTGTGGCGCTTGGCGCACAAGGGAATGGGCCACAAAAGCTTGCCGTGGTGGGGCCTTCCGGCCAAGGCAAAAGCGCCTTGTTAGCCAGTGTGCAACAGCAGTTGAGTGCACAGCAAGACCTAGTGCTATTAGGTCATTATACTGGTGCGGATGGAAATCCCAGCATTAACATTTGGCGTGATCGGGTGATTGCATTCGCGCAATCGTTTGGCCCATTGTTGACCGATATTCCTCAGGATGAGGAGGCACGCTGGGAGTGTATGTATAGCATTCTGGCAGAAGCACAAGCTAAAGCCAGTAAACCACTGATACTCTTGCTTGATGCAATCAATCAGTTTGCCGATGCAAAGGTAAGTGAGCGGCGCTTGCAGGTGCTTAAGCTCCCTCCACATGTAGTCTTGCTAGTCAGTAGCATCAGTTTGTGTGACGAAAGTGGATGGCAGATACATACGCTACCGCCGCTGGATAACGGCATGCGCAGTCAGGTGATCCATCAATATCTTGATAAACACAGTAAAAAACTAGATTCAAACCTAATCGAGCAGATTACTGGGAAAGATTCAAGCAACAACCCTCTCTATCTACGGTTGCTGCTGGAAGAGTTGCGCTTGCATGCCTCGCATGAAGAACTAGGGTCCACCACCCTGAGTCTGCTGCAACATACCGACGCGGGTGCCTTATTTGTTAACTGCCTACACCAATTGGATAAAGACTTCAGTGCCTATGGTGCAGACTTGGGAAGTCGTGCCGCGCGGCTGATGGCCTGCTCACGCGCCGGCATGGCACAACATGATCTGGCCGTTTTACTTGGCAATGAAAACGCACCCCACGAAACCTTTCGTCTGGCTGATGTGGTGATGGTGCCTTTGATGTCTCGTCTGGAGCCATTTTTTTACGCACGGGATGGCCGATTGAGCATCATGCATGCCATTCTGACCAACAGCCTGCTGGCTGATCCAGAGACAACGAAACACGTCCGTTGCATATTGGCAAACTACTTTACCGGCAGCGATGCCTTCTCACTGGCCGAACGCACCCACCAGTCTATTCTGCTAAAAGATAGTGACACGCTGGTTAACATATTAGGCGACATGCTTGCGTTCCATGCACTGTGGTCACAATATACCGAGGTGGTCGACCAAGCCTTGCAATGGCTTGGTGCGGGCAATGTGACTCCTCAGTTCGCCCTATTGGCCTTGAAGCAAAGTTGGCAACGCACCCTTGTGGGTGTCGAAATGTTGGATGATTTGTCTTCCATAGGCGTTTGGTGTCATGAGCGTAGTTACCTCCACATCGGTTGTGCCTGGACAGAGCGTGTATTGGACCTGTCGAAAGTACTCTTGCCGAATGGTCATCCTGATATTGCCATCAGCCTGAACAATCTGGCCAGCCTGTATGACAAGCAGGGTCGCTTCGAAGCAGCCGAGCCCTTGTATCAGGAAGCGCTGGCGATTTCTCGTGCCGCACTCCCCGCCGGGCACCCGCACGTTGATCTTAGTCTGGACAGCCTGGCCAACCTGTATCAGCAACAGGGCCGCTACGATACAGCCGAATCCTTGTATCAGGAAGTGCTGACGAACCGGCATGCCGCATTCATTGCAGCGTTCCCTAATATTGTCACCGGCCTGCACCATGCCCTGCAACAGCAGGACCGCGAAGATTTAGCAGAGTTATTATCTCAGGACGTACTGGCGATCCGGGGTGGCGCGCTTCTCGCAGGGCAACCGAATATTGCCACCAGCCCGAACAATCAGGCTTCTCAGTATAACGATCAGGGCCTCTACGATGCAGCCGAGCAGGAAGCTCTGGCGCTCCGGGATGGCGCGCATATCGCCGAGTTTAAGTCTTTTGGAAGGAGCCTGAACAACCTAGCCTGCCTTCATCAGCAACAGGGCCGCTACGATGAAGCTGAGTCCTTGTTTCAGTACGCGCGGATGTGCATTAGTGCCTTGTTCCCCGCCGGGCACCCGCGCATTGCCACCGTCCTGAACAATCAGGCCGGGCTGCATCAGAAACAGGGTCGCTTCGAAGTAGCCGAGCCCTTGTATCAGGAGGCGCTGGCGATCCGGCGTGCCGCGTTCCCCGCCGGGCACCCGGAGATTGCCGCCGGCCTGAACAACCTGGCGTCCCTGTATAGCGATCAGGGCCGCTACGATGTCGCTGAGCCCTTGTATCAGGAAGCGCTGGCGATCCGGCGTGCCGCGCTCTCCGCCGGGCACCCGAACATTGCGACCAGCCTGAACAATCTGGCCTACCTGTATCAGCAACAGGATCGCTACGATGCCGCCGAGCCCTTGTGTCAGGAAGCGCTGGCGATCAATCGTGCCGCGCTCCCCGCCGGGCACCCGGAGATTGCGACCAGCCTGGACAACCTAGCCTGCCT
>NZ_STGJ01000024.1 GCF_004919095.1 Crenobacter intestini | reverse complement strand
ACCATGATGGTGTTCGGCGACGCGAAGAAGGTGGTCGAAGACCTGGTCAAGGGCGCCGAGCACTAAGCCCGCCGCCCGTCTACACAAGCCGCAGCGTCCGTGCTGCGGCTTTTTTCGTTTGCCGCGGCCATATTCCTTAACAGACGGCTTTTGGCCGGCCGGCGGTTCGCGCTTACAATGCGTCCATCAGCATCGTCTGATCGACGACGCGCACCCGGCGGCCAGAATCGCCGCAACAAGAATGGAGACTTCCCGCATGAGCCTTTCCCGTTACTCCGCGATGCTCACCGCCTCGCTGCTGGCGACCGCCTGCGCGTCCACCCCCAGCCAGGCACCGCTGTCCGGCCGCTGGCAGGCGGACGACAGCAAGGTCCAGCTGCAACTGAAAGACGGCAAGCTGAGCGCGAGCGCCGGCTGCAACCGCCTGTTCGGGCCGGCGAGCGTCGAAGGCGGCCGCCTGGTCGTCGGCAACCTGGCCGGCACCATGATGATGTGCGCGCCGGAAGAGATGGCGGCGGAAGACGCGCTGAAGAAGCTGCTCGCCAGCCGCCCGCAAGTCGAACAGAAGGACGGCCGCCTGCTGCTCAAGGGCGACGGCCGCACGCTGGCCCTGAACGCGATGCCTGCGCTCGACGGCGGCAAGACCCGCTTCATCTATGTGCAGGGCAAGACCGCGCCTTGCGTCGGCGTCGCGCCGATGCAGTGCCTGCAGGTGCGCGAGGACAAGAACGCGCCGTGGCAGCACCACTACGGCCAGATCGAGGGCTTCACCCCGGAGGCGGGGCTGAACTACCGCCTGCGCATCAAGGAGTTCGACGTGGCCAACCCGCCGGCCGACGCGCCGTCCAGGCGCTGGGTGCTCGACATGGTGGTCGAGTCCGAGGTGGTCAAGCCGTAAGGCTTGTTTGCCACAACAAGAAGCGCGGCGAGCCGCGCTTTTTTCATGCCTGATGCCCGGCGGCGAAGCGGGCGACCCCAGGTAGCAGTTGCGGCCAGCGCGCGAGGCGGTGGTCGTCGTGGTTGAGCACCGTCTGCCGGGCGCCGGCGAAGTGGCGCGCGGCGAGCCGCCAGTCGAGCACCTCGTCGGCGCTGCCGAGCACCAGCCAGTAATGCGCGGGGTTGGGGCGCGCCACGTACATCGCTTCGAGCGCCGCGCGGTCGGCCTCACCCAGCGTGAAGCGCTCGCCGCTGTACGGGTTTTCGTGCTCGCCGTAAAAGGCGTCGAAGCGCTCGAACGGGCGCACCGAGGGGTTGATCAGCACTGCCGGCAGGCCGTGCCGCTCGGCCAGCGCCGTCGCGTAGAAGCCGCCCAGGCTGCTGCCGATCAACAGCGGCGGCTCGGCAAGCCCGGCGAGCACGCGTTCGGCCTGCGCGAGCGCCTCTGCCGGGTGCGGCGAGAGCGCCGGGCAGAGCAGTTCGGTGCCGGGCGCGTGGCGCGCGAGGAAGCTGCGCGTCTCGGTGACCTTCAGCGAGCCGGGGCCGGACTTGAAGCCGTGCAGGTAGAGCCAGTGGGCCATGGCAGCCTTTCCGGACGGCGGTTCCGTCCTGATAATCAAATGTTCTAATGCGGGCGCTGAAACGAACATTCATGATGATAAGATAGCCGGTGATAAAAACCACCCAGCGTCTGTCCCATGCCTAGCCACCGTCCACAGCACCCCATCGCCGCAGCGCTTGCCTCGCGCATCCTTGTCCTCGACGGCGGCATGGGCACGATGATCCAGCGCCACCAGTTGCAGGAAGCCGACTACCGCGGCGAGCGCTTCGCCGACTGGCCGCAAGACCTCAAGGGCAACAACGACCTCCTGGTGCTGACCCGTCCCGACGTGATCGGCGGCATCCACCAGGCTTACCTCGACGCCGGCGCCGACATCATCGAGACCAATACCTTCAACGCGACCTCGGTCGCGATGGCCGACTACGGCATGGAAGCGCTGGTGCACGAGATGAACGTGGTGGCGGCGCGGCTGGTGAAGGACTTGTGTGTCGCCCAGACCGCGAAGGATCCGGCCAGGCCGCGCTACTGCGCCGGCGTGCTCGGGCCGACCAACCGCACCGCCAGCATCAGCCCGGACGTGAACGACCCGGGTTACCGCAACGTCGACTTCGACACGCTGGTTGCCGCGTATACCGAGGCGGTCGACGGGCTGGTTGAGGGCGGCGCCGACCTGTTGCTGGTCGAGACCATCTTCGACACGCTGAACGCCAAGGCGGCGGTGTTCGCGATCCGCCGCTATTTCGACGAACACCCTCAGATCGCGCCGCTGCCGGTAATGGTGTCGGGGACGATCACCGACCAGTCCGGCCGCACGCTGACCGGGCAGACCACCGAGGCGTTCTACAACAGCCTCGAGCACGCCGACGCGCTGTCGTTCGGCCTCAACTGCGCGCTGGGGCCGGACTTGCTGCGCCCCTATGTGGCCGAGCTTGCGCGGGTGTCGGCAAGCTACGTGTCGGTGCACGCCAACGCCGGCCTGCCCAACGCCTTCGGCGGCTACGACCTGACGCCGGCCGAGATGGGCACGCATGTGCGCGAGTGGGCCGAGTCGGGCCTGATCAACATCGTCGGCGGCTGCTGCGGCACCACGCCCGAGCATATCGCGGCGATCGCCCGGGCGGTGGCGGGGGTGGCGCCGCGCGCGCTGCCGGACATCGAGCCCAAGTGCCGGCTGTCCGGCCTCGAGCCCTTCAATATCGGTGACCACGACCTGTTCGTGAACGTCGGCGAGCGCACCAACGTCACCGGCAGCCGCGCGTTTGCCAAGCTGATCCTCGCCGGCGACTACACCGCCGCGCTGGAGGTGGCCCGCCAGCAGGTCGCCAACGGCGCGCAGGTGATCGACGTCAACATGGACGAGGGCATGCTCGACGCGAAGGCGGCGATGGTGCGCTTCCTCAACCTGCTCGCCGCCGAGCCGGACATCGCGCGGGTGCCGGTGATGATCGACTCGTCGAAGTGGGACGTGATCGAGGCCGGCCTCAAGTGCGTGCAGGGCAAGGGCGTGGTCAACTCGATCTCGCTGAAGGAAGGCCGCGACAAGTTCGTCGAGCAGGCGCGCCTGCTGCGCCGCTACGGCGCGGCGGTGATCGTGATGGCGTTCGACGAGCAGGGACAGGCCGACAGCTACGCGCGCAAGGTCGAGATCTGCGAGAAGAGCTACCGCATCCTGGTCGACGAGGTCGGCTTCCCGCCGCAGGACATCATCTTCGACCCCAACATCTTCGCGGTCGCCACCGGCATCGACGAGCACGCGCGTTACGGCCTCGACTTCATCGAGGCGACCGGCTGGATCCGTCACCACCTGCCGCACGCCAAGGTCTCCGGCGGCGTCTCCAACGTCAGCTTCAGCTTCCGCGGCAACAACAAGGTGCGCGAGGCGATCCACGCGGTGTTCCTCTACCACGCGATCAAGCACGGCATGACCATGGGCATCGTCAACGCCGGCGCGCTCGAGGTGTACGACGAGGTCGACCCGGAACTGCGCACCCGCATCGAGGACGTGGTGCTGATGCGCGCGCCCGCCGACGGCGGCGACGCGACCGAACACCTGATCGCGCTGGCTGAGCGCTTCAAGGGCGACGCGAGTGCCGGCAAGGCCGAAGACCTGGCGTGGCGCGCGTGGCCGGTGCGTAAGCGCCTCGAACACGCGCTGGTCAAGGGCATCACCACCTATATCGTCGAGGATACCGAGGAAGTCCGCCTGGAGTGCGAGCGGCCGATCCACGTGATCGAAGGCCCGCTGATGGACGGCATGAACGTGGTCGGCGACCTGTTCGGCGCCGGCAAGATGTTCCTGCCGCAGGTGGTGAAGTCGGCGCGGGTGATGAAGGCGGCGGTCGCCCATCTCGAGCCCTTCATCGAGGAAGAGAAAATCCGCCTGGGCCTCGCCGACGCGCCGGCCAAGGGCGTGATCGTGATGGCGACGGTGAAGGGCGACGTGCACGACATCGGCAAGAACATCGTCGGCGTCGTCCTGCGCTGCAACAACTACCAGGTGATCGACCTGGGCGTGATGGTGCCCGCGCAGAAGATCCTCGACACCGCGCGCGAGGTCGGCGCCGACATCATCGGCCTGTCCGGGCTGATCACGCCGTCGCTCGAGGAAATGAGCCATATCGCCAAGGAAATGCAGCGCCAGGGCTTCACGCTGCCGCTGCTGATCGGCGGTGCGACCACCAGCCGCGTGCACACCGCGGTGAAGATCGCCCCGCACTACACCGGCCCGGTGATCTACGTGGCCGACGCCAGCCGCGCGGTCGGCGTGTGCTCCAACCTGCTCTCCGACACCCTGCGTGACGGCTTCGTCGCCGAAGTCGCCGCCGACTACGCGGCGGCGCGCGCGCAGTTCGAGGGGCGCGGCGAGGCAAAGCTGCTGCCGATCGACGAAGCGCGCGCGCACAAGTACAGCGCCGACTGGGCCGCGTACACGCCGCCCAAACCGCGCTGGCTCGGCGTGCGCCGTTTCGACGACTACCCGCTCGCCGAACTGGTGCCGTATATCGACTGGACGCCGTTCTTCCAGAGCTGGGAGCTCGCCGGCCGCTACCCGGCGATCCTTAACGACGCGCTGGTCGGCGAGTCGGCACGCAGCCTGTTTGCCGACGCCCAGGCCATGCTTGCGCAGATTGTCGAGGGGCGCTGGCTGACTGCGCGCGCGGTGGTCGGCCTGTTCCCGGCGGCCAGCGTGGACGACGACGATATCGAACTCTACGACCCGGACAGCGGCGAGACGCGCCTGCGCTGGGTCGGCCTGCGCCAGCAGCTCGTCAAGACCGCCAAGGACGGCGGCGGCCAGCCCGACTGGGCGCTGGCCGACTTCGTCGCGCCCAAGGGCTCGGGCGTGACCGACTACCTGGGCGCGTTCGCGGTGACCGCCGGCATCGGCATCGACGCGCATGTCGCGCGCTTCGAGGCGGCCGGCGACGACTACTCGTCCATCCTGCTGAAAGCCCTGGCCGACCGCCTGGCCGAGGCGTTCGCCGAGCGCATGCACGCGCGGGTGCGCACCGAGTTCTGGGGCTACGCCGAGGGCGAAGACCTCGACAACGAGGCGCTGATCGACGAGCGCTACCGCGGCATCCGCCCGGCGCCGGGCTACCCGGCGTGCCCGGACCATACCGTGAAGGCGGGGCTGTTCGAACTCTTGGACGCGCCGGGCATCGGCATGCAGCTGACCGAGGGCTACGCGATGCTGCCGGCGGCGGCGGTGTCCGGCTTCTACTTCAGCCACCCGGACAGCCGCTACTTCGGCGTCGGCAAGCTCTCGCGCGACCAGGTCGCCGACTACGCGCAGCGCCGCGGGGTGAGCATCGCGCAGGCCGAGCGTGACCTCGCGCCCAACCTCGGCTATATCGCATGAGCGCGCCAGAACAGGTGGGTAAGGACCTGATGAAAGAGCGGGAGGAGCTGTTGAGAAACAGCATTCCCGTTTACCGGTTTCAGCCAGATGAGTGTATTCGGCTTTCAGAGCTTGAACAGGGCAGACTGTGGCTGTCAGATCCGGCTAGGTTCAATGATTTGTGGGATTTGAATCTGCCGATCGAGAATCGGACAGAACGGGGCCCGTATGGCGATGCCGGCCCAGACCGGCTGAAGTCGGTCTTCTACGCCTTGTGGGACGGCAATCCTAGTTTTTCCAAGAGTGACCGAACCCACGCCGGACGGTTTTATAGCGATGAGCTATTGGATGTACTGCAAAACTGGATTGCCCCAGAGTTCGTTGAACTGAAGCCTGATGCTGAAGAAGAACAGCTGATTAAGGCATTCAAAGATCGGATGAAGCAGTTCGGTGTCGCCTGCTTTACATCGGACTGGCGAAATCGCTTGATGTGGGCGCATTACGCGAGCAGCCATCAAGGTTTTTGTATCGAATACTCAGTCATAAAAAATAAAGTAGCTGCTGACGACAACAGTCCGTTCCAGCCGTACCAAGTGCAATACCTATCCGAAGTGCCGGAGCTTTGCCTGTCCGAACTGCTGTTTTCTCCACATCAGGCCGTCGGCCGCTATCTGGCCACCAAGCATGTCGACTGGGCGTACGAGAAGGAATGGCGGCTGGTGAGCTTCGAGCATCAGGGCGAGTGCGCGCAGATGCCTGATGGCATGCAAATTTCGGCCTTGATCGCCGGGCGCAAAATGCCTGTCGCGTTGCAGGCACATTTGCAGCAAACCGCAAGCCGGCTCGGGGTGCCTGCATTAAAAACTGTGAACGAACATGGTGAAGAGACGCTGACGCCATTTTAGAAAGCAGGCTCCGCCTGATCTGTAGCGCCGCTGGGTCTGTTTCCGCCAACCGGTCGCAGCTTCGGCTGCTGGCGGGTGCAAGCCATGATTTTCACGATAAAAACGCGGGCGCAGACCCGCGCAAGACAGGGAGAAACCGATGTTTCCGTTTGAAGTGTGGCTCGCGTATACCGCGGCCTGTGTATTGCTGATCGTCTCGCCCGGCCCGGACAACCTGCTCGCGATCGGGCGCGGGCTGAGCCAGGGCTGGCGGGCGGCGCTGGTGTCGTCGACCGCGTCCGGCGCCGGCATCCTCTTCCACGTGCTGCTGGCGACCTGCGGGCTGACGCTGCTGATGAAGACGTCGATGCTGGTGTTCTGGATCGTCAAGGGGCTCGGCGCCGGCTACCTGCTGTGGCTGGGCATCAAGGCGCTGCGCACGCGCTCCCTGATCAGCTTCGAGCCCGCCGCGCGCCAGCCGATGCGGGCGATCTTCCTGTCCGGCCTGCTCTCGGCCGTGCTCAACCCCAAGCCCGGCCTGTTCGTGCTGGCCTTCATCCCGCAGTTCGTCAGCCCGACGCGCGGCGACGCCAGCGTGCAGATGCTGATCTACGGCGCATGGTTCGCGCTGCTCACCACCGTGGTGTTCGCGCTGATGGGCGCGTTCGCGTCGCGGCTGGCGGGGCTGTTGCAGGCGCGGCCGCGGGTGGTCGCCGGCCTCAATATCGGCGCCGGCAGCGCCTTCGTCGCCGCCGGGCTGTCGGTCGCCACGCTGAGCAACAAGTAAGCCGCTACAGGCGCTGCAGCCAGTTGGCAGCGCTATCGACGCCGGCCTTGCCGGCGACGGACAAGCCCCACCACAACAGCGCGGTGCTCGCCGCGCCGGCGACGGTCGCCGCGTAGCCGGCGAGCAGCAGCGCGCCGTCGCGCAGGCGCAGCCCCAGCGTCAGTAGCACGATGGCGGCGGCCGGCACCACGTTGTCGAAGCTCACCAGCGGCACCGGCGTCAACAGCGCCAAACCGGCGACCGCGAGCATGCCGGCGTTGGCCGCGCGCATCGGCGCGCCGGACAGCACCCGCCAGCGCGGGCGGGCGACGCGCTCGAGCAGCCCGAACACCTTCCTCTGCAGCCGCGCGATCAGCGCGGGCAACACCGCCGGCAGCCGCCGCTCGGCGAGCCAGGCCGGCAGCACCATGGCCTGCCCGCGCAGGTAGGCGAGCGCCAGCAGCACGGTCAGCACGCCCAGCGTGGTCGACATGCCGGGCAGCGCCGCCGGCAGCAGCATGGGCAAGGAGAGCAGCGCGACGCGGTCGAGCTGGTGGCGCGGGTGGCGGCCGACGGCGTCAGCGACGCGGGCGTCGGCAGGTGGCGCCGCGTGCAGGCGGCGCCACAGGGCGGAGGGTCGGGTACGCGGCATGGTCGTCATGGTCAGGGTCTGCAGCAGACATAGAGATGACGGGCGGGTGGAAGTTCCCGCCGCGTGCGCGGCTGTGGCCGGCACCGGCGGCAAAGCGCCGTGGCGCGCCCTATAACGGTACGGTCGATACTCAATCGTTCTGGCTTAGGAGCGCGAAATGTCCCGTTTACCATATTCTGTACAGTTGTTCGGCAAGCTGACCCGCTACTGGGCGGGCCTGCTCGCGATCGGCATCCTCTACCTGATCGGCGGTTCGATCGGCGTGTTCGCCAGCGTCGCGTACACGGTCGGCGCGGTGCTCGCCGTCGGCGCCCTGCTGCTGGCCGGCGCGGCGCTCAAGCTCTATAGCGCGGTGTTCCACGGCGCAGGGTGGAAGAGCCGCGGCGTCGCGGTGCTGATCGCGCTGATGTACGCGGCGGCCGGCATCCTGATGGTGCTGCAGCCGCTGTTTTCGGCCGAGTGGCTGACGCTGATGATAGGCGGCTTCCTGATCGCGGTCGGCTTCATGCGCGCGATCGCCGGCACCCAGCACCGCCCCGAGCCCGGCTGGGGCTGGGTGGTCGCCGGCGGCGTGCTGTCCATCCTGTTCGGCCTGTACATCCTGGTGACCTGGCCGCTGTCCGGCCTGTGGCTGATCGGCCTCGCGGTCAGCTTCGAGCTGATCTTCGACGGCTGGAGCGCGGTGTTCATTGCGCTGGCCGCGCGCCGCGTGCACGAGGCGCTCGAGCGCGCCGAAAAGCAGGCCGACAGCCAGCCGCAGGCCAAGACCGACGACAGTGTGCCGGTCGCCGGTGGCAAGGTGGACGGCGGCACGGCCAGCGGTGCTTGATGTAAGTCAAACGTCATCGCTGGCGGGCGCGGGCAGCCGGCGTGCCAGTGGTATGATTTAGTCATACGAAGGGCGGCCGCACCGCCCGCCTTATCCACGCAGGAGAGAACCCATGTTTCCCGAATACCGCGAACTGATTTCCAAGCTGAAGACCGAAGACGCGCACTTCGCCCGCCTGTTCGACGAGCACAACGCGCTCGACCAGCAGATCAAGAACATGGAAGAGGGCATCACGCCTGCGACCGGCGAAGCGGTCGAGCTGCTGAAGAAGCAGAAGCTGCACCTGAAGGACGAGCTGTACGCGATCCTGAAGAAGGCAGAAGCCTGAGCGCAGGCCACACGGCTTGCCAAAAACCCGGCGCCTGGCGCCGGGTTTTTGTTTGCGGACGCCGCGTTACAATGCGCACATCTGCCTGCATCCGAGCCTGCCATGGAATACCGCCCGCTCAACGCCCTGGTCCGCCAGGGGCCGCTCGCCCGTCTTGCCGCGATCGCCGGCGAGGCGCGCGCGCTCGACGACGCCTTCCAGCAGCAACTGCCGGCGGCGATCGCCGGCCAGTGCCACGCGGTGCGCATCCGCGACGGGGAACTGGTCGTGTTTGCCGACCACGGCGTCGCGGCCGCGCGGCTGCGCATGTTGGGCGACGGCCTGCTCGCCGCGCTCGCCGCGCGCGGTTTCACCGCGAGCCGCGTGCGGGTGAGGGTGGCGCCGCGCGTGCAGCCGCCCGCACGCGCGAAGACCATCGCGGTCGGGGCGGCCGGCGTGGCTGCCTTGCAGGCGGCGGCCGAGCAGGTCGACGACGCGGCGCTCGCCCGCGCGCTCTCGCGGATGGCCGCGCACCACCGGCGCTAATCAGGCATTTCATGCCTAATTTGAATAAAAGGAAAGTAAATCGATTTGATTTTGAACAAATGCATCCAATAGGCATTTGTTTATGATGGCACGCATTCACACTCAAAAGATCGGCAAACGTGATGCGCAGCCTCAAACTCTCTCATCGCCTGTATGGCAGCTTTGCACTGGTCGTCGCGTTGCTGCTTGGCGCAGGTTTCAGTACCTACGGTGCGCTGAATATTGTCCGCACCCAGTTGCTTGATATTCGAGAACTCAATCAGCCAAATTTGGTGCTGGCCAGCCAGATGCAGGTCAACCAGCTTGAGCAGCGCATCACGTTGCGCACGCTGCTGACGGCGCAGCCGGGGGCCTCTTTCCGGGAGATCGAGGACAAGGTCAAGCGCTTGCAGGACATTTATGACGGGCTTGAGCAGCAGTTGGCCGCCCAATTGAAGCACCCGAAAGCTCAGCCAAAAGAACGAGAGCTGGCCGCGAGCTTGGCTCAACTGCACGTCCGATCGGACAAACTGGTTGGCGAATTCATAGCTGAGTTGCGTGCAGGTGATGCGGCCGCCTTGCAGGTGGCCGTGGAGGCATTGGCATCCGTCAATGTCGAATGGCAAAGGCAGTTGCAGGAGTTGGCGAAATTTGAGGTGCAGTCGACCAACGAAGACACCGGGCGGGGTGTCGAGCAGATCGACACCGCGCTGTTGGTGCTGGCTGGAAGTTGTGCGCTGGCGGTGCTGCTGAGCATCATTGTCGGCGCCTTGCTGGTGCGGTCGATCATGCGTCCGCTGGACGAGGCGGTCGCTACCGCCGACGCGCTGGCCGAGGGCGACCTCGCGCGGCAGATCGTGATCAACCGTGACGACGAGCTTGGACATATGCTCGCCGCGTTGCGGGACAGCGTCGGCAAGCTCGCCGCGACGTTGCGCTCGGTGCAGGGTGCGACCAGCGGCGCGGTCGGCATGGTCGAGGAGCTGGCCGGCGCCGCCAGCCAGGTGCAGGTCGCCAGCAACCGCCAGTCGGAGGCGGCCAGCGCCAGCGCGAGCGCGGTCGAACAGCTGACCGTCAGCATCGCGACGGTGGCCGAGGCGGCCGACGACCTGCGGCAGAAGGCGCGGCAGAACCTCTCGCTCAGCCGTCAGGGCCTCTCCGAGATGGACTCGCTCGAGCGCGACATGGGCTCGATGCAGCAGGTGATCGAGCAGCTCTCGAGCTCGGCTCAGGACTTCATCGAGAACACGCAGGCGATCACCAAGATGACGCAGGAAGTGCGCGACATCGCCGACCAGACCAACCTGCTGGCGCTGAACGCCGCGATCGAGGCGGCGCGCGCCGGCGAGCAGGGCCGCGGCTTCGCGGTGGTCGCCGACGAGGTGAGGAAGCTCGCCGAGAAGTCGTCGACTTCGGCCGCCGAGATCGACCGCTTCAACGCCAAGCTCGGTGAAAAGTCCGCGTCGCTCGCTGGCATCGTCCAGCAGGGCGTCGATACGCTGGAAGCAAGCCGCGCGTGCAGCACCCGTGTCGCCGAGCTGTTCCACGAGAGCGACCGCGTGCTGCAGCAGGCGAACAGCGACGTCGAGCATATCGCCAGCTCGGTCGACGAGCAGCGCACCGCCAGCAGCGAAGTCGCGCGCAATATGGAACAGGTCGCGCAGATGAGCGAGGAGACCGCCGCCGCCATGCTGCAGATCAGCGCCAACGCGACCAATATCGCGCAGAGCGCGCAGGGCTTGAACAAGGAAGTGTCGGTGTTCCGGCTGGGCTGACCCGTGCCGTTACCCGCAAGAAGGGGCCCCGTGGGGCCCCTTTTCACATGGCGGCGCCGGTGTCTCAGATCGCGTAGTCGCCGCTGAACACCGCGAGCTTGCGGGCAGTCACGTACACCTGTTCGCCCGGGACCAGCGCGAGTTCGCGGAAGCGCTCCTTGCCGAGCACCACCTCGATCGCGTCGCCGCGCTCGGGCACCACCTCGACGCGCACCAGCGGGCCGACTGCGTGGATATGCTCGACGGTGCCGGCGGCCAGCGCGCCGTCGCGCGCGCGGGCGAGGTCTAGGTCGTGCGGGCGCACGTAGGCGACCGCCTGTTCGTTGCCGGCGGCGGCTTCGGTGCTAAGCGCGTGCGCGAAGTCGCCGTGGGTGAAGCGGCCGTCCTCGACGCGGCCGTGGAACAGGTTGACGTCGCCGAGGAAGCGGGTGACGAAAGGCGTCGCCGGCTGCTCGTAGATGTCGTCGGGGCGGCCGACCTGCTCGATATGGCCGTGGTCCATCACCACCACGCGGTCGGAGACTTCCAGCGCCTCTTCCTGGTCGTGGGTGACGAACACGCTGGTGATGTGCATGTCGTCGTGCAGCTTGCGCAGCCAGCGGCGCAGGTCCTTGCGCACCTTGGCGTCCAGCGCGCCGAACGGCTCGTCCAGCAGCAGCACGCGCGGCTCGACCGCCAGCGAACGCGCAAGCGCGATGCGCTGGCGCTGGCCGCCGGAGAGCTGCGCCGGGTAGGCGTCGGCCAGCCAGTCGAGCTGGACCATCTTCAGGAGCTGCATCACGCGCTCGCGGATCTCGCCGGCTTCCGGGCGCACCTTGCGCGGGCGCACCGTCAGGCCGAAGGCGACGTTGTCGAACACCGTCATGTGGCGGAACAGCGCGTAGTGCTGGAACACGAAGCCGACCTGACGCTCGGCCACATGCTGGTGGGTCGCGTCGCGGCCCTCGAACAGCACCTGGCCGGCGTCCGGCTGCTCGAGCCCGGCGATGATGCGCAGCAAGGTGGTCTTGCCGCAGCCGGAGGGGCCGAGCAGGGCGAGCAGCTCGCCCGATTCGACGGTCAGGCTTACCTTGTCCAGCGCGGTGAAGTTGCCGAAACGCTTTTCGATATTGCGGATTTCGATGCTCATCGTGTGTGTCCTCGGGCGGGCGGGCTCAAGCCAGCGCCTCGCGGGCCTGTTGGGTTCGGATCAGCGACGCGGCGTGCTGGCGCTCGATCCGCCATTCGACGTAGGTCTTCACCGCCAGCGTCACCAGCGCGAGCAGCGCGAGGATGGACGCGCAGGCGAAGGCGCCGACGAAGTTGTACTCGTTGTAAAGGATCTCGACGTGCAGCGGGATGGTGTTGGTCTCGCCGCGGATATGGCCGGACACCACGCTGACCGCGCCGAACTCGCCCATCGCGCGGGCGTTGGTCAGGATCACGCCGTAGAGCAGGCCCCACTTCACGTTGGGCAGGGTGACCCGCCAGAAGGTCTGCCAGCCGGACGCGCCGAGCACCAGCGCCGCCTGTTCCTCCTCCTGCCCCTGCGCCTGCATCAGCGGGATCAGCTCGCGGGCGACGAAGGGGAAGGTGACGAACACGGTGGCGAGCACGATGCCGGGCACCGCGAAGATGATCTGGATGTCGTGTTCGGCCAACCAGCCGCCGATGGCGCTGTTGACGCCGAACAGCAGCACGTACATCAGGCCGGCGACCACCGGCGACACCGAGAACGGCAGGTCGATCAGCGTGGTGAGCAGGCTCTTGCCGCGGAAGTCGAAGCGGGCGATCGCCCACGCGGCGGCCACGCCGAACACCAGGTTCAGCGGCACCGCGATGGCGGCCGCGATCAGCGTCAGCTTGATCGCCTGCCACGCCTCGTACTCGACCAGCGCCGCCGCGTACAGGTCCCAGCCCTTGGACAGCGCCTCCCAGAACACCGCCGCCAGCGGCACCACCAGGAAGAGGCCGAGGAAGGCCAGCGTCAGCGCGGTCAGCGCGAGGCGCACCGGGCGCGATTCGGTCGTCTGCATCGCAGCCTCCTTACTTCATGCCGTGGCGGCGCGCGGTCCACCACTGCAGCAGATTGATCAGGAACAGCACGAAGAACGACAGTGCGAGCATCACCACCGCCACCGCCGTCGCGCCGGCGACGTCGAACTGCTCGAGCTTGGAGATGATGATCAGCGGCGCGATCTCCGAGACCAGCGGGATGTTGCCGGCGATGAAGATCACCGAACCGAACTCGCCGGTGGCGCGGGCGAACGCCATCGCGCTGCCGGTCAGCAGCGCGGGCAGCACCGCCGGGAAGATCACGCGGCGGAAGATCTGCCAGCGCCCGGCGCCCAGGCAGGTGGCGGCCTCTTCCAGTTCCTTTTCCAGGTCCTCGAGCACCGGCTGCACCGTGCGCACGACGAAGGGCAGGCTCACGAAGATCAGCGCGACGACGATGCCCAGCGGCGTGAACGCCACCTTGATGCCCAGGGGGTCCAGGTAGCGGCCGAGCCAGCCGTTCGGCGCGTAGATGGTGGTCAGCGCGATGCCGGCCACCGCGGTCGGCAGCGCGAAGGGCAGGTCGATCAGCGCGTCGACGAAACGCTTGCCCGGGAAGCTGTAGCGCACCAGCACCCACGCGACCAAAAAGCCCATCAGCGCGTTGACGGAGGCGGCGATCAGCGCGGCGCCGAACGACAGTTGCAGCGAGGCGAGCACGCGCGGCGCGCTGACCTGCTCGATAAAGGCGGTCCAGCCGAGCGTTGACGCGTTGAGCGCGAGCGCGGCGAACGGCAGCAGCACGATCAGGCCGAGCCAGAACAGCGCGTAGCCGAGCGACAGGCCGAAGCCCGGCAGCACGCTGTAACGTTTGGCAATCAGGTTCATGGTGGGCATCCCGGGCGGGCGGGGGCCAGGGCCCCCGCGCGGCGCTTATTTCTTCAGGTAGATCTGGTCGAACACGCCGCCGTCGGCGAAGTGCGTCTTCATCACCTTGTCCCAGCTGCCGAACACGTCGACCACACGGAACGCCTTGATCGGCGGGAACTGGCCGGAGAACTTGGCGGCGACCTGCTTGTCCTGCGGGCGCAGGTAGTTCTGCGCGGCGATGGTCTGGCCTTCCGGGCTCCACAGGTAGGCGAGGTAGGCCTCGGCCTGCTTGCGGGTGCCTTTCTTGTCGACCACCTTGTCGACCACGGCCACCGGGTTCTCGGCGGCGACGGTCACGCTCGGGTAGACCACCTCGAAGGTGCCGCGGCCGAACTCGCGGGCGACCATCTCGGCCTCGTTCTCGAAGGTGATCAGCACGTCGCCGATCTGGCGCTGCATGAAGGTGGTGGTCGCCGCGCGGCCGCCGGTATCGAGCACCGGCGCGTTGCCGAACAGCTTGCCGACGTAGGCGCGCGCGCTGGCGTCGTTGCCGCCGGGCTGCTTGAGCGCCCAGCCGTAGGCGGCGAGGTAGCTGTAGCGGCCGTTACCCGAGGTCTTCGGGTTGGGGACGATCACCTGCACGCCCGGCTTGGCGAGGTCCTTCCAGTCGCGGATGCCTTTCGGGTTGCCCTTCCTGACCAGGAACACGGTGGCCGAGGTGAACGGCACGCTGTCGTTGGCCAGCCGCTTCGACCAGTCTGCAGGGACCAGCGCGCCGCGCTCGGCGAGGATGTTGATGTCCGGCGCCTGGTTCATGGTGATCACGTCGGCCTGCAGGCCGCCGACCACGCTCATCGCCTGCTTGGACGAGCCGCCGTGCGACTGCTGGATGGTGACCGCCTCGCCGGTCTTGCCCTTCCAGTGCTTCTGGAACGCCGGGTTGTAGTCCTTGTAGAAGTCGCGCATCACGTCGTACGAGACGTTGAGCAAGGTGGCGTCGGCCAGCGCGGGCAGCGCGGGGACGGACAGCAGCAAGGCGGCCAGGGTGCGTACGGCAAGCTTTTTCATCGCGGAATCCTCGTTCGGGGCATGGGGCGAGAATACCCAGACGTCTTTATTCCGGGAAATACTTAGCAGCAATACATTTATCGCCCGACGTTATATTTTGGCGGGCCGGCTTGCCTTGCTGCGGCGCAGCGTTGCATGCTCTGCCATGACATGGAACTACCGAGGAGGACGACCTTGTCCGCGCCGACCCCGCTGCTGCTGTCCCACCCCCTGCGCTCGAGCTTGAACGACGAGGCGCACGCGCGCCCGCCGGCGGCGATCCCGTCGCCGGCCCGCCTCTCCACGCTTGCGCTGTTGTGCGAGCCCGGCGCGCCCGGCCAGCGCGCGGCGCTCGCGCGCCTCGCCGCCGAACTGGGCTTGCCGGCGCCCGAGGCCAGCGCCGGCCACTACCAGGGCAGCAACGGCACGCTGACACTGCGCTGGTCCTTGCATACCGAATTCGTGCGGCTGACGGTGATCGTGCCCGGCGCGGGCGGCGGCGGCTTCGACGACACCGCGCTCGACGCGGTGCCCGCGGCCTTGCTCAGCGCCCTGCCCGGCGAAGTGCTGGTCGCCGCCCACGCGCTGCTGCTGGCCGACGGCGACGCGCTGCCGGACGCGCCGCGGGCGATTGCCGCGCGCTGGTTCGCCGGCCACGAGCTGATCGGCGCCGAGCTGGGCGACGGCAACGGCGTCGCGTACACCGACTTGCGGCTGCACCCGGACGCGCGGCTGGCGGTCGGCTTCTCGCGCTTCGTGCTGGTCGACCGCAGGATGGGGCCGCGTCAGAGCGGGCGAATGCTGCAGCGCCTGTTCGAGATCGAGACCTACCGCATGCTCGCGCTGCTCGCCTTGCCGCTGGCCAAGCAGCAGATGGCGCGGCTCGACGAGCTGGGCATCGCGCTGAAGGCCGTCACCGCCAGGCTCAACGCGGCGGACAGCCGCGACGATACGCTGCTCGAAGAGTTTTCCGCGCTGTCGGCCGAACTGGAGAACCTGGTCGCGCAGACGCAGTACCGCTTCTCGGCGTCGCACGCCTACTACCAGCTGATCGAGCGGCGCATCGGCGAGCTGCGCGAGCGGCGCATCGGCGGCCTGCAGCCCTTTTGCGAGTTCGTCGAGCACCGGCTGGCGCCGGCGATGGATACCTGCCTGACCGTCACCCGCCGCCAGGACAGGCTGACCGCCCGCCTGCAGCGCGCGACCGCGCTGCTGCGCACCCGGGTCGAGGTGGCGGGCGAGGTGCAGAACCGCGCGTTGCTGGCCAGCATGGACCGGCGTGCCGGCTTGCAGCTGCGGCTGCAGGAGACGGTCGAGGGGCTGTCGGTCGGGGTGCTGACCTATTACGCGGTCGGGCTGGTCGGCTACGCGGCGAAGGCGGCGAAGGCGGCCGGGCTGCACCTGAACGCCGAACTCGTCACCGGCGCGGCGATTGCGCCGGTCGCGCTCGCCGTATGGTGGGGGATGCGGCAGGTACGGCGCCGGCTCGGCCACGCCTGAGCGATACGGCATAAAGCACACTTGCGTGCCATGCTGAAGAGAAACACCGCAAGGACGCACCCATGCTGCACCGCCTGTTCAGCCTGCTGGCCTGCCTGCTCTTCGCAGGCTTCGTGCTCGCCGAGGACACCGCGCCGCCGCCCGAGGCGACGCTGACGCTCGCCGGGCGCGACATCGTCACCCTGCACGCGACCGTCGGCGGCTTGACGCCCGAGCAGCGGGTGGCGCGCGCCGAGTCGCGCGTGCGGGCCTTGGGCGAGGCCGACCTGGCCCGGCCGGTGCTGATGGCGCCGTTTTCGCGCGACGGCGTGAGCGGCCTGCGCTTCTACCTCAACAACAAGCCGCTGTTCGCGCTGACCGACGGCGACCTCGACGCCGGCGACAGCCGCAACCTGCTGCAGGTCGGCGACGAGGTGAAGGGTAGGCTGGAGGCGCTGCGAGTGATGCGCGTCGAGCAGGGCTCGCCGCGCGCGCAGGCGTGGGCGATCGGGCAGGCCGTCGGTGCCACCGTGCTGCTGGCGCTCGCGCTCGCGCTGGTGTCGCGTGCGCGCGGTCGTGCCCGCGCGCGGCTGTTGCAAAAGCCCTTGCTGCCCAAGCGCTGGTTCGGCGCGCACGACGACCTGGGCAGCGTGATGCAGAAGCTCGAGCAGCACATGCTCGACTTGACCGCGCTGGTCGGTGCGCTGCTCGCGCTGCACCTGTGGCTGAGCTTCATCCTGACCCGTTTCCCGTACACCCGGCCGTGGGGCGAGCGGCTGGCGGCGTCCTTGTTCGATTTGCTCGCGTCGCTGGGCGAGGGGCTGGTCGGCGCGGTGCCGGGCCTTGCCAAGGTCGCGCTGATCCTGGTGCTGACCCGGCTTGGCGTACGTAGCTTGGGTTGGGTGTTCGACGCGGTCGAGGACGGCCGGCTGACCCTGCCCGGCCTCTACAAGGAGACGGTCGGCGCGACGCGCCGGCTGACCACGCTGGTGTTGTGGCTGTTTGCGCTGACGGTCGCCTACCCCTATTTGCCGGGCTCGAGCTCGGACGCGTTCAAGGGGGTCAGCGTGTTCTTCGGCCTGATGGTGACGCTGGGCTCGACCGGCATCATGAACCACGCGATGAGCGGGCTGGTGCTGGTGTACGCGCGCGCGCTCAAGCCGGGCGACCTGGTGCTGGTCGGCGACACCGAGGGCTTCGTCACCGAACTGGGGGCGTTGTCGACCAAGATCCGCACCCGCCACGGCAACGAGGTGACGCTGCCCAACTCGGTGGTGGTCGGCGGCAAGGTGGTCAACTACACGCGGCAGGCGGGCGAAGCCGGCCTGCCGCTGACCACCAAGATCACCATCGGCTACGACACGCCGTGGCGGCAGGTGCACGCGCTGCTCGAACTGGCCGCGCGGCGCACCGAAGGCTTGCGTACCGACAGCGCGCCCATCGTGCGCCAGCTCTCCTTGCAGGACTTCTACGTCGAGTACGAACTGGAAGTGAGGATGCCGCTGACCGCGTCGCCGCCGGCGATGAAGACCGCGCTGCACGCCCAGATCCTCGACGCTTTCAACGAGTTCGGCGTGCAGATCATGTCGCCCAACTTCGAGAACCAGCCCGAAGGGGCGGTGCTGGTTGCCAAGGGCAACTGGTACGCGGCGCCGGCCGAGCCGCCCGGCCCGGCCGGACAGGCCTAGCGCGCGAACACCGCGCGGTAGCTGGTGTAGCTGGTGACGTACATCACCGGGAACCACAGCAACAGGCCGAGGAAGAAGGGCACCATCGCGAGGAACATCAACAGCGCGAGCATCAGCGCGCAGGTCAGCATCGCCGGCCAGTTGGCGAGGCCGGCGGAGAAGCTCGCGCGGCAGGCCGCGATCGGCGCGTAGCCGTCGAACACCACCAGCGCCGGCGCGAACCAGTACGCGAGGCTGACCAGGTAGACCGGCACGCCGACCACCAGCATGAACAGCAGCATGGTGCCCATGCCCATCTCATCGCCTTCCGGCTTGTGCACCCAGCCGAGCGACCCCAACAGCGCGACCAGCGCGATGACCACCATCAGCGCGATCATGCACAGCGCGAGGTAGACCAGCGCGACGCCGAACAGCGGCTTGCCGTGCTCGCGAAAGCCGGTAAACAGGTCGGCCAGCTCCAGCTCGCCGCCGTTTTCCGCCTTGCGCGCGGCGAGCACGAAGCTGCCGGCGAAGATCGGCGCGAGCAAGAGCGGCAGGAAGTTGCCGATCAGCGGCAGCAGGCTGGTGCCGACATGGATGACCACATAGACCACCGACAGCAGGATCCAGGTCAGCGGCTGTTCGCGCACCAGGCGGAACGCGGCGGTGATCCAGTGCCAGCCGGCACCGGCGGGCTGGCGGCCGGGCAGCGGGGCGCGGGAGACGGGCGTGTCGGGCTGCATTCGGGAGGCTCCTTGATAATTCGATTACTGATAGTTAAAGGGTCTGCGCAAACCATGCTTACGTCAATCATAGGCGGCGGCGCCGGTTGCCGCAGCGCGGCAATTTCAGCGATAATTCGCAGGTTTTTCCGGCACGTACCGCGCGCCGGGACACCCCCGCCGTCCACATATTCGAGGTTTTTCGCATGGTCACCCGTACCGAGCTCGCCAACGCCATCCGTTTCCTGGCCATGGACGCTGTCGAGAAGGCCAAATCCGGTCACCCCGGCGCACCGATGGGCATGGCAGACATTGCCGAAGTCCTGTGGCGCGACCACCTGAAGCACAACCCGGCCAACCCGCACTGGGCCGACCGCGACCGTTTCGTGCTGTCCAACGGCCACGGCTCGATGCTGATCTACAGCCTGCTGCACCTGACCGGTTACGCGCTGTCGATCGACGACCTGAAAAACTTCCGCCAGCTGCACAGCAAGACGCCGGGCCACCCTGAATACGGCTACGCGCCGGGCGTCGAGACCACCACCGGCCCGCTGGGCCAGGGCATCACCAACGCGGTGGGCATGGCGCTCGCCGAGAAGATGCTTGCCGCCGAATTCAACCGCGACGGCCACGCCGTGGTCGACCACCACACCTGGGCCTTCCTCGGCGACGGTTGCCTGATGGAAGGCATCAGCCACGAAGCGTGCTCGCTGGCAGGTACCTGGGGCCTGGGCAAGCTCGTCGCGTTTTGGGACGACAACGGCATCTCGATCGACGGCGATGTCGAGGGCTGGTTCACCGACGACACCCCGGCCCGCTTCGAGGCGTACGGCTGGCAGGTGATCCGCGGCGTCGACGGCCATGACGCGGACGAGATCGCCACCGCGATCGCCACCGCCAAGGCCGAGACCGCCCGCCCGACGCTGATCTGCTGCCGCACCAAGATCGGCTTCGGCGCGCCGAACAAGCAAGGCGGCCACGACGTGCATGGCGCGCCGCTGGGCGCCGCCGAAATCGCCGCCGCGCGCGAACACCTGAAGTGGCCGCACGCGCCGTTCGAGATCCCGGCCGACATCTACGCCGCGTGGAACGCGCGCGAAGCCGGCGCCAAGTGCGAAGCCGCTTGGGACGAGCGTTTCGCTGAATACGCGCGTGCCTATCCGGAACTCGCCGCAGAATTCAAGCGCCGCATGGCGGGCGAACTGCCGGCACGCTGGGCCGAGCACAAGGCGGCTGCCTTGGCGCGCATCAACGAGGCGGCGCAGACGGTCGCCAGCCGCAAGGCCAGCCAGATCGCCATCGAGGCGTTCTCGCCGCTGTTCCCCGAATTCGTCGGCGGCTCGGCCGACCTGACCGGCTCCAACCTGACCAACTGGTCGGGTTCCGAGTGGATCGACGCCGAGGGCAACGGCAACTACATCAGCTACGGCGTGCGCGAATTCGGCATGGCCGCCATCATGAACGGCATGACGCTGCATGGCGGCCTGCGCCCGTACGGCGGCACCTTCCTGATGTTCAGCGAGTACGCGCGCAACGCCCTGCGCATGGCCGCGCTGATGAAGATCAACCCGATCTTCGTGTTCACCCACGACTCGATCGGCCTGGGCGAAGACGGCCCGACCCACCAGCCGGTGGAGCAGACCGCGACGCTGCGCTACATCCCGAACATGGACACCTGGCGTCCGTGCGACACGCTGGAAACCGCGGTGGCGTGGGCTCACGCGATCGAGCAGGGCCAGCGGCCGAGCAACCTGATCCTCAGCCGCCAGAACCTGCCGTTCGTGCCGCGCGACGCTTCGCAGCTCGAAGCGGTCGCCCGTGGCGGCTACGTGCTGCGCGACGCCGCCTCGCCCAAGGCCGTGCTGATCGCCACCGGCTCCGAAGTCGAGCTGGCGCTGAAGGCGCAGGAAGCGCTGGCCAGCGAAGGCGTCGCCGTGCGCGTGGTGTCGATGCCGTCGACCAACGTGTTCGACCGCCAGGACAAGGCCTACCAGGCAAGCGTCTTGCTGCCGGGCGTGCCGCGCGTCGCCATCGAGGCGGGCATCTCCGACTTCTGGCGCAAGTACGTCGGCCTGGAAGGCGACGTGGTCGGCATCGACACCTTCGGCGAGTCGGCGCCGGCGCCGCTGCTCTTCAAGGAATTCGGCTTCACCGTCGACAATGTGGTCGCCAAGACCCGCGCCGTCATTGCTTGACGAACAGGCCGCCCCGGCAGGGGCGGCCTTTTTTCTGGTTTCGATCCGCCACCTCCCGCGTGGCTTCTCAACTTTCGGAGACTCTACAAGATGACCATCCGCGTCGCGATCAACGGTTACGGCCGCATCGGCCGTCAGGCCCTGCGCTCCATCTACGAATACAACATGCGTGGCGACTTCGAGATCGTCGCGGTCAACGCCTCGGGCGACCTGGCGACCAACGCCCACCTGACCGCGTTCGACTCGGTGCACGGCCGCTTCGCCACTCCGGTTTCGCACGACGACGGCCACCTGATCGTCGACGGCGACCGCATCCCGTTCTTCTCCACCCGCAACCCGGCCGAACTGCCGTGGAAGGCGCTGAACGTCGACCTGGTGCTCGAGTGCACCGGCGCGTTCACCAGCAAGGAGAAGTGCCAGGCGCACATCGACGCCGGCGCCAAGAAGGTGCTGATCTCCGCCCCGGGCGGTGACGACGTCGACGCCACCATCGTGTTCGGCGTGAACCACGACCTGCTGCGCCCGGAGATGACCGTCGTCTCCAACGCTTCGTGCACCACCAACTGCCTGGCGCCGGTGGCCAAGGCGCTGAACGACGCCATCGGCCTGAAGAAAGGCCTGATGACCACCATCCACGCCTTCACCAACGACCAGGTGCTGACCGACGTGCGCCACAAGGACCTGCGCCGCGCCCGTTCCGCCACCCAGAACATGATCCCGACCAAGACCGGCGCGGCCAAGGCCGTCGGTCTCGTGCTGCCGGAACTGAAGGGCAAGCTCGACGGCTTCGCCGTGCGCGTGCCGACCATCAACGTGTCGCTGGTCGACCTGACCTTCGAAGCCGGCCGCGACACCTCGGTCGACGAAGTGAACGCCATCGTCAAGGAAGCCGCGGAAGGCCGCATGAAGGGCGTGCTCGGCTACAACACCCTGCCGCTGGTCTCCGGCGACTTCAACCACAGCACCGAAGCGTCGACCTTCGACGCCACCCTGACCAAGGTCACGGGCGGCAATATGGTCAAGGTGCTGGCGTGGTACGACAACGAGTGGGGCTTCTGCCAGCAGATGCTGCGCACCGCCAAGGCGATGTTCAGCTTGTAAAGCGGAGAAAAGCTAGAGCGGATTTGATTTTTTCATTTCCGCTCTGCATTTGTGTTGCTAATTGGAATTCATTTTTATCCATACAACCCCTTTTTTGATCCCAGATTCTAATGCAGGTGAATTTTTGCAGCGGTCTGGTACGGCAAAGTTCCAGTCGCTTGGGCAGGGTTGGCCGGCTGAGCTAACTAATGCACAAACTGAGTATCTAAATCCAAGCGTTTCGCAGTCTTTGCCCTTTGTGTTGGCTGACTCAGCGAACGAAATGGCTGGTAAGGAGAAACATAGAAACACAAAGACACTTTTCATGATTTTCCCTTGGTCGTTTGGAATAGTATTTCCAATATAATTTTCGTTTCTAAAATTTCATCATTATTTTGTTTGTGACGTTGCATTCTCTCAGTGGATCCCTCTTGGTTTTAATTGGATGGCTCTCTCTAAAGAGTTTGCTATCCAATTAGTATCAATATTCATTGCTGATGGAGCGAACATGCAATTCAAGAAGCTGACCGAACAGGCGCTGGCCGGCAAGCGCGTGCTGATCCGCGTCGACATGAACGTGCCGGTGAAGAACGGCGTGATCGGCGACGACACCCGTATCCGCGCGTCGCTGCCGTCCATCCTGCACTGCCTGAAGGCCGGTGCTTCGGTGATCCTGATGACCCACCTCGGCCGTCCGACCGAGGGCGAACCCAAGCCGGAAGACAGCCTTTCGCCGGTTGCCGCGCGCCTGTCCGAGCTGCTGGCGCAAGAGGTGAAGGTGGTCGCCGACTGGCAGGATGGCGTCGAGCTGAAGGCTGGCGACGTGGTGATGCTGGAGAACGTGCGTCTGAACAAGGGCGAGAAGAAGAACAACGAGGATCTGGGCAAGGCTTACGCCAGCCTGTGCGATGTGTTCGTCAACGACGCCTTCGGCACCGCGCACCGCGCCGAGGCGTCGACCCACGCGGTTGCCAGGTTCGCGCCGGCCGCCTGCGCGGGCGTGCTGTTGTCCGCCGAACTGGAGGCGCTGGGCCGCGCGCTGCAGGCACCGGCCCGCCCGCTGGTGGCGATCGTCGCCGGCTCCAAGGTGTCGACCAAGCTGACCATCCTCGAGTCGCTGGCCGACAAGGTCGACCAGCTGATCGTCGGTGGCGGCATCGCCAATACCTTCCTGCTGGCCGAAGGCAAGAACATCGGCAAGAGCTTGGCCGAGGCCGACCTGGTCGGCGAGGCGAAGAAGGTGATCGAGAAGATCCGCGCGCGCGGCGGCGACGTGCCGCTGCCGACCGACGTGGTGTGCGCGCCGGAATTCTCCGAGAACGCCGAGGACACCCTGAAGAACGTGGCCGACGTTACCCGCGACGACATGATCCTCGACATCGGCCCGGATTCGGCCAAGGCTTTGGCCGACATCGTCGCCAAGGCCGGCACCGTGGTGTGGAACGGCCCGGTCGGCGTGTTCGAGTTCGAGCAGTTCAGCCACGGCACCCGCGCGCTGGCCGAGGCGATCGCCGAATCCAAGGCATTCTCGATCGCCGGCGGCGGCGACACCCTGTCGGCGATCGCCAAGTTCGGCGTGACCGACAAGATCAGCTACATCTCGACCGGCGGCGGCGCCTTCCTCGAATTCCTCGAGGGCAAGGAATTGCCGGCGGTGGCGATCCTGGCCGAACGCGCCTGACCCTCACCCGGCTTGGCCCTCACCCGGCGCTGCGCGCCACCCTCTCCCACGGGCGGGAGAGGGGATGGGGAGCCTTGGACGGTGCGTGGGGAGTACTCCCTCTCCCGCTGGCGGGAGAGGGCTGGGGTGAGGGCCGCATGGCCTTGCTCGCGCACATCGCATAAACTGCCGGATCAAACCATACCTTGGGCGTAGCGATGCCACTGGATACCTGGCTGTTATATGTAGTGACTGTGTTTTTCGTCTCGGCGACGCCGGGGCCGAACATGCTGCTCGCGCTGAACCATGGCATCCGCTACGGTGTGCGCCACACGGTGCCGACTCTGCTCGGCCTGCTGTCGGCCTTGGGCCTGATCATGGCCGCGTCGGCGGCGGGCTTGGGCGCGCTGCTCGCCGCGTCGGAGCTGGCGTTCTCGGTGGTGAAGTACACCGGCGCCGTCTACCTGATCTATCTGGGCATCAAGACCTGGCGCGCGCCGCCGACGCCGCTGGACGCGGGCGACGACAGCGCGCCCGAGGGGCCGGCGTGGCGCCGCTTCGCGACCGGTTTTTTGGTGGCGATGAGCAACCCCAAGGCTTTCGTGTTTTTCGCCGCGCTGTTCCCGCAGTTCATGGACGCGCGGCTGCCGCAGGCGCCGCAACTGGCGGTGCTGGCGGTGACCTTTTACGTGATCGAGACCGCATGGCAGTTTGCCTACGCTGGCGGCGGCGCGCGTTTGCGCCACTGGCTCGCCAGCCCGGCGCGGCTCAAGTGGATGAACCGCGCGGCCGGCACCGCCTTCGGCGCGGCCGGCGTCGCGCTGACGGCGGTCTCGCGGCACTAGAATTTGAACAGACGGCGGGCACGCGCCCGCCATTCGCTACCCCAGTTGGAGTCTGATAGACATGGCACTCGTTTCGATGCGACAGCTGCTGGACCACGCGGCCGAATTTTCCTACGGCCTGCCGGCGTTCAACGTGAACAACCTCGAGCAGATGCGCGCCATCATGGAAGCGGCCGACAAGTGCGACGCGCCGGTGATCGTGCAGGCTTCGGCCGGCGCGCGCAAATACGCCGGCGCGCCGTTCCTGCGCCACATGATCCTGGCCGCGATCGAAGAATTCCCGCATATCCCGGTGGTGATGCACCAGGACCACGGCACCAGCCCGGACGTGTGCCAGCGCTCGATCCAGCTGGGCTTCTCGTCGGTGATGATGGACGGCTCGCTCAAGAGCGACGGCAAGACCCCGGCCGACTACGACTACAACGTCGACGTCACCCGCACCGTGGTGAATTTCGCCCACGCCTGCGGCGTGTCGGTGGAAGGTGAAATCGGTTGCTTGGGCAGTCTGGAAACCGGCATGGCCGGTGAGGAAGACGGCGTCGGCGCCGAGGGCGTGCTCGACCACAGCCAGCTGCTGACCGACCCGGAAGAAGCCGCCCGCTTCGTCAAGGACACCGGCGTGGATGCGCTGGCGATCGCCATTGGCACCAGCCACGGCGCGTACAAGTTCAGCAAGAAGCCGACCGGCGACGTGCTGCGCATCGACCGCATCAAGGAAATCCACGCGCGTATCCCGAACACCCACCTGGTGATGCACGGCAGCTCCAGCGTGCCGCAGGAGTGGCTCAAGATCATCAACGAGTTCGGCGGCGACCTGGGCGAGACCTACGGCGTGCCGGTCGAGGAAATCGTCGAAGGCATCAAGCACGGCGTGCGGAAGGTGAACATCGACACCGACCTGCGCCTGGCTTCCACCGGCGCGGTACGCCGCTTCCTCGCGCAGAACCCGAAGGAATTCGACCCGCGCAAGTTCCTGATCGCCTCGACCAACGCGATGCGCGACATCTGCATCGCCCGCTATCAGGCGTTCGGCGCTTGCGGCATGGCAAGCAAGATCAAGGCGGTCAACCTCGACACCATGGCCAACCGCTACATGAAGGGTGAGCTCGCGCAGATCGTGCGCTAAGCGTACCGCGCCTTTTCGCAAAAGCCGCCTGCTGGCGGCTTTTTGCTTGTGTGCGCTAACGGGGGATCTGCACGCGGTCGTCGTCGAAATCGCCCTTCTCTGCACCGGCGTGGCAGGCCTGGCAGTTGGCTTTGCTTCCCACCGACTTGCGCCGCCACTGCTCGGCGGTGACTTCGTCGTGCTTGCGGATAAACCAGCGCGTGGTGGTGATGCGCGGCGGCTCGCCGGCCTTGGGTGAGGGCTCGAGCGGTAGCCGGTTCGCCTGCGACGCAAAGGCGAGGAAATCGCGGATCGCCTGTTCGTCGGTCTTGTCCAGCGTCGCGTTGCTGCCGTAGTGATGCTTCAGCGTGTCCATCTGCTGTTTCCACGCCGCCGGCGGCAGCAGGCCCGGCGGGTAGGCGATATGGCAGCTGCCGCACTCGGCGGTCCACACCTTGGGGGCGGACAAGGGCACGGCGAGCTGCTTGGGCCGCTTGTATTTCTTGCCGCCGTGGTGGTGGTCGTCGTCGGCCAGCGCGAAGCCGCCGGCGAGCGACAGTGCACAAAGGGTGAGGATGGGGATGCGCATGTGGTTCTCCTTTAGCGGACGCTGACGATCCAGCTGACGAAGTCGCCCTTCTCCTGCGCGCTGCATTCACGCTTGAATACGTCGTCGCAGTTGCGGCGGAACCATTTCTCGACCTTCTTGGCGTCGGTGAAGCGGGTGGGTTCGGCCGCCGGCGCGAGCGGTGCCAGTGTGCGGAAGGCCGGCGTCTTGCCTGCCTTTTTCGGGTCGGCGCTGTGGCAGGTGGTGCAACTCATGGTCTTGCCGCTGGCCTGCGACTGGCTGAAGTACAACGCCTTGCCGCGGCTGGCGGAAAAGCCGGCGAAGGCCGGGTTTTCGCTGCGCGCCTGCTGCTCGTAAGCCTTGAGCAGTTCGGCGGGCGTGGCGGCCAGCGTGCTAGTGCTGGCGAATACGGCAAGACAGAGGGTGAGGGGACGCATCATGATCGGGCTCCTGGTCGTTCAATGCCATCAGGATGCTTGGCCGACCTTAATGCCAGCTTAAAATGCATTTGGTATCGTACTTAATCGTGGCTTAAGGCAGCGCCGGCACACTCGGGGCATCCACAAGACGACAGGAGCCCACCGATGAAGCCGTTCTCACGTTTCCGCCTCTACCACTGGCTGCTGGCCATCGCCTTTGGCGCGGCCTACCTGACCGGTGACGACGCCGAACTTGCGCATGTGTGGTTGGGCTACGGCCTGATCGCGCTGCTGGCCGTGCGCCTCGTGCTGGCCATCGCCCGCAGCCGCGGCTTTCCTGCACTGCTGCCGCCTGCCGCGCAATGGAAGAAGCCGGGTAACGCGCTCGCCGGCAAGCTGCTGACGGTGGGGCTGGTGCTGGGCTTCGTCTCCACCCTGACCATAGGCGTGACGATGATCGACAACCGCGCGGCGCTGTCCGAAGGGCTGTCGACGGTGATCCCGGCGACGCAGGCCGACGACGACGGCGATTACGACGAGGGCGGCGGTGGCTTGCTCAAGGACGCCGACGAGGTGCACGAGTGGCTGGCTAACGCGACGCTCACGCTGGTCGGCCTGCACCTGGGCTGGCTGCTCCTCTACCGCCGCCGTCAGGCGTGGGCGATGCTCGGAGGCAGCCCGACCACGCCGGCAGGCCCGGCCCCGCAGCCGCCGGTCGGCCCCGCACCGGGCAGCCGTGGCGCCGCAAACGGCGCACTGGCGCTGCGCGTGGCCGAAGTCCGCCGCGAGAGCGCCGACGCTGTCAGCATCCTGTTCGACGTCCCGGCGGCCCTGCGGCCACGCCTCGCCTACCGTGCCGGCCAGTTCCTGACGCTGGCCGCGCCCACCGCCGATGGCAAGGTCTGGCGCTGCTATTCGTTTTCCAGCGCGCCAGGCGCGCCGCAACCTCGCGTCACCGTCAAGCGGGTGGCCGGGGGCGTCGTCTCCAACTGGCTCAATAGCGAACTGAAAGCCGGCGACACGCTGGAAGTGCTGCCGCCGGCGGGCAACTTCGTCGCCGACGGTTGCGCGGATGACCTGCTGCTCATCGCCGCCGGCAGCGGCATCACACCGGTATTTTCCCTGCTGCAGGACGCGCTCGCCCACGGCGAGGGACGGGTACACCTGGTCTACGCCAACCGCGACGCGGCGTCGGCCATCTTCGCCGCCGAACTCGAACGCCTGTGCGCCACGCACCCGGACCGCCTGTCGCTGCACCACCACTTCGACGCGGTGTCCGGCTACCTGGACGCGGCAGCGCTCACGGCCTTGCTGCAGGACTGGACGCACGCGCAGGCCTTCGTGTGCGGGCCGGCGCCGTTCATGCAGGCGGCCGAGGCGGCGTTGGCCAACCTGGGGGTCGACGCTGCGCGCGTCCATGTCGAGCGTTTCGGGCAGGTACGGGCGCCGGCGGGCGCGGGCCGCGCGGCGACGCTGCAGGTGACGTTGGGCGGGCAGATGCAAAACGTCGAGGCCCGGCCGGGCGAAGTGCTGCTCGCAAGCATGGAGCGCGCCGGGCTCACGCCGCCGTCCGCCTGCCGTGCCGGCAGTTGCGGCGCGTGCAAGTGCAAGGTGACCGCGGGCAGGGTGAAGCTGCGCGAGAACCAGGTGCTG
Organism: Crenobacter intestini; assembly: GCF_004919095.1. Taxonomy (GTDB): domain Bacteria; phylum Pseudomonadota; class Gammaproteobacteria; order Burkholderiales; family Chromobacteriaceae; genus Craterilacuibacter; species Craterilacuibacter intestini. Next base: position 8,070 of record NZ_STGJ01000024.1, on the reverse strand, counting down.
ACCGACGCCGAACTGGCCGAGGGCTGGACGCTGGCCTGCCAGGCCGAGCCGGAGACGGAGCGGGTCGAGTTGCGTTTCTAAACCTTTACGGCTGCCGGCGCGACCGATTGGTCGCGCCAGTTTATCCGTGTAGCATGGCTATTTCCGCATCATGCAGGGCCATGCCATGACCGACCTTATGACCCCCTTCGAATGGTTCTTCGTCATCCTGCTGGCGGTGGTGCCGCTGGCCGGTCTCGCCTTCCACCTGTGGGTGATGTTCATTGGCCACGGCAAGGACAAGTGACGGGGCGCCGCCGTCTATCCTGTTTGTTTGGCCCGCGCGGCCGGGTTTTGCTTGCCATTTCTGCAAGCCATCTTGATGCAAGGCAAGCCTGCCCCCATAACCGTCGTTCGGCTTGTGCTAAAATTCACCCCATTTTTCTGGCCCGCGGGCCCTTGTGGATCCCTCAATGATTTCGACGCTACTCAAGAAGGTTTTCGGCAGCCGCAACGACCGGCTGATCAAGCAATACCGGCAGACGGTGGCGCGCATCAACGCCCTGGAAGACGGCATGCGCGCCTTGTCGGACGAGGCGCTCGCCGGCAAGACGCCGGAGTTCCGCGAGCGGATCGCCAAGGGGGAAACGGTGCAGGCGATCCTGCCCGAGGCGTTTGCGGTGTGCCGCGAGGCGAGCCGCCGCGTGCTGGGCATGCGCCACTTCGACGTGCAGCTGATCGGCGGCATGGTGCTCAACGACGGCAAGATCGCCGAGATGCGCACCGGCGAGGGCAAGACGCTGGTGGCGACGCTGGCGGCCTACCTGAACGCGCTGACCGGTGAGGGCGTGCACGTGATCACCGTCAACGACTACCTGGCCAGCCGCGACGCCGCGATCATGGGCCGGCTGTACAACTTCCTCGGCCTGAGCGTCGGCGTGAACCTCAGCCAGATGCCGCACGACGTCAAGCAGGCCGCCTACGCCTCCGACATCACCTACGGCACCAACAACGAATTCGGCTTCGACTACCTGCGCGACAACATGGTGTTCGCCACCAGCGAGAAGGTGCAGCGCAAGCTGGCCTTCGCAGTGGTCGACGAGGTCGACTCCATCCTGATCGACGAGGCGCGCACGCCGCTGATCATCTCCGGCCCGGCCGAAGACAACGTCGCGATGTACCAGAAGATGAACGCGGTGCCGCCGCTGCTCAAGCGCCAGGAATCCGAGGAAGGCGAGGGCGACTACTGGGTCGACGAGAAGGCGCATTCGGTGATGCTGTCCGAGGCCGGCCACGAGCACTGCGAGGAGATCCTTGAGCAGCTGGGCCTGCTCAAGGAGGGCGACAGCCTGTACTCGGCCGCCAACATCACGCTGATGCACCACCTGATGGCCGCGCTCAAGGCGTTCGCGCTGTTCCACAAGGACCAGCACTACGTGGTGCAGGACGGCGAGATCGTGATCGTCGACGAGTTCACCGGCCGCCTGATGGCGGGCCGCCGCTGGAGCGAGGGCCTGCACCAGGCCGTCGAGGCGAAGGAAGGCGTGCAGATCAACCGCGAGAACCAGACGCTGGCGTCGATCACCTTCCAGAACTACTTCCGCCTGTACCGCAAGCTCTCCGGCATGACCGGTACCGCCGACACCGAGGCGTACGAGTTCCAGCAGATCTACGGCCTGGAAACCGTGGTGATCCCGACCAACAAGCCGATGGTGCGCAAGGATACCCACGACAAGGTGTACCGCACCGCCAAGGAAAAGTACGACGCGATCATCGCCGACATCCGCGACTGCGTGTCGCGCGGCCAGCCGGTGCTGGTCGGCACCACCAGCATCGAGAACTCCGAGCTGATCTCGGGCGAGCTTGCCCGCGCCAAGATCCCGCATAACGTGCTCAACGCCAAGGAGCACGCGCGTGAAGCCGACATCGTGGTGCAGGCGGGTCGCGCGGGGATGGTGACCGTCGCCACCAACATGGCCGGCCGCGGCACCGACATCGTGCTCGGCGGCAACCCGGACCCGGAAATCAAGGCGGTCGAGGCGGACGCCACGCTGTCCGACGAAGACAAGGCGGCCAAGGTTGCGGCGATCCGCGCCGAGTGGAAGCTGCGCCACGACGCGGTGCTCGCCGCAGGCGGCCTGCACATCGTCGGCACCGAGCGCCACGAGTCGCGCCGCATCGACAACCAGCTGCGCGGCCGTTCCGGCCGCCAGGGCGACCCGGGCTCCAGCCGCTTCTACCTGTCGCTGGAAGACCCGCTCTTGCGCATCTTCGCGTCCGACCGCGTCGGCGCGATCATGGAAAAGCTGAAGATGCCGGAGGGCGAGGCGATCGAGCACCCTTGGGTGAGCCGTTCGATCGAGAACGCGCAGCGCAAGGTCGAGGGCCGCAACTTCGACATCCGCAAGCAGCTGCTCGAGTACGACGACGTCGCCAACGACCAGCGCAAGGTGATCTACGGCCAGCGCGCCGAGATCCTCGAAGACGAGGACGTCAGCGAGATCGTCACCAATATGCGCGAGGGCGTGCTCGCCGACCTGGTCGACCTCTACCTGCCGCCGGAATCGATGGAAGAGCAGTGGGACGTCGCCGGCCTCGAAGCCGCGCTGGAGGGCGAGTACCTGCTGAAGGCCGACATCGCCGGCTGGATCGCCAACGAGCAGGCGATCGACATCCCGGTGATCAAGGAACGCATCCTCAAGCTCGCCGCCGACGCCTACCAGGCCAAGGTCGAGCTGGCCGGCGACGCGGCGATGCGCCAGTTCGAGCGCTCGCTGGTGTTGCAGATGCTCGACAACCACTGGCGCGAGCACCTGGCTGCGATGGACCACCTGCGCCAGGGCATCCACCTGCGCGGCTACGCGCAGAAGAACCCGAAGCAGGAGTACAAGCGCGAGGCGTTCGAGCTGTTTGCCGGCATGCTCGAGCGGATCAAGAAGAGCGTGACCAACGTGCTGTTGACGGTGCAGGTGCGCACCGAGGCGGACGCCGAGGCCGTCGCGCCGCACGAGGTGCACGGCACCGCGATGCACGCCGAGCCGGGCTCCGCGCTCGAGGGCGGCGAAGAGAACCCGCTCTCGCCCGACGCGCTGGCCGCGCAGGGCATCCGCATCGGCCGCAACGACCCTTGCCCGTGCGGCTCGGGGCAGAAGTACAAGCAGTGTCACGGCCGCCTGGCCTGACCGTATCGCCTGCAGCAACGGCCGCCTGGTGCGGCCGTTTTCTTTTGCGGCGCGGCAGGTCGCTATCCGCCCCTGTCCCAGCTCTGGTAACCTTGTGACGATTCAATATTTCGGGATGGGCAACCATGACTTTATCGGATTCGCGCATTTACCTGGCGTCGGCCAGCCCGCGCCGGCGCGAGCTGCTCGAGCAGCTCGGCGTCAATTTTGAGCGCATCCACGCCGACATCGACGAGTCGGTGCTGCCGGGCGAGGACGCCGTCGCGTACACCGAGCGGCTGGCGCGTGCCAAGGCCGACGCCGGCTGGGCGGTGGCGGAGCGCTGCGGCCTGCCGTCGCGCCCCTTGCTGTCGGCCGATACCACGGTGGTGCAGGACGGCGAGATCTTCGGCAAGCCCGCCGACCCCGCCGACGCCGCGCGTATGCTGCGCGCCTTCTCCGGGCGCAGCCACCAAGTGGTGACCAGCGTCGCCATCCGCCAGGACAGCCGGCTGGAGCTGGCCACCAGCGTGACCGAGGTGTGGTTCCGCGAACTCTCCGACGACGACATCGCCCGCTATATCGGCAGCGGCGAGCCGTTCGACAAGGCCGGCGCCTACGGCATCCAGGGGCGGGCGGCGGTGTTCGTGCGCCGTATCGACGGCAGCTTCACCGGCGTGATGGGGCTGCCGCTGTTCGAGACGGCCGGCCTGCTGACGGCCTTCGGCCTGACTTTCCCGTGAGGCGCGCCATGCTGCACCAGACCATCCCCCTGCCGCGCGACATCCAGCGGCCCCAGGAGCAGATCCTCGTCAACATCACCCCGCAGGAGACCCGGGTCGCCGTGCTCGAGGACTCGGTGGTGCAGGAACTGCACATCGAGCGCGCGGCCAGCCGCGGCATCGTCGGCAACATCTACCTGGGCCAGGTCAAGCGGGTGCTACCGGGCATGCAGAGCGCCTTCGTCGAGATCGGCCTCGAACGCGCGGCCTTCCTGCATATCGCCGACGTGCTCGAGCAGCGCCAGCACCCGACCGAGCCGCAGCGCATCGAGCGCATGCTGTTCGAGGGGCAGACGGTGCTGGTGCAGGTGATCAAGGACCCGATCGGCACCAAGGGCGCCCGCCTGTCGACACAGATCTCGCTGGCCGGGCGTTTCCTCGTCCACCTGCCGCAGGACGAGCATATCGGCGTGTCGCAGAAGATCGAGAGCGATTCCGAACGGCAGAGCCTGAAGGCGCGCATGGAGAACCTGCTGCCGGAGGGCTCGCCGCGCGGCTATATCGTGCGCACCAGCGCCGAGACGGCGAGCAACCGCGAACTGGCCGCCGACATCGACTACCTGTCGCGGCTGTGGGCCGACATCCGCAGCAAGTCGCAGACGCTGCCCGCGCAGTCGATGCTGTACGAGGACCTGCCGCTGGCGGTGCGCGTGCTGCGCGACATGGTCAGCGACCACACCGGCAGCATCATTGTCGACTCGACGGAGAACTACGAGCGCATGGTCGAGTTCGCCGAGCAGTACGTGCAGTCGGCCGCCGGCAAGATCGAGCGCTACAGCGGCAACCGCCCGCTGTTCGAGCTGCACGGCATCGAGGCGGAGATCGAGAAGGCGCTCTCGCGCCGGGTCAACCTGAAGTTCGGCGGCTACCTGATCATCGACCAGACCGAGGCGATGACCACCATCGACCTCAACACCGGCGGCTTCGTCGGCACCCGCAACTTCGACGAGACCATCTTCAAGACCAATATGGAGGCGACCTACGCGATCGCCCGCCAGCTGCGCCTGCGCAATATGGGCGGCATCATCATCGTCGACTTCATCGACATGGACAGCGAGGAGCACCGCCAGGCGGTGCTGACCGAACTTGCCAAGGCGCTGGCGCGCGACCGTACCCGGGTCACCCTCAACGGTTTCACCAGCCTGGGCCTCGTCGAGATCACCCGCAAGCGCACCCGCGAGAGCCTCGCCCATGTGCTGTGCGAGCCTTGCCCGACCTGCCAGGGGCGCGGCCAGATCAAGACCGCGCAGACCGTCTGCTACGAGATCCAGCGCGAGATCGTGCGCGAGGCGCGCAAGTTCGACGCCAAGGGCTTCCGCATCCTCGCCGCGCAGCCGGTGATCGACATGTTCCTCGACGAGGAGTCGCAGAGCCTGGCGATGCTGGTCGACTTCATCGGCAAGCCGGTGTCGCTGTCGGTCGAGACGACGTACACGCAGGAGCAGTTCGACGTCGTCCTGCTGTAGCGCGGCTTGTCCGCCGCGCGTTTTGGGTGTATCCGTGGCTTTTTGCGCGGGCAGGCTTGCCCGCCCACGGCATTGAAAGGCAAGGCATGAACGAAATCCGCGATGACGCGCTGTGGCGCGCCATCCTGTCCGAAACCGCGCAGGCGGCACGCGAGGAGCCGCTGCTGGCCAGCTTCCTGCACATGACCGTGCTCAGGCACGCCTCGCTGGAGGACGTGCTGGCGTTCCACCTGTCCAGCAAGCTTGCCAGCCCGGTGATGGACGCGCGTGCGCTGATGGAGCTGTTCCACGAGGCGCTCGCCGCCGACGAGACCATCATCGGCGCGGTGCGCGCCGACATCCACGCCTGCTTCGAGCGCGACCCGGCGTGCGACAGCTACTCGGCGCCGCTGCTCTACTTCAAGGGCTTCCACGCGATCCAGAGCCAGCGCGTCACCCATTGGCTGTGGAAGCAGGGCCGGCGCACGCTCGCCTACTTCCTGCAGAACCGCATCTCCGAGGTGATGGGCGCCGACATCCACCCGGCCGCGCGCATCGGCTACGGCGTGATGCTCGACCACGGCACCGGCGTCGTCGTCGGCGAGACCGCGGTGATCGGCAACAACGTGTCCTTGCTGCACGGCGTGACGCTAGGCGGCTCGGGCAAGCAGCGGGGCGACCGCCACCCCAAGATCGGCGACGGCGTGATGATAGGCGCGGGCGCCGCCATCCTCGGCAATATCCGTGTCGGGGATTGTGCCAAGGTCGGCGCCGGCAGCGTGGTGCTCGACGACGTGCCGGCCAACACCACGGTCGCCGGCGTGCCCGCGCGCATCGTCGCGCAGGCGGCCGGCACCCCGGCGCTCGACATGGACCAGAAGGTCTGACCATGCTGCATGTGGTGGCAGGGAGCAATGCGGCAGGCAGCCTGCAGGCGCTGGTCGCGGCAGGCCGGCTCACGGGGACGGTGCTGGACTGGCCGGATGAGCTTGGCAACGGGCCGCTGGCCGACGCCGACCAGGTCGACCCGCAGCTGCGCACCGCGCACTGGCTGCGCCTGTTGCAGGCCTACCCGCTTGCCGGGGCGGACTGGGACGAGGCGTGGCAGCGTGCGCGCGCCGCCGCGTGCCGGGCCTTGCTGCAGGCGTGGGAGCAGGGCACGCCGCTGACGGTGTGGCTGGGTAACCAAGCTGGCGAAGTGCTGCTGCTGTGCATGCTCGCCGCGCAATGCCCGGCGACGAGCGAGCTGTGGGTGGTCGATGTCAGCCAGCACCTGGACACGCCCCGCCCCGGCTTGTGGGCGGTCGGCCTGTACGGGCCGGCGGATCTTGCCACGCTCGCTGGCCGTGCGCGGCGGCTTGCTGCCGGCGAGCGCCAGGCGCTGGCAGCCGAATGGGCACGCTGGCAGGACGCCGGCGACGGGGTGCGCGAAGTGCACGACGGCGCGCTGCAGGGCCGTCCGCTGTCGTGCTACGACAGCGTGCTGCTGGAGGTGCTCGCCCGGCATGGCAGCATCAGCGCGGCGCGGCTGGTCGGCGAGGCCATGGGGGGCATCGGGCATGCCTTCGTCGGCGACGTCTTCCTGTTCTGGCGGCTGCAGGGGCTGGCCGGCCGCGGCCTGCTCAGGCTGGTCGGGGCAGGGCGCGCCTGCCGGGTGGAGGCTATCCGGCCTTAGCGACATTCAATTGGCGATAAAAATGAGAATGGTTATCATCTATGGAAAGCTTACCGGAGACGACGCCATGACCAAGACCCTCACCTTCGCCGCGACCCACTTCACGGTTGCCTTCGGCGTCGCCTACCTGCTGACCGGCAGCTTCGCCATCTCCGGCGCGATGGCGCTGGCTGAGCCGCTGACCAACACCGTCACCTACCACTTCCACGACAAGGCTTGGGCCCGCCTGCTGGCGCGTACCCCACTGCGCCACGTCGAACTCGCCAAGACGGCGACCTTCGCGCTGTGCCACTTTACGGTCGCCTTCGGCCTGGGCTGGCTGCTGACCGGCAGCGTTGCGCTGGCCGGCCTGCTCGCGCTGGTCGAGCCCGTGGCCAACACTTTCGCCTACTTCGCGCACGAGAAACTGTGGGCCCGCCGCGGCGGCCGCAGCAGCGCGCTGCCCGCCTGACCCTTATGGCATCAGAGGCATGCAAATCGGGCTTGCGGCGAATTCTTTTCATTGCGGCATAATAGCCTGTTAGAAAACAATAATATTACGTTGCTCAAATCCAGAAGCCTGATTAGAATGGCGCGCTTTCGGGATCCGGCCCGTCAGTCGCTGCCGGATCTTTACGGGCCACTTTTTGTGGCATCCGCATGATGCGGCACGTCCTGCGTGCCGCGGGCTGTCAACCTGGAATAATTAAATGAGCAAAATGAGCAAGGCTACCGGCGTCCTCGTCGCCGGCACCTGTATCAACCTCACGATCGGCGTGCTGTACGCGTGGAGCGTGATCAAGAAGGCACTGGTCGCAGACTGGGGCTGGACCAACACCGACGCGTCGATGCCGTACAACGTCGCCATCGTGGTGTGGGCGATCGCGCTGTTGGCCGCAGGCGCCATGCAGGACCGTATCGGTCCGAAGAAAGTGATCACCCTGGGCGTGACCCTGGTCGGCGCCGGCATGATCCTCTCCAGCTTCATCCCGCAGGATTCGGTGATCGGCCTGACCATCGCCTTCGGCGGCATCGTCGGCACCGGCATC
>NZ_STGJ01000023.1 GCF_004919095.1 Crenobacter intestini | reverse complement strand
GCGCCTGCCCTTGGCGTTGTCGGCACGCTGCTTCACCGCGCGCCACTACAACCTGAAGAAGGACGACTGCCAGTTCAAGTGCCTCGAACACGCGGACGGCGCGCGGCTGTCCACCCGCGAAGGCAAGGGCTTCCTCACCGTCAACGGTATCCAGACCATGTCCGACGGCTGCCACGCGCTGCTGCCGCACCTGGCCGACATCGCCGCCATCGGCGTGTCCTCGGTGCGGGTGAGCCCGCAGGCCACCGGCACCGGCGACGTGGTCGCCGCGTTCCGCCAGGCCATCGCAGGCGCCGCGGTCGACATGGACAGCCTGCCGCGCCCGGACGGCGCGTGCCTGGTCGACGGCTACTGGCGCGGCGAAGCCGGCATCAACCCGATCGGAGAACACCACCATGCGTGTGCCTGACCTCACCCTGCCCCCGCTCTTTGCCCAGGTGGTGTCCCGCCTGCCGGCGACCCCGCCCAACCTCGTGCTGGTCACCCTGCTCAACCAGCTGCTTCGCCGCGGCGTGCTGCCGGCCGACATGGACCTGCTCGCCGGCCGCCGCTTCGCGGTCGACGTACTCGACGCCGGCCTCAAGCTGCGCTTTGGCGCCGACGAGAACGGCTTCGTGCTGGACGACGGCCACGGCGAGCCCGACCTGCGCTTCGCCGCCAACGCATCCGACCTTGCGCGCATGATGCTGCGCGAAGAAGACCCGGACACGCTGTTCTTCAACCGCAAGCTGACCATCGAGGGCGACACCGAGCTGGGCCTGATCGTGAAGAACCTGCTCGACAGCGTCGACTGGAGCGAGACACCGCTCGCGCGCTTCATGGCGGCGTAAGCGCCCATGCACCCATGACAAAGGCCGCCCATCGGGCGGCCTTTCTTGCGGGCGCAAGACGGGTCAGAGCGGCCAGCGCGCCAGCACGTCCGGGTGCTCGCCCAGCCGCTCGACGACAAAGTCGACGAACACGCGGGTGCGCGGCGCGGTGTGCTCGCGGTTGGGGAAGCACAGGTAGATCGAGCGCTCTTCGGACACGTAGTCGAGCAGCACCGCTTCCAGCTCGCCGCTCCTGAGCATGCCGATCACCTCGCTACCGGGCAGCTGCGCGACGCCCTGCCCCAGACGCGCGAGTTCGGCGACCGCCTCGACCTCGTTGACCGTGTAGGTGCCGGTCACGTCGACCGGGATGCGCTCGCCGTCGCACAGGAACTCCCACTTGGCGAGGCGGCCCGACGTCGGGTACTGGTAGTTGATGCAGTCGTGCTGGGAGAGGTCTTCCGGCTTGGAGGGGCGGCCGTACTTGTCCCAGTACGCGGGCGAGGCGACCACGTAGAGCGGGATATGCGCGAGGTTGCGCGCGGTCATCCGGCTGTCCGGCAGCATGCCGAAACGGATCCCCGCGTCGTAGCCATCCTCGATCAGGTCGCTGAACTGGTCGTCCAGGCCGAAGAACACGCGGATCTTCGGGTAGAGCGCGCAGAATTCGCCCATCAGCGGCAGGATCAGACGGCGGCCGAAGCTGTTGGGCATGCTCACCCTGAGGTGGCCGGCCGGCTCGTCGCGGCTCGCCTTGAGCTGGCTGATCGCGTTATCCAGGTTGTTGACCGGGCCCTTGCACTGCGCGTAGAAACGGCGGCCATCCTCGGTCAGCGTCAGCTGGCGGGTGGTGCGGTTGAACAGCCGGACCTCGAGTTCCTGTTCGAGGCGGGCGATGCTCTGGCTGACCGCGGCCGGCGAGACCCCCATCTTGCGGGCGGCGTCCGAGAAACTGCCATTCTCGGCCGTCGTCATGAAAACCATCAGCGCCTTCAGCGTATCCATCTTCCGTCCTTTTTCATTGCCACGCTCAACATTCGCAAGCGACCTTTAAAAATAATACTTCAATCTAGTCAATCAATAAATATCAGCAACAGATCTTTCGTGCGAATTGGATATGGAGCGCATAAATGCGACAAGGTTCCGGACACAGCAAGCGCAAGCTATCAACGATAGAGCCTTTGCTCTTTGTTTGATCCAGATCAAATGCCGGCTGTTTGGCCGCACCCAGAATAGTGCTCTTGCTCCACCGCCCGGATTTCCTACATGCACTCGAGCTTTCCCGCGCTGACCATCCGTAACCGCCAGTTGCTGCCCGTCGTCCAGGGCGGGATGGGGGTCGGCATCTCGGCCAAGTCGCTCGCCGGCGCCGTCGCCCGCGAGAACGCGGTCGGCACCATCGCCAGCGTCGACCTGCGCCACCTGCACGAAGACCTGGTCGCCGAGTCCGGACACGCCAGGGCGCAGGCCGACTTCGACCGGCTGAACCTGATCGCGCTCGACCGCGAAGTGAAGGGTGCGCTCGCGCGCGCCGGCGGCCACGGCCTGATCGCGGTCAACGTGATGAAGGCGGTCGACAGCCACGCCGCCTACGTGCGCCAGGCCTGCGAATCCGGCGCGCACGCGGTGGTGATGGGCGCCGGCCTGCCGCTGGACCTGCCCGAGATGGCCGCCGATCACCCGGACGTCGCGCTGATCCCCATCCTGTCCGAGTCGCGCGGCATCGGCATCGTGCTCAAGCGCTGGATGAAGAAGGGCCGCCTGCCCGACGCCATAGTGATCGAGCACCCGGCGCACGCCGCCGGCCACCTGGGCGCCGCACGCATCGAGGATTTGTCCGACGAACGCTTCAGCTTCAAGCGCGTGCTCGAGGAGACGCACGAGCTCTTCCGCTCGCTACAGCTGGAGAGCGAGAAGATCCCGCTGATCGTCGCCGGCGGCATGAGCCACTTCGCCAAGGTGAAGACTGCGCTGAACGACTGGGGCGCGTCGGCGGTACAGGTCGGCACCGCGTTCGCCGTCACCCGCGAGGGCGACGCGCACGACAACTTCAAGCACACGCTGGCGAACGCCCGCCCGGAAGACATCACCGAATTCATGTCGGTCGCCGGCCTGCCGGCGCGCGGCGTGATGACGCCCTTCCTGAAGAGCTACCTCAAGCGGCTGGACAAGCTGCAGGCGAACGCCAAGGCCGACCCGACACGCTGCACGCAGAACCTCAACTGCCTGACCGTGTGCGGCCTGCGTGACGGTCTCTCCAAGGTCGGCCAGTTCTGCATCGACCTCAAGCTCGCCGCCGCTTTCCGCGGCGAAGTCAGCAAGGGGCTGTTCTTCCGCGGCAAGGACCCGCTGCCGTTCGGCGAGCAGATCCGCTCGGTGCGCGAGACCATCGACTACCTGCTCACCGGCCACCGCCCGCTCGGCGCCGCCTGACGCGCAGCGACGCCAGAAGCAAGGCAGGGTTCGCCCTGCCTTTTTGCATGGGCTGCGCCAGCCCCGCGCCGCCCCGCTTCATCGGCCCGCGCCTATCCATTACACTGCCCGCATGAACGCGTATACCAGCTGCAACCCGGCCACCGGCGAGGTGGTGCATACCCGTCCGGCGTGGACGGCCGACGAACTGGCCGCCTGCGTCCACCGCCTGCGCGAGGCGCGCGAGCGCTGGGCGGCGCAGCCCGTGAACGAACGCGCGGCCGTCCTGCGCGCGATGGCCGATGCGCTCGAGCGCCGCCGCGACGAACTGGCGGCGCTGGTGACGCTGGAAGTCGGCAAGCGCACCGCCGAGTGCCTCGCCGAGATCGACAAGTCGGTGCAGCTGGTCCGCTACTACGCCGAGCTCGCGCCGCGCCTGCTCGCCGCGCGCGACATCCCGACGCAGGCAAGCGCAAGCGGCGTCAGCTTCGAGCCGCTGGGCCTGGTGCTCGCGGTGATGCCGTGGAATTACCCGGTGTGGCAGGTGCTGCGCTTCGCGGTGCCCGCGCTGATCGCCGGCAACGGCTGCCTGATCAAGCCGGCGCCCTCGGTGCCGCTGTCGAGCGCGCTGCTCACCGAGATCGTGCAGGGCAGCGGCGTCACCGCGTTTGACACCGCCTGGCTTGCCAACGACGAGGTCGAGGACGCGATCCGCCTGAGCGACGCGGTCGCCTTCACCGGCTCGACTGCGACCGGCCGCGTGATCGCCAGCCTGGCCGGCCGCCACCTGAAAAAAAGCGTGCTCGAACTGGGCGGCAGCAACCCGTTTATCGTGCTCGCTGACGCCGACCTTGACGAGGCGGCGTACGAGGCCGCGCACTCGCGCTTTCGCGACGCCGGGCAAAGCTGCAACGCGGCCAAGCGGCTGATCGTGGTGCCCGAAGTGGCCGACGCCTTTGTCGAGCGCTTCACCGCGCACGCGCGCGCGTTCCGGCCGGGGCCGCCGGCCGATGCGTCGACCACGCTGGGGCCGCTTGCCCGCGCCGACCTGCGCGAGGCGCTGCACGCGCAGGTGCTCGACGCCGTCCAGCACGGCGCGCGGCTGTTGTGCGGCGGCCAGATGAGCGGCGGCGCCGGCTTCTACTACCCGGCGACCGTGCTCGACGCGGTGAACCCGCGTTGCCGCGTCTGGCACGAGGAAGTGTTCGGCCCGGTCGCCAGCGTGATCCGCGTGGCGGACGAAGACGAGGCGATCCGCGTCGCCAACGACACCCCGTTCGGCCTGGGCGCCAGCATCTTCTCGGCCGACACCCGCCGCGCACGCGCGCTGGGTGCGCGCATCGAGGCGGGCGCCGTCTATATCAACCGCTACACCAGCTCCGACCTCAGGCTGCCGTTCGGCGGCGTCAAGGCGTCCGGCTACGGGCGCGAGCTCTCCGAGTTCGGCCTGTACGAGTTCGTCAACGTGAAGACCTGGTGGCAGAAGTGAGCCCGGACTTTTCCCCGTCGCCCGAACAGCAGGCGGTACTCGACTTCGCGGGCGGCCACCTGCTGGTCGAGGCGGCCGCCGGCAGCGGCAAGACGACCTTGCTCGCGCTCGCCGCGGCGCGTGCGGTGCGCGCGGGCCAGCGCGTGCGCGCACTGACCTTCAGTCGCAGCGGCAAGGCGAGCCTGGAGGCCGCGCTCGCGCGGCACGGTGTGACCGGCGTCGCCGTGCAGACCTTCGACGAGGTCTGCGTCGCCGAGGCCGCCCGCTTGCTGGTCGACGACGCGCGCCGCGTGCAGCGCGACTGGGTGGTCGAGACCGTGCTGCCCGAGGTGGTCGGCCGCGTCAACGAGGCCAACGCCGGCAGCGACGCCGTGCAACTGCCCACCGACACCGCGTCCCTGATCGACCTCATCGACAGCTTCCGCCTGATCCGCCAGGGCCGGCTCTCGGACCTATTGGAAGATGCCGACGAGGAAGAAGTCGCCGCCACCCTCGGCCGCCCGGCCAGCGTGTGGCAGGCGTGGCGCGAGTACGAGCGGCTGCGCCGCATCTTGCGCGTCGATGGCGGCTTCGGCTTCCGCCTGGTCGAGGACGCCTGCCACGACCTGATGGCGGGCTTCGAGGAAAACGCGCTCGCCGCGGCGCCGACGCTCGCCTGCGATGTACTGCTGATCGACGAATTCCACGACACCAGCGCGCTGCAGCTCGCGTGGCTCGCAGCCTGGGGCGGCGGCGTCCAGCGCGTGCTGGCGGTCGGCGACCGCGACCAGGTGCTGTACGCGTGGCGCGGCGCCGACGCGACGTCGGTGTTCCTGCTGTTCCGCCAGGCGTTCGCGCCGGTGGCCGTGCTGCCGCTGACCGTCTCCTTCCGCTTCGGCGCCGGACTCGCGCGCCAGCTCGCACCCTTGCGCAGCCGCGGCCTGCCGCCGCTCTCCGGCGCGGGCGGGCCGACAAGCGTCGACGTCAGCCGCGAGCCGCTGCCCGCGCTTGCCGCCACCCTCGAGGGTGGCGCCGCGCTGATCTGCCGCGACCGCGCCGCCACCGTCGCCGTGCAGCTTGCGCTGATCGACGCGCGCCGGCCGTTCTACACGCTGGATGGCTGGCCGTGCTGGCGCGGCGGCGAAGGCACGCTGATCCAGGCACTCGCCCAGTTGGCGGCACCCGACTGGCGCGCGCACAGCGCGCAAGCCGACGCGCGCAAGGCGGGCTACGAGCGCCAGCGCCGCGAACGCCTCGCCCAGCGCCTCGCCTCGCTGCCCGCGCTCGCGCTGTCCGCCGACGAGGGGCGCGAATTCGCCGCGCTCGCCGCCGAGACCGGCGACTGGCCGCAACTGGTCGCACTGATCGACGCGCTGCCCGCGCCGGAAGACGCGCGGCGCGCGCACGCGCAAGGCTCGCTGAAAGCGGCGCTCACACGCCTCACCTCCGCCAGTTCCGACGCCAGGCTCGCGCCGCTGCTGACGGACTTTGCTCGCGATACGCATTTGGAGGCGACGCTCGCCGCGTTCGCGCCGGCCGGCGAGGCGGCGATGAGCCGCGTCGACGCGTGGCGCGCGCTGCTCGCGCATCTGGCGCAACACGGGGAAACCGCCGCAAGCTGGCTCGCCCGCTGCGAGGCGCTGAACCTTGCGCACTGGCGTGCCCAGCAGTCGCCCGGGCAGCACCTCGCGGTCGGCTCGGTGTTCCACGCCAAGGGGCGCCAGTGGCCGCACGTCGTGGTCTGCCAGCTGTCCCATGGCCTGTTCCCGCTTGCCGGCGCGCCGCTCGCCGACGAGAAGCGCCGCGCCTACGTCGCGTTCACCCGCGCGCAGCAGCGCCTCACCCTGCACGCGCCGGCAGGCGCCGAGCCTTCGTCCTTCTTCACGCTGTTCACCCCGACCGACCGATGACCCGACTGTTCCGCCTCGCCGCCACCGTCGCCGTGCCGGCGCTTTACTACCTGTTGCTCGCGCTCAAGCCGGGCTGGCTCGCTGGCCGTGCCGGCGCCTGGCCCGTCTCGGTGCTGCTTGCGCTTGCCGCGTTCGCGCTGTTGCTGATGCTGGCCCTGTGGCCCGCGAAGGCTGCGCGATGAGCCCGGCGCTGGCGTTCTTCATCCCGTTCGCGCTGGCCACGCTCGCGCTCAGTCACTGGGCCGCGCGCAAGAGCAGCAGCGGCGGCGCGTTCTTCAGCGGCGGCGGCCGTGTCGGCAGCTTGCTTGGCGGCTTCGCGCTGGCCGGCGACTACCTGTCGGCGGCGGCCTTCCTCGGCGCGGCCGGCCTCTACTACCAGGCCGGCTACGATTCGCTCGCCTACGCGGTCGGCACGCTCGCCGGCTGGCCGCTGATGACGCAACTGGTCGCCGGCAGGATGCGCGAAGAAGGCGTGTTCGGCGTCGGCGAACTGCTCGCCAAACGCTTCGGTAGCGCGGCACCGCGCAGGCTCGCCGCCGGCGTGTCGCTGGCCATCTCGCTGTTTTACCTCGTCGTGCAACTGGTCGGCGCGGGCAAGCTGCTCGGCCTGCTGTTCGGCTTCGACTACACGGTCGCCGTGCTGCTGGTGACGCTGCTCAGCCTCGCCTACGTCGCCGGCGGCGGCATGCTGGCGACGACCTGGGTGCAGGCGATCAAGGCGGTGCTGCTGGTCGGCTGCGCGCTCGCGCTCGCCGCGCTGACCATGGCGCGCTTTGACTGGCAGATCGCGAAACTGTTTGACGCGGCCGCCGCCGTGCGCGGCGACGCGGTGTTTCTGCCGTCCGCCGCGCTCGCCTCGCCGGTCGAGCTCGTGTCGCTGGGGCTGGGGCTGACGCTCGGCCTGCTCGGCCTGCCGCATGTGCTGATGCGCTTTTACAGCGCGCCGGACGCGGCCCGCGCGCAGGGCGCGGCGCGGGTGGCGACCCTGCTGATCGCCCTGGTGTTCTCGCTGAACTTCATCGACGGCTTCGGCGCGCTGGCGCTGCTGCCCGGCCACTTGGCGTTTTTCACCGACGAGGGCGCGCTCAAGGGCGGCAGCAATATGGCCGCGCTGCACCTCGCGCAACTGCTGGGCGGGCCGCTGCTCGCCGGCTTCGTCGCAGCGGTCGCCTTCGCGACCATCCTCGCGGTAGTCGCCGGGCTTACGCTATCGGCGACGGCGACGCTGACCCGCGAGCTGATGCCCGGGCGTGGGCTCGCCTTCGTGCGCGGCTCAGCGCTCGCGCTCTCGCTTGCCGCCGCCGCGGTGTCGATCGCCTTCCAGCTGCAGAATATCGCGGTGCTGCTGGGCTTCGCCTTCGCGCTTGCCGCGTCGGCAAACTTTCCGGTGCTGCTGCTCGCGCTCTACTGGAAAAGGCTGACCGCGCGAGGTGCCGCCGCGACGCTCTCCACCGGCCTGGCCGCGTCGCTCTTGCTGATCGTGGCCGGCCCCGGCGTGTGGGTCGCGGTGTTAGGCTTCGACGCGCCGCTGCAGCCGCTGGCCAACCCGGCGCTGGTCTCGGTACCGCTGGCCTTTGCCGCCGCGGTCCTCGCCTCGCGCGCCCGCCAAAAGGAAACCCGATGAACGACACCGAACTCCTCGCACGGCTGGCCGCTATCGTCGGTGCCGCGCATGTGCTGACCGACGCGGCAGACACCGCCGCCTGCCTCACCGACTGGCGCGGCCGCTACCACGGCGCGTGCCGCGCGCTGGTGCGTCCGGGCTCGACCGCCGAAGTGTCCGCCCTGCTCGCGCTGTGCGACGCCGAAAACATCCCGGTGGTGCCGCAAGGCGGCAACACGTCGACCTGCGGCGCGGCGACGCCGCCGGCCGACGGCCGCGCGCTGCTGCTCTCGCTCGCCAGGCTCTCCCGCGTGCGCGAGGTCGACACCGCCAACGACACGATCACCGTCGAGGCCGGGCTGACGCTCGCCGCCGTGCAGCAGGTGGCGGCCGAGGCAGGCCGGCTGTTTCCCTTGTCGCTCGCGTCCGAGGGCAGCTGCCAGATCGGCGGCAACCTCTCCACCAACGCGGGCGGCCTCGCGGTGCTGCGCTACGGCACCATGCGCGAGCTGACGCTGGGGCTGGAGGTGGTGCTCGCCGACGGGCGGGTGATGGACCTGCTGGGTGGCCTGCGCAAGGACACCAGCGGGCTCGACCTCAAGCAGCTCTTTATCGGCGCCGAGGGCCAGTTGGGCGTGATCACCGCGGCGACGCTCAGGCTGTTCCCGCGCCCGAGCGCGCGCGCCACCGCCTGGCTGGGCGTCGCCGACAGCCAACAGGCGATCGCTTATCTCGCGGCGCTCAAGGCGCGCTTCGGCGACAGGCTGACCGCGTTCGAGCTGATCGAGGAAGGCTGCCAAAACCTGCTCGCGAAGCACGGCCACACCCTGCCCTTTATCGCGCCGTGGGCGCTCCTGATCGAACTCTCCGACAGCGGCGACGAGGCTTTGCTCACCGACGCCTTCGTGGACTGGCTCGCCGAACAGCAGATGGTCGACGGGGTAGTCGCGCAGAGCGAGAGCGAGCGGCTGGCGCTGTGGCGGCTGCGCGAGGACATCTCGGAAGTGCAGAAGCTGGAAGGCGCAAGCATCAAGCACGACATCGGCGTGCCGGCGTCCCGAATCCCCGCCTTTATCGCCGCGTGCGGCGCCGAACTTGCCGCCAGCTTCCCCGGCTGCCGCGTCGCCTGCTTCGGCCACGCCGGCGACGGCAACCTGCACTACAACGTCAGCCACACCCGGCCGGACAACGCCCGCCTGTTCGACGACGAGGCGGCGGTCAACGAGATCGTCTACCGGCATGTTGCCGCCTGCCGCGGCAGCATCGCCGCCGAGCACGGCGTCGGCCAGCTCAAGGGGCAGTGGCTCGCCCGCTACAAGGACCCGGTCGCCTTGGAGGCGATGCGCGCCCTCAAGCGCACGCTCGACCCCAAGGGGCTGATGAACCCCGGCAAGTGGCTGACAGCCGGCTAAGGAATAGACGGCACAGGAAAGCGCGGGGCCGCCCCTGACGGGCAGCCCCGGCAAGCGGCTCAGACGCGGAACTTGCCGAAGCGGCTGTCCATCTGCCCGGCGAGCGAGGAGAGCCGCGACAGCGTCGCGTTGACGTCCTGCAAGGCGCCCTCGTTGGCGACGATACGGCTGTTGATCGCCTCGGTACTGCGGGCGATCTCGCCGGAGGCGTGATGCTGTTCGCTGGTCGAGCCGGAAATCTCGCTCATGCGCTGCAAGAGCTGGCGCATCGACTCCCGCACGCTCTGGATGCGCGCGGCCGCCTCGTCAGTGCGCGCGGAGCTGTCGCCGACCACGCTGACCGTCCCCTGCACATCGTCGGCGGCGCGGCGCGCCTCCTCGCGGATGGCGCCGACCTTGCTGCTGATCTCCTGCGTCGCGCTGGCCGTGCGCTCGGCGAGCTTCCTCACCTCGTCGGCGACCACCGCGAAGCCGCGGCCCTGCTCGCCGGCGCGCGCCGCCTCGATCGCCGCGTTCAGCGCCAGCAGGTTGGTCTGGTCGGCGATGTCGCGGATCACGCCGGTAATACCGGAAATTTCCTGCGAGCGGCGGTCGAGCACGCCCAGCATCGCCTCGAGGCTGCGCACCGAACCCAGCGTGTTTTCCATGTCGCCGGCCAGCGCGTGGATATCGTCGGCGCAGCACTCCAGCGCCTGCCCGGTCGACTTGACGAGCGAGTCGGCCTCGCCGGCGCCGGCGGCAACCTGCGAAATGCTCGCGCCCAGTTGCTCGAGCGTCGAGGTATTGGCCGCCGACGCCGCGGCCATCTGGCTGGCGCCGGACGCCACCTCGCCGACCCGGCTGCTGGCGCTGGCCACGCCGCCGACCACCTGCGCCGCCTCGGCACGCAGCTGGACGAACAGCTCACCCAGTTGCCCGGTGAAACGGTTGAACGCCTGCGCGGTCTGGCTGATCTCGTCGTTGCCGTCGGCCGCGAGCTTGCGCGTCAGGTCCGCCTCGCCGCCGGCCATCTCGACCATCGCGTCGCGCAGGCGGGTCAAGCCGGCGAGCATCCGCCCCTGCACCAGCCCGGAGAGCGGCAGCATCAACAGGAAAGCGCCGGCGGTCATGGCCGCCAGCGTCATCAGCAGCGCATCAAGCGGCGCGAGCACCAGCGCCTTTTCGCTGAGCACCACGATGTACCAGCCCAGGCCGTCGACCTTGGCCACCGACGCGAGCATCGCCTTGCCGCCGACCTCCACCTCGGTCACGTCGCTGCTGGTGCTGGCGGCCTGCATGGCCGCACCGTCCAGCGCGGGGACCAGCGCGGTCAGCGGCTTGGTCTGCATGGCCTTGTCCGGCGCGCTGATCAGATGGCCCTTGCTGTCGACCAGCAGGCTGAAGCCGCTGCCGCCGACCGGCAGCGAGGCGAGGGTGCGCGCAAGCTCGGTCATCGAGATGTCGCCGGCGAGCACGCCACCATTGCTGCCCGGCAGCGGCACCGCGGCGGTGATCACGATCGCCTTGGTGTCGGCGTCGACATAGGGGTCGGTCATCACCAGCTTGCCGGCCGAACGGGCCTGCTGGTACCAGCCGCGGCTGGTCACCGTGTAGTCCGCCGGCGGCACCCAGCCCGACGCGAATTGCGCGCTGTTGTCGGCGAAGCCGGCGTACAGGTCGATGAAGCGCCCTTCCTGCATGCCCTGCGTCAGGAACCACTGCGGGTCGCGCGCGAGCGTGTTGATTTCGTTGTCGTAACGTTGCGAGCGCCCCAGCAGCACGCTCTGCTTGTCGCGCGCCCAGTCGCCGATCAGGATGGTCTGCCCCTTGAGCGTGGTGAGCTGCTCGTTGGCGATGCCCTGCAGCGCCATGCTGCGCACCTGCATGAAGACGATGGCAAACAGCAGCATGGCAAACAGCGCCAGCAGCAGCGCGTTGACGCCGATCAGGCGCGCCTTGAGTGTACGCATGGAATTCCCCTCTGGATGGTCGGCGCCTCGGGCGGACGCTTGGCGGGCATTATGTATTTGATGCGCATTCCATGCAATTTGATTGTCATTACTGGTTGACCATGAAAATGCATCCGACTTGATCCACAATGATCCATCGATGTCAGCAAAGTGGAGTCGGCCATGGCGGCACGCAGCCTGTTCGGGACGATCGTCGACGAGTGGTGGGGGCGGCACAAGGAGCACGTTGACCGCGCCGCGGTCGAGCGGGCGATGCAGGAGAACGGCGAGCTGACGCCGGCCTTCGTGTTCCTGGTGTTCGTCTCCTGCGCGATCGCGACGCTGGGGCTGCTGCTCGACTCGGCCGCGGTGGTGATCGGCGCGATGCTGATCGCTCCCCTGATGGGGCCGATCAACCTCTTGGGCTACGCGATCGCCAAGACCGACCCGGTCAGCGGGCGGCGCGCCGCCCTGGCGCTTTCCTTCGGCGTCGCGGCGGCGCTGGTGACCAGCTACAGCATCGTCACCATCTCGCCGTTCATCCCGCCGACCGCGCAGATCCTCGCGCGCACCAACCCCAACTTCTTCGACCTGTTGGTCGCGGTGTTCTCCGGGCTGGTCGCCGGCTTCTCCATCATCCGCGCGCAAGGCGGCACCTTCGCCGGCGTCGCGATCGCCACCGCGCTGATGCCGCCGCTGGCCACCAGCGGCTACGGCTGGGCCAACGCCTCGTGGGAGATCTTCTCCGGCGCCTTCCTGCTGTTCCTGACCAATATGCTGGCGATCGCCTTCTCGGTCGCCGGCGTGTCGCTGTGGTACGGCTTCGGCAAGTGGCCGCGCGCCGCCGACTTCGCGTGGCGCGGCGCGGCAGGCGCGCTGGTGCTCGCGCTGTTGTCCATCCCGCTGGTGCGCACGCTGGACAGCTCGGTCAACCAGGCGATCCTGTCGCGCCAGGTGCAGGACATCGTCAGCAACACGCTGCCGGCCGGCACCCGCATCCAGCAGCTGACGGTGCAGCAGACGCCGGGGGAGACCGCGCCGCGCATCCAGCTGGTCGTGCTGACCCGCCACTACGACGAGGCGTTGCCGAAAAGGCTGGAAGCGGTGCTGGACGCGCGCTTCGGCCGCGCGACGGACCTGTCGCTCGACCAGCTGGTCGCCAACACCGACACCGCGCGCAGCGACCGCCAGCTCACCCAGCAGGTCGCAACCTTGCTGCGCAGCCAGGCGCAAGGCAGCAGCGTGCGCGCCGGCGTCGACGCATTGTTGCCGGCTCGGGTGTCCGGGCTGATCCAGGACGAGGCCGCGCGCACGCTGACCGTCTACCTGCTGCCGGACGCGGCGCCGGCCCTGCCCGCGCTGCAGGAAGCCGAGCGGCAGCTTGCGGCCAAATTCACCGGCTACCGTGTCCACGTGGTGCCGCCGGTGTCGGCGCTTCCGCCGCTCCTGTTCGACGCAGAGGCGGACACGTTGTCGGCCGACGCGTCGCGCGAGCTTGACGCCAGTATCTGGGCGCTGAAGCGCTGGGGCGTCGCCCGGGTGGTGGTCACCGCGCACGCGAGCCTGAACGAGGCCGGCCGCGGCACCCGCGCGCTCGCCGAGTCCCGCGCGCGCGCCGTCGCGGCGCGGCTGACTGCGCAGGACATCGTCGCCCAAAGCAATACCGCCTACCCGGTGACCGGGCAGGCGGCGCTGGAAAGAGAGGCTGGAGCGGTGGCGCTGCGTAGCGTCTACCTGACGCTGGGTCCGACCGCACCTTAAGCAATTGACATCGCCAGCATGTGCAAAAAAAATCCCCTGCGGGGTTACCGGCAGGGGCCAACACGAGGAAGAAACATCTTGCCGGCGCACCGGCCGGATGCTTCGAGGGGCTAACACCACAAAAACCAGAGGGTTTCTGTGCGGATGATACTTTAGCGCGAATGCTCTATTTCCTCAAGCGAACAGCATTACTTCGCTTCCGCACAACCCGGCCAGTGTCTTACCACTGGTAATCCTTGAACATCTCACGCAGCTTCAGCTTCTGCAGCTTGCCGGTCGCGGTGTGCGGCAACTCGTCGACGAAGGCGACGTCGTCCGGCGTCCACCACTTGGCGATCTTGCCTTCGAAGAAACCGATCAGCTCGTCGCGGGTCGCGCTCGCGCCTTCCTTGAGCACCACCACCATCAGCGGACGCTCGTCCCACTTCGGGTGGACGACGCCGATCGCGGCGGCTTCCTGCACGGCCGGGTGACCGACCATGATGTTTTCCAGTTCGATCGAGCTGATCCACTCGCCGCCGGACTTGATCACGTCCTTGGTGCGGTCGGTGATCTTCATGTAGCCGTCGGCGTCGATGTTCACCACGTCGCCGGTGTTGAACCAGCCGTCGGCGGTGTGGTTGTCGTCCAGCTCGCGGCCGAAGTACTGCGACAGCACCCACGGCCCCTTGACCTGCAGGTTGCCGAAGGCCTTGCCGTCGTGCGGCAGCGGCTGGCCTTCGTCGTCGACGATGCGGATCTGCACGCCGTAGATCGGACGGCCCTGCTTGCCCTGCAGATGGCGCAGCGTCGCAGTGTTGCAGCCGTTGTGCTTGAACTTCGGAGTGCTGGTAGTGCCGCACGGCGACAGCTCGGTCATGCCCCACAGCTGGCGCACTTCGGCACCGTGCTCGGCCAGTTGGTCGACCATCGACTCGGGCGCGGCCGAACCGCCGATGATCACGCGCTTGAGCGGGTGGATCTTCAGGTGGTTACGCTGGCAATGCTGCAGCAGCATCATCCAGATGGTCGGCACGCCGGCGGCCATGGTCACGCCCTCTTCCTCGATCAGCTCGTAGAGGTTGACGCCGTCCATCTTCGGCCCCGGCAACACCAGCTTGGCACCGTTCATGGTGCAGCTGTACGGCAGGCCCCAGCCGTTGACGTGGAACATCGGCACCACCGGCATCACCGCGCTTTGCGCCGAGATGTCGAGGCTGTCCGGCAAGGAGCTGGCGAACGCGTGCAGCACGGTCGAGCGGTGCGAGTACATCACGCCCTTGGGATTGCCGGTGGTGCCCGAGGTGTAGCACAGGCTGGACGCGGTGTTCTCGTCGAACTGCGGCCAGGCAAGCTGGTCGCTGTGGCTGTTGACCAGGTCTTCGTAGCAGATCAGGTTCGGGATGCTGGTTTCACGCGGCATGTTGGCGCGGTCGGTCATCAGCACGAAATGGCGGACGGTCTTCAGTTCGCCGACGATCTGTTCGACTTGCGGCAGGAAGGAGAGCTCGAAGAACAGCACCTGGTCTTCGGCATGGTTGATGATGTAGCTGATCTGCTCGGCGAACAGGCGCGGGTTGACGGTATGGCAGACGGAACCGGAACCGGAGACCGCGTAGTAGATCTCGTAGTGGCGGTAGCCGTTCCAGGCAAGCGTGCCTACGCGGTCGCCCATCGCCACCTGCAGGTCCTTCAGCGCGTTGGCAAGCTGGCGCGCGCGCTTGGCCGCGTCGCGGTAGGTGTAGCGGTGGATCGGGCCTTCGACCGTACGCGACACGATCTCGCTGTCGCCGTGGTAGTTCTCGGCGTGCGTGAGCAGGTCCGAAATCAGCAGAGGCATGTCCATCATCTGGCCGCGCAACATCATCTTGTTTTCCCCTTTGTGCATTCTGTTTGCTGCAGGGCAACAAGACTAATTTGAGCAGAGTGATTGCTCCAATCACTTTTTCTGATGACATCGTCAAAGTTTTACTAATAACCACGCACCACGGCGGGGCACCATGCACCACAACAGAGCACCCTGCGACCATATGTCGCGCCGCCATGCTATAGCGCTGGCTTATTATCGATGCCTTAACCCATCTTCCACTTGAACACCATGTTGCGTCCCCTGATTGCCTGTTCGCTCGCCCTCCTGCTGGCCGCCTGCCAACCCTCTGCGCCAGCCGCACTGCCCTTCAAGGGCAGCGACGTCAGCCAGGAGAAGATCGGCGGCGACTTCACCCTCACCCGCCACGACGGAACGTCCGTCTCGCTCGCCGACTACCGGGGCAAGGTGGTCGCGCTGTTCTTCGGCTACACCCACTGCCCGGACATCTGCCCGACGACGATGCTCGAATACGCGGGCGCGATGAAGACGCTGGGCAGCGACGCCGACGCGGTGCAGGTGCTATTCGTCTCGGTCGACCCCGGCCGCGACACGCCCGAGGTGCTCGCAGGCTACGTGCCGCACTTCGACCGCCGCTTCGCCGGGCTGACCGGCGACAAGACGGTGCTCGCCGACGTGGCCAAACATTACCGCGTGGTGTCGTCCGTGCAGCCGACCGAGGGCGGCGGCTATCTGGTCGACCACAGCGCCGGCTCCTACCTGCTCGATGCCACAGGCCGCGTGCGCGCGTACGAGCCTTACGGCACGCCGTCGGCCACACTGGCGCACGACATCCGCCTGCTACAGGCCGAGCAGCGCACCCAGTAAGCCGGGGTCGGACCTGCGACATTCTGCCGCATCTCCGAAAATGCAAAGGGCATTAAGATAGTGGCCAACCCCATCCACTAACTATACGGAGTCTTGATGCCCCGCCGTACCCTGGCTTTATTGCCGCTCACCCTTGCCATCTCCACCGCGTGGGCAGCCGACCCTGCCGCCGCCCTGCTCGACGAGATTGTCGTCACCGGCGCCCGCACCGTCAGCCCGCTCACCGTCACCGCCGACCCGCAGGCGCCCAGGCGCCCGGTCGCCGCCGCCGACGCGGCCGACTTCCTGAAGACCATCCCCGGCATGAGCAGCATCCGCAAGGGCGGCGCGTCATCCGACCCGCTGCTGCGCGGCCTGGGCGGCTCGCGCCTGGCGGTGCAGGCCGACGGCCACTTCCTGTACGGCGGCTGCGGCGGGCGGATGGACCCGCCGACCGCCTACATCGTCCCGAGCGCGTACGACCTGGTCGAGGTCATCAAGGGCCCGCAGTCGGTGAAATACGGCATGGGGCTGGTCAGCGGCGCCGTCAATTTCGAGCGCAAGACCGAACCGTTTGCCGAGGCCGGCACCCGGCTCAACCTGTCGGCGACCGGCGGCAGCTTCGACCGCAACGACGCGTGGCTCGACGCGACCGTCGGCAGCCAGTTGGGCTATTTGCGCGCGATCGGCACTCAGGCGCACGGCGGCGACTACAAGGACGGCAACGGGGAGAAGGTGCACTCGGCGTTCGACCGCCACAGCGCGACTGCGATCGCCGGCTTCACGCCGGACGCCGACACCACCATCGAGCTGTCCGCCGACCGCAGCCGCGGCGAGGCCGCGTACGCCGACCGTTCGATGGACGGCACCGTCTTCGACCGCGACGCGTGGGGCGTCAAGGCCGAACGGCGCAACCTTGCACCGTGGCTGACCGCGCTGCGCGCCGAATACGGCCACAGCTACGTCGACCATGTGATGGACAACTTCAGCCTGCGTCCGCAACCGGGCATGAAGATGCTGAGCAATCCCGACCGCACCACCGACAGCGCGCGCGTCGCCGCCGACCTCAAGCTCGCCAGTGCCGAACTGACCGTCGGCGCCGACTGGCTGCAGGACGACCATACCTTCCGCGGCGGCGTCGATTACGCCAGCAAGCCGCGCTCGCCCGACCAGAGTTTCGACAGCGTCGGCGTGTTCGCCGAGGGCCAACTGCCGCTGACCGCCAGCGAACAGCTGGTCGCCGGCCTGCGCCACGACCGCGTCGACGCGCGCTACGACGCAAGCAATACCGAGCAGCGCTACAACCTGAGTTCGGGCTTTATGCGGCTGGAAAGCCGGCAGGGTGCCTGGACGCCATATGTCGGACTCGGCGTCGCCCAGCGCGCACCGGATTACTGGGAACGCGCCAAGCAAGGCGGCGCCAGCCTGAAGAAGGAGGGCAATACCGAACTCGACTTCGGCACGCTGTACAAGAACGGCACGCTTGAGGCGTCCGTCTCCGGCTACCTGTCGCGCGTCGAAGACTTCATCCTGATCAGCTCGGCCCAGCCAGGCAGCTCGGTCGGAGGTAGCCAAGGCAGCGCCCGCAACGTCGACGCCCGCCGTGCCGGTTTCGAGGCAGACGCCAACTGGCGCTTCGCGCCGAACTGGCATCTGGGCGCCACGCTCGCCTACGCGTGGGGCGAGAACCGCACCGATAACAAGGCGCTCGCGCAGACGCCGCCGCTGGAAGGCCTGCTGACGCTGGGCTGGGAAAACGACAGGCTGGCGCTCGCCGCCCATCTGCGCGGCGTCGCCCGCCAAGGCCGGGTCGCGCCGGGACAGGGCAATATCGTCGGCACCGACCTGGGCGAGACCGGCGGCTTCGCAACGGTGGGCCTGAAGGCCGGCTACCGGCTGAACGACGCCATCCTGCTGTCGGCCGGCGTCGACAACCTGTTCGACCGCGCCTACGCCGAGCACCTGAGCAAATCAGGTGCAGAAATTACCGGCTACGACCGTACCTGGCAGGTGAACGAACCCGGCCGCACGCTGTGGCTGCAGGTGCAGGGGCGCTGGTAAGCCCGCCTAACGGCGGCGGCGCCAGAAAAAATAGAGCACCACCACCGCGGCGACGCCGATCATCGGCGCGCCGAACCAGCTCCATGCGCCCTCCGGCTGCGACCAGAACGCAGGCGCCGACGCCCCGACGTTGGCGCCTGCGATCACATGCGTGTTCTCGACCACGTCCGACGCCGCCGCGGCGAAAGCCTGAGCGGTCGTCAGCCAGGCGAGCATTCCCAGCAGACTATTGCGTGCCATCGTCTTCTCCCTTTGCAACGGTAGATAGCTTCAGCATATGTAGACGACAGCGCTCACGCCCGGCGCGCGCAAAAAAAAACGGCCCCGCGCACACGCAGGGCCCAGTACCTTGGATGCCTACAGCTTGCCGCAAGCGGCAGATGGGCGCCATGCGACCGATTGTCGCAGGCGCCTGACGATCCATCCCTTAAGCATCGCTTAAGCTGGCCACTCTACGCTCTAGTCATGACCCTGACGCGGAGTTCCGCATGAGCGCCCTACCCGTCTGCGCACCGAGCACGGCGAGCCGTCTGGCCCGCCGTAGCGACGTCCACTACCCGCTGCTGTCCGGCTTTGTCGCGGCGACCTTCGAGCGCCACTACGACGCCCGCCCCGACCACTTCCTGCCCTGGCTGATGGGCGAGTTCGACGGCGAGACGCCGCACGCAGTGTTGGGGTTGCGCGCGGCCGAGACCGGCGCGCTCTACCTCGAGCATTACCTGGCGCAGCCTGCCGAGCAGGTGCTCGCCGGCGCGCTCGGCCGCCCGGTCGCACGCCGCGAGCTCACCGAGATCGGCAACCTCGCCGCGCACGGCCGCCACGCGCAGGGGCTGATCCGCACGCTGGTCGCCACCCTCGCCGCCGCCGGCCGCCCCTACGTGATGTTCACCGCCAGCGCGCGGCTGAACCGCCTGCTCACCCACATGGGACTCTCCACCCGCCCCCTGCTGGCGGCCGACCCCGCGCGGCTGCCTGCCGACCAGCAGCACCGCTGGGGACGCTATTACGACGAGGCGCCGCAAGTGACGCTGGGGCTGATTGAGCCCTCGTACGCCCGGCTCGCCGGCAGCCACGCGAATGATGCCGACTGGCTCGCCCGCGCCCTTCAGGCGCAGGCCTTCGCCCGCCGCATCAAGGGAAGCACACGATGAACACGCCGCTATGGGACGCGCTCGCCGCCTCGCTCGCGCGAAACGCCAGCCGGGTGCTCATCGACGACGGCGTACGCGCGCTCACCGGCGAGGCACTCGCACAGGAAGTCGCCCGTGCGGCGGCGGCGCTGGCCGACTGCCGGGTAGTCGCGCTCGCCGCCGACAACGGCAGCGACTGGGCGGTTGCCGACCTCGCCGCGCTCGCCTGCGGTGCCACCTTGCTGCCCCTGCCGCTGTTCTTCAGCCCGGCGCAGCGCGCGCACGCGCTCCTTGATGCCGGCGCCGACGCGCTGTTGCGCCCCTGCCGGCCGGGTGAAGCGCCGCTGGCCGGCTGCCCGTCGCTGACGCTGGAGCGGCTCGCGCAGGCCACAACCGGCCGCTGCCCGGACGCCACCGCCAAGCTCACCTACACCTCGGGCACCACCGGGTCGCCCAAGGGGGTGTGCCTCGAACAGAGCCTGCTGCTTGCCACCGCCGAAGCGCTGGCGGACGCCACCGGCGGCGGCTCGCTCACCAGCCACCTGTGTCTGCTCCCCTTGTCGACCCTGCTCGAGAACGTCGCCGGCCTCTACCGCGCGCTGCTCATCGGCGCACGCTGCCGGCTGCCTGCGCTCGCCGAGGTGGGCCTGACCGGCAGCAGCGGCCTTAACCGCCAGCAACTGTGCGCGGCGCTGAGCCGGCACGCGCCCGCCAGTGTCATCAGCGTGCCGCAGATCCTCACCGAGCTGGTCGCCGCCACACAGCAAGGCTGGGCGCCGCCCGCGTCGCTCGGCTTTGTCGCCGTCGGCGGCGCGCGCGTCGCGCCGGCCTTGGTCGCGGCGGCCCGCGCGGCGGGCCTGCCGGTGTACGAGGGCTACGGCCTGAGCGAATGCGGCTCGGTGGTCTGCCTGAACACGCCCAACGCCGACCGCCCGGGCAGCGTCGGCTGCCCGCTGCCGCATGTGCGCACCCGGGTCGAGAACGGCGAGCTGGTGGTAGAGCTGCCCGCGCCGACCGGCTACCTGGGCGACGCGCCAAGCTTCAGCCGCCGCGTCGCCAGCGGCGACCTGGTGAGCGTCGACGCCGACGGCTTCGTCCACGTCGCCGGGCGGCGCAAGCATGTGCTGATCACCGCGTTCGGCCGCAACGTCTCGCCCGAGTGGGTCGAGAGCGAGCTGTGCGCCGACGGGCGCATCCGCCAGTGCGTGGTGCTCGGCGAGGGCGAGGCCACGCTCAGCGCGCTCGCGTTCGCGCCGGGTGCAAGCGACGAGGCGCTCGCCGGAACGCTCGCGCGCGCCAACGCGGCTCTGCCCGACTACGCGCGCGTCGCGCGCCTGATCCGCCTTGACGCGCCGCTGCTACCCGGCGGCGAATTCATGACCGAGAACGGCCGGCCGCGCCGCGCCCGCATCGCCGAACACTGGGCCACCGTGCCCAAGACCGTCCCCTGCCAAGGAGAACCAGGATGACCTTCCACCAGACACTGATGGCCGAGACCGCCGACGCGCGCGCGGCGATGCTCACCGCCCCGCTGATCGGCGACGCGCTCGCCGGCCGCCTCGACGTACCGACCTACGCGGCCTACCTCACGCAGGCCTTCCACCATGTGAAGCACACGGTGCCGCTGTTGATGCAGACCGGCGCGCGCCTGAGCGACGAGCAGGAGTGGCTGCGCGAGGCGATCGCCGAATATATCGAGGAAGAGACCGGCCACCACGAGTGGGTGCTGAACGACATCGCCGCCTGCGGCTACGACAAGGAAAAGGCGCGCCGCTCGCAGCCCAACCCTGCAACCGAGCTGATGGTCGCCTACGCGTGGGACCTGGTGAGCCGGGTCGACCCGGTCGGTTTCTTCGGCATGGTGCTGGTGCTCGAGGGCACCAGCGTCGGCGTCGCAAGCCAGGCTGCCGACGCGATCCAGCAGTCGACCGGCCTGCCCGACACCGCGTTCAGCTACCTGCGCTCGCACGGCGCGCTCGACATGGAACACATCGTTTTCTTCGAACGGCTGATGAACCGCATCGACCAGCCGGCCGACCAGGCGCGCATCGTCCACTCGGCGCGCATGTTCTACCGCCTGTTCGGCGATACGCTGCGCGCGGTCGACCCGGTACAGGCCGGCGCGCTGGAAAGGGAATTCGCATGAAGAACGCCCGCACCTTCGTCGTCACCGGCGCCTCCGGCGGCATCGGCGGCGCGATCGCCGAGGCGGTGGCCGCCCGCGGCCACCGCCTGGTTCTGGCTGGCCGCGACGGCACGCGCCTCGCCGCGCTCGCAAGCCGACTGCCCGCGTCGGCCGACCCGGTATGGGTCGCCAGCGACCTCGCCACCGCCGACGGCCGTGCCGCGCTGGTTACCGCCTGCACCGACGCGGGCGGCGCAGGCGGCCTTATCAACGCCGCCGGCGTCGGCTGTTTCGCCGCCTTCGAGCGGATGGACGACGACAGGATTGATGCTGTCGTCACCGCCAACCTGACTGCGACCATGCAGCTGACCCGTGCGCTGCTGCCGCAATTGCTCGCGTGCGGCAGCGCCGACCTCGTCAATATCGGCTCGACCTTCGGCAGCCTCGCCTTCCCCGGCCACGCGGCGTACTCGGCGAGCAAGTTCGGCCTCTACGGCTTCAGCGAGGCGCTGCGCCGCGAGTTCGCCGACCGCGGCCTCTGCGTGCACCATATCGCGCCTCGCGCGACCGACACCGCGCTCAACAGCGCTGCGGTCAACGCGCTGAACGACGCGATGGGCAACCACAGCGACACCCCGGCCGTGGTCGCGCAGGCGGTACTCGCCGCGCTGGACGCGGGGCGCGGCGGCCGGCATTTCCTTGGCTGGCCGGAGAAGCTGTTTGCCCGCCTGAACCTCGCCTGCCCGGCACTGGTCGACAAGGCGCTCGCCGGCAAGCTCGCGCTGATCCGCCGCCACCTGCCCTGAAACGCCGACGGCCGGCGTCTGGTGCCGGCCGCCTCGACCTTCCTGCTTTCTCCTCAGCCGCACACGATGCGCGCGGCAAGCCCGCCTTCCGGGCGGTTCTCAAGCAGCAGCTTGAGCCCGTGCAACTGGGCGACCCGCTCGACGATGGACAGCCCCAGCCCGCTGCCGGTCTCGGTCTGGCCGGCCGGCCGGAAGAAGCGCTCGCGGATGCGCGGCAACAGTTCGGGCGCGATGCCCGGCCC
This sequence comes from Crenobacter intestini, assembly GCF_004919095.1. GTDB lineage: Bacteria > Pseudomonadota > Gammaproteobacteria > Burkholderiales > Chromobacteriaceae > Craterilacuibacter > Craterilacuibacter intestini. The sequence goes on along the minus strand of NZ_STGJ01000023.1, from coordinate 14,374 downwards.
GTTGTCGAGCACGCTCACCGCGTCCGGCGCGAGGGTAAGCTCGACCTCGCCGCCGTGGTCCTGGCTGTAGCGCACCGCGTTGTCGGCGAGGTTGCGCAGCATCAGCGCGAGCAGCGTCTCGTCGCCCGCCAGCGGCAAGGCGTGCGCCGCGTCGCCGCTCACCGTGAAGCGCACGCCGCGCTCTGCGGCAAACGGCGCGGCGTCGGCCTGCACCTGCGCGGCCACCCGCGCCCAGTCGACGGTTTGCGTGTCGGCCGGGCCCGCCAACGGATCGAGCCGGGTCAGCGCGAGCAGCTGGTTGACGAGGCGCGTCGCACGGTCGATACCAGCGTCAAGTTGCGACAGCGCCCGCGCGCGATCGATGTCGGGCAGGGGCAGCGCGGCGACCTCGGCCTGCACCTTGAGCGCAGCCAGCGGCGTGCGCAATTCGTGCGCAGCGTCCGCCGTGAAGCGGCGCTCGCGGGTCAGCGTGTCGGCCATGCGCCCGGTCAGCGCGTTGATCGCGTCGAGCATGGGCTGCACTTCAGACGGCAGCGTCGCCTGCAAAGGTGTCGCGTCGTCCAGGTTGCGAGCGCGCAATTGGACGGCCAAGCGCTTGAGCGGCGAGAGGCGGCGGCTGAGTGTCAGCCAGACGGCCAGCAGCAACAGCGGTAGCGCGACCAGCCACGGCAATAGCTGCGCGGCGAGCACTTCGCTGGCCACTTCGTCGCGGAACTCGAGCGCCTGGCCGACCACCGCAGTGCGGTGGCCGTCAGGCAAGGCCAGGTAGAGCACGCGCCACGCCTCGCCATCCAGCCGGACATCGTAAAAGCCGTACTGACCGTCAGGCGGGGGCAGGCGGTGCTCGCCACCGTCGGCGAACAGTTGCTCGCCGCCCTCGCTCCACACCGAGAACGACAGCGCGTCGTCCTCCAGGCTGCCGCGCCGTGCCTTGGGCAAGGACTTGGGCAACAGCTCGCGCCCGCGCGGCAGACGCGCGCTGTCGTCGTCGAAGTCGTGCAGGTCGGCGGCGAGCAGTTGGCGGGCAAACTGCATCTGCTGGGTGTCAAACAGTTCGTCGATCTCGTGGCGCACCTGCCACCACGCGATGCCGGCGCTCAGGCCCCACAGCAGGGTGACTGCCAGCGCGACCGTCAGCATCACCTGTACGCGCAGGCTGCGCACCCGCCTCACGCCGGCTCTCCCAGCGTGTAGCCGACGCCGCGCACGGTGCGGATCAGCGCGCTTCCCAGCTTCTTGCGCAGGTGGTGCACGTGCACTTCGACCGTGTTGCTCTCGACGTCGCGGCTCCAGCCGTACAGTTTCTCCTCGATCAGCTCCTTGGTCAGCACCCGGCCCCGGCTCGCCATCAACAGCTCGAGCAGTTCAAACTCACGCGCGGTCAATTCGACTGCTTCCCCTGCGAGCGTCACCTTGCGCGCGACTGGGTCGAGGCAGACCTCGCCCGCGCTCATGGTCGGCGACGCCTGCCCGTGATGGCGGCGGATCAGCGCGCGCAGACGCGCGGCGACCTCGGCAAGCGCGAACGGCTTGGCCAGATAATCGTCGGCACCAGCGTCCAGGCCGCCCACCCGGTCGGCGAGCGCGTCGCGCGCGGTCAGCACCAGCACGGGTTCGCTGCGCCCGGCACGCCGCCAGGCGGCGAGCACATCAAGCCCGTCGGCGCCGGGCAAGCCCAAGTCGAGCACTACCGCGTCGTACGCCGCCGCCGACAGCGCCTGCTGGGCCTCTCGCCCGTCGCGGAACCAGTCCACGTTGAACCCCAGCGCCCTGAGGCCGATCTGCAGCCCGTCCCCGATCAGCGCGTCGTCTTCCGCCAGCAATATCCGCATCCGTTTTCCTCCCTGTCCTGTGACGAGCTTACCGCACGACACGCGAACCGCGCTTGCTTCAGGGCAAGACTCGCGGCAGCCATGCGCAACAGCCTGTTATTGGAACAGTTGTGGATTAAAAAGAGCTTAAGATAGGCAATGACGCACGGCCGCTACAACAGGCAGCGTCTCTTCAGACTGATCCTCCCTCGGCGGGCACAGCGAAAACCGGAGGAACAGACAAGCCCAGGCAACCCTGCCGTTTGGGGGGAAGGCAGGCGTTACCGGCCGGACAACGCTCAGTGTCCGATACTCTTGAACAACGCGCTCGCGACCAAGCGCAGGCTATCGAACATTTCCGCAATCTCGAACAGCAGGAAAAACCCGGCTGTGTAGAAAAACTGCGGGATTGCTCGCTCAATGGCGAGCAGCGGTTTGACCATGCGGCCTTGCGGATCCAGTTTGGCGTACAAGACAATGGACAACAAACCTACCAGTGCGCCGGCCAATAAATCAGACGGGTAGTGCATGCCGAAATAAAAACGGGGAAAACAGATAAACAGGATCGAATGAATAAACGCCCAAATGCCAAGCAACGGTGATACACGAAACAGGGTAGCCGCCAATGCAAATGCCAGTCCGGCGTGGTCGCTTGGAAAAGAACTCCACGTCCGCATCGCGCCGACCATGTCTGTGACAAAGTGAAGGTCAGGGTTGGTATAAGGGCGCGTCCGGAACGGCAAGGCCGTCGCCATGATGCGGGTCAGGAACAACGCGGCCAATCCGACCAGGATCCCCGCCAGTATCTTTCGGCGACCGGCCTCACCAGTCGCGCCGGCAAACCACACCCAGCAGATGGCCAAGACCATGGGCAGGAATTTGATGAGCAGGGCGTTCATCGCCCAAGCAAGAAAATGGTCGAACAGCGGGCTCCGATGCATATAGCCGTTGATGAAAACGACCATACGATCGTCCAGATCGGCAATTGAAGCCAACATCGCATTTGCCATGACTGCCCCCAGAGTAAATTATATTTATCGTTGACTGCGGAGTTCTACGAGCACTTGCCTGAATGTTATTACAACCGGCAGAGAGTACAAGGCAAGCGGCATGACTCAATCCTGCGCCGCCAAAAACCGACGAACGTTCAAAAGTTTGGGCGTTTTATGGCCATATGGAGCTGCCCATATGGCCGTTTTTCTCTTCCTTAGCAAGACTAAATCCGAGCAGAATCAATTTCTATACGCCGCAGGTGGCTTTCAGGCACTGCGCTCCGGACAAATACCCGACAACAACGCGAATAAAGACGGGATGGCCGGCGCGCGCCCGCTTTGCCGGCGCACGATGAAATGGCCGTCGCGGTCGGGGCGCTCGCTCACCCACGGCGTCGACGCCGCAGCTTGCTCAAGCAGCCAACTGCGGTCGTTGGCACCCGGTACGCTGCCCTTGCGCGCACAGCCGCAGGAGTGGACCCGCCCCTTGAGCACGTCGTCCTTGAACAACACGACACGCTGCCCGCAGCCGCAGTCGAACGCCCACAGGTGGCGGAACTGGCGGCCGGCCGGGTGGCGGGCGAGAAAGCCGACCGCAGTCAGCCGGCCAAACTGCATCCCCGCGATCGAACGCGCTTCTTTCATGGTGCATTCTCCTTGTCGGCGGCGCGCAGCCAGGCCAGCGCCCCGCCCAAGCGCAATACAGGTACCGCGACGTTGTCGGCGCGGGCGCGGTCGGCCGCGTCGGGTGCCGAACTTTGCACAGCGGCCACCACCGGCGCGCCGGCCACCTCCAGCAGCAGGGGCGAGCCGCTGTCGCCGCCCAGCGTGTCACAGCGGTGGGTCAGCCGGGCACTGCCTAGCAGCGCGCTGACCTTGCAGTCCAGATGGGCCTTCAGGTGCCCGCTGTCGTCTTCCGGGTAACCGGCCTGGCTAACGTGCCAGCCGGTGGCCCGCAGCGCCACACGCAGGGCGCGTGCGTCACCGCCGAACAGCGGCAGCGTCGCCGCAGCCGGCGCGATCGGCGCGCGCAGGCGCACCAGCGCGATATCGTAGGGCGCCGCCTCGGGCGAAATGGCAACGCCGCCGCCACGCGCCGGCGAGAGCCCGTCCATCAGGCGGCGGTCGACGAAGGCAAGCACAGGTTCGCCGAGCGCGGCTTGCGCCTCGCCGTGCTGGGCCAGCCGGAACGCGACGGCGGGGTCGAAGCGGCCGTGTTCGTCGATCAGGCAATGGCCGGCGCTCAACACGATGTCGGGCGCGATCAGCGTGCCGGTACACAGCTGGCCGGAGCGCGATTCGAGCTGGCCGATCGCCTGCCAGGGCCTGCGGTCCGGCACCACCGCCACCCGGTCGTCGTGGCCGAACAGCAGGCGGTTACCGGCAACAGCCGGCATGGCGGACAACAGGGCCGGCAACAGCCAGGCCAGACGCGACTTGGACATGGGCATTCATCAAAAAAGGGCGCTTGCGCGCCCCGGAAGAGAGAGAACTACCAGGAATTACTTGGCGGCGGAAGCGGCCTGCTTGGCAGCCGGCTTCTGCTCTTTTTTCTTGGTGGACTGGGCTTTCTGCTCGACAGCCTTGGCTTCGGTCTTGGCTTCAGCCTTCTTCACGACCTTCTTCTTGGTGGCCTGGGCTTTCTGCTCGACAGCCTTGCCTTCGGTCTTGGCTTCAGCCTTCTTCACGACCTTCTTCTTGGTTGCCTGGGCTTTCTGCACCACGGCCTTCTTCTCGACCTTGGCGGCCGACACTTTCTTCTGTTCGGCCGGCTTGGCGGCGGCAGCGGCCACGACCGGCTTGACGGCCGGAGCGGCAGCCGGAGCAGCCGGCTGCGAAGCGAAGGCGGAACCGGCGAAGGCGGAGGCAACGGCGAAGGCGATCAGTTTTTTCAGCATGGTCAATCCTTTATCTGCGGGTGGGGTGGCTGGAAACGACATCCGGTTTCCACGCCGAGCAGACTAGCCCCGACCGTACTATCCCGTCCGTTTCAAATTGTGATGCAATGTAACCAAATGTAATTGCCGCACCGCACAGCGGCCGTATGTAGCACAATCCGTCCGGCACCGGATCAGGAGTACCCATGTCTTGCAGGATCGTGTTCGTCGAGGATGACGCCGAACTTGGCGCGCTGATCGCCGACTTTCTCGCCCGCCACCAGATGGACGTCGTGCTCGAGCCGCGCGGCGACGCGGCGCTCGCGACCATCGCGCGCGAACAGCCGGACCTCGTGCTGCTGGACATCATGTTGCCGGGCAAGGACGGGCTGACGCTGTGCCGCGAGCTGCGCCCGGGCTTTGACGGGCCGGTCGTGATGCTGACTTCGCTCGACAGCGACCTCAACCAGATCCTCAGCTTCGAGATCGGTGCCGACGATTTCGTACTGAAGACCTCGCCGCCGACGGTGCTGCTCGCCCGCCTGCGCAGCCTGTTGCGCCGCAAGGGCACCGCCCCCCTGCCCATTCCCCCCTCGCCTCCCGCACGGCGGACACTGCTCGTCTTCGGCGCGCTCGTCGTCGACGAAGGCCGGCGCGAGGTCGAGCTAGCGGGGCAGCCTCTCGCGTTGTCGACCTCGGAATTCGACCTGTTATGGCTGATGGCGAGCCACGCCGGGCAGGTGCTCAGCCGCGACACGCTGATGCAGGCGATGCGCGGCGTCAGCTACGACGGACTGGACCGCAGCGTCGACGTCGCCGTCTCGCGGCTGCGCCGCAAGCTGGGCGACATGCCGCCGGCGCCGACCCGCATCAAGACGCTGCGCAACCAGGGCTATCTGTTCGTCGCCGAGGGCTGGTGATGCGCAAGCTCTTCGTCCAGTTCTACCTGCTGCTGGTCGGCTGCTTCCTGACCGTGGTGCTGCTGATCGGCTCGGTCTACGGCCGGGTGGTCGACTCGGCCAGCGACCGTTACCTGAGCGACCTGCTGACCGCGTCGCTGACACTGATCACCAGCGAGCTTGGCAACGTGCCGCCCGAGCGCTGGTCGGCGGAACTCGCGGCCGCCGGCCAGCGCCTGTCCTTCCCGCTGCGCATCGAGCCGGCCACCGCGTTTAACCTGAGCGAAGCCGACCGCGGCGAGCTTGCCGCCGGCAATATCGTGATGCTCGAGGACGAGTACCTGTTCCTGCAGCGCATGCCCGATCCGCGCTACCTGCTGGTGGCCGGCCCCCTGCGCTACCTGATCTTCCAGCACCAGATCCACTGGGTCGACTACGCGCTGATCCTCGTGATCGCGCTGTCGCTGGCCATCCCGGTGCTGTTGTGGATGTACCCGCTGGCGCGCGACCTCCGGGCCTTCGAACGTGCCGCGTTGCGCTTCGGGCAGGGCCGCCAGCAGGTACGCGTCGACTTGCCGCCGCGCTCCGGCATCCAGCGGCTGGGCGGCGCGTTCAACCTGATGGTCGAGCGGGTCAACCGGCAGATGGAGCAGCGCAAGGCGCTGACCGACGCGCTCGCGCACGAGTTGCGCTCGCCGGTGGCACGCCTGCGCTACCGGCTGGCGCTGGGCGCAGGCGGCGACGCGTCGGCCGCGTGGTCGGCGTCGATGGAGCGCGACCTCGACGAGATCGACGCCCTGCTCGAAGAGATGCTGCTGCACGCCAGGCTGGACAGCCCGCAGACGCCGCTCGCCCCGTCCGCCATCGATAGCGCAACATGGCTGGGCCGCCATCTGGAACGCGCCCGCGCGCTGGGCCCGACGCTTGACTGGCAGTGGCAAGCGACGGCGCAGACGCCGGCTGGTTTCACCGCCGACCCGCACCTGATGGGCCGCGCGCTGGACAACCTCCTAGCCAACGCGGCGCGCCACGCGAAAAACCGCGTGACGGTGGCGCTTGCCAAGGAGAACGGGTACTGGCGGTTGACCGTCGACGACGACGGCGCCGGTATCGCACCGGACGACCGCGAGCGGGTGTTCGAGCCCTTCGTGCGGCTGGACGCCAGCCGCGACCGCCGCACCGGCGGCCACGGGCTGGGGCTCGCGATCGTCGCCGGCATCGCACGTGCGCACTCGGGCTACGCGCGCGCGGAAGCCTCGCCCTCCGGGGGCGCGCGCTTCATCCTGGCCTGGCCGTGCGCGGCGATGCCGGCGCAGCCGCCAGGCACCGCCCAGGGCTAGTCCGGGTCGACGTGGGTCATCACGTTGAGCACCGGGTGCCCGGCCAACACCCGCGCGCGCGCGTTAAGCGCGATCGCGTGCCCCTCGCGCACGTTGAGGTCGCCATCCACTTCGAGGTGGACGTCGACCACGATCATGTCACCCATCTTGCGGGTGCGCAGGTCGTGCACGCCGGCGACGCCCGGCGTCGCGAGCAGCGTCTCGCGGATCTTCGCCTCGGCCTCGGCGTCGGCCGCGCGGTCCATCAGGTCGGACAGGGCATCCCACGCGAACTCGCCGCCGGTCTTCACGATCATCAGGCCGACCACCAGCGCCGCCGCCGGGTCGAGCAGCGGGTAGCCCAGCATATTGCCGGCGATACCCAGCGCGACCACCAGCGACGACAGCGCGTCCGAGCGCGCGTGCCAAGCGTTGGCAACCAGCATGGTCGAGCGCACGCGCTCGGCGATGCCGAGCATGTAGCGGAACAGCCCTTCCTTGCTGACGAGGGTGAACAGCGCGACGAATAGCGCGAGCGGGTGCACGCGGGGGATGGACCCCGGGTCGTTGAACTTGCCGGCAGCCGACACCAGCATGCCGACGCCAACCGCCAGCAGCAGCAGGCCGAGCACCAGCGAGGCGGCGTTCTCGTAGCGCTGGTGGCCGTAGGGGTGGTCTTCGTCCGGTCCCTTGCGGCTGTGGTGGCTGGCGATCAGCACGACAAAGTCGGCCAGCAGGTCGGACAGCGAGTGCAGGCCGTCGGCGATCAGCGCCTGCGAACGGGCAAAGATGCCGACCGCCACCTGCAGCACGGTCAGCACCAGGTTGACGGCGACGCTGACCAGCGTGCTCTTGCGCGCCGCGGCGTGGCGCTCGAGCGAGTCTTCGTGCTCGGTCGCGTGCAGGGCCGGCTCAGTCATGATGCGTTCCCGGATGACGGTGACGGAATTCCTTGACGCCGGTGACCATCGCACGCGGCAGGTTCACGCCTTCGACACGGCTCATCAAGAGCGCCGCGAGCACGTGCACACCAGCGAGCGCCAACAGGCCGTTCGCCAGCCATTCGTGCGTCTCCTCCAGCCACTCCTCGCCCCAGAACGCGTCGGTCCCCATCAGGTAGCCGCTGACGCCGAGCGCGAGCACACCGGCCATCAGCGCGAACATCATCAGGGCGCCGGCCGGGTTGTGCCCCGGGTACGGATCCGGCTCACCTGCGGCAAGCCGGTCCAGATGCGCGCGCAGGCGGCCGGGCGTCGGCCAGAAGCCGGCAAAGCGGGCGTAGCGGCTGCCGACAAAGCCCCACACGCAGCGCGCCACGATCAGCGCAAACGCGAGGTAACCGCTATAGCGGTGCGCACGCGCGCCGTCTTCGAGCACGAACAGGTTAAGGACAATGCATGTCACCAGTGTCCAGTGGAACAGCCTGACAAACGGGTCCCACACCGCGACGCGGCGGGGCAGCAGCGGGTCAGCCATGGTGTAGCCTCCTGCAAAAGAAAAGAGGCGCCAACGCGCCCCTTTACGGTCAAGACGCGGCGGATCAGTCGCCGATCTCGGACTTCACCGGCTTGCCGGAGACGGTGTCGAAATAGATCTCGGCCTTCTTGCCGTCTTTGGTCTTGCCATACATCTCGTAGCAGTTGCCGTCCACCTTGAACTTCTTGATCTGGTAACCGTCGGCTTCGAGTTTCTTCTTGAAGTCGGCTTCCTTGATCCACTTGTCTTTCGGGTGCGCCTCGCACTTGGCGCCGGCAAAGGCGGCGGTCGAGGCCAGGGAGGCCAGCAGGGCAAGCAGCAGGGTCTTCTTCATCGCACTTCTCCTTGAACGGGTCCGCGACGTTGCGGCACCCCCATATTTAAACCGCACAAGCTTAAGGGCTGATTAAGCGATCTGGATTTCTTGCCGGCGCCGTGCGGCGGCCGCAGCCCGCTGCAAACACCAGCCTTCATACGCGGCGAACACGGCGACGATCACGCACCACACCACGTAGGCGCTGAACAGGTTGTGCGACAAAAAGTGCGCGCCGCGCGCCATCTGCACCAGTCCCATCAGGCCGCCGGCCACCAACCCCGCCGCCAGCGCGAGCCGCGCGCGTACGGGGTGGCTGCCGCGCCAGTAGAAGTAGAGCGCCATCAGCGTGAAGCCGCCGGACGCGTGCCCGCCGGGAAAGCAGCGCCCGCTGCCGGCGAACAGCGGCACCGCGTCGAGCAGACGGAAGAACGCCGCATCGCCGCCAAAAGCGCTGAGTTCCCACGGGCAGGAGTGCGCGCTGGCGGCCTTAAGCATGGACACCGCGAGCGAAGCGAGCGCCATCGCCAGCACGGTGACGCCCAGCCTGGCGTCGCGCGTGCGCCACGCGCGGTACGCCAGGCACAGCGAGAAGACGACCACCGCGTCCCGCGCCACCTCGTGCCCCCAGAAGGAGAGCAGCGGCAGCGACTTCAGCGGGAAGGCGCCAAGCTCCGGCGAATAAAACAGCCGGGCCAGCATGAAGTCGACGTCGGTGTAATGCTCCAGCGCGAACAGGGCGGCACCCAGCGGCAGCAAGAACGCGAGCTGGCGCACAAGGAAACGGCGCAACTCAGCCACGGCGCCCTCCTTGCCGGCAACTTGCGCCGATATCGAGCGGCGCCTGGTAGAGCGAGGTCGACACCCCCATCAGCCCGAGCACCGAGTGGAACAGGTTGTCGTGCGATAACTGCTCGCCGGTCTTGCCCTGCAGGCAGGCGGTCGACACGCCGCTCGCCTGCTGGAAGCCCGGCGACAGCCACGCCAGCATCGGCACGTGCTTTTGCGCGTCCGGCGCCAAGGCGTACGGCGTGCCGTGCAGGTAGAGGTTGCCCTCGCCAAGCGACTCGCCGTGGTCGGATACGTAAACCAACGCGGTGTTCACGTCCTGCGCTGCGGCCAGTTGCCTGATCGCCTGTGCAAGGAAATGGTCGGTGTAGCGGATGGTGTTGTCGTACGCGTTGCCGATCGATGCCTCGTCGCATTTCTGCAGTTCGCTGGTGCGGCACACCGGCTGGAAGGTCTCGAACGCCGCCGGGTAGCGCTTGTAGTAGGCCGGGCCGTGACTGCCCTTCTGGTGCAGCACCAGCACGCCGTCGCCCTTGAAGGCCGACAGCCGCGCGGCCAGGCTCTCCAGCATCACCTCGTCGTAGCACTCGCCACTCTCACACCACCGGGCGTCCTGCCACTTCGAGCGGTCATCGACCGGCAGCCGCACGCACACGCCCTTGCAGCCTGAATTGTTGTTCACCCACTGCACGTCAAGCTTGGCGTGCTGCAGCACGTCGAGCAGGTTCTGTTGACTACGGGCCTGTGTCGCGTCGTACTCGTCGCGCCCCATGCCCGAGAACATGCAGGGCAGCGACACCGCAGTCTCGGTGCCGCACGACCACACGTTGCGGAAGTAGGCAAGGTCGCCCAGCTTGGCAAGCTCGGGGTTGGTCGGCCGCGCGTAGCCGCCGAGCGAGAAGCGGTCGGCGCGCGCGGTCTCACCGACGACCAGCACCAGCACGTTCTTCTTGCCGTTGGCCGTACCGGCCATGTGTTGCCGGGCGTCGAGGCCGATGGGCTCGATCACCGTCGGCGTCGCGAAATGCTGCTTGAGGTAGCTGCGCGTGCCCTGGATGAAGTTCAGCGGCACCAGCTCGAAACGCAGCTGGCGGTGGTTACGCATCAGCGACGAGAGATCCTGGTAACCCGCCAGCGCGACGCCGACCAGCACCACGGCACTGACAACGATCGCCAGCAGGCGCACGCCCAGCTCGCGCAGCGGCGAGCGGAACGCCACCGGCAGGCGGAACAGCAGAACAGCCGGCAGCACGCCAAGCAGCAGCAAGGCTGCCGCCATCTTGCCGGTCATGAGGTCGCGCACCTCGGCCGGGTCGGTCTGGAACACGTTCTGGATCATGTTGGCGTCGATCAGCACGCCGTACTGGCGCATGAAATACTGCGCGCCCGCCGCACCGACAAACAGCAGCGCGACAAGCGGCCGGAACAGCCACGGCCACAGCAAAAGCTGCAGCACCAGCGTGAAGAACGCGGTCACCAGCAGGAAGGCAAGCAGTAGCGTCTGCCAGGCGCCTGCCGGGTCGGCCGCGGTGATCTCGTGCATGCTCTGCCAGAACGGCAGGTTGAAGAAGACGACGAAGGTCAGCGCCAGCAGGGGCGCCAGGTATTCGGCACGCCACGGACGGGTCAGGGTTGCGGCAAACGGCTTGAACATGTTCGGGGCAGGAATAAATGACAAAGGGAAGCTAACAGCGCGAGCTTAACAGATGCTTAAGGAGACAAGTTTGGATAGCCAAGCAGAAATTGCCCAGGGCCTGTGCCGCTCAGTCGGCCCCCGCCACGGCCGGTACGCTCAGTGGCACACGGCGGCCGGGGCCGCACCCGCCGCGTCTATCATGGCGGCCGAGAGCAACTCATCGGCGATCACCACCCGGGTCGCGCCGGCACGGCGGAACATTTCGCCCCAGCGGGCGTTGTCGCCCATCACCGCGATCTGCAACCCGGCATTGAGGGTGTGCGACATCAGCGTGATCACCAGGTTGCGGCTGGGGTCGGCCGTGGTCACGTAGAGCTCGGCGGCGGTGGCGATGTTCGCCCTGTGCAGCACCGTGTCGTCGATGCCGGCGTCGCCGTGTATCACCATAAACCCCAGGCCCGCGGCGTCGCTCGCGTGCATGTCGTCCTTGTCGATCACGACCACTTGGCGGCCTGCCGCGCGCAGGTCCTGCGCCACCCGCCTGCCCAGCCCGACAAAGCCGATCACCACCGTGTGGCCGCTCAGTTGCTTGAGTTCGCGTTCCATCGCGCGGTTCTCCCGGTAGACCAGCACGGCGTCGCTCGACAGGATGCCGGTGAGCTGGTTGATGGCAAAAGCGCCGAACAGCATCGCGGCAAGCATCCCGAACAGCATGAAAACCCGCTGCTCGGGGTTGAAGCGGGTAAAGTCGCCCAGCGTGGTGACCAAGTTGACCGCGTTCCACAGGCCGGTGAAAAAACGCGCTGAAGGCGCCTCCCCGCTGCCTGCCAGCATGGCAAGCCCGGCGGCAAACACGACGATCATGCCGGCGAGCAGGCCCAAGAAAGCCAGGGCACGGTTGCGCCACTGCCGCAGGCGGGCACGCCCCAGACGGGAATCGATAATGCGGTAGATCGGCATGGCGTGGTCGGCCCCCTGCAGGAAACAGACCTGGCACACCGCGCGCCACGCACCACGCGCAGTACCGGGCCTTGCTGCGTCTCCCATCATAGGCAGGCGCTTCCCGGCCTGCTTTTGATAAGGCCGGCAAAAGGCGACGGCGAGGTCGGCGTGTTGGCAGCAAGCCTTGAGCACCATCTTCATAAAATCGTCACATTCCGGCGCTGCCGTGCACGCTATACTGCCGCCCTCGCGCCCACCCGCGGCGCCCTCCTTTGCACGCATCGCCATGAACGCAGCCAAACGCATCCGCAAATACGTCAGCGAAGGACGCGACCCCGAGCAGGTCGAGGTCCTGACCCGTCTCGCCCGCGCGCTCGAAGCCGGCGAACCCTTCGACATCCGCTCGCTGTACGACATCAATATGCGTTACTTCGACACAGCGATTGACCTGTTGAAGGACTGGCGCTTCGACCAGCACCTGAGCGCGCGCAACAAGCTGATCGCCCGCATCACCGAGGCTCAGGCCGCCGAAGAAGCCTGAAGCCGCGCGCACAGCGCGCGGGTGAATTCCGCCGACGTCGACTGCCCGCCCAGATCCGGCGTTCGCACGCCCGACGCGAGGGTGTCCGCGAGCGCGGCCTGTAAGCGCCGCGCCAGAGCAGGCTGCTGCCAGACACGGTCCAGCAGCAGCGCGACGCTTGACAGCGCCGCCTGCGGGTTGGCGATGCCTCGCCCGGCGATGTCGGGCGCCGAGCCGTGCACCGGCTCCGCGATCGCGCAGCCCTCACCCACGCTCAGCGACGGCGCGACGCCCAGCCCGCCGCCGAATGCGGCGGCCAGGTCCGACAGGATGTCGCCGTACAGGTTGGGCGCGACCAGCACGTCGAACGCGGCGGGGTTGGCCGCCAGCCGGTAGGCTGCGGTGTCGACCAGCACCTCCTCCACTTCCAGCCCGGCGTAGCCCGCGGCAACCTCGCGCACGCTGTCGCGGAACAGCCCGTCGCTCAGGGGCAGGATGTTCGCCTTGTGCACGATGGTCAGCTTGCGCCGCGGGCGCGACGCCGCCAGCGCGCACGCGACTTCGCCGACCCGCCGCGACGCCGCGCGGCTGATCCGCCTGAGCGCAGTGGCCACCTCGCCGTCGCTCGCCTCCTCGCCGATATACAGGTCTTCGGTGTTCTCGCGCACCACCACCAGGTCGACCGCGCGCGCGCTGCCCATCGGCGAAGTGGTCGGCCGGATGTTCGCGTAACACGCGAGCGAGCGCCTCAACTCGACAATCGGCGAGCGGTAGCCGGCCACCTTGTACGCGGGCGAGCCGGCCGCGCCGAACAGCACGGCGCCGCACTCGCGCGCGCGCTCAAGCGTCTCCTGTGGCAAGGCCACGCCCTGTTTTACAAAAGTCTGCCAGCCCGCCTCGGCGTGGTGCACCTCGAGCTGCGGCAGCAAGACCAGCAACGCCGCCAACGCCGCATCGACCACCTCCGGCCCGATGCCGTCCCCTCCGATCACGCACAGTTTCATCGCATCCCCCCGTTTTTTCAGGAAATGATTCTGGCATTGCATGGCCGGGCGCGGAAGCGGCATTTCCAAAACGGAAACATGTGGTTTTCCGGTAAGTATTTTTTTGATAGCGGATGAAGTTTTTTTGGAATGTTCGGACACGCTAATACGCGTACAAATATGCCCAAGCAATTCACACCGAATTACCAAAACGAGGGCATTCACCATGACCAAGATCGTCAACTCCTGGAACGATTTCGACCCGCTCAAGCACGTGATCGTCGGCCGCGCCGACCACAGCTGCGTGCCGCCGGAAGAACCGGCAACTTCCGAAAAGGTACCGATCGACAGCCCGATGCGCGGCATGTGGGGCCCCCGTCCGCTGGAAACCGTCGAGAAGGCCAACGCCCAGCTCGACAACCTGGCCCGCGTGCTCGAAGAGCGTGGCGTCAAGGTCGACCGCCCGAGCCCGCTGCAGTGGAACCAGCCTGTCATCACCCCGGACTTCCGCACCGGCTCGATGATGACCTGCATGCCGCCGCGCGACACCCTGCTCACCATCGGTAACGAGATCATCGAAGCGGCGATGTCCTTCCGCTGCCGCTACTGGGAATACCTGGCCTTCCGCCCGCTGCTCTCCCAGTACTTCAACGAAGACCCGGAATTCCTGTGGAGCCAGGCACCGCGTCCGCGCCTGTCCGACAAGTCGTACAAGCACAACTACTACGACGAGCGGATCTCCCTCGAAGAGCGCCTGGTGCGCACCGCCAACAAGGACTTCGTGACCACCGAAGAAGAAATCCTGTTCGACGCCGCC
>NZ_STGJ01000022.1 GCF_004919095.1 Crenobacter intestini | reverse complement strand
GACGCCGATTTCCAGCAGGGACGGCAGCACCTCGAGCACGTTGAGGCTGGTCGGCTCTTCCAGTGCGTAGTAGGTGTCGCCTTCGACGTCGAAGCGCCCCTTGCACAGCGTCGGGTACCCGGCCGCCTCGCCCGCGCCGTAACGGTCGATCAGGATGCCGTTCAGCCGCGACGCGGTCGCCGCGCCTTCCTGCTCCCAGCGCACGAACTTGGCCGGCGAGCACACGCCGTGGGTGTTCGGCGACTCGCCGGTCGCGTAGCTGGAGAGCAGGCAGCGCCCCTCGACCATCACGCACAGGCTGCCGAAGCCGAATACCTCGATCTCGACGTCGGTGTGCTCGATCACGTGGCGCACCTGGTCGACCGTCAACACGCGTGGCAGCACCGCGCGCACCACGCCGAAGCGCTCGCGCGCAAGGTTGACCGCCTCGTAGTTGGTCGCCGAGCCCTGCACCGACATGTGCAGACGCAGTTTCGGGTGGCGGCGGCAGGCGTAATCCATCAGGCCGATGTCGGCGAGGATCACCGCGTCGACGCCGAGGTCGGCGGCCTGGTCGACCGCACGGTGCCAGCGCGAGATGTCGACGCCCTGCGCGAAGGTGTTGATCGCCATCAGCACCTTGCGCCCCTTGTCGTGCGCGTAGCGGATGCCGGCGGCGGCGGATTTTTCGTCGAAGTTGAGCCCGGCGAAGTTGCGGGCGTTGGTCTCGTTCTTGAGCCCCATATACACCGCGTCGGCACCGTGGTCGATCGCGGTTTTCAGGGCGGGCAGGCTGCCGGCGGGGCAGACCAGTTCGGGCAAAGATTGCATTGCTCAATAAACCATTTAAAACCGCCTAGCGGTCATTGAATTGAATTCAACATTTAAATTGCACTTGGCCGCAGAAAATTATTCAGATACAGAATATTAAGCTTCAAATCAGAAGAAACCATTATCATGGTTACTATAATTCATTCAGCCAAACCACGCTCGACCGCATATACAGCAACCTGAACGCGACTATTCAAACCAAGTTTTTTCAATACATTTTGCACATGGATCTTTACTGTGCTATCGGCAAGATTGAGGCACTGCGCAATTTCTTTGTTACTTTTACCCTGAACAAGATAACGTACAATCTCTCGCTCCCTCACCGTCAGCTTCTCGTAATCAGGCGGCAAAGGCGCTTGCCTGCTGCTCCCCTCTCTAACGCAATCGACAAGCTTTGCAGTCATTGCTGGCGAAACAACAGACTGCCCAGAAAACACCTGTTCGATCGCCGCGGCTAGATCACTACTTTCGATATTTTTCAAGAGATAGCCACGAGCCCCATCGCGCAGTGCCTGTGCCAGCTCATCACTCTCTTCTGAAACAGTAAGAATCACCACTTTTACATCGGGAAACTCATTAACCAGCAACCTAAGAGTATCCAATCCAGAAAGACCTGGCATATTCAAATCAAGCAAAACGATGTCTGGTTTTAATTTACGCGTCAGCTTGAGCCCCTCCCCCCCGTCGGCCGCCTCTCCGACCACCTCGTGGTGCACTTGCTTCTGCAACAGCAATCTTAACCCAGAGCGGAAAAGATTGTGATCATCAATCAATAGGATTCTAATAGTCATTTATTCTTACCTATTCTACGCTGCTTTTCGAAGACACTTACTTAAACACAATTTTATTAAAGTACCCTCACCTGGGCTGGTATTTAATTCCAGATGGGCCCCAATTCTTTCTGCACGTTCCCTCATAATGTGCAAGCCAATGTGCCCTTCTCCACGAGAATCAACTTCTTTCAGATCGAACCCAGAACCATCATCGATCACTTCTATCTCGAAATCAGGTCCATTGCGAACAACAATTTGCACGTGACTAGCACCCGCATGCTTCCTGATGTTTGACAACGCTTCCTGAACAATAAAAAGCAGTTGCAGTTGCTGTTCAGGTGACAAGGGAGCTCCACCTTCGTCAATCACGGAAAATGAAACTTCCGTGCCAGTCTGGCGCGAGAATCGATCGGCAGACTCCCGAATACCTCCAAACAGTTCTCCTGGCCCTAGCTTGCTGCGGAAGTTCAACAAAAGCTCTCGAACATCTTGGTAGCTCTCATCAATCCCACCGGAGATCAGTTCAACAATTTCCTCAACTTCTGCGTGATCTCCATCTGATTGTGCTTTTTTTAGCAAGTCAACTTGCATCTTTAGAAAATTGAGCCCCTGTGCGATAGAGTCATGTAACCCCTGCGCTAACAAATTACGTTCTTGTGCAACTGCCACTTCACGGGCACGCGCCGAAAGCCTTCTGTTCTCCAGGGCGACACCTAGGTGCTGACCAAGAAGATTTAGAACCTGTGCTTCGGCTGCGCTTAGGCTGCGCTCTTCATAGAAATGCAGTGTAAATTCACCAAGGGACTGATCTAGACAGGCAACCCTGAATGCAGCAAGTGAAACAAAACCACTTTTCGCGCATGGCAATTGCGCCCTAGAAGATTTTAAATCTTTAATGATTATTCTGTTTTGGAAAGTCGCATGCCCACAATGACAAGCATTAACATGCGTGCATTGATCTGCGTTAATCTGTTCTGCCGAAAGACCTTCTGACACAACGAGATGCAAACGATCAGTGTGGCCATCCAATACCCTCAGACTTCCACCATCTGCATTGAAATGCCGCATTGCTTTTTTTAAAAAACCACTGCAAAGTTGCTCTATATCTGCCGGCTGATTCAGAAAAACAAGCACGTCATACAAGGTTGTGAGTTCATGATTCTGTCTTTCCATCCTAACAGTTTTATCTGCCACTCTGGCTTCAAGATCGCGATAAAGGCTCTCCAACTCATCAGCCATTGCATTGAAACCCTGCATCAGACTACCAAATTCATCACGACTATCCACAGGCAGTCTGACTGAGAAATCATGTTTAGCCATCCTTTGCACACCATCCTGAAGCCTAATGAGCGGCAGAATGATCCACAAGTACAATAGATACGCGATAGCGAGCGCACCAAAACAGGCCGTTAATGCCAAGACACCTTGCGACACACGAAGAAGATTGCTTTTTTGCTCATTTGCACGCTCAATTAGAGAAACAAGAAGGTTGGTCTGAGCAACAAAATCAGGAAGAAGAGAATAATATTTCTTCGATCGATCAGCAGAATCTGCTGAGTAAATTGCGGGAACCATTTTATTTCTCCAAAGCTCCGCAACCTTAATGAATTGATTCTTAACGCCAACATCATTCGGGATAAACAATGGTCTACTTGGGTCACCAGAAAGCAATTGATCTAGCAGTTTATTTTGTTCAAAAACAGTCTTCTCGACGTTCGAATGCCCAACAGCATTCTCCCGATCCAGCTCAATCTGAACTAGATTGGCTCGCATTCGCAGGCTACCGGCATCATTGATCGCCGCACCGGCCCCCTCAAGCTGCCACGAGAGCCAGAGCGTCCCAATAATCATGGTCATGATAACAATCAGACCACCAATGTTCAGTGCCAGGATCCTGGTTGAAAGGCGGTGCCTCCAAACGAATTTTTCCATATCAATCGGCATCAGCCATCCCCACGCATACATTGCAAGCACACTGTACCTTGGCAGTACGACAAGCGAAGACTGATCCCATTCATCATGATGCGCAAGCCGATTTTGATACAATCGGGCATACAAGCGGCAAAAAGGCATCTGCACGAGGCGCATACGCAAGAAGTGCCCCAGAATCAAGGTCAAAATACCAACCGTGGAGCGTCAGTTCTCCTGATGCTATTGCAGACTTCACCCATGGAAATGTTTCAAGATTTTTAAGCGAAACAAGAACTGAAGCAAGCTCACAAGCTCTCCGTTGTTCCAGTACCGAAGCGTCCTGCATTGTAGACATCACGCGCACGCGCGCGGGCTCTGCAATCGACATCCATTTCCCGATGAAATCTTCTTCACGCGACGTATCAATATCCTGCTCAACTAGTGCACGGATGCCGCCGCATTGCGCATGTCCAAGAACAATAATACGTGAAACCTTCAAAGACTCGACAGCAAACTGAATAGCCGCTGAGACACCATGATGGCTTTTAGCTGATCCACAAGGTGGCACCAGACTAGCAACAATGCGAACAGTGAAAATATCACCGGGATCACAGCCAAGTAACAATGCGGGATCTACCCTAGAGTCGCAACATCCAATCAACAAGGTTCCCGGGCGTTGGCCACGCTTCAAATCATTAAATAAACCAGGTGAGTCATCAAAGTAATGACTCTGAAATTTCTCAAACCCATGAATGAATCGTTCAATATCATGCATACATAGCCCCTATTTCAACCACCAGTCTGAGCCATAAAGCGTATAACCTTATCAGGCTGTGTATTAAAATGATGACGCTCAGGCTTTGCTGCAATCGCAGTCAGAATTGTCGATTCAATATCAGAATTACTTGCACCGTCTCTCAACAACGCCCCAAGTGGGACGCAGTCTTCGTGTCCAAGACACAAGTACAAGGTACCATCTACACCTAAACGAACTCGGTTGCACCGTTCGCAGAAGTGTTGTGAACGTGGGGTAATAACGCCAAAATTTGCCAGTCCCTCCCCCATCGACCAGTAACGAGCAGGACCAGTCCCAGTGTCATCCAATTGAGGTAGAAGTCCGTATTTTCTGGCCATGTCTGCGCCGAGTTTCGTAACATCGACATATCTGGCGGCACGTCCGGTCTCTCCTATAGGCATTGTTTCTATCAGCCGCAAAATAAAGTCTTGCTTTAACGAATACTCGAATAGAGCATGCAGCGTATCGACATTTACTCCAGGCTGAACGACACAATTTAACTTGATAGGACTAAACCCGACAGACTTGGCCACGTCCAGACCTGCCAAAACTTCGTTTAAACAGTCACGCCCCGTGATGCTTGCAAAACAATTCTTATCAAGGGTATCCAGACTAACATTAAGACGACGAATTCCGGCAAGGTAGAGTGACTTGGCTTGGCCTGCAAGTCGGGTTGCGTTGGTCGAGAGCGACAGATCCTCAACGCCTTCTAGAGAAGAAACCATAGACGCGAAGTCTGAAATCCCTCTCCTTGTCAGTGGCTCGCCTCCCGTCAGTCGTATTTTCCCAACGCCAAGCGATACAAAAATACCAACAAGCCTGGCCATTTCCTCATGCGAAAGCCAGTGCGAAGGTTCTTCAAAACCCTTGAATCCTTTTGGCAAGCAGTAGTTACAGCGCAAATCACATCTATCCGTCACAGATACCCGTAGATAGTTTATCTGCCTTCCAAAGCCATCGATTAGTCTGTTTCTATTCGACATTTAATCACCTGATTTTAGTAAGTAATTTATTGTTCACAGAAGCAGACTACTCCCCTAATTCCAGATAGCAGACTGGGGACGCAACGGTTACTGCGTGGTCAAACATCGTTTCTGTAATTTTTGTAAGCGCTGCCTCGACGATAGTATTAGCTTGCAACCTAGCTTCTTCCGCAGCATCGCATCCCTGTCGCTTGCGTAGACCGAACTCTGTCAACACCAGGTGCTCATTCGGAACAATACCGACTTTGCCAAGGCAGGCGGCAACACAGGAGAGCTCGCAACCATCCAAGGCAAGGATGGGCAATCCCGACCTCGCCAGTCGGACAAGCGATGACACCCCTCCCCCTACACCGCTGATGCATGACATACGCGCTTGACCCCTGCGATCAAGGTCAAGCGCGATGTTGTTGCATAATTGAGCCACATTCGAACAACCGCTACATGCATAGACTAACGGGACAACGTTGTGTTTCGCGTGGTCAGCCATACCATCCTCCAGCCCCTGGCACTTCACCCCATGAATGGGCTACATGATCATGTCTTGCGGCTGGCGTGACTATTGGTCATTGGAACTAATCACTTTGGCATGGTGTGCGCTTCTGGCAGCATCGGGGCGTCACCCACCCCGCCGTTGCCGGTCACTTTGATCGCGCGGATTTCCAGCATGTCTGAATCGATCCCCCAAGGGAACTTCCAGCCCCCCCCGCTCTGGCATGATCTGTGCATGATGCACTGACTGAGATGTCCCGATGAAGAGCCTGTTCGCCGCCGAAGAACGAGAAAGCAAGCTGTCCAAGCTGGGTGATCCGCTGGAATCGGTGGGCCGCCATGTCTACTTCGCCGCGTTGGCGGCCAGCGTCGACCGTGCATTGCCGAGGCCTCACCGCTACTTTGGCAGTCGGCCTCCATACCCGACCGAGTTGATGATCCGCCTGCTACCAGAGCAGTTCCAGCGTCACGCTCTTGCGCAGTTCCTGGTGCAGCGCCGGCCAATCCGGCTCGGCGCGAAGTACGCTGGATGGGGGTGACGGCGGGAACAGCAGTGCATTGACGCGCGGTCGTCCAGTTCGTCGGGTGCAACGGGAAGCCGAGTCCGGCCAGCTTGGCACGAGCGAGGTAGTCGCTCACCGTGGTTGGAGAGGCGCCGATCATGCGGGCGATTACGCGCCGGGAGTAGAGGCCTGAGTGGTGCAGGCGAAGGATTTCGATGATTTTGCGCATGGATAACCTGTGGTTAGACATCGGGCGCCTAGGAAAAAGGTTCGAGGGTGCCAAGGGTTACCCCGCGCGCTACGCCTTGTTACGGTAATGTTTCAAACCGTCCAGTTTGCGCTGGAACGGCTGTCCAGATTCAGCGGGAATGGGTGATCAGGTTGCCGCAGCCGCTCACGCCCCCTATTAAAGTGGACACCTAAGACGTCTGTGAGTCCATTTTTTCGTGCGATGAGACTGACACCTCTTTTCCTGGCAAGCCTTGGAATTAAAGGAATTTTCGCGTGTCCATCTTTTTTAACTTGCACGTGGCGCCGTGCAGGCCTTCCAGGCGCTGGGCGTTCGCCTGCGCGACTTCCAGAAGGCCGCGCTGGAGACCTGGGTGCAGGAGTACCGGGGGGATCTGGGCATCGCGCTGACCGACGTGGTCGGCATGGACGCATTCCTCGCCGACTTCGACCTCTACTTCGCCAAGCTGTTCGACGGCCTGCGCCACGACAGCGGCGACCCGTTCGTGTGGGGCGAGAAGGCGATCGCGCATTACCAGTCGCTGAAGATAGACCCGCGCAGCAAGATGCTGGTCTTCAGCGACGCGCTCGACACCGGCAAGGTGCTCGCGCTGTACCGCCACTTCGCCGGCCGCGCGCAGACGAGCTTCGGGGTCGGCACCCATTTGAGCAACGACCTAGGGCCGACGCCGCTCTCCATCGTGCTCAAGCTCACCCGCTGCAACGGCCAGCCGGTCGCCAAGCTCTCCGACAGCCCGGGCAAGGCCCTGCCGGTCGACCCGACCTTCCTCGCCTACCTGCGTCAGGTGTTTGCCGTCCCCGCCTAATCCGCCAGCAGCGCGGCCAGCCTTTCCCGCTGCGCGGCGTCAGGCGCGGATGCCAACGCCAGCGTCAGCCGGCCCAGCGCGCGGTACGCGGCAGCGTCATCCCCTGCGAGCACCGCCAGATGGCGCGCGACGGTGCCATCGTCGCCGCGCGCAATCGGCCCGGTCAGCGCGGCGGCAGGGCCGATCGCGCGCACATTGCTCAGCGTCTGCTGCATCAGCGTGCCGATCAGCCGCGCAGCGGTGTCCGTGTCGACACCGCCCGCCGCGGCGATACGGGCGGCCAGCGCCGCCAGCGTGACCAGATAGTTGGACGCGACCGACAGCGCCGCGTGGTACGCCGCCTTGCCGCCGGGCGCAAGCGCGAACGGCGCCCCGCCGATGGCGTGTGCGAAGTCGTAGAGCGGCGCCTGCGCCGCCGTATCGCCCTCGAACGCGCACAACGTGCCGGCAAAAGACAAGCGCGCGCGCGCCGGGTCGGCGAAGGAGAAGGCCGGGTGCAGGCTCGCGCAGCACACGCCCTGCGCCGCCAGGGGCGCGAGCAGGCTCGCCTCGCCCGCGCCGCTGGCGTGAAAGGCGACCGACCCCGGCGCCAGCACGCCGGCTGCCGCGAGCTTGGCCGCCACCGGCGCGATCGCGGCGTCGGGCACCGCGATCAGGGTCAGCCCGGCCGGCGGCAGCGCGGCCAGATCGCACAGCGGCACGCCGTCGCCGACCAGCGAGACGGCCGCTTCGGCGTGCGCGCGCTCGCGGCACAGCACCGCGCCTACGCGGTAGCGGCCCGAGGCCTGCGCGAGCGCGCCGAGTGTGGCGCCCAGCCGGCCGCCGCCGACGATATTCAGGGTTGCTTTCATGCCTGCCTTTCCGGACGTTGACGCCCCCAAACAAGGACATCATCATTGTCTGGCCACCTCAGAAAGAGACGCCATGACTAAATGGATCATCGCCACCGCGCTCGGCCTTGCGCTGCTATACCTGATCGCGCTCTACAACGGCCTGGTGCGCTTGCGCCACGAGGTGACAAGAAGCTGGGCGAATATCGACGTGCTGCTCAAGCAGCGCCATGACGAGTTACCCAAGCTGGTCGCCGTCTGCCAGCAGTACGCGCGCTTCGAGCAGGACACGCTGACCCGGGTGATGGAAGCCAGGAGCGCGGTGCGCGACGCGCGCGCCAGGAACGACGTCCCCCGCATCGGCGCGCTCGAAGAACAGCTGCGCGGCCTGCTCGCGCAAGTGTGGGCGGTCGCCGAAGCCTACCCCGAACTCTCCGCCGACGCGCGCTTTGGCGAACTTTCCGCGCGCATCAGCCGCCTCGAAGACGCGATCGCCGACCGGCGCGAACTCTACAACGAGGCGGTCAACAACCTCAATGTGCGCGTCGAGTCCTTCCCCGACACCCTCGTCGCGCAGGCGCTGGGCTTCACCCCCGCGCGGCCGCTGACCTTCGCCGCGCGCGACAAGGCCGATGTCGATATTGCCGCGCTTTTCCAGCGTTAAGCTGCCCGGCGGCCACGACGCGCTCGCGCACCGTTACGCGAGCCTCGCCGCCTACCCCGCGCTGCTTTACGCCGCGTGGCGGCTCCCCTTGCTGCCGCCCGCCCTCCTGCAAGGCAGCTGCGCGCTGTTCGCCCTCTTTTACTGGCATTGGGCGTACCGCCGCTACCGCGCCGTCGCCGACACGCCGACCGCGCGCGCAGCCAGCGCCGCGCTCGGCTACTGCGAACTCTACGGCACCGCGCGCGCCCACCCGCGCGCGCCGCTCGCCTCCGCCATCAGCGGCCGCCCCTGTTTATGGTTCGGCTACCGGCGCGCCTGGCAAGGGCCGGGCCGGCGCCCGCTCACCGGCCACGCCGACAGCGGCGCCACCTCCACCGAAAGCTTCCTGCTGGTCGGCAAGGACGGCGGCGAGGTGGTGATCGAGCCCGAGCGCGCCGAGGTGCGCGCGCGCCACCGGCACAGCTGGATGGAAGACGGCTGGCGCATCACCGAGACCTGGATCGCCGACGGCGACCCGCTCTACGCGCTGGGCGAAGTGTCGGCCATCGGCGGCGCGCCAACCCGCGCCGAGCGCGACGCCGACTTCAAGGCCGCGCTGGAGACGCTCAAGCGCGACCCGGCGGCGCTCGCGCGCTTCGACGCCGACGGCAACCGCGAGCTGGACCTTGCCGAATGGGACGCGGCGCGCGAGGCGGTCGCCCGCGACGTCGACCGCCGGCACCGCGAACTCGCGGCGATCCCGGTCAGCCTGCACCTGGCGGCCCCCGCCGACGGCCGGCCGTTCATCGTCGCCGCGCACAGCCCGAGTAAGGCTTCGCGCGGCTACCGGCGCCTGGCCTGGCTACATGCAGCCTCAGGCCTCGCCACGCTGGCGGTGCTGCCGCTGCTCGCCGGCGCATCCTTATAACGGTTTATGCCGGCCACAGCAGCGCCCGGCCTTTGCACACGACGCGACGATCGCCGATGATGACAAAAAACTCTACAGACGGAGAAAACCATGAAGATTGAAACGATTGCCGTGCACGGCGGCTACAGCCCGGACCCGACCACCAAGGCCGTCGCCGTGCCGCTCTACCAGACCGTCAGCTACGCGTTCGACGACACCCAGCACGGCGCCGACCTGTTCGACCTCAAGGTGCAGGGCAATATCTACACCCGCATCATGAACCCGACCACCGACGTGCTGGAAAAGCGCGTCGCCGCGCTGGAAGGCGGCATCGGCGCGCTGGCGGTCGCCTCGGGCATGGCGGCGATCAGCTACGCGATCCAGACCATCGCCGAGGCCGGCGACAACATCATCGCCACCAGCACGCTGTACGGCGGCACCTACAACCTGTTCGCGCACACCTTCCCGCAACTGGGGATCGAGGTGCGCTTCGTCGACTACCGCGACCCGGCCGCGATCGGCGCGCTGGTCGACGCGCGCACCAAGGCGGTGTTCTGCGAATCGATCGGCAACCCGCTGGGCAACGTGGTCGACTTCGCCGCCTTCGCATCGGAAGCCCACCGGCACGGCCTGCCACTGATCGTCGACAACACCGTGCCCTCTCCTTATCTGTGCCGGCCGTTCGAGCACGGCGCCGACATCGTCGTTCACTCGCTCACCAAATACCTGGGCGGGCACGGCACCAGCATCGGCGGCATCATCGTCGACTCGGGCAAGTTCCCGTGGGGCGAGCACGCCAAACGCTTCGTGCGCCTGAACACGCCGGACGTCAGCTACCACGGCGTCAACTACGTCGAGGCGCTGGGCGCCGCCGCCTATATCGCCCGCGCGCGGGTGGTGCCGCTTCGGAACATGGGCGCGGCGATCTCGCCGTTCAACGCGCGCGAGATCCTCACCGGCATCGAGACGCTGGCGCTCAGGATGGACCGCATCTGCGACAACGCAGCGAAGGTCGCCCGCCACCTCGCCAGCCACCCCAAGGTCGACTGGGTCGAATACGCGGCGCTGGAAGGCAACCCGTCGAAGGCCCTGGTCGAGCGCTATATGGGCGGTCGCGCGTCGGGCATCCTGTCGTTCGGCGTGAAGGGCGGCGTCGAGGCCGGCGCGCGCTTCATCGACGCCTTGCAACTGGTGACCCGTCTGGTGAACATCGGCGACGCCAAGAGCCTGGCCTGCCACCCGGCGAGCACCACCCACCGCCAGCTCTCCGAGCAGGAGCAGCGCAAGGCCGGCGTGCGCCCAGAGATGGTGCGCCTGTCGATCGGCATCGAGCATATCGACGACATCCTCGCCGACATCGAGCAGGCGCTCGCCGCGGCCTGAGCACCCGCGCCACCTGCACCCAACACCGGCCGCCCGCGCGGCCGGTTTTTTTGCGCTTGCCGCAGCCGCCCCAAAATAGACAGCGATTGATCAACATCAAAAATAGAGACAGGCTGTTTTACATTGACAGCACATGCTCCTAGAATACTTGGCAACGGATACGTACTGCGTGCGTCCTTCCGTTGTTTCGAGGTTAGGTTTTTGCGGCCCGTCCAGTCAGGACGGGCTCTTTTTTGTCCGCCGTCCGGCATTTATCCGCCAGAAACGCCAGCACCATGGCAAGCACGCCGCAAAAAACAACAGAATCACACGGTTTTTCGCCCAGACACTGCAAATCCCGCGCACGCAGCGCAAGCCGCTGATTTCTTTGAGAGTTTAATGATCTTCTTATCTTGATATGCGCATAAACGGCGAGCAAACGCGCTCAATGTGTAGGAAAAAAGCAACAGTACGCTTGCTATGTGTTGCGCCACGCACAACTTCGCGTTTAGCATTCGCTCACAAACTTTTCTTCACACACCAAGGAAGAGCATCATGAAAAAGACCCTGATCGCTGCGCTGATCGCCGGTATCCCGGCCGTAGCAGCTGCTGACGTGACCATCTACGGCGCCATCAAGGGCGGCGTTGAATCGATCGATACCGCTGGCCAGCGTGCGACCAACATCGAAGACGTGGGCTCCCGCATCGGTTTCAAGGGTGCTGAAGACCTGGGCAACGGCCTGAAGGCGATCTGGCAGGTTGAGACCGGCGTTGCGATCGATAACAGCGCCAACAGCGGCAACTGGGCTTCCCGCCAGTCCTTCGTCGGCGTGACCTCCGACTTCGGTACCCTGCGTCTGGGCAACATCTCCAACTTCGGCGACTCCGACCTGGGCAACGTTGACCCGTACGAGTACAACAGCGACGCGCTGGGCCTGGGCATCTACACCCGCGGCAACACCCGCGTGAAGAACGCCGTCCGTTACGACAGCCCGGAATACGCAGGCTTCAAGGCCGCCTTCCTGTACGGCACCGAAGAAGACAAGAGCATCAACACCAACTTCAACCCGGTTGATCCGACCACGATCAAAAATAAAGATCGGGAAACGTACAACCTGGGTCTGGGCTACAACTACGGCCCGATGTTCGCCAAGTACGCGTACACCTACCGCACCAAGTACAACGCTCCGGTTGATGCTCCGGCAGAAAAAGGCACCCAACACCAACTGGAAGTGGGCTACGAAGCCAACAACCTGTTCGTGGCAGCCGGCTACCGTCTGAGCAAGGGCGACTACGACCAGACCTTCGCCAACAGCTTCGTTGATCTGTCTGATCTGAATGCTGCGACCCTGAACACCAAGCTGGGCAAGTTCGAGTCCAGCGAGTACGCGCTGACCGCGACCTACTCGATCGGCAACTTCATGCCGAAGGTCTCCTTCGTGCAGGGCACCGACGTCAAGGTTGACGGCAGCAAGCTGAGCGACTCCGGCTACCAGCAGTTCGTGGTCGGTACCGACTACGCACTGTCCAAGCGCACTGTGCTGAGCGCCCAGTACGGCCACATCAAGCTGGACGACAACCTGGCCAAGGCATTCGGCGACGACAAGATCGACGCTTTCGGTGCCTACGTGGTCCACAAGTTCTAAGCCTCGCGCTTCTGAACGCAAAAACCGGCGCCTCGCGCCGGTTTTTTCATGCCCGCCAACCGCAGGCAAAAAAACGCCCCGGCCTGTAGCCGGGGCGGTCAACACCCGTGTCGTACCTGCAAGCTTCCCTGCAGCGTGGCACCCCATCGCGTCCCGAACGCGAGGGGGCCGGATCTGTCCGACGTCGAAGCTTGACGAGCGCCCTTGCAAAGCCCCTCGGTGTCTTCCTCGCGCGGCCCGAATCAAACAGACGTTTGAATGTTAGGCGCGGTGCACGCGCACGGCAAGCCATTCATGCGCTTCGCAAGAGAAGGTGACGGTTTTACGCCACACCCGCGCACGGTGTTAAAATCGCCGCTCGCCGTACTGCCGGACAATCCGACATTCTCCCGCCATGACCTTCAAAGCCAACGACTCGCTGACCGAACAGATCGCCGCCCATCTGGGCGAACACATCATCCGCGGCACGCTCGCACCGAACGCCCGCATCCAGGAATTGCGCATCGCCGCCGAACTGTCGGTCAGCCGCAGTTCGGTACGCGAGGCGCTGCTGATCCTCGAGCGCCGCCAGCTGATCCGCATCTACCCGCGCCGCGGCGCGGTGGTCGAGAGCATGAACGCCGACGACGTGCGCGCCTTCCTCGACCTGTGGTTCCTGTTGCTGGAGCAGGCGATGCAGAGCCTGGCCGCACGCTGGCAGCACGACGACCTGGCGCCGCTGTTCGAATGCGAGGCGCAACTGGCGATCGACCGCCGGCAGGACGATGTCTCTGCCTTCTACGCGACCAGCTTCGAGTTCCTGGCCGCACTCTATGCGCGCTGCGACAACCGCTACCTGCAGGCGACGCTGGAAGAGATGCAGCCGCTGACCCGCCGCTGCCTGTACGCGATCTTCCGCGCCGGCGCGCCGCAACTCGCGCGCGCGCAGGCCTTCATCGCCGACGCGGTCGCCGCCATCGTCGCCCGCGACGGCGAGCGCATCGGCACGCTCAGCCGCGCACTGCACGACACCTACAGCCAGGTGGTCGTCGAGGCGACCCGCGCGTTGTCGGCAGCCGAGAAGGTTTAAGCGCCAGACAGCCGGCGAAAGCCAATCCATAACCTTCTTGCGCCAGCCACCCTACCGCGTAGGCACGCGCCGGCAACAAAGGTGCTGGCGAGGTCTTAAGCCGGCCCTTGTTCGAGCGATTCGACGGTAGCGAATCGCGAGTTGGCCGGCGCCTCGCCAGCGCCTTTGTTGACGGGGAAGTCGCGGGCCTTCGGGGGCGTTTGGGATGCAAGGGGCTTGTCGCCACAAGCCCCTTGCCCGTTCGAATTCCCTCGCACCGCTACGCTTGCCGCGCTCGGTCAGCGCGGAAGCGGCACCTAAAAACGTCCGCGCAGCGGACTCAACATCCGGGTGAGACTCGACCTACACGGCTCCTAGCCGCGGCGCGTGAGCGTGCGGTAGCACCAGGCCAGGCCGTCGTCGCGGCGGTGCGCCTCGCGCGCACTCTCCTGCCATGAGCCGTCGTCCCACGCCGGGAAAAACGCGTCGCCGGCCACCTCAATGTCGATCTCGGTCAGCTCCAGCCGGTCGGCAAGCGCCAGCGCCTGCGCAAACAGCTCGCCCCCGCCGATCACGCAGGCTTCGTCCACCTCCCCCACCCGCGCGAGCGCGTCCGCCAGCGAGTGCACCGCCTCGGCACCTTCCGCCCGCCACGCCTCGTTGCGGGTGACGACGATATTGCGCCGGCCCGGCAGCGGGCGGCCGATCGAGTCCCAGGTCTTGCGCCCCATGATGATGGGCTTGCCGAGCGTCACTGCCTTGAAGTGCTTGAGGTCTTCCGGCAGGTGCCACGGCATCGCGTTGTCCTTGCCGATCACCCGCCCCCTGGCCATCGCCACCACCAGCGTCAGCAGCGGCTTCATACCGCCACCTGCGCCTTGATGTGCGGGTGCGCCTGGTAGCCTTCCAGCGTGAAGTCCTCGAACTTGAAGCCGAAGATGTCGGTGACCGCGGGGTTCAGGTGCATGGTCGGCAGCGGGAAAGGTTCGCGCGCCAGTTGCTCGCGCGCCTGCTCGAGGTGGTTGCTGTAGAGGTGCGCGTCGCCCAGCGTGTGCACGAAGTCGCCCGCCTTCAAGCCGCACACCTGCGCGACCATCATGGTGAGCAGCGCGTAGCTGGCGATATTGAACGGCACGCCGAGGAAGATGTCGGCCGAGCGCTGGTAGAGCTGGCAGGAGAGGCGCCCGTTCGATACGTAGAACTGGAACAGGCTGTGGCACGGCGGCAGCGCCATCTGGTCGACCAGCGCCGGGTTCCACGCCGAGACGATCAGCCGGCGCGAGTCCGGCATGCGCTTGATCATCTCGACCACGTTGGCGATCTGGTCGACCTTGCCGCCGTTCGGCGCCGGCCACGAGCGCCACTGGTAGCCGTACACCGGGCCCAGGTCGCCGTTCTCGTCCGCCCACTCGTCCCAGATGCGCACGCCGTTTTCCTTCAGGTAACGGATATTGGTGTCGCCGGACAGGAACCACAGCAGTTCGTGGATGATGGACTTGAGGTGCAGCTTCTTGGTGGTCACCAGCGGGAAGCCGTCCTCGAGGTTGAAGCGCATCTGGTAGCCGAACACCGAGCGGGTGCCGGTACCGGTGCGGTCGGTCTTCACGTCGCCGTGCTCGAGCACGTGACGCATCAGGTCGAGGTATTGTTTCATCGTGTTGCAGCCAGTTTCAATCGCGCAAGTGTAACGCAGCCGAGGCAAACGCCCAATCGCCGGGCCTGACCGCGACCATCGGCACGCCCTGCACAGCCGCCTGTTTTTTCAACATAAAAGCCGCAAAACACCCCTGCTTTGATACCGGAGTCTTGCATCTAACTGGTAAGATGGCGAGTTGATCGACCATCCTGACCCCACGCGACCATGGCTGAAGATTCCGACCTCGAACGCACAGAACCCGCCTCCGAGCGGCGCCTGTCGCAGGCGCGCGAGGAAGGCAATGTCCCCCGGTCGCGGGAACTGGCGACCTTCGCGGTGACCATGACCGGCGTCGGCCTGCTGATCGCGCTGGGGCCGGGCTTCTACCGCGACGTCTCGGCGATCACCCGCCGGTTGCTGGGCTTTGACGTGGCGGCGCTAAAGACGCCCGAGCTCGCGCTCGAGGCGATGCGCGCCGCGGCGCTCGACACCCTGTGGATGCTGCTGCCTTTCCTGGGCGCGCTCGCCATCGTCGCGCTGTTCACCCCCTTGCTGATCGGCGGCTGGAACCTGTCGGCCAAGGCGATCGAGCCGAAGTTCTCCAAGCTCAACCCGGTATCGGGCCTCAAGCGCATGGTGTCGGTGCAGGCACTGGCCGAGGGCGGCAAGGCGGTGATGAAGAGCGCGCTGATCGGCGGCGTCGCCACCTGGGTGATCTGGAGCGAGCGCGCCGAGCTCACCTCGCTCGCCACCTTGCCGCTGGAGGCGGGGCTCGCGCGGATGATGGAGCTGGTCGGCCATACCCTGCTGATCGTCGCCGGCGCCCTGCTCTTGCTGGTGGCGGTCGACGTGCCGCTGCAGCTGTGGCAGTACCACAAGAAGCTCAAGATGACCAAGGAAGAGGTCAAACAGGAACACAAGGAACAGCAGGGCTCGCCCGAGGTGAAGGGGCGCATCCGCCAGCTGCAGCGCGAGGCCGCGCGCAAGCGGATGATGCAGGAGGTGCCGCACGCCAACGTGATCGTCACCAACCCGACGCATTACGCGGTCGCGCTCAAGTACAGCGACGGCATGCGCGCGCCGCAGGTGGTCGCCAAGGGCACGCTCAAGCTCGCCGAGAAGATCCTCGAGACCGGCCGCGAACACAAGGTCGCCAGCATGCGCGCGCCGGCCTTCGCACGCGCCTTGTACTTCCACGCCGAACTGGGCGAGGACATCCCGCCCAAGCTGTTCGACGCGGCGGCGCAGGTGCTTGCCTACATCTACCAGCTGCGTGTGTACGAACAGAATGGCGGCCTCGCCCCGGTCTACCCGGACGCGCTCGAGGTGCCGCCCGAGCTTGACCCGCAATCGAAGAAGACGGCCGCCGGCCGCAACGAACGAAACACTGAATGAAGCAGATCCTAGGCATCCTCAAGACGCTCAACCTGTCGGGCCTGGCCGGGCCGGTGCTCATCATCCTGATCCTCGCGATGATGGTGCTGCCGCTGCCGCCCCTGGTGCTCGACGCGTTCTTCACCTTCAACATCGCGATGTCGATCATCGTGCTCCTGGTCGGCATCAACACCCGCCACCCGCTGGAATTCTCGGCGTTCCCGGCGGTGCTGCTGGTGACGACGCTGCTGCGCCTGTCGCTGAACGTCGCCTCGAGCCGGGTGATCCTGATGGAGGGCCACACCGGCCCGGACGCGGCGGGCAAGGTGATCGAATCGTTCGCGCACTTTTTGATCGGCGAGAACGTCGCGATCGGCATCATCGTGTTCATCATCCTGACCATCATCAACTTCATGGTGATCACCAAGGGTGCCGGCCGCATCGCCGAGGTGTCGGCCCGCTTCACGCTGGACGCGATGCCCGGCAAGCAGATGGCGATCGACGCCGACCTCAACGCCGGCCTGATCGGCGAGGACGAGGCGCGCAAGCGCCGGCAGATGATCACCGAGGAAGCCAACTTCTTCGGCGCGATGGACGGTGCGTCCAAGTTCGTGCGCGGCGACGCGATGGCCGGCATCATGATCATCGTGATCAACATCGTCGGCGGCCTGATCGTCGGCATGGCGCAGCACGACCTGCCGGCGGGCGACGCCGCCAAGACCTATACACTGTTGACCATCGGCGACGGCCTGGTCGCGCAGATCCCGGCGCTGATCATCTCGACCGCCGCCGGCATCGTGGTCGCCCGCGTCGGCACCGACAAGGACCTGTCCGAGCAGTTCATCGGCCAGCTGTTCGCCAACCCGCAGGTGCTGTACATCACCGCCGCGGTGATCGGGCTGATCGGGCTGATCCCCAACATGCCGCACATCGCCTTCCTGACCATCGCCGCGTCGCTCGCCGCGCTGGCCTGGTGGCAGGAGAAACGCGGCCGCGAAGCGGCGCAGGCCGAACTGGCCGGCGCCGGCGCGGGTGCCGGCGTACTGCCGGGCGCGCCGATGCCCGAGCAGGCGGCGGCCGAGGTGAGCTGGAACGACGTGCAGTCGGTCGACATGCTGGGGCTGGAAGTCGGCTACCGGCTGATCCCGCTGGTCGACCGCGACCAGGACGGCGAGCTGCTCAGGCGCATCCGCGGCATCCGCAAGAAGATCGCGCAGGAGGTCGGCTTCCTGGTGCCGCCGGTGCACATCCGCGACAACCTGGAGATCCGCCCCAACGCCTACCGCATCCTGCTCAAGGGCGTCGAGATCGGCAACGGCGACGCCTACGCCGGCCAGTTCCTCGCGATCAACCCGGGCCAGGTCGACGGCGAGGTGCCGGGCACGCCGACCACCGACCCGACCTTCGGCCTGCCGGCGCTGTGGATCGCCGCCGACCGCCGCGAGGAGGCGCAGAGCCTGGGCTACACGGTGGTCGACGCGAGCACGGTGGTCGCCACCCATATCTCCAACCTGCTGCAGACGCACGCGGCCGAGCTGCTCGGCCGCGAGGAAGTGCAGGCGCTGATCGAACACCAGGCGAAGGAGTCGCCCAAGCTGATCGAGGACCTGGTGCCCAAGGTGGTGCCGGTGGGCACCCTGCAGAAGGTGCTGCAGCAGCTGCTGATCGACGGCGTCGGCATCCGCGACTTCCGCACCATCCTCGAGACGCTGGCCGACCATGTCCCCGTGACCCAGGACATCGACGAGCTGACCTCGGCGGTGCGTACCGCCTTGTCGCGCGCCATCGTCCAGCAGCTCTTCCCGGGCGACCAGGAGCTGCCGCTGATGACGCTCGACCCGCAACTCGAGGGCATCCTGATGCAGGCGGTGCAGTCCAAGGCCGGCGGCGGCCTCGAACCCGGCCTCGCCGAGAACCTGCTGGCCAACGCGGTGCGCGAGACCGAGGCGGTCGAGGCGCAGGGCATCAACCCGGTGCTGCTGACGCCGCCCGCGCTGCGCGCGCTGATCGCGCGCTTCATGCGCCGCGCGCTGCCGCAGCTGAGGGTGATTTCTCACAACGAAATCCCCGACAGCAAAACCATCCGTATAATTGCCGTGATCGGCGGCGGCAAGGACTAAGGACGAACTGACAGATGGTGGTGAGAAAGTTTTACGGCAAAAGCACGCGCGACGCGCTGCGCCAGGTCCGCGAGGAACTGGGCGCCGACGCGCTGATCCTGTCCAACCGCCCGACCGCGGGCGGCGGGGTGGAGATCATGGCCGTCGCCGACGCCGACGTGGCCGCGCTGTCCGATACGCTCGCCCCCACCTCCAGCCGCCACCGCCCGCGCAACGTGCCGACCGCGCCGAGCACCCCGCCGGGTGCAGGCGGCGCGACCGCGCGCGCGCTGGCGCGCAGCTACGCGATGCCGGTCGAGCCGCTGCAGGAGCCGCCGGCAACTGCCCCCCTCCCCCGCGTGATGCCCGCTGCGGCCGCCCCGGCCACGCCGGCAGTGTTTGCGCCGCTGGCGCGCCCCGAGCCTGCGTTCGCCGCCGCGCCCGAAGCCGCACCGGCACCTGCGCCGCCCCCCACGCCCGCACCGCAGGCGGCCGCCGCGCCGCACGCGCCGGTGAGCGTCGAGGTCGACGGCGCGGTCGCCGAGGACATCCGCCATATCGGCGAGGAGATCCGCGCGCTCAAGCACCTGCTGCAAAACCAGCTGGCGACCTTCGCGTGGGCGGAAATGGAAGGGCAGACACCCAACCGCGCCGAACTCTTCCGCACCCTGCTGGGCGCGGGGTTCAGCCCGGCGCTGATCCGCCAGCTCACGCAGAAACTGCCGGCACACTACGACAGCGAGACGGCGCTCAAGTGGGCGGCGTCCGCGCTCAGGCACAACCTCAAGTGCATGAACCCGGCCGACGACCTAGTCGCCAAGGGCGGCATCTTCGCGCTGGTCGGCCCGACCGGGGTGGGCAAGACCACCACCGTCGCCAAGCTCGCCGCGCGCGCGACGCTGCGCTACGGCGCGCAGCAGGTCGCGCTGATCACCACCGACAGCTACCGGATCGGCGCGCAGGACCAGCTGCGCATCTACGGCAAGATCCTCGGCGTGCCGGTGTTCTCGGTACAGAACGAGGGCGACCTGCAGCTGACACTGGCCGACCTCGCCGACCGCCGCGTGGTGCTGATCGACACCGTCGGCATGAGCCAGCGCGACCAGCGCGTGCTCGCGCAGACCCGCATGTTCGCCACCAGCAACCGGCCGGTGCATCGCCTGCTGCTGCTGGCGGCCAACGCCGACGGGCGCACGCTGGAAGACGTGGTGCGCCACTTCAAGAGCAATGATCTTGCCGGCTGCGTGCTCTCCAAGATGGACGAGTCGGTGCAGCTGGGTGCCGGCCTCGACGTGATCATCCGCAACCGGCTGACCCTGCAGTACGTGACCAACGGCCAGCGCGTGCCGGAAGACCTGCACGTGGCGAGCGCCGACGTGCTGATCGACCGCGCGCTCGCCGCCGCCAGCGTGTCCACCCCGTTCCGGCCGACCGCCGAAGAGGCCGCGATCGCAGGCGCGAGCTACGGCCAGGGGTAACGCGGATGACCGACCAGGCCGCCAGCCTGCGCCAGCTCGCCCGCCCCCACACGGGCGCGCTGCCGCCGATGTTCGCACTGACCGGCGCCCGCCGCAGCGGCGTCTCCTCGCTGTGTGCGGGCCTGGCTGCAGCCGCCGCGCTCGCCGGACAGCGTCCGCTGCTGCTCGACCACCAGAACGGGCAGACCCTGTCGCGGCTGGCCGGCGTGCCGGCGTCGGCGACGCTGGGCGGCCTGCGCGTGAGCCGTGGCGGGCTGACCGACCTGATGGTCGCCTCGCGCCACGACGTGACGCTGGTCAACCTCGCCGCGTCGCCCGACGAGCGCTCGCGTCTGTCCGAAAGGATCTGGCAGCGGCTGGGCAGCGAATTCTCGGCACTGGAAAAGGACTGCGGCGTCACGCTGATCGACGCGCCGGACCCAGCGCTCGACCCGGTGCCACTGTTGATCGCCGACAACCTGGTGCTGGTGATCACCCCGCAGCCGGAAGCGATCATGCGCGGCTACGCGTGCATGAAACGGCTGGCGACCGACTTTGGCCGGCGCCGCTTCAACGTGCTGGTCAACCGCGTGCACGGCCAGGACGAGGCGCACGCGGCGTTCGGCCGGCTCTCGTCGGTCGCCGGCGACTACCTCGGGGTGTCGATGCGCTGGGTCGGCTTCGTGCCGGAAGACGCCGCGGTACGCAAGAGCGAGGCGCTGCGCCGGCCGGTGGTCGAGGCCTTCCCTGGCAGCGAGGCGGCGCTGGCCTTCGCCCAGCTCGCGGCGATGCTGCCCTTGTGGCACGCGCCGGACAGCGGACATACGCGGACAAGTTATCTGGAACAATTGCACGAGACGGGCAAGGCACTCGCCGTCCCGACGGAACGATAAGATGGTGTCGGTTTCGAACATTCACCGCGCGTACGCGCAGGCAGCCTGCGAAGACAAGCCGGACGTCACGCAGTACGCGCACCTGGTGCGCCGCATCGCCGGCATGCTGGCGGCACGGCTGCCCGCGTCGGTCGAGATCGACGACCTGATCCAGGTCGGCATGATCGGCCTGATCGAAGCGGCACAGCAATACGACCCGACGCAGGGCGCGCAATTCGAGACTTTTGCCGGCACCCGCGTCAAGGGCGCGATGCTCGACGAGTTGCGCCGCATCGACTGGATGCCGCGCCAGCTGCGCCGCAACTCGCGCCTGATCGAGGACGCGATCGGCCGCGCGACGCGCGAACTTTCCCGCGAGCCGACCGAGGCCGAGATCGCCGACGAGCTGGGCGTCAGCCTCGCCGACTACCAGGCGATGCTGACCGACTGCAGGGGCGTGCGGCTCGTCTACTTCGAGGACTTCCACGACCAGGAAGGCGAGTCGCTCGAGAGCGCGGTCGCGGCGGTGCCCGACCAGCGCACGCCCGACCCGCACACGACGCTCGCCGACACGCGCTTCCGGCAGGCGCTGGTGCACGCGATCGGCGAGTTGCCGGAACGCGAGGCGCTGATGATGAGCCTCTAC
The DNA here is from genome assembly GCF_004919095.1 of Crenobacter intestini. Taxonomy (GTDB): domain Bacteria; phylum Pseudomonadota; class Gammaproteobacteria; order Burkholderiales; family Chromobacteriaceae; genus Craterilacuibacter; species Craterilacuibacter intestini. The sequence continues at coordinate 15,991 of NZ_STGJ01000022.1, read as the reverse complement.
TACGAGCAGGAACTCAACCTCAAGGAAATCGGCGCGGTGCTCGGCGTATCCGAGTCGCGCGTCAGCCAGCTGCACTCGCAGGCGGTCGGCCGCCTGCGAAGCCGCCTGCGCAGCTGGCTGTAGACAAGGGAACAACGTGGACAAACTGAGCATCATCGCGATCATCGGCGGCCTGACCGCCATCCTGGCCGGGCAGGCGCTGGAGGGCGGGCACCTGGCCTCGCTGTTGCAGCTGACCGCCTTCCTGATCGTGATCGGCGGCACCGCCAGCGCGGTGATGCTGCAAAGCACGCCGCGCCAGTTCGTCGGCGGGCTGCGCCTGCTCAAATGGGTGTTCAACCCGCCCGAATTCGGCCACGAGAAGATGATCGGCGAGGTGGTGCGCTGGAGCCAGCACGCGCGCAAGGGCGGCCTGCTCGCGCTCGAGCCCTTCGTCGCGCAGCAGCACGACCCGTTCGCGCGCAAGGCGCTGCAGATGCTGATCGACGGCGCGCCGCCTGAAACGCTGCGCTCGGTGCTCGAAGTCGAGGTCGACATGGCCGAGCACGCCCGGCGCCAATGCGCGCGCATCTGGGAGTCGGCCGGCGGCTACGCGCCGACCCTCGGCATTCTGGGCGCGGTGCTCGGCCTGATCCACGTGATGGAGAACCTGTCCGACCCGAGCAAGCTCGGCTCGGGCATCGCGGTCGCGTTTGTCGCGACCATCTACGGCGTCGGCTCGGCCAACCTGTTCTTCCTGCCGGTCGCCGGCAAGCTCAAGCACCTGATCGCCGCCGAGGTCGCCCTCAAGGAACTGGTGATCGAGGGCGTCAGCGCGATCGCCGGCGGCGAGAACCCGCGCATCGTCGAGGCCCGCCTGCGCGGCTTCCTCGCGATCCACTAGCCTTCCTGCAGCGTCACCCCGTCCGGCAGCTTGCGCAAAGTGCTGCGCAGCAGCCGGTACACGCCCATCTCGAAGTCGGCGCCGCCCGCCAGGCGCCCGTCCCCCGCATGGCTGCCCAGATAGCACCAGCGCTCGAACACGTGCACGCGCTGCTCGCCGCTGATCGGATGCCGCTCGACGAGCGACACCCGCCCGGCGTAGGGCCAGCGCTCGACCCCGACGCCGGTGAGCGCCGCCTTCAGGCGCGCGTTGTGCGCGGCCATGCCCTCCTCGCCGACGCAGGCGCCAAGGCACGGCCGGTGGCGCCGCTTGCCGCAGCCCTTGTCTGGCGCACGCGCGCCCCTGGCCGGCAGCAGCAGGGTCGGGCACAGCCGCTCCTTGGCGACCAGCTGGGCCAAGGCGTGCTGCGCCTCGCGCGCGCCGCGGAACACGCCGAAGGTGTTGTCCGGCAAGCTGCCGGCACAGGGCACGACCCGCACCCGCCACCGGCCGTCCTCACCTTCCGTGTCGAGCGCGAGCGTGCACGGCGTTTCTTCGAGGCGGGAGGCCGGGTTGTAGCGCGGCCGGTAGCGTGCGAGCCACAGCTTTTCCAGCAGCTGCGCGCCGAATTCGCCGATGCTCTCCTCGAAGCGGACCTCGCCCAGCTTCTCGCTGATGCGCGGCTGAGCGCGGGTGCTGCCCGCCTGCTCGAAATGCGCGAAGACGCGCCGGCGCAGGTTGTCGGTGCGGGCAAGGTAGAGCGGCTCGCCCCCGCTAGACATCAGCAGGTACACCCCGGGCAGGTCGGGCAGCGCGTCGGCGGTGGCTTCGGCCAGGCCCGCGGGCGCGCCGGGCTCGGCGATCAGCGCACGCGACACTTCGTCGAAGGCGTCGCCGTGCTCGGCGTGCGCCGAGCACAGGAAACGGTATACCGCCTCGGCGTCGGCCAGCGCGCGGTGGCGCTCGGCCATCTCGATGCCGTGGCGCGCGACGATCGCGTCGAGGTTGTGCTTGTAGTGTTCGGGGTAGAGCTTGCGCGAGAGCTGGACTGTACACAGGGTGTCCGCGCGCAGCGGCAGCCCCGCACGGCGCAGCGCGTTCTTCAGCACGCAGTAGTCGAAACGCGCGTTGTGGGCGATGAGCAAGCGCCCGGCGAGCATCCGCTTGATTTCTTGCGCGATCGCCTCGAAAGGCGGCGCATCGGCGACCATCTCGTCGCGGATGCCGGTCAATTCTGCGATCGCCGGCGGGATCGCCCGCCCCGGGTTGACCAGCGTCTGGTAGCGTTCGACACGGTCACCGTCGACCAGAACGACGCCGACCTCGGTGATCCTGTCGTGCACGAGGTGTCCGCCGGTCGTCTCCAGGTCGACGATGGCCAGCGCTTGTCCTGACAGCATGGATGACAGCCCAAATCAGATGAAAAAAGCGCGGCCACCGGCAGGTGCCCGCGCAACAAACGCAGGCATTCTATAACGAAAAGCAAAAAATCGCAGGAAGGGGGCTTGACGACCCAAACCGGCATGCGTATAGTTCGCAGCTCTCGACGGGCAGCAAGCCTGAAGGGAAAAGCAGCAAAAACCGCACCCGTAGCTCAGTTGGATAGAGTATTTGGCTACGAACCAAAGGGTCGGGCGTTCGAATCGCTCCGGGTGCACCAGTTTGAAGTCCCTATAGTTTAGCGGTTAGAACACTGCCCTTTCACGGCGGCGGCCGGGGTTCGATTCCCCGTGGGGACGCCAGGATACAAGTAGTAAAAGTTTTGCACCCGTAGCTCAGTTGGATAGAGTATCTGGCTACGAACCAGAGGGTCGGGCGTTCGAATCGCTCCGGGTGCACCAGTTTGAAGTCCCTATAGTTTAGCGGTTAGAACACTGCCCTTTCACGGCGGCGGCCGGGGTTCGATTCCCCGTGGGGACGCCAGGATACAAGTAGTAGAAGTTTTGCACCCGTAGCTCAGTTGGATAGAGTATCTGGCTACGAACCAGAGGGTCGGGCGTTCGAATCGCTCCGGGTGCACCAGTTTGAAGTCCCTATAGTTTAGCGGTTAGAACACTGCCCTTTCACGGCGGCGGCCGGGGTTCGATTCCCCGTGGGGACGCCAGGATACAAGTAGTAGAAGTTTTGCACCCGTAGCTCAGTTGGATAGAGTATCTGGCTACGAACCAGAGGGTCGGGCGTTCGAATCGCTCCGGGTGCACCAGTTTGAAGTCCCTATAGTTTAGCGGTTAGAACACTGCCCTTTCACGGCGGCGGCCGGGGTTCGATTCCCCGTGGGGACGCCAGAACACAGCCACTTCATGCGAAGTGGCTTTTCTGTTTTCAGCCCCTTTACCCGCGCACGGGCTTGTAGCACCATCGCGCATCCTCTCCGTATACCGTATCCAGATGACCACGCCCTCCCCGCTGTGGCCTGAATTTATCAAGGCCGTCCGTCACGAAGTCATTCCCGCGCTCGGCTGCACCGAGCCGATCTCGCTGGCACTCGCCTCGGCGATCGCCCGCCGCGAACTGGGCCGCGTACCCGAGCGCATCGAAGGCCGCGTCTCGGCCAACCTGATGAAGAACGGCATGGGCGTCACCGTGCCGGGCACCGGCATGCAGGGCCTGCCGGTTGCCGCGGCGGCCGGTGCGATCGCCGGCGACGCCGACGCCGGCCTCGAGGTGCTGAAGAACCTGAAGCCCGCCGACGTCGCCGCCGCGCGCGCACTGCTGGACGCGGGGCGGGTGAGCGTCGGCATCGCCGACGTGCCGAACGTACTCTACAGCGAGGCGACGCTGCACGCGGGGGACGAGCTGGTGACCGTCGCTATCGCCGACGCGCACACCCGCGTCGTGCGCATCGAGAAGAACGGCGAAGTGCTGTTCGCGGTAAACGAAAACACCCGAGAGGCGAGCGCACCGTACACCCTCGACAACGCCGACATGCTCGCGGTGTACCAGTTCGCAACCGGCGCACCTGCCGAACAGCTCTCGTTCATCCTCGAGGCGGCGCGGCTGAACGGTGCGCTGTCGGTCGAGGGGATGAGCGGCGACTACGGCCTGCACATCGGCGCGACCATCCAGCGCCAGATCGCGCAGGGTCTGCTCTCGCGCGGCCTGCTCACCGAGATCCTGATGCGTACCAGCGCGGCGTCCGACGCGCGCATGGGCGGCGCCACGCTACCGGCGATGAGCAACTCCGGCTCGGGCAACCAGGGCATCGCGGCGACACTGCCGGTGATGGTGGTCGCCGAGCATGTCGGCGCCGACGACGAGAAACTCGCGCGCGCGCTGATGCTCTCCCACCTGACAGCGATCTACATCCACGACAAGTTGCCGCCGCTCTCCGCGCTGTGCGCGGTGACCACCGCGTCGATGGGCGCCGCCGCCGGCATGGCATGGCTGCTCGGCGGCCGTTTCGAGCAGGTCGGCATGGCCGTGTGCAGTATGATCGGCGACGTCGCCGGCATGATCTGCGACGGCGCGTCCAACAGCTGCGCGATGAAGGTGTCGACCTCGGCGTCGTCCGCCTACAAGGCGGTGCTGATGGCGCTGGACGACAGCCGGGTGACCGGCCACGAGGGCATCGTCGCCCACGACGTCGACGAGTCGATCGCCAACCTGTGCGCGCTCGCGCGCGGCTCGATGCGCGAGACCGACCGCCAGATCATCGAGATCATGGTCGAGAAGAGCCGCCGCTAAGCCGCCGCCAGGCAAACTAAAGGCCGGCCCGCTTGCGCGGGGCCGGCCTTTTTCATATCGAAAGCGCCCGGGTCAGGCGCGGTAGCTGGCGCCCGTCATCACCCTGGACGAGAGCTTCATCAGCGCGCGCACCGGCAGCGGCAGGCGCGCGGCGCCCAGTTCGTGCGCCATGTCGGCGTGCTTCAATTCGTCGTCGCGCATCTGCCCGACGATCGCCCGGCTCCTGGCATCCTGCGCCGGCAGGCTCGTCAGGTGGCTGTCCAGGTGCGCGCCGACCTGGTGCTCGGTCTCCTCCAGGAAGCCGAGGTTCCACTTGTCGCCCAGCAGCCCCGCCCCGACGCCGATCGCCAGCGAGCCGGCGTACCACAAGGGGTTGAATACGCTGGGCCGCCCGCCAAGCTCACGGATGCGCGCTTCCGTCCACGCCAGGTGCTCGACCTCTTCCTGCGCCGCGCCCTTCAGCGCCTCGCGCGCCGCATCGCTCCTGGCGGTCAGCGCCTGCCCCTGGTAGAGCGCCTGCGCGCACACCTCGCCGCAGTGGTTGACTCGCATCAGGCCGAGCGCGTGGCGACGCTCGGCGTCGCCCATCTCGCTCTCCTCGATATGCGCGTCCGGGTGCGGCCGGCCGCTGATGGCCGGTGCGGCCAGCGTGCGCAGGCCCTTGTCGAACTCGATGATCAGCTTGTCGAGCATCCTGAAACCCTGTTGCATTATCGTAACGACATGATTATACCCTGAGCTACCCTGCGCCAGAGGCTGCGCTATAATCGCTCACCTGATTTTTACCCGTGCCTGACCCATAAAAAGGACCACACAATGAACATCAATGCGATTTCCGCCGGCAAGGACATGCCGAACGACTTCAACGTCGTGATCGAGATCTCGGCCAACGGCGCGCCGATCAAGTACGAACTGGACAAGGACTCCGGCGCGATCTTCGTCGACCGCTTCATGGGCACCTCGATGTTCTACCCGGCCAACTACGGCTTCGTGCCGCAGACCCTGTCGCTGGACGGAGACCCGGTGGACGTGCTGGTGGTCACCCCGTTCCCGCTGCCGCCGGGCGTTGTCGTGCGTTGCCGCGCGCTGGGCATGATCAAGATGGAAGACGAGTCGGGCATCGACGCCAAGCTGGTCGCCGTGCCGGTCGAGAAGCTGTGCACCATGTACAGCGCGATCCAGAAGCTGGAAGACCTGCCTGAGCTGCTGCGCAACCAGATGGTGCACTTCTTCGAACACTACAAGGACCTGGAAAAGGGCAAGTGGGTCAAGGTGCAGGGCTGGGGCACGCTGGAAGACGCCAAGGCCGAGCTGGTCGACGGCATCGAGCGCCACAAGCAACAGGGCTGATCCCGCAGCCCGGCAGCAAGGCCGCCCCGAGGCGGCCTTTTCTTTTGCGCGCGGCTTTCCCCTAGTGCAGCCGCGCACCGCCCGTGAAACAATCGGCAGACGACAGGCAAGCAGGCGACGGAACCCAGGTGGATATCGAGGCATACGGCAACAGCAGCACCCTGACGGCAGTCTGCACCAGACTGGCGGCGGCAGGTCACGCGCTGACGCGCCGCGACGGCCCCGACGCACTCGTCTGCGGGCGCTGGCGCATCGACCTGTCCGCGCCAACGCCACAAGCTGCGCAGGCGCTCGCCGCCTTTCACGGCGGCCGCTACGCAGACCTCGCCGCACACTGGCTGCCAGCCGGCGAACGGCTGGGCTTTGCCGTCTACGCCGGCGGTGCAGCGGACGAGGCCTGCGCCGTCGCCGACGCGCTCGCGCCGCTGCCCGGTGCCTGGCTTGACTGCGGCCCGGCCGGCAGCGCGACCTTCAGCTGGCAGTGCGTGGAGGCGCTGCGCTACGCGCAACACCTGGGCTTGCTGCACGGGGCGCTACCCGACGCCGACGAATGGCTGCGCCGCCAGCAGCAACTGCTGACACGGCTGGACGAGCTGGCCGGCCGCTACCTCGCCTGCCACCCGGCGCCGGCCGTCTACGCGCCCGCCTTCCCCGCGGCCGGCCACCCGCATTTCGCGCAGGCGCTGGCGCTGTGGCTCAGCCATGTGCTCGCGCTGCGCTGCGCCTGGCAGCGCCTGCTCGAACAGCCCGCCCCATGAGAAAAGGCGCCCCGCGGGGCGCCTTTTTCATGACCGGCAAGCTTGCGATCAGGCAGCCGGCGCAGCCTTCTTGGCCGCGCGGCCGACGGCGGCGCCGGTGTTCTTGGCGGCGCTGGTCGCGGCGTTCACGCTCGCCTCGGCAAACTCGGTACCCATCTTCTTCGCGGTCTTGGAGACGTTGTCGATCGCGGCGTTGGTGGTCGACAGCAGGGTCTTCAGCGCGTTGACCGCCACGTCGGAGCCGGCCGGCGCGTTCTTGCCAAACTTGTCCAGCGACGCCATCACCGTCTTGTTCGACTCGGCCACCTGCTCTTCAAAGAAGGAGACCAGTTCGTTCTGGGTTTCGACGCAGGCATCGTACAGGCTGCGCGCGGCGGCCAGACCCTGGTCGATCGACGGTTGCGCCTGGGCAGCCTGGAATTCGGCCAGCGCCTTCGGGTCCTTGATCTCGGACAGGGACTTCACGGCCTGCGCGTTGTCGGCGAGCAGCTTGCGCGACAGCTCCAGCTGCAGGTTGGTCATGCGCTCGGCGCCGGCCAGCACGATGGACGACAGGCGCAGCGCCTTGTCGAAGTTGGCCTGGCCGAGTGCGGCAAAATCTTGCTGTTGGGTGAACATCGGAGACTCCTTTGTCGAAAACTGCGCGATACGTACGGATATGTGGGCGTGTCGGCAGCCAACGCTTCTTTGCTGCATCGCACAAACCAAATGTTAGTGAGCCGTTTCCGAAGCGTCAACCCGTTAATGTATAAGCATAAAGATTCATCGTGCTGCGCGGCATTTACGCCACAGTCGACTATTGGCAACAGTACCAGATGCGGCAGTGCTGGCCCTTTCTACATTGAAAGGCACCCGGCAAACAATTACACTCGGCCAATTGAATTACGCTATACGGCGGCCCTCCGAATGAACCCTGCGGCGTCCCCTTTTGAAATCAAATCGGCCAGCCTCGACCTGCTGGCGCTGATGCTGCACAACAGCGATCTTGGCGCCTTCGAACGCGCGCTGGGCGAACGCTTCGGCAACCGTTTCGCCGACGGCGACGAGGCCTTCGTCCTCGACCTGAACGGCCTGCCCGACCCCGCGGCACTCGACCTTGCCGCCCTGCTCGCCAAGAGCCGAGCGCGCGGCGTGCGCGTGGTCGCGCTGCGCCACGACAACGGCGCGTACGGCGAACTTGCGCGCGCGCACGGGCTCGGCTTTACCGGCACCGGCACCACGACGCGCGCCACCGCGCCGGCGCCGGTCGCCGAGCAGGCGCCGCCGGCCGCACCCGCGGCGCCCAGCGTCGGCATGGTGATCGACAAGCCGGTGCGCGCGGGCCAGCAGATCTACGCCAAGGGCACCGACCTTGTCGTGCTGGCGATGGTCAGCGCCGGCGCCGAGGTGATCGCCGACGGCAACATCCACGTCTACGCGCCGCTGCGCGGCCGCGCGCTGGCCGGTGCACGCGGCAACCAGGACGCACGCATCTTCGTGCAGGCGATGGAGGCGGAGCTCGTTTCGATCGCCGGTGTCTACCGCACCATCGAACAGTCGTTGCCCTCGGCAATCCAGGGGCAGCGCGCGCAGGTTTATCTCGAAAACGACAAGCTGGTCATCGCCGCGCTGGGCGGCTGACCACGAACCTCCTCACAGGGAATACGAACGTGGCAAAGATTATCGTGGTGACCTCGGGCAAAGGCGGTGTCGGCAAGACCACCACCAGCGCCAGTTTCGCTTCCGGCCTCGCCTTGCGCGGCCACAAGACCGCCGTGATCGACTTCGACGTCGGCCTGCGCAACCTCGACCTGATCATGGGCTGCGAGCGTCGGGTCGTGTACGACCTGATCAACGTCGTCAACAACGAGGCGACGCTGAACCAGGCGCTGATCAAGGACAAGCACTGCGACAACCTGTACGTGCTGCCGGCGTCGCAGACCCGCGACAAGGACGCGCTGTCCGAAGACGGCGTCGAGCGCGTGCTGGGCGAACTGGACGGCATGGGCTTCGAGTACATCGTGTGCGACTCGCCGGCCGGCATCGAGCGCGGCGCGCTGATGGCGCTCTACTTCGCCGACGAGGCGCTGATCGTCACCAACCCGGAAGTCTCTTCGGTGCGCGACTCCGACCGCATCCTCGGCATCCTGTCGTCCAAGTCGCGCCGCGCGATCGAGGGCAAGGAGCCGGTCAAGGAGCACCTCCTGATCACCCGCTACTCGCCGGCCCGCGTCGACAAGGGCGAGATGCTGTCGGTCGACGACGTCAAGGAGATCCTGCGCGTCAAGCTGATCGGCGTGGTCCCGGAATCGCAGGCGATCCTGCAGGCGTCCAACTCCGGCACGCCGGCGATCCACATGAAGGGGTCCGACGCGGCCGAGGCGTACGAGGACATCGTCGCCCGCTTCCTCGGCGAAGACAAACCGATGCGTTTCCTGGAGGCTCCCAAGGTCAGCCTGCTCAAACGCCTGTTCGGGAGCTGAACATGTCCCTGATCGATATGATTTTCGGCAAGCGCCAGAAGTCGGCGTCCATCGCCCGCGAACGCCTGCAGATCATCCTCGCCCACGAGCGCGGTGGCCGTAACGGCACGCCCGACTACCTGCCCGCGCTGCAGCGCGAGCTGATGGAAGTCATCTCGAAATACGTCGCCGTCAACCAGGACGACATCAAGGTCCAGCTCGAGCGCCAGGACAACTTCGAGGTTCTCGAAGTGAACATCGTGCTGCCCGAGCAGAACCGCTAGCCTCAGGCGCCGGCCCCGGCCGGCAGCCGACCTTCCGGCCCGTCACGGGCCGGCTACGCATCATGACGCTGACCGAACTTCGCTATATCGTGGCCGTCGCGCGCGAGCGCCATTTCGGCCGAGCCGCCCAGTCCTGCTTCGTCAGCCAGCCCACGCTGTCGATCGCGATCAAGAAACTCGAGGACGAGCTCTCCGTCACCCTGTTCGAACGCGGCGGCCCCGAGGTCGCCGTCACCGAGATCGGCGAGCGCATCGTCGACCAGGCGCGCCGCGTGCTCGAGGAAGTCGACACCATCAAGCACCTGGCCGGCGAACACCAGAACGAGCTGTCCGGCCCGCTGCGGCTGGGGGTCATCTTCACGATCAGCCCCTACCTGTTGCCCAGGCTGATCCCGGCGCTGCGCATCCTCGCGCCCGACATGCCGCTGATCCTCGAAGAAAACTACACCGCGCGCCTGTCCGAGATGCTCAAGCGCGGCGAGGTCGACGCCATCATCGTCGCCGACCCGTTCGACGAGCCCGGCACGCAGGCGTGGCCGCTGTACGACGAACCCTTCGTGGTCGCCACCCCCAAGGGCCACCCGTGGGAGAAGCGCGACAGCATCGACGCGGATGCGCTGTCGCACGAGAGCGTGCTCTTGCTCACCCAGGGCAACTGCTTCCGCGACCAGGTGCTGCAAAGCTGCAGCGAACTGGCCGCCCGCCAGTCTCAGGGCAACGGCCTTGCCGGCATGCTGCAGGGCAGCTCGCTCAACACGATCCGCCATATGGTCGCCAGCGGCATGGGCGTCACCGTGTTGCCGGCCACCTCGGTGTCGCCCGCCGACGAGGGCCTGCTCTCCATCGTCCCCTTCACGCCGCCCGCGCCGACCCGCCGCGTGCTGCTGGTCGCACGGCGCCAGTTCTTCCGCAAGAAGGCGATCGCCGTCCTGCAGCAGGCGGTGTTCCGCTGCGGCCTGCCCGGCGTGACCATGCTGGAGGCCAGCCCCTAGCGCGGTACGGCGCTGGTAAAATTCACTTAACATGAATGTTCTATGCTAATCGGGTGAAAACAACAATCACCACGAGGATAGAACATGGATCGCAGGGGTTTTCTGAGGCTGGGCGGCTTTGTCGGCGTGTCGACCGCCTCCATGATGCTGGGCGGCTGTCTGGGGGGCGGCGGCACGGCGGATGACGGCCAGCCGGTCGATTTTGCGCAGGGCGTCGCCTCGGGCGACCCGCGGCCGGACAGCGTGATGCTGTGGACGCGCGCCAGCCGGCGCGACGGGCAGCCGGCGAAACTGACTTTGCAGTTCTCCGACCGCGAGGACTTCTCCAAACTGCTGGTTTCCACGCCCATCGACGCGCAGCCGCAGTGGGACTACACCGTTCGCCACAAGGTGCAGGGCCTCGCGCCGGCCACCACCTACTTCTACCGCTTCGTCGCGGGCAAGTACTTAAGCCCGACTGGGCGGACCCGCACCGCGCCGGCGGCAGACGCCTCCCCCGCCCAGCTCAAGTTTGCCTTCCTGTCCTGCCAGGACTGGAGCGTCAACCACTGGGCCGCCTTCGAAGAACTGGCCAAGGAAGACCTCGACTTCATCGTCCATCTGGGCGACTACATCTACGAGACGGTCGGCGCCGGCTTCCAGACGGGCAAGGTCGAAGCCGCGCACGGCAAGATCACGCTGCCGGACGGTACGCAGCGCGAGGACGGCGCCCGCTACGCGACCACGCTTGCCGACTACCGCACCCTATACCAGACCTACCGCTCGGACCCGCGCATCCAGGCCCTGCACGCGCGCTGCCCGATGATCGCGGTGTGGGACGACCACGAGTTCTCCGACGACTGCTGGCAGGACAGCCAGACCTACGCCCTGGCCGACGAGGGCCGCCGCCAGACGCAAAGACGGCGCAACGCGAACCAGGCCTGGTTCGAATACATGCCGGCCGACGTCAACTTCGACGCGGCCAACCCCGCCTTCGACAATATCCGCATCTACCGCGACTTCCGCTTCGGCAAGCTGGCAAGCCTGGTGATGACCGACCAGCGCCTGTACCGCGCCGACCACGTGATCCCCGAGGCGGCCGCCAAGGGCGAAGTCGGCTCGCGCTATTTCGTGCCGCAGACGGCGCTCGCCAGTGCCGAGGCACAAAAGATGGCGGCGGCTCGCCAAGCCGGCGCGCACGAACTGACACCGGTCTCCGTGCTCGGCAACACCCAGCGCGCGTGGTGGCAGGACAGGATGAAGGCGGCGGACACCACCTGGAAGCTGTGGGGCAACGAAGTGTCGCTGCTGAGGATGCAGGTCGATGGCGTCGCCGTGGTGACCGGCCTCGCCTTGCAGGCCTTCGCCGCCAACCCACAGGTGCCCGACGCGCTCAAGAGCCAGGCCGCGCTGACTGCGCTGCGAGAGGCACTCTACGCCGACCTGAAGAAGGCCGGTCCAAGCGGAGCACTGGTACTGGGCAGCGTTGACCTGACCCTGCAAGGGTTCGGTATCGGAGACGCCAGCACCCGCACCCTGCTGCTCCAGGGGCTGCAGGCAGGCGTCACGCCGTACCAGGCGTTCCTGCAGACCTTCCTGCTCAATGCCGACCAGTGGGATGGCTACAACGCCGAGCGCAAGGCACTGCTCGCCCATTTGCAGGCGAACAACATCGGCAACGTGGTCGCGCTGACCGGCGACATCCACGCCTTCTTCGCGGGGCCGGTCATGGCCGACTACGACGCGGCGAACCCGGCGCCGGTGATGGTCGACCTGGTCACCGCCGGCGTGTCCAGCAATTCGCTGTTGAGCTACTTCAAGGCGGTCGTCGATGAAGACCCGCAGTTCGCAGCGCTCAAGCCGCTGATCTACCAGACCGACAGCAACGGGCAGACGCTCAACACCTTCAACGGCACGCTCAGGCAGTTCAACCCCTGGCTGCGCCACGCGGACACCGACGCGCAAGGCTACGCGCTGGTCACCCTAGACGCGACCAGACTCAGCTGCGAGTTCCGCAAGGTCAAGCCGCTCTCGGGCGGGGTCGCCCCGGCGCAACCGGCCACCGCCAGCCGCAAGACGGTGACCGTGCGCGCCGGCAGTAGCGAGGTGGACGTCGGCGGCTAAAGCCGAGGCACCCGCGCAGGTTCGCGGCTGTCTAGCCGCGGACCAGCGCGGCTAGCCGCGCGATGCCCTCTTCGATGCGCTCGGGCGCGGTGTGGCTGAAGTTCAGGCGCAAGTGGCCGATGCCGTCTTCCGGTTTGGGGTAGAACGGCTCGCCCGGCATGAACGCGACGTTGTGCTCAAGCGCCCGCGCCAACAGCTTGCGGGTGTCTTGCGGCGTCTTCAGCGTCAGCCAGAAAAAGAGGCCGCCCCTGGGCAACTGCCAGTCGGCCAGGTCGGAGAAATGGCGCGCCAGCGCGTCCTGCATCACGTCGCGCCCGGCGCGGTAGGTCGCGCGCAGCTTGTCGATATGCGCGGCGTAGCCCGGGTCGTTCAGCGCGCGCGCGACGTACCACTGCCCGATGCGGTTGGTGTGCAGGTCGGCCGCCTGCTTGAGCTTGACGAGGTAGGGGTAGAGGTCGGGCGACGCGATCAGGTAGCCCTCTCGCAGGCCCGGCACCAGCGTCTTCGAGAACGAGCCGGCGTAGATGAACGACGCCTTCTTCAGGTGTGACACCAGCGGCGCCGGCGCTTCGCCGTCGTAGGAGAGCGCACGGTAGGGGTCGTCCTCGAACACCGGCACGCCGGCGGTATCGAGCACCTCGGCCAGGCGCTTGCGGTTGGCCTCGTCGTAGCAGGCGCCGGACGGGTTCTGGAAACTGGGGATCAGGTAGCTGAACGCCGGGCGTACACGGTCGATCGCCGCGCCGAACTCACCGGCGTCCAGCGAGCCGTCGGCGTGCTGCGGCACCGCGTGGATCTCGGCGCCAAACAGCTTGAGCACCTGCAGCGCGGCAAGGTAGGTCGGCCCCTCGGTCAGCACCGGCGTGCCCGGGTCGACGAACAGCTTGGCGGCCAGGTCGAGCGCCTGCTGCGAGCCGGAGAGCACCAGCACCTGGTCGGCACTGCACGCGATCCCCATCTTGTTCGCCTCGCGCGCGATCGCCTCGCGCAGTTCGGGTTCGCCCTCGGTGGTGCCGTACTGCGCGAGCGACTGCGGCACGCTGCCCAGGTCCAGTTCGGGCAGGCACTGCGAAGCCGGCAGGCCGCCGGCAAAGGAGATGACTTCGGGGCGCTGGGCGGCGGCGAGGATCTCGCGGATCAGCGAACCGGACAGGCGTTGGATGCGCTCGGAAAACATGCGGGCCTCTTGCTGGTTGCGGTCATTAATGTCAATATTTTTGACCAATTTACCGAGCAAGCAAGACAACGTCAATATGGAAAACCCCGACCCGCTGTCCGCGCTGCGCCCCGCGATGGCCGGCTTCTTCCACGCCTACCAGGCGTTCACCGCCGGCGCCGACCGCATGCTCGCCGAACGCGGACTCGCCCGCGTGCACCACCGCATCCTGTTCTTCGTCGCCTACCAGCCAGGCTTAAGCGTCGGCGCCCTGCTCGCCCTGCTCGGCGTCAGCAAGCAGGCGCTCAACCTGCCGCTGCGCCAGCTCACCCAGGCCGGGCTAATCGAGGCGACGCCGGCCATGCACGACCGGCGCGTGAAGTCGCTGCAGCTGACCGACAGCGGGCGCGCGCTGGAGGCCGCGCTGTGTACCGAACAGCAGCGCCTGCTGGGCGTGGCCGCCGCCAGCATGGGCGAGGACGACGCCCGGCGCTGGCAGGCGTTCAACCGCGCGCTCGCCGGCGCGCGCGAAAACTGACTCAGGCTAGCCGCTCGTAGCGCACGGCGAGCACCTCGATTTCCTCGTCGCCGTCCGGCCCCCGGAAATACACGGTGTCGCCCTCGCGGGCCTTGATCAGCGTGCGCGCGATCGGCGAGATCCAGCTGATCCGCCCGCGGGCAAGGTCGATCTCGTCGACGCCGACGATGGACAGCGTCTGCTCGGTGCCGTCGCCGCGCAGGATCTCGACGGTCGCCGAGAAGAAGATCTGGTCGGTCGCCTCGCGCAGTTCCGGGTCGACCACCTCGGCCGCCTCCAGGCGCCGGGTCAGGAAACGGATGCGGCGGTCGATCTCGCGCAGGCGGCGCTTGCCGTACAGGTAGTCGCCGTTCTCCGAGCGGTCGCCGTTGCTGGCCGCCCAGTTCACCACCTGCACCACCTCGGGGCGCTCGCGGTTCACCAGCTGGTAGAGCTCGTCCTTCAGCCGCTGCCAGCCCTGCGGCGTGATGTAGTTCTTGCCGGAAGACGGCAGCCGCTGTTCGGCGGGCAGGTCGTCTTCCTGCTCGTCATCCTGCTCGCGGGTAAATGCCTTGTTCATGCACTGCTCCCGTAAAAAAGCCCGCCGGCGGATGCCGGCGGGCCGTATGGCGATTCAGGCTCAGCCGCGGCGGACCTGGCCGGTCGAAGTTAGACCCGCCCACTTCATCACGGCGGCCACTTCGGCCTCGTTCAGTTCGTAGAACTGGCCGCGCTTGAGGCGGCCGGGCAGGCCGATATTGCCGAAGCGGATGCGGATCAGCCGGCTGACGGTCAGCCCGAAGTGCTCGAACATGCGGCGCACTTCGCGGTTACGGCCTTCCTTGATCACCACGTTGACCCACTTGTTGGCCTTGTCGTCGTCGACGCCGCCGCTCTGGTAGACACGCAGGAACTGCGCCGGACCGTCCTCGAGCTGAACCCCGGCGACCATCTCCTTCATGATCTCCGGCGTCAGCTCGCCCAGCACGCGCACCGAGTACTCGCGCTCCATCTCGAAGCTCGGGTGCATCATGCGGTTGGCCAGCTCGCCGCTGGTGGTCATCAGCAACAGGCCCGAGGTGTTGATGTCCAGACGGCCGATCGCCACCCAGCGGCTGCTCTTGGCCTGCGGCAGGCGGTCGAACACGGTGACGCGGCCTTCCGGGTCGGCGCGCGAGACGATCTCACCTTCCTGCTTGTGGTACATTATGATGCGCGGCAGGCGGTCGGCCCACTTGAGCTTGACCGGGTGCCCTTTGACCATCACGCGGTCCTGCGGGCCGACGCGGTCGCCCAGTTCGGCGACCTTGCCGTTGACGGTGATCAGGCCGGCCTCGATCAGCTCCTCGACTTCGCGGCGGCTGCCGGCGCCCGACGCTGCCAGCGCCTTTTGCAGGCGGACCGGTTCGAGCTGGTCGAGGTCGACACGGGTCTCGCGCAGGCGCTGCGACTTGTCGAGGATCTTGCTGCTGGGCGCGCGCACCTGCAGCTTCTTGGCCTTGATGACCTTGGGCGAGCCACCCTGGCGGCGCTCGTCGCGGTTGGCATAGGTCTTGCCCTCGCCAAAACGCGGCTGCTCACCACGGCCGCCTTCGCTGCGGCCGTAGGGCTTGTTCTCGCCGAAGCGCGGCTTGTCGTCACGCCCGCCTTCGCTGCGGCCATACGGCTTGTTCTCGCCGAAGCGGCGGTTGTCGTCACGCCCGCCTTCGTTGCGGCCGTAGGGCTTGTTCTCGCCGAAGCGGCGGTTGTCGTCACGCCCGCCTTCGCTGCGGCCGTACGGCTTGTTCTCGCCGAAACGCGGCTTGTCGCTACGGCCGCCTTCGCTGCGGCCGTAGGGCTTGTTC
>NZ_STGJ01000021.1 GCF_004919095.1 Crenobacter intestini | reverse complement strand
GGTTAGCCTGCCGGAAGGCGTGGAAATGGTGATGCCGGGTGACAACGTTTCGATCTCGGTCGAACTGATCGCCCCGATCGCGATGGAAGAAGGTCTGCGCTTCGCGATCCGCGAAGGCGGCCGTACCGTCGGCGCCGGCGTCGTTGCCAAGATCCTCAAGTAATCGGCTACGGAGACTCACATGCAAAGCCAGAAAATCCGTATCCGCCTGAAGGCGTTTGATTACAACCTGATCGACCGCTCGGCACAGGAGATCGTCGAGACCGCCAAGCGCACCGGCGCCGTGGTCAAGGGTCCGGTTCCGCTGCCGACCAAGATCGAGCGTTTCAACATCCTCCGCTCGCCGCACGTGAACAAGACTTCCCGCGACCAGCTGGAAATCCGTACTCACCTGCGCCTGATGGACATCGTCGACCCGACCGACAAGACGGTCGACGCGCTGATGAAACTCGACCTGCCGGCAGGCGTCGACGTCGAAATCAAGCTGCAGTAATCGCGGAAAATACGGCGTAACTGCGCTAAGTGATTGCGCCGTATGATTTTTCTGTGATACATTTGCGGACTCTCGTTTCTGAGAGTCCGCTTTTGTTTTTGTATGCCGGTCAATCGTAATCGGCACCTGCAAAAGGAAATAAACATGACTTTAGGTCTGGTCGGACGCAAAGTCGGCATGACCCGCATTTTTGCTGAGGATGGCGCTTCCATCCCGGTGACCGTGCTGGATATGTCCGCTAACCGCGTCTCGCAAGTAAAATCCGCCGAAGTAGACGGCTACACCGCCGTTCAGGTTACTTTTGGCGATCGTAAGGCAAGCCGCGTAGTCAAGGCCGCTGCCGGTCACTTCGCAAAGGCTGGCGTCGAAGCCGGCCGTGGCGTGCGCGAATTCGCGCTGACCGCTGAGCAAGTCTCCGCGTACAAGCCGGGTGACAAGATCACCGTTGAGATCTTCACCGTTGGTCAACTGGTCGATGTGACCGGTACCTCCAAGGGTAAGGGCTTCTCCGGCGTGATCAAGCGTCACAACTTCTCTTCCAACCGCGCGTCGCACGGTAACTCCCGTTCGCACAATACGCCGGGTTCGATCGGTCAGGCTCAGGATCCGGGTCGCGTTCTGCCGGGTAAGCGCATGGCAGGTCAGTACGGTAACGTCAAGAGCACCGTTCAGTGCCTGGAAGTTGTTCGTATCGACGCTGAGCGTCAGCTGATCATGGTCAAGGGCGCCGTCCCGGGTGCCACGAACGGCGACGTGGTCGTTCGTCCTAGTGTGAAGGCGGGTGCGTGATGGAATTGAAAGTAATCAACACTCAGGGTCAGGCTCTGGAAGCTCTGCAGGCCTCCGAAGCACTGTTCGGCCGAGAGTACAACGAAGCGCTGGTGCATCAGGTTGTTACCGCCTACCTGGCGAACGCCCGTAGCGGCAACCGCGCACAGCTGACGCGTGCTGAAGTCAACCACACAACCAAGAAGCCGTTCAAGCAGAAGGGTACTGGTAACGCACGTGCAGGTATGACTGCTTCCCCGGTTCGTCGTGGTGGTGGCCGTGCGTTCCCGAACAAGCCGGATGAAAACTTCAGCCAGAAGGTCAACCGCAAGATGTACCGTGCCGGTGTGGCGACCATCCTGTCGCAACTGGTGCGTGACGAGCGTCTGATCGTGGTTGATTCGCTGTCCGTTGAAACGCCGAAGACCAAGGAATTCGCCGGCCTGGTGAAGGGCATGGGTCTGGAACAGGCTCTGTTCATCACCAAGGAACTGGACGAGAACCTGTACCTCTCTTCGCGTAACCTCCCGAACGTGCTGGTGATCGAAGCCCAGCAGGCTGACCCGTACAGCCTGGTCCGCTTCAAAAAGATCGTGATCACCCGCGACGCTATCAAGCAACTTGAGGAGCAGTGGGCATGAATCAAGAACGTCTGATGCAGGTTATTCTTGCTCCGATCGTCTCCGAAAAGAGCACGATGATCGCCGAGAAGACCCAGCAGGTTGCTTTCCGTGTCGCCACCGACGCGACCAAGGGCGAGATCAAGGCCGCCGTTGAACTGCTGTTCAACGTGAAGGTTGCTGGCGTTTCGACCGTTAGCGTGAAGGGCAAGGTCAAGCGTTTCGGCCGTACCATGGGTCGCCGCAAGGACACCAAGAAGGCTTATGTCAGCCTGGTTCCGGGTCAGGAATTCGACCTGACCGCAACGGCCGCGGAGTGAGGAGATAGAGCATGCCTATCGTTAAAGTAAAGCCGACTTCTGCCGGTCGCCGCGCAGTCGTCAAGGTCGTTCACCCCGACCTGCACAAGGGTGGTGCTTACGCTCCGCTGCTCGAGAAGAAAACCTCGACCGCCGGCCGTAACAACAATGGCCACATCACGACCCGTCACATGGGTGGTGGCCACAAGAAGCACTACCGTATCATCGACTTCCGCCGCAACAAGGACGGTATTCCGGCCAAGGTTGAGCGCGTCGAATACGATCCGAACCGCTCCGCGCACATCGCGCTGCTGTGCTACGCCGACGGCGAGCGCCGCTACGTGATCGCTCCGCGTGGTGTGAAGGCCGGTGCCGTGCTGGTTTCGGGCGCAGAAGCCCCGATCAAGGCTGGTAACGCCCTGCCGATCCGCAACATCCCGGTCGGTACCACCATCCACTGCATCGAGCTGCAGCCGGGCAAGGGTGCGCAAATCGCCCGTTCCGCTGGTCAGTCCGCCATGCTGCTGGCCCGCGAAGGCATCTACGCCCAGCTGCGTCTGCGCTCTGGCGAGATCCGCAAGGTGCACGTTGACTGCCGCGCCACCATCGGCGAAGTGGGCAACGAAGAGCACAGCCTGCGCAAGATCGGTAAGGCCGGCGCGAATCGCTGGCGTGGTATCCGCCCGACCGTCCGCGGTACGGCGATGAACCCGATCGATCACCCGCATGGTGGTGGTGAAGGTCGTACTGGTGAAGGCCGCGTGCCGGTTAGCCCGTGGGGCCAGCCGACGAAGGGCTTCCGTACCCGTCGCAACAAGCGTACCGACAACATGATCGTACGCCGCCGCTATTCCAATAAAGGGTAATTGAAACATGGCACGTTCGCTTAAAAAAGGCCCGTTTGTTGATCTCCACCTGCTGGACAAGGTGGATGCGGCGCGTGCATCCAATGACAAGCGTCCGATCAAGACTTGGTCGCGCCGCTCGACCGTCCTGCCGGACTTCATTGGTCTCACGATTGCTGTTCACAACGGTCGCACCCACGTTCCGGTCTACATCTCCGAGAACATGGTTGGTCACAAACTGGGTGAATTCTCTCTGACTCGTACCTTCAAAGGCCACGCTGCCGATAAGAAGGCCAAGAAGAGGTAAGGTGAAGCGATGAGAGTATCTGCACATTTGAATAACGCTCGCCTGTCGGCCCAGAAGTGCCGCCTGGTAGCTGATCTGATCCGCGGCAAGTCCGTGGAGGAAGCGCTGAACATTCTGGCTTTCAGCCCGAAAAAAGGCGCCGAACTGCTGAAGAAAGTGCTCAACTCGGCGATTGCCAACGCTGAGCACAACGAAGGCGCGGACATCGACACCCTGAAGGTGGCAACTGTGTTCGTTGACAAGGGTCCGAGCCTGAAGCGCTTCACGGCCCGTGCCAAAGGTCGTGGCAATCGCATTGAAAAGCAGACTTGCCACATCACCGTGACCGTAGGCAATTGAGGGGTTAGCAATGGGTCAGAAGATTCATCCGACGGGTTTCCGTCTTGCCGTGACTAAAAACTGGTCTTCGAAGTGGTTCGCCAGCTCCCAGGATTTTCCGGGCATGCTGAAGAAGGACATCGAAGTCCGTGAGTTCCTGAAGAAGCGTCTCGCACACGCTTCGGTTGGCCGCATCGTCATCGAGCGTCCGGCCAAGTCCGCCCGCATCACCATCCACAGCGCCCGTCCGGGTGTCGTGATTGGCAAGAAGGGTGAAGACATCGAACTGCTGAAGCGCGAGCTGCAGAACAAGCTTGGCGTGCCGGTTCACGTGAACATCGAAGAAATCCGTCGTCCGGAAACCGACGCGCAGATCATCGCTGACGGCATCGCCGCCCAGCTCGAGAAGCGCGTGATGTTCCGTCGTGCGATGAAGCGTTCCATGCAGAACGCGATGCGCATGGGCGCCCAGGGCATCAAGATCATGAGCTCGGGCCGTCTGAACGGTATCGAAATCGCACGTACCGAATGGTACCGCGAAGGTCGCGTGCCGCTGCACACGCTGCGTGCGGACGTTGACTACGCGACCAGCGAAGCCAAGACGACCTACGGCATCATCGGCATCAAGGTTTGGGTGTACAAGGGCGATCTGAAGCCGGGTCAGGTTCAGGCCGCACCGGTTGCCCCGGAGAAGAAAACGAGAAAGGCAGGGGCACGAAATGCTGCAGCCAACTAGACTCAAGTACCGTAAACAGCACAAGGGCCGCAACACCGGTATCGCCACTCGTGGCAACAAGGTGAGCTTCGGCGATTTCGGCCTGAAGGCTGTCGGTCGTGGCCGTCTGACCGCGCGTCAGATCGAAGCTGCCCGTCGTGCGATGACCCGTCACATCAAGCGTGGCGGCCGCATCTGGATTCGCGTGTTCCCGGACAAGCCGATTACCTCCAAGCCTGCTGAAGTGCGTATGGGTAACGGTAAGGGTTCCCCGGAATTCTACGTGGCTGAAATCCAGCCTGGCAAAATGCTGTACGAAATGGACGGCGTGGCTGAAGAACTGGCCCGCGAAGCATTCCGTCTGGCTGCTGCCAAGCTGCCGATCGCTACGATGTTTGTGACTAGACAGGTGGGTCAGTGATGAAAGCGTCCGAACTGAGAGCTAAAAACGTGGACGAGCTGAAGGCGGAACTGCTGAGCCTTCTGAAGGCACAGTTCGCCCTGCGGATGCAGCATGCCACGCAGCAACTCGCCAAAAACAGTGAACTGAAGAAAGTGCGCCGCGACATCGCTCGCGTCCGTACCGTTCTGAAAGAGAAGGCTGCTTGATATGAGCGAAACCAAAGTGGTACGTACGCTGACCGGCAAAGTGGTCAGCGACAAGATGGACAAGACCGTGACCGTCCTGGTCGAGCGCAAGGTCAAGCACCCTGTCTACGGCAAGGTGATCCGTCTTTCCAAGAAGTTCCACGCGCACGACGAGGGTAACGAGTACCGTGAAGGCGACATCGTTGTTATCAGCGAGTCCCGTCCGCTCTCGAAGACCAAGACGTGGGTCGTGACCAGCCTGGTCGAGAAAGCTCGTCAGGTGTAAAGCTTGCAGAGGGGGCGACCCCTCTGTATAATGGCCACTTTCCTGCCCTGTCTGGCAGGATTCTGCCCTTACGGGGTCCAAAACTGGCCGTTTGATACGCCGCATTCGCGGCGTTTCATCTGTAAAGCCGCTCAAACATGCAGCGGTGGATCAGGTGAAAGTGACGGGTTAAGTTGGATAGAAAAGGTAATCAAATGATCCAAATGCAGACCATGCTTGAGGTCGCAGACAACACTGGTGCGCGTCATGTGCAGTGCATCAAGGTGTTGGGCGGCTCCAAGCGTCGCTACGCAAGCGTTGGCGACATCATCAAGGTGAGCATCAAGGATGCTGCTCCGCGCGGTCGTGTCAAGAAAGGCGACGTCTACAACGCAGTTGTGGTTCGTACCGCCAAGGGCGTTCGTCGTCCTGATGGCTCGCTGATCAAGTTCGACGGCAACGCCGCCGTTCTGCTGAACGCCAAACTCGAGCCGATCGGCACCCGCATCTTCGGGCCTGTTACGCGTGAACTGCGTACCGAGCGCTTCATGAAGATCGTGTCGCTGGCACCGGAAGTGCTGTAAGGAGCTAGCATGCGCAAGATTCGCAAAGGTGATGAAGTCGTAGTAATCACTGGTAAGGACAAGGGCAAGCGCGGCACCGTTCTGCGCGCTCTGGAAGGCAAGGTCGTGGTTGAAGGCATCAATGTCGCTAAGAAGCACATGAAGCCGAACCCGGTTCGCGGCATCGCCGGCGGCATCGTCGAAAAGACCATGCCTGTTGACGTTTCCAATGTTGCCATTTTCAACCCGAACACCCAGAAAGCTGACCGCGTTGGCTTCAAGACGCTGGAAGACGGCCGCAAGGTACGCGTCTTCAAGTCGTCCGGTGAAGTGATCGGGGCTTAAGGAGTCAACATGGCACGTCTGTACGATTTCTACAAAGAAACGGTTGTCGCCGAGCTGACCAAGCAGTTCGGTTACAAATCCATCATGGAAGTACCGCGCATCGAAAAGATCACCCTGAACATGGGTGTTGGTGAAGCGGTTGCCGACAAGAAGGTCATGGAATTCGCCGTGGGCGACCTGGAGAAGATCGCCGGTCAGAAGCCCGTGGTGACCACCGCCCGCAAGTCGATCGCCGGCTTCAAGATTCGCGATCACTACCCGGTCGGCTGCAAGGTGACTCTGCGCCGTGAACGCATGTACGAGTTCCTCGACCGCCTGGTGACGATTTCGCTGCCGCGCGTTCGCGACTTCCGTGGTGTTTCCGCCAAGTCCTTCGACGGTCGCGGCAACTACAACATGGGCGTCAAAGAGCAGATCATCTTCCCGGAAATCGAGTACGACAAGATCGATGCTCTGCGTGGTATGAACATCACCATCACCACCACGGCGAAGACTGACGAAGAGGCCCGCGCTCTGCTGGCTGCGTTCAAGTTCCCGTTCAAGGGTTAAGCACATGGCAACACTTGCACTGATTAACCGTGAAGAGAAGCGCGCCAAGCTGGTAGCCAAGTACGCTGCCAAGCGCGAGCAACTCCTCGGCATCATCAACAACGAAAGTCTGTCGGACGAAGAGCGCTTTGCTGCTCGTCTGAAGCTGCAACAGCTGCCGCGCAACGCTAGCCCGGTTCGCCAGCGCCGCCGTTGCGCCATCACCGGTCGTCCGCGTGGCGTATTCCGCAAGTTCGGCCTCGGCCGCAGCAAGCTGCGTGAAATCGCCATGAAAGGTGAAATTCCTGGCGTAACAAAGGCCAGCTGGTAATAGGAGAACACGAATGAGTATGCACGATCCTATTTCCGATATGTTGACCCGCGTGCGCAACGCCCAGCGCGCTTCGAAGACCACGGTTTCCATGCCGTCGTCGAAGCTGAAGGTTGCGATCGCCCAGGTTCTCAAGGAAGAAGGCTACATCGAAGACTTCGCCGTCGCCGGTGAAGAGAAGAAGCCGTCGCTGGACATCCAGCTCAAGTACTACGCCGGTCGTCCGGTCATCGAGCGCATCGAGCGCGTTTCCCGTCCTGGCCTGCGTGTTTACAAGGGCTCCGGCGAGATCCAGAAGGTGATGAACGGCCTGGGAGTAACCATCCTGTCGACCTCCAAAGGTGTGATGACCGACCGCAAGGCACGTGCTGCCGGCATCGGTGGTGAACTCCTTTGCATCGTGGCGTAATGGGAGGATTACATGTCTCGCGTAGCTAAAAATCCCGTTGCGATTCCGGCAGGCGTTGAAGTCAAATTCACCGCCGAAGAAATCGTCGTAAAAGGCCCGATCGGCACGCTGAGCACTGCACTGTGCGCAGACGTCGACGTCAAGCTCGACAACAACGAGCTGACCTTCGCAGCCAAGAGCGACAGCAAATTCGCGCGTTCCATGTCCGGTACGCTGCGTGCGCTGCTGAACAACATGGTGACCGGTGTTTCCAAGGGCTTCGAGCGCAAGCTCCAGCTCGTCGGCGTGGGCTATCGTGCCCAGGCCCAGGGTGATGCCGTGAACCTTTCTCTCGGTTTCTCCCACCCGGTCGTCCACAAGATGCCGGCAGGCGTCAAGGTCGAGACCCCGTCTCAGACCGAGATCCTGATCAAGGGTGCAGACAAGCAGCAAGTTGGCCAGGTCGCGGCAGAAATCCGCGCCTACCGTTCGCCGGAGCCTTACAAGGGCAAGGGCGTGCGTTACGCCGACGAGGTTGTGGTTCTGAAAGAAACCAAGAAGAAGTAATTGAGGCACTGACATGGATAAGAAACAAGCTCGACTCCGCCGCGCACGCAAAACCCGTGCCCGGATCGCGGAGCTCAAGATGGTGCGTCTGTCGGTACATCGTACCAACTGCCACATTTACGCTCAGATCATCGATGCGACCGGCAGTAAAGTGCTTGCCAGTGCTTCCTCCCTGGAAGCAGAAGTGCGCGCCGACATCGCCAACGGTGGCAACACCGCTGCTGCAGCGATCGTGGGCAAGCGCATCGCCGAAAAGGCCAAGGCTGCCGGCGTCCAGCAGGTCGCCTTTGACCGCTCGGGTTTCAACTACCACGGCCGTATCAAGGCCCTGGCAGATGCAGCCCGTGAAAACGGCCTGCAATTCTAATTCGGAGTGAAGAATGGCTAAGCACGAGATTGAAGATCGTGGCGACGGTCTGATCGAGAAGATGATCGGCGTCAACCGCGTCACCAAGGTGGTGAAGGGCGGTCGCATTATGGCTTTCTCCGCTCTCACCGTTGTCGGTGATGGCGATGGTGGCATCGGCATGGGCAAGGGCAAGTCGAAAGAAGTGCCCGTTGCCGTGCAGAAAGCCATGGAGCAAGCACGTCGCAATATGGTGAAGATCCCGCTGAAGAACGGCACCCTGCACCACGCAGTGGAAGGCCGTCACGGTGCAACCACCGTGTTCATGCAGCCGGCCAAGGACGGCGCTGGTATCAAGGCTGGTGGTCCGATGCGCGCGATTTTTGACGCCATGGGCGTTCGCAATGTATCCGCCAAGATCCATGGTTCGACCAACCCGTACAACGTGGTTCGCGCCACCCTGGACGGCCTGATGAAGATCTACACCCCGGCTCAGATCGCCGCCAAGCGTGGCCTGACCGTGGAAGACATTCTGGGGGCAAACCATGAGTGATCGTAAAACCGTCAAAGTGACCCTGGTGAAAAGCCTGATCGGTCGCCTTGAGTCGCACAAGGCATGCGCTCGCGGTCTGGGTCTGAAGAAGATCCGCCAGACCGTCGAAGTGCTGGATACGCCTGAGAACCGTGGCATGATCAACAAGATCAGCTACCTGCTGAAATGCGAGGGCTAACATGGAACTCAATACCATTCAAGCCGGCGTAGGCGCCAAGCACGCCAAGCGTCGCGTGGGTCGTGGCATCGGTTCCGGCCTGGGCAAGACCGCTGGTCGCGGTCACAAGGGTCAGAAGAGCCGTGCCGGTGGTTTCCACAAGGTTGGCTTCGAAGGCGGTCAGATGCCTCTGCAGCGTCGTCTGCCGAAGCGCGGCTTCAAGTCGCTGTCGGCTGGCAAGACCTGCGAAGTACGTCTGTCCGACCTGGCTGCCCTGCCGGTTGACGAGATTGATCTGCTCGCACTGAAGCAGGCTGGTCTCGCGACCATCCAGGCTCTGTCTGCCAAGGTGATCCTGTCCGGCAAGATCGAACGCGCCATCAAGCTGCGTGGCGTTGCTGCCACTGCCGGTGCCCGTGCCGCGATCGAAGCTGCTGGTGGCTCCATCGTTGAATAAGGCGTAAGTACGTGGCGAATACTTCTCTAGCGGCAAACACCAATAAGTTTGGTGATCTCAAGCGCAGGATCTGGTTTCTGGTCGGTGCGCTGATCGTTTACCGTATTGGTGCGCATATTCCGGTTCCCGGGATCAACCCTGCCGAACTAGCGAAGTTGTTCCAGTCGTCACAAACGGGCCTGCTGGACATGTTCAACATGTTCTCCGGCGGTGCCCTGTCGAGATTTACGGTATTTGCCATCGGCATCATGCCGTACATCTCGGCCTCCATTATTCTGCAGCTGGCTGGGGAAGTGATTCCCCAGCTCAAGCAGCTGAAGAAGGAAGGCGACGCGGGACGTCGTAAGATAACCCAGTACACGCGTTACGCCACCGTTCTGCTCGCGACTTTCCAGAGTTTCGGCATTGCGGTGATGCTTTATAAACAGCCCAACCTGGTGGTTGTCGGCCAATGGGAGTTCTATCTCTCGACGGTCGTGACCCTGGTGACTGGCACCATGTTCCTGATGTGGCTCGGCGAGCAGATCACCGAGCGGGGTATTGGCAACGGTATCTCGCTGATCATCTGTGCCGGTATCGCGTCCGGTGTGCCGTCGGCGATCGGCAAGACCCTGACCCTCGCGGGCCAAGGGTCGCTGCCGGTGCTGCTGACCATCCTGTTGTTTGTCGGCGTGATTGCGGTGACCTACCTTGTCGTGTTCGTCGAACGCGGCCAGCGCAAGGTCCTGGTCAACTACGCGAAACGCCAGGTCGGCAACCGCGTGATGCAGGGTCAGAGCACGCACCTGCCGCTGAAACTGAACATGGCCGGCGTAATTCCGCCGATCTTTGCGTCCAGCATCATCCTCTTCCCGGCAACGGCCCTCGGCTGGTTCGGGAGTGGTGAAGGCGTAGGCTGGCTGAAGTCCATTGCAGACA
The DNA here is from genome assembly GCF_004919095.1 of Crenobacter intestini. Taxonomy (GTDB): domain Bacteria; phylum Pseudomonadota; class Gammaproteobacteria; order Burkholderiales; family Chromobacteriaceae; genus Craterilacuibacter; species Craterilacuibacter intestini. The sequence goes on along the minus strand of NZ_STGJ01000021.1, from coordinate 46,360 downwards.
AGCTGCATCCGGGCCAGCCGCTCTACGTTCTGCTCTACGCAGCAGCCATCGTCTTCTTCTGTTACTTCTACACCGCCCTTGTGTTCAACCCCAAGGAAACGGCAGACAACCTGAAGAAGAGTGGGGCTTTTATCCCCGGCATCCGTCCTGGTGAACAGACTTCCCGTTACATCGAGAAGATCATCATGCGGCTGACCCTGATCGGGGCCGTCTACATCACTCTGGTGTGTCTGCTGCCAGAGTTCCTGATCCTGAAGTGGAACGTGCCGTTCTATTTCGGCGGGACCTCGCTGCTGATCATCGTGGTGGTGACGATGGACCTGATGACCCAGGTGCAGTCGTACGTGCTGTCCCACCAGTACGAGAGCCTGTTGAAGAAAGCAAACTTCAAGGGCGGCGGCCTCAGCCGCTGAGTCCGGGGTTAGCTGGGTTATCTGGCTAGGCAAACGATCCAGATTCGCCGGGCCGCCTGCGGGCGGTTCCGGTGCTCTTCTGTCCCGCCAGGCGGGGTAGTCGGGCGTCTGGCTGGTGGTAACGGACACCACCCGGTGTCGATGGCTCTTCGGGAGCCGGTTGACCGGCCCACGGCCGGTTCGACCTTTTGTGTTCGATAAGGAACTGATATGCGAGTACAACCCTCGGTAAAGAAAATTTGCCGTAACTGCAAGATCATCCGCCGCAACCGTATCGTGCGCGTGATCTGCACCGACCCCCGTCACAAGCAGAAGCAAGGCTAACATTTGTTAGACCTTCATTTGCGTGATACAATCGCAAACTTTTCAAGGTCTTAAGGATAGACTATGGCCCGTATTGCAGGGGTAAACATCCCCAATCATGCGCATGCCGTCATTGGCCTGCAGGCAATCTACGGCATCGGTCAGACGCGCGCTAAGCAGATTTGTGCTGCTACTGGCGTGAATCCTTCCTCCAAGGTTAAGGATCTGACCGACGCAGAGATGGAAACGCTTCGTGAAGAAGTGGCCAAGTTCACCGTAGAAGGTGACCTGCGCCGCGAAATCACCATGAGCATCAAGCGTCTGATGGACATGGGCTGCTACCGCGGCTTCCGCCATCGCCGTGGCCTGCCGTGCCGCGGTCAGCGTACTCGCACCAATGCTCGTACTCGTAAGGGTCCGCGCAAGCCGATCGCTGGCAAGAAGTAATTTTAAGGATCTCTGATAATGGCTAAAGCAAACACAGCAGGTCGTGTACGCAAAAAAGTGCGCAAGAGCGTAAGCGAGGGCATCGTCCACGTTCACGCTTCCTTTAACAACACCATCATCACCATCACCGATCGTCAAGGGAATGCTTTGTCTTGGGCTACCTCCGGCGGTGCTGGTTTCAAAGGGTCGCGCAAGAGTACACCGTTTGCAGCACAGGTTGCTGCAGAACATGCTGGTAAAGTTGCCCAAGAATACGGTGTCAAGAATCTGGAAGTTCGCATCAAGGGCCCTGGCCCGGGTCGCGAATCTGCAGTTCGTGCTCTCAACTCGCTTGGCTTCAAGATTACCAGCATCTCCGACGTGACGCCGGTACCGCACAACGGTTGCCGTCCGCCCAAGAAACGTCGTATCTAATTCGGAGATTTTGAGAAGATGGCACGTTATATCGGCCCCAAATGTAAACTTGCGCGCCGCGAAGGCACCGATCTCTTCCTGAAGAGCGCGCGTCGTGCGCTGGACTCCAAGTGCAAACTCGACACGCCGCCGGGCCAGCATGGTGCCCGCAAGCCGCGTCTGTCGGACTATGGTTCCCAGCTGCGCGAAAAGCAGAAAATCCGCCGCATCTACGGCGTGCTGGAGCGTCAGTTCCGCAACTACTTCGCTGAAGCTGCCCGCCTGAAGGGTTCGACCGGCGAAAACCTGCTGCAACTCCTCGAGTCCCGTCTGGACAACGTGGTGTACCGCGTAGGTTTCGGTTCGACCCGTGCAGAAGCGCGTCAGCTGGTCAGCCACAAGGCGGTTACAGTCAATGGCAAGACCGTGAACATCCCGTCCTACCAGGTGAAAGCCGGTGACGTGGTCGCCATCCGCGAAAAGAGCAAGAAGCAGGTTCGTATCCAGGAAGCTCTGGCGCTGGCCGAGCAAATCGGTCTGCCGGCCTGGGTGTCCGTTGACGCCAAGAAGATGGAAAGCGTCTTCAAGTCCGTTCCGGAGCGTTCCGAGCTGTCGAGCGACATCAACGAACAGCTGGTTGTGGAATTCTATTCCAAGTAATCGCTAGCCAGAGGAATGTCTATGCAAAACAGCGCTTCGGAATTTCTTAAACCCCGTCTGATCGACGTGCAGCCGGTAAGCGCCACGCACGCCCATGTCTCCATGGAGCCGTTCGAGCGTGGTTACGCGCATACCCTGGGTAATGCGCTGCGCCGTATCCTGCTGTCCTCGATGCCGGGCTTTGCTCCGACCGAAGTGACCATCGCTGGCGTTTTGCATGAGTATTCCGCACTTGACGGTGTTCGGGAGGATGTCGTCGACATTCTCCTGAACCTCAAGGGCGTAGTGCTTAAGCTGCATGGTCGTGACAGCGTCGTGCTGACCCTCAAGAAAGAGGGTGAGGGCGCAGTCCTGGCCAGCGATATCGATCTTCCGCACGATGTGGAAGTGGTCAACCCCGACCATGTCATCTGCCACCTGTCGGCAGGCGGCAAGGTCGAGATGGAGATCAAGGTCGAAACGGGCCGCGGTTACCAGCCGGTATCCGCCCGTGTCAACAGCGAAGATAACCGTGCGATCGGTACCATCCAGCTCGACGCGTCGTTCTCGCCGATCAACCGTGTAAGCTTTGCTGTCGAAAGCGCACGCGTTGAGCAGCGTACCGACCTCGACCGCCTGGTTCTGGATATCGAGACCAACGGCGTGATCGAGCCTGAAGAGGCTGTTCGTGCCGCCGCACGCATCCTGATTGACCAGCTGTCCATTTTTGCCGATCTCCAGGGCACGACGGTCGAAGTCATCGAAGAGAAGCAGCCGCCGATCGATCCGATCCTGCTGCGCCCGGTCGACGATCTCGAACTGACGGTTCGCTCCGCGAACTGCCTGAAGGCCGAGAACATTTATTACATCGGCGATCTGATCCAGCGCACCGAAACCGAGCTTCTGAAGACTCCGAACCTCGGCCGCAAGTCGCTGAATGAGATCAAGGAAGTTCTCGCCTCCAAGGGTCTGACGCTCGGCATGAAGCTTGAGAACTGGCCGCCGGCAGGTCTGGAAAAACCGTAAGCTACGGGATAAAAGGACAAAAGAATGCGTCATCGTTATAGCAATCGTAAACTGAACCGCACGACCAGCCATCGTCTGGCGATGCTCCGCAACATGGCGAACTCGCTGCTGCGTCACGAAGTGATCGTGACCACGCTGCCGAAAGCCAAGGAGCTGCGTCGTGTAGCCGAGCCGCTGATCACCCTCGGCAAGAAGCCGTCGCTGGCCAACCGTCGTCTGGCCTTCGATCGCACCCGCGACCGCGAAATCGTGGTCAAACTGTTCGACGTGCTGGGTCAGCGTTACGCTACCCGCAACGGCGGTTATGTTCGCATCCTGAAGTACGGTTTCCGCAAGGGCGACAACGCCCCGATGGCTCTGGTTGAGCTGCTGGACCGTCCGGAAGGCGAAGCCGTCGTCGTTGACGAAGCCGAGTAATCGGAGGGCGCAAGCCCTGGCAAAAAGGCCACCCCTAGGGGTGGCCTTTTTCATTTGTGGCGCAGCGTGCCGAGGAAGTCCCACAAGCGGCTGTTGCGGCTGTAAGCGACGTTGAAGCGCCACCAGTCGGCGTGGCTGCCGTCGCAGGAAAACAGCCTGCCCGGCGCGAGGACGATGCCGGCGTCGCGCGCCTGTTCGGCGAGTACCGGTGCGGCGTGCGGCGGGCGGGCGAGCAGGAAGAGCCCGTGCGCGGGACGGGCGAACAGCGTCCACCCCGCCGCTTCGAAGCGTTGCTGGCACACATACTGTGCCTCCTGCAGCGCCTCGCGCGCTTCATTCAGCTGGCGGCGGCTGCCGGCCGCTTCAGCCAGTTCCATCGCGAGCATCTCGTTGAGGACCGGTGTGGTCAGGCCGGTGATCATCTTGTAGCGCAGCAGCCGCTCTATCCTTTCATGGCTGGCGACCACGTAGCCCACGCGCAGGCCCGGCGCGAGCGATTTGGAGAAGCTGCCGATATATACATGCCGTTCCGCGCCACCCAGCGAGCACAACGGTGGCGGCGGTGCCGGGTGGAAGGGCTGTGCGACGTTATCCTCGACTAGGGTACACCCCGCGTCGTCCAGCAGCTTCATCACCCGGTAGGCGGTTGACAGCGTGTAGCTGGCACCGCTCGGGTTGTTCAGCAGCGGGTTGCTGAAGAAGAGCCGCGGCTTATGTTGCGCGAGCAGGGTTGCCAGGCGTTCGCAGTCGGGCCCGTCGGCGTTCCACGGCACGCCTACCGGCTTGAAGCCGCGCAGGCGCAGGCAGGAAATCAGGTTGCAGTAGCCCGGTTCGTCGATCAGTACGGTGTCGCCCGGTTCGGCGAGCGTGCAGGCGACCATGTCGAGCGCCTTGCTCGCGCCCTGCGTCATCAACACCTGGTCGGCACCGACATGCAGGTGCTGCGTGCAGAGGCCGCGCGCGATCTCCCTGCGCAGCGGCTCGTAACCCTGCGGGTCGCCGTAGGGGTGGAAGGGGGCCTTGCGGCGGGCGATGCTGCGCATCGCCGCGCTATTGGCGTCGCGGTCGTACCAATGGTCAGGCAACCAGCCGCAGCCGGCGTACAGGATGGACGGGTCGCGCTGGTAGATGCGGCTGAGCAGCCAGTCGTCGTCGATCGGCAGGGTCGACAGCGCCGGTAGTGCCTCGCGGGGCCGGCCTAGCGGCGGCGCGACGAAATAGCCGGCGCCGCGGCGGGCGACCAGCAAGCCGCGTGTGGTCAGGCGCTGGTAGGCGTCGCTGACCGTGAAGGTGCTAATGCCGCGGCTGCGCGCCGCCTCGCGCACCGAAGGCAGCCGCTCGCCGGGGCGCAGGCCGCCGCTCTCGATGCGGCGGGTAATTTCTGCCGCCAACTGCTCGGCGAGCGCGACTGTACTGGTCGATTGTGCGTGTTCCGGCATGGCTTGTCGGTCAATCTGATAATTGCCCAGCATACATGGCCAATTGATCCGCTTCCAGCGCCGGCCGTACGTCAACCGTGCAGGTATTTAATCTGTACGGCCATGCATTCTTCCTTCCAACTGTCGCTGTTGTCTGCCAGCCGCGCTGGCTACATTCAGCGCAGGGCACAACGGTGCCGACAAGGAGAACAAAGATGAAGCAGGAGACCATGCAGGCTTACTGGATGCCGTTCACCGCCAACCGGCAATTCAAGTCGGCGCCGCGGATGCTGGTGAGCGCCGACGGCATGTACTACAAGGACGACGCCGGCCGCGACATCCTCGACGGCAGCGCCGGCCTGTGGTGCGTGAACGCAGGGCATAACCGCAAGCCCATCGTCGAGGCGATCCAGCGCCAGGCGGCGACGCTCGACTACGCGCCGCCCTTCCAGCTTGGCCATCCGCTCGCCTTCGAGGCGGCCGAGCAACTCGCCGCGATGGCCCCCAAGGGGCTGGGCAAGGTGTTCTTCGTGAACTCGGGCTCCGAGGCGGCCGACACCGCGCTGAAGATGGCGATCGCCTACCACCGCGTGCGCGGCGATGCGGCGCGCGTCAAGCTGGTCGGCCGCGAGCGCGGCTACCACGGCGTGAACTTCGGCGGCATCTCGGTCGGCGGCATCGCCGGCAACCGCAAGCTGTTCCCGGTGACACTCACGGCGACCGACCACCTGAAGAGCACGCACGACCTCGCCCGCAACGCGTTCAGCCGCGGCGAACCGGAATTCGGCGCCGAGCTTGCCGACGAACTGGAAGCGCGCATCACCACCCTGCACGACCCGTCGACCATCGCCGCGGTGATCGTCGAGCCGATGGCCGGCTCGACCGGCGTGCTGATCCCGCCCAAGGGTTACCTCAAGCGCCTGCGCGAGATCTGCGACAAATACGGCATCCTGCTGATCTTCGACGAGGTGATCACCGGTTTCGGCCGTCTGGGCGCCGACTGGGCGGCCAACCGCTTCGACGTGCTGCCCGACATCCTGACCTGCGCCAAAGGCCTGTCCAACGGCGTGGTGCCGATGGGCGCGGTGCTGGTCAAGCCCGAGATCCACGACGCGTTCATGGCTGCCGCCGGCGAGCGGATGATCGAGTTCCCGCACGGCTACACCTATTCGGCGCACCCGCTCGCCTGCGCGGCGGCGATCGCGACGCTTAACCTGTACCGTGACGAAGACCTGTTTGGTCGTGCGGCCGCGTTCGCGTCGCGCTTCGAGGAGAAGGCACACGCCCTGCGCGGCGAGCGCCACGTCAAGGACATCCGCAACCTGGGCCTGGTCGCCGGCATTGAGCTGGACAGCCGGCCGGGCGCGGCCGGCCAGCGCGGCTTCGACGTGTTCCTCAAGTGCTGGGAGAAGGGCGTGCTGGTGCGCTTTACCGGCGACATCATCGCCTGCTCGCCGCCCCTGATCATCGAAGAGCAAGAGATCGACCGACTGTTCGCCGTGATCGGCGAAGCCATCCGTGAAACCGAATAAACAGGACCACAAGATGCAGCATATCCAGCATTTCATCGGCGGGCAGAGCGTCGCCGGCCAGGGCGGCCGCAGCGCCGACGTGTACAACCCGGCGCTGGGCGAAGTGGTCGCCCGCGTCGCGCTGGCCGACCGGGCCGACGTCAACGCCGCGGTCGCCGCCGCGCGTGCCGCGTTCCCGGCGTGGGCCGACACCTCGCCGCTGCGCCGCGCCCGCGTGATGTTCAAGTTCAAGGAACTGCTTGAAGCCAACCAGCGCAAGCTCGCCGAGCTGATCTCGTCCGAGCACGGCAAGGTGGTGTCCGACGCGATGGGCGAAGTCACCCGCGGCCTCGAGGTCGTCGAATTCGCCTGCGGCATCCCGCAACTGCTCAAGGGCGAGTTCACCGAGCAGGTCGGAGGCGGCATCGACAGCCATTCGATGCGCCAGCCGCTGGGCGTGGTCGCCGGCATCACCCCGTTCAACTTCCCGGCGATGGTGCCGCTGTGGATGTTCCCGGTGGCGATCGCCTGCGGCAACACCTTCATCCTCAAGCCGTCCGAGCGTGATCCGTCGGCCGCGCTGCTGCTCGCCGAGCTGCTCAAGCAGGCCGGCTTGCCGGATGGCGTATTCAACGTGGTGCACGGCGACAAGGAGGCGGTCGACACCCTGCTGACCCACCCGGACGTGTCGGCGGTGAGTTTCGTCGGCTCGACGCCGATCGCGCAGTACATCTACGAGACCGGCGCGCGCCACGGCAAGCGCGTGCAGGCGCTGGGCGGCGCCAAGAACCACCTGGTGGTAATGCCGGACGCCGACCTCGACGGCACGGTCGAGGCGCTGACCGGCGCCGCCTTCGGCTCGGCCGGCGAGCGCTGCATGGCGATTTCGGTCGCGGTCGCGGTCGGTGACATCGCCGACGCGCTGGTCGACAAGCTGGCCGCGCGCGCGAAGACGCTGAAGATCGGCGTCGGCGCGGACGGCGAGGCGGAAATGGGGCCGCTGGTGACCCGCGTGCACCGCGACAAGGTGAAGGGCTACGTCGACACCGGCGTCGCCGAGGGCGCCAGGCTGGTGGTCGACGGCCGCGGCTACCGCCACCCGGGCTACGAGAGCGGCTTCTTCCTCGGCCCCTGCCTGTTCGACCAGGTGACGCCCGAGATGACCATCTACCGCGAGGAGATTTTCGGGCCGGTGCTCGCCGTGGTGCGTGTGCCGGACTTCGAGAGCGCCGTCGCGCTGATCAACGCGCACCCGTACGCGAACGGCACCAGCATCTTCACCCGTTCCGGCGCTGCGGCGCGCGAATTCAGCCACCGCATCCAGGTCGGCATGGTCGGCGTCAACGTGCCGATCCCGGTGCCGATGGCGTTCCACAGCTTTGGCGGCTGGAAGGCGTCGCTGTTCGGCGACCACCACATGCACGGCCCGGAAGGCGTGCGCTTCTACACGCGGATGAAGACGATCACCAGCCGCTGGCCCGAGCGGCTGGACGCCGAGTTCGTGATGCCGACGATGAAGTAAGGGTTGACTCGTGGGGAGGTGGGGCCGGCGCATGCCGGCCCTTTTTTCATTCAGCGCCGGCGCGCCAACAGGCTGCCCGCCACCAGCAGCAGGACGCACAGCAGCAGCATGGGCAGGTTGCCCGTGCGCATATACGGGGTCAGCCCGCTGCGGCCGGTCACTTCGACGTTCAGCACCTGCGTGGTGTTCGGCGCGGCGAGCGCCTTGACGGTGCCGTCCGCCTCGATAAGCGCCGTCATCCCGGTATTGGTCGAGCGCAGCATCGGCCGGCCGGTCTCGAGCGAGCGGGCTTGTGACAGCTGCAGGTGCTGGTCCATGGCGACGCTGTCGCCGAACCACGCGAGGTTGCTGACGTTGGCGAGCAGGGTCGCGTCGCGCGCCGGACCGATCAGTTCCTCGCCGAAGCTGTCTTCATAGCAGACGTTGAACGCGACCTGCTGGCCGGCCAGCGCGAGCGGCGCCTGCGCGCTGCCGCCGCGGCTGAAGCCTGACAGCGGCATGTCCATGTAGCGGTAGATCCAGCCGATCAGCGAGGGCAGCGGGATGAACTCGCCGAACGGGACCAGGTGGTCCTTCGCGTAGTAGGGCAGGCGCTCGTCGCTGAAGGCAACCACCGCGTTCAGATAGCCCTGGCCGTCGTCGGTGCGGCGCGGGATGCCGACGGCGACCGCCATCTTCTTGGCGTGCGCCTCACGCTGGATCATGGTGATCACGCCGGAGGGCAAATCGTCGAGGAACAGCGGGATCGCCGTCTCGGGCAGGATCAACAGGTCGGCGCGCGCGGTCGCGATCATGCGGAAGTAGCGTTCCAGCGTCAGCTGCTGGAGGTCGGGGTTCCACTTGAGTGATTGCGGGATATTGCCCTGCGCCAGCGCGACGCGGGTCGGCGTGCCGACCGGCTGCGTCCAGCTGATGCCGCTCAAGGCTGCGCCGCCGCCCCATGCCGCGGCAACGAGCGCGGCCATGGCGAGCCTAGCGCGCGTGTTCGACAGCGGCAGTTGCGCGAGCACGCCGGCGGTGAGGGCGACGAGGAAGGTCACCGCGTGGATGCCGCCGACGGCTGCGTAGCCGGCGAGCGGGCTCTCGTTGATCTGGCTGTAGCCGACCGCACCCCACGGAAAACCGGTCAACAACCAGCTTCTCAACCATTCGGCCAGCGTCCACAACGCCGGGAACAGCACGAGGTGGGCAAGCAGCGCTCGCCCGCGCGCGAGGCGGTGGGTCAGCGCGAGGGCGGCGGCCGGGAACAGCGCGAGGTAGGCGGGCAGCAGCAGCGTGGCCGCCGCCGCCGGCAACGACGGCAGGCCAGCTACCGTATGCAGGCTGTGGTAGATCCAGTTGAAGCACGCGGTATACGCGGCGAGGCCCCACAGGTAGCCGGTCAGGAAGGGGCGGGCCCCTGCGCGCGCGGACAGCGCGAGCGGCACCGCCAGCAGCAGCGGCATCAGCCAGAACAGGCGGTAGGGCGCGAACGCGAACAAGACGGCAGCGCCGCTGGCGACCACCAGCGTCCAGTAAAGCGGCGCTCGCATCAGGCGTCCTGCTCGGGGGCGGGGGGCTCGGCCTCGCGCCTGGGGGTGACGATCAGCGTGTGCAGGCGACGGCTGTCGGCGCGCAGCACCGTCACGTCGAGCCGGCCGAGGCTCACCCGCTCGCCGCGGTGCGGCACGTGGCCCATCGCGCCGAGTACCAGGCCGCCCAGGGTGTCGGCGTCCTCGTCGGCGAAGTCGGTGCCGAAGAAAGCGTTGATGTCCTCGACCTCGGTGGTCGCCTTCACGCGGTAGCGGCTGCCGCGGATCGGCACGATATTGTCTTCGGTCTCGTCGAAGTCGTATTCGTCGTCGATGTCGCCGACGATCTGCTCGATCACGTCCTCGATGGTGACGAGGCCGGACACGCTGCCGTACTCGTCGACCACGATCGCCATATGGTTGCGCGCGTTCCTGAAGTCGCGCAGCAGCACGTTCAGCGGCTTGGACTCGGGGATGAACACCGCCTGCCTGAGCGAGTCGTGCAGGTCGAAGTTCTTCGGGTCGTGGAAGTAGCGCAGCAGGTCCTTGGCCAACAGGATGCCGACGATATTGTCCTTGTCGCCATCGATCACCGGAAAGCGCGAATGCGCGGTGTCGATCACCATCGGCAGGAAGCGCTCGATCGGCTCGTCGGTGCGCACCACGTCCATCTGGCTGCGCGGCACCATCACGTCGCGCACCGACAGCTCGGCGAAACCCAGCACGCTCTCGATCATCGACAGCGCGTCGGCGTCCATCAGGTTGCGCTCGAACGCCGCGCGCAGTTGCGCGAGCAGCTCCTCGCGGTCGTCCGGTTCGTGGGTGAAGCGGTTGAGCAGGCGTTCGAACCAGTTGGGCGTGGGTTTGCCGTCGTCCATCAGGCGTTCCCCTTCTCGCCCTGGTAGGGGTCGGCGAAGCCCAGGCGGGCGAGGATGCGCGTCTCCAGCGCCTCCATGGTGTCGGCCTCCTGGTCGTCCTCGTGGTCGAAGCCCTGCAGGTGCAGCATGCCGTGCACGGTCAGGTGCGCGTAGTGCGCGGCCAGCGGCTTGCCCTGCTCGGCCGCCTCGCGCTCGACCACCCCGGCGCACAGCACCAGGTCGCCGCACAGCGGCATGCCGGGGATGGGCTCGCCCTCGTTCAGCGCGAAGCTCAGTACATTGGTCGCGTAGTCCTTGCCACGCCACTGGCCGTTCAGCTCGCGGCCCTCTTCGGCATCGACCACGCTAAGGCTGATCTCGGCGCGCTCGTCGCCGCCTTGCAGCGCGGCGCGCGCCCAGCGCTCGAACAGCGCGCGGCTTGGCAGTGCCTGCGCGCTGCTGCGGTTGTCGTAGGCGAGGGTCAGGCGCGCGGCGCGGCGCGCCAGCAGGGGGTTACGCTTGGCTTTTTTCATCTTGTTCGGTCGCGTGTCGGTCGTAGGCGTCGACGATCTTCTGCACCAGCGGGTGGCGCACGACGTCTTCGCTCTGGAAGTGGTGGAAATGGATGCCGCGCACCGTGTTGAGGATGCGCTCGACCTCGACGAGGCCGCTCTTCTGGTGGCGGGCAAGGTCGATCTGGGTGACGTCGCCGGTGACCACCGCCTTCGAGCCGAAGCCGATGCGGGTGAGGAACATCTTCATCTGCTCGGGCGTGGTGTTCTGCGCCTCGTCGAGGATGATGAAGGCGTTGTTCAGCGTGCGCCCGCGCATGTAGGCGAGCGGCGCGATCTCGATCAGGTTCTTCTCGAACAGCTTGGCGACGCGGTCGAAGCCCATCAGGTCATAGAGGGCGTCGTACAGCGGGCGCAGGTAGGGGTCGACCTTCTGCGCGAGGTCCCCCGGCAGGAAGCCCAGCTTCTCGCCGGCCTCGACCGCCGGGCGCACCAGCACGATGCGCTTGACCGCGTCGCGCTCCATCGCGTCGACCGCGCAGGCGACCGCGAGGTAGGTCTTGCCGGTGCCGGCAGGGCCGATGCCGAAGGTGATGTCGTGTTCGAGGATGGCCTTGATATAGCCGGCCTGGCGCGGCGTCCGCCCCTTGAGGTCACCGCGGCGGGTGATCAGCACCGGCGCGTCGGCCAGGGCGGTGCGGTTCAGGTGCTGGCGGATCTCGACCAGCGTCAGCTGCACGTCGTCGACCGACAGTTCCTGCTTTTCGCTCAGGAGGTAGAGGCGGGTCAGCGCGTCGGCGGCGTCGCGCGCGCGCTCGCCCTGGATGCGGAACGCTTCGCCGCGGCGGGTGATGGTGACGTCCAGACCGGTTTCGATCTGCTTGATGTTCTCGTCGAGCACGCCGGCCAGACGGGCCAGCCTTTCGTTGTCGACAGGGGTGAAGCTCAGGTGTTCGCTGTGGGACATGGTATCCGTGTGAGGGGCCGCCGGCAGGCGGCCCCGGGGTCGTCATGCCCTGATGGTATTACACCGACTCGGTCGTGACTACCTCGCCGCCCAGCGAGTGCGGGTACGCCTCGGTGATGCGCACGTCTATCATCCGGCCCAAGAGGCGCGGCTGGCCGACGAAGTTGACCACGCGGTTGTTGGCGGTGCGCGCGGCGAGCATGCTGGCGTCGCGCTTCGACACCGACTCGACCAGCACGCGCTGGGTGGTGCCGACCATCGCGCGGTTGATCGCGTAGCCGTTCGCCTCGATCACCTCGTTCAGCGCTTCCAGGCGGCGCACCTTCTCGGCGTGCGGCGTGTCGTCCGGCAGGTTGGACGCCGGCGTGCCCGGGCGCGGGCTGTAGATGAACACGAAGCTGAAGTCGAACGCGAGGTCCTGCACCAGCTTGAGCGTCGCGTTGAAGTCGGCCTCGGTCTCGCCGGGGAAGCCGACGATGAAGTCCGAGCTCAGGCAGATGTCGGGGCGCACCGCACGCAGCTTGCGGATGATGGACTTGTACTCGAGCGCGGTGTAGCCGCGCTTCATCGCCATCAGGATGCGGTCGGCGCCGCTTTGCACCGGCAGGTGCAGGTGCGAGACCAGCTTGGGCAGCCGCGCGAAGCAGTCGATGATGCGGTCGGTGAATTCGCGCGGGTGGCTGGTGGTGAAGCGGATGCGCTCGATGCCGGGCACCTCGTGCACGTAGTCGAGCAGGAGCGCGAAGTCGGCGATCTCGCCGTCGGCCATCAGGCCGCGGTAGGCGTTGACGTTCTGGCCCAGCAGCGTCACTTCCTTGACGCCCTGCGCGGCGAGGCCGGCGATCTCGGTCAGCACGTCGTCGAACGGACGCGACACTTCCTCGCCGCGGGTGTACGGCACCACGCAGAACGAGCAGTACTTCGAGCAGCCTTCCATGATCGACACGAAGGCGGCGCCGCCGTCGACCTTGGCCGGCGGGATGTGGTCGAACTTCTCGATCTCGGGGAAGGAAATGTCGACCTGCGAGCGGCCCTCGGCGCGGCGTGCGCGGATCAGCTCGGGCAGGCGGTGCAGCGTCTGCGGGCCGAACACCACGTCGACGTAGGGCGCGCGCTTGACGATCGCCTCGCCCTCCTGGCTCGCGACACAGCCGCCGACGCCGATCACCAGCGCCGGGTTCTTGTCCTTCAGCTCGCGGATGCGGCCCAGGTCGGAGAACACCTTTTCCTGCGCCTTCTCGCGCACGCTGCAGGTGTTGAACAGGATGACGTCGGCGTCCTCGGGACGGTCGGTCTTGACGGCGCCTTCGGCGAGACCGAGTACGTCGACCATCTTGTCGGAGTCGTATTCGTTCATCTGGCAGCCGAAGGTCTTGATGTAAACCTTTTTCATCTGTCTTGCGCTCGGGAAATGATAAATGCCAGCAATGTCCCGCCTGATTCCCGTCGCCGGGTGCGGTTTTTTGCTGGCAAATGAATGGCTTGCGCGCGAGTGTACCACAGGCGCGGCAAAACGGTCGGGGCCGCCTCAGTGCATCAGCGGCGCGAGCATGCCTTCGGCGCCGTCGCCGTAGCACGCGAGCTTGCCGCGGCCAAGCGGGTAGGGCTTGAAACCCAGCTTTCGCCAGTAGCTGGCGGCGCCCTGTACGGCGACCAGCCGCGCGTAGCGGTAGCCACGGGCCCGTGCCGAGCGTAGCGCCTTTTCCATCAGGCGTGGCGCGACGCCGCGCCCGCGCAGCCGTTCGCTGATCGCCATGTCGTGCAGGAATAGCGTGTCGCAGTGCTCGGGCAGTGCCGGTAAGGGGGTGTCCAGCGCCGGCGGCGTCTCGCCTTGCCAGGGGTGGGCGAACAGGTAGCCGCGCACGCGGCCGTCCTCTTCGGCGACAAAGCAGGTGTCGGGCGACAGGCGCTGGCGGGAGGCCAGCGCGTCGCGGCTTTCGATCAGCTCGGCGCGGTAGCATTGCGACTGCACGGCGAGCACGGCGTCGATATCGGCCGCGCGCATCGCGCGCAGCGTGACCTCCGCCTGCGGGCGGGAGGCAAGGTTCTGGCTTGGCATGGTTGGGCAGGCGCGCTCGGGTCGCGCCGTATGTTTTTATACAATCTACAGTGGATTGTCGCGATGCAGCATGAATACGTCAAGGCGGGGCTGAATGCAAAAAAGCCAGCGCAGTGCGCTGGCTTTTTTATTGGTGGCGAATCAGGGACTCGAACCCCGGACCTGCGGATTATGATTCCGTCGCTCTAACCGACTGAGCTAATTCGCCGTGAGACCTGACAAGTCAGATCCCGGTAAAACGGGTGGTGGCGAATCAGGGACTCGAACCCCGGACCTGCGGATTATGATTCCGTCGCTCTAACCGACTGAGCTAATTCGCCACGCTTTCGATGCCTTGGCATCGAGGCTGCGAACTATAAGGGCAGCCCGATGGGCTGTCAACCCTGGCCATGACAAAATCCGCCATTTTCCGTAGTGTCCGCCGGTTTTTTGGCCGGATTGTGCCTAAGGATCAATGGCTTGGGTTTTTTATAGCGTGTGGCAGCGGTCGCCCTGAGTGAAGCCCGTCCAGTCAATGCCGACACCGCGGCCGAACGCGACCACCTTGAAGAGTTCGCCCATCTCGGCCGGTGACACCAGTTTCTGCGCGGCGGCCGCCTGCGGCGCGTAGCGCGCGGCGTCGCTACTGTCCAGACGCGACAGCTCGTCGGCGAGCCCCGCGTTGACGAGGAACTGCGCCTGCGACAGGTAGCCGATCAGGTCGAGCCCGGCTGAGAGTCCCGCCTCGGCGACAGCGGTGAAGTCGACGTGGCAGGTGAGGTCCATCAGGCCGGGCAGGAATAACGGGTCGTCGACCGTGTGGTGGCGGTAGTGGCCGATCAGCGTGCCGCGGCTGCGTTGCGGGTGGTAGTACTCGGCGCGCGGGAAGCCGTAGTCGATCAGGATGACCGCGCCGCGAACGAGGCGCGCACCCAGCGTGGACACGAAGGCCGCGTTGGCCGGGCTCACCTCGCTGACGTAGCCGGGGAGGGCCGGCAGGCAGGCGTCGGCACGTTCAGCGAGTGCCGCGTCGGCGGGGCGGTCGGCGAAGGCGAAGGCGGCGCCCTCGCGTACCACGCCACGGCGCAGCACGGCGCCATTCTCTCCGCGTACCACCAGCTCGCACGGCATCGCGTCGAGCACCTCGTTGCCGATCACCACGCCGTCAAGCCGTTCAGGCAGCTCGCCCGCCCAGCTGACGCGGTCCAGCCACGTCGGCGCCTTGGCCGCCAGCAACGCCTGCTGGCGATCGATCAGGTCGGGCGACAAATCGATAATCACGTAGCGCTCGGGCAGGCAGCCCAGTTCGGCGAGCCGCGCGAGCAGGTCGGCGGCGAGGCGGCCGCTGCCGGCGCCGAACTCGTAGACGGTGCCGCCGGTTTGCGGCAGCAGTTCGGCAATCTGGCGGGCGAGGGTGGCACCGAACAGCGGGGTCAGCTCAGGCGCGGTGGTGAAGTCGCCGCCGGCGCCGAGCTTGGCGCTGCCCGCCGCGTAGTAGCCGAGGCCAGGCGCGTACAGCGCGCGCTCCATGTAAACGGAGAACGGCAGCCAGCCGCCGGCGGCGTCGATTTCGGCGCCGATCAGCGCGCACAGTTGTTCGCTTGCGGCCTGGGCGGCCGCGTCGGGAGCGGGAAGCTGGGTCATCACGGGATTCCGGTACAATATGACGAGATTGTCTGCCAAAGCCCCGGCCATGAGAAGGGCATGGCAGGGGAACGGACCGCAGGAGGCGAGATGGACGACAAGGTGGTGCTGGTAACGGGGGCCGCCCGGCGGGTCGGCGCGGGGATCGCGCGGTACTTGCACGCTCGGGGCTGCAAGCTGGTGTTGCACTACCGCGGCTCGCGTCTTGAAGCCGAGGCGCTGGCCGATGAGCTTGAGCGCGTGCGCGCGGGTTCGGTCTGCCTCGCGCAGGCCGACCTGACCGCGGCGGGCGCGCCCGAGCGGCTGATCGCCGAGGCCGTGGCTGCCTTCGGCCGGCTCGACGCGCTGGTCAACAACGCGTCGAGCTTCTACCCGACCGAGGTCGGGGCAATCGGCGAGGCCGACTGGGACGACCTGATCGGCTCCAACCTGAAGGCGCCGCTGTTTCTGGCGCAGGCAGCGGCGCCGCACCTCGCGGCGAGCCGCGGCGCGATTGTCGGCATCGTCGACATCCACGCCGAGCGGCCGATGGCGAAGCATCTGGTGTACAGCGTCGCCAAGGCCGGCCACGCGCAGCTGATCCGTGCGCTGGCGCTGGAGCTTGCGCCGCGGGTGCGCGTCAACGGCGTCTCGCCCGGGGTCAACCTGTGGCCGGAGGACGAGGTGTCGTTCGACGCGGCCGAGCGCGCGCGCATCGAGGCGAGCATCCCGCTGGCGCGCACCGGCGGGCCGGACGACATCGCGCGGGCGGTCGCCTTCTTGCTGCTGGATACCGGCTACGTGACCGGGCAGATCCTGGCGGTCGACGGCGGGCGCAGCGTGGTGCTGTAGCGGCGCTGGCGAAAGCGGGCGGTTTGGCGCTAAAATCGCCGGCTTTTCAGCCCCTTACAGCCTGCCATGACTGATTCGAACGACGCCGCCCTCAAGGCGGACAAGGCCGCCTACGAGGGCAACAAGCTCACCAAACGTCTGCGTCACCATGTCGGCGACGCGATCAACGATTTCAACATGATCGAGGACGGCGACCGCGTGATGGTCTGCCTGTCCGGCGGCAAGGACAGCTACGCGCTGCTCGACATCCTGCTCGGCCTGCAAAAGTCGGCGCCGATCAGTTTCTCCATCGTCGCCGTCAACCTCGACCAGAAGCAGCCGGGCTTTCCGGCCGACGTGCTGCCGGCCTACCTCGAGTCGATCGGCGTCGAGTACCGCGTCGTCGAGGAAGACACCTACTCGATCGTCAAGCGGGTGATCCCCGAGGGCAAGACCACCTGCAGCCTGTGCTCGCGCCTGCGCCGCGGCGTGCTCTACCGCGTCGCCGAAGAGCTGGGCGCGACCAAGATCGCGTTGGGCCACCACCGCGACGACATCCTGCAGACGCTGTTCCTCAACATGTTCTACGGCGGCAAGCTCAAGGCGATGCCGCCCAAGCTGGTGTCGGACAACGGCAAGCATGTGGTGATCCGCCCGCTCGCCTACTGCCGCGAGAAGGACCTCGAGCGTTACGCCGAGCTGCGCCAATTCCCGATCATCCCGTGCAACCTGTGCGGCTCGCAGCCCAACCTGCAGCGCCAGGTGGTGAAGGAAATGCTCAACGACTGGGACCGCCGCTTCCCCGGCCGCATCGAGACCATGTTCCGCGCCCTGCAGAACGTGGTGCCGTCGCACCTGGCCGACACCCAGCTGTTCGGCTTCGTGGACCTGGTCGCGGGCGAAGTGCCGGCGGCCGGCGGCGACACGGCCTTCGACAAGGAAGAGTTCCACGACCCGCAGCCGGTGGACGAGGACGGGCAGGCGAGGAAGCGGATCAGCATCCTTGACTCGCGTCCGAAGGAGAGCGCCTGTGGCGGGTAAGGCGCGCCACCCGTTCCGCCGCCGCGTGCGCGGCGGCGTCGACGCGATGCCCGAAGTCGAGATCTCGGAGACTGGCAACATCCGCTCGCTGCACCTCGGTTCGGAGACCGTGCAAAGCTCGATGAACCTCGACGAGCCGTCCGAGCTGGTGCTCAGCTACACGCGGGCGATGGCGGGCTTCCTGCTGTTCAGCGAGGCGCCGGAGCACATCCTGCATATCGGCCTGGGCGGCGGCTCGCTGGTGCGCTTCATCGACGAGTACCTGCCCGACGCGCGCCAGGTCGCGGTCGAGATCAATCCGCAGGTGGTCGCGGTCGCGCGCTCGTTCTTCCAGCTGCCGCCGGAGGGCGAGTACTTCGAGATCGTCGAGGCCGACGGCGCCGACTACGTGAAGATTCCGCGCGATTCGGCCGACGCCATCCTGGTCGACGGCTACGACGGCCTGCAGATCGTCGACGCGCTGGTCAGCGACGACTTCTTCGAGGACTGCAAGCGGGCGCTCAGCCCGCGCGGCGTGTTCGTCGCCAACTGGTGGAGCGGCGACAAGCGCTATCAGGGCTTCCTCGAGCGGCTGCTCGCGGTGTTCGACGGGCGCGTGCTCGAGCTGCCGTCGGCCGGCCACGGCAACGTCGCGGTGCTGGCGTTCAGGCAGAGCCCGGTGCCGACCGCGTGGGACGCGCTGGAAGAACGCGCCGCCCGCCTGGAATGCCGCTACGGCGTCGAGTTTTCCGACTTCGTGCGCCGCCTGCGCGAGAGCAACCTGCACAGCGCCGGACGATTGCTGGTCTGACCCTGCGATCCGCCTGTCCAGCCCGCCTTCCGGCGGGTTTTTTCTTGTGCGCGACAGCGGGCTGTCGAGCCCTATTGCATGGAGGAATAAGGCGTATAATCGCGACTTTTGCGGCTTCGCGCCGTGCCGGCCACCTGCGTCGCCGGCGGCCGCGTCCTGCTTGCGGACGCGCCCGGGTAATCACTTCCGTGGAATCCATCGTGATCAGACAGCAACTTCTCTCCCGCATTGCCGACAAGTCGGCGGTCATCGGCATCGTCGGCCTGGGCTACGTCGGCCTGCCGCTGATGCTGCGCTTCGCCGAAGTCGGCTACAAGGTCATCGGCTACGACATCGACCAGCGCAAGGTCGACGCGCTGATGAACGGCAGCAGCTACATCGAGCACATCAGCGCCGACAGCATCCAGCGCGCGCTGATGGACGGCTTCGAGGCGACCTGCGACTTCGCGCGCGCGGGCGAGGCCGACGCGCTGATCCTGTGCGTGCCGACGCCGCTCAACAAGTACCGCGAGCCGGACCTCTCCTTCGTACTGAACACCATCGATTCCCTGGTGCCTTACCTGCGCAAGGGGCAGCTGGTGTCGCTCGAGTCGACCACCTACCCGGGCACCACCGACGAGGAGCTGCTGCCGCGCATCGAGTCGCGCGGGCTCAAGGTCGGCCAGGACGCCTTCCTGGTGTTCTCGCCCGAGCGCGAAGACCCGGGCAACCCGAACTTCACCACCCGCACCATCCCCAAGGTGTGCGGCGGCGTCACCCCCGCCTGCCAGGAAGTCGGCGTCGCGCTGTATGGCGCGGTGATCGACCAGGTGGTGCCGGTGTCGAGCACCCGCGCGGCCGAGATGACCAAGCTGCTGGAGAACATCCACCGCGCGGTGAACATCGGCCTCGTCAACGAGATGAAGATCGTCGCCGACAAGATGGGCATCGACATCTTCGAGGTGATTCGCGCCGCGGCGACCAAGCCATTCGGCTTCGTTCCCTACTACCCAGGCCCGGGCCTGGGCGGGCACTGCATCCCGATCGACCCGTTCTACCTCACCTGGAAGGCGCGCGAGTACGGCGTGAACACCCGTTTCATCGAGCTGGCCGGCGAGGTGAACTCCGGCATGCCCGACTGGGTGGTCGCCAAGGTGGCGTCTGCCTTGAACGGTCGCAAGAAGGCGATCAACGGCAGCCGCGTGCTGGTGCTGGGCATCGCGTACAAGAAGAACGTCGACGACATGCGCGAGAGCCCGTCGGTGTTCCTGATGGAAAAGCTGCGCGCGCTGGGTGCCGAAGTCGCGTATAGCGACCCGCACGTGCCGGTGTTCCCGCTGATGCGCGAGCACCACTTCGACCTGGCGAGCACCGAACTTTCCGCCGCCTCGCTCGCGTCGTTCGACTGCGTGCTGCTCGCGACCGACCACGACAAGTTCGACTACGCGCTGATCAAGGCGAACGCGAAGCTGATCGTCGACACCCGCGGCAAGTTCCTCGAGCCGGCCGACCATATCGTGAGGGCGTAAGCGATGCACTCATTCGAAACCATCCGGGGCCGCAAGGTCCGCTTCGCGCTGGTTGGCTGCGGCCGTATCGCCGCCAACCACTTTAACGCGCTGGAAAAACACGCCGACCGCGCAGAGCTGACCGACGTGTGCGACATCGACCCGGCGGCGCTCGCCGCAGCGGTTGCGCGCACCGGCGCGCGCGGCCACGCCAGCATCGACGCGCTGCTGGAAGCGAGCGACGCCGACGTCGTGATCCTGACCACACCGTCCGGCCTGCACCCGGCGCAGAGCATCGCCGCGTCGCGCGCGGGCTTTCACGTGATGACCGAAAAGCCGATGGCGACGCGCTGGGAAGACGGCCTCGCCATGGTGCGCGCGGCCGACGAGGCCGGCCGCCGCCTGTTCGTCGTCAAGCAGAACCGCCGCAACGCGACCCTGCAGCTCTTGAAGCGCGCGATGCAGGCCAAGCGCTTCGGCCGCATCCATATGGTCAACGTCAACGTGTTCTGGACGCGGCCGCAGTCCTACTACGACCAGGGCGCCTGGCGCGGCACCTGGGAGTTCGACGGCGGCGCCTTCATGAACCAGGCCAGCCACTACGTCGACCTGCTCGACTGGCTGATCGGCCCGGTCGAGAGCGTGCAGGCCTATATGGCGACGCTCTCGCGCGACATCGAGGTCGAGGACACCGGTACCGTCAGCGTCAAGTGGCGCTCCGGTGCGATGGGCAGCATGAACGTCACCATGCTGACCTACCCGAAGAACCTGGAAGGCTCGATTACCATCCTGGGCGAGAAGGGCTCGGTGCGCGTCGGCGGCGTCGCCGTCAACGAGATCCAGCACTGGGAGTTCGAGACGCCGCACGAGATGGACGCCGAGATCAAGGACGCCAGCTATGCGACGACCAGCGTGTACGGCTTCGGCCACCCGCTCTATTACGACAACGTGATCCGCGTGATGCAGGGCGAGGCCACGCCTGAGACCGACGGCCGCGAAGGGCTGAAGTCGCTCGAGCTGCTGATCGCGATGTACCTGTCCGCGCGCGACGGCCGCCGCGTCAGCCTGCCGCTCGACTACTGAGCGCACGCACGAGGAACAAGGGATGAGTGAAACGATGATCCACCCGACCGCCATCGTCGATGCGGGCGCACAAATCGGTGAAGGCACCCGCGTCTGGCACTGGAGCCATGTCTCGGCCGGCGCGCGTGTCGGCGCCGGCTGCTCGTTCGGCCAGAACGTGTTCGTCGCCAACGACGTGGTGATCGGCGACAACGTGAAGGTGCAGAACAACGTGTCGATCTACGACGCGGTGACGCTGGAAGACGACGTGTTCTGCGGGCCTTCGATGGTGTTCACCAACGTGAACAACCCGCGCAGCCACGTCAGCCGCAAGCACGAATACCGCCGCACCGTGGTGAAGAAGGGCGCGACCATCGGCGCCAACGCCACCGTGGTGTGCGGCCACGTGATCGGCGAGTACGCGTTCATCGGCGCCGGCGCGGTGGTTACCAAGGATGTGCCGCCTTACGCGCTGATGGTCGGTACGCCGGCCAGACGCATCGGCTGGATGTGCCAGTGCGGCGAGCGCGTCGACAGCACGCTGGGCGAGCACGAGTGCGCTGCCTGCAACACCCGCTACCAGGTCACCGGCAACAGCTGCACGCCTGTCTGACCAAGGCGCCGGGCGGGTGAGCCGCAGAGCGGCGCCCGCCCGGTTTTCCGTTTTCCGTCCCGGCTTTCGCCCGCAGGGCAACAAGGTTTACCCATGTCCATCCAGTTCATCGACCTCAAGGCGCAGTACCAGCATCTGAAAGCCGACATCGACGCGCGCATCCACGCGGTGCTCGACCACGGCCAGTACATCATGGGCCCGGAAGTGGCCGAGCTTGAGGCGGCGCTCGCGTCCTACGTGGGCGTCAAGCACGCCGTCGGCGTCAGCGACGGCACCACCGCCTTGCAGATCGCGATGATGGCGCTGGGCATCGTCCCGGGCGACGAGGTGATCACCAGCCCGTTCACCTTTATCGCCACCGGCGAGATGATCGCGCTCTTGGGCGCCAAGCCGGTGTTCGTCGACATCGACCCGACCAGCTACAACCTCGACCCCGCGCTTGTCGAGGCGGCGATCACCCCGCGTACCCGCGCGATCATGCCGGTCAGCCTGTACGGCCAGTGCGCCGACTTTGCCGCGATCAATGCGATCGCCGAGAAGCACGGCCTCGCGGTGATCGAGGACGGCGCGCAGAGCTTCGGTGCGAGCCAGCGAGGCCGCCGCTCGGGCAGCCTGTCCACCATCGGCTGCACCAGCTTCTTCCCGTCCAAGCCGCTGGGCTGTTATGGCGATGGCGGCGCGTGCTTCACCGACGACGATGCGCTTGCCAAGAAGATGCGCGAAATCCGCGTGCACGGGCAGGACAGGCGCTACCACCACCCGGTGATCGGCCTCAACGGCCGGCTCGACACCCTGCAGGCGGCGGTGCTGCTGGCCAAGCTGCCGAGCTTCCCGGATGAGGTCGAGGCGCGCGCGCGCATCGGCGCGCGCTACAGCCGCCTGCTGCAGGATGTCGCCCGCGTGCCGGTGGTGGGCGAGGGCAATACCCATGTCTACGCGCAGTACACCATCGAAGTCGCCAACCGCGAGGCGGTGCAGGCCAGCCTGAAAGAAGCCGGCGTGCCGACCGCGGTGCACTACCCGATCCCGCTGCACCTGCAGCCGGCGTTCGCTGGTCTTGGCCAGGGCGCGGGCAGCTTCCCGGTCGCCGAGGCGGCCGCGGCGCGGGTGATGAGCCTGCCGATGCACCCCTTCCTCGACGAGGCGAGCCAGGATGCGATCGTCGCCGCGGTGAGGCAGGCGCTGGCGTGACGGGTGGCTTGATGCGGCGCGCGCGCGCGCTGTTTGCCGGCGGTTTCGCCCGCAACGTGACGCTGCTCGCCGGCGGCGCCGCGCTGTCGCAGTTCCTGCCGCTGATGGCCGCGCCGCTCTTGACCCGGCTCTACACGCCGGCCGACTTCGGCGTGCTGGCGATCTACACCGCGTGGCTCTCTTCGCTCGCGGTGCTGATGACCGCACGCTACGACATGGCGATCGTGCTGCCGCGCGAGGAGGCCGACGCCGAACGGCTGATGGCGCTCTCGCTGCTGCTGTCGTTTGCCCTGTCCTTTGTCGCCATCCTGCCCTTGTGGCTGGCCGGCGACGCGCTCGCCGCGTGGGCGGGCGAGGCATCGCTCGCCCGGCTGTTGCCGTGGCTGCCGCTCTCCCTGTGGCTGGGGGGGCTGATGCAGGCGTTCACCAGCTGGAACAACCGCCACCAGCGCTACCGCGCCAACGCGGGCGGCCGCCTCGCGCTGGGCGGCAGCCTGGTCGGCGTGCAACTGGCGGCGGGTTTCGCGGGGATGGGGGCGACCGGCCTCGTGCTTGGCCAGTTGGCCGGGCAGGCCGCGTCGACGCTGGTGCAGGCCTGGCAGGACATCCGCGCGAAGTTCGGCTGGCGGCGCGGCGTCGACCGCGCGGGGCTCGCCGCCGTGGCGCGCCGCTACCGCGAGTTTCCGCTGATCAACGCGCCGCACGCCTTCGTCGCGTCGCTGCAGGACATGCTGACGGTGACGCTGCTGACCGCAACTTCCGGCTCGGCGACCGTCGGCCTGTATGGCCTCCTGATGCGGGTGCTGAAGCTGCCGGCGGCGCTGGTCGGCCAGGCGGTCGCGCAGGTCGCCTACCGCGACCTTGCCGCTGCGCACGCGGCGCATGAGTCGCTGCGGCCCCTGCTCGCGCGGCTAATGGCCATCCTGTTCTCGCTCGCGCTGCCGCCCTTCGTGGTGATCGTGCTGTGGGGGGATGCGCTGTTCGCGTGGGTGTTCGGCGAAGCCTGGCGGCAGGCGGGCGAATACGCGCGCATGCTCGCCCCCTACATCCTGTTCCATTTCGTCGCCTCGCCACTGGGCATGGTGCCCTTGGTGATCGGCCGCCAGCGCACCGCGTTCGCGTTCACCGTCGTCGGCATCTCGTTGTTCCTCGCGGCGCTGTCATTCGGTTTCGAGCGATTCGGCGACGTCGGCGACGCTTTTGCGTTAGTCTCGGCAGTGATGACTGTCTATTTTTCTGCTTACTTTGTCTGGTTGTGGAAGGCGGTGCGGCGATGAGGCTGTGGCGCGCCCTGTTGTACCGGCTCTCCGGGCTGATCGGCCCGCGCATGGTGGTCGGCTTCACCCGCTACGACGGCGTACGCCTGCCCCGCGTGCGCGTCTCCAACATGACGCGGATCGAGCACCCGCACCAGCTGATGGTCGACGACAACGTGTTCATCGGCCACTTCAACCTGATCGACGCCTCCGGCGGCCTTGCCATCGGCGAGGGCTGCCAGATCACCAACTATGTGTCGCTGCTCACTCACTCCAGCCACGACGCGCTGCGCCTCTATGGCGCGGCCTACCTCGACCACCGCGAGCATGTGGCTTACCTGAAAAAGCCGACTGTGCTCGGCAAGTACTGTTTCGTCGGCCCGCACTCGGTGCTGATGCCGGGCGTGCGGCTGGGCAAGGGGTGTCTGGTGTCCGCGTATTCGCTGGTGGAGGCGGGCGACTACCCCGACTTCGCGGTGCTCGCCGGCAACCCGGCGCGCGTGGTCGGCGACACCCGCAGCCGCGACGAGAAATTCCTCGCCGCGCATCCCGAACTCAAACCCCTGTACGAGGCCTGGGCCCATGATTGACAGACTCTTGGTGGTGGGCTCGGCGTCGGTGCACACCTGGCGCTACCTCGCAGGCATCGCGCCGCATGTGCGCGAAGTGTGGCTGGCGACCAGCGACGAGGTGCCGCCGGCGCGCCGGCCGGCCAACCTGGCAGGCGTCCTACGCGTCGACTTCCGCTTCTCCTCGTTCTCGGCGGTCGGCAAGTTGCGCGGCTGGATGAAGTCCATCCGCCCCGACGTCGTGCATATCCACCAGGCCAACAGCGTCGCCTGGCACGCGACGCGCGCCGCGCGCGGCCTTGGCATTCCCATCGTGCTCACCGCGTGGGGGTCGGACGTGCTGCGGCTGCCGCAGCAGAACCCGCTGATGGGGCAGATGGTGAAGGCCAACCTCGCCGCCGCCGACCTGATCACCTCGGACTCGCTGCATATGGCGGCGAAGATCCGCGAATTCACCGGGGAGAAGGCGCGCATCGCGGTGCTCAACTACGGCATCGACGCGCTGCCGGCTGCGGTCGACGTCGCCGCCAAGCCCTATCAGGTGCTGTCGTGCCGGCTGCACAAGAAGCTCTACCGCGTCGATGCAATCTTGCGCGCGTGGGCCGAAGTCGAGGCCGACCCGCGTTATGCGCGCTGGAGCCTGACCGTCGCCGCCAGCGGCGAGGAGACCGACGCCTTGCAGGCGCTCGCCGCCGGGCTGAACCTCTCGCGGGTGGTGTTCACCGGCTTCGTGCAGGCCTCGCGCCTCGCCGAGCTTTACTCGCAAAGCCGGGTGTTCGTCAGCGTGCCCGAGTCGGACGCGACCAGCATCAGCCTCTTGGAGGCGATGGGGCACGGTTGCCTGCCGCTGCTCTCCAACCTGCCGGCCAACCTCGAGTGGGTGATCGACGGCATGGGCGGGGTGATCGCCGAAGATATCGGCCGGCTGGGCGACGCGCTCAAGGGCGCGCTCGACACTGCCGGCGATGACGCGCAGTTGACCGACGCCGCCATGCTCAACCGGCGCCTGGTCGAAGCCAAGGCGCTCCACCACGAAAACATGGCGAAATTCGCCGCGCTCTATACGGAAGTGACCGGCGCCGCCCGCGCCGCAGAGAAAGCATGAAAGTTGTCCATCTGACCAGCGCGCACCCGCGCCACGATATCCGCATCTTCGTCAAGGAGTGCCAGAGCCTCGCCGCCGCCGGCTTCGACGTCAGCCTGATCGTCGCCGACGGCCAGGGCGAGGAGATCCGTGGCGGCGTGCGCATCCACGACGCCGGCGCCAAGAGAGGCGGCCGCTTCTCGCGCATGACCGGCACCGTCCACCGCGTGTACGAGGCGGCGCGCGCGCTCGCGCCCGACGTCGTCCACTTCCACGACCCCGAGCTGATCCCGGCCGCGCTGCGCCTGAAGCAGGCCGGCATCAAGGTGGTCTACGACGTGCACGAGGATGTGCCGCGGCAGATCCTCGCCAAGCACTGGATCCCCGGCGCCGCCAGGCCCTGGGTGTCCGGCGGCTTCGAGCGGGTTGAGGACTGGGCGATCGCGCGTTTCGACGCGGTGGTCGCCGCGACCCCGCATATCCGCGAGCGCTTCGCGCAGCGCGCCCTGCATTGTGTCGACGTGTGCAATTACCCCATCCTCGACGAATTTCTGCAGGAAACCGACTGGAACGCGCGGCGCAACGAGGTGTGTTACCTGGGTGGCATCAGCCGTATCCGCGGCATCGGCCCGGTGGTTGACGCGCTGCCGGAGACCTGCGCGCGGCTGAACCTGGCCGGCCCGTGGAGTGAGCCTGCGCTGCGCGACGAATTGGCCCGGCGCGAGGGCTGGGCGCGCGTCAACGAACTGGGCGTGCTCGGCCGCGACGGCGTCGCCGACGTGCTCGCGCGCAGCAAGGCGGGGCTGGTGACGCTGTTCCCGACGCCCAACTACGTCGACGCGCTGCCGATCAAGCTGTTCGAGTACATGGCGGCCGGCCTGCCAGTGATTGCCAGCGACTTCCCGCTGTGGCGCGCCATCGTCGAGGACGCCGGCTGCGGCCTGTTGGTCGACCCGCAAGACGCGGGCGCGGTCGCGCAGGCGATCAACACGCTGTTCGCCGACGAGACGCGCGCGCGAGAAATGGGCGAGGCCGGCCGCCGTGCGGTGCTCGCCAAATACAGCTGGGCGGCCGAGGCGGAAAAGCTGGTCGCGCTCTACCGCACGCTCGAAGCCGCAGGCTGAGGCGGCCACCCCGCCATCAAAGAACAAGATGAAGATCCTCTATATCAACCACTACGCCGGCTCGCCGGCCCACGGCATGGAGTTCCGCCCGTACTACCTCGCGCGCGAATGGGTGCGCGCCGGGCACGAGGTGAACATCGTCGCCGCCGACTTCTCGCACCTGAGGCAAAACAACCCCGAGCTCGGCAAGGCGTACGCCGACCAGGTGATCGACGGCATCCGCTACACCTGGTGCCGCACGCCGCGCTACGAGGGCAACGGCGCGAAGCGGGTGGTCAATATCTTCGCCTTCCTGCGCCGGCTGATGGGCCTGTCCGGGCGCTTCTTGCGCGACTGGAAGCCGGACCTGGTGATCGCGTCGAGCACCTACCCGCTCGACACAGTGCCGGCGGCGTTCATCGCCGGCAAGACCGGTGCGCGCCTCGCCTACGAGGTGCACGATTTGTGGCCGCTGACGCCGGTTGAAGTGGGCGGCATGAGCCCGAAGCACCCGTTCATCCGTCTCTTGCAGTGGGCCGAGGACTTCGGCTACCGGAAGGCCGACACCGTGGTGTCGATGCTGCCGTGCGCGAAGGACTACATGCTCTCGCACGGCATGGCGCCCGGGAAATACGCGGTGGTGCCCAACGGGGTGGATGTCGCCGAGTGGCAGGGCGAGCCGCTGCCGTTGCCCGACGCGCACCGTGCGCTGCTGGAGGGCTTGCGCGCAGACGGACGCTTCATCGTCGGCTACGCCGGCGGGCACGGCCTCGCCAACGCGCTCGACTTCCTGCTGGAAGCGGCGGCGGGCCTGACGGACAGCCGGGCCGCCTTCGTGCTGGTCGGCGACGGGCCGGACAAGACGGCGCTGGAAGGTGAGGCGCGGCGGCTGGGTCTTGCCAACGTGCACTTCCTGCCGGCCATCCCTAAGCGCGCGGTGCCGGCCTTCCTCGCCGCGACCGACGCGCTGTATATCGGCTGGCGCAAGTTGCCGATCTACCGCTTCGGCATCAACCCGAACAAGCTGTTCGACTACATGATGGCCGGCAAGCCAGTGATCCATTCGGTCGACGCCGGCAACGACATCGTCGCCGCGGCCGCTTGTGGCATCAGCGTGGCGGCGGAAGATCCGGCGGCGATCGCGCAGGGCGTGCGCGCGATGATGGCGAAGACGCCGAACGAGCGCGGCCGCTTGGGCGCGGCCGGCCGCCAGTACGTGCTGGCCAACCACGATTACAAGGTGCTGGCGCGGCGGTTTATCGACGCTTGCTGCCCGTGATGGCGATGGTGGGTTACGCCGCGCACCCGCGGCTAAGCCACCCTACGCGGTGATCAATAAATGTAGGCTGGGTTAGCCCCAGACTGAGCGCGGCAAGCGAAGCGGCGCGAAGGAATGGGGGCGTAACCCACCGGTCTGATAATGGGAAAATGAAGATGAGCGAAGCCAAATTCCTGCCGTTTGCCCTGCCCGATATCGGGGAGGAAGAGATTGCCGAAGTGGTCGACGCGCTGCGTTCGGGCTGGGTGACCACCGGCCCCAAGACCCGCCAGTTCGAGGCTGATTTTGCCGAATTCATCGGCGACGGTGTCGAGGCGATCGCGGTCAACTCGGCCACCGCCGGCCTGCACCTGGCGCTCGAGGCGCTGGGCATCGGCCCGGGCGACGAGGTGGTGGTGCCGACCTATACCTTCACGGCGACCGCCGAGGTGGTGCGCTACCTGGGCGCCGACCCGGTGTTCGTCGACGTCGACCCGCTGACGCTCAACATGACCGCCGAGGGTCTGCGCGCGGTGATCACCCCCAAGACCCGCGCCGTGATGCCGGTGCACTTCGCCGGCCTCGCCTGCGAGATGGACGCGATCATTGCGGTGGCGCGCGAGCACGGGCTGAAGGTGGTCGAGGACGCCGCGCACGCGCTGCCGACGCTGTACCAAGGCAAGCTGGTCGGCGCGCTGGACTCGGATGCGACGGTGTTCAGCTTCTACGCGAACAAGACGATGACCACCGGCGAGGGCGGCATGGTGGTGTCCAAGGACAAGGACCTGATCGCGCGCTGCAAGGTGATGCGCCTGCACGGCATCAGCCGCGACGCGTTCGACCGCTACCGCTCGACGACGCCGGCGTGGTTCTACGAGGTGGTCGCACCCGGCTTCAAGTACAACATGCCGGACATCGCCGCCGCGATCGGCCTGCACCAGTTGCGCAAGATCCGCCGCTTCCACGCCCAGCGCGAGGAGATGGCGACGCGCTTTGACGCCGAACTCTCCGACCTGCCGCTGATCCTGCCCTCGCGCCCCGCGCACGCATCCAGCAGCCACGCCTGGCATCTCTACCCGGTGCGCCTCAAGCCGGAGGCGGGCATCAGCCGCGACGACTTCATCGCGCGCATGGCCGAAAAGGGCGTCGGCTGCTCGGTGCACTTCATTCCGCTGCACCTGCACCCGGTGTGGCGCGACGGCTACGGCCTGACGCCGGCCGACTTCCCGGCGGCGCAGGCGGCGTTCGAAGCCGAGGTGACGCTGCCGCTTTACACCAGGATGAGCGCCGACGACCAGGCGCGGGTGATCGCGGCGGTGCGCGAGGTGCTCGGCGCATGAGTGGCGGGCCTTCCGTCCTGCCTTGCTGCGCCGGCAGCGGCCACGGCTCGCCGCTGATCAAGCGGCTGTTCGACATCGCGGCGTCGCTCGCCGGGCTTGCGCTGCTGTCGCCCTTTTTGCTGCTGATCGCGCTGTGGGTGAAGCTCGACTCGCCGGGACCGGTGTTCTTCCGCCAGGTGCGGGTGGGGCGGGGCGGCGT
Organism: Crenobacter intestini; assembly: GCF_004919095.1. Lineage (GTDB taxonomy): Bacteria > Pseudomonadota > Gammaproteobacteria > Burkholderiales > Chromobacteriaceae > Craterilacuibacter > Craterilacuibacter intestini. The sequence continues at coordinate 16,939 of NZ_STGJ01000021.1, read as the reverse complement.
GCTGTTCCGCATCCACAAGTTCCGCACCATGCAGGAAAACAGCGAGCGGCACGGCCAACTGACGGTGGGGGCCGACACGCGGGTGACCGGCGCCGGGCATTTTTTGCGCAAGAGCAAGCTCGACGAGCTGCCGCAGCTGATCGACGTGCTGGTAGGGGACATGAGCGTGGTCGGCCCGCGCCCCGAGGTACCCAAGTATGTCGCGCATTACCCGGATGACGTGAAGGCGCTGGTGCTGTCGGTGCGCCCGGGGATCACCGACTGGGCGTCGATCAGGATGATCGACGAGAACCAGATCCTCGGCGCCGCCGCCGACCCCGAGCGCGCGTATATCGACGAGGTGCTGCCGCAAAAGCTCGCCCACTATGTGCGCTACGCGCAGGGCTACTCGCTGCTGGGCGACTTGCGCATCATCCTCGCCACTCTCCACAAGATCGTCGACCGTTGAGTCCTTCCATGTCGTTCGAACGCCTGCTCTCCTTCTCGCGCCACCACAAGATGGCGCTTCTGATGTTGCTGGACGCGCTGTTGCTGCCGCTGGCACTGGTGTCCGCCGTGCTGCTGCGCCTGGGGGGCAACTGGGACCCCAAGCTCGACCCGTTCTGGTGGCTGTTCCTGGTGCCGCCCTTGTGGGTAATCCCGATCTTCATCAAGTTGGGCCTTTATCGCGCGGTGCTCAAGTACGTCGACGACCGTATCGTGTATACGGTGCTGGCCGGGGTGAGCCTGGCGGTACTGGTGCTGATGGCGGTGATCGTGATGGCGCGGGTGGGCCCGTTCCCGCGCTCGTCGGTGATCATCTTCTGGGTGTTCGCGATGGCGTATATCGGCGCCAGCCGCTTCCTGCTTCGGGGTCTGGTGCGGCGGATCGACGCGGTCGACGCGCCGCGCGAGCATGTCCTGATCTACGGCGCGGGGCATGCTGGCGTGCAGTTGATGCTCGCCCTGCAGGCAGGGCGCGAATACCGGCCGATGGCCTTCGTCGACGACAACCCGCAGCTGTGGCGGCGCACCTACCGGGGCCTCGCCGTGCACGCGCCGGCCGAGCTGCCGGTGCTGGTGGACGAGCTGGGTATCAAGTCGATTTTGCTTGCGATGCCGTCGGTCGGCCGCGCGCGCCAGCGCGAGATCCTGGTGTCGCTGGAGAAGCTGCGGGTGCCGATCAAGCAGCTGCCGGGGATGGCCGAGCTGGTGTCGGGCGAGGTGCGCGTCGAGGCGCTGCGCGAGGTGTCGATCGAGGACCTGCTCGGGCGTGAACCGGTGCCGCCGCGCGAAGACCTGCTCGCAGCGAACATCCGCGGCAAGGTGGTGATGGTCACCGGCGCCGGCGGCTCGATCGGTTCCGAGCTGTGCCGGCAGATCGTCCGCCACGGCCCGGCCAGGCTGGTGCTCTTCGAGGCGTCCGAATTCGCGCTCTACGCGATCGACCAGGACCTCGCCGCGCGCGCCCCTGCGGTGCCGCGCGACCCCATCCTGGGCTCGGTCACCGACGAGGCGCGCCTACAGTCGGTGATGCGCGCCTTTGGCGTCAACACGGTGTACCACGCCGCCGCGTACAAGCATGTGCCGATGGTCGAGTACAACACGGCGGCAGGCGTGTGGAACAACGCCTTCGGCACCGACCGCTGCGCGGCCGCCGCCGAGGCGTGTGCGGTGGAAACCTTCGTGCTGATCTCGACCGACAAGGCGGTGCGCCCGACCAACGTGATGGGCGCCTCCAAGCGGCTGGCCGAATTGTGCCTGCAGGCGCGCCACGCGCGCGGCAGCCGCACCCGCTTCGTGATGGTGCGCTTCGGCAACGTGCTGGGCAGTTCGGGCTCGGTGGTGCCGCTCTTCAAGCGGCAGATCGCCGCGGGTGGCCCGCTGACGCTGACGCACGAGGCGATCACCCGCTACTTCATGACCATCCCCGAGGCCGCGCAACTGGTGATCCAGGCCGGCGCGATGGGCGAGGGCGGCGACGTGTTCGTGCTCGACATGGGTGAGCCGGTGAAAATCATCGACCTTGCGCGGCGCATGGTGCACCTCTCCGGGCTCGAGGTGCGCGACGCGGCGCACCCGCACGGCGACATCGAGATCCGCATCACCGGCCTGCGCCCGGGCGAGAAGCTGTACGAAGAGCTGCTGATCGGCGACGGCGCCGAGCCGACCGACCATCCGCGCATCCTGCGTGCGCGCGAGTATCACCTGCCCGAGGCCGAGCTTACGCCGCTGCTTGCGCGCCTGGCCGAAGCGTGCCAAGCGGAGGACGGCGCGGCGGTGTTCGAACTGATGCCGTCGCTGGTGCACGAATTCACGCCGGCCGGTGCGTGCACCGACCGCGTGGCGGCCGTGTCAGGCCGTCTCTAGGCGGACGGCGGGCTGCTGGCGGGTAATGGCCGCGCGGCCCAGGCAGCTGTTGCAATGTTCGCTGGCACACTGCCTGAGCGGGCAGACCACGCCGTTGCGCCCGCTGTGCTTGGCCGCGTACATGCGTTCGTCGGCGAGCTGGACCAGCGTGCGCCAGTCGGGTGCGTGGTCGCAGGTGCGTTCGGCGACGCCGATGCTGGCGGTCACCGGCTTGCCGCTCGGGCGCTCGCCAAGCCCGGTGCCGTACAGGCGGGCGAGCACCTGCATCGCCTGTTCGCAGTCGGTCGACGGCAGGATCAGCACGAATTCCTCGCCGCCCCAGCGCGCGAGGATGTCACCGCCGCGCAACTGGCTGTTCACGCTCCTGGAGAGGTTTTTCAGCAGGACGTCGCCGGCGTCGTGGCCGTGCTCGTCGTTGACCCGCTTGAAGTGGTCGAGGTCGATGAAGGCGACCGACAGCGGGGTGCCCGAGCGTAACGACTGGTCGAACTGGATCGCCAGCATCTCCTCGCCGCTGCGGCGCGAGTAGCAGCCGGTCAGCGGGTCGCGCAGCGCCTGGCCGACCAGCGCGCTCATCAGCACCAGCTGGCACAGGCTGGCCAGCGCGGCGACGCCGGTGATCAGGATCAGCAGCCAGAACTCGGCGGTGAACGACGGCCAGTCGCTGCCCCCCCACTCGGCGAGGCCGGCCAGCCCGTAAGCGAGCAGTACCGGCGCGGCGAACGCGGCAGTTTCCAGCAGGGTCAGCGGGAACACCGCGAAGCCGGCCAGCAGCACGAAGGGCAGGAAGGCGTAACCGGTGCCGAGCGCGGCGGACAGGCCGTCGAGCCGGTGTTGTGCCATCAGCAGGTGCGAGATCACGTAGAACAGCGTGGGGATGGCGAACAGCGTCGCCATCGAGCGGTACGCGTGCAGCAGGCTGCTCTTGCCGCGTGCCCGGCTGAACAGGGCAGCGAAGGCCGCCGTCGCCGTGAGCCTGAGCGCCGCCAGTTGCGCCCACAGCGGAAAAGGCAGCGTCGCGACGTCGACAACGATCCACAGGGGCGTGAGCAGCGCGAACAGCAGGGCGAACAGGCGGACCCGGTTGACGATCATGGTCGCGCGGCGGGTGGTCAACAGCGGCAGGTGGCCGATCGGGCTGAGCAGTTGGCGGCTGTCGCTGCGCTCCAGCTCGTCGGGCAGCAGGCCGGCCAGCATGCGGCTGAGAAAATCGGTCGGTGTGGGTGTGCTCAAGTCCGTCTGGCTTCCGGTGCAAGCTGGGCTGGGAATGTTTGCCAGACAATATACCATCATAAACCCATAAGGCATATTGCGGTGCGGCGAGCCGGTGCTAGCCGGCCACAAAGGGAAGGGACCAATGGAAACGCGCTGGCTGGAAGACTTTCTGGTGCTCGCCGAAACCGGCAGCTTCACGCGCTCGGCCGAGTTGCGCCATCTGACGCAGCCGGCCTTTTCGCGCCGCATCAAGTCACTGGAGGGCTGGGCCGGCTGCGAGCTGATCGACCGCACCACCTACCCGACCCGGCTGACCGCCGCCGGCGAAGCGCTGCGCGAAGAGGCGCTCGCGCTGCTCGGCAAGCTGGGCAGCGCGCGCGGTAGGCTGGCGAGCCTGCGCGCCGCGCAAGACGACATGCTTGAGTTTGCGGTGCCGCATACCCTGTCGTTCTCGTTCTTCCCGCGCTGGCTGTCCGGGGTCGAGGACGCGTTCGGCGAACTGCCTTGCCGCCTGTCGGCGAGCAATGTGCACGACGCGCTGCTTGCCTTCGTCGAAGGCGGCAGCGACCTCTTGATGTGCTACCACCATCCGCGACAGCCGGTCGAACTGACCGACGCGCGCTACCGCGGCCTGCAACTGGGTACCGAATACCTGCGCCCGTACGCGCGGGCCGGCAAGGACGGCACGCCGATGTTCCGCTTGCCGGGCGAGACGCGCGCGGCGATCCCCTTCCTCGGCTACGCGCCCAACGCGTATTTCCACCGGATGAGCGAGTTGTTGTTAGAGGCAGTCGGCGTGCCATGCGCGCTCAGGCTGCGCTACGAGACCGACATGGCCGAGGGGCTCAAGCATATGGTGCTGCAAGGGCACGGCCTCGCCTTCCTGCCCGACAGCGCGGTGGCCGGAGAGCTTGCGCGTGGTGAACTGGCAGTGGCGGGTGAACCGGAATGGCAGGTGGCGATGCAGGTGAGGCTGTACCGCGACGTGCGGCGGCGCAAACCGGCGCTCGACGCGCTGTGGCACAGCCTGTCCGGGCGTTACCCGGCGGTGTGAGGCGTGGCCGCTCAGAAGTGGTAGCTGGCGCCGGCCTGCAGCGCCATCACTTCTACGCTGGCTTCTTTATTTCCGTATGCGTCTTCGAAGTCGACCTTGCCGTAGTGGGTGAGTTCGGCGAACACGCGCCAGTCGCTGCTGAGCGTGCTCTCGACGCCAAAGCCGAAGACCGGGCGGTAGTCGTGCTGGGTTGCGCTCTCGCCGTTGACCGTCGCGCGGGCGCGGACTTGGGAAGCGCCCAGACGGCCGTATACGCCGAATGCGTCGTTGACCGGCAGGTGGCCCAGCGCGCTGAACGACACCGAGCGGAAGTTGGTCTTAAGTTTGTTTGCACCGTAGTTGCGCTTGCTGTCGCCTAGGTCCGCGTAGGCTAGTTCCAGCGACAACTGCGGCATCAGGTAGTAGCCGGCGTTGATCGCGATGCCGGCACGGGTGTTTTCCTGATTGCTGCCGTTACCACCGAGCACGCCGAAATCGGTCTTGTGACGGGCTATGGCGCCGGCGATGCCGATATATTCGTCGGCCGGCTGCGCGGCGTGGGCGCCGGCAGCGAGAACGGTCAGGAGCAGGGCAGAAGTCAGTTTTTTCATGTGCGTTGGCTTTGGTGATGACTTTGCAATGCTATATGAATATTTGTACGCCAGCAAAAACCATGGCAAGGGGCTGCTGCGGCTGTTGCTTTCGCATCATGCATTTTTTGCATGACACCATCCGCATTCGGAATTGGCCGGCAGGCGATGGGCTCGTCTAGAGTTTGAGCCTTCTTCGCCCCAGTGGCGTAACGCTCCGAAAGCCTTGAACATGCAAAACCGCCTCGAACACGACCTGATCGGCGACCGCGAGATTCCTGCCGACGCCTACTGGGGGATCCATACCCTGCGCGCGGTGGAAAACTTTCCGATCACCGGCGTGCCGATCTCGCATTACCGCGAACTGGTGCTCGCGCTTGCGCTGATCAAGCAGGCGGCCGCAGAAGCAAACCGCGAACTGGGCTTGCTCGACGAGCGCAAGGCAGAAGCGATCGCAGCCGCGTGCGGCGAGATTCGCGCCGGCGCCTTGCACGAGGCGTTTGTCGTCGACGCGATCCAGGGCGGCGCCGGCACGTCGACCAACATGAACGCCAACGAGGTGATCGCCAACCGCGCGCTCGAGCTGATGGGCTGCGCCAAGGGCGATTACACGCAGCTGCACCCGAACGAGCACGTGAACCTGTGCCAGAGCACCAACGACGTCTACCCGACCTCGCTCAGGCTGGCCACGCATATGGGTATTGCGCGTCTGGTCGAGGCGATGAGCCGCCTGAAGGCGCATTTCGACGCCAAGGCCGACGAGTTCGCCGACGTGCTGAAGATGGGGCGCACCCAGTTGCAGGACGCGGTGCCGATGACGCTGGGCCAGGAATTCCGCACCTACGCGGTGATGCTGGGCGAGGATATCGAGCGCCTGCAGGAAGCCGCGCGGCTGATGCTGGAGATCAATATGGGTGCGACTGCGATCGGTACCGGCATCTGCGCCCACCCCGACTACGCGCCGTTGGTGTGCCAGCACCTGTCGAAGCTCTCCGGCCTGCCGCTGGTGACCTCGCCCAACCTGATCGAGGCGACGCAGGACTGCGGCGCTTTCGTGCAGGTGTCCGGGGTGCTCAAGCGCGTCGCGGTCAAGCTCTCAAAGACCTGTAACGACCTGCGCCTGCTTTCGTCCGGCCCGCGTGCAGGGTTGGGCGAAATCAACCTGCCGGCGCGCCAGGCCGGTTCGTCGATCATGCCGGGCAAGGTCAACCCGGTGATCCCGGAGGTGGTCAGCCAGGTCGCGTTCGAGGTGATTGGCAACGACGTGACGGTCACCATGGCCGCCGAGGCCGGCCAGTTGCAGCTTAACGCCTTCGAGCCGGTGATCGCGTACAGTCTGTTCCGCAGCATCGGCCACCTGATCGCCGCCTGCGACACGCTGGGCGAACACTGCGTTTGCGGCATCACCGCCAACCGCGACTTCCTCAAGCGCCAGGTCGAGCACTCGATCGGCCTCGTCACCGCGCTGTTCCCGATCATCGGCTACGCGGCGGCGACCGAAGTGGCCGGCGAAGCGTTCAGGAGCGGCGGCAGCGTCGCCGACATCGTGCTTGAGCGCGGCCTGATGAGCCGCGAGCAGCTCGACGCGGTGCTGCAGCCCGAAGCGCTGACCCGCCCGCGCTGGGTCAAGGTGTGATTTGATGCAGGGACCATGGCGGGCTATCCTTTATTGTGCATTGCACAATGGAGGCTGTCATGGCCGACTTTCCCGCGCTTGTGGATGCCCGTGCGTCCGCCGTCCTGCGTAGCCAGCACGCCTGGCTGCGTTCCTGTCTCTTCTTTACAGCGAGGCAGCTGCGCTCGCCCGAAGCGTTGCCTGAGCGCTGCCGGCGGCTGCTGCGTCGCCAGCAGGCCGACCGCTTCGCCTTGCTGCACGACACATTGCCGGCCCTGCTATGGCCGGCGATTTGCTGGTGCGCCGCCCTGCCGCCCGCGCACGCGGGGCAGTGTCTCGCCGCGCTGGATAGCGCTGCGTGCCGGCAGCGCCGGCTGATCGTCGACGCCGCGCGCTCGCTCGACGCGCTGGCGCAGGCGTGAAAAAGCCGGGGCTTGCCCCGGCTTTTTCTTGTGCTGCAGCTTGCGGCCTGCTTACCACTCGATATTCCACAGGTCGGCCAGTTCGTCGGCGTCGACCGCGTCGACTTCGTCGCGCGCGTTCAGCCACGCGATCAGCGCCGCGCGCATTTCCGCGGTGACCTTGGTGCGGCCGACCGGGAACACGATGCCTTCGAAGCGCTGCACTTCGTCGCCGCCGAAATGGCCGCCGAAGCTTACGCCCTCAGCGTCGACCGCCTCGAGCCAGGCGTCGAGCAGCGCGTCCTGCGCGTCGGCCGCCAGTTGCGGCTTGAGGGTAACCAGCAGCGAGAAGCCCAGTTCGGTGAATTCGCCGACCTTCATCTTCTTGCGCTGGCGCGGGCTCAGGCGTTTCAGGCGCTGCTTGCTGTTCGGGTTGTGCATGGGAAAGTCCTTCCTTGGAGATAGCCCGCGATGATGCAGTGTATCTTTTTTTGTCACAAGCCCCTTGAAGTCTTTATGCAAATTGGGTTGCGTTGCGGTTTGGGAGGATAATCGCAGGCAATCTTGTTGGCAGGACAAAGTGAAGGGATAAACAATGGCAAAAAAGGCGCTGGGCCTGATTGGCTGTCTGCTGCTGTCCGCGTGCGGTGGCGGTGGCGGTGGTGGTGGCTCTCCTGGCTCGCTGGGTAGCTCGTTCGGTGAAACACCGGTCAGCGTCAGCAGTTGCGTCAGCCTGGCGGCCGGTAACGAGTGTGCGCCCGGCGTACGAGTCGAGAGCAATTCCATTGCAGATGGCAGTGCCGTGCTCACCTACGAAAACCAGGGATCGGTACCCCGGGATCTGCTGGTGAGTGGGGTAGGCGGCATCCACACGGTAAGCGCAGTGCTGTATTCGAGCGATACGACACCGAATAACCTGCCGGATTCCGGTAGCGGCGGCAAGTTGTTCGACACGGTGTCCCGGCAGCACAACAGTATCCCCGTGCAGATTTCGAGGGAAAACCTGCAAGCGCCAGCCGACTTGCGGGATCTTTTGAAAAACAACGTCGGGACTTCTGCGCCTGCGCCAGTCCAGCCGAGTGGAAACTGGACATCGATCGTCAATGGCAACATCGCCACGGTGCCAACCGCAAAGCTTGCCGAGAGCGATTTGCCGAACAGCGGAGGCGGGAAGGTCGTGGTGTGGGGACAGAACAGCGTCCTGACGAACGTTAACTCTTGCGGTGCGCCACTGACGGGCGATGACCTTGCCAAGGCCGACATGAAAGTGAATGCATGTCAGGCTCGGGCGATGGCCGACATGTTCGCATCCAAGGTCTATCCGCTGGCGAGCGAGCTGATCGGCACGCCGTGGGGGGACGGAGTGCCTGCCGCGCTGCAGCCCTGGTTGCTGGACAGGTCAACCAAGGACATCCATATCGTACTGCTCGACATCACCCCCGATGGCCAACCGTTGGGCACGATCGGCTACTACTGGTCGGTCAACAGCTTCCGCAAGGGCGTGAAGCCCTACAGCAACGAGGCCCTGGTGTTCTATATGGACGCGGCGACGTTCGCCAAGCTGGATCGCTACAAGGATGGCGAAACCGAATCCGGGATTTGGCATGCCGAGGGTACGTACCCGGCGCTGGGCATGACGACGCTCGCGCACGAGTTCCAGCACATGATCCAGTTCTACCAGAAGCAGGTGCGGCACGGCGCTCCGGTGGGCGCAGGCGACACCTTCCAGAACGAGACGGCCGCGCAGGCCTTGGGTTATCTGGCCGGCCGGCAGATGTTCCCCAATGTCGAGACAGACCCGCATCTGAGGACAGAAGTTGTCGGTGGCTTCGAAGGGGAGTTCAGGCAATCGCTCGGATATTCGGGTTGTCTGATGGATAGTTGGGGCGGCAGCGGCGACGTGTGTTCCGCAGGCGCGCACTACCCGCAGGCGCTGAGCCTTGCGATGTACATGCTGCACCAGTACGGGCCCGGCATCCTCAAGGATTGGGTGCAGGGGCCGGAGAACGGAATTGCCGCCATCGAAAAGGGGTTGGCGTCGGCAAGTGCCGGGCTGAAGTACCACGAAGTCGTCCGCCGCTGGGGCATCTCGACCCGTATGGAAAAGGCCGCGGGTAATTTGGGCTTCCCCGCCAGGCAGTGGCCGCTCGGAGCGGCCACCATTGACTTGGGCGCAGTCAGCCCGGGTGCCTATTTCAACTTCAAGGTGGGAAGCTTTAAGACGACTCTCCCGTCCGGAAGTGCCCCGCGCTACGCGGTCAATGTCCAGCCGGGGATTGCAGAGAACACGCGCGTGCGCGTACCCGGCGGCAGCGGGCTGCATCTGGTCGTGTATTGAGTGCAGAACGTAAGAAGGGAGGCCTTGGCCTCCCTTCTTCCTGATGTACCCACTTACAGCCCCAGCTCATTCCACATCGCGTCAACCCGGGCGCGGGTCGCGGCGTCCATCACGATGGGCGTGCCCCATTCGCGCGTGGTTTCGCCCGGCCACTTGTTGGTCGCATCGAGCCCCATCTTGCCGCCCAAGCCCGATACCGGGCTGGCGAAGTCGAGGTAGTCGATCGGGGTGTTCTCGATCAGCACCGTGTCGCGTACCGGGTCCATGCGGGTAGTGATCGCCCAGATCACTTCCTGCCACGAGCGAGTGTCGACGTCGTCGTCGACCACCACGATGAACTTGGTGTACATGAACTGCCGAAGGAAGGACCACACCCCCATCATCACCCGCTTGGCGTGCCCCGGGTACTGCTTGTTGATGCTGACCACCGCCATCCGGTAGCTGCAGCCCTCGGGCGGCAGGTAGAAGTCGGTGATCTCCGGAAACTGCTTTTGCAGGATGGGCACGAACACTTCGTTCAGCGCGACGCCGAGGATGGCCGGCTCGTCCGGCGGCTTGCCGGTGTAGGTGCTGTGGTAAATCGCGTTCTCGCGCATGGTGATGCGGTCGACGGTGAGCACCGGGAAGCGGTCCTGCTCGTTGTAGTAACCGGTATGGTCGCCGTACGGGCCTTCCAGCGCGGTGTCGTCCGGGTGGATATGGCCTTCGAGCACGATCTCGGCGCGCGCCGGCACCTGCAGGTCGGAGCCGATGCAGCGGGCCAGTTCGGTGCGCGCGCCGCGCAGCAGGCCGGCGAACTGGTATTCGGACAGGGTGTCGGGTACCGGGGTGACCGCGCCCAGGATGGTCGCCGGGTCGCAACCGAGCACCACCGCGACCGGGTAGGGGGTGCCCGGATTTCGCGCGCAGAATTCGCGGTAGTCGAGCGCGCCGCCGCGGTGCGCGAGCCAGCGCATGATCACGCGGTTCTTGCCGATCACCTGCTGGCGGTAGATGCCGAGGTTCTGCCGCTTCTTGTTGGGGCCGCGGGTGACGGTCAGACCCCAGGTGATCAGGGGCGCGACGTCGCCCGGCCAGCAGTGCTGGATCGGCAACTGCTCGAGGTCGACCTCGCTGCCTTCCCACACGATTTGCTGGCACGGCGCCTTGCTGACTTCCTTCGGCGCCATCGACAGCACCTGTTTTAACAGCGGCAACTTGTCCCACGCGTCGCGCAACCCCTTCGGCGGCTCGGGCTCCTTCAGGTAGGCGAGCGTTGCGCCGATCTCGCGCAGCTTGTCGACGCTGTCCGCGCCCATGCCGCGCGCGACACGCTCGGGCGTGCCGAACAGGTTGGCGAGCACCGGGTAGGTGTAGCGCACGCCGTCACGCTCGGGGCGCTCGAAGAGCAGGGCGGGGCCGCCCGCGCGCAACACGCGGTCGCCGATCTCGGTCATTTCCAGATGCGGTGACACCGGGCGGGTGATCCGCTTGAGCTCGCCGTCGGCTTCCAGTTGTGCGATGAATTCGCGCAGGTCGCGGTATGTTTTTTTCATATTTATGTTCTTTTCATGATCTGGCTCAAGGTTTCGCGCCGGAGGCTTTGCTAATTTTCCGCCATTGATACGCGTATGGAATTTTTGAGCCGCGCGTCTTGACCATGGATTCTAAACGCAAAAACCTCACCGTTCAGGAGAACAACAATGAAGAAGCTCGCAATCGCTGCAATCGCCGCCGCCCTGGCCGCACCCGCCTTCGCCGCCCAGGGTGACATCCTGGCCCGCTTCCGTGTGATCAACATCAATCCGGATGTGACTTGGAACAACAGTGGGGCCGTGAAAGGTTTGAATGTTGATGTGAAAGATCAGTGGGCTCCAGAGCTCGACTTCACCTACATGATTACTAACAACATCGGTGCAGAACTAATTCTGGGAACCGCTCGTCATGAAGTGACCGCTTCGGTGGGTGGTAAGTCTGCTTCGCTGGGTAAAGTCTCTGTTCTGCCGCCGACCGTGACCCTGCAGTACCACTTTGCGCCGGAAGCGGCCTTCCGTCCGTACGTCGGCGCCGGTATCAACTACACCCGCATCTACGATGTGGGCATTGGTGCGCAGGGCTTGGGCCTGCCTACCGATCTGAGCGTTGACAAGAACAGCTGGGGCGGCGCGCTGCAGGTTGGTGCCGACTACGCGATCAACAAGGACTACTTCATCAACATCGACGTCAAGAAGATCTGGATCAAAACAGATGTGACGGCTGACGCCCTCGGTGGTGCCAAGGTAGGCGAGCTGAAGATCAACCCGTGGGTATTCGGCGTCGGTATCGGCACCAAGTTCTGATCCTGTTCCTTCCGATCCAAGGCGCCTGCGGGCGCCTTTTTGCATTGTGTGGCGGTGCTGCATCGCCGGCGCTACACCGTTGATAAGCCTTCCGCGCGGGCAGTCGGTAAAAGGTACTGTGTGCCCGCTTTGCGCGATCCGCATTTGAGGCGGATCAGCAAGATGCGCTGAGGCCTTGAATTTGCAGGGCATTCCCGGCTTCCCCCCGGGGGGATTTTTGCTACAATTGCGCCCTTTTTATGGGCGGGGACCAAAGATGGCGCTCCTTGAAATCCGCAACGTCGTAAAACAGTTCGATGACTTCACGGCTGTCAACGACGTGAGCCTGTCGGTCGAGGCAGGCGAGTTCTTCACCCTGCTGGGCCCTTCCGGCTGCGGCAAGACCACCTTGCTGCGCATGCTGGCGGGTTTCGAGCAGCCGGACGCCGGGCAGATCCTGCTCGACGGGCAGGACATGTCGCGGGTGCCGCCGGAGAAGCGTCCGGTGCACACGGTATTCCAGAACTATGCCTTGTTCCCGCACATGACGGTGCGCGAAAACATCGCGTTCCCGTTGAAGATGGCCGGTTGGGCCAAGGACAGGCTGGACGCGCAGGTCGACGAGCTGCTGGAGGACGTGCGCCTCACCGAATTCGGCAAGCGCTTCCCGCATGAGATGTCGGGCGGCCAGCGCCAGCGTGTCGCGATCGCGCGCGCGCTGGTCGACCGTCCGCGCCTGTTGCTGCTCGACGAGCCGCTGTCCGCGCTCGACGCCAAGCTGCGCGAGGAGATGCAGCTAGAGCTGATCAAGCTGCAGAAGGAAGTCGGCATCACCTTCGTCTACGTCACCCACGACCAGGGCGAGGCGCTGGCGCTCAGCCACCGCATCGCGGTGATGAGCCACGGCCAGGTCGAGCAGCTCGACATCCCCGAGAACATCTACGGCAACCCGAAGAACCGTTTCGTCGCCGACTTCATCGGCCAGTGCAACGTGCTGGAGGGGACGGTGCGTGCCCTCGACGGCGAGACGATGACGGTCGACATCAAGGGCTGCGGCGAAGTGCGCGCGCTCGCGGTGCCGGGCGTGGCTGCCGGCCAGCAAGGCTGGCTCGCCCTGCGTCCGGAGAAGATCAAGCTCGACAAGGAATTGCCGGACCTGCCGGATGAGGCCTACTTCAAGGGACGCATCCACGACTGCCTGTACCTGGGCGACGTGACGATCTACATCGTCGAGGTCGCCGACGGCGTGCTGATCGAGGCGATGCTGCCCAACAACATCCCCGGCGTCGCCAAGTTCTTCGACGACGGCGACATCGTCGAGATCGCCTGGCGTTTTGACGCCGGCAGCTTCCTGACCGAGTAAGCGCGATGAAGAACCGTCTGGGCAAATGGCTGCTGTCGTGGCCGCCGCTACTCTACCTGGTGCTGTTTTTCCTGATCCCGACCGGGATCATGTTCGTCGCGGCGTTCCGCTTCCCGGGCGACTACGGCGGCCTCGCGCCGATGTATTACTACGAGGAAGGCAAGCTCGTCTGGGACCTGACGCTGGAGAACTTCACGCGCCTTGTCGAGGAGCCGATCTATTTCGAGCTGTTCGCCAAGTCCGCGTGGTACGCGGTGCTGACCACGCTGATCTGCCTGGTGATGGCGTACCCGCTGTCGTGGCTGATCGCGCGCTCGGCGAAGAAGTACCGTGACCTCTTGCTGCTGTTGGTGATCCTGCCGTTCTGGTCGAATTTCCTGATCCGCATCTACGCGTGGATGATCATCCTCGGCCCGCAGTCGGCGTTCACCCGCGCCGTCAACTGGGTGTGGACCGGCCTGGGCTTTGAACCGGTGCAACTCTTGTTCACGCCGTTCGCGGTGATCGTCGGCATGGTCTACGTACACCTGCCGTTCATGGTGCTGCCGCTGTACGCCAACCTGGAGAAGCACGACCTGTCGCTGTTGTCGGCCGCGCAGGACCTGGGCGCCAACGCGTGGCAGCGCTTCTGGAAGATCACCTGGCCCCTGAGCCTGCCCGGCGTGTTTGCCGGCTCGGCGCTGGTGTTCATCCCGGCGCTCGGCATGTTCGCGATCCCGGACATCCTGGGCGGGACCGACTCGATCATGATCGGCAACCTGATCAAGCAGCAGATCCTCGACACCCGCGACTGGCCGTTCGGCGCGGTGCTGTCGATCATGCTGACGGCGGGGGTGCTGGCGATTGCAATGCTGGGCGCGCTGATCGCGCGCAAGGGGGTGAAGCGTGGCTAAGGCCAAACAGTCCGCCTGGCTGAAGGTATCGGCCTGGGTGACCTATCTGTTCCTCTATCTGCCGCTGGTGATCGTGGTGGTGTTCTCGTTCAACGACTCCAAGCTCAACGCGGAGTGGGTGGGCTTCACCACGCGCTGGTACAGCCAGCTGTTCGCCAACGAGAAGATGCTGACCGCGGCGGGCAACTCGCTGCTGATCGCGCTATCGGCGAGCTTTTTGTCGACGGTGCTGGGCACGCTGGCCGGCATGGCGCTGCACAAGCACAAGGTGCCGTTCCTGAGCTTCCTGGTGCTCACGCCGATCGCGATTCCCGAGCTTTTGACCGGGGTCAGCCTGGTGATCTTCTTCGTGCTGGTCAACCAGGTCCTCGGCATCCTCGAGCTTGGGCTGTTCACTATCCTGCTCTCGCACGTCGCGTTCTGCATCGGCTTCGTCGCCATCGTGGTCAAGGCGCGCATGCAGGGAATGGACGAGAGCCTGGTCGAGGCCGCGCGCGACTTGGGCGCGACGCCTTTTCAGGCGTTCCGGCTGGTGACGCTGCCGGTGATCCGCCCGGGCATCATCGCCGGCGCCCTGATGGCGTTCACGCTGTCGATCGACGACTTCGTGATCACCTTCTTCACCGCCGGTGCCGGCGCGTCGACGCTGCCCTTGGAGATCTATTCGATGATCAAGATCGCGGTGACGCCGGAAGTAAACGCGGTGTCCAGCCTGCTGATGCTGCTGACGCTGGTGCTGATCGTGATCGCGTCGCGCGTCTCGCCCGGCGCCTTGCGCGCGAACGACTGAACGCGCATCACCGGGATCGGGGCAGGCTTGGGCCTGCCCTTTTCATGTGTGCCGCCGGTGGGGTAGGGTGCTTGCCCGCCGGCGGGCGCCGCCGTATGCTCTAGCGGTTAATAACCTGTCGCTCCAATGCCGTGGTCAACGCTGCGCGTTCCCATGTGGCCCATTACACGGCCCTGATCACCTTCGTGGTGATCGTCTTCACCAGCTTCTACCCGTTTACCGGCTGGGCCTATAGCGGCCGGCCGCTGTTCGAGTTCCTCGGCTACCCGCTGCCTTACTACTTCCGCGTTTTTGATAACGCGGTCAATTTCATCGTCTACCTGCCCTTGGGCTTCGCGCTGGCACTGACCTGCCGGCCGCGCATCATGGGCTGGCTGCTCGCCGTGCTGCTGTGCGGGCTGGCCAGCCTGCTGGTCGAATTCGGCCAGCAATTTTTGCCCAGCCGCGTGTCGTCCAACCTCGACATGCTGTACAACGCCGCCGGCGGTGCGCTGGGCGCGACGCTGGCGGTCAGCCCGCTGTTTCGCCGGCTATGGCACCGCATCTGGCGGGCCCGCCAGCGCTATTTCCGCAGTGAAACGGCAGCCGACTACGCGGTGGTGCTGATCGCGCTGTGGTTCGTCACCCAGCTTGACCCGTCGGTGCCGCTGTTCGGCGTGGTGGTGCGCCCGCTGGGCCTGCCGCAGCCCTTCGTGTCGCCGCTGGAAAACCCGATGCTGTTCCTGCTGCTGGTCGAGGCCGGCAGCGTGATGCTGCACCTGCTCGCCGTGCTGCTGTTTGTCACCGCTTTCCTGGCGGACCGGCGCTACTACGCGCGCGCGGTCATGCTGGTGATGTTGCTGCCGTGGCTGCTGAAGATGATGACTGCGGGCGCGCTGCTCAAGCCGATGGCGCTGTTCGAGTGGATCAGCTTCAACGTGATGACCGGCTTGTCGGCTGGTTTCCTGCTGGTGTGGCTGTTCACCCGCTTCCCGCCGCTGGTGCAGGCGGTGGTCGCCCTGCTGGCGCTGGCCGGCACCCGGGTGCTCGCCGCGATGTGGCCGCTGACCCGTTCGGACGAGGAAATGCTCTCGCTGTTCCGCTGGCATTACGGCCACCTGGCCAATATGAACGCGCTGATCGCCTTCCTGTCGCAGTTGTGGCCGTACGCGGCGCTGGCGACGCTATTGGGCTTGCTGTGGCAGTCCGCCAGCCAGCGCAAGGCGTGACAGCTCGCTGATGCGGCTGATGCGCGCGTCGACGTAGTCGGGGCGCTGCGGCTTGCGGCTGAGCCAGACGGTCTTCATGCCCAGCGCCTTGGCCGTCTTCAGGTTGTCCAGGCTGTCCTCGACCATCACGCAGTGGTGCGCGTTCAGGTTGTGGTCGACCAGCACGCGGCGGAAGGCCGACGCGGCCGGCTTTGGGGTGAAGTCCAGCCGCTCGACGCCGTAGTGCGCGCAAAAGTGCTGGTGGACGCCCATCGCGCGCAGCAGGTCTTCCACGTAATGCTGCGGCCCGTTCGAGAGCAGGATCTTGCGGCCGGGCAGCGCGCGCAGCACGCTGTCGAGGTCCGGTTCCCAGCGCAGCATGGGGCGGAACGTCTCGGTCGGGTGGGTCTCGCGCAGGAAGTCGTGCGGGTCGATGGCGTGGTGTTCGACCAGCCCGCGCAGCGTCGCGCCGTATTGCTGCCAGTAGCGTTCGCGCAGCGCGTGCGCGGCCTCCTCATTCACTGCCAACTTGTCCATGATGTAACGGGTCATCAGCGCGTTGATGTGCGGGAAGATGCCGTGGTCGGCGTCGTGCAGGGTATTGTCGAGGTCGAAAATCCAGGTCGGGTGGGGCAAGGTGGTCTCCTGTGAACAGGCTTGCGATTATCCGGCAAGCGCTACCCTGGGCGAAGGTTGAAATTTTTTGTGATTCTAATCAAGGGGATGACTGATTTCTGCCGTTTTTCGCGCAGGAAGGTGTTGACGGCGTCGGGCCGCAAACGTATAGTTCGCCACCTCGACGCAGCGCACACAACGCGAAACGTCACTGCTCTTTAACAGAACGAACAACCGATAGGTGTGAGTGCTT
>NZ_STGJ01000002.1 GCF_004919095.1 Crenobacter intestini | reverse complement strand
ACCATGGTCAACGTGACCGATGGTGCCAACGTTTACGTGCGGTTTGGTCCGCTCGAACTTTTCCTTAGCCATGGTAGTATCCCTGAAACTAAACAAGGTTGAATTGGTGCCCATGGGCGGAATTGAACCGCCGACCTCTCCCTTACCAAGGGAGTGCTCTACCCCTGAGCTACATGGGCCTGCAACTACTTAATATCCTGGAGCGGGTGAAGGGAATCGAACCCTCGTCATAAGCTTGGAAGGCTTCTGCTCTACCATTGAGCTACACCCGCTTATCACGCGCCGCATGTCTTCACGTCGCCAAGATAATTTTATTCTGGTGGAGGGAGAAGGATTCGAACCTTCGAAGGCAGTGCCGTCAGATTTACAGTCTGATCCCTTTGACCGCTCGGGAATCCCTCCTGAAGAGACCCGAATACTACAGATCCCCTTTTTTACCGTCAACACTTTTCGCGGAATTTTTTCGGAAAACCGCCCTTTTCAGCCATTTACTCGGCAAAAGGCGACAACCTACCCCCGAAATCCGCGAAAGATCAGCCACTTAGGCCTTGCCGGTGATGATCAGGTACTTCTGGTGCAACTCTTCCTGCGACTCGACATGGTTCGGGTCGAGCGGGATGCAGTCGACCGGGCAGACCTGCTGGCACTGCGGCTCGTCGTAGTGGCCGACGCACTGCGTGCACAGGTTCGGGTCGATCACGTAGATCTCTTCTCCCTGCGAGATCGCGTTATTGGGGCACTCCGGTTCGCAGACGTCGCAATTGATGCATTCGTCGGTAATCATCAAAGACATAGCAATTCCCTCAACTATTTGCGTTTCACGATTTTGTCACCCTCCCCACGCCCGGGCAAGGAAGGCGCCGTTATACGTTTATGCCGGCTCGGCTACATCCGCCTCGACCAGCGCGTAGCGTACCGCGCCGGCGGATCCCTGCTTCAGCACGCGCCAGCCGGCCAGCTCCGGCAACCTGGTCGCCTCGAGGTAGACGCGCGCGCCGGGTGCGAGCAGCGCCGGCAGCAAGGGCAACAGCGCGGGCAGCAAGTCCAGGCCAAAGGGCGGGTCGAGGAACACCAGGTCGAAGCGTTCGCGCGCGCTGCGCAGGTAGGCGAGCGCGTCGCCTGCTACCACGTCGATCTCGTCAGCGTCAAGCAGGCGGCGGTTGTCCTTGAGCAGCGCGAGCGCACTGCGGTCGCGCTCGACCATTACCACACGGCGCGCGCCGCGCGACGCGGCCTCGAAGCCCAGCGCGCCGCTACCGGCGAACAGGTCCAGGCACGCAAGTCCGTCGAGTTCGGCGCCCAGCCAGTTGAACAGGGTCGTGCGCACGCGGTCCGGCGTCGGCCGCAGGCCGTCCACGTCCGGAAACGCCAGCAGGCGCCGGCGGTATTTGCCGGCAATCACGCGGACCTTGTTGCGGTACTCGCCCATAACCCCTCCCGTTGCAAGCCGGCAAGTTTACCCTGAAGCGGCCGCTTGTGCAGGCTTTGTCGGACAAGCGCAACCTTATATATGTTTTTTCGGGCTGCCTTGCCGTGCGCGGGCGCCACCCAGCCTGAATACGCTACAATCCCTGCTCCACGACCGAGTACAGCCGAAGTATGTTCAGCTTCTTCAAGAGAAAACCCAAGGACAACGCGCCGCAGCCCACGCAGCCTGCAACGCCTGAAACCGCCCCCACCGAGCCGGCCGGCACCACCGCGCCTGCGCCGGACACCGCATCGGCCGCCGCGCCTGCCGCACCGGTGCCCGTCGCCGAACCGGCCGTCCCGCGCGAGCCTGCCGAGGAGCTGCCAGCCAGCACACCGGCGCCGGACGCCGGACGTACCGAGCCCATCCCTGCCGCAGCGCCTGCCCTGCCCCCCGAGGTTCCGGCGCCCGTGGCCGAAGCACCTAGCGCGCCCGTAGCGCCGCTTATCCCGGCGCCGCCGGCCACGCCTGCGCCGCAGACGGTGACCGAGCGCAAGCCCAGCTGGACCGAACGCCTGAAGGCCGGCCTTGCCAAGACGCGCAGCAAGCTCGGCAAGCAGTTGGCCGGCCTGTTCGGCGGCGGCAAGATCGACGAGGACCTGTACGAAGAGCTGGAGACGGTGCTGCTCACCGCCGACATGGGCGTCGACGCGACCATGCACCTGCTGGGCGACGTGCGCGAGCGCGTTTCGCTCAAGGGGCTGAAGGACGCGTCCGAGCTCAAGGGCGCACTCAAGGATTCCCTGCTCGAGCTGATCGGCCCGCTTGAAGTGCCGCTGAGCGTCGAGGGCAAGCAGCCCTTCGTGATCATGATGGCCGGCGTCAATGGTGCCGGCAAGACCACCTCGATCGGCAAGCTCGCCAAGTACTACCAGTCGCAGGGTAAGAAGGTGATGCTCGCCGCCGGCGACACCTTCCGCGCCGCCGCACGCGAACAGCTGATCGCCTGGGGCGAGCGCAACAACGTCACCGTGATCGCGCAGCAAGGTGGCGACGCCGCCGCAGTCTGCTTTGACGCGATCCAGGCTGCCAAGGCACGCGGCATCGACGTGGTGCTCGCCGACACCGCCGGCCGCCTGCCGACCCAGCTGCACCTGATGGAAGAGATCAAGAAGGTGAAGCGGGTGATCCAGAAAGCGATCCCGGACGGTCCGCATGAGGTGATGCTGGTGCTCGACGCCAACACCGGGCAGAACGCGGTGACGCAGGTGAAGGCCTTCGACGACGCGCTGGGGCTGACCGGCCTGATCCTCTCCAAGCTAGACGGCTCGGCCAAGGGCGGCGTGATCGCCGCGATTGCCAAGCAGCGTCCGGTACCGCTGCGCTTTGTCGGCGTCGGCGAGAGCATCGACGACTTGCGCCCGTTCAGCGCGCGCGACTACGTCGACGCGCTGTTCGACTAGCACGGGTGGCCAGCCCATGACACCCATGATCAAATTCGACCAGGTCAGCAAGCGCTACCCCGGCGGCTTCGACGCGCTGAAGAACCTGTCCTTCCAGATCGACGCCGGCGAGATGGTGTTCCTCGCCGGGCACTCCGGCGCCGGCAAGTCGACGCTGCTCAAGCTGGTTGCCGGCATCGACCGCGCGACCAGCGGCAACGTGCTGGTCAACGGCCAGAACCTGAGCCGCCTGCGCGCGAGCCAGCTGCCCTACGTACGCCAGCATATCGGCATCGTGTTCCAGGACCACAAGATCCTGTACGACCGTAGCGTGTTCGACAACGTGGTGCTGCCGCTGGACATCATCGGCTTCGACCGCCGCGACGCCGCGCGCCGCGTGCGCGCCGCGCTCGACAAGGTCGGCCTCGCCGGCCGCGAGAAATCGATGCCGGTCGGCCTGTCCGGCGGCGAGCAGCAGCGGCTGTGCATCGCGCGCGCCGTGGTGCACCGCCCGGCCATCCTGCTGGCCGACGAACCGTCAGCCAACCTCGACCGCGCCTACGCGCTCGACATCATGGAGCTGTTCAAGTCCTTCCACCAGGTCGGCGTCACCGTGCTGATTTCCGCGCACGACGAAACGCTGATGGAAGACTACGGCAGGCGCATCATCCGCCTCAGGGAAGGACAGTTCGCATGAAACACTACCTGTTCCTGCACGCGCAAAGCGCGCTGCTGGCGCTCAAGCGCACCGCGCGCGCGCCCGTTGCCAGCCTGCTCAACCTTGCGATGCTCTCGCTGGCGCTCAGCCTGCCGGTCGCGCTGTATCTGGTCGTGCAGGGCGTCCAGCAGTGGAGCGGCAAGATCGACGTCACCCCCGAGCTGACCGTGTTCATGGAGATGGCGAGCGAACCGGCCGACGTCGCCGCCGTCGCCAGCTCGCTCAAACAGCACCCGCGCGTCGGGCAATCCACCTTCGTCGACAAGCAGCAGGCGCTCGCCGAACTGGAGACGCGCAGCGGCGTCACCGGCATGGCCGAAGGGCTGGACGGCAACCCGCTGCCGGACGCCTTCGTCGTCAAGCCCGCCACGCTGGATGCCGCCGAACTCGATCGCCTGCAAAAGGAGATCGCCGGCCTGCCGATGGTCGC
Source organism: Crenobacter intestini (assembly GCF_004919095.1). Taxonomy (GTDB): domain Bacteria; phylum Pseudomonadota; class Gammaproteobacteria; order Burkholderiales; family Chromobacteriaceae; genus Craterilacuibacter; species Craterilacuibacter intestini. The sequence continues at coordinate 274,504 of NZ_STGJ01000002.1, read as the reverse complement.
CGAAGTGCAGTTCGACGCGGCGTGGGCGCAGAAGCTGGCCAGCCTGATCTCGCTGGGCGGCAAGCTGACGCTGCTATTGGGTTCGGCCTTCGCGCTGGCGCTGGTGCTGGTCACCCACAACACCATCCGCATGCAGATCCTCGCCCGCCGCGACGAGATCGAGATCTCCAAGCTGATCGGCGCGACCGACAACTTCATCCGCCGCCCCTTCCTCTACCACGCGCTGTGGCAGGGCGTGCTCGCCGCGCTGGCCGCGTGGGGGCTGTCGAGCTGGCTGATCGCCGCCGCCAACCCGGTGCTCGCCGACTTCGCCCGCCTCTACAACGAGCAGCTCGCGCTGCGCGGGCTGACGCTGGGGGAACTGGCCGCGCTCACCGGCCTCTCCGCGCTGCTGGCGGTGAGCGGCGCAAGGCTCGCGACCGATCACCACCTGCGGCAGGTGCGCGCGCACTGAGCGCCTGACCGCGCGCTGCTGCGCGGCAGCGATGCGGCGTTGCAAGCCGGTGCGAGACGCCCGTGCAACGCAAGACGACGCCGCATTTTCACCCGCCTGGCGTCCCCGTCCGCGCGGGCGGCACCACGCCCCCGCGCTATCGGGCGATAAAAAACTTTCATGCTAAGAGGAACTTCCGCCGGTTGGCACTCACTAATCCCGAGTGCTAACATCGGAATTCGAGACTAGGAGGACAGTTTCCACATGAGCGCCACTTTCGCTTTGCCCGTACCTTCCAGCACCGGCAGCCTCGAGCAGTACATCCAGGCGGTCAACCGCCTGCCCATGCTGACGCAGGAGGAAGAGTCCGAGCTGGCGACCCGCTACCACGACCAGAACGACCTCGAGGCGGCCCGCCGCTTGGTGATGTCGCACATGCGCGTGGTGGTGTCGATTGCACGCGGCTACGCCGGCTACGGCCTGCCGCAGGCCGACCTGATCCAGGAAGGCAATATCGGCCTGATGAAGGCCGTCAAGCGTTTCGAGCCCAGCCGCGGCGTGCGCCTGTTCTCGTTCGCCGTGCACTGGATCAAGGCCGAAATCCACGAATTCATCCTGCGCAACTGGCGCCTGGTGCGCATCGCGACCACCAAGCCGCAGCGCAAGCTGTTCTTCAACCTGCGCAGCATGAAGAAGAACATGTCGGCGCTGTCCGACAGCGAGGCACGCGAGATCGCCGAAGACCTCGGCGTCAGGCCCGAAGAAGTACTGGAGATGGAAACCCGCATGACCGGGCAGGACATCGCGCTGTTGGCCGACGACGGCGACGACGACGGCTACGCGCCGATCGACTGGCTGGCCGACAGCGAGCACGAGCCGGTGCGCCAGATCGAGAAGAAGGCGGTCGACCGCCTGCAGAGCGAAGGCCTGCACGAGGCGCTCGCCACGCTGGATGCGCGCAGCCGCCGCATCGTCGAGGCACGCTGGCTGGCCGACGACAGCGGCGCGACGCTGCACGAACTGGCCGCCGAATTCGGCGTGTCCGCCGAACGCATCCGCCAGATCGAGGCGAAGGCGCTGCAGAAGATGAAGGCCGCGCTGGCCGCGTAAGCGGCATCAACGCCCACACCAAAACGGCGACCCGATGGGTCGCCGTTTTGCATGCCCGCCTCCTTAGCGGTAACGCTCGGGCAGCCGCGCGCGCGCCGCGCTGGCGTCTTCGTACAGCACCGTCCATGCGGGCTCGCTGCCGGCAAGCGTCGCCATGAAGCGCGGCGCGTAGGTCGGGAACGAGGCGAGCGCGTACGCCAGCGTTTGCCGCGCCTGCGCCGTGTCGCCCGCCAGTGCCTCCAATTGCGCCTTCTTCAGGAGCACGTCCGGGTAGGGGCGGAACGCGGCGAGCCGCGTCATCCATATACGCTTCTGCGGCAAAGCTTCGCGGTCGGCCCGCAGGTAGTTGTCCAGCGTGTTCAGCGCGTGGAAGGCGAACATCGGCTCTTTTTCTACGATCTCGGCGAGCCGCGCTTGGTTCCTGGCGCGCAGCTCGGCGTTATAGGGTGGCGCATACAGGCTGACCAGCTCGCGGTAACGCGGCCACGCGGCGACCGACAGCCAGAGAAGCGCCAGCATCAGCCCCAGCAGCCCCAGCTTTACAACAAGCGGCGCGCGCAGCGCAGGCGCGGGAGACAGCGACAGCGCGACCACCGCCACCGCCGGAAAGTACAGATACCACAGCGGGTACTCGACCTGGCTGTGGATCAGCGTCACCGACAGCATCGCCACCGGCAGCAGGTGGCGCGCCTCGACGCGCTGCCCGAAGAACGGCCACGCAAGCCACACCAGCCCCAGCAGCACCGCGCCGGTACCGACCACGCCCGTCTCGGCCAATAGCTGCAACACCAGGTTATGGCTGTTGGCGAACAGGCCGCTGTTGAACGCCGCCTCGGCAAACTCGGGCCGCATCTGCAAGGCGACGCTGTGCGCGGCAAACTGCGACCAGCCGGCGCCGAACAGCGGGTAGTCGCCGAACACCAGCCACGCCTTGTGCCACTCGGCGAAGCGGCGCGAGTTCATCCCCTCGCCGCCCGCCGCCGCGATGCGCTCGACCCCGCTCTCCACGCCGCCGCCGGCGAACAGCTGGTTCACCCACGGCAGCGCGAACTGCAGCGCGATCACCGTAAGCGACGCCGCCACCAAGGCGCCGGCAAAGCGCCGGCCTTCGTCATCGCGCACCCGCAGCGCCCAGATAAGCGCCAGCGCGAGAAACGCCGCCGCGTAGAGCAGCACCGTGCGCGAGCCGGCCCACGCCATCGAGAGCGCCAGCCACGCCACCGCCGCCACCGCCCAGCCGGTGGCGAGCCTGCGCCGCGCCCACAGGTAGGCCGCCGCAGCGACGCCCCACGCCAGATAGTGCGCGTACTGGTTGCGCTGGCCGAGGTGGCCGAACACGTTGCTGGTCGGGTGCGCCGCGTCGTAAAACAGCACGCCGCCCATTACCTGCGCAAGGCCCGTCACCTGCGCGAAGCCGATCAGGCTCTGCAGCAGGGTGCCAACCAGCAGCGCCTGCGCGAAGCGCAGGTACACCGCCTCGTCGCCATAGATGTCGCGCAGCCGCTGCGTGAGCAGGCCAAGCAGCGCAAGCGCGGCAAACGCCCACGCGGTGGCGGCGTTCAGCCCCGGGAAGGCCAGCGGCACCCACAAGGGCTGCACCGCCCAAACGAGCGAGAGCAGCAACAGCCACAAGCTGGTGCGCGGCAGCGCGCCGAAAGTGGCCAGGCCGTCACGCAGCGCCAGCGGCAACAGGGCGGCCAGCGTCAGCCACACCACGTTCATCTCGCCGAACCATTGCGGCAGCGGCAGGTAATGGATGCGCGACAAAAACGGCACGGCGGCGATGGCCGCCCACAAGGCCAGCGCCAACGCCGCCAGCAGGGATCTTGATTGCATGTTGTGCAAGGGAGAATCAGACAAGGCGGGTATCGTATCGTAGGGTGGGTTAGCCGCCAACGGCGGCGTAACCCACCATCAGCCGCGGCAAGCAAAGCGGTGCCACTCCCCTCTCCCGATGGCGGGAGAGGGGCCGGGGGTGAGGGTGGCGAGGCGGCGCCCTCATCCGGCGCTGCGCGCCACCTTCTCCCGCCAGCCGTGTAGAGTGGGTTAGCCGACAACGTCGGCGTAACCCACCATCAGCTGCCACGCATCCCCTCAGCGCACCGTACGCGCGGCGGCGAGCGCGCCGTGCCGGCGGTAGGCCTCATGCGCGCGCGCGGCCATCGCCTGCAAAGGCGCGAGCGTGGGGGCCTTTTCCTGCGCGAGGGTCGCCGCGATGTTTGGTACCGTAGCCGGGTAAGCGGCGATCGCGCGGCGCAGCGCGTCGCGGGCCCCCGCAGCGTCGCCCGCGTGCGCACGCAGCATGGCAAGCTTGGTTAGCGTACCGGGGTACGGGCGGTACGCGGCGAGACGCTCGAACAGCGGCTGCTTGAGTGCGAGGTGTGCGGCGTCGCCGCCCAGGTAGTTCGACAACAACTGGTCGGCGTCGTAACTCCACGACGGATTGGCACCCTGCGTGAGCAGCGCCTCGATGCGCGCCTTATTCTCGCGCCCGTCGCTGCTTGGCACCACCCACTTCACCCAGTCGAAGTAATACGCCACGCCGAGCAGCGTCTGCGCGGTGATCACCAGCACCAGCAGCAGCGCGCCGATGCGGCGCAAGGACGCGCGCACCGGCAAGGCCCAGCCGGCGGCGGGGCTGACGCCCACCAGCACAGCGAACACCATCAGGAAGCTCGCGTACCACAGCGGGTACTCGAGCAGGCTGTGCCCGAGCAATACCAGCGCGAGGCCGAGTACCAGCAGCGCGTCGGCGCCGATGTTCTGGCGCCGGAACCACGGCAAAAACGCCCACATGAGCGCCGCCGCCACCGCCAGCGTGCCGGTGAGGCCGGTTTCGGCGAGCAACTGCAGCACGATGCTGTGGCAGTGGGCGAACAGCCAGCTCTCGGTCCACTCGCCGGCGAATGCCGGCTCCAGCGCGACCGACTGCGCGGCGTAGCCGCCGAGGCCGACGCCGGTCAGAGGGTGGGCGACGAACACCTGCCACGCCTTCTGCCACTCGATCCAGCGGCGCGCGCCGAAGCCGCCGTCCGTGAAGCGCCCGGCGCCGCTTTGCAGGTCAACCGGCAGGCCGAGCAGGGACAGCCCTGCGTTGATCTGGCTGGTGAACAACTGGCACAGCGCGATCAGCACGATAGCGAAGCCGAGCGCGACCGCCATGCGGGCGAGGGCAGCGCCCTCATCCGGCGCTGCGCGCCACCTTCTCCCGCCAGCGGGAGAAGGATCTGCCGGCCCGCTTCCTGCCGACGAACGATCCACCATGCACGCCGAGCTCCCGCCTGCGGGTGAAGGATCTGCCGGCGAATACCCCACGATGCCCTCCCCTCTCCCGCTGGCGGGAGAGGGGCCGGGGGTGAGGGCGGGGGTACGGCGGCCGGCCAGGTACAGCCCTGCCGCCAGCAAGCTCAAGCCCAGCGCGTAGGCGATCACCAGCCGCGACGCCGACCACGCCAGGAACAGCGCAAACAGCGGCGCAAGCAAGACAAACAGCCACGCCGGCAGCCGCCGGCGGGCGGTAAGCCAACAAAGCGACAGCAGCGCGAGCGTCAGGTAGTTGGCGTACTGGTTGCGCTGGGCGAGGTTGCCGAACAGCGTGCCCTGCCCGTCCGACACCACAAACAACAGCCCCCAAGGTTGCGCCAGCCGGAATACCTGCGCGGCGCCAATCGTGAGTTGCAGCACGCCGCCGGCGAACAGCCCCCACGCCAGGGCAGCAAGCACCGCGCCGCGTGGCAGGCTCGCCACCGCCTGCGCGGCGAGCGCCGCCAGCCAGAGTACCGCCAGTTGGCCGAGCGCGACGCCCGGGTAAGGTGAGCCGGCGAGCGCCGGCAAGGCCGCCAGCGTCAGCGCCGCAGCAGCGAGCAGGCCCGGGCGCAGCGCCAATTCGCCCCCCACCCGCGGCAGGCAGGCGAGTATCAGGGCGGCCGCCAGCAGCAGCGCCCCCGCGTTGGCGAGCAGGTCGCCATCCGGCGCGAAGCGCAGCCAGGACAAGAACGGCAGGCAGGCGAGCAGCGTCACCGGCAGCGCGGACAGCGGCAACGTATGCTCGGCGGACAGCGGCGCAGGCAAGACGAAAGACATTCGGGTCATGGAGGATATTGCCGGGAACTGGATGGCAAGACACCACCCGAAGGTGGTGTCTTGTTGACTTCAATGAAGTAGCTGAGATTAGCTACATGCCTTAGGCAAGAGGTCAGACGGAATCGCATTCGTAGTGTCGTTTTTACATGCCCAAACACCAGATGCATCACGCTGCAAGATAAGAACCTTGCCATTCACCTGGGACGGAGCATTTCGCAAGGTACACTGAATTCCACTGGCTGCGGTAGGGAAGGCGAAAGTACAGTTAGAAGTAGTAGTGCTGGCTAGGCCAATGTTTGTCAAAGAAGGTGCGGTACCATCGTTAACGATAGTTTCGTATCCAGTTTTGACTGCAGACATTTCGGCCAAACCCGCCGACACCTTAGCCTTGGCCTGATAGTTGGAATACGCCGGAATCGCGATCGCCGCGAGAATACCGATGATCGCCACCACGATCATCAGTTCGATCAGGGTAAAGCCCTGTTGTACACGTTTCATGTTGCTAACCTCCCAGGTGAATAAGAACCGCTGCCGTTTTTCAAAGGGTACTACAGCCTAACCGCCGTCCCGGCAACTGGACGGCAGCAAGGCGAACAGATTCTTGGCCCGGTCGCTGCTGCAGCGCCAGGTATAGCCGCCGCTGGCGCTGTCCGGGTACAGCTCGAGCTTCGCGCCGCTGGCCACCCAGGGCGCCGCCAGCGTCACTTCCAGCGTCATGGGCCGCGTGCCGGCAGCGGGCTGCACCGCAACCTGCGCGATGGTGTGGCTGCGGTAGCCGGCGAAGCCCGCCGACGCGTTGCCCTGCGGCCAACCCTCGCCCGTCGCGTACTGCACGTCGAGCGCGCGACGCATCGGCTCGGTTTCCATAATCGCGACGGCAACCTGCGCACGCCGCCCGTAATCCACATATGCGACGATGGCGACCGCCGCTAGGATGCCGATGATGGCGACCGCGATCATCAGCTCGATCAGTGTGTAACCTTTTTGCATACGCGGATTATGCCAAGCGTTTGCTTCATGCGTCGGCATTTTGCCACGATGCTGGTGCCTTGCGCAGCATCTGTCAGCAACACTGGCAGAAACCCCCTATGAAATGCAAACGCCATTTATAGGATGCTACCGCACGGCCGATGGATTGTGGCGGGAAACCTACACTGCGCTTGCGCTGGATCAACATTGGCCGGCGGGCACAGACGGCCGGCGGCGGCATGCTAAGATGCCGCCATCCATCCGCAGGGAGCGCGCGTTGAGCGACAACCAAGACTACCTGGCGCGCAGCCGCGCCGCCGTCTGGCACCCGTGCACGCAGATGAAGCGGCACGAGTCGCTGCCCATCGTGCCGGTGGCCTCCGCCGACGGCGCCTACCTCGTCGACTTCGACGGGCGGCGCATCCTGGATGCGGTGTCTTCGTGGTGGGTCAACCTGTTCGGCCACAAGGAGCCGCGCATCCGCGCCGCCATCGTGCGCCAGCTGGAAACGCTCGACCACGTGATGCTGGCGGGCTTCACCCATCGTCCGGTAGTCGAGCTCTCCGAACGGCTTGCCGCGCTGACCGGCCTGGGCCACGCCTTTTACGCGTCCGACGGCGCCTCCGCCACCGAGATCGCGCTGAAGATGAGCTTCCATTACTGGAAGAACATGGGCGCGCCCGGCAAGACCCGCTTCGTGTCGCTGGAAGGCAGCTACCACGGCGAGAGCGCCGGCGCGCTGGCGGTGACCGACGTGCCGCTGTTCTCCGCCACCTACGCGCCGCTGATCCGACAGAACTTCACGGCACCGACCCCGGACGCGCGCGAGGCCCGCACAGGGGAAAGCGCGGCCGACGTGGCGCGCCGCGCGGCGGTGTCGCTGGACAACCTGCTGTGCAAGCACCACCAAGAGATCGCCGCGCTGATCGTGGAACCCCTGGTGCAGGGTGCAGCGGGCATGGTGATGTACGACGCCGAATACCTGCGGCAGGCGCGCGCGCTGTGCGACCGCTACCGCGTGCACCTGATCGCCGACGAGATCGCGGTCGGCTTCGGGCGCACCGGCACGCTGTTCGCGTGCGAGCAGGCGGGCATCCGCCCCGACCTGCTGTGCCTCTCCAAGGGCATCACCGGCGGCACGCTGCCGCTCTCCTGCGTGCTGTCGACCGACGACATTTACGCGGCATTCTACGACGACGACGTGAGCCGCGGCTTCCTGCACTCGCACAGTTACACCGGCAACGCGGCGGCGTGTGCGGCGGCGCTTGCCGTGCTCGACATTTTCGAGTCGGACGACGTGCTCGCGCGCAACCGCGTGCGCGAGGCTGAGATCAGCGCCGCGCTCGCGCCGCTGGCCGCCCACCCGGCTGTAAAGAGCTTCCGCCACACCGGGCAGATCTGGGCGTTCGACGTCCCCGGCGCGCCGGCGGGCTTTGCCGGGCTGTGTTTCGAGCGGATGCTCGCGGCGGGCTTCCTGTTGCGGCCGATCGGGCAGACCGTCTACCTGATGCCGCCTTATGTGGTGAGCGCAGCCGAGATGGCGGCGCTGGCCGAAGCGCTGGCCGCCGTGCTGGACACGCTGCCGGCCGGCGCGCCAACCACCGCAGTCGCACTACCGTAGACCCGCATGCTGCTGCTCCCCGCCCCGCTCGCCGCCACCCCGCCCGACTTCGCATTGCAGTGCGACGACGCGCTGCGCTCACCGCCGGCGGTGCTGTCGCGCACGCTGCCCGGCCTTCTGGAGACGCTGGCCGCGGCGCCGCTGCCGCCGGTTGAAAGGCTGAACCGCTACGCCGCGTTGCAGGACGCTTGCGCGCAGGCGGCCGAATGGCTGCAGGGCGAACTGCGCCTGCGCGAACTCTCCACCGCGCCGCGCGCACGCGAGGCGGCGTGGCTCGCCAGGCGGCTCGCGCAGGGCCGGCTCGCCGTGTTGATCCGCGCGGCGGACGAGGCGCTGCGCGCGCACGACAGCACGCGCGCAGCGCACGTCGTCCTCGCCGCGCAAGGGGCGATGCAGGACGTCGCGCTCGCCCACCTCACCGGTTACCACCCGTTGCCGGACGACTTCTGGGAGAACGCGCACGCGATGCACCGGCTTGCCGGGGAGCTTGACGTCGACGCGGACGCACTCGCCTACAAGGCGCTGCGCCTGATCGGCATGGTCGACACCCAGCGCCTCTCGCCCGCGCAACAGCACAAGCTCGCCGCGCTGGCGGTGCAGGTCTCGCCGCTGTTGGGCCTGCTGCCGGGCACGCCCCCGCTGCTGGACACTGCGGCGCTGGCCGACTGGCTGCGCGAGCGCTCCTTAAGCCTCGCCCGCGAGGGCACCGCCGACGCGCACGACGACGCCGAACTCTACCAGACGCTGCTGACCGACCTGCGCAGCCGGCCGATGCGCCGCGAGGTGCGCGAGAAAGGGCGCGGCAGCGTCGAGCTGGTCGCCGGGCTCGCCGCGTGCTGGCACCTGGCCAACGGCGGGCGCTGGCACTTCCCGGAAACCGGCCACGACGAGGAAGAACTCGAACACCGCGCGCGGCTGCTGCAGCGGCCGGCACCGGCGTCGCCGGTCAACCTGACGGTGGTCGACCAGAGCGGCAGCGGCCTCGCGCTCGCCGGCAGCGCGCCGGGCCACGCGCTGCGTGCCGGCGAATTCGTGCTGTGGCGCGCGCGCGGGCAAAACTGGCAGGGCGCGCTGGTGCGCTGGGTGCGTTACGGCGACGACATGGACACCCGCGTCGGCCTGGAAATCGTCGCGCGCCGCGTCGAGCCGCTGATGATGGTCGAGCCCAAGAGCGGCCGCTCGCAGCTGGCGCTCTCGCTCGAGCACCCGCTGCATCCGCCGCAGGTGCTGCTCGCCGGGCGGGTGTTCAACCGCCTCGCGCCGTGCCAGCTGGTCGGCCACGGCGTGCGCGTGCGCGCCTACCCGCTGCGCGTCGCACGGCAGACGCCGCTCTACCAGCTGATCGAACACCGCGCAGGCGCTTAGCCGGTGCTGCCCGCCCCCCGCTTTTTTGGGTAAACTTTGTGCTTTGCACACAAGCGGCCGTCCACTCCATGCAATCCGTCATCCACACCGCCGACCGCCTGGTCATCAAGGTCGGCTCCAGCCTGGTCACCAACGACGGCCGCGGCCTCGACCACGGCGCGCTCGCGCGCTGGGCCGGCGAAATCGCCGAACTCAAGCGCCGCGGCAAGCAGGTGTTACTGGTCTCCAGCGGCGCGATCGCCGAGGGTTGCCAGCGCCTAGGCTGGGCCAAACGGCCGAAGGCGGTGCACGAATTGCAGGCGGCGGCAGCCGTCGGCCAGATGGGGCTGTGCGAAGCGTACGAGCACGCCTTCGGTGAACACGGCATCCGCACCGCGCAGGTGCTGCTCACCCACGAAGACCTGGCCGACCGCACCCGCTACCTGAACGCGCGCACCACGCTTGCCACCTTGCTCGCGCTGGGCGTGGTGCCGATCATCAACGAGAACGACACGGTGGTCACCGCCGAGATCCGCTTCGGCGACAACGACACGCTGGGCGCGCTGGTGACCAACCTGATCGAGGCCGACGCGCTGCTGATCCTGACCGACCAGCAAGGCCTGTATACCTCCGACCCGCGCAAGCACCCGGACGCGCGCTTCGTGCATGAGGCCGAGGCGGGCGACGCGGCGCTGGAAGAAATGGCCGGCGGCGCCGGCTCCAGCGTCGGCACCGGCGGCATGCTGACCAAGGTGCTCGCCGCGCGGCGCGCCGCACGCTCGGGCGCGAGCACGGTGATCGCCTGCGGCCGCGAGGCGCAGGTGCTGTCGCGCCTGGCCGACGGCGAGGCGATCGGCACCCAGCTGACCGCGCCGACCACGCGTATGGCCGCACGCAAGCAGTGGATGGCCGACCACCTGCAGCTGGCCGGTACGCTGACGGTGGACGAAGGCGCCGCGCGCGCGCTGCGCGAACGCGGCACCAGCCTGCTGCCGGTCGGCGTCACCCGCGTCGACGGGCGCTTCCTGCGCGGCGACGTGGTCGCCTGCGTCGACGCGCACGGCGCCGAAGTCGCGCGCGGGCTCGCCAACTACGGCTCGGAAGAGGCGCGCCTGATCATGCGCCGGCCGACCCGCGACATCGAGGGCATCCTGGGCTATCTGGTCGAGCCCGAGCTGATCCACCGCGACAATATGGTTTCGCTCTGAATGACGCACCACCTGACCCGCCGCGATGGCCAGACGCCCGCGGCCGACGCCTGCCTGCACCCGGTAGAGCCGCCACGGCCCGGCCGGCGCGTAGCCGGCGCCTGAACCGCTCCCTGCCCGCGCCTGCGGTGCAGGGATTTTGTTTTTTCAAACGACTCGGAAAGAGGACTTCACGGTATGAAACGGTTGGCCATCTCGGCTCTTCTGGCATTGTCCGCAGGCGCTGCGAGCGCACAGGACGTCCTGCACATTTACAACTGGAACAACGCGCTGTCGGCCGAGACGGCCAAGCGCTTCGAGGCGTACTGCAAGTGCAAGCTGGTGCAGGACTACTACGGCGACAACGAAGAAATGCTCGCCAAGCTCTCCGCCGGCGCCAAGGGCTACGACATGGTGTTCCCGACCGCGTTTGCCGTGAACACCCTGCTCAAGCAGGGCAAGCTGCAGCCGATCGACAAGCGCAAGGTGCCCAACTGGAAGAACCTCGACGCGGGCTACCTGAAGATCAACGCGCCGTTCGACCCCGGCAACCAGTACGCGGCGCCGACCGTGGTGACGCTGACGCTGCTGGGCTACAACGAGACCGCGCTGAAGAAGGCCGGGGTGCTGGACAAGGCAAACAGCTGGGCGCTGGTCTTCGACCCGGCGGTGCTCGCCAGGATCAAGGGCAAGGTGACGGTGCTCGACAGCCAGCGCGAGCTGATGTCCGCCGCGCTGATGTACCTGGGCAAAGACCCCAACAGCACCAATAGCGCGGACCTCAAGGCCGCTGCCGACGTGATCAAGAAGGCCAAGCCCTACTGGGCCGCGTTCAACAACCAGAGCTACATCAAGGAGCTGACCGTCGGCAACATCTGGGTCGCCCACGGCTACTCGAACGACCTCTTTCAGGCGCAGCAGGACGCGAAGAAGGCCAAGCGCCCGTTCGCGCTCGCTTACCAGCCGCAGAAGGAAGGCAACATCCTGGCGGTCGACAACATGACCATCCTGAAGAGCGCCGCGCGCCCGGACCTCGCGCACAAGTTCATCGACTTCATGCTCGACGGCAAGAACGCGGCGGAGATCTCCAACCAGATCGGCGCGACCAACCCGGTCACCACCGCCAAGGCCCACTTCTTGCCCGCGATCAAGGCCAACCCGGTGATCACGCTCGACCCGGCCAAGGGCCGCTACATCCCGCTGAAGGACCTCGACGTCAAGTCGCGCCGCGAACTGAACCGCGTGTGGTCGCAGGTGAAGGTCGGCGGCTGATCGTCACCTTCAACCGCCAGCAAAAAGGGCTTCCCCGCGGGGAAGCCCTCTTGTCGTGCTAAGCCGAATCAGCCGGCGACCGGCAGGAAGGTCGAAACCCCCGGGCCGATCGGCAGGCCCAGCGCCAGCCACGCCGCGAGCATCACGCTCCAGCCGATCAGGAACACCACTGAGTAAGGCAGCATCAGGGCGATCAGGTTACCCAGGCCGTAATTGGGCAGGTAACGCTTGGCCATCACCAGCACCATCGGGAAGTACACCATCAGCGGGGTGATGATGTTGGTCACCGAGTCGCCGATGCGGTACGCGAGCTGGGTCGCCTCCGGCGAGAAGCCGGTCAGCATCAGCATCGGCACGAAGATCGGCGCGAGCAGCGCCCACTTGGCCGACGCCGAGCCGATGAACAGGTTGATGAAGCCGGTCAGCAGCACGAACAGCAGCAAGAGCGGCAGGCCGGACAGGCCCAGCGCCTGCAGCGCCTCGGCGCCGTTGATCGCGAGGATCAGGCCGAGCTTGCTGTCGGCGAACAACGCGATGAACTGCGCGGCGAAGAAGGCGAGCACCAGGTAGTAGCCCATGTCGGACATGCTCTGCGACATGGCGCGGGCGACGTCGCGGTCGCTCTTGTAGGTACGGGTGCCGACGCCGTAGGCGATGCCCGGGATCAGGAACACCAGCATGATCAGGATCACCACGCCGCCAATCAAGGGCGACGGCACGAAGCCGCCGGTCGCCGGGTTGCGCAGCAGCGCGCCTTCCGGCAGCGTCGCCCACAGGATCAGGCCCAGCAGCACCGCGAAGGCAATGCCGGCAAAGCGCATGCCGCGCGCCTCGGACGCCGAGCAGCGCTGCATCTCTTCGCCGCCCCGGTCGCGCCACGCCGGCAGGCGCGGTTCGATCACGCGGTCGGTCACGTACCACGCCAGCAGCGCGACGGTGACGGTCGAGGCGGCCATGAAGGTGTAGTTGGCCACCGCACTCACCGTATACGCCGGGTCGACGATATGCGCGGCCGCTTCGGAGATGCCGGCGAGCATCGGGTCGAGCGTGGAGAGCAGGATGTTGGCCGAGAAGCCGCCGGAGACGCCGGCGAACGCGGCGGCGAGGCCGGCGATCGGATGGCGACCGGACGCGGCGAACAGCATCGCGGAGAGCGGCACTACCACCACGTAGCCGACGTCGGCCGCGACGTTGGAGAGCACGCCGATGAACACGATGATCGGGGTCAGCAGCACGCGCGGCGAGCAGGCAACCAGCCTGCCCAGCAGCGCGGCGAGCAGGCCGCTACGTTCGGCGACGCCGACGCCGAGCATGGCGACCAGCACGGTCGCCAGCGGCGGGAACAGCGCGAAATGCCTGGGCGCGTCGACGATCCACGCGCGGATCGCGTCGGCGCTCATCAGCGACACCGGCACGATGGTCTCGCCGCTGCCCGGCTTGAGCGCGGACAGGCCGGCCTCCGCGGCAAAGTAACTGCCGACGAACACGATGAGGGTCAGGCCGATGAACAGCGTCACCGGGTCGGGCAGGCGGTTGCCGACGCGCTCGATGGTGTCGAGCATGCGGTCGACCAGACCACGCGGCGCCTGCGGCGCCGCCTGTTGAATCACTTCTTCCATGCAATCCCTTTCGGACAGGTACCGGCCGGCAACGCTGCCGGCCTGTTGGTGGGACGCCCCGCCGGGCGGCGGGATTGGAACCAGTCTGCCCGAAGCAAAACATTAGCGTCAAATTACATTCGAATAATATTTTCTACAAACATTCATCCGGGCCAGCCAAAACCATTGCCGCTTCGAACGCCACCCACCCAATACCTGCCTGAAATGCCAAGAATGAAAAATAACGCGCAACAATCGAATAAATGCGAAGCTAAACGCGCAAAAAAAGCGCCCCGCTCGCGGGACGCCTGTCGGACGGCCTGATATGCTCAGCGATGGTCCTGCCGCATCTCGATCGCGCGCACGATCACGTAGGCGATCATCGCGGCGAGGAAAAACAGCAGCATCACCCACGCGATCGACTGCAGGGTCTCGATCAGCGTGCGGTAGATTTCCAGCGTCCAGCGCATGCCGTTCAGCTCCAGCGCGGCCGACTCGCGGCTGGCGGTCACGTACTTTTCCAGCTCCCACAGCCGCACGCCGCCGGATACGCCGACGACCACGACCGCGAAACGCAGGTAACGCCGCCACGGGTCGGCCAGCTCGTCACCGACGATGCGCGACAGGATCTTGCCGACCGCGCCGTCGAAGAACTTGGCGGTCGCAAGCGAGGTCAGCAGGGCGACCAGCAGGGTCGCTCCGAGTAGCGCATAAAACATACGTTTACCCCTAGCAAATTAAAAATCTCAACGGGATTCTACGCCGGTCGCGCCACGCCGTCGCGCACCCGCGCCGCGAAACGGCGCAGCAAGCCGGCGGCGGCGGTGAGGTCGTCCGGGTAGGCGGCAAGGCTACGGGCGTCCAGCCCCTCGCCGGCGAGGCGTTCGGCCAGCAAGCCGAGGTAGCCGCGGATCGCCTCGGCGCTGAATTCCGGATGGAACTGCACGCCGATGCTCTCACCGACCCGGAACGCGTGGTTGGGCTCGAAATCGTTGCCGGCCAGGCGTACCGCGCCCGGCGGCAGACGCAGCACGCTCTGCCAGTGGATCACCGCCGCGTCGAACGACGCCGGCAGATAGCCGAACAAGGGGTCGGCGCCGGCGGCGGCGGTGAGCTCTACGCGGGCAAAGCCGACTTCCGCCCCCGCCGGGTGGTAGCCGACCTCGCCGCCCAGCGCGTCGGCCAGCAACTGGTGGCCGTAGCAGATGCCCAATAGCGGCACGCCCGCCGCGTGCGCAGCCTTTAACCAGGTCGCCAGCGCCACGCTCCACGGCGCACGGTCGCTGACCATGGCCGGCGAGCCGGTCACCACCACGCCGGCGACCGCGGCGGGCGGCGGCAACGCTTCGAGCGCCGTCGCGTCGACCACCCGCCAGCCGCCCTCCCCCAGCCCGGCGGCGATCCAGTCCTCGTAGTCGCCGAGCCGTTCGCGCAGCGCAGGCAGGGCCGAGCCCGTCTTGATGATCAGCCGCTGCATGTCAGCCCTCCCTCAGCGGCAGGCCGAAGTGGGTGAAGGCGAGCGCGGTGGCCATCCGCCCGCGCGGCGTGCGCTGCAGGTAACCCTGCTGGATCAGGTAGGGCTCGATCACGTCTTCGATGGTGTCGGTCGACTCGCCGATCGCGGCAGCGACGTTGTCGAGGCCGACCGGCCCGCCGCCGAACTTCTCGAGGATGGCCTGCAACAGCTTGCGGTCCATCACGTCAAGGCCGGCCGGGTCGACGTCGAGCATCGCCAGCGCGGCGTCGGCCACCTGTGCGCTGACCACGCCGTCGGCGCGTACCTCGGCGTAGTCGCGCACCCGCCTAAGCAGGCGGTTGGCGATGCGCGGCGTGCCGCGGCTACGCCTGGCCACCTCGAACGCGCCGTCCTCGCCCATGGTCACGTCGAGCAGGTGCGCCGAGCGGCTGACGATGCGGGTCAGCTCTTCGGCGCTGTAAAACTCGAGGCGGGCGACGATGCCGAAGCGGTCGCGCAGCGGGTTGGTCAGCATGCCTGCGCGGGTGGTCGCGCCGATCAGCGTGAACGGCGGCAGGTCGATCTTCACCGAGCGCGCCGCCGGCCCCTCGCCGATCATGATGTCGATCTGGTAGTCCTCGAGCGCCGGGTAGAGGATTTCCTCGACCACCGGGCTTAGACGGTGTATCTCGTCGATGAACAGCACGTCGTGCGGCTCGAGGTTGGTCAGCAAGGCGGCCAGGTCCCCGGCGCGCTCGAGCACCGGCCCCGAGGTCTGCCTTAGGTTCACCCCCAGTTCGCGCGCGACGATATGCGCGAGCGTGGTCTTGCCCAGGCCCGGCGGGCCGAACAGCAGCACATGGTCGAGCGCCTCGCCGCGCTTCTTGGCCGCCTCGATGAAGATCTCCAGCTGCTCGCGCGCCTTCTTCTGCCCGACGTACTCGTCGAGCAGCTTGGGGCGCAGCGCGCGCTCGAGCGCCTCCTCCTGGCTGGAGACGGTTTGCTGGGTGACGATGCGCTTGGGCGCGCCGCCGCTGAGGTTATCGGTTTCTATCATCGGGTTCCTGACACAGACGCATGAGCTGCCCTTGATGAGGAACAGTGAGGTAGGGTGGGTTAGGCCGCAGGCCGTAATCCACCACAAGGGGCAAGCGCTGCAGGCAAGGCCGCAACGCATCACCCACACCAAGGGCAGCCCGCTGGTGGGTGACGCCCCTACTTGGCTAACCCACCCAACTTTGCCTACTTTTTCTTGCCGTTGCCGGCCTTCAGGCGGATCGACACGCCGCCGCGCCCCTGCGCCGCCTTCTTCACCTCGAACCAGCCGGACTTCTCGACCAGTTCGGAAATCTTGCGGTAGCCGTAGTTGCGCGGGTCGAAGTCCGGCATCCACTGCCCGAGCAGGCTGTTCGCGCCGCCCAGGTCCGCCCAGCCCTCGTCGTCGCCCGAGGCCTCGATCGCCTTCTTGAACTGCGCGCGCAGCTTCTTGTCGAGCGGGCGCAACACGCGCTGCGGCGCCTCGGGCGCCTTGCCGGCTTCCGGCTTCACCGCCTCCGACTCGGGCTCGGCCTCTTCGGCCAGCACCTCGACGTAGACGAACTTGCTGCACGCGTTGACGAAGGCGCCCGGGGTCTTCTCCTCGCCGAAGCCCCACACCTCGATGCCGTCCTCGCGCAGGCGGGTCGCCAGGCGCGAGAAGTCGCTGTCGCTGGAGACCAGGCAGAAGCTCTGGAAGCGGCCCGAGTGCAGCAGGTCCATCGCGTCGATCACCATCGAGATGTCGGACGCGTTCTTGCCCTTGGTATTGGGGAACTGCTGGATCGGGTGGATCGCGAAGCGCGCGCACAGCGTGCGCCACGCCTTGTCGTGCTTGCTGAAGTCGCCGTACACGCGCTTGAGCGCGAGCACGCCCAGCTTGCCGGCCTCTTCGAGCACGTCCTCGATCCAGTTGGGGGAGACGTTGTCCGCGTCGATCAATACCGCGACGTTGGCCATGCTGTCAGCCTTTCATCAGGTTCTTAAGCGCGAGGCGCACGCCGTCGCTCACGCCGACGTCCGCGGGTAGCGGCTTGACCGCGGCGGCGGCCTCCTTCTCGTTGTACCCGAGCGCGAGCAGCGCCGAGACGATGTCGGACTTCTCGTCCGGGGTGGTCGCCAGCGGCAGCCCGCCCGGCGTGGCGAGCAGCGCGCCGGTGGCGAGCTTGCCGCGCAACTCGAGCACCAGGCGCTCGGCGGTCTTCTTGCCGATGCCGGGCACCGCCGACAGGCGCTTGATGTCCTCGGCGGCGACCGCGACCGCCAGCTCGTCGCAGGTCATGCCGGAGAGGATGGCCAGCGCGATGCGCGCGCCGACGCCGGACACCTTGATCAAGCGGCGGAATGCCTCGCGCTCGTCGCGGCTGGCGAAGCCGAACAACAGGTGCGCGTCCTCGCGTACCACCAGATGGGTGAACAGCGAGACCGGGCTACCTGTCGCCGGCAACTGGTAGAAGGTGTTCATCGGCACGTCGACCTCGTAGCCGACGCCGCCGGCGTCGATCACGATCTGCGGCGGCTGCTTTTCGACGAGGGTACCGCTCAGGCGTCCGATCATGCGGGACATCCTTATGGAAAACTGGAGGCAAGCATTGTGCCACAGACGGCGCGCGCCGCCCGTGCAAGGTCAGACGAAGCGGCCGCGGCGTACCTTGCGCGGCGCGCCGCCGGTGGCGGCAAGCAAACCGGCGTGTCCGGCGTGGGCGAGCGCCACCGCCAAAGCGTCGGCGGCGTCGGCCTGCGGCGTGCCGGAGAGGCGCAGCATGTTGACGACCATGAACTGCACCTGCTCCTTGGGCGCCTTGCCCTGGCCGACCACCGCCTGCTTGACCTGCAAGGCGGTGTACTCGGCGACCGGCAGGCCGGCGTCGACCAGCGCGGCGATGCACGCGCCGCGCGCCTGCCCCAGCATCAGCGTCGCGGCGGGGTTGACGTTGACGAACACCTGCTCGATCGCCGACTCGGTCGGCTGGTAGGTGGTGATCACGTCGCGCAGGCCGGCCATCAGCACGCGGATGCGCTCGGCTAGCGGCGCGCCGGGTGGCGTCCTCACGCAGCCGGAGGCGACGTAGTGGCGCTCCTGCCCGACCACGTCGATCACGCCGAAGCCGGTGATGCGGCTGCCCGGGTCAATGCCGAGGATGCGCCGGCTCACGCCCGCGCCCGGGCGATCGCGTCGGCTTCAAGAAGCCGCTCGGGCGTGCCGACATCCAGCCACAGCCCGTCGTGGCGCTCGCCGCTGACCCGCCCCTTCGCCATCGCGCCGCGCAATAGCGGCGCGAGCTTGGCCGGCTCGCCGGCCGGCATGCCGGCGAACAGCGCCGGATGGTAGAGGCCGACGCCGGAGAAAGTCAGCCCCGTGCCCTCTAGCGGGTCGGCCGAAACGCGCCCGCCCGGCTGCAGGCCGAAGTCGCCCTTGGCGTTGTGCGCGGGGTTGCCGACCAGCACGAGGCGGGCGAGCGCGTGCACGCCGTCGAGCGCGCCAGCCTGTGCGGCCAGCGCGGCGAAGTCGATGTCGGTGAGCACGTCGCCGTTGATCACTAGAAAGGGCGCGTCGCCCAACAGCGGCAAGGCGGTGGCGATGCCGCCGGCGGTCTCCAGCGCCCGGTCGCCCTCGGCCGAGTAGCGGATGGAAACGCCGTACGCGGCGCCGTCGCCCAGCCGCTCCTCGATCAGCCGGCCCAGCCACGCGTGGTTGATCACGATCTCGCGCACGCCGGACGCGGCCAGGCGGCGGATGTGCCAGAGGATCAGCGGCTCGCCGCCGACGTCGAGCAGGGGCTTGGGGCAATGGTCGGTCAACGGCCGCATGCGCTCGCCGCGGCCGGCGGCGAGGATCATCGCGCGCATGTTCAACCCTTCACGCCGAGCACCGGGTAGCTCGAACCGAGCTCGGCGTCGGTCGCGTCGGTGCCGACCAGCTCGACCAGCAGCCTGTAGAGCGGCGCGAGTTCGACGTAGCGGCGGCTGGTGCGCTTCAGGTACTTGATGAAGCGCGGGATCTCCGGGCGGTACTTGTCCTTGCCGTCGCGGTGGTAAAGGCGCGCGAAGATGCCGGCGACCTTCAGGTGGCGCTGCACGCCCATCCATTCGAAGTCGCGGTAGAAGTCGTCGATGTTCGCCGGTACAGGCAGGCCCGCCGCGCGCGCCTTCTCCCAGTAGCGCACGACCAGATCAATCACGAAGTCCTCGTCCCACTCAATGAACGCATCGCGGAGCAAGGACACCAGGTCGTAGCTGACCGGGCCGTACACCGCGTCCTGGAAGTCGAGCACGCCAGGGCGGTCGGGCGTCAGCATCAGGTTGCGCACGATATAGTCGCGGTGCACGTAGACCTGGCCCTGCGCGAGCGCGCGCGACACCAGCAAGTTGCAGATGCCGGCCCACGCCTGACGCTGCGCGAAGGTGAACGGCTTGCCCAGCTCGCGACCGACGAACCATTCGGGGAACAGGTCGAGCTCGCGGCGCAGCAGGGCCGCGTCGTACCCGGGCAGCACGCCAGAGCGGCTGCCCTGCTGCAGTTCGATCAGGGTATCGATCGCTTCGAGCAGCAGCACGCGCTGCACCTCGGGACGCGTGTCGTGCTCAAGGGCGGCGATCAGCTGCACGCGGCCGAAGTCCTCGAGCAGCATGAAGCCCTGCTCGCGGTCGCGCGCGATGATTTCCGGCACCCGCACCATGGAAAACACCTCGCGCACGCGCACGTAGGGGTCGGTGTCCATCTTGTCCGGCGGCGCGTCCATCACGATGCGCGTGCTGCCGTCGGCGAGTGTCGCGCGGAAGTAACGGCGGAAGTCGGCGTCGGCGGCGGCAAACTCGACCGTCAGCGCCTCCCCCGGAAACAGCGTGGCAAGCCAGGCTTTAAGTGCTTCGAGTCGCTGCATGGTGGCTTCATTGCGAGATTGATACAATTGTGCGATTGTACCTTCATTTTCCGGGCTTACCACACGTCCCCAGACGCACATGCCAGCCAACTTCCGCCCAACCGTCATCGCCGCCACCGTCGCCCTGCTGTTCCCGGCAGCCCCCCTGTTCGCCGAAGGCCTGCCGCCGGGCACGCTGACCGTCACCGCCGACGCGATGGACGGCCAGATGGACAAGGAATTGAAGGCGCGCGGCAACGTCGTCGCCGTGCGCGACCAGCAGAAAGTCACTTCGGACTGGCTCGATTACTACGTCGACAAGGGCGAACTGGTGCAGGCCGGCGACCGCGTGCAGATGACGCAACCGGGCAGCGACATCGTCAGCCGGCGCCTCGACTACTCGATGCAAAGCCGGCAGGGCGAGGCTGACGAGGCGACCTTCGCGTTCAACCAGGGCGGCGGCGTGCTGCGCGGCAAGAGCGAAAAGCTGCGCATCCTCGGCGACAAGCACTACGAGCTAAAACGCACCACCGCCAACACCTGCGACCCGGGCGACGAGTCGTGGTACCTGAAGGCGACCACCATCGACGCCGACTACCGCAGCAATATCGGCGTCGCGCGCAACGCGCGGCTGTACCTGGGCGGCGTGCCGGTGCTCTACACGCCGTGGATCGACTTCCCGCTGGACGGCGCGCGCAAGTCGGGCCTGCTGTTCCCCACCGTTTCCACCGGCAGCGACGGGCTCGACCTCACGCTGCCCTACTACTGGAACATCGCGCCCAACTACGACGCGACACTGTTCCCGCGCTACATCGCCAAGCGCGGCCTGATGCTCGGCGGCGAGTTCCGCTACCTTCAGCCCGGCTACACCGGCACCCTGTACACCGAGCAGATCAGCGACCGGGAAACCGACACCCACCGCTACCTGTGGAAGGGTCAGCACCAGCAGCAACTCGAGAGCAACTGGTCGTGGGGCTACAACGGTAGCTACGTGTCGGACAACGACTACTTCGACGACTTCAGCGACCGTCTCGCGCAGGTGTCCAGCGACAACCTCGAGCGCCAGGCGTGGACCAGCTACAACCTCGGCTGGGGCAGCGTGTTCCTGCGCGCGCAGCGCTACCAGACGCTGATCGACAACGCGCGCGGCGACCTGATCCCGTACGCGCGTCTGCCACAGCTGCAGCTTAACGGCGGCCAGGCGCTGCCGGCCGGCTTCAGCTGGCAGCTCCTCTCCGAGGCGACCCGCTTCTCGCACCCCGACCTGCAGGAAGGCAACCGCCTGATGGTCTACCCGCAGGTCAAGTGGCGCGCCGACGCGAGCTGGGGCTTCGTCGAGCCCAAGGTCGGCGTCAACTACCGCCGCTACGACCTCGACGCCTGGCGCTACGCGAGCGATCCGACCCGCCAGGTCGAGCGCAGCAAGACCGTGACCACGCCGACCTTCAGCGTCGACTCCGGCCTCTACTTCGAGCGCGACTCCGAGTTTGCCGGCCACGCGCACACGCAGACGCTGGAGCCGCGCCTCTACTACGTGAACATCCCGTACCGCGACCAGAGCGCGCTGCCCAACTTCGACAGCGCGACCACCGACTTCGACTGGACGCAGCTGTTCACCGAGAACCGCTACTCGGGCTGGGACCGCATCAACGAAGCCAACCAGCTGACCGCGGCGGTGACCTCGCGCTACATCGACAACGAGAGCGGCCTCGAGCGGCTGCGCGTCGGCGTCGGCCAGCGCTTCTATTTCGAGAAGGACCGCGTCACGCTGCCGGGCGAAGCCGAACGCAGCCGCGACAACGTCTCCGACATCCTCGCCACCGTCGGCGGCGACCTCACCCGTGACTGGCGCCTCGACGGCGCGATCCAGTACAACCCGGAAGACAGCCGCACCGAGAAGTACCACGTCGGCGTCTACTACAAGCCGGCCGCCGGCAAGACGGTCAGCGTGCGTTACCGCTACGACCGCGACGAACAGGTCACCATCAACGGCCAGACTTTCGAGTACCCGACCCGCCAGGTCGAGCTGGCCGCGCAGTGGCCGATCACCCGCCAGTTGTACGGTGTCGGCCGCGTCGAATACTCGCTGGCCGCCAAACAGGCGTTCGACACGCTGGCCGGCTTCGAGTACAACGCAGGCTGCTGGACCTTCCGCATGGTCGGCCAGCGCTACCTGACCGATATCGACAAGTTCAAGACCGGCGTGATGTTCCAGCTCGAACTCAAAGACCTGTCGAGCACCGGCTCGGTCGCCGACAAACTGCGCCTCGCCATCCCCGGATACAGCAAGACCAACGAATGAACCGCGCCATGAAAAGAACCCTGATCGCCGCCTGCCTCGCGGGCGTTTTCGCCCTGCCCGCCAGTGCCGCCGTCACCACCGTCGACCGCATCGTCGCCGTCGTCGGCAAGGACGCGGTGACCCTCTCCGACGTCAACGCGCGCCTCGCGCAGGTCGAAGCCGGCCTCAAGCGCCAGGGCGTGCCGCTGCCGCCTGCCGCCGTGCTGCAACGCCAGGTGCTCGACCAGTTGCTGCTTGAGAAGCTGCAGCTGCAGTACGCGGCCAGCAACGGCGTGCGCGTCGGCGACGGCGAACTGGACGACGTCGTCTCCCGCCTGGCCCGCCAGAACGGTACCGACGTAGCCGGCCTGCGCGCACGGCTGGCCAAGGACGGCACCGACTACGCGGTGTTCCGCGAGAACCTGCGCAAGGAAGTGCTGCTCGAGCGGCTGCGCGAGCGTGTCGCCGGCAGCCAGGCCAATGTATCGGACCAGGAGGTCGAGCAGGTACTCGCCAGTGCGCAGAACGCCAAGCGCGCCGAGTACCGCATCGCCAACATCCTGGTCAGCGTCCCCGAACGCGCCGACGCCAAGCAGATCGACGCCGCGCGCCAGAAGATCGGCCGCGCACAGGCCGACCTTGCCGCAGGCAAGCCGTTCGCGCAGGTCGCCGCCAGCTACTCGGACGCCAAGAACGCGCTCGCCGGCGGCGAGATCGGCTGGCGCGGCAGCTCTGCGCTGCCGCCGGAGCTGGTCGGCCTGCTCGACGCGCTCGCGCCCGGCCAGACCACCGACGTGGTGCGCACGCCGTCCGGCTTTTATCTGTTCCAGCTGATCGAGAAGCGCGACCGCTCGGCGCCGCAGATGGTCGAGCAATACCGCGTCCGCCATATCCTAGTCCGCACCAACGAGGCGGTCTCCGAGGCCGACGCGCGTACGCGCATCGAGCAGGTACGCGACCGCCTGCAGCAGGGCGCCAAGTTCGACGAACTCGCGCGCCGCTTCTCCGAGGACGGCAGCGCGCCGCAAGGCGGGGACCTCGGCTGGATGAACAAGGGCGACACCGTCCCCGAGTTCGAGCGGGCCATGCTCGCGCTCAAGCCCGGCGAGACCAGCGCGCCGGTACGCTCGCCGTTCGGCTACCACCTGATCCGGCTGGAAAACACCCGCACGCAGGACGTCTCCGGCGAGCGCGAGAAGGCCGCGGTCAAGCAGGAAATCCGCCAGCGCAAGGCCGAACAGGCGTACCAGGACTGGCTGCAGCAGCTGAAGGACTCGGCGTATATCGAGGACAAGCTGAGCGACGACTAAGGCCATGCGGACGCGACCGACCCTGGCTGTCACCGCCGGCGAGCCTGCCGGCATCGGCCCCGACCTGGTGCTCGCGCTCGCGAGCCGCGACCACGGCGCGCGCTGCGTGCTCGTCGCCGACCGCGCGCTGCTCGCCGCACGCGCGCAAGCGCTCGGGCTCTCTGTGCCGCTAGCCGACTGGCAGCCGGACAGCCCGCCGCCGCCCGCCGGCACACTTGAGGTGCTGCATGTGCCGCTTGCCGCGCCCGCCCGGCCGGGCGTGCTCGATACGGCCAGCGCGTCCTACGTGCTCGCGACGCTGGACGCGGCGATCGACGGCTGCGTCGCCGGCCGCTTTGCCGGCATGGTCACCGCGCCGGTGCACAAGGGTGTGATCAACGACGCTGGCGTGCCGTTTTCCGGGCATACCGAATACCTTGCCGAGCGCACCGGCACACGGAAGGTCGTGATGATGCTGGCGGGCGGCGGCCTGCGCGTCGCGCTGGCGACCACCCACCTGCCGCTGCGCGAGGTCGCCGACGCGATCACCGCCGACAGCCTCGCCGAGGTGATCGCCATCCTGCACGCCGACCTCGTGCACAAGTTCGGCATCGCCTCTCCGCGCATCCTGGTCGCCGGGCTCAACCCGCACGCGGGCGAAGGCGGCCACCTCGGCCGCGAGGAAATCGACGTGATCGAGCCCGTGCTGCGCCGCCTGCGCGCCAAGGGGATGGACCTCGTCGGCCCGCTGCCGGCCGACACGCTGTTCAACCCTGCCAGGCTCGAAGGCGCCGACGCGGTGCTCGCGATGTACCACGACCAGGGGCTGCCGGTGCTCAAGTACGCGAGCTTCGGCGCCGGCGTCAACGTGACGCTCGGCCTGCCCATCGTGCGCACCTCGGTCGACCACGGCACCGCGCTGGAGTTGGCCGGCAGCGGCCGCGCCCACCCGGGCAGCCTGTTCGAGGCGGTCGCGCTCGCCGCGCACCTTGCCGGCACCCGCGGCTGACGCCGCGCAATTCCCTTTTGTCATCGGCGTTTATCGCGCTGCAGCACATGCGTTAGAATCATGGCATTCCATGGTTCTTGACCGGTAGCCCGATGAACGCCCCCGACCAGCCCCGCCTGCGCGAAATTCCCTACAACTACACCTCGTACTCGGACCGCGAGATCGTGATCCGCCTGCTGGGCGAGCCGTTGTGGCAGTTGCTCGACAGCCTGCGTTCCGAGCGGCGCACCGGCCGCTCCGCGCGCATGCTGTTCGAGGTGCTCGGCGACATCTGGGTGGTCGACCGCAACCCCTACCTGGTCGACGACCTGCTGGACAACCCCAGCCGCCTGTCGGCGCTGGCGAGCGCGATGCGCCACCGCCTGTCCGAGATCGAGAAGCGCCGCGAGGGCAATGAGAAGGTCGGCGCGCTGGTGACCGCCACCCGCGACGCGGTGGTGCGCTTCGAGACGCAGTTCGACGAGACGCGCGCCCTGCGTGCCCGCGTGCTCAAGCGGCTGGGCCGCCACACCCGCCGCGACAACATCCTGTTCGACGGCCTCGCCCGCGTCTCGCACGTGACCGACGCGACCGACTGGCGCGTCGAGTACCCGTTCGTGGTGCTGAGCCCGGACAACGAGGCCGAGATCGCGCCCTTGGTGCGCGGCTGCATCGAACTCGGGCTGACCATCATCCCGCGCGGCGGCGGCACCGGCTACACCGGCGGCGCCGTCCCGCTCGACCGCAAGAGTGCGGTGATCAATACCGAGAAGCTCGACCGCCACCAGGGCGTGGAAATGATCGAGTTGCCGGGGCTCACGGGCCGCCACGCGACCATCGCCTGCGGCGCCGGCGTGGTCACCGCGCGGGTGTCCGAGGCGGCCTCCGCCGCCGGCCTGGTGTTCGCGGTCGACCCGACCTCGGCCGAGGCGTCGTGCGTCGGCGGCAACGTCGCGATGAACGCCGGCGGCAAGAAGGCCGTGCTGTGGGGTACCGCGCTCGACAACCTCGCCTCGTGGCGGATGGTCGACGCCGACGGCGTGTGGATGGAGATCGAACGCATCGGCCACAACTACGGCAAGATCCACGACGTCGACACCGCGACCTTCCGCGTCACCCGCTTGCAGGACGACCTGAAGACCGTGATCGACCGGCGCGAGCTGGTGATTCCGGGGACCGCGTTCCGCAAGGTGGGCCTCGGTAAGGACGTGACCGACAAGTTCCTCGCCGGCCTGCCCGGCGTGCAGAAGGAAGGCTGCGACGGCATCATCACCAGCTGCCGCTGGGTGCTGCACAAGATGCCGGCGCATACCCGTACCGTCTGCCTAGAGTTCTTCGGCACCGTCGCCGAGGCGACGCCGGCCATCGTCGAGATCACCGACTACTTCAAGCCCGACGGCGCAGGCTTGGCCGCCGGCGTCCGCCTCGCCGGCCTCGAGCATCTGGACTGGCGCTACGTGCGCGCGGTCGACTACGCGACCAAGGCCAAGGGCCGCGGCCGCCCGAAGATGGTGCTGATCGCCGACATCGTCAGCGACGACGAGGCCGCGGTCGGCGAGGCCGCCAGCGCGGTGGTGCGCTTCGCCAACGCGCGCACCGGCGAGGGCTTCATCGCGGTCACCGCCGAGGCGCGCAAGAAGTTCTGGCTCGACCGTTCGCGTACCGCCGCCATCGCCCGCCACACCAACGCGTTCAAGATCAACGAGGACGTGGTGATTCCGCTGGACAGGCTGGGCGACTACTCCGACGGCATCGAGCGCATCAATATCGAGCTGTCGATCGGCAACAAGCTGAAACTGATCGACACGCTCGCCGACTGGCTGCACGGCCGGCTGCCTGTCGACAAGCAGGGCGTCGACCTCGCCAGCGACGAGATCATCGGCGAGCGCCGTGCCGACGCACTCGAATTGCTGGCCGATACCCGCGAGCGCTGGCAGTGGCTGCTGGACAACCTCGACGCGCCGCTGTCCGACTACCGCGCACGCTGGCCGGTGGCGCCCCTCGAGCGCGAACTGCCGGCGTCCAGCAGCGTGTTCGTCGCGCTGCGCGACTTCGCGCTGAGGGTCAGCTGGAAGAGCGAGCTGTTGGCCGAACTGGAGACGCTGTTCTCCGGCAAGGCGTACAGCGACATCGTCGCCGGAGTGCGCGAGCAGCACCAGAAGGTGCTCAGGAGCCGGGTGTTCGTCGCGCTGCACATGCACGCCGGCGACGGCAACGTGCACACCAACCTGCCGGTCAACTCCGACGACTACGAGATGCTGCAGGCCGCGCACCGCGCGGTCGCCCGCATCATGGCGCTCGCGCGCAGCCTGAATGGCGTGATTTCCGGCGAGCACGGCATCGGCATCACCAAGCTCGAGTTCCTGACCGACGACGAGATCCAGCCCTTCCGCGACTACAAGGCACGCGTCGACCCCAACGGCCACTTCAACCGCGGCAAGCTGCTGCCGGGGGCGGACCTGTCGATGGCGTACACGCCGTCGTTCGAACTGCTGGGCGCCGAGTCGCTGATCCTCGAGGCGTCCGACATCGGCGCGATCTCGGACATGGTCAAGGACTGCCTGCGCTGCGGCAAGTGCAAGCCGGTGTGCTCGACCCACGTGCCACGCGCCAACCTCTTGTACAGCCCGCGCAACAAGATCCTAGGCGTCAGCCTGTTGACCGAGGCCTTCCTGTACGAAGAGCAGACCCGCCGCGGCGTCTCGCTCAAGCACTTCGAGGAGCTGTCGGACGTGGCCGACCACTGCACGGTCTGCCACCGCTGCGTGAAGCCCTGCCCGGTGAAGATCGACTTCGGCGACGTGTCGGTCGCGATGCGCAACTTCCTGAGGAAGACAGGCAAGAAGAAGTTCAACCCGGGCACCGCCGTCGGTATGGCTTTCCTCACCGCCAAGGACCCGACCACCATCCGCGCGATGCGCAAGGGCGTGATCGAGTGGGGCTACCGCGCGCAGCGCTTCGGCACCGGCCTCGCCCGCCGCTTCGGCCTAGCCGGCGCGCAGATGGCGCAGCCGCCGGCCACCGTCGGCAAGCCCGAAGTCAAGGCGCAGGTGATCCACTTCATCAACAAGCCGATGCCGGGCGGCCTGCCCAAGAAGACCGCGCGCGCGCTCTTGGATGTGGAAGACGCCAACGTGGTGCCGGTGATCCGCAACCCCAAGGTCGCCGAGGACGCCGAGGCGGTGTTCTACTTCCCCGGCTGCGGCTCGGAGCGCCTGTTCAGCCAGGTCGGCCTCGCCACGCAGGCGATGCTGTGGCACGCCGGCGTGCAGACCGTGCTGCCGCCGGGCTACCTGTGCTGCGGCTACCCGCAGGCGGCGTCCGGCTTCGCCGACAAGGGTGACGCGATCACCACCGAGAACCGCGTGCTGTTCCATCGCGTCGCCAACACGCTCAACTACCTCGACATCAAGACGGTGGTGGTCAGCTGCGGCACCTGCTACGACCAGCTCGCCAAATACCGTTTCGAGGAGATCTTCCCGGGCTGCCGCATCGTCGACATCCACGAATTCCTGATGGAAAAGGGCGTGAAGCTGGACGGGGTGGCCGGGCAGAAGTACATGTACCACGACCCCTGCCACACGCCGATGAAGGCCTACCAGCCGATCAAGGTGGTCAACGAGCTGATGGGCGGGGACGTCGCGCTGAACGACCGCTGCTGCGGCGAGTCGGGCACCTTCGCCGCCGCGCGGCCGGATATCGCGACGCAGGTGCGCTTCCGCAAGGAAGAGGAGATCAACAAGGGTCTGGCTGCGCTGGGCGAGACCGACAAGCCGGTGAAGATCCTCACCTCCTGCCCGTCCTGCCTGCAGGGCCTGTCCCGCTACAGCCCGGACACCGGCACCGAGGCCGACTACATCGTGGTCGAGATCGCCCGCCACGTGCTGGGCGAGAACTGGATGAAGGACTACGTCGACAACGCGAGGAACGGCGGCGTCGAACGCGTGCTGCTCTGAGCCTGCCTACCCCGATGGCCACCGCGAGGTGGCCATTTTCTATTGAGGAGACACCATGCCTACCCCGCCACGCGCAGCGCTGCTGATCATCGACGTCCAGCAGGGGCTGATAGCCGGCCCGCCGCCGGCCACCCGCGTGATGTCGCTGCTCGCCCAGCTCAACGCGGCCATCGCGCTCGCCCGCACGCGCGCCATGCCGGTGCTGTTCGTGCAGCACGACGGCCCGGCCGGCAGCCTGCTAGCGCCGGGCAGCGACGCCTGGCAACTGCACGGCGCGCTCGCGCGCGAAGCGACCGACACGGTGGTCCACAAGACAGCGGCCGACGCCTTCTGCCGGACAGCCCTTAAGGCGACGCTTGACGAAATGTCGGTCGACTCGCTGTGGATCGCCGGCTACGCCAGCGACTTCTGCGTCGACAGCACGGTGCGCAGCGCGGCGATGCAGGGCTACGCGGTGACGGTGGTCGCCGACGCGCACGCCGGCAAGGACAGGCCGCATGTCGGCGGCGACGCGCTGATCGAACACTGCAACTGGGTGTGGGCGAACCTCGACACCCCCGGCGCGCCGGTACGCGTATTGCCCGTCGCCGGCCTGACAGCCTGACGCTTCAGGCGGGCTGCGGCTGCGCCGCGGGCACACCCAGCCTTTGCCACTGCCGCCACAGCAAAGATGCCGTCACGCAGCCGAGCACGAGATTGACGAGCGGCATCGCCAGCCATACCCCGTCAAGCGCCAGCCACAAGGGCAGGCCGTACAGCGCGGGCATGAGCAGCAAGGTCTTGCCCAGCGTCAGCAGGAGCGCCTGCCGCGTCGCGGCCATTGATTGCAAGGCGAGGGTGCCGACAATCGCCAGACCGTCGAACGGCAACGCGCTCAGATGCAGGCGCAGCGCGTGCGCGCTCGCCGCGAGCAGTGTCGTATCGCCGGCAGCGACATACAGGCGGGCGATACTGCCGGCAAACAGCTGGACCGCCGCCCATGCGCCAAATGCCAGCGTAGCGGCCGTGCACAGCCCGTAGCGCAGCACCGCGCGCGCCTCGTCAGGCCGCCCGCCGCCGACCGCCTGCCCGAGCAAGGGCTGCATGCCCAACGCAAGGCCGTGCGCGACCAGGGTGAACACCATCTCGGTGTAGCCGGCGACCGCGTAGGCGGCGACGCCTCCGGTGCCGCCGTACACCAGCAGCTGCTGGTTGTGCGTGAACAGCACCAGCGCGAGGTTCAGCTCCATCAGCAGGCTGGACGCGCCCAGCCGCACGATGTCGGCCATCTGCGCCGGCAGTTTGCCCATCCGCCCCATCACCGGGCGCAGGCTGGCCCGCGCCGAGCCGAAATAGAGCATGCCCGCGGCGGCGACAACGCCCATCGCGATCAGCGATGCCTGCGCCGAACCGGCGAGGCCGTGGCCGAGCACGCCGACAAACCAGTAGTCGAAGCCGATATTGAGCAGGGTCGACGCCACCATCAGCCCTGTCGCCAGCCGCGGCCGGCCGTCGTTGCGCAGCAGGTAGGTCGCCAGCATCTGCGCGCACAGCAAGGGGCTGCCGCCCAGCATCCAGACCAGATAGGCGCGCGCCTCGGCCAGCAGTACCGCGTCCCCGCCGGTGCCCAGCAGGTGCAGCCAGTCGTCCAGCCAGACAAGCCCCCCCAGCGCGAGCAGCCCGCCCAACAGCAGCGCCAGCAGCGCGGCCGCCACCAGCACCTGCCCCGCCGCCGCGTGCCGCCCCTCGCCCAGCAGCAAGGCGATGCGGGTCGACGCCCCCATGCTCAGCATGGCGGCGACGCCGACCTGCACCATCACCAGCGGGTAGGCGAGGTTGATCGCGGCAAGCCCGATCGGGCCGACGTAATGGCCGACGAAGACGCCGTCGACCACCACATAGCAGCCGGTCACCAGCATGGCGAGGATGGAAGGGAGGGCGTAGCGCCAGAAGCGATGGGCGGCGTCGTCGGGGCGGGACATCGGGCAAGAATCCGCGGAAAGCCTGCAGCTTAACACGAGAGCACCCACTTCCATTTGTACTGTGCAGCCTGCAGAAAAACCATGCCACAACAAATGACATAGGCTTGAATATGGCCAAGCGGCGGGGACAGGCATATCCTATGTGGCGGCGCAGCGACAACACCCCGTCCTTAGGCGGAAAACGCCTGAGCGCACGCCGCTTAATAACCCAAAATCATAATTTCAGCGAAAACAAATCGTTCTCGCCACCGCTGCCGCCGACTAACATGCCCTCGATGCGGCCGCGGCCGGAACCGAAGAACAAGAGAGTGACCATCGCATGGCAATTCCATCCAATATGACCGCCGAGCGCGTGCTCAGCGTCCACCACTGGAACGACACGCTGTTCTCGTTCACCTGCACCCGCGACGAAGGGTTGCGCTTCATCAACGGCCAGTTCGTGATGATCGGCCTAGAAGTGAACGGCAAGCCGCTGATGCGCGCGTACTCGGTCGCCAGCGCCAACTACACCGAATACCTCGAATTCTTCAGCATCAAGGTGCAGGACGGCCCGCTGACCTCGCGCCTGCAGCACCTGAAGGAAGGCGACACCGTACTGATCAGCCGCAAGCCGACCGGCACGCTGGTGCAGGACAACCTGTTGCCCGGCAAGAACCTGTACCTGCTCTCGACCGGCACCGGCCTCGCGCCCTTCATGTCCATCATCCAGGACCCGGAGGTGTACGAGCGCTACGACAAGGTGATCCTGACCCACGGCGTGCGCTACAAGAACGAACTCGCCTACGAAGACTTCATCACCCGCGAGCTGCCGGACAACGAGTTCTTCGGCGACATCGTGCGCGAGAAGCTGATCTACTACCCGACCGTCACCCGCGAGCCCTTCCAGAACCAGGGCCGGCTGACCGACCTGATCACCTCGGGCAAGCTGTGTGCAGACATCGGCCTGCCACAGATGTGCCCCGAGAACGACCGCGTGCTGATCTGCGGCAGCCCGGCGATGCTCGACGACCTGTGCCACATCCTCGACGGCATGGGCTACGTCGAGAGCCCCCGCATGGGCGAGCCCGGGCACTACGCGATCGAGCGCGCCTTCGTCGAGAAGTAAGCGTACGCCCCACGCGACAAAGCCCCGCCTAGGCGGGGCTTTGCTTTTTCATCTTCCAGGGAGCGCTCAGCGCGCACGCACGCGGACGATCTGGTAGACGCCGCCGAAGACGGTTTCCTTCTGCCACACGAAATCGTCCTTGCGTGTCGCGTAGTCGGCGATGTCCTTGTTCCACAGCGCCTCGGCGAACGGCTCGAGCACGCGGTTCACGTACTTGAGTAGCCAGCCGATCGGTTGCCACGGCCGCGGGCGGTGGTAGTCGACGAACACCAGCTCGCCGCCGGGCGCGACCTGCGCAAGCATATTGTCGACGATGGCCGCCTTCAATTCGTCCGGCACCTCGTGCAGGAGGAAGAAACTGCACACCAGGTCGAACGGGGCGTCGGCCTGCCAGCTCGACGCGTCGGCGCGCACCACTTCGGCCTGCGGATAAGGCGCGAGCTTCTTCAGCGCGTGTTCGACCTGCACCGGCGTGATGTCGGTCAGCACGAAACGGCCGTCCGTGCCCACCGCCTGCGCGGCGCGCGACACCAGGTCGCCGTAAACATGGGCGACCTGCCACACGCGGCTACCCGGACGGATGCGCGCAAGGTAGCGGCGCATCAGCCGCTGGTCGTTGAGGAACAGCAGAGTGCTGACCACGATGTTGCGGTCGAGCAGCCTGGCCTTGGCGGGGTTGACGTACGCCCAGTCGTAGACGTCGACCATATAGTCCGGCACCCCGTCGTAATACGGAGCGGGCCGGAATTCAGGCGGGTTACCGCTCATGCTTGTCTCCGCTGCAAAACGTCCACTCTAGCGCAAGGATGGCAGGCAAAACTTGCGCTAGGCCAAACTTGGCTCAGGCTTGCCGGCCGCGTCCTGGCGGGTGACCAGGATCTGGTCGATCTTGTGGTTGTCAATGTCGACCACCTCGAACTTGTAGCCCTCCCATACCACGCAGTCGGTACGGCGCGGGATCTTGCGCAGCATGTACATCATGAAGCCGGCGACCGTCTCGTAGCTGTCGTCGTCCGGCAGACTGTCCAGTTCGAGCGCGCGCAGCACGTCCTCGACCGGCGTCATGCCGTCGACCAGCCACGAATGCTCGTCGCGCTTGACGATCTGCTCCTCGACGTTCTGGCCGATCAAATCGCCCATCACCGTGCTCATCACGTCGTTCAGCGTGATGATGCCGACGACCAGCGCGTACTCGTTGAGGATGACGGCGAAGTCCTCGCGGGTGGTCTTGAAGCGCTCCAGCACCTCGGACAGCGACAGGGTGTCGGGAACCATCAGTACCGTCTTGATCATCCCCTGCTCCTTCAGCGACAAGCGCTCGCCCGACAACACCCGGCGCAGGATGTCCTTGGAGTCGGCGTAGCCGATCACGCTGTCGATCGAGTGGTCGCACACCAGGAACTTGGAATGCGGCTGTTCGGAGATCTTCGCCTTGATGCTGTCGGCCGGCTCGTCGAGGCTGAAGAACACGATGCTCTCGCGCTGCGTCATCGCCGAGGGGACGGTGCGGCTTTCCAGTTCGAACACGTTCTCGATCACCTGGTGCTCGCTCTTGTGCAGCACGCCGGCCTCGGCGCCGGCGTCGACCACCGCGAAGATGTCGTCGGAGGTGATCTCGTCCTTGCGCGACAGCGGCACGCCGAACAGGCGGAACACTGCGTTGGCCAGCCCGTTGAAGAACCACACCAGGGGCAGCAGCAGCCGCACGCAGAACAGCATCGGCCGCACCACGCGCACCGCGATCGCCTCGGGGAAATTCATCGCCAGCCGCTTGGGCATCAGGTCGGCGATCAGGATGAACAGGGAAGTGACCAGCATGAAGGAGCAGGCAAAGCTGACCGCACCCACCCACGGCGCGTCGGTCACCAGCCGGAACAGCGCGGCGAAAGTCGGCGTGAACGCCGCCTCGCCCAAGATGCCGCCCAGGATGGCGACAGCGTTCAGGCCGATCTGCACGACGGTAAAGAAGTGGCCAGGCTGCTCCTGCAGGCGCAGCACGCGAGAGGCGTTGACGTTGCCGTCGTCGGCCATCTGGCGCAGGCGGATCTTGCGCGCCGCGGCCAGCGAGATTTCAGACACCGAAAAAAATGCGCTGCACGCAATCAGCAACGCGATGATCAAAAGATTGTTGGCAAGACTCACGGTACACCTCGGTTTTGCAGGTCATGCCCATGTTGGGCGAGTGCCTGCTACCGGGCGAGTATAGCAGACGTCATGCCTGGGCTCGTCTGGCGGCGTACAATCGGCCAGCCCACTGAAGGAGAGACCATGCAACCGTGCGAACTCTGCCGCGAAGGCGGCGACATCCTGTACCGCGACGAGCGCCTGCGCGTGATCCTGGTCGACGACGCCAGCTACCCCGGCTTCTGCCGGGTCATCTGGAACGCGCATGTGCGCGAGATGACCGACCTTGCGCCCGAGGACGCGCGCTACCTGCTGGAGTGGGTACTGAAGACCGAGCGCGCAGTGCGCGAAGTACTGAACCCGGACAAGGTCAACCTGGCGAGCCTGGGTAATGTGGTGCCGCACCTGCACTGGCACGTGATCCCGCGCTTTGCCGCCGACGCACACTTCCCGGCCCCCATCTGGGCGGCCCCGGCGCGCGCCGGGCAGTCACCGACCATCGAAGGCCTCGCCGTGCGCCTGCGCGAACACCTCGCGGCCTGACTCAGGCCGGGCTGCGCTGGTAGACGAAGCCAGGGAACACCGTGATCGCGTCGCCTTCGCACTCGACCTCGCCGGCCGCGCCGGCCAGCGCCCAGCGCACTTGGCGCGCGTAGAGGTAGCGGTAGACCGGGCAGCCGGCGTGGACGAACAGGAGCTCGTGGCACTCGAAACGCTCGTGCGAGAGCATGGCCGGCCGGCTCGCCTGCGGCACCAGCATCTGCATCGCCATCTCGTCCATCGCTTCGTACTGCTCGCGGTCGGCGACGAACACGCCGTACAGCATCACGAAGAACGGCAGCACCAACAGCAGCCACTGGCCGGTCAGCAGGAAAAACAGCGTCAGCACGGCCGAGCCGGTAAAGTAGAAACGGCTGTCGGGTTTCATCGGATCCCCCTCAGCAAGTTTGGAACCACCAATGAAAAACGCCGCCCGAAGGCGGCGTTTTTTGCCCTGAGGCATTCCGGTTCGTCACCTGAACCGTAATGGCCGGGAAAGATTCCGGCGCTTTCAAGGCGGGCCTACCACGCCCGCCCACCCAATATAGGCCAGCGTACGGGCGTGCAAGCGTTTTTTTCAGGAGATGCTCAAGCCTCGGCGGGCGGTACTTCCTTACCCTCCGGCGGCGCGATCTGCTCGGCGTAGCCGCACTCCTTCTGCGGGCAGACCTTCTCGGTGCCACGCCGCTTGGTGGTCTTGATGGTCAAAATCGGCCAGCCGCATTTCGGGCAAGGCTCGGCGACCGGCGGGTTCCACGTCGCGTACTTGCAGTCCGGATAGCGGTTGCACGAGTAGAACAGCTTGCCGTAACGGCTCTTGCGCTCGATCAAGTGCCCCTGCTTGCACTCCGGGCACTCGACGCCGGTGTCCTTGGGCTTCTCGAGCGGCTCGATATGCTTGCACTTCGGGTAGTTCGCGCAGCCGATGAACTTGCCGTAACGGCCCTTCTTGATCACCAGCTGGCCGCCGTCCTTCGGGCAGACCCGCCCTTCGACGATTTCCGGCGCCTCGGCCTCGGCGGCTTCCTCGGCGGTCTCGTTCAGGTTGCGCGTGTAGTCGCACTCCGG
This sequence comes from Crenobacter intestini, assembly GCF_004919095.1. Taxonomy (GTDB): domain Bacteria; phylum Pseudomonadota; class Gammaproteobacteria; order Burkholderiales; family Chromobacteriaceae; genus Craterilacuibacter; species Craterilacuibacter intestini. The sequence continues at coordinate 239,221 of NZ_STGJ01000002.1, read as the reverse complement.
GTAGCCGGTACAGCCGATGAAGCGGCCGCGTTTGCCGAAACGGATGTTCAGCGGCTTGCCGCACTTCGGGCACGCCTCGTCGAGCTGTTCGGTGGTGATCGATTCGCGCGAGATCCCTTCCTTCTCCTCGATCTGCTTCTTGAAGCCCTTCCAGAAGCTGTCCATCACCGGCACCCACTTGCGGTCGCCGCCGGCAATCTCGTCAAGCTGGTTTTCCAGCTTGGCGGTGAAGTTGTAGTCGACGTACTGCGCGAAGTGCTCGGTCAGGAACTTGTTGACGATCTCGCCGGTGTCGGTCGGCACGAAGCGCTTCTTGTCAAGGATCACGTATTCGCGGTCCTTCAGCGTCGAGATGATGCTCGCGTAGGTGGACGGGCGGCCGATACCGAACTCTTCCAGCGCCTTGACGAGCGACGCCTCGGAAAAGCGCGGCGGCGGCTGCGTGAAGTGCTGCTCGCCGTACAGCTTGTCGACCGGCAGCACGTCGCCCTCGGCCAGGGCCGGCAGCTTGGCGTTGTCTTCGTCCTCGGCGTCGTCGACGTCCTCCTCGTACACGGCGAGGAAGCCGGCGAAGGTCTGCACCTGGCCGCTGACGCGGAACATGCCGTCACCGGCCGCGATGTCGACAGTGGTGGTGTCGAACTTGGCCGGCGCCATCTGGCAGGACAGCGTGCGCTTCCAGATCATGTCGTACAGCTTGAACTGGTCGCTGGTCAGGAAGGGCTTGAGCTGCTCGGGCGAGCGGTACACCGATGTCGGGCGGATCGCCTCGTGCGCTTCCTGCGCGTTCTTCGCCTTGTTCTTGAAGGTGACCGGGTTCTTCGGCAGGAAGTCCGCCTCGAACTTGTGCTCGATGTAGTGGCGGATCTCGGTGACCGCCTCGGCGGCCAGCGCGACCGAGTCGGTACGCATGTAGGTGATCAGGCCGACAGTGCCCTGGCCGATATCGACACCCTCGTACAACTGCTGCGCCGTGCGCATCGCGCGGTCGGTGGTCATGCCCAGCTTGCGCACCGCCTCCTGCTGCAGCGTCGAGGTGGTGAACGGCGCGACCGGGTTGCGCGTCTTCTTCTTCTTCTCGACGCTGGCGACCCGCGCCTCGTGACCGGCGAGGCGCGCAAGTGCTGCGGCTTGCGCGGCCTCGTTGGGCAGCGCGAACTGGTCGAGCTTCTGCCCGTCCAGCTGGGTGAGCTTGGCGGTGAAGCGGGTGCGGCCCTTGTGGCTGTCGAGGTGCACCGACCAGTATTCCTGCTCGGTGAACGCGCGGATCTCGTTCTCGCGCTCGCAGATCAGCCGCAGCGCCGGGCTTTGCACGCGCCCGGCCGACAGGCCGCGGCGGATCTTCTTCCACAGCAGGGGCGACAGGTTGAAGCCGACCAGGTAGTCGAGCGCACGGCGCGCCTGCTGCGCGTCGACCAGGTCCTGCGAGATCTCGCGCGGGTGGGCGATCGCGTCGAGCACCGCGTTCTTGGTGATCTCGTGGAACACGACCCGCTGTACCGTCTTGCCCTTGAGCAGCTTCTTGCCGGCCAGGATCTCGGTCAGGTGCCAGGAAATGGCCTCGCCTTCGCGGTCCGGGTCAGTTGCCAGGTAGACATGGTCAGCTTCACGCACCGCGGTGACGATCGCGTCGACATGCTTGCTGTTGCGCGCGATCAGCTGGTACTTCATCGCGAAGTCGTGGTCCGGGTCGACCGCGCCGTTCTTAGGCACCAGGTCGCGGACGTGACCGTAGGAGGCAAGGACTTCAAAGTCACTGCCCAAGTATTTTTTCAGCGTCTTCGCCTTGGAGGGCGACTCGACGATCAGGAGGCTAGAAGGCATGTCTAGGTCGTCTTCCTTTACCCGCAACGGGCGGGCGAACACATCCGGTATCCATCAAACAAAACAAGAGCGCAAGGCTGCACTCTTGATCACATCGGCCGGCCAGTACCGGCAAGGGCGCGCATGGTAAGCCCACAGACATGCAGACTGCAAGCGCCCGCACCCTACGACAAACTCATTGCATGGTCGGTTCACCGTGCACCGCCGAGAGCAATTCCTCGCCGACCAGGAGCGGCAACTCGGCCTGCTCGCGCCACAGCACCAACAGCGCGACCAGCCGCACCACCGCCGGGGAGATCTCGTCGGACGGCAGCGCCAGCAGGCGGTCGATCACCAGCTCGCGCTGGGCGGCGTCGAGCGCGCCGTTGTCCTCGAGAAAACAGATGAACCCGCGCACCTCGCACGACAGCAGCTCGAGCTCGTAGTCGCTGTAGATGCGCACGCCACCCGACTCCTTCAAACCGGCAAATGCCTCGGGGCGGATCCCGTCGAACCAGTCGAGCGCGTCGCCGATCTCTTCGCTCTCGAAGCCGGCGGCCTCGAGTTCGCGGGTCAGGTCGTCGCGCCCCGGACAGCTGGACGGGTCGTCGTATTGTTCGAAGAGAAAAGTCAGAACATCAAACATCGGGGACCTTAGGGACGGGCAGCTCAGGACAGTCGCTGGTAGCGGTTGCCACCGAGCACGGCCACCCTGCCCTGCATTTCAAGCGCAAGAAGCATCGGGTAAATCGCCGCAGCCGTCAACCCGACCCGCCCGAGCAGGGTGTCGAGGTCGACCGGGTCGAAGCCCATCGCGTCGAGAATCGCCGCGCATGCGGCGTCGTCCCCGCCGTCTTCCGCCGCCGTCGCGACGGGGGCTTCGGCAGCAGGCGGCGGGGCGGGGCGGCCGACCTCGTCGAAGATGTCGTCGGCCGACTCGACCAGCCGCGCGCCCTCGCGGATCAGCCGGTGGCAGCCGCGCGAGAGCGGGCTGAGGATGGAGCCGGGCACCGCCATCACCTCGCGGCCGGCCTCGAGCGCGAGGCGGGCGGTGATCAGCGAACCCGATTCGGTGCCGGCCTCGACCACCAGGCAGCCGCGGCACAGGCCGGCGATGATGCGGTTGCGCTGCGGGAAGTGCGCGGCCAGCGGCCCCGAACCCAGCGCGAATTCGGACAGGATCAGCCCCTCGTTCGCCAGCCGGTGCGCGAGCAGCCGGTTGGATGCCGGGTAGACGCGGTCGATGCCGGTGCCGACCACCGCGATGCTGGCACCGGCCGCCTCGAGCGCGCCCTGATGGGCGGCGGCGTCGATGCCGGCGGCGAGCCCGCTGACCACCGTGTAGCCCTGCGCCGACAGCGCGCGGGCAAACGCGTGCGCGCTCTGCGCGCCCTGCGCGCTCGCCTTGCGGCTGCCGACCACCGCCAGCATGTCGCGCGCCAACAGTTCGCGCCGGCCGCGCCCGAACAGCAGGGGCGGCGGCGACGGCGACTGCGCGAGCCGCTCCGGATAGTCGTCGTCGAGCAGGGTCAGCAGGAAGCACCCCTCCTGTTCAGCCCAGGCGAGTGCGGCCTCGGCGGCGGCCGCCCCGGCCCCGGCGGCCAGCGCGTCGGCGGTGTCGCGCGGCAGCAGCGCCGTCCACGCCGTACGCCCGGCGTCCAGCGCCGCACGGGCGCTGCCGAAACGCTCGATCAGGCGCAGGAAGGCGGCCGGGCCCACGCCCGGCGTCAGCGCCAGCGTCGCCCAGGCCGCCTGTTCGCTCATTCGGGCTGGCCGAGCGTGTCGCCGACGGTGACCGCCTGCGAGGTGTCGAGCAGCAGGCCGTAGGAGACGCGGTCGAACACGCGGTAGACGAACAGCCGGCCGACCGGCGACGCGGGCAGCGTCACCGCCTTGCCGTCGACCTTGATCAGCCGCGGCGCCTTGTAGACGCCGAACACGTAGCCGACCTCGGCGCCGTCGCGCGCGCCGCGGTTGATCGCGACGCTGTCGTACTGCGCCGCGTCGACCGCGCCGCCGTACACGGCGACCACCTGGCCGCCCGAAGCAGCCGGCGCCTCGCGCGGCACGTAGTTGAGCACCGGCGTCGACGCGTACTTGATCAGCCGGTCACCGACGGCGATTTCCTCGACATTGCTGCGCACGACCAGGGTACTGACGTCGGCGCCCTGCGCCTTCACGTCGAGGTCGCCGGTGTAGACCGCCTCGTAACCGAGGCGCTCGCCCGTTTTCGGGTCCTTCAGCTCGCGCCCCGGGCGGAAGGACTGCCAGCGGCCGTCCTCCGGCAAGGGCTGCGCGTAGACGGTGTTGCCCTGCGCGAGCATCAGCCGCTCGTCCGGGCCGGCGACGATGCGCGGCGACGCCTTGAATGCCGCCTCGTCGATCACCAGCGGCCGCTCGAGCAGCGCCGCGATGCGTGAGGCGGGAATGCTGCTGATCGCGCCGTCGACCACCCGCGCGTGCGGCGAGAGCTTGACCGTGCGCGGCCCCTTCTCCAATCGCAGCCTGCCGCTGGCGCGGTCGAGCACCAGCACGTCGCCCGGGTAGATCCAGTGCGGGTCCTTGATCTCGGCGCGGTTCATCTGCCACAGCCGCGGCCACTTCCACGGACTGTTCAGGTAACGGCCGGAAATCGCCCACAAGGTATCCCCGCGCTTGACCACGTAGCGCTCGGGCGCGTCCGGCCTCAGTTGCAGGGTATCCGCCGCGGCAAGCCCGGACAGGCCCAGCGCCAGCATCAGCGGTATAATGGCTTTAAACATCGGTCAGTATCCCCATCTGGTCTTCCATCGACACCAAAACGCATCAAACTGCGGCGTGTTACATACCAGAGGGATGGTATCCCAATTTTCGGGTGCGCGACGCACCCCATCGTGACGGAATCGGCGCTTATGGCACTCCTTACTATCCTGCAATACCCCGACCAGCGGCTGCACACGGTCGCGCAAGCGGTGGACAAGGTCGACGACGAGGTGCGTCGCCTCGTCGACGACATGGCCGACACCATGTACGCCTGCCGCGGCATCGGTCTCGCCGCGACCCAGGTCGACGTGCACCGCCGCATCGTCGTGATCGACACCAGCGAAGACAAGTCTGGGCTGACCGCGTTCATCAACCCCGAGATCGTCGAGAAGCACGGGCAGACCGTCTATGAAGAAGGCTGCCTGTCGGTGCCCGGCATCTACGACAAGGTCAACCGCGCCGAGCGCGTGAAGGTGCGCGCGCTGGACCGTGACGGCCAGCCGTTCGAAATCGACACGGACGGCCTGCTGGCGATCTGCATCCAGCACGAGATCGACCACCTCGACGGCAAGGTGTTCGTCGAATACCTGTCGCAGTTGAAGCAGGGCCGCATCCTGACCAAGCTGAAGAAGCGCGAAAAACACAATCTGTAAGGCGGGCAGCGCCCAGCCTGACGACGGGACACGCGCGGCCGTGTCCCGTCGCTTTTTCCAGGAAGCCAGAATGAAACTGATTTTTGCGGGGACGCCCGAATTCGCGGCGCGCGCGCTTGACGCGCTGATCAAGGCCGGCCATGACATCGCGCTGGTGCTGACCCAGCCCGACCGCCCGGCCGGGCGCGGCATGAAGCTCAAACCCAGCCCGGTCAAGGCGCTCGCGCTCGAACACGGCCTGCGCGTCGAGCAGCCGACCACGCTGAGGAATGCCGACGCGCAGGCGATGCTCGCCGAGGTCGGCGCCGAGGTGATGGTGGTCGCCGCGTACGGGCTGATCCTGCCGCAGGCGGTGCTGGACACCCCGCGCCGCGGCTGCCTGAACATCCACGCATCCTTGCTGCCGCGCTGGCGAGGCGCCGCGCCGATCCAGCGCGCGCTGCTCGCCGGCGACCGCGAGACCGGCATCACCATCATGCAGATGGACGCCGGGCTCGACACCGGCGACATGCTCAGCGTGCACCCGCTGGCCATCGCGGATGACGAGACTGCGGCCAGCCTGCACGAGGGGCTCGCCGCGCTTGGCGCGCAAGCCATCGTCGACGCGCTCGCGCGGCTCGATGCGCTGGAAGCGCAAAAGCAGGACGAGGCGGGCGTCACCTACGCGCACAAGCTGAGCAAGGAAGAGGCGCGCGTAGACTGGACGCAGGACGCAGACACGGTCGCCCGCGCGATCCGCGCGTATAACCCGGCGCCCGGCGCGCACACCCTCCTGAACGGCGAGACGCTGAAGCTGTGGATGGCGCACGCGCTGCCCGGCGACGCCGAACCGGGCGTCGTGGTGAGCGCAAGCGCCGACGGCGTGCTGGTCGGCTGTGGCCAGGGCCTGGTCTGCCTGACCGAACTGCAGGCGGCCGGCGGCAAGCGGCTGGCCGCACGCGACTTTGTCGCCGGGCGTACGCTGCAGGACCTGAGACTGGGCGCATGAACGGCACGCTCAAGACCGCGCTCCTGATGGCGGCGATCGTCGCGCTGTTCGGCGTGATCGGCGCGATGATAGGCGGACGCGGCGGCATGCTCGTCGCGCTCGCCTTCGGCGGCGCGATGAACGTGTGGGCATGGTGGAACTCCGACCGCATGGTGTTGCGCATGTACAACGCCGAAGAGGTCAACGCCGCCAGCGCACCCGAGTTCTACGGCATGGTCGCCGAACTTTCCGCACGCGCCGGCCTGCCGATGCCGCGCGTCTACGTGATCCACGAGGACCAGCCCAACGCATTCGCCACCGGCCGCGACCCCGCACACGCGGCGGTGGCGGCGACCACCGGCATCCTGCGCCTGCTCGACTATCGTGAATTGCGCGGCGTTATGGCGCACGAGCTTGCGCATGTCGCCCACCGCGACACGCTGATCTCGACGGTGTCGGCGACCATGGCAGGCGCGGTGTCCGCGCTCGCCAACTTCGCGATGTTCTTCGGCGGACGCGACGAACACGGCCGCCCGGCCAACCCGCTGGCCGGCCTGCTGGTCGCGCTCTTGGCGCCCCTGGCCGCCAGCCTGATCCAGATGGCGATCTCGCGCGCACGAGAATTCGAGGCCGACCGCGGCGGCGCGGCCATCAGCGGCGACCCGCTGGCGCTGGCTGGCGCGCTCGCCAAGATCGAACACTACGCGCGCGGCATTGTGCTGCCCGCCGCCGAAGCGCATCCGGAGACCGCGCAGATGATGATCATCAACCCGCTCGCGGGCGCCGGTTTCGACAACCTGTTTCGTACCCACCCGCAGACGGCCGAGCGCATCGCCCGCCTGCAGGCCATCGCACGCGGCGGCTAGGCCCGCCGACAAGGACAAGCATGCACCGCACGCAGGAACTGGCCGTCCAGGCCATCGAAATGGTCGACAACGGCCGCACGCTGACCGAGGCGTTCGCGCGCTTGCTGCGCCCCAACGCCGACCTGTCAGCACCGACGCGCGGCGCCGTGCAGGACATCAGCTACGGCGTACTGCGCCACCGCGGCGAACTCTCCGCGTGGCTGCGCCTGCTGGTACCGCGCGCGCTACCCGAGAAGCGGGTCGAATACCTGCTGCTGGTCGCGCTCTACCAGCTGACGTACACGCGCGCCGCGCCGTACGCGGTGGTCGACCACGCGGTCAAGCACGCCGGCCGCGTCGCCGGCGGCCGCCTCAAGGGTCTGGTCAACGGCGTGCTGCGCAACTACCAGCGCAACGCCGAGTCGCTGCGCGAACAGGCGCTGCAAAACGACGAGGCACGCTACAACCACCCGCTCTGGTGGATACGCGCACTGCGCACGGCGTACCCGCAGGACTGGATGCGCGTGCTCGAGGCGAGCAACACGCACCCGCCGATGACCCTGCGTGTCAACGCGCGCCACGGCGACGCCCAAGGCTACCTCGCCGAACTCGCCGCGGCCGGCCTGTCCGCCCGCGCGCTGGGCAGCCACGCGGTCATGCTCGACAAGCCGGTGCCGGTGCGCGAGCTGCCGGGCTTTGCCGAAGGCCGGGTCTCGGTGCAGGACTTCGGCGCGCAAAGGGCGGCGCAACTGCTCGCCCCGGAAAACGGCATGCGCGTGCTCGACGCGTGCGCGGCGCCCGGCGGCAAGACCTGCCACCTGCTCGAGCTCGCCGACGTCGAGATGACCGCGGTCGAGATCGACGCCACGCGCCTGCCCCGCGTGCGCGAAAACCTCGAGCGCCTGCACCTTGCCGCACAGCTGGCCCTGGGCAACGCGGCCGACCCTGAGTCGTGGTGGGATGGCCGGCCGTTCGACCGCATCCTCGCCGACGTGCCGTGCACGGCGTCCGGCGTGGTGCGCCGCCATCCCGACATCAAGTGGCTGCGCCGCCCCGGCGACTTTGCCGAGCTGGCCCGCCAGCAGCGCGTGCTGGTCGACGCGCTCTGGCCGCTGCTCGCCTCGGGTGGCAAAATGCTTTACGCTACGTGCTCGATTATGCCGGAGGAGAATGCCGGACAAATCGAAGCCTTCCTCGAACGCCACCCCGACGCCAGCTTGGCGCACGCGGAACAGCTGCTGCCCGACCCCGACCATGACGGCTTTTATTACGCGCTGCTTGAAAAGTCTTAGCCTGCTGCTGCTGGTCGCCGGCATGGGCTTGGCGCGCGCCGACGGGGTCGAGGTGCGCCGGGCCGAGCTCGAACTGGCCGAGCACAGGCTGCAACTGTCGACCCGTTTCCAGACCACGCTGCCGCCGGTGCTGCAGGACGCGCTGCAACAGGGCGTTCCGCTGACCTTCGAACTGCAGTTCGAGCTGACCCGCCCGCGCGGCTACGCGTACTACTACGACCTGAAAAGCTGGTTCGAGCCGACCGCTCGCCTCGAATTCAAGCTGTCGTACTACCGCTTCACCAACCGCTACCGGCTGACCATCGGCTCGCTATCCAAGTATTACGCGACGCTGGACGAAGCGCTGTCGGCGCTCGGCAATATCGCCGGCTGGGCGGTGCTCGACGTCGCCGACTGGAGCGAGGCCGACGCCCGCCGCGCGCAGGGCCGTGTGCGGCTGGCGCTGGACACCGGCGCGCTGCCGCGCCCCTTCCAGCTCGGTGCGCTGGGCGACCGCGACTGGACGCTGTCCTCGCCGTGGACCGACGTCAAGGTGCGCAGCTGACGCCATGCGTACCCCGCTGATCGCCACCGGCGTCGTCATCCTCGCCCTGCTCTACCTGCTCGCGCTGGCCACCGGCAACACCTCGGTGCTGTCCGATTACTACTGGCCGGTGTTCGCGCTGAACGCGACCGTGCTGGCCGCCCTCGCCGGGCTGGTCGTGCGCCAGCTCGTACGCCTGCGCCGCCGCGTGAAGACACGGGTGTTCGGCGCCAAGCTCACCCAGAAGCTGGTGGTGATGTTCTCGCTGGCCGCGCTGGTGCCAGGCATGCTGGTCTTTACCGTGTCCGCCCAGTTCCTCACCCGCAGCATCGAGAGCTGGTTCAACGTGCGCGTCGAGAACGCGCTCGACCGCGGCCTCGACCTCGGCCGAAACGCGCTGGGTTACGTGCTGACCGACCTGTCGCGCAAGGCGCGGGTGGTCGGCAACGACGTCGCCGAACTGCCCGAGCCGATGCTGGGCGCCCGCCTGTTGCGCCTGCACGAACAGCTCGACGTGCAGGAAATCGCCGTGTTCGCCCGCGACGGCCGCCTCATCGCGTTCGCAGGCCCCGACGAGCTGAGCTACCGCCCCGAACGCCCACCGTCGACCGAGCTGCGCACGCTCAAGTTGCGGGAACCCAGACAGTCGATCGAGACCGGCCGCGGCGGGCGCATCGTGCTCAAGGTCCAGCTCGCGTTCCGCGACTACGCCAACGGCGAGCTGCGCGTGCTGCAGCTGGTGCAGCCGGCGCCGGAGGCGATCGCGCGCGACGCCGAGCTGATCGAGGACGCGCGCGCCGAATACAGCCAGCTTTTGCTCGCGCGCGACGGCATGCAGGACTTCTACATGATGACGCTGGCGCTGGTCTTCCTGATGGCGATCACCGCCGCGCTCGCCTTCGCGCTGTACTTCTCCGAACGGATGTCGGCACCACTCTCCGAGCTTGCCGCCGGCACCCGCGCGGTCGCGCAGGGCGACTTCTCGCGCCGCCACCCGGTCTACCGGCGCGACGAGCTGGGCATCCTCACCTCGATGTTCAACCGGATGACCCAGCAGCTGGAGGAGGCGCGCCACGTCGCCGACGAGAGCCGCCGCCAGCTCGAGGACAGCAAGCTCTACCTGGAGAGCATCCTCGCCAACCTGACCGCCGGCGTGATCGCGTTCGACCGCGGCGGCCACCTGCGTGCCGCCAACTCGAGCGCCGGGCGCATCCTGGGCGTGGACTTCTCCGAGCTCGCGCCGTTCGCGCTGACCCAGTGGCCGGCGCAGGTGCCGACGCTAACCACGCTGGTCGAGGTGGTCGAAACCCCTCCCCTCCAGCGCGACGAGTGGCAGCAGCAGATCGAATACGCGCACGCCGCCGGCGCGCGCACGCTGCTGGTGCGCGTCTCCCGCCTGCCTGAACAGTCGCAGGGCGGCTGCGTCGCGGTGTTCGACGACATCACCGACCTGGCCCGCGCGCAGCGCGACGCCGCGTGGGGCGAGGTCGCCAAGCGCCTCGCACACGAGATCCGCAACCCGCTCACGCCGATCCAGCTGTCGGCCGAGCGGCTGGCGATGAAGCTCTCTCCCAAGCTCGAGGGCGCCGACGCGGCGATGCTCGAGCGGGCGACCGACACCATCGTCAAGCAGGTCGCCGCGCTCAAGCGCATGGTCGACGCGTTCCGCGACTACGCGCGCGCGCCGAAGATCAAGCTGCAGCCGCTGGAGCTGAACGCGCTGGTCGGCGAAGTGCTGGCGCTGTACGAGGGCGACGTGCCGGTCGTCGCCGAACTGGCCCCGCAGCCATTGCCCATCATGGGCGACGCCGCGCTGCTCAGGCAGGTCCTGCATAACCTGTTATTGAATGCCAAAGACGCCGTTCTTGACGTTGGCATTCCGATGATACACATTAGCAGCCGAAGCGACGGCCATCTGGCAAGGGTCATCGTCGAGGACAACGGCGCGGGTTTTGCGCCCGACATCCTCGCACGCGCCTTCGAACCCTACGTCACCAGCAAGAGCAAGGGCACCGGCCTCGGGCTCGCGGTGGTTAAGAAGATCGTCGAAGAACACCAGGGCCAGATCACGCTGGCCAACCGGGAGACGGGGGGCGCGCGCGTCCTGGTGTCCTTCCCGTTATTGGAGCATGAATGCGAAGCAGCGATATCCTGATCGTCGACGATGAAGTCGGCATCCGCGAACTGTTGTCAGAAATCCTGCAGGACGAAGGCTATACGGTCGCGCTGGCGGAAAACGCCGAAGTCGCGCGCCAGTTGAGGTCGCAGACGCGGCCGGCGCTGGTGCTGCTCGATATCTGGATGCCGGATTGCGACGGCGTGACCCTGCTCAAGGAGTGGGCCAAGTCCGGCCAGCTGACCATGCCGGTGGTGATGATGTCCGGCCACGCCAGCATCGACACCGCGGTCGAGGCGACGCGCATCGGCGCGTTCGACTTCCTCGAGAAACCTATCGCGCTGCAGAAGCTGCTGTCGACCGTGCAGCGCGCGCTCAAGTACGGCGACATGCAGGCCAACACCTCGCTCAGCCTCGACAAGCTGGGCAAGAGCGAACCCGTGCAGGAGCTCAAGCGCCAGCTCGAGCGCGTCAGCAAGGTCAAGGCACCCATCCTGCTGACCGGCGAGCCGGGCTCGGGCTTCGAGCTGGTCGCCCGCTACTTCCACAGCGGTAACACGCCGTGGATCACGCCGGGCAAGCCCGAGCAGCTGTCCGACGCGCCGCTCGAGCTGTTGCAGAAAGCCAACAACGGCGTGCTCTACCTGGCCGAGATCGGCCAGTACAACCGCCGCGCGCAGCAGGGCCTGCTGTTCCTGCTCTCCAAGCTCGACCGTTTCAACGTGCGCCTGATCTGCTCGTGCAGCCGCCCGCTGCAGGAGTTGCTGGTCGACCCGGAATGCGACAACCGCCTGCTCACCGCGCTCTCCAGCGTGATCGTGCCGATCCCGCCGCTGAAGGACCACACCGAGGACGTGATGTTCATCGCCGAGCAGTTGCTCAGCGAGCTGATCGAGTCCAAGCAGGTGCCGGCGCGCCGGCTGACCACCTCCGCGCTCAACGCGCTGCGCCAGTACGACTGGCCGGGCAACCTCGAGCAGCTCAAGAGCATCATCAAGAGCCTGGCGCTGACCGCGGAGACCGACAGCATCGACGCCCCCGAGGTCAACAAGGTGCTCTCGCAGTTCCGCCACGAGAAACCGGCCGAGGAGACCGGCTTCGACTTCGGGCTGCCGCTGCGCGAGTTGCGCGAACAGCTCGAGCGCCGCTACTTCGAGCACCATATCGCGCTGGAGAACGGCAACATGAGCCGGGTCGCGCAGAAGGTCGGCCTCGAGCGCACCCATCTCTACCGCAAGCTCAAGCAGCTGGGCGTGCGCTTTTCGCGCAAGCAGACCGAAGAGTAGGCCCGCCCCGATGCAAGAAGGGCCGCCCGGTGGGCGGCCCTTTCCGTTTTCGGCAGCCGTGCGGCTTACAGGTTCTGCGCGATCAGGTGCTCGACCTCGGCAAAATCCATCACGCCGACGTAGCGCTTGAGCACCTTGCCGTCGCGGCCGACCAGGAAGGTGGTCGGCGTCAGCTGCACGTCGCCGAAGGCGCGCGCGACGCTGCCGTCGGTGTCGAGCGCGACCGGGAACGGCAGCGCGTTCTTCTCGGCATACGTTTTCACGTAGGCCGGCGGGTCGTAGCTCATCGCGACGGCGACGATCTCCAGCCCCTTGGGTGCAAGCGTCTGGTACATCTTCTTCATCTCGGGCATTTCCTTCACGCAGCCCGGGCAGGAAGTCGCCCAGAAATTCACCAGCACGACCTTGTCCCTGAGCGACGCCTGCGTCAGCACCCGCCCGTCCAGCGTGCGGTAGCTGACGTCGGGCGCGGCGTTGCGCGAAAACGCGAAATAACCGAGCCCGGCGAGCACCGCGAGCAGGACGACGGCGATCAGCCCCCGCTTCATGCCGTAGCGTCCGCTTGCTGCAGGCCGGACAGCAGCGTGGCGAGTTCGCCCTCGATCTGCACCGCGCGACCTTGCTTGCTGTCGTACGCGACGAAGGTCACGTCCGCCTCGGCGACCAGCCGGCCGCTGCCGGCGAGGGCCACCCGCTGGTGGATCACCGCCGAGCGGTTGCCGACCGACTTGACCGAGGTCAGGATTTCCAGCTCGTCGCCCATGGTCGCCGCGTGACGGTAGTCGATGTTGATATTGACGACCACCAGCGCGATGCCCGAGGCGAGGAAGGCCGGCAGGTCGGCCCGGTCCTCGAAGTAGGTCCAGCGGGCCTCCTCGAGGAACTCGAGGTAACGCGCGTTGTTGACGTGGCTGTACAGGTCGAGGTGGTAGCCGCGGACCTTGATCCGCGTGAGGTGGTGCGCCATGGTTTCTCCTTGTTGGCGTCGGCTCAGGATTCGAACGGACGGAACGCTTCGCGCGCGAGCGGCGCATCGGCCAGGTCGGTCACCACCGGGTGGATCTCGACGTCGAACCAGGCGCGGAAAACGTCCAGCGTGCGCGGCGTCGGCCACAGCGTCTGATCGTCGCACCAGTCGGCGAGTTCCGCTTCAAACAGGTCGTCCATGCGCTCGGCGAGCAGGGCGGCGATCTCGTCGAGGTCTTCCGCGACCGGGATCAACAGCGCGTTCGCGCTGTCGCGCAGCGCGTCCAGCGTGACGTCGGCCTGCTGGCCGGGCAACGCGAGCAGCCAGTCGGCAAAGGGCTGGCGCGGCTTGAGCAGCACCAGCGAACGGTTCACTTCATACATGGGAAAGGCTCCAGGTTCAGTCGCCCGCCAGGCTGTTGTCGGTGGTGAACGACCACTTGCGGGCAATCTGCAGCGACGAGAATTTCGCCGCCAGCGCAGGGGGGAAAGGCGCGAACGGCGCGGACATGCGCACGATGCGCACCGCGGCGTCGTCCAGCAGCGCGTGGCCGGAGCTGCGCGTGACGTCGACGGACAGCAGACGGCCGTCCGCGCCGACCACGACCCTGAGCTGCAGGCTGCCGAACAGCCCTTGCCGGCGCGCCTCGTCCGGGTAGTTGAGCCGGCCGACCCGCTCGATCTTGATCCGCCAGTCTTCGACATAACGCGCCCACTCGACGCCGTAGGCATTGACGCCGAACACGCCGCGCTTGGGCGCCGCATCGTTCGGCGAGAAGCGTTCGGCACGTTCGCCGACTTCGGGAACCGCCAGTTCGCGCGCCTGTGCAAGCAGGGTGTCGGCGCTGAGCGGGTCGGCCCGCCCCGCGTCCACGCTGTGCGCCGCCTGCGGGCGGGTCAACCGCTGCGGCCTTGCGTCGGCGTCCTTGGCTCCGGCCTCGGCCGGAACCTGCAAGGCTTGCGGCGCCGGCGGCGCACTCGCCCGCGCACCGGCGGTGGCGTCGCCTCCGCCCGCGCTGTCGGCTTGCGCGAGCACGTCCGGCTGCTTGGGCCGCTCGCCGCTCGGCGCGTGCAGCACGCTCACGTGCAAGGCGGGCGCCCCCTGCGGCTTGGCCGGCTGCCAGTGCTTGAGCGCGGGCGCGGCAAGAAACACAAGATGCAGCGCGATCGACAGGGCGATCGCGAGCTGGATCAGGATGGGGCTGCCGGTGCGGGCAACGGCGCCGGCAGGCGCGGCGGCCGCTCTCACGCGCCGCCGCCAGGGAATGAACGGGTCATACCCGCGAGTTTAACGCACCAGCAGGCTGCGCAACATCCACGCGGTCTTCTCGTGCAGTTGCAGGCGCTGGGTCAACAGGTCGGCCGTCGCCTCGTCGCCACAACGCTCGACCGCCTCGAACAGCGAACGCGCGGTGCGGCAGACCGCCTCGTGGCCTGCGACCAGCTGCGCGATCATTTCCTCGGCCGCCGGCACGCCTTGCGCTTCCTCGATCGAGGTCAGGCGTGCGAAGTCGGCGTAGCTGCCCGGCGCGAAGTGGTCGAGCGAGCGGATGCGCTCGGCGATCAGGTCGACCGCGGTCGACAGTTCGGTGTACTGCTCCTCGAACATCAGGTGCAGCGAACGGAACATCGGGCCGGTGACGTTCCAGTGGAAGTTATGCGTCTTCAGGTACAGCGTGTAGGTGTCGGCGAGCACGCGCGACAGGCCTTCGGCGACGACCGTACGGTCCTGGTTGGAAATGCCGATATCCATGGTAAGACTCCTCAGGTGAATGGTTGGATCAGGGATGCACTAAAATACCCGCTTTGTCCCCACCTCGATTTGACGCAGATGAAACCCTGGCTTACGCCGCGCCCCGGCGGCTTCCGGCTGACGCTCTACATCCAGCCCGGCGCCCGCAAGACGGAATGCGCGGGCGAACACGACGGCGCGCTGAAGATCCGCCTGGCGGCGCCGCCGGTCGAAGGCAAGGCCAATACCGCGCTCATCGCGTGGCTGGCCAAGACGCTCGGCGCGGCAAGGCGCGACGTGGCGCTGGTTGCCGGCGACAAGAACCGGCACAAGCTCATCGATGTCGACACCGGGCTTGATGCCAACGAGATCGCGCACCGTCTGGGTTATTTGTGAAGCCTGCGGTCGGGGTCGACCGTCTCGTCGACGCGGGTGTATTCACCCTCGATCGCGCCGTCGCCGGCCGGGCCCGACTGGCCGCCAGCACCGCCGAAGCCGCCGGCCGGCGGCACCTTCAGACTGGGGCCCTTCAGGGGCAGCAGCAACAGCACGGCCAGCACGTCGCTGATGAAGCCGGGGATCAGGAACAGCACGCCGGCGAGCAGGAAGCGCAGCGGCCACAACAGGCCGTACAGCGAGACTTCGCCCGGCTTGCGCAGCACCGCGCCCAGCGTCAGCAGGGCGCCGACTTTCTGGTTGCGCAGCATCAGCACGCCGATCAGCGCGCTGACGACGACCCAGCCGAGCACGAAACCGCCGCCGAAATGGTCGGCCATATAGACAAGGGACGCCACCTCGAGGAAGGGGTAGGCGAGAATCAACAACAGGATTGCGCGCATGAGGCTCCGATACGCATGAAAATAATGTTCGTCATCTGCAACACGCCGGACGAAGTGACCGCCGACCGCATCGCCCGCACGCTCATCGACGAGCGCCTGGCCGCCTGCGTGAACCAGCTGGCCCCCTGCCGCTCGGTCTACCGCTGGCAGGATGCCGTCGAAGAGGCCGTCGAGGTGCCGCTACTGATCAAGACCACCGCCGGCGCGTATCCGGCGCTCGAGGCGAGGTTGCAGGCGCTGCACCCGTACGACGTCCCGGAGATCGTCGCCTGGGAGGCCGCGGCCGGCCTGCCCGCCTACCTTACATGGGTCAGCGGGCAGGTGATTTCAAGCCGCGCGGGCTAAAGCGCTTCGAACGCGGCCAGCCGGCAAGGTTCAGACGGTGACATAAAAAGGCGTCGACCGCAAAACAGCTTGACGCAACTTTGGGCAATCGGTATAGTCTCGATCTCTCTTGATCTGGATTGGCATGTAACTAGCCGATTCGGGACAAGAAGCCCATGCCTTGGGGGTCGTTAGCTCAGCTGGTAGAGCAGCGGACTTTTAATCCGTTGGTCGCAGGTTCGAATCCCGCACGACCCACCACCAAGACCCGGCACGGGGGTCGTTAGCTCAGCTGGTAGAGCAGCGGACTTTTAATCCGTTGGTCGCAGGTTCGAATCCCGCACGACCCACCACAATGCAAGCCCGGTATCCCGGGGTCGTTAGCTCAGCTGGTAGAGCAGCGGACTTTTAATCCGTTGGTCGCAGGTTCGAATCCCGCACGACCCACCATATCCCACCGGCACCCGTTTTCGGGTCGTTAGCTCAGCTGGTAGAGCAGCGGACTTTTAATCCGTTGGTCGCAGGTTCGAATCCCGCACGACCCACCAAGATCAACCCTCCCAGGTTCGCCTGCGGAGGGTTTTTCGTTTGCGCCGGCGGCTGTTAAGCTTGCAGGAATAATACAAGGAACCCTACACGCATGACCCGACCGCTCGCCGCCGCGCTTTTCGCGCTCGCCACCCTGCCCTGCCTTGCCGGCACCAACCAGGCCTTGCTCTCCGCGCAGATGGCGTACCAGCAGGCCGACAGCCAGCACTCGGCCAACCAGAAGCGGCTCGCCGCCGCCCAGGAAGCCCGCCGCATGGCCGAAGCACGCGTGATCGACGCGCAGGCGCTATTGCAAAAAGCGGAGGGTGAACTGGCCGCCGCGCAGGGCGCGGCAGCCGCCAGCGACGCCACGCTCAGGGAAGCGGCCACCCGCCTCGACGCCGCGTGGCAGGCGAAGCAGGCGGCCAACTGAAGGCTCAGGCGTCGACGCCGTAGGTGTCGCGGTAGGCCTTGACCGCCGCGCGGTGCGCCGCGAGCGCCTCGCTACCGTCGATGAAGGTCATCAGGTCTTTCAGGGTGGCGATCGCGACCACCGGCAGGCCGTACTGCTGCGAGACTTCCTGCACCGCGGACAGCGCGCCGGTGCCGCGCTCCATGCGGTCAAGCGCGATGGCGACGCCGGCAGGCTCGGCGCCGGCCTTGCGGATCAGCTCGACCGACTCGCGCACCGAAGTGCCTGCGCTGATCACGTCGTCGATGATCAGCACGCGGCCCTTCAGCGGCGCGCCGACTAGGGTGCCGCCCTCGCCGTGGTCCTTGGCTTCCTTGCGGTTGTACGCGAACGGCACGTTGCGGCCTTCCTCGGCCAGCGCCATCGAGGTGGCGGCGGCGAGGATGATGCCCTTGTACGCCGGCCCGAACAGCATGTCGAACTCGACGCCGGAGGCGAGGATGGACTTCGCGTAGAAACGCGACAGCGCGAGCGTGCTCGCGCCGTCGTTGAACAGGCCCGCGTTGAAGAAATACGGCGACAGACGGCCGGCCTTGGTCACGAACTCACCGAACTTCAGCACTTGCTTGTCGAGTGCGAAACGGATGAAATCCTGGCGGAAATCGCTCATATAAACCCCTCGTTCTGAATTCTATCCACAGCCTTGCGGCCAAACGGCGGCAAGCATACCACGGGAGACCCCCTTGCTCCGCGTCATCAGCGCCAACCTCAACGGCATCCGCTCCGCCGATAAGAAGGGCTTTTTCGACTGGCTGGTCCGCGAACCGGCCGACATCGTCTGCGTGCAGGAACTCAAGGCACAGGCCGGCGACCTCTCCGAGCGCATGCGCGCGCCCGACGGGCTGACCGGCTACTTCCACTACGCGGAAAAGAAGGGCTACAGCGGCGTCGGCGTCTACACCCGCCATGCGCCCGACGCCGTGATCGAAGGCCTGGGTGTCGACTGGATCGACGCCGAGGGCCGCTACCTCAGGCTGGATTTCGGCCGCCTGACCGTGATCTCGCTCTACCTGCCCTCGGGCTCGAGCTCGGACGAGCGCCAGCAGGTGAAGTTCGACTTCCTCGACGTGTTCCTGCCCCACCTCACCCAGTTGATCGCCGAGGGTCGCGACGTGGTGATCTGCGGCGACTGGAATATCGCGCACAACGAGATCGACCTGAAGAACTGGAAGGGCAACCTGAAGAATTCGGGCTTCCTGCCCGAGGAGCGCGCGTGGATCGGCGAGTTGTTCAGCCACGTCGGCTGGCGCGACGTGTGGCGCACGCTGCACCCGGACACGCCCGGCTACACCTGGTGGAGCAACCGCGGCCAGGCCTACGCAAAGGACGTCGGCTGGCGGATCGACTACCACGTGGTCTCGCCGTCGATGATGGACAAGGCGCGCGCGGCCAGCGTGTACAAGGGCGAGAAGTTCTCCGACCACGCGCCCTTGATCGTCGACTACGAATACACGCTGCCATGTTCGGCCTGATCGAAGACGACGAGGTGTTCCTCGTCACCGCACCTGGCTGGGGCAGTTCGGGCGCGCAGCACTGGCAGACGCGCTGGGAGAAGGGCTACCCGCTCGCCTGCCGCGCCGAAATGCCCGACTGGTTCGCCCCCGAGCGCGCAGCGTGGCTCGCGGCGCTCACCGCCACCATCGCTGCCAGCCCGGGGCGGGTGGTGGTCGCCGCGCACAGCCTTGGCTGCCACACGGCCGTCGACTGGGTGCTGTCGCTCCCGCTTGCCGAGCGCAGGCGCGCGCACGGCCTGTTGCTGGTCGCGCCGCCCGCGCTGCCGATCCTGGACGAGGCCGCCTCGGACGCCGGGGTGGTGCCCGCCGGCACCCCCTTGATGCCTTTCAGCGGTTTTGACGCGCCGCGCCTGCAGCGCCTGCCTTGCCCGGCCATCGTCGTCGCCAGCCGCAACGACCCGTTCTGCCCGTTCGCCGAGGCTACCGCCATGGCCGGGCACTGGGGCGCGCGCCTGATCGACGCGGGCGAAGCCGGGCATCTGGGCGACACCGCCGGGCTCGGCGCCTGGCCGGCCGGCCAGAAGCTGCTGCAGCAGCTGATACTGGGTTAGCCCGGCGAATCGGCGGCCCCCGCCCAGCTTAGCGGCGCGCCGCCACCGTACAGATAGCCCCAGTCGCGCGGCAGGGTGTTGTTGTTGCCCTTGGAGGCCAGCAACTGGTGGATGTCGAGGTCGCCCGCGCGGAAGGCGGCCGACGAGCCGCGCAGGTACATGGTCCACATGCGCTCGAAACGCGTGTCGAACATCGCGAGCACCTGCGGCGTCACCGCCTTGTAGCGGCGCAGCCAGCACTGCAGGGTCTGCGCGTAGTGCAGGCGCAGGCTCTCCATGTGCACGAGCTGGAAGCGGTGCGCCGGCAGCGCCGACACCAGCGTCTCCGGCGCCGGGATGTAGCCGCCGGGGAAGATGTACTTCTCTATCCACGGGTTGGTCTCGCGCGTCTCCGGCCCGGTGATGGTGTGCAGCAGCATCAGCCCGCCGTCCTCCAGCACCTCGCTTGCGCGCGCGAAGAAGTCACCGTGGTGGCCGCGGCCGACATGCTCGAACATGCCGACGCTGACCACCCGGTCGAAACGCTCGACGTTGCCGTCGAGGTCGAGGTAGTCCTGCAGGCGGATGTCGACGCGGTCGGCAAGCCCGGCTGCCGCGACCCGGTCGCAGGCCCCCGTACATTGCTCGGCCGACAGCGTGATGCCGACCACCCGCGCGCCGCGGCGTGCGGCGGCGATCGCCATCTCGCCCCAACCGCAGCCGATGTCGAGCAGGCGGGTGCCTGCGCCGACCCCCAGCTTGTCCAGGCACAGCGCGACCTTGTTGCGCTGCGCGGTCTCCAGCGTGTCGTCCGGCGTGCGGAAGTACGCGCAAGAGTAGGTCAGCGTCTCGTCCAGCCACAGCCGGTAGAAGTCATTGCCGATATCGTAGTGGTGGCGCACGTTGCGGCTTTGCCGCTCGCGCCGCGCGGCGAGCTTCTCGCCCAGCCAGCCCAGCGCCTTGCCGGTGCCGCGCCCCATCAGCGTGGCGGAGCCGG
This sequence comes from Crenobacter intestini, assembly GCF_004919095.1. Lineage (GTDB taxonomy): Bacteria > Pseudomonadota > Gammaproteobacteria > Burkholderiales > Chromobacteriaceae > Craterilacuibacter > Craterilacuibacter intestini. Next base: position 219,092 of record NZ_STGJ01000002.1, on the reverse strand, counting down.
CGACCAGCGTGGAGAGCAGCGCGTCCCACGAGCCGTCGATCTCGAGCGTGCCGTCCATATAGCATTCGCCCAGATAGACGACCGGCTCGTCCGGCGCGCCGTCGGGTTCGCGCGTGAAGCGCAGCGTGAAAGCGGGCTCGCCCTGCCCGTAGAGGATATGGTCGCCGTCCCAGTACGCGACGGCGAACGGCCGCGGCCCGTTAAGCCCGGCGAACAAGGACCGCAACAAGGTCTTGAGCATGCCTGCCTCCGTGGTCTACACCTGCATCCATACGGGATAGGCGAAACCGCGCGGAATGCAAAGCCGGTGCGCGTCAGCCCGCCTCGACGGGGCGGCCCGGATCGCTGCACCATTCGCTCCACGACCCCGGGTACAGCCGGCCACCGGGCAGCCCCGCGTGCGCCAGCGCGAGCAGGTTGTGGCAGGCGGTCACCCCGCTGCCGCACTGGTGGACGACGGCCTCGGCCGGCACGCCGGCAAACAGCTGCCGCCACTCGGCTGCGAGCGTTTCCGGCGCCTTGAAGCGGCCGTCGGCGTCAAGGTTCTGCATGAACGGCCGGTTGCGCGCGCCGGGGATATGGCCGGCAACCGGGTCGATGGTCTCGTTCTGCCCGGCGAAGCGGTCGGCGCCGCGCGCGTCGACCACTACGAAGGCAGGCGCGGCGAGGTTGTCCAGCACCGCGGCACACGACACCGTCCCCTCCAGCGGTGCGCGCCGGCTGAACACGGCGCGTTGCGCCGCCGGTTCCCCTGTTTCGAGCGCACCGCCCGCCGCCAGCCAGGTGGCGACGCCGCCGTCGAGCACCGCGACCTCGGCGTGGCCCATGAGGCGCAGGAGCCACCACGCGCGCGCGGCGAACATGCCGCCGGCGTCGTCGTAGGCGACCACCTGCTGCCCGTCGCCGACGCCAAGCGCGGCGAGGCGCGCGGCGAGCGTGGCCAGCTCGGGCAGCGGGTGGCGGCCGTTACGGCCGGTCTTGCTGCCGGAGAGGTCGTCATCGAGGTGCAGGTAGTGCGCGCCGGGCAGGTGGCCATCTGCGTACGCGCGCGCACCGTAGCCCGGGTCGGCCAGCTGGAAGCGGCAGTCGAGCAGCAGCGCCGGGGTGGCACCGGCCTGCAGGACGAGCAGGTCAGCGCCGCTGATCAGGGTCTGGTACATGGGCAAACTCCTCTTGGATCGGTCACGGTCAGCCTAAGCCGCCCGCCATGCCGATGGCAAGAGCCGCGTTCAGCCCAAGAGGATCAGCCCCCACACGGCGGCGACGATGGCGAGGCCGGTCAGCTGGGCGGCGCTGCCCATGTCCTTGGCGCGGCCGGCCAGCGGGTGGCGCTCGAGCGAGGTGTGGTCGACCGCCGCCTCGATCGCCGAATTGAACAGCTCGATCACCAGCGTCAGCAGCACGCTGGCGACCATCAGCGCGCGCTCGGCCCGGCTGACGTCAAACACGAAGGCCGCCGGCAACAGCACCAGCGCGAGCAGGGCGAGCTGGCGGAACGCGGCCTCGTGGCGGAAGGCGGCGGCATAGCCCGCGAGCGAGTAGCCGAAGGCGTTGATCAGGCGGCGCACGCCGCTTTTGCCCTTGAACGGGCTGGTGGAGTCGGACTTCATGGTTGTTCCAGCGTATGGACGACGGCGGGTTTGACCAGCCAGTGGATGCGGCGCGCGAAGGAAGGCGACAGCCAGGCTTCGCCGGCACCGTCGACCAGCAGGATATCACGCACGCCCATGCGCCGGGCGTAGCCTGCCGCCTGCTTCGGCCCGGCAAAATAGAGCGGCTTGCTCGCCGCGTCCGACTTCAAGCCGGCGCCCGCGCCCGACGCGAGCACGGTCGCCGCCTGCAGCGCGCAGCCGGTATTGCCGTCGCGCGGGTCGACCAGATGGCAATGCCGGGCGCCGCCCACCTCGAAGTAGCGCTGGTAGTCGCCCGAGGTACCGATCGCCTCGCCGTCGGAGAGCTCGACGCTGGCCATCGCCTCGTTGCGGCGCGGGTGGCGGATGCCGACCGTCCACGGCGAACCGTCGGCCTTCTGCCCCAGCGCGATCACGTTGCCGCCGATATTGACGAGCGCCGAGCGCACGCCGGCCGCCTTGAGGCGCGCGTACGCGCGCTCGAGCGCCCAGCCCTTGGCGACGCCGCCCAAGTCGAGCGCGACCTGCGGCTTGCTGCTGGTGATGCGCCCGCCCTGCACGGTGACGTCTGAGAGGCGCGGTTTGGCGCCGACCAGCGCGGCAAGCTCGGCGGCGCCTGGCGTGACCGGCGCGTAATTGTCGGCGTGAAAGCCCCACAACCTGACCAGGCGGCCGATCGCCGGCGAGAAGAGCCCGTCGGACGCCGCCTCAAGCGCGCGCGAGCGCACAAGCAGGTCGGCGAGGTCGGCGCTCACCGGCGCCGGCTCGCCGCGCGCGAACGCGTCGTTGATCGCAACGATTTCGGAACCCGGCTGCCACGCGTGCAGCCGCTTGTGCAGCGCGTCGAGGTCGGCGAGCACGCTGCCGACCGCACGGCGCGCGTCGGCCTCGGGCACGCCGTCGACCGTCACCTCGATGCGGGTGCCGAAGGCGTACGCCTCCTGCCGGTACGGCTCGCGCGCGCCGCACGCCGACAGCAACAAGAGCGCGGCGAGCGCCAGCGCCCTCATGCGCCGGCGCAGGCGCGCTCCAGCGCGTCGATATACAGGCCGGCCACATCGAGGCCGGTCTGGTCCATGATCTCGCGGAAACAGGTCGGGCTCGTCACGTTGACCTCGGTCAGGTAGTCGCCGATCACGTCGAGCCCGGCCAGCAGGATGCCGCGGCGCTTGAGCTCGGGGCCGACCGCCTCGGCGATCGCGCGGTCGCGCGCCGACAAGGGGCGCGCCTCGCCACGGCCGCCGGCGGCGAGGTTGCCGCGCGTCTCGCCGACCGCCGGGATGCGCGCGAGGCAGTAGTCGACCGGCACGCCGTCGATCACCAGCACGCGCTTGTCGCCGTCGCGGATCTCGGGGATGTAGCGCTGCGCCATCACCGTGCGCGTGTCGTGGCCGGTGATGGTCTCCAGGATCACGTTGAGGTTGGCGTCGTCCGGGCGCAGGCGGAAGATGCCGGCGCCACCCATGCCGTCCAGCGGCTTGACGATCACGTCCAGGTGCTGGCGCACGAAGGCCTTGATGCGGGACGCGCTGCTGGTGACCAGCGTCGGCGCGGTCCACTCGGCAAACTTGAGGATAGCGAGCTTCTCGTTGAAGTCGCGCAGCGCCTGCCCGCTGGTGAACACCCTCACGCCCTGCTGCTCGGCCAGCGTGAAGAGCTGGGTCGCGTACAGGTACTCGAGGTCGAACGGCGGGTCCTTGCGCATCACCACGCAGTTGAACGCGGACAGCGGCAGCCGCTGTGCCGGCTCCTTGCGGAACCACGCCGTCTCCTCGCCGGTCAGGGTGACGCTGCTGGCGTCGACCAGCACGCGGCCGCCCTCGACAGACAGGTCGCCCGCCTCGGCAAACGAGAAGGCATGCCCGCGCGCGTGCGCGGCCTCCATCATCGCGAAGGTGGTGTCCTTGTAGGTTTTGAAGGTCTCGAGCGGGTCAGCGATGAACAGGATGCGCATGTCAGGTCTCGCAATAGGGAGCACGGGCCGGCGCCATGGCCGGCCGCAGGGTTGGGGCGCCTCAGGCGTCCGGGTCGGTCGCCTCGAGTTCGAGCGCCGCGGCCAACAGCGCGAGGCGGGCGATCACGCCGTAGGCGTAGAAGCGGTTGGGCGGGCAATCGGGCGCGCCCTGCTTGTCCGGCAGGCACGGACACTCGAAGGTCAGCGGCACGAAGTGCATGCCCGGTGCGTTGAGGTTCTCGTCGATGCCGCGGCCGGTATGCACGCGGTAGAAGCCGCCGATCACGTAGCGGTCCATCATGTAGACCACCGGCTCGGCGACCGCCTCGTTGACCGTCTCGAAGGTGTACACGCCTTCTTGCACGATGACCTCGGAGACTTCCAGCCCTTCCTTCACCACCGACATCTTGTTGCGCGCCTTGCGGTTGAGGCCGATCACCTCCTCGCCCTTCTTCACGCTCATCACGCCCATGCCGTAGGTGCCGGCGTCGGCCTTGACGATCACGAAGGGTTCCTGCTCGATGCCGTGCTCGGCGTACTTGGCGCGGATCTTCGCCAGCATCCCGTCGACGGTCGCCGCCAGCGCCTCCTCGCCCTGGCGCGAGTGGAAGTCGAGGCCGGAGCACTGCTCGAAATAGGGGTTGATCGTCCACGGGTCGATCGAGATCAGCTCGGCGAACTCGCTCGCGACCTCGTCGTACGCGGCGAAGTGGTTGGACTTGCGGCGCACCGCCCAGCCCGCGTGCAAGGGCGGCAACAGCGACTGCTCGAGGTTTTCCAACAGCGGCGGGATGCCGGCCGACAGGTCGTTGTTGAGCAGCACGACGCAGGGGTCGAAACCGTCCGCGAGCTTCAGGCGGTTGCCCGCGCGCACGATGGGCTCGACGGTCAGCGTGCCGCCGCTGGCGGTGGCCAGCTCGGCGGGCGCGGTCACTTCAGGGTTCAGCGTGCCGACGCGCACCTTGAGGCCGGCCTGCTCGAAGATATGCACCAGCGTCGCGACGTTCTGCAGGTAGTAGGTATTGCGGGTGTGGTTCTCTGGGATCAGCAGCAGGCTGCGCGCCTCCGGGCACACCTTGTCGACCGCGCTTTGCGCGGCCTGCACCGCCAGCGGCAGGAACTCCGGGTTCAGGTTGTTGAAGCCGCCGGGAAACAGGTTCATGTCGACCGGTGCCAGCTTGAAGCCGCTGTTCCTCAGATCCACCGAGCCGTAGAACGGGGTCGCATGCTGGTTCCAGCGGGTCCTGAACCAGTGCTCGATCTGCGGCTGCGCGGCGAGGATGCGGCGCTCAAGTTCGAGCAGGGGCCCCTGCAAGGCGGTGGTCAGATGCGGTACGGGCATGGCTTTACCATCGATCAGTCATTTGTAATCTTGTGATGATGGGGACGCCGGCCGCGCACTTCAAGCGCCGGCCATCCCCTGCGGCAGCGGCAGGGCCTCGCCGTAACTCGCGAGGTACAGCTCGGAGAGCCTGCCCCAGTCGAAGAAATGGTTCTGCGGGCCGTTGCTGGTGACCTTGATCGCGCCGATCACGTTGGCGAGCCGCCCGGTCACCCGCCAGTCGAGGCCGTGGCGGATGCCGTACAGAAGGCCGGCGCGGAAGGCGTCGCCGCAGCCCATCGGGTCGATCGGCGGCGCGTCCATCTGCACGCGCGGGATCAGGTGCACGCTGTCGTCGGCGTAGATCTCGGCGCCCTTGGAGCCACGGGTGACGATCAGCGCCTTCACCTGTGCGCGCAGCATGTCCAGGGTCAGCCCGGCGCGCTCGCGGATCAGCTCGCTCTCGTAGTCGTTGATCGCGAGGTAGCTCGCCATCTCGACGATCTCGCGGATCTCGTCGGCCGACAGCAGCGGCAGCTCCTGGCCCGGGTCGAACACGAAGGGGATGCCCGCCGCGTGAAGTTCGCGCGAGTGCTGCAGGAAGGCCGCGCGCCCGCCCGGCGACAGGATGGCGACGTCGACCGCGTCGGGCACGTCGGCGATATGGTTGCTGTCGCCGTAATTCATCGCGCCGGGGTGGAACGCCATCAGCTGGTTGCCGTCACGGTCGGCGATGCCGAAACATTGCGGGGTATACTGGCCGGGGATCACCTTCACGAAGCGGTCGTCGACGCCGAAGTGCTTCAGGTGCTGGCGGTAGGGCGCGAAGTCCTCGCCGACCGCGCCCATCAGGATGGGCTTCTCGCCGAGCATGGCGAGGCTGTACGCGATATTGCCGGCCGGCCCGCCGAACTCGCGGCGCATGGTCGGCGCGAGGAAGGTGGTCGAGATCTTGTGCAACTGGTCGGGCAGGATCTGGCTGTCGAAGCGGTCTTCGAACGAAAACAGGGTATCGTAGGCGATCGCCCCGCAGACTAGGATGGCCATGCTCACTCCGCAGCAAAATCAATCGGCGATTCTAACACGACAGCTTTGGCCGGCCAGACGGGCCGGTGCGCCGACACTCCCGTATAGGACAAGATAGTCACCATGGTTGGAAAAACGAAACGATTGTTGCCACTGGCAATCCTGCTGTCTTCGCTGCTGGCGCTCGCTGCCCCCGCCGCGCACGCGTCGGCGCTGACCGGCACGCCGTTCGCCACCCTTGCAGGGAAGACGCAGACGCTCGCCGACTACCGCGGCAAGGTTGTCGTGGTGAATTTCTGGGCGAGCTGGTGCGCGCCTTGCCGCGAGGAAATGCCGCTGCTCGAGCGGCTGCGCGGTCGCTGGCAGGGCAAAGGCGGCGAAGTGGTCGGCATCGCGCTGGAAGACGCCAAGAGCGCGGCGGCGATGGCGCGCACGCTGGGCGTGCGCTACCCGATCCTGGTCGGCAACGCCGACACCCTCGCGCTGATGCGCTCCCTGGGCAACCAGGCGGGCGGCCTGCCGTTCACGGTGGTACTCGACCGCGAGGGCCGCGTGGTCGCGCGCTTGACCGGCAAGCTCTCCGAGCAGAACCTCAGGGACGCGGTCGAACCGAGGCTGTAAACCGCGGCAGCAGGATAAAGACAAGCCCTGCGTACGGTGCACGCAGGGCTTGTTGCCTGTGAGGCGGGCAAGGCCCGCCGTTCGGGGTCAGATCGACGCGGCGAGGCGGCTGCCCTGGTCGATCGCGCGCTTGGCGTCGAGTTCGGCGGCCACGTCCGCGCCGCCGATCAGGTGCACGGTCTTGCCGGCCGCCTGCAGCGGCGCCTGCAGTTCGCGCAGCGGGTCCTGGCCGGCGCAAATGATCACGTTGTCGACCGGCAGCGTCTGCGTCTCGCCCTTGATGGTGACGGTCAGGCCGGCGTCGTCGATGCGCTCGTACTGCACGCCCGACACCATGTTCACCCGCTTCATTTTCAGGCTCTCGCGGTGGATCCAGCCGGTGGTCTTGCCCAGCCCCTCGCCGACCTTGCTGCTCTTGCGCTGCAACAGCCACACCTCGCGCGGGCTCGCGTGCGGCTGCGGGCCGCTAGCGGCCAGGCCGCCGGCGCTCTGGCCACTCATGTCGACGCCCCACTCCTGCATGAACGCTTCGACATCCAGCGAGGTCGACCCGCCCTGCTGGGTCAGGAACTCGGCGGTGTCAAAACCGATGCCGCCGGCGCCGATGATCGCGACGCGTGCGCCGACCGGCTTGCCGTATTTGAGCACGTCGAGGTAGGACAGCACCTTCGGGTGGGCTATGCCGGGGATCGCTGGCAGGCGCGGCGCGATGCCGGTGGCGAGCACCACTTCGTCGAAGCCCGCGAGCGCGTCCGCGTCGACGCGCTGGTCAAGCTTCAGCGTGACGCCGGTTTCCTCGATGCGACGCGCGAAGTAGCGCAGCGTCTCGTAGAACTCCTCCTTGCCCGGGATCTTCTTGGCGACGTTGAACTGGCCGCCGATCTCGCCGGCGGCGTCGAACAGCGTCACCGCGTGGCCGCGCTCGGCGGCGACGGTGGCGAAGGCGAGGCCGGCCGGGCCGGCACCGACCACCGCCAGCTTCTTCGGCGCCGTCGTCGGCAGGTAGTTGAGCTCGGTCTCGCGGCAGGCGCGCGGGTTCACCAGGCAGCTGGTCAGCTTGCCCTGGAAGATATGGTCGAGGCAGGCCTGGTTGCAGCCGATACAGGTGTTGATCGCGTCGGCACGGCCCTCGGCGGCCTTGTTGACGAAGTCCGGGTCGGCCAGGAACGGCCGCGCCATCGACACCATGTCGGCGCAACCGTCGGCGAGCACCGCCTCGGCGACGTCCGGCGTGTTGATGCGGTTGGTGGTCACCAGCGGGATCTTCACCTTGCCCATCAGGCGGCGGGTCACCCACGCGAAGCCGGCGCGCGGCACCATGGTCGCGATGGTCGGCACCCGCGCCTCGTGCCAGCCGATGCCGGTGTTGATGATGGTCGCGCCGGCCGCCTCGATCGCGAGTGCGAGCGCTTCGACCTCGTCCCAGGTGCTGCCGTCGTTCACCAGGTCGAGCATCGACAGGCGGTAGATGATGATGAAGTCGTCGCCGACCGCGCGGCGCACCGCTTTCACGGTCTCCACCGCGAAGCGGCTGCGGTTCTCGAAGCTGCCGCCCCACTCGTCGGTGCGGCGGTTGGTGTGGCGCACGAGGAACTGGTTGATCAGGTAGCCTTCCGACCCCATCACCTCGACGCCGTCGTAGCCGGCCAGCCGCGCGAGGCGCGCGCACTCGGCGAAGTCGGCGATGGTGCGCAGGATATCGTCGCCCGACAACTCGCGCGGACGGTAGAAGTTGATCGGCGCGCAGATCGGCGAGGCCGACACCAGGTTCTCCTGGAAGGAGTAGCGGCCGGTGTGCAGGATCTGCAGCGCGATCTTGCCGCCGGCCTCGTGCACCGCGTCGGTGACGATGCGGTGGTGTGCCACCTCGGCCTCGTCGTTGAGGATGGACGCACCCGGCGCGACACGGCCTTCCTCGTTAGGACCGACGCCGCCGGTGACGATCAGGCCGACCCCGCCACGCGCCCGCTCCGCGTAGAACGCGGCCATCTTCTCGAAGCCGTGCTCCGACTCCTCGAGGCCGGTGTGCATCGACCCCATCAGCACACGGTTCTTCAACGTGGTAAAGCCCAGGTCAAGCGGGGCGAGCAGGTGCGGGTAAGCGTTCATTGCGGCGTCCTCGTGTCGGCAAGTATCGGTTTTTTCTGTAAATCCCCTGCCGGCGACGATACTTACCAGTCAGTAAGTTGTCAACGCAAATGCATAAACAGCGGCCGCACCCGTGTCAGAAGCGCTCGGGCCGCATCACGCCGACGTCGCTGACGTAGAGCACCAGTCCGTAGTCGCGCGCGTAGCGCTCGGCGACGTGGCTGGCGATCGCGTCGGCGACCGCGTCGTCGCAGATCACCTCGACACGGATATTGCGGTCGAAGCTCCAGGTGCCGTGCTTGCTGCCGTGCAGGCCGCCGCCGCGCGCGTCGGTGACGGTGTGGCCGTGCGCGCCCAGCCGGCGCACGTCGCGCGACAGGCGCTCCTCGAGCACCGCCTCGCAGACGATGGTCAGCAGTTTCTTGTGGTGATATTCCATCAGACCCCCCAGAAGACGCGGGTGAACGACCAGTACAGCGGGATGCCGACGATCAGGTTGAACGGGAAGGTCAGCCCCAGGCTCGCCGCCAGCGACAGCGCCGGGTTCGCCTCGGGCACCGCGATGCGCATCGCCGCCGGCGCGGCGATGTAGCTGGCCGACGCGGCGAGCACCGAGAGCAGCAGCGCGCCGCCGGCGGACAGGCCGAGCAGCGCGGCGGTGCCCAGGCCCGCCAGCGCGAACACAGGCGGCGCCGCCAGCGCGACTACGGCGATGAACGCGCCGGTGTGCCGCAGTTCCCCCAGCCGCGCGGCGGTCAACAGACCCATCTCCAGCAGGAACAAGGACAGCAGCGGCTTGAACAGGTCAATATACAGCGGCGACAGCTTCTGCATGCCCGCCTCGCCGATCGCCCAGCCGATCAGCAGGCCGCCGGCGAGCAGCACCATGCTCTTGCCCAGCAGCACCTCGTGCGCGAGGCGCCCCCACTCGACGCGGCGCTGCCCTCCGCAACGCGCGAGTAGCACGCCGACGATCAGCGCCGGCATCTCCATCACCGCGAGGAACAGCGTGAGCTTGGGTTCCCAACTCACACCCTGGCGGGCGAGGAAGCTGACCGCGACCGCGAAGGTGACCACGCTGACCGAGCCGTAGTGCGCGGCGACCGCCGCCGCGTCGGCGCGCGCGAGTTTCAGGCGCAGCAAGGCAAAGGCAGCGACCGTCAGCGCGGCGCCGAGCAGCACCACCGCGCCGACTTCGAGCGCGAGCGCGGGCGACGCGAACTTGGCGAGCGCGACGCCGCCCTTGAGGCCGATCGCGAGCAACAGGTAGACCGACAGGCTTTCATAGAGCGCGGCCGGCAGCTTGAGGTCGGCGCGGGCGAGCCCGGCGCCCAGGCCGAGCAGGAAGAAGAGGACGACGGGATCTAGCGGCATGGCAGCACGTTTGCATGAAGACGCCGCCATCATATCGGAAAGGGCTGGCCGGCCAAACCCTGCTGCGGGCAGGGTTCAGGCGCCGAACGGCGCGGGGTCGAAGGCGGGGTTGGTCAGCGAGGTCAGCACATGGTCGCGCCACGCGCCGCCGATATACAGGTAGTCGCGGGCGAGGCCCTCGCGGCAGAACCCCAGCCGCTCAAGCACCCGCGCGCTACGCGCATTGTCCGGCTGGTAGTTGGCCTGCAGCCGGTGCAGGCAGAGCGGGCCGAACGCGAAGGCGATCACCTCGGTCAGCGCCTCGTGCATCAGCCCCTGCCCCTGGTGCGCCGCGTCGAGGCTGTAGGCGAGGCAGCCGGCCTGCAGCACGCCGCGCACGATATTGGAGACGTGCACAGCGCCCAACACCCGCGCCGGCGCGCCCGGCAGCGTCAGCAGGTAGGTGAAGCCGCTGCCCTCTTCCCACTCGCGTTCGCGGGCGCGCAGCCGCGCCTGCCAGAACGCCTCGGTGAAGCACTGCGGCGGCGCCATCGGCTCCCAGCGCTCGAGGTGGGCGCGATTGGCGAGCGTGTAGGCAAGGCAAGCGAGGGCGTGCCGCTCGCACGCGGGGACGAGGCGCAGCCTTGCGCCCGTGAGCACCGGCAGCACGTCCCCGCCCATCGCGCCTTAGCCTGCCAGGCGCTCGAGTGCTTCGCGGTACTTGGCCGCGGTCTTCTCGCGCACGTCCAGCGGCACCACCGGCGCCGGCAACTGCTTGTCCCAGCCGGACGCCTCCAGCCAGTCGCGCACGAACTGCTTGTCGAACGACGGCGGGTTGCCGCCCTCGGCGTAGCTGTCGGCCGGCCAGAAGCGGCTGGAGTCGGGCGTCAGCGCCTCGTCCATCAACGTCAGCGTGCCGTTTTCGTCGAGGCCAAACTCGAACTTGGTGTCGCAGATGATGATGCCGCGGGTGGCCGCGAACTCGGCGGCGGTCTTGTAGAGCAGGATGGCGGTGTCGCGCACCTTCTCGGCCAGTTCCGCGCCGACGATCTCGCAGCAGCGCGCGAAGTCGATGTTCTCGTCGTGGTCACCGACCGCCGCCTTGGTCGACGGCGTGAAGATCGGTTCGGGCAGCCTGGACGCCTCCTTGAGGCCCGCCGGCAGTTCGATGCCGCATACGGTGCCCGAGCGCTGGTATTCCTTCCAGCCGGACCCGGCGAGGTAGCCGCGCACCACCGCCTCGATCGGCACCGGCTTCAGGCGCTTGGCGACCACCGCGCGGCCCTCGACCTGCGGCAGGTCTTCGGCCGACACCACGTCTTCCGGCTTGTCGCCGGTCAGGTGGTTGGGGACCACGTCTTTGAGCTTGTCGAACCAGAAGTTGGAGATCGCGGTCAGGATCTGGCCCTTGCCCGGGATCGGGTCGTCGAGGATGACGTCGAACGCCGACAGGCGGTCGGTCGCGATCATCAGCATGCGTTGATCGTCGATCGCGTACAGGTCGCGGACCTTGCCCGCGTAGATCTTGTTCAGGCTCTTGAGGTCGGTCGAGGTGATGCCGGTCATGGTCTTTCCACAAGCAAAGGTAAAAAGGCGGCGCCCGGGGGCCGCCTGCAATCGGTTTTAGAGGGTGTCCTTCAAGGCCTGCGCCTGTTCGAGCGCGGCGTCGGCCGAGTCGGCCATCACGTTGAAGTGGCCCATCTTGCGGCCCTTGCGGGCCTCGCGCTTGCCGTAGAGGTGCAGCTGCGCGTTCGGCGCCTCCATCAGCACCGACCAGTCGGGCTCGCCGCCGTCGTCCTGCCACACGTCGCCCAGCAGGTTGACCATCACCACGGAGGTGAGCAGCGTGGTCTTGCCCGGCAACAGGCCGCACATCGCGCGCACCTGCTGCTGAAACTGGTCGGTCACGCAGGCGGTCAGCGTGTAGTGGCCGGAGTTGTGCGGGCGCGGCGCGATCTCGTTGACGACCAGGGTGTCGTCGGCGAGCACGAAGAATTCGACGGCAAGCACGCCGACGTAGCCCAGCGCGTCGGCAAGCGCGAGCGCCATCGCCTGCGCACGTTCGGCAAGCGCGGGGGCCACGCGCGCCGGCACGATGGATACGTCGAGGATGCCGCCCTCGTGGCGATTCTCGGCGAGCGGGAACACCGCCGACTGCGCGTCGCTCACGCGGGTGACGATGGCCGACACTTCAAGCTTGAGCTCCAGCATTTTCTCGAGCACGCAGGCGACGCCAAGCTCGCCGTACGCGTCGCGCGCCTCGGCCGGCGTCTTCACCCGGACCTGGCCCTTGCCGTCGTAGCCCAGCCGCGCGGTCTTGAGGATGCCCGGCAGGTAAGCCGACAACGCCTCGTCGGAAAAACCGGCGAGCGCGTCCGCACCTTCCAGCGCCAGATACGGCGCAGTCGGCAGGCCGGCCTTGGCGATCCACGCCTTCTCGCTGATGCGGTCCTGCGCGACGGCCACGCAGTCGCCGGACGGCGACACGCGGGTGAGCGCGGAGAGCGCGCGCATCGCGTTTGCGTCGACGTTCTCGAATTCGGTGGTCACCGCGGCGCAGGTTTCGCCCAGCGCCTTGAGCGCGGCCTCGTCGCCGTACGGCGCGCACAGGTGCACGTCGGCGAACTCGGCCGCCGGCGAGAGCGGGTCGGGCTCGAGCACGGTGACACGGTAGCCCATGGTCTTGGCGGCGACGGTGAACATGCGGCCCAACTGGCCGCCGCCGATGATGCCCAGCATCGCGGGCGGCAGGATCGCAGCCATCACTCGACCTCCGGCAGCGTCATCGCGAGCACCGTCTCTTCCTGGCGGCGGCGGAACGCCTTGAGCGCTTCGGCCAGTTCCGGGCGGGTGGTCGCGAGCTGCGCGACGGCAAACAAGGCGGCGTTGGCGGCGCCCGCCTCGCCGATCGCGAAGGTGGCGACCGGGATGCCCTTGGGCATCTGCACGATGGAGAGCAGCGAGTCCTCGCCGCGCAGGTACTTGGACGGCACCGGCACGCCGAGCACCGGCACGTGGGTCTTGGCGGCGAGCATGCCCGGCAGGTGGGCGGCGCCGCCGGCGCCGGCGATGATCGCCTTCAGGCCGCGCGCCTCGGCTTGTTCGGCGTAGGAGAACAGCAGATCGGGCGTGCGGTGCGCCGAGACGACCCGCGTCTCGAAAGCGACGCCGAACTCCTTGAGCACGCGCGCGGCGTGCTGCATCACGTCCCAGTCACTGTTGCTGCCCATCACGATACCGACTTCGATCATGCCGTATTCCGCCTGTCTAGCTGAGATTGAGAGAGCCCGGATTTTACCCGAACGCGGCGCGCGCCCGTTACCATTTATTATCTTGACATCAAGAAACGGCAGGGTTCTACATCGACTTCAGTTGCTGGCGCGCCTTGGCGGCGGCGTCCGAGTTCGGGTAGCGCTTGATCAGCTTCTGCAGCGTCGCGCGCGCCTGGTCGACCTGCTCCAGTTCGCGCTGGGCGTTGGCGACGTTGCGCAGCGCGTCCGGCGCGCGCGCATGGTTGGGGTTCTCTTCGGCGAAGCGGCGCTGGATGTCGATCGCCGCGTCGTACTGGCGAAGCGCGGTATGCGCGACGCCGCGCCAGTAGGTGGCGTCCACCGCCTGCGGCGTAGCGGGGTGCGCGTCGGCGAACGCCTTGAGCTGGACGATGGCACCTGCGAAGTCGCGCGCGCGCAGGGGGGCGAGCGCGGCGTCGTACGCAGCCTGCACCGGGTCGGCGGCGGGTGCGCCGCCAGCGTTTGCCGCGCCCGCCGCAGCCTGCGCCGTGCCGGCCGCGCTGCCGCCCTCGAAGCGGGCGAGGCGCTGGTCGATATCGGCGTACAAGTCATTCTGCCGCTTGGAGAGCTCGCCGATCCGGTACTGCAGCATCTCGTTGTCGCCGCGCAGCTTGGCCACCTCGGCCTGCATCGCGTCGACCTTGCCGACCATTTCCAGCAGACGCTCGTTGCTGATCCGCGACTCGATCTGCGAGAGGCGGGAGGTCGCCTCGCGGTTGACCTGGTCGAGACGGGCACGGGTTTCGTCGAGCTCGGACGTGCTCGCGCAGGCGGCGAGCATAAGCGGTAGCGCGAGCGGGGCCAGACGGCGAATGGACATTCGGTTCTCCACTTGGGGCGGCGGCGCCGCCGGTTCAGGGTTGTGCCACGGGCGGGTAATAGAGCTCGACGGCCGGCTTGTCGCCGGCGGTCGCCGCACCGAAGCTCGGCACGATCTGCGCGGCGCTGGCACCCGCGCCCTGCAGCGCGGCTGCCGCAGCCTGCCGCGCGGCGTCACCGGCACCGTGGCCGCGCAACACCACGCGCTGGCCCGGGTTGGCCTTCAGGCAACGCGCGCTCTCTTCGAGTGCCTTGCGCTCCGCCTCGCTGAACGGATAGAACAGCATGGTCTGCGGCGCGCCCGGGCACGCGGCGGCGCCCAGGCTGATGCCAAGCACCGGGCCGATGCCGCCCATCGCGAGGTCGGGACGGGGCGCCACCGGCTCGAGCGGCGACGCCGACGGGCGGGGCGTGCCCGCACACGCGGCGAGCAACAGGACGGGCAGGGTCAGGGGCAGCAGTCTTGGCATGATGGAATCCTCGGGCAAGGGGCGGGCGCGACGGCACCCACCCTACCCGACCAGCTTAGACAAGCCGCCCGGAAAACCGCCCGCTTAGCGGTAGGCGACGTCGGCGCGGCGGTTCTCGGCAAAGTCCGCCGCGCTCGAGCCTTCGGCGCGCGGCTTCTCCTTGCCGTAGCTGACCGCTTCGAGCTGATCGCCCTTCACGCCGAGCACTTCGAGCGCGTTCTTCACGCTCTCGGCACGGCGCTGGCCGAGCGCGAGGTTGTACTCGCGGCTGCCGCGCGCGTCGGTGTTGCCCTGGATCTGCGCCTGCTGGCCCGGGTTCGCCTTGAGGAACTCGGCGTGCTGCGAGACGCGGGCCTGCTGGTCGGCGCGGATCGCGTTCGAGTCGAAGTCGAAGTACACGCTCTCCTTGGCCAGACGCGCGCGCTCGGCAGCCAGGCGCGCCTCGGCGGCGGCGTCAACCGCCGGCGTGACCGGCGCGGTCACCACCGGCTGCTGTACGGCGGGCGCGGTGTCGGCCGGTGCCGGCGGCTGCGTGCTCGAACACGCGGCCAGCAGCGACGCGATTGCGGAAGCCATCAAAACTCGCTTGAACATGGTAAACCCCCTTGGTCTGAAAAATGGTCGGTGTTGGAACATGCTTTAAGGGCGGGCCGGGCCCCACGCGGGGTCCTGCACCTCGCCGCTGACGGTCCCCAGGCGTACCTTGCTGGTGCCGTCGGGCGAACTCGCCCACAGCACGCTCCTCGCGCCTGCGTCACTCGCAAAGAGCACCATGCGGCCGTTCGGCGCGAAGCTCGGCGACTCGCCGTACACCTCGTCGCTGACCACCCGCGCGTCGTTGCTGGCCAAATCGTGCACCACCACGCGGAAGCGGCCGCCTTCGCGCCGCATATAGGTGAGCTGCTTGCCGTCCGGCGAGAAGCGCGGCGACACGTTGTAGCTGCCCTGCCAGCTGATGCGCTGCGGCTCGCCACCGGTGGCCGGCATCACGTAGACCTGCGGGCCGCCGCTGCGGTCGGACACGAAGGCGATGCGGCTGCCGTCCGGGCTGAAGTCGGGCTCGGTGTCGATCGCGCCCGAGCGGGTCAGCCGCTGCGGCGCGCCGCCGCCAGCGCCGACCAGATAAATCTGCGAATTGCCGCTGGTGGTCAGCACCACCGCCAGCGCCTGCCCGTCCGGGCGCCACGCCGGGGCCGAGTTGCTGCCGCGGTAGTTGGCGAGCACGCGGCGCTGGCCGCTGCCGAGGTCCTGCACCCACACTACCGGCTTGCCGGTCTCGAACGACACGTAGGCGAGGCGGCCACCGTCCGGGCTCCACGCCGGCGAGATGATCGGCTCCTTCGAGCGCAGCACGGTGCGCGCGTTGCGCCCGTCCACATCAGACACCTGCAGCGCGTAGCTGCCGCGCCCTTCCTTCAGCACGTAGGCAATGCGGCTGAGGAAGAAGCTCGGCTCGCCGAACAGCGCGCGGTAGACGGCGTCGGCGATGCGGTGACCAGCGTCGGCGAGCGCGGCGGGCGGCACTTCGTAGCCGCCTTCGGCGAGCACCTTGCGCGGTGCGAGCTGCACCAGCTGGTAGTCGACGCGGGTGAGCCCGCCTGCACCCGTGCTCATGCGCCCGGCGAGCACCGCGTAGGCGCCCAGCGTGCGCCACACCGGCGCGTTCAGTTGGGCGGCGTCGGCAGCGATGGCGCCTGCCGGCACCGGTTTGAGATCGACCATGCCGGTCAGCGCGAGGTCGCCGCGCACGATGCCGGTCAGCGCATCGCCTGCCGCTTCGCCCGCGAACGCCGGCACCGCCAGCGGGTAGCGGTTGGCGCCGCCGCCGACGATGTCGACCGACAGGTCGGCGCGCGCGAAGGCCGCCACCCACAAAAGAAGCAGGCCGGCCAGGCGCCGGCACCACAGGCTGTTCAGCATGCGTGTCCCTTCAAACAATCAGTCGCGCGGCCGGAACCGCAACGTGTATTCGCGGTAGTCGGCGAAGCTCGCACCGGCAGGCAGCGGCGGGAAGCTGCGCGCCTGCCACACCGCGGCCTGCACCGCGTCGTCGTACGCGGCCGACCCGCTCGACTTGATAAGCTTCACCTGGCGCACCTCGAGCGTCGGCAGCAGCGTCACTTTGAGCACCGCCTCCGGGTTGCCGGACAGGCCCGGCGGCACCACCACGTACGGGCGGATGCGCCCGCGCACGCGGTCCAGATAGCCGGCGTCGGCGCCGGCGCGGCCGTTCGGCGAGCCGCCGACCACGCCCTGCTTGCCGCCTTTCTGGCTGACGCTGCCGGCGCCGGGGCCGGCCGGCCCGCCCAGGTCGGACAACAAATCGTCCGCGATATTGCCGCCCTTGGCAGCTGGCGCCTTGCCTGGCGAAGCCTTGGTCGGCGCGGGCTTGGGCTCGGCCTTGGCGGCCTCCGCCTTGGCTGGCGGGCGCTTGGCCGGCGGCTCGGGCGGCGCGGGTTGCGGCTTGGCCAGTGCCGGCGCCTTGGCGTCGGCGAGCTTGACCTTGGCGTCGGCGAGGGGCGGCGCAGGCGGCGGCGGGGCCGGCACGGCGGGCGTCGGCGCCGCTTGCGGCACGGGCGCAGCTTCGGGCGCAGGCGGTGCAGGCTCGGCCGGGGCAACCGGCGCGGGGCGTGCGCCGCCCGGCTTGCCGTCGCCACCGCCGGCGATCAGCTCGACCGACATCGGCGGCGCGCCGGTGAGCTTCACCTCAGGCGCGAACGTCACCAGCAGCAGGCCGGCCACCAGCAGGTGTAGCCCGGCCGACAGCACCAGCGAGCGGCGCGGCGCGCCGCCTGAAACGTGCGCCATGGCCTCAGCCGTCCTGGCGGACGGTCAGCGCGACGCGGCTGACGCCGGCCTGGTACAGCCGGTCGGCGATGGCGACCACCTCGCTGTAGCGGGCGTCGCGCGACGCTGAGATCGCGACCGGGCGGCCGCCGGCGGCCAGCGGCGCGACGGCGGCGACCAGCGCGTCGAGGCTTGCTGCGTCGTGCGACTTGCCGTCGAGCGCCCAGCCGTAGCGGCCGCCGTCGAAGCGGACTTCGACCGGCGAGACGTCGACCTGTGCGGCGCGGCTGACGCTGGGCACCTCGATCACGCCCGGCGAGAACATCGGCGCGGTCACCATGAAAATCACCAGCAACACCAGCATCACGTCGATGTAGGGCACGACGTTCATCTGGTTGATCATGCGGCGGGGTTTACGGTTGAGCATGTTCCAATCATTCCGGATGCAGTACGGGCAGACAAGTGCGCCGCAACAAAAGTTCAGCGGCGGGTCAGCAAGGTGAGGCCGTCACCCACCGGCACCACGCACATCTCGAAGCGTTCGTCGTGCACCAGAGCGGCGTTGAACGCGTGCATCAGCGCGACGCCCGGCGGGTCGCCCGCCTGCGGCGACACCACGCGGCCGGACAGGAACACGTTGTCGACGGCGATGATGCCGCCCGGGCGTACCAGCGTGTGGCAGGCGTCCAGATAAGCGGGGTACGACGGCTTGTCGGCGTCGATGAAGGCGAAATCAAAACGGCCGGCCTCGCCCTCGGCGATCAGCGCCTTAAGCGTATCCAGCGCCGGCCCCATCCTGAGGTCGACGCGGTCGGCGACGCCGGCCTTCTGCCAGTACTCGCGCGCGATGGCGGTGAAGGTCTCGCTGACGTCGCAGGCGGTGACCCGCCCCGCTTCGCCCATCGCCAGCGCGGCGGACAACGCGCTGTAGCCGGTGAACACGCCGACCTCGAGGTAGCGGCGCGCGCCGGTGAGCTTCAGCAGCCAGCGCATCAGCTGGCCCTGCTCGGGCGCGATCTGCATCTTGGCGAGGCGGTGGCCGGCGGTGAAGCTGCGCAGCTCGGCGAGCACCGGGTGCTCGGTCAGGCCGATGTCGAGCAGGTAGGCGTGAAGTTGCGCGTCGAGCGCCACGGTACGGCTGGTCATGACTTCCTTACACAAAAAACAAGACGCCCTGTCGGGCGTCTGGCGTCGACCCGCCCTTACTCGGGCTGGTAGACGTACGGCTTTTGCGGCACCTTCGAGTCGCGGTAACGCGCGAGCGCGTCGAGGTCGACCTGGCGGTCCCACCAGGTCAGGCGCAGTTCGCGCCGCTCGGTGTCGACCTCGGGGTGCTGCTGCAGGAAGCCGTTGATGAAACGGGTGAATTCGGACTGGTACATCGTGATTCTCCTGTTGTTGTGCGGCGATTGTAACCGAATCCGTGCCCCGCGGCAGGCGGCGCTTAAGGCGCCTGCCCGACCCACAGGCTGTTGCCCGGCACAGCCTTGGCGGCCTTCTTCACACAGGCCGCCGCGCGCGCGACTTCGTCGCCGCTGGCGTAGCGCCCCACCGTACACTCGACGACGCCGACCGACACCGACGTCAGCGCGAAGAAGCGCGTCTCGCCGTCGCGCCCGGCGATGCGGAAGCCGCCGGCCGCCACATGCTCGGCGCTGAAGCAGCGGCGCACCTCGCGCTCGAACATCGGCAGCAGCCGCGACAGCCGCGCGTGCCAATCGCCGCTCTCCATCACCACCACGAAGTCGTCGCCGCCGACATGGCCGACGAAGTCGAGCTGAGGGTCGCAGACCTCGACCAGCAGGCGTGCGAGCAGGCAGATCAGCCGGTCGCCCTCGCTGTAGCCGTACAGATCGTTGAACGGCTTGAAATGGTCGAGGTCGGCGTAAGCGACGACGAAGTCGCGCATCGCCTGCAAGCGGCTAGCCACCGCCTCGGTGATCGGCACGTTGCCCGGCAGCCCGGTCAGCGGGTTCGCGTAACGCGCTTCGCTGATCTGCAGCTCGGTAATCTTGCGGATCAGGTCAAAACCGGTCGCCACCCCCAGGTAGCGGCCGTGCTCGGTGACGACGAAACCGTCGATCAGCGCGTTGCGGCCACTGGCGGCGACCCGGGCCGACAGCTCGTGCAAGTCGAGCGAGGCATCGACACACATCGGCTGGCGGTCGGCCAGCGCCGCGCACGGTTTCTTGCCGAACAGCTCGCGGTTGAACGGGCGGGCGAAGCTCTCCAGGAAGGCATGCCGGCGCAGGATGCCGACCGCCTGCCCGTGCTCGACCACCGGGATCGCGAAGAGCTCGGGGTCGGCGATGAAACGCTGGTACGCGTCCTCGCTCGGCGACGCCGGCGACAGCGGGTCGATCCCCACGCACAGCGTGCGCGCGCACAGCGCGCCGGCGACCACCGGCGCCTCCTCTTGCTGCGGCATGAACAGCATCGAGCCTTCGCCCGCTTCCTGCGGTTGCGGCGCCGGCCGGCCGAGCAGGTAGCCTTGGCCGCAGCCCACCCCCAGCCGCTGCAAGAGGCGCAATTCGTGCAGGGTCTCGATGCCCTCGGCGATCAGCTGTGCGCGCGACGCGCGCGCGAGTTCGACCATGCTGCGCACCACCTGCTCCTTGAACGGCTCCTGATGCAGACGGTAGGCGAAATGCTTGTCGAGCTTGACGAACTCGGGCTTGAGCTCGGACCACAGCCTCAGGTTGGAGAAGCCCTCGCCCATGTCGTCCAGCGCGAGACGGAAGCCGTGCGCGCGCAGCCGCTCGATCGCCGCCTTGAGCTCCTGGTAGCCGGCCGACGGCCGAAATTCGGTCAGCTCGATCACCACTCGCGCAGGCTGGAGCGCCAGTTCGGCCATCCGCGCGAGTACCGGTTCGGCGTTGGCGCTCCACGCCATCAGCCCGTCCGGCGTCATGTTGAGGAACAACGTCGCGTCGTCGACGCGCGCGGCAAACGCCTCCAGCACCGAGTCGCGGCACAGCGCGTCGAGCTCGGCCAGCCGTCCGTAGTGCGCGGCTCGCGCGAACAATTCAAGTGGTGATTCGACAAGCGAGCCGCGAGGTCCGCGCACCAGCGCCTCGTAACCGAGCAGCCGGCCGTTGCCGAGGGTGAAGATGGGTTGCAACAGCACGTCGAGGCGGCCGCCGGCGAGTACGGCGTCAAGCTCGGGGCAGCACAGCATGGGGTCGGATAGGCGCACGGACAGTCCTCTTGGAATTTCCGCAAATCTACCGAATCACCGTGACATTTTTATAAAGACAGCCTAGGTGAGCTTGTACGACTGCAGGTGGATCGACGTCTCGGTCGCGCTGATCCCCTTGATCAGGCGGATGCGCTCCATCACCCGCGCAAGTTCGGCAAGGTTTTGCGCGACCAGCTCGGCCAGCAGGTCCCAGCGGCCATTGGTGTCGTGCAGCGCGCTGACGCCGGGCTCGCCCAGCAGGATGGCCAGCACCTGCCGGGTCTGGTTGCCCTCGATGGCGATGCTCATCCACGCGCGGATCTCGTCCGGCCGGGCGTCCGGGCGCAGTTGCAGCGCGTAGCCGACGATCACCCCGCTGTCCTCGAGGCGGGCGAGGCGGTTGGCGACGGTGCCGCGCGAGACGCCGAGCTTGCGCGCGAGCGTCGCCGTCGGCAGGCGGGCGTTGGCCCTGAGCAGGGCCAGTAATTGCTGGTCGAGTGCGTCCATGCTGGACATTCTGCCAAACAATACTGGCGAAACGCCAATTTCCTGACGAAACGCGCACACTTTTGCCGCTTCCGCCTGACTTGGCTCGTTGCCAGAATGAAGCCATCCCCACCGCACGACGGAGCGCCACCATGACCCTGCTGCTGACTCCCCGCGACGTCGCCCGTATCGTCTCCCACCACGGACTGCCCCACTTCCTGCGCACGCTGACCGACCGCATCGAGGCCGACTTCTGCCGCTGGGAAGAATTCGACAAATGCCCGCGCATGGCCAGCCACAGCGAGGTCGGTGTGATCGAGCTGATGCCGGTCGCCGACGCGCACGACTACAGCTTCAAGTACGTGAACGGCCACCCGGGCAACACCCGCCACGGACTGCCGACGGTGATGGCGTTCGGCGTGCTCGCCGACGTCGCCACCGGCACGCCGCGCCTCCTGAGCGAGTTGACCGTCACCACCGCGCTGCGTACCGCGGCGACCTCGGCGATGGCCGCCCGCCGGCTTGCCCGCGCCGGCAGCAAGGTGATGGCGCTGATCGGCAACGGCGCGCAGGCCGAATTCCAAGCGCTGGCCTTCCACCACCTGGTCGGCATCGAAGAGCTGCGTCTCTACGACATCGACCCGGCCGCCACCGCCAAGCTGATCAACAACCTGGGCGACACCCCCGGCCTCAGGCTGACCGTGTGCACGAGCGTGCGCGAGGCGGTCGCCGGCGCCGACATCGTCACCACCATCACCGCCGACAAGGCGTACGCGACCATCCTCGACGCCGACCTGCTCGAACCGGGCATGCACCTGAACGCGGTCGGCGGCGACTGCCCGGGCAAGACCGAACTGGCCGCCGGCGTGCTCGAACGCAGCAAGGTGTTCGTCGAATTCGAGCCGCAGACGCGGATCGAGGGCGACCTGCAGCAGATGCCGGCCGACTTCCACGTGACCGAGTTGTGGCGCGTGCTGACCGAGCGGGCGCCGGGGCGCACCGCCGACACCGACATCACCCTGTTCGACTCGGTCGGCTTCGCGCTGGAAGACTACTCGGCACTCGTGACGCTGGAACACGCTGCGCACGAACAGGGCGTCGGCCGCGACATCGAACTGGTGCCGCAACTGGCCGACCCAAAGAACCTGTTCGGCCAGCTGCGCGTGTAAAGCGGCCCGCTCCGCCACCGGCGGGGCTGCCTCTTGACCGAAAAACGCGCCCAGTATTACGATTGCCCACACAAAATGACGGGCCGATAGCTCAGCTGGGAGAGCGCTGCGTTCGCAATGCAGAGGTCGAGGGTTCGATCCCCTTTCGGTCCACCAGACACCCAAAAACCAACCGCCCGCGGTTGGTTTTTTCATGCCTGCGCCCCCTCCCGCCCCTTGCACGGCATGACTGTCGCCTGAAACGGGACAGTGAATTGCGCGCCGCGCATATCGTACTGGCAGCCGCCTGCCTATCATGCAAAGCGTCGCGGCGCCTTGCCGGTGCCGACCCTTACCGTTATCCCTGCAAGGAGCGTCCACACATGGCTGACATTGTCGTCGTTTACCATTCCGGCTACGGCCACACCCAACGCATGGCGCAAAGCGTCGCCGAGGGCGCCGGCGCCCGCCTGCTCGCGATCGACGCCGAAGGCAACCTGCCTGACGGCGGCTGGGAGGCGCTCGCCGCCGCCGACGCGATCATCTTCGGCAGCCCGACCTATATGGGCAGCGTCAGCTGGCAGTTCAAGAAATTCGCCGACGCCTCGTCCAAACCGTGGTTCGGCCAGCAGTGGAAGGACAAGCTGTTCGCCGGCTTCACCAACAGCGCGACGATGAACGGCGACAAGCACTCGACACTGCACTACATGATGACGCTGGCGATGCAGCACAGCGGCCTGTGGGTCGGCACCGGCATGATGCCGAGCAACAGCAAAGCCGCCGGGCGCAACGACGTCAACTACGTCGGCTCCTTCTCCGGCGCGATGGCGCAAAGCCCGTCCGACGCCGGCGTCGACGAGATGCTGCCGGGCGACCTGGAAACCGCACGTCTGTTCGGCGCGCGCGTCGCCGAGGCAGCCGCGCGCTGGGCACGCTAAGCGCGCCTCTGCCCCCTGCGCACACGCCCGGCCTCAGGCCGGGCGTTGTCTTTGGCGCTGGCATCCGCAGAGCGCCGCCGTACATGTCGGCGGGGACGCATTGCCTGATTCCCTATGCTAAAGGTGAATTCCACTCGCCCTGCCTGAAAGGATCTTGCATGCCACGCCCTCTATTTGGCGCCTGCCTGCTGACGCTCGCGCTGGCCCTGCCCGTGCCGGCTGCGCTGGCACAGGCCGCACCGCCCGCCGCCAGTGCCGCACCGCCCACGACCGTGCAAATCGACAACGAAGACGAAATCGACCAGGGGCTGAAGCGCTTCGGCTACCTGACCGGCTTGGCCTTAGGCTGCGTGACCGACGCGCAGCGGCCGACGTTGCAGCGCGAGGCGCTGGACCTGAACGCAGAGATCAACCGCCTGCTCGGCGGCGACCGCGCCTTCCTCTACGCGGCGGCCTTCGGCTATGGCACGTCGACCAGCATCAAGGCCGACGAATGCAAACAGGTGCTCCAGCGCTACGAAGAGCGCGTCAAGCAGTTCCGCCAGCGCAGCGGCGGGAGCG
Organism: Crenobacter intestini; assembly: GCF_004919095.1. GTDB lineage: Bacteria > Pseudomonadota > Gammaproteobacteria > Burkholderiales > Chromobacteriaceae > Craterilacuibacter > Craterilacuibacter intestini. The sequence continues at coordinate 195,421 of NZ_STGJ01000002.1, read as the reverse complement.
GCTCATGAAAGCCCGGCCCACCCTGCTCGCCCTCTTGCTGCTGCCGACGCTGCTGCTGACCGACAGCGCGCTGGCCAGCCGTTACGAAATCCGTCAGGAGATCCGTGAAGGACGCGGCGAAGTGTTCCGCGAAAAACTCGAGGCCAGACGCGAGCTGCGCCGCTGCACCACCAGCGCGTGCGCGCGGCGCGAAATCCGCGAGGGTTACCGGGAGGTGAACCGCGAACGGCGCGAAGCCCGCCGTGAAGTGCGGCGCGAGATCCGGCAGGACAGGCGCGAGCGCTTCTGGCGCGAGCACGACGACGACAACCCGCTGCTGAACGGCCTGGTCGCCGGCGCGGCGATCGTCGGCGTCGGCGCCTTGCTCCGCAATATGGCTAACGACTGAAACGGCACGCGGGCAAGACCGCCATCCTCACGCGCCAAAACAGGCCACCGCCTGTCTTGCCCGGCCGCTGAGCCTGCCACCCACCCTGCGCTCGCGAGGCAGCATCGAGCGCAGCCAAGACCCCGCCAAGGCTTGCCAGACACCTTCTTAAGCAATTAACATAGCAATAAAGAACTATCTAAATTCAGATCATCCCAGCCACGCACAAGGACACATCAACCATGGAGTCTGCACATGCCGAAGCGGGGCTAGATGCGAGCCTCGCTGACGAGCATACGCAGTTGAGGCAGGCGCTACGCGATTGCCAGTTACAACTGGAAGCGGCACGTCTCGCGCACGCCAGCGCAAACCGCGAACTCACTTATTTACGCGAAATGATGGACGCGCTGCCCGCGCCGATCTTCGCCAAGGACGCGTCGCTGCGCTTCGTGTTTTTCAACCGGGCCTACGAGGCATTTTTCGGCATCCAGCGGGATGACTACCTGGGGAAGTCCGTCCTCGACCTCGAATACCTCCCCCCGGCGGAGCGCGAGGCCTACCAGCAAGAAGACGCCGCGATGTTGCAAACGGCTGGTACCGCCACCCATGAAAAGGCCTTCGGCCTGCCAGGCGGCGAGGCACGCACCGCGCTGTACTGGAGCCGGGGGATATCTGACACGCAGCAGCAACCGCTCGGGCTGGTCGGCATGATCGTCGACATCACCGGGCAGAAATCCGAACACCAGAGCCTCAGCCAGCAATTCGAGCAGTTGGTCCAGGCCCACGAGCAGGCGCGCACGCTCAGCCTGACCGACGAACTGACGGGGCTCGCCAACCGGCGTGACGCCACACTGCGCCTGCAGGCATTGATTACACAGGCGGAGCTGGGGTGTCTGGACAGTCTGAGCGTGATCATGTTCGACCTCGACCACTTCAAGGCAATCAACGACACCCACGGCCACGACGCGGGCGATCTGGTGTTGCAGGGCTTTGCCGAAATCATGCGCCGAACCTGCCGGCAGAGCGATACGGTCGCGAGGCTGGGCGGCGAGGAGTTCCTGTGCCTGCTACCGGGCGCGCAGGCGGAAACCGCCTTGCAGGTCGCCGAGCGCATCCGCCATGCCCTGCCCGAACTCGCAGCCAGCCCCTGCCCGGTGCGCTGCAGCGCCGGCATCGCCAGCCTCGGGCCGGGTGACAGCGCAGCGACGCTGCTCAAACGCGCGGACAGCGCGCTTTACCGGGCCAAACAGGCCGGCCGCGACCGCTCGGTCGTCTTCTGACGAGGGCTCGCACAATCCGATTTTGCGGCGCCTAGCCGGCGGGGCGCTGCCCGAACCACCTTTCGCGCCAGTAGCCGATGCTCAGGTAACGCCGGTAGCGCTGGGCGGCCTCCTTGCCCACCATCGACACGAAGACCCAGAACGCGATTTCGCCCAGCGTCGCACATACCGCGCTGACGATCACCTTTTCGTGCAGCCGCAGCGGCAACCACGGGGTCAGTAAGGCGATCCCCCACAGCAGGTTCGACAACACGAAGATCACCAGTACCCGCCTGCCTCCGCCTGCCATCTTGCTGCACCTCCGTCGCCGGGCGTGGCCGAAGCCGCCGCGGGCGGCCCCGGCCGCCGGCCTACAGTTTGCCCAGCGCGCGCTGGTTGGAGAAGAACACGTTGTCCATCTCGAGCGCCTCGCCGGCGGCCACCGCCGCGATCCACGCGTCGGTCGACACCACGGCGGCGAACGCGGTATGCGCGACCACGGTGAACACGCGGTGGATCTCCTCGGCGCTCGCCTCGCCGACCGCGTTGCGGTAGGGCAGCGAACCGGCCGCGTCGTGCAGCAGTTCGGCCTTCCAGCCCGCGTGCTGCAGCATGCGCACCGTCGAGTCGTCACAGTTGTGCGTCATGTAGCCGACCACGGTGACGGTGTCGATGCCGTGCTTGGTCAGCCACGCGGCAAGCCCGGTGTCGGGCGTCAGCACGCTGGCCAGTTCCTTTTCGACCAGATGGTCCCAGTGCTTGCCGGCGACCGAGTCATGCAGCTTGGCGCCTTCGCTGTCGCGGGCGAAGACCGGGAAGCCGGCGGGGAAGAACTGCTGGACCATCACGATCGGGATGCCGGCAGCCTGGGCCGCGTCCATCGCGCGCACGATATTCGGCAGGGAAACGTCGAGCGGCGGGTACTCGATCTTCAGGTTGCCGGTGACGTACTCGTTCTGCACGTCGATCACCAGCAACGCGCGTTTCGGGGCTTGTGCCATGTTTGCGCTCCATCAGGCAGGGGTAACTGCCCAAGCGTAGGCCGGCGCGGCGTGGCCTGATTGACAAAAAAAGGCGGGATCGGGCCAAATAGGCGGCCCAGCCCTAAAGCCCAGGCCCGCCATGCCCGCCCCCGCCACCGCCGTGGTCGTCTTCGACCGCATCAGCAGCTTCCTGCTGTCGACCCCGTACGCGGTGTTCGGCGAGGCGCAGCCGGCAGGAACGCGGGATGGCGCTGGCCGACTGGCGCACCGCCTTTGGCCGCCATTCGCCGCAATTTGCGCCAGATCAACACTTGAAAGCCGCAGCCGGAACATAATCAACCGCTTTTTCAGGAAGTACCCGCAATGGACTACTCGCTTCAAAGCCTGATCGAAGCGCTGCCCGACCTCGTGCGCTGCGAGCAGCTGGCCGTCAGCATGCTGCAGCAGAGCGTGCAGGACGGACAGATCGGCGACGCGCTCGCCAACTTGCTGACCAAGAGCCAGCAGACGCTGGCCGACCTGCGCGACAGCCTGCCGCTCCTGTAAACGCACCGCCTCTTCAAGAAGCATTTATCCTCACCGGACAGCGTACTTGCGCTTCTGGGCAACGCGGTAGCACCGTGTGAAGATGTATTGGGACATTGAATTCGGTAGGTATTGCCATATAATTTTTTATATGCTTACATCATGATTTGAGCTAAATTGGCTTGCAATCATGTCCTCCATCCTTCGCCACCCACTGCTACTCTCCCTGCTGACAGTCTTTGCCCTGTCCGGATGCGCGACCAAATACGCGTTCCAGAAGGAAAACTTCAGCGAGAAGGGCCCGTTTGACCATCGCTTCAACGCATCCAAGGACGTGGTTTACCAAGCCATGAAGCGCATCGCGCTACGGCAAGGCTTTGCCATCGAAAAGGAAAGCGAAGAGACCACGGCGCTCGTGGTCTCCAAACAGTATCAGGACGGCAATATCAACACCCTGCTGACGCTGTCCGGCATCGCGATGGGCAACGGGCGGGTCAGCGATGCCTGGATCGCGGCACAAGAAGTAAGCATGAAATCGACCGAAGCCAAGCAGATGACCAGTATCGGCCTGGGCTTTGGCCTGAGCATTCCGATTCCGACAGGCACCGTTTCTTCCTTGACCAAGGAGCGTGGGGAAACCATCAAGGACAAGGACTTCTACGCCCGCATGTTTGCCGCCATCGAAAAAGAACTGCCCGAAGTCAGCGCCCAGATGGCCGACCAGAAGCACGACGAAGAGCAACGCCTGCGCGCCGAAATCGAGAAAAAGCTGCGCATAGAAATGGAAATTCGTGCCAAGCTGGAGGCGGAGGCACGCAATCCATCTCGCGCGCCGGAAACGCCTAGCGTACCTCTGTCCACCCAGATGCAAGCCACCCCGGTCTCCGCTGCCACATCGGCCAAATGACTCTGTGCGGGCGGCTCAGCCGCCCCAACTACAGCAGCGGCGACACCAGATTGGCCACCCCCTCCTTCATCCGCTCGCGCAAGCTGCGCGCGCGCCAGCGCCTCGCGTCGACCGCGTCGGCCTGATCCTCGTACGCCTGCTGCAGCGCGACCAGCGCGGCGCTGAACGCCGCATCGTGCAAGAGCAGCATCAGCTCGAAGTTCAGGTGCAGGCTGCGCGTGTCGAGGTTGACCGTACCGAACAGCGCGAGCTCGCCGTCGATGGTGATGCTCTTGGTGTGCAGCAGGCCGCCCCGGTAGAGCAGGATCTCCACCCCGCATTCCAGCAAGGGCTCGAAATACCAGCGGCTCGCGTACTGCACCAGCCGCGAATCGTTGCGCGCGGGCACCAGCAGCCGTACCGACACCCCGCGCAGCGCCGCGTTCTGCAGCGCCAGCGCCAGCGCCTCGCCCGGCACGAAGTAAGGCGTGGTCAGCAGGATCTGCCGGCGCGCTTGGTTGACCGCCTCGACGATCAGCCTGAGGTTGGCGCTGCGCTCGGTCCCCGGCCCGGACGGCACCACCTGCGCGCTCGCCCCCGGCCACGCGACGGCGCCGGTCGCACGCACCGCACGCGATGGCGGCTCGCCGGTCTGCAGCATCCAGTCGTAGGCGAATACCGCGGCGAGCGCGTCGAGCACCGGCCCCTCGATGCGCGCCATCGCGTCGACCCACTCGCCGACGCCGGCGTCCTGCTTGAAGTAGCGCGGGTCGACCAGATTTAGGCTGCCGGTGTAGCCGATACGCCCGTCGATCAGCGCGATCTTGCGGTGCAGCCGCAGGTCGCCGCGCACGAAGGGCAGTTGCCACGCGCGCACCGTCATCGCCGCCTCCAGCCTCACCCCCGCCGCCCGCAGCCGCGCTGCGCCTTCGGAGGCGAGGTAGCGCTTGGCGCCGATCGCGTCGAGCAGCACCCGGCACGGCACGCCGCGCAAGGCGGTGGCAATCAGCGCAGCCTCGACATGGTCGGCGTCGCCGCCGGCGTTCCAGATATAGAAGGCGAGGTCGACGCCGACCTCGGCGCGGGCGATGTCGTCGGCCAGTTGGGCGAGCACGGTGTGGGTGTCGGCGATCAAGCGCAGGCGGTTGCCGCCGCTGGCCGGCAGCGCGGTCAGCCGGTTCGCCAGCGTCGAGAGCACCGGGAAATGCGGGCCGCTGTCGTGTGGGACGGTCGGCGGCGGCAGGCGCCAGCCGCCGAAGCGTTCGGCGAAAGCCGAGAGCCGCGCGCGCCGCGCACGGCCGATCGAGTGTTCGCCGACCAAGAGGTAGAGCAGGAAGCCGGCGAACGGCAGCGCCAGCGTCACCAGGATCCACGCGAAGCTGGAGCCGGGCGGGTGGCGGGTGGCGACCACCCGCAGCACCACCGCCAGCACCAGCAGCGCGTCGAGCGCGACGATCATCCAGCCCAGCCACCCAGACATCCAATCTGCCTCCCAAGACTTCCCGTGACATCCAGTATGAATGAGCGGGCGGCGGATTGCCGCCCGGAGCGGGCCCACGCCCCCGCAGGCGGGGACGAGACAAGGCAAAACGGCCGGGAAAGCGCAAGGTCCACGCCTTTCCCGGCCGTTCGGCGCGACGGACGCCTAGCGGTCCGGGTGGTAGGGCTTGCCCAGCGACAGCGGCTGGTTGAGCAGGATGGTGCGCGGGTCGCGGCAGATCAGCACCAGCACCAGCACGGTCGCGAGGTAAGGCAGCATCGACAGGAACTCGGACGGGATGGCGAGCCCCAGCGCCTGCGTATGCAGCTGCAGCACCGTCATGCCGCCGAACAGCCACGCGCCGGCGAGCACCCGCAGCGGCCGCCAGGTCGCGAACACCACCAGCGCCAGCGCGATCCAGCCGCGCCCGGCGGTCATCCCCTCCGCCCACATCGGCGTGTTGACGAGCGACAGGTAGGCGCCGGCAAGGCCGGCCAAAGCGCCGCCGAACAGCACCGCCGCGAGGCGGATAGGGCGCACCGCAAAGCCGATCGCATCCGCCACTTCGGGGCGCTCGCCGACCGCGCGCAGCAGGAGGCCGGCGCGGGTCTTCTGCAAGAACAGCCACAGCAGCGGACACAGGGCGATGGCGGCCCACGCGACCAGGTCCAGCCCCAGCACGCGCGGTACGCCGGCCGACACCACCTGCCCGACGAAGGGCTGGCCGGCGAACGCCGACAGGCCGACGCCGAACAGCGTCAGCGCGAGGCCGGTGGCGACCTGGTTGGTCATCAGGCCGAGCGTCAACAGCGCGAACAGCGCGGAGAGCGCGAGCCCCGCGCCCATGCCGGCGGCGAAGCCGGCGGCCGCGCTGCCGGTGTGGGTGGTCACCGCGAACGCGCTGACCGCGCCGGCGAGCATCATGCCCTCGACGCCGAGGTTGAGCACGCCCGAGCGCTCGACGACCAGCTCGCCCAGCGCGGCGAGGATCAGCGGCGTCGCCGCGGCGGCGGTCGACAACACGAGGGCGATCACGAACGCTTCGTTCATCGCGTGGACTCCTGGAGGGCGGGGGTGGCCGCAGGGCGTACCCTGCTGAGCCGGTAGTTGACGAACAGGTCGGCCGCCAACAGGTAGAAGAGCAGCAGCCCCTGAAACAGGCCGGTGATCGCCGCGGGCAGGCCCAATTCCATCTGCGCGGTCTCGCCGCCGATAAAGAGCAGCGACATCAGGAGCGCGCCCAGCAGCGCGCCCGGCGCCGACAGGCGGCCGACGAAGGCGACGATGATCGCCGCGAAGCCGTAGCCCGGCGACACCGAGGGCTGCAACTGGCCGAGCGGCCCGGCCACCTCGGCCACCCCGGCAAGCCCGGCAAAGCCGCCGGAGGCGAGCAGCGCGATCCAGACGTTGCGCCTCTGGCCGAAGCCCGCGTACAGCGCGGCCGCCGGCGCCTGCCCGGCCACGGTCAGCCGGAAACCCAGCCAGGTACGGGCGAGGAACAGCCACACGCAGGCGGTGAGCACCAGCGCGAGTAGCGCGACCACCGTCACCCGCATCTCGGGGTGCAGCAGCGGCAGGATCGCCGCCTCGCCGAACATCCTCGACTGCGGGAAGTTGAAGCCGTCCGGGTCGCGCCACGGGCCGCCGACCAGGTAGCGCAGCAACAGGCCGGCCACGTAGACCAGCATCAGGCTGACCAGGATCTCGTTGGTGTGAAAACGCGTGCGCAGGAAGGCCGGCACCGCCGCCCACGCCATGCCGCCCAGCACGCCGGCGGCCAGCATCGCCGGCATCAGCCACGGACCGCTGGCGTCGGGGAAGGCCAGCGCGACGCCGCCGCCGGCGATCGCGCCCATCACCAGTTGCCCCTCGGCGCCGATATTCCACACATTGGCGCGGTAGGCGATCACCAGCCCCAGCGCGCACAGCAACAACGGCGTCGCCTTGAGCAGCCATTCGCCGACGCCGTAGGCCGTGGTGAGCGGCTGCACGAAAAACGCGTAAAACGCCTTGCCGACCGGCGCTCCGAGCGCCCAGAACAACAGCGCGCCGGTCAGCGCCATCGCCAGCGCGGCAAAGAGCGGCGAGGCGACGCGCATCAGCGCGGACGGCGCCGGGCGCGCTTCAAGCTTGAACATGACCCACCTCCGTAAAATCGCCGCTCATCCAGCGGCCGATCAGCTCGACGCTGGCCTCGCGCGTCGGCACCGACGGCGACAGCCGGCCGTCGGCAAGCACCGCGATGCGGTCGCAGATCTCGAACAACTCGTCGAGCTCCTCCGAGATCACCAGCACCGCCGCGCCCTTGGCGCGCAGATCGACCAGCGCGCCACGGATCAGCGCGGCGGCGCCGACGTCGACGCCCCAGGTCGGCTGCGCGGCGACCATCACCGCCGGCGAGAGCAGCACCTCGCGGCCGATGATGAATTTCTGCAGGTTGCCGCCGGACAGGCTCTGCGCGGCGGCCGTCTCGTCGGGCGTCTTCACCTTGAAGCGCGCGATGATCTCGCGCGCGAACGCGTCCACCTTGCCGCGCAGTATCCACGGCCCCTTGGTGAGGCCCGCGCCGCGCCCGCCGGTGAGCAGCGCGTTGTCGGCGAGGCTCAGCGCGGGCACCGCGCCGCGGCCGAGCCGCTCCTCGGGGACGAACCCCAGCCCCAGCCCCAGCGCGCGCCGCGCCGCCGGCCCCAGCCGGCCGGCCTCGACCCCGGCAATACGCACGTCCCCCGCCTTCGCGCTGAGCGTCTCGCCGGAGAGCACCCGCAACAATTCCTGCTGGCCGTTGCCCGAGATACCAGCGATGCCGAAGATCTCGCCGCCCTTCACTTCCAGCGACACGCCATCAAGCGCGGTACCGAACGGGTCTTCGCTCTGCGCGGACACTGCGTCCAGCTTGAGGCGCACCTCACCGGGCGTGCCCGGCGGCAGCGGGCACGACGGCAGCTCGCTGCCTATCATCAGCCGCGCCAGACTGTCGTTACTCTCCACCCGCGGGTCGGCCTCGCCGCTGACCCGGCCCTGCCTGAGCACGGTCGCGCGTTCGCACAGCTCGCGGATCTCGTCGAGCTTGTGGCTGATGTAGAGGATCGAGCAGCCCTCGGCGGCAAGCTGGCGCAAGGTGGCGAACAGCTGGCGCACCGCCTGCGGCGTCAGCACCGAGGTCGGCTCGTCCATGATCAACAGGCGCGGCGACTGCAACAGGCAGCGCACGATCTCGACGCGCTGGCGCTCGCCGACCGACAGGCTGTGCACCAGCCGCTCCGGGTCGATCGGCAGCCCGTAGCGGGTCGACACCTCGCGGATGCGCTCGGACAGCCCCGCCGACGGCAGGCCGGTGGCCAGCGCAACGTTCTCGCTGACGGTCAGCGTCTCGAACAGGGAAAAATGCTGGAACACCATGCCGATGCCCAGCGCGCGCGCGGCGGCCGGGCTGTCGATGCGCACCCGCTTGCCCTCCCAGCGGATCTCGCCGCTGTCCGGGCGGGTGACGCCGTAGATGATCTTCATCAGGGTGCTCTTGCCGGCGCCGTTCTCGCCCAGCACCGCGTGGATCTCGCCCGGCGCGATGTCGAGGTGGACGTCGTCGTTGGCGACGACCGAGGGGTAGCGCTTGCTGATGCCGGAAAGCGACAGGCGCGGCGGGGCGGGAGGCGCAGTCATGATCGGGTACTCCACTTTCGGATCCGGCCGGGCCGGCGTGACTCAAGGCGCAATGTTAAATCCTTTGGCATTTTCCACCAAACATTTGTTTGACAATGAGGTTTATAATGCCGACGCCGGCGCGCGTCCTTACCCGATGGTCATCTTCTGCCGCGACCGATGGCGGATGGCACGGCATTTGCTCGTTCAGAGGTTTACCACCACTCCCAGGAGACCCCCGATGCTGTCCCGCCGTACCCTTATCGCGTCCATCATTGCCGGCACCCTCGCCGCGCCCGCCCTCGCCGCCGAACCGCTGAAGGTCGGCTTTGTCTATGTCGGCCCGGTCGGCGACGCCGGCTGGACCCACGCGCACGACCTCGGCCGCAAGGAAATGGAAAAGGCGCTGCCCGGCCAGATCAAGAGCACCTACGTCGAGAGCGTGCCCGAAGGCGCCGACGCCGAGCGCGTGATCCGCCAGCTCGCCGCCGCCGGCAACAAGCTGATCTTCACCACCTCGTTCGGCTACATGAACCAGACGCAGAAGGTCGCGCAGGCCTTCCCGCAGGTGAAGTTCGCGCACGCCACCGGCTACAAGACGGCGAAGAACGTCGCCATCTACAACCCGAAGACCTACGAGGGTTCCTACCTGATGGGCGTGATCGCCGGCGGCATGACCAAGAGCGATACGCTGGGCTTCGTCGGCTCCTTCCCGATCCCGGAAGTGATCCGCAACATCAACGCGTACACGCTGGGCGCGCAGAGCGTGAACCCGAAGATCAAGACCAAGGTGGTGTGGGTGAACAGTTGGTACGACCCGGCCAAGGAACGCCAGGCCGCCGAGACGCTGATCGCGCAGGGCGCCGACGTGCTGGCGCAGAACACCGACTCGCCGGCGATCGTGCAGACCGCGCAGGAGAAGGGCAAGTACGCGTTCGGCTGGGATACCGACATGAAGAAGTTCGGCCCGAAATCGCAGCTGGCGGCGTCGGTGATCAACTGGGGCGGCTACTACACCCGTACCGCCAAGGCGGTACTGGCCAACAACTGGAAGTCGGACAGCGTGGACTGGGGCGTGAAGGACGGCATGGTCGACGTGGTATCGGTCAACCCGGCCGTACCCAAACCGCTGCTCGCCAAGTTCGACGCCAAGAAGGCGCAGTTCGCCGCCGGCAAGTTCCACAGCTTCACCGGCCCGATCGTCGACCAGGCCGGCAAGACTATGGTCGCCGCCGGCCAGGTGCTGCCGCAGAAGGGCGTCGACACCATGAACTGGTACGTCAAGGGCGTCGAAGGCTCGATCCCGAAGTAAGCGCGCCCTGCCCTGTGCCGGAAGCCCACCCCCGCCTCGCGCGGGGGTTTTTGCTTTGATGGCATGCTGATGGCCACACCCTCGCCCATACTGCATGGGTGGCGCGCAGACGGCGCGCGTTTGTGGAGACAGGACCATGTGGAAACCCAGCCGATTGGCGGCAGCCGGCGTGCTCGCCGCCACCCTTGCCGCGTGCGCGACACAGACCACCGTGCAGAGCCAGTGGCGCGACCCCAGCTACACCGGCGGCCCGGTCAGGAGCGCGGTGGTGCTCGCCGTCGGCGGCAGCCCCACCGAGCGGCGCGTGTTCGAGGACACCGTCGCGCAGGAAATGAACACGCGGGGGGTCAACGCGACGCCGGCGTGGTCGCTGCTGCCATCTAGCGGCGGGCCGCTGCCGGAACCGGTGCTGGAGAAGGCGCTGGCCGACAGCCAGGCGCAGTCGCTGTTGCTGGTGCGGCTGATGCCGCTGAAGACGGATTACCGGGTGGTCGACCAGCCGGTATGGGGGCCGGGGCCGATGTGGGGCTGGTACGGTTTCTACCAGGGGCCGTGGTCGGTGCCGACGCTGCAAAGCTACCAACTCGCCGACACCCAGACTTCGCTGTGGGACGTGAAGAGCCGCCGCCTGTTGTGGTCGGGCGACATGCAGGCGTTCGACCCCTCGTCGGTCGCCGCGTCCGCGCAGTCCTACGCGAAGACGCTCGGCCAGACGCTGCAGCAGGCGGCGCTGCTGCCGGGAGCGCCCGCGCAGTAGCTCACACCACCCACTCGCGCCGGCCCTGCTGCGCCATCAGGGCGTTCCAGCCCTGCAGCAGCTTCTGGAACTTGCCGTTGTCCGGCGCGAGGCTCCGCACCTTCTGCAACAGCGCGTGCGCGTTGCGCGCGTGGCTCTCGTGCCAGCCCTGGCGCACCAGTTGCGCCATGATCGCGTTGCACATATTGAGCATCACCTGCAGGTTGTCCGGCAGGTCGGCGTGCGCGCGCGCGAACAGCGCGATCGCCTCGTCGAAGTGGCCGCCGTGTGCGGCGCGCACCGCCGCGTTGTTGAGGCCGACCACGTTCTCGACGTTGCTGGCGATCAGCTCTCGGCCCGCCTCGGCGCGGCCGACCTCGTCGAACATGCCGCCTAGCCGGCCGAGCAGCGCCTCGTCGTCGTGGTGGTTGCGCACCAGTTTCTTCACCACCTCGTCGGCCGCCTCGTTGCGCCCCTGCTGGTAGCAGGTGCGTACGTATTCGAGCAGCGCGTCGTTGCCAACCTCGCCTTCCAGCTTGGGCAGGCTGTCGCCGGCCTGCGCGATCAGCTGCTCGGCGCGCCGCTGGTTGCCCTGCGCGCGCTGCAGCTGGCTGTCGACCACGTCGGCCATCCACTCGCCCGCCTTGTCGTACTTGTAGTCGCGGCGCAGGGAGCCCAGCGTGCGGGAGGCGCCGGCCTTGTCGCCGCGCGCAATCTGCACGCGCGCCAGCGTCGCGTACAGCGCGGGGTCCCGGTGCCAGCTGTAGCGGGCCAGCTCGAGCGTCGCCGTGCACGCGGTTTCGGCCGCCTCCAGGTCGCCGTTGGCGAGCGCGACTTCGGAGAGCTGCTTCTGGCGGCGCACCACCACCGGCGAGAGGCGGGTCGCGGTGGCGAGCACGCCCTGCGCCGCCTCGCCGTCGTGGTTGGCCAGCGCGATCTTCGCCAGCCAGTCGTACGCTTCCATCACCCGGTCGTTGTCGCGCAGCACCTCCTCGAACAGCAGCCTCGCCTCGTCGTACTGCTTGAGGCCGGTCAGCGCCTTACCCAGGCCCAGCTTGGCCCAGGTCACCGGCTTGAGCTGCAGCACCGACATGTAGAGCGTCCGCGCGCGCTCCCAGTCGCCGATCTTCAGGCAGAGGCTGCCCTTCAGGCGCATGAAGTCGAGCGAGAACTCGCTGCGCGCGGCGGTCTCGCGCTCGCAGCCGGCGATCGCCTCCATGTACTCGAAGCGCATGATCGCGTCGTCAACCACGCGGAACGCCTCGCGCCGGCGCAGCGCGCGCTCGAGGCGCACGCGCAGCTCCTCGCCGGTGAACGGCTTGAGCAGGTAGTCGTCCGGCGCGAGCTCGGCCGCCGAGATCACCCGCTGTGCGCGCCGCTCGCCGGTCACCACCATGAACACGCAGGACTGCTTGATCAGGTTGCGCGCGCGCGCCTCCTCGAACAGGTAGAGCCCGTCGTAGCCCTTGCCCAGGTCGTAGTCGCACAGCACCACGTCGAAGTCGTAGTGGCCGAGCTTGGCCAGCGCGTCCGACGCGCGGCCGGCGTACTCGACGCGCTCGGCGCCGAAGCTCGCGAGCGTCATCGCCAGCGCCCGCTGCATCTCGGGCACGCTGTCGATCACCAGGAACAGCTTGTTGCGGTAGGGATTCGCTTCCTCGGCGCCGGACGGGGCCGTGCGGCCGCCGGTCAGCGTCTGGAACGAGGTCGACGGGGATGAGCTGCGCATCGGTGTCTCCTGGCGCTTAACACGCGCTCAGTTTGGCATAGCGCAGGTCGAGCCACTTGAGTCCGTGCTCGGCGAAGTTCACCTGCACGCGCACCTCGTCGCCACCGCCCTCGGCGTTGACGACGACGCCCAGCCCGAACTTGGCGTGGCTGACGCTCTGGCCGATCGAGAAGCCGCCGGCGGCGGCGGGCTTCGCCTTCGCCCACGCCGGCGTCTCGTTGAGCCACGCAGCCTGCCGCGCGGCCGGCGCCGGCTTGGGCGCGGACAACGTGTGGATCAGTGCCGGCGGCAGCTCGTCGACGAAGCGCGAGCGGATCGGGAAGCGGCTCTGGCCGTGCAGCATGCGGCTTTGCGCGCAGCTGAGGTACAGGCGGCGCCGCGCGCGGGTGATCGCCACGTACATCAGCCGGCGCTCTTCCTGCAGCCCCTTGCGGTCGGACAGGCTGTTCTCGTGCGGGAACAGGCCCTCTTCCAGCCCGGTGACGAACACGCCGCCGAACTCCAGCCCCTTGGCCGCGTGCACCGTCATCAGCTGCAGCGCGTCCTCGCCGGCCTCGGCCTGGTGCTCGCCCGCCTCCAGGCTCGCCGCGGTCAGGAATTCGACCACTTCCATGCCCGGCTCGTCGGCGACAAAGCCGGTCGCCGCGTTGATCAGTTCGTCGAGGTTGGCCAGGCGCTCCTCGCCGTCCTTGCGGTCCGCCTCGTACATCTCGCGCAGCCCCGAGCGGTCGATGACCAGGCTGATCATCTCGGCGAGGTTCAGGCGGTCGCGCTCGGCGCGCAAGCTTTCTATCAGCATCACGAAGCCAGCCACCGCGCCGCGGCCGGCGCCGCCCGCGCACGCCGCCTGCCACAGGGTCACGCCCTGCTCGCGGCTCGCCGCCTGCAACTGCTCGACCGAGCGCGCGCCGATCTTGCGCGCCGGCACGTTGATCACGCGCAGCAGGGCGTTGTCGTCATCCGGGCTGGACACCAGGCGCAAGTACGCCAGCGCGTGCTTGATCTCCTGGCGCTCGAAGAAGCGCAGGCCGCCGTAGATGCGGTAGGCGATGCCGGCGTTGACCAGCGCGTGCTCGAGCGCGCGCGACTGCGCGTTCGAGCGGTACAGCACCGCGAGGTCGGACAGGTCCCAGCCGTCGCGCGCAAGCGCCCTCACCTCGTCGCAGACGAATTCGGCCTCCTCGTTGTCGGAAAACGCCTCGTACAGGCGGATCGGCTCGCCTTCGCCGGCGTCGGTCCACAGGTTCTTGCCCAGCCGGCCGTCGTTCTGCTCGATCAGCGCGTTGGCGGCGGCGAGGATGTTGCCGGCCGAACGGTAGTTCTGCTCGAGGCGCACCGGCGCCTCGACGCCGTAGTCGGCGAGCAGCGATTTCATGTTGCCCACCTCGGCGCCGCGGAACGCGTAGATGCTCTGGTCGTCGTCGCCGACGGCGAACAGCGCGTTGTCGCGGCCGGCCAGCAGCTTCAGCCACGCATACTGCAGGCGGTTGGTGTCCTGGAACTCGTCGACCAGCACATGGCGGAAACGCTCGCGGTAGTGGGTCGCCAGCGCCTCGTTTCGGCTGAGCAGTTCGTACGCGCACAGCAGCAGCTCGGCGAAGTCGACCACGCCCTCGCGCTGGCACTGCGCGTCGTAGGCGGCGAAGATCTCGGCGAGCTTGCGGGTGTACGGGTCGATCGCCTGCACCTTGTCGGCGCGGTAGCCGGCTTCCTTGTTGCTGTTGATGAAGCCGACCACGTTCTTGGGCGGGAACTTCTCGTCGGACAGTTCGAGCTGCTTGATGAGGCGCTTGACGGCGGAGAGCTGCTCGCCCGAGTCCATGATCTGGAAGGTCTGCGGCAGGCCGGCGTCGCGGTAATGCACGCGCAGCAGGCGGTTGCAAAGGCCGTGGAAGGTGCCGATCCACATCTGCCGAGTGTTGACGGGCAGCATGGCCGACAGGCGGGTCTGCATCTCGCGCGCGGCCTTGTTGGTGAAGGTCACCGCCAGGATGGACGCCGGGCTCGCCTGCCCGGTCGACAAGAGCCACGCGATGCGCGTGGTCAGCACCCGCGTTTTGCCGCTGCCGGCGCCGGCGAGCACCAGCGCGCTCTTGGCCGGCCAGGTGACGGCACGCAGTTGTTCGGGGTTGAGTCCGGCGAGAAGGTCGGCGGGCATGGGTCGGGGCCTTGCGTGAAACAAAACCCGATTCTACATGATGCGGCGGGGGCCGCCGCGCCTGGCACCGGCCTGCGAGCCCGTGAGCCTTGGCAAGGCCAGACGCAAACGCGGCTGCGCGGGAGGCGCGGCCGGTCGTGGGCAGGCTTAGAAGCCGACGCTGACGCCGACGTAGGCGCCGTCGGCGAGCTTGGCGTCGCGGCGCGCGTCGTTGCGCTCGACCTTGAACTCGCGCCAGCCGGCCTCGACGCCGACCAGCGGCAGCGGCTTCCAGCGCAGGCCGGCCATCGCGTCGCTCACCTTGTGCACACTGCCGCTGGCGGCCGCATCCGGCGCCCAGTAGCCCTGTACGAAGCCTTCCAGCGACAGCGGCAGGTCGACGCTGACGCGGCCGCCGACCATCCCGGCGGTGGCGTCGCCGTAGGCGTCGAGCCACATCGCCTTGGCGCCCACGTCGATGCGGGCGAACGGCACCGGCAGGCCGAAGGTGAGGCCGACGCCGCCGGCCTTGGCGTCCTGGTGGCGGTCGGTCTGCAGGTAGTCGAGGGTGATGCCGGGGCCGAAGCCGGTCGGCGTGCGGCTGATAAAGCCGCCGTGCTCGGTGCCGGCGACGGTCAGGTCACCGGCGTTGGCACCGGCAGCGACCGCCAGCAGGGCGGCAACAATCAGGGAACGGGACATGGGTTTTCCTTATGGGTACGGAGGTTGAAAACGGCGACGGCCGCGCAGGCGGCCGTCTCGGTGCAAGGCGGCGCTCAGTCGCGGACGAGCGCGCCCTCCAGTTCGGCGACGCGCGCCTTGAGCGCGGCCACTTCGGCTTCCAGCGCGGCGACGCGGCCGGTCAGCCCGACCACGATCGCGTCGCAACCGGCGTCCGGCACCGCGCTGGCCGCGGTTTCGGCGACGGGCTCGCCGCACAGCAGGTGCGCCCAGCGCGCCTCGCGCTCGCCGGCCTGGCGCGGCAGGTGCACGACCAGCGGCGGGTACTTGTCGGCGAGCGCCGAAAGCGCGGTCTCGACCACGTCGGCGCTGGCGAAGGTGTGGATGCGCCCGGCGCGTGCGCGGATCTCGGCCGGCGTCTGCGCGCCGCGCAGCATCAGGAGCGCGAGCGCGGCGAGCTTCGCGCCGTCGACGTTCCACTCGTAGCCGAGCCGGTGCTCGTACTTGGCGACGCGGCTGCCGGCCGGCATCCGCTCGCCGATCAGGCGGCGCGCGAGCAGGCGGTCGAGCGAGGCGGACAGCTCGGCCTCGCCGAGGCTCATCACCGGTTCGCGGCTGGTGCTCTGGTTGCACGCGGCCAGCAGGCTCGCGCGGGTCAGCGGGTAGTTGTCAGGGGTGAGCGCCTGTTTTTCGACGAGGCAGCCCAACACCCTGACGTCGACCGGATCGAGTTCGTATGCGTCCATGGTGCGCTCCTAGGCTAAGGCGCCCATGATCGCACCAAAGCCGCCACCGCGCATCAGTCGCGGCCGGCCCCGCGCGCGGCCATCAGCCGCTCGACCTCGTGCGCGATCTCGCGCTGGTGGCGGTAGAGCGCGCGCGCCTCGGCCGACAGCGCCCGGTACAGCGACACGCACATGCCGACCATGATCAGCGAGAACGGCAAGGCGGTGACGATCGCCATGCTCTGCAGCGCCTTGAGCCCACCGCTGGCGAGCAGGATCAGCGCGATGGCGGCGACCAGCACGCCCCACGTCACCTTGACCCGTGCGGACGGGTTGAGGCTACCGCCGGACGAGAGCATGCCCAGCACGAAGGTCGCCGAGTCGGCCGAGGTGACGAAGAAGCTCAGCACCAACAGCATCGCCACCGTCGAGAGCAGGGCGCCGCCTGGCATCGCGTCGAACAGGTGGTAGAGCGCGGTCGCCGTGTTGTCGCCGACCGCGGCGGCCAGGTCGACCGAGCCGAACAGCTGCAGCCACAACCCGCTGCCGCCGAACACCGCAAACCACGCGAAGCTCGCCAGCGTCGGCACCAAGAGCACGCCGACCACGAACTCGCGGATGGTGCGCCCGCGCGAGACGCGCGCGATGAACATGCCGACGAACGGCGCCCAGGTGATCCACCACGCCCAGTAGAACAGCGTCCAGCCGGCGACCCAGCCGTTCTGCGAGTACGGCGTCAGGCGCAGGCTCTGCGCGATCAGATCGTCCAGGTAGTCGCCCAGCGTGGTGGTGAAAATCTCGAAGATGAAGCCGGTCGGCCCCAGCACCAGCAACAGCAGCAACAGGCAGACGGCCAGCCACAGGTTGAGGTTGGACAGGACGCGGATGCCGCGGGTGAGGCCGGTCAGCGAGGAGAGCACGAACAGCACGGTCGCGCCGGCGACCACCCAGAAGGTGGTCCAGCCGTTCTGCGGCACGCCCCACAGGTAGGCGAGCCCCGACTCGATCTGCAGCGCGCCGAAGCCCAGCGACGTGGCGACGCCGAAGGCGGTGGTTAGCACCGCCAGCGTGTCGATCGCGTAGCCCAGCGGGCCGTCGACGCGGCGCCCGAGCAGCGGGCGGAACACCGCGCTGATCAGGCCGGGCGCGCCGCGGTTGAACTTGAAGTAGGCGAGTGCGAGGCCCATCACGCTATAGATCGCCCACGGGTGCAAGCCCCAGTGGAAGAACGACGCATGCATCGCCATGCGTGCTGCCTCCGGCGTCGACGCGGCGACGCCGCGCGAGGGCGAGACGAAGTGCGACAGCGGCTCGGCGACGCCCCAGAACACCAGGCCGATCCCCATGCCGGCCGAGAACAGCATGGCGAACCAGGTGCCGCGCGAGAATTCGGGCTCGGCGTCCTCGCCGCCCAGGCGCAGTTGCGCGAAGCGGCTGAACGCGAGGTAGATGGTGAACAGCAGGAAACCGAACACGGCCAGCAGGTAGAACCAGCCGAAACGCTCGATGGTCAGCGTGAGCAGCGCGCCGGTCGCCCGGCCGAACAGGTCCGGCAGCAAGGCGCCGATCAGGACAAACAGCACGGTCAGTGCCAGGGAAATGCGAAGAACCATTATTGCTCCTTGAGTGGTCCTTTGCCGTGCGCGCCAGTACGCCGGGGCACGAACGCCGGACCGGTGGTTGGACGGATGACCCAAGGTGAGCCGATGCGGCCGGATGGCCGCCTTGCCCGCGGTACGGGCGTTACAAATTGACGGGCAAAGCCCGAACTGAAGGCACTCGCAATGCATAGAGTGCGAGTCAAGGCTATCATCAGGGCTGGTTTGACGCAAATCAAGGCGCCGCCGCTTGACAGGCGAACGCCGGCGGCGCGACCCTTGCCCGCCCTGCCAACCCTCCGGGAGATGCCATGATCCGCGCCGACTTGCTGCTGGTCGAACAGGGGCTCGCCGCCTCGCGCACCGCCGCGCAAAAACTGATCGAGGCCGGCCGCGTCCGCGTCGACACGGACGGGCAGCTCGCGGCCGTCGCCAAGGTCAGCCAGAAGCTGGCCGCCGACACCCGCTTCGACATCATTCCCGACGCCGCCGACCGCTACGTGTCGCGCGGCGCGCTCAAGCTCGAGGGCGCGCTCGCCGCGACCGGCGTCGACGTAACGGGGCTGAGCGCGCTCGACGTCGGCCAGTCGACCGGCGGCTTCACCGACTGCCTGCTGCAGGCCGGCGCGCGCCGCGTGGTCGGCGTCGACGTCGGCCACGACCAGCTCGCGCAGAGGATCCGCGACGACGCGCGGGTGCGCTGCTTCGAGGGGGTCAACGCGCGCGCGCTCGATAAAGCGACGTTGCTAGAAGCCAACGAAGGCGCAGCGTTCGACCTGATGGTGTGCGACGTGTCGTTCATCTCGCTGACGCTGATCCTGCCCTCCGCCTTGCCGCTGCTGGCCGATGGCGGCCGTCTGCTGAGCCTTGTCAAGCCGCAGTTCGAGGTGGGGCGCGAAGGGGTGTCCCGCGGCGGTATTGTGCGCGACGAGCGCTACTACCCGCGGGTGATGGACAAGATCGACGCGGCGCTGGCCGCGGAAGGCTTTAAGGCCTTGCAGTGGCTGGACAGCCCGATCAAGGGCGGCGACGGCAACCGCGAATTCTTCGTGCTCGCCGCGCGCAAGAACTGAAACCCCCGCTTGAAGCGGGGGTGTAGGGACAGGCTTACAGGATCGGGCGCTTCTCGAACACCTTCACCTCGTCGTCGTCGTGCGTGTTGCGCACGATCAAGAGCGGCAGCGTCGCCACCTTGAGCAGGGTCTCGGCGAAGCTGCCCATCAACAGGTTCATCAGCCCGGCGCGGCCGTGGGTGCCGAGCACGATCAGGTCGGCGCCGCGCTCGCGGGCGACGTCGATGAGCATGCGCGCCATCTCCTTGCCGCCGTCCCAGCTCTCGACGATCACCGTCTCGACCTTGTCAAGGCCGGCCTTGCGGATTTCCGACTCGGCCTCGGCGAGGATGTCGCGGCCGCGCGTCTGCGCCAGCGTGTGCAGGTCGTGGCTGCCGAGCATGCCGACGCCCTCGACGCTGATGTCGCGCAGGCTCGCCACGTGCACCGGGATCATGCGCGCGCCGGTCACCTTCGCCAGCTCGATTGCCTCGTTCAGCGCGAGGGTGGCGTTATGGCTGCCGTCGAGGGCAATCACGATGTTCTGGTACATAGCGGTCCTTTCTGTTGGGTTCCCGGCCATTGTGGCTTGCGCCAACGCAGGCCGTCTTCACCCAGATCAAACAAACGGTGTCAGCGCGCGGCCTCGAACACGGCGTAGGTCTTGCTCGCCGGCTCGATCACCTCCCACACACCCGCGAAGCCGGCCGGAATCACGAAGTGGTCGCCCGCCTCCAGCAGCACCGACGCGCCCGTCTCGTCGCTGACGCGCACCTTGCCCGAGAGCAGCGTGCAGAACTCGTGCTCGGTATAGCGCACCTTCCAGCGGCCGATGCCGCCGGACCAGATGCCGGCGTGGAACTGGCCGCTCTCGTCCGAGTAATGGTTTTCGACGCGCTGGCGGCACTCGCCGTCCAGCCGCCGCTCGGGGGCGGCGACGAAAGACTCGGCCTCGACCGGGTGGCGGGCAAATACGACGATATCGCTGACCTGCTGCATGGCTTCTCCTCTGTTGTCTAATATTTTCGACAACTTTGGCATAAAACCCGCCGCAGACACAAGCAGATGACTTGCCCAGTCAGTCCATCAGCTGGCGGTACAGGTAGACCAGCACCCGCGCGAGCTCCTCGGCGGTCTGCGCCTGCTGCGCGTTGCCGGTGTGGCCGCCGGCGTCGGTCTCGATCAACAGCGCGTCGTGGCCCAGCGCCTGCAGGCGCGCGACCATCTTGCGCGCGTGCCCCGGGTGGACGCGGTCGTCCTTGGCGCTGGTGGTAAACAGCGCGAGCGGGTAAGGCGCGCCGGCCGCGACGTGGTGGTAGGGCGAGTACGCCGCCAGCGCCGCTCGCTCGGCCTCGTCGGCCGGGTCGCCGTATTCGTCGATCCAGCTCGCACCGGCCAGCAGTTCGGTGTAGCGCAGCATGTCGAGCAGCGGCACCTCGCACACCACCGCGTTAAAGAGCTCCGGCCGGCGCACCATGCACGCGCCGACCAGCAGGCCGCCGTTGCTGCCACCCTCTATCCCCAGCCGGCGCGGGCTGGTCAGCCCGCGCGCGACCAGATCCTCGGCCACCGCGATGAAGTCGCCGAAGCTCACCGCGCGGCGCGGCCCCTGCGCCGCCTGGTGCCACGCCGGGCCGAACTCGCCGCCGCCCCGGATGCAGGCGAGCACGAAGGCGCCGCCCTTCTCCAGCCAGTGCGGGCCGAAATTCTCGACGTAATAAGGCAGCATCGGCACCTCGAAGCCGCCGTAGCCGTACATCAGCGTCGGCGTGCTGCCGTCCATCACCGTATGCCGGCCGCGCACCACGAAATACGGGATCGCGGTGCCGTCGGCGGCGCGCGCGCTGTGCTGCTCGGCAACAAACGCCGACGCGTCGAACGCCGCCGGCTGCGCGCGCAGCACTTCCTGCTCGCCGGTCGCCACATTCAGCCGCCACAGCCCGGTCGGCGTCAGAAAATCGCTGAAGCTGTAGCAGATGATGTCCGTATCCCACGGCTGGTCGGCGAACTCGACCACCCCGCTGTCAGGCACCGGCAGTGCGCGCTCGCGCCAGGCGCCGTCCACCCGGTCGAACGCGGTGAGCCGGCTCTTCACCTTGTCGATCAGGTTGACCACCACGCTCGCGCGGGTGGTCTCGACCGACTCGACCGAACACTTGTCGTGCGGCGCGACCAGCACCTGCACCCGGCCCAGAGATACGGCAGCCCCCCCTCTCCCCTCGGGAGAGGGGTCGGGGGTGAGGGCCGGCAGCGCCACCGCCAGCAGGCTGCCGGCGCGGTACTGTTCGCCCTGCCACGCCCAGTCGTCGGCCAGCTTCACAAGCAGTTCGCCGTGCAGATAGCCCTCGATGTCGGCGCGCTCGGGCAGCGGCAGCGCACGGGTGCTGTCGTCGGCGCCGATCAGGTGGTAGGTCTTGCGGTAGAAGGAGTCGGACGCCTCGATGATGTCGAGCGGCGCGCCGTCCGCGTCGAGGTAGCGCCACGCGGCGACCATCATCGCGCCCTTGCCCGCGACAAACAGCTTCACCCATTCGTGCCGGCCGCCCTCGCCGCGCGCCACCCGCCACACCTCGCGCGGGTAACCCGCGCGCGTCAGCGGCGCGCCTTGCCAGCCCGGGCACACCAGCGCGCTGTGTTCGTCGCGCCACGCGATATGGCTCTTGCCCTCGGGGAAGTTGAAGCCGTCGTCGATGAAGTCGCCCGCCTCGATGTCGAACTCGCGGCACACCGTCGCGTCCTGCCCGCCGCGGGTCAGGAACAGCATCGCCCGCGAGGGGGAAAGCGTGCAGTGCGACATCCCGTCGAGGAACCAGTCCTCGTCCTCGGCTGCGGCCAGCGCGTCCAGGTCGAACACCGGCTGCCAGTCGTTGCCGCCAGCGCGGTAGGTTTCCAGCGTGGTGCGCCGGTACAGCCCGCGCGGGTGCGCCTCGTCCTGGTGGAAGTTGTACAGCCAGCCGTCGTGCTCGGCGAAGAACGGGATCTGCCGGGTGTCCTGCAGGTGGGCGAGGATCTCGGCGGTCAACGGCGCGAAGCGCGGGTCGGCGTCGAGCAGGCGCTGCGTCTCTTGGTTTTGCGCAGTCACCCACGCTTGCGCGTCGGGGCTGTCCAGGCTTTCCAGCCACAAATAGGGGTCGTGAGGGGTCATGGCGTCGTCGCTGCGAATGAATGGGGGCGATGATGCCAGTAAAGCGCCGGCGGACAAACCCGTCTTCCCGCCGGCGCCCCCTCACCCGCTTATGGCTGCCGGCGGCGGCGCCACCAGCCGACCACCCCGAGGCCGGACAGCATCAGCAACGCGCTGGCCGGCTCGGGCACCGGCGAGACCGGCCGCACCAACCAGTTGCCCGCCAGTGGCCAGTGGCCGCGGATTTGGCTGCCTTCAAAGACGAAAGGCGCCCCGCCAGAGAGACTGCTCCAGGGGTAACCATGCACGGCATCTGCCGAGTTTGCCCAAAGATCCTTGCCATAGCCGGCATCGAAGCTCGAACGACTCATGGGAGCAAACCACTCGTAGAAGCTGTTGAGCACAGGCCCATTTTCTTTCTTGTAAACGTATTCAGGGAACAACACCAGCTCACCAAAATTACCCTGAATCAGCTGTTGCACCTCCTGAGATGACGCGTAGCGCAGGCCGTAAGTCGACATCACTGACTTGACCACAGCACCGTCGTACCCACCACCCAGAGTCGCGACCGGTTGCAGCCACTCCAGCCCGCTGGCGTCGTCGAACACCAGCAACTGGTCGCCCGTCAGCAGGTCGCGCTTGAAGAGCTCTGCGTGTGCCACACCGCTGAAGCCAAGGGTCAGGGCCAACACGGCAGCGCTGGCCAGGGGTCTTTTCGTCTGCATAGGTTTCTCCTCCCCCTTGTCCACACACATGCCCCGCCGCGCGGCCGGCGGCTTCGGGCCCGGGTTTGACGGCGACGCGCGTCAGCGCTGCCGCCGACGCCACCAGCCGACCACCCCGAGGCCGGACAGCATCAAGAGTGCGCTAGCGGGCTCGGGCACCGGCGCCGCCGGCTGGAAGGCCAGGTTGTCGATGAGGGGTCCCCCGGACTCGAACCTGATGCGGTCAAAGCTCAGGTTGTCGAAGCCGTTGTAGCCGGGGGCCAGCGTCAGCGAGGCGACCAGGGTGTTACCGCTGAACGCTTCGGCCGAACCCAGACCGACCCCCAAAAGATCACCCGCCGTCCAGAACGACGCGGCGCTGACCGGCGACGCAAAGCGGATCTCCACGGGTTCTACTGGCCTGCCACCACTTACGCCGAGCAGACCTCCCACAAATTGTGTCATCGCCGCCTGACCATACGGCAAGCCGAGTATGCCCCGCTCCGCGACAAAGCCGCTGAAGCTCACCCCGGACGCCGCGTAGAAATTATCGACATACGGGAACTCCGGCAGCGGCCCCGGCGGCGCCACATTTTCAAAGTCGATCAGTGTTGCCGGTGGCACCGGCAGCCCGCTGGCCGTACCCGAAAAAGTCCCCGCCAGCGCGGCGGGCGACAGTAGCACGGCAACAAACGCTGCCTGCCACATGGTTTTTGCCTGCATCAATTTCTCCTTCCCCTTGTCCACACACATGCCCCGCCGCGCGACCGGCGGCTTCGGGCCGGAATCTGTCAATCCTTACGCGTAGTCGATGAAACCCTTGTTGATGGTGTCGATCTTGCGACGCAGCCGGTACACGCCATCACCATCGGCGCCACCCGAAGCGTTGCTATTTCCTTCAATGGTGTAGATAAACTCGCCGGCCACGCGCTCGACCACGCCGGTATGCCCGTTTCCGCCTCCTTTATCGAGGATGAACAGCATGCCCGGCTTCACCAGCGCTGGGTTGGCCACCGCATCGCCCGTGTGTACGCGCTGGGCGCCTCGCTGCTTGGCGCCGTTCCAGTGGGTCAGGCAATGCGCGGTGTTGAGCATGGGGTTGGCCACACCCAGCGCCGTGGCCGCCTCGCGGAAGCACCAGTAGGTGAACGCGCAGCACCACCATGAGCCAGCGGGGGTGCCCGTCGAGGCAAGGTAGACCTCGACCTGCGGTCCTCTGTTGGAACTCTTCGGAACCTCGCGCACCCCAACCTGACTGGCGGCGACTTCGACTACCTTCTGCAGCAGCGGGGTCTTGGCCTGGTCCGCCACCGGCACGCTCGCCTCGCCGAACAGCGCCGCCCAGGTCAGCGCGCCGATCTCACCGTCCTCGAGTAGAGGCCGCCCAAGTGCATCGGCGTTGCGGCACTGGAACAGCTTGACCACCTGCTCGGTCGTCGCGCCGAAATTGGGGTTACTCTCGTCTAGCGCGCCAACCCCCTCCTGCGGCAGGTGCAATGCCTTGTTCAGCTGCTCCTTGACCGCCTTGACCACCTTCGGGTCCGCCTCGCCCAGCCGGACCACCCTGCCCGGATATTTCATCTCATGCTCCTTCTCGGTTGACTGCCTGCTCCGGCGACTGGCCCAGCCAGCGCGCCACCTCCCCACTACTTGCCAGCGCCCGCACGACACTCTCGCCGCAGACCAGCCCCAGTTTGCGGTAGCTCTCCCATTGCTGGTCGTCGAAGAACTGGTCAACGGTAGTCTGCTGCGGAAAGGCGGGGTTCAGCGCGGCGTAGTGCGCCACGTCGACCGGCACGCCGGCCGGCACCCGCGGCTTAATCAGCACGATGTGGCTGACGGGTTCGTCCTTGCCGGCTGGGCCCACCCTGAGCAGGACCGCGCATGCTTGATCATCCGGGGGGTTAGCCTGCGCGGCACGTCTTGCCAGTTCCGCCTGCCGCAACTGTTGCGGGGTGGCGAAGACCCTGCGCACATCGGCGGGTAGCGCGGCCATGCCTTCCTCGTCCACTTCGATCTCCCGGCCGAAGTCGACCCGCACGAGTCGCACTAGGTTGGCCAGGTCGTCGAAGTGGTAGTCCGGGTCGGCACCGCAGTCGCAGGCGATGATCAGCCGCACCTCGCGGCCGGGACGCAACAGTTCGTACACGCCAAGGTTCTCGAAGTGGCCGCCGTCGGACAAGTACTGCCACGGGGCATGCAGGCCGTGAAAGCGCGCCGTCCATTCACGCAGCAGCAACGTCTGATTGGGCAGAATGGCTAACCATCGAGACGGCCGCTCAGACTGGTTTTGGCTTTCGTCCTTGTCCGCTACGTAGGCTTCGTCGAGCGGAAGCCGCATCCACCGCCCCAGACGGATATTGGCAAGGCCGCACAATAGCGAAGTGCCGAGAGAGGTGGTCCGCCCAAGGCCGGTCGAAAACGCGGCGCCGGAGACGGCTATCCACGCGCCTAGCCCTTTGGGTACGCCGTCACCCGGCCTGACCGGACAGCCACCCTTCTGCCTGGCCAGATGGCCGTCCACAAAAATGTGGTAGGGAAGCGGCGGGTGGTCCGGCGTGCCGCAGGATGGCTTGGGTACGGTAGGCGCGATACAGACCGGCTTGCCCTTACGGTCGCGCTGCACCAGTTGCTCGGCCGGCCCCAGGGTCTGGTTGAGGGTGCAATTGATCAGGTGCAGCGGCGCGGCCGAATCTTCCCGGTAATAGTCTTGCAGGCTCAGCTCGTCGCCAGGCATAGGCTCGGCGCTGCTGTACGAGGCGCGATCCTGGCTCTGGAAGCGCGTGCCGTTGCTCGCCCCAAGATAGGCACGAATCAGGCGAGCCGAGTAAAACTGCTGCAAGGAAGAGAGGTCGAGAAAATCGGGCTCACGGCCTGTCCACCACAGCAGTAGCAGGCTCGCCCCCAGCAGCACGCCAAGCCGGCCCAAGGCCCACGGCAAGGCATCCGCGCCGGGCTGTTGTTCAGCCCACGCCACCCATTGCACGGCCAGCGCCCACAGCGTCAGCAGCAGCAGGGCAAGCACGGCGGCCGCGGCACCGGTGATGGCACCCAGCGGCAAGCGCGCCAGCCAGCCGGACGGCGCCTTCTCGTCGAAGAAGCGCGCCAGGTAACGCACTGCCGCAAACAAGCCCGCGAGCACCGATAGCAGGCCGCCCAGCGTCAGCACAGCTTCGGTCTTGGCCATGTACAGGTAAAGCGACTGCCCGAGCGACTCCGCCAGCGCCAGTATGGCCACCCCCAGCAACACGGCCAACCCGGCAGCAAGATGGCGGGTGACCCGCACCCGGTAGCCCGCCGCCGGCGTGTGCTGTGAGGCAGCGCCACCCAGTTGGCGGCGCACCTGACGCTGCAGCCAACCCGTCAGGCAGCGCGCGGCAAACCCCACCCACAAGAAGCCCCAGGCCAGCCAGCGCCAGATAGCCAGCTCCGACGGCCAGCGCTGGCCAAGCTCGAGCCATAGCAGCAGCATGGCCAGGGCAGCAAGAAACAGGTCAGAGAGCGGCACCCGCCACATGAGCTTGCGACCTGACAGGGCCGTAATGCGGTCGGACAGCCAGTAGGCCAGCATGGCGGGCATTAGCCAGACAAGCGCCAGTAACGGCACCAGCCACCATGCGGGCGATGGCCACCATATTGCCTCGGGAATAAACCAGATCTGGGAAAATGCGGAAGAGAAACTGCTACAGAGGGGGTAGAGCGACACCACCAAACCAAACAACGTGGACAGCGTAAGAACCGGTACAACCGCCAACCCAATCACCAGATGGACCGATAGCAGGTTGCGGATCAAGAGGGCCAGCGCGTAACCGGTGTCTCCCGCGCCGGTCGGCAGCAGGTAACGGCCGTTGTCGCGTAGCCAGGCGAGCGGCATCGAAGTCCCTGCGGGCTGCGCCAACTCCTTGATGCGTCGGCTGGGGCTGAAGCGCTCGGGCGGCTCCTTGCGCAGCACCCTGAAAGCTGTCAGTGCTGCCGTCTTCTCATCTTTTTGCTCACGAAAACGGCCGGGCACGAACAGGCTGCACAGGAAGGCGCCCAGATAGCCGCCGCCGCTGACGGTCGACAGGTAGTCGAAGCGGGCGAGCCAAGCGCGCTCCGGCTGCTGCTCATCGCCTTGTTGAGGGCTGCCGGTGTCTGCCGGTGGGTCGCTCACCGGCCGGCCGTCTGGCGCATGGCGCGCCAGCGCCTGCACCACCCCCAGCGAGAAAGTTGCGCTGCGGATGCCACCGCCGGAGAGTGCCAGCGCGCAACGTGCAGCCTCTTCATCCGGCCAGCCCAGCAGTTTGTGGCGCTCACCTATCCGTTGGCTTTCCGCCTGCTGCGCCTCCTTGTCGAGACGGCGATCCTTCCTGCCCGCATCAGCGTCCGTCATCGCAATGCCCGCCGGCCAAAACTTCGGCTTAGACGAGCAACTGGTGGCAGGCAAGTATTAAGCCTATGTTTCGTAGGTGTTTTTTCTGAAGCAAGCCGGGAGATCCCTCATGCGATTAACCACCAACATCCCCATCCTTTCCTGCGCGATGGCGCTCACCCTGACCGGATGCGCCGGCATGGCACGCCTGGACGCGACTGAGGTACAAAAGACACTGACAGAAAGTAGTTGCCGCTTACTCAAGGACGAACCCGTTGACAAAGCGAACTGCGAGAAGGCATTTCCGACCAAGGCAGTGTACGCGGAGCCGGTCGTCGACAAGCAGCGCCGCCTGCTGCGCGCCTATCTGGTGATCGACGCGTTTACCCGCTTCGGCGCCCGCCGCATCGCGACCGACTCTGACAACCCGGTGCGCGACGCGTCCTTGCTGCTCAACAATACCCGCCTCGCGCTCACCCGGCTGGACAAGCTCCACCAACTGCTGCCTGCATCTCAAGGAGACCATCTTAAAAACGCCGAGTACGCGCTGCAGCAGCCGGCAGCTTTGTTCTCCGTGGTCGGCGTGATGCAGGCGGCCACCCGCCCCGTGCGCAGCAACCTGTTCGGGCTGGTCAGCCAGCTCTCGCTGGCCGAAATTGCCACTAACGCACCCGCCATCATCCGTAACGGCTTTCGCGACCTGCTCTACGCCAACGCCTACAGTGCCGCACTGATGAGCATGGTCAACGCAACATCAAACCAGCCCGTACAGATGCCGGAAGAAGAATACAAAAAGTGGAAGCATGCGCTGCTCGGGCAGATCGACGCGCATTGCACACAACTGGAAACGATGGCCAACGGCGGACAGGCCATTGCTGACAAAGGGGGAAGGCTCTGCGGCTACGCGTAGCCGGCCAATGCAAAGGAAACCAGCGCAGCCCAGTGATGCCTACGGCTGCCCGGTATCGCTCCGCCGGGACAAGCGCCAGCTGCCGACGAGGTTGCTCGCGAACACCAGCGCCTCGCGCAGCACGGCCAGCGGGCTGCCGACGGCGAGGTTGTGCGCAATCCACACGAGCGTCGCCAGCAATTGCAGCCCGCGCAAGGCGCGCTCGCTCGCG
Organism: Crenobacter intestini; assembly: GCF_004919095.1. GTDB lineage: Bacteria > Pseudomonadota > Gammaproteobacteria > Burkholderiales > Chromobacteriaceae > Craterilacuibacter > Craterilacuibacter intestini. The sequence continues at coordinate 167,012 of NZ_STGJ01000002.1, read as the reverse complement.
GCGAACATCGCCCGGTTGGCCAGCAGCGCGCCCGTGCAGGCGAGCAGGCTGGCGAGCCCGCCCCAGGTCAATACGGCGCCGGCGACGATCAACAGGGCAAAGCCGAGTTCGACGGCCAAGGTACGCCGCCTGAGGCTGGCGAAATTGCGCACGACGGCGAGCAGCATGGTCAGCGCCGCCGTCCACTGCGCGAGCAGCGCGAAGTGCAGGCACACCAGCGCCATGCCGCCGCTCATGCACAGCAGCAGGCGACGCCGGCCGTGCAGCTGGAACGCCACCACGTCGCAGGCGATCGCCAGCAGCATCGCCGCCTGCGCGGCCAGTCCGAGCGACAGCATCTAGCGGCCGAAGTGGCGACGCAGCACCTCGCGCCCGAGTTCGACCTCGACGGGGCCGACCACGCACACCGGGTGCGAGCCGGTGGCGAACACCTCGCGGCAGCCCATCTTGAGCACCGGCGCGCCCTCCTCCTCGCACGCACGCATGGTGTCGGCGCCGACGGCGTACACCACGCGGCGGATGCCGCTGTAGAAGATCGCCGCAGCGCATTGCGGGCAGGGTTCGCCGCTCGCGTACAGGGTCAGCCCTGCCGCACCGGCCGGCGCGCGCGGGCCGAGCTTGCGCAGCGCGTCGACTTCGGCGTGCGCGGTCGGGTCGGCGTTGCTGGCTTCTCGGTTACGGCCGAGCACGAGCAGGCGGCCGCCCTGCTCGGCGATCAGCGCACCGAACGGCCGGTCACCCGCGAGGCGCGCCTGCTCCGCCTCGAGCACCGCGCGTGAGAGCATCGCGCGGTCGAAATCGTCCGCCTCGGTCAGCGTGTGCATGCGAGGGCCTCCAGCGCGTCGTGCGCGAGCGCCACCCAGAAGCGCACGCCCGGCTCGATCAGCGCGTCGTTGAAGTCGTACGCGGGGTTGTGCAGGGGGGCGCTGGGCGCGTGCGCGTTATCGGCGCCCAACCACACCAGCGCGCCGGGCACTTCAGCCAGCATCGCCGCGAAGTCTTCGCTCGCCATCGACGGCGCAAAGCGCTGGCACAGCCCGGCGTCCCCCAGCGCGCGGCGTGCGGCCGCGGCGGCGACGGCGGCGTGCGCCGCCTCGTTGCATACCGCCGGGTAGCGCACCCGGTAGTCGAGCGCGGCCGTCACGCCGAAGGCAAGCTCGAGCCCGCGGCACAGCCCGTCCAGCCGCGCGCGGATCGCCGCCTGCACGGCGCCCTTGAAGTAGCGGCAGGTGCCGCGCACCACCACCTGTTCAGGTAGCACGTTGTACGCGTCGCCCGCGTGCAGCTGGGTCACGCTGACCACCGCGCTCTCCAGCGGACTGACGCTGCGGCTGGCGATAGTCTGGATCGCGGTCACCAGTTGCGCGGCGGCGACCAGCGCGTCGTTGCCCTCGTGCGGCATCGCCGCGTGGCTGCCGCGGCCGGTGACCACGATCTCGAACAAGTCCATGCCGGCCATCATCGGACCGGCCTGCACCGCGACCTGCCCGGCCGGCAGCCCCGGCCAGTTGTGCAGGCCGTACACCGCCTGCATCGGGAAGCGGGTGAACAGGCCGTCTTCGATCATGGCGACGGCGCCACCCTCCATCTCTTCGGCCGGCTGGAAGATCAGGTAGACGGTGCCGGCGAAGTCGCGCGAGCGCGCCAGCACGCCGGCGGCTCCCAGCAGCATCGCGCTGTGGCCGTCGTGGCCGCAGCCGTGCATGCAGCCGGCGTGGCGCGACGCGTGCGCGAAGGTGTTGCCCTCCTGCATCGGCAGCGCGTCCATGTCGGCGCGCAGGCCGACCGCGGGGCCGGGGCGCGCGCCCTCGACCACCGCGACGAGGCCGGTGCCGCCGATGCCTTCGTGCACCGGCAAGCCCAGCGCCGCCAGTTCACGCGCGATGAGCGCGGCGGTGCGCTGCTCGGCGAAGGCAAGTTCGGGGTGCGCGTGCAGGTCGCGGCGCAAGGCGGTCAGTTCGGTGAGGCGTTCGGCTGTCAGCATGGGCGGTCTTCCAATGGGTTCAGGCACCGGCGTCAAACCGGTGCCTGCAGGAGTTCAACCGGTTTGGTGTACGGTTGAGGCGGCACGCAAGACCGGCCGGGCGGTACCGGCGCCTGGGACCAACCATCCTTGTCGGGCATCAGGCTGCGTGCACAAACCCACTTTACCGGCCGCGCATGCCGCCGGCCTGTCTGCACCCGACAAGCGTTTGGCTTTGCGCGCCGCGGCTCAGAACGGGCCGAAGCGCAGCGCGTGCGCGAGGCACAGCACGGCTCCTGCGTAGAGCGCGAGGGTCGCGAACAGCGGCGCGTAAAAGCGCAGCCACGCCGGGTAGCCGACCTTGCCGATCGCCAGCGTCGCGACGAAGTAGCCCGAGGTCGGGAATACCAGGTTGGTCAGCCCGTCGCCGAACTGGGTCGCCAGCACCAGCGTCTGCCGGCTGATGTCGAGCAGGTCGCCCAGCGGCACCAGCACCGGCATGGTCAGGATGGTCTGCCCGCTGCCGGAGGACACCAGCAGGTTGAACAGCGCCTGGAAGCCGAAGATCGACAGCAGCGCCGCGTACGAGGACATGTCGCCGGTCAGCGTCTCCAGGTGGTGGACGACGGTGTCGGCGATCTGCCCCTGCTCCATCACCACCGCGATGGCGCGGGCAAAGCCGCAGATCAGCGCGCCGACCAGGATGTCGCGGAATGCGGCGTTGAAGTCCTCGCAGATGCCGTTGGGCGAACGCCCGGCCACCAGCGCGCCGGTCACGGCCATCAGCACGAACAGGCCGCCGATCGCGTTGAACTTGAGGCCAAACACGATGATGGACGCGATCACCGCGACAAACAGCAAGGCGGTGACGCCGGCCGCCCAGCGCAGGCGGGCGCTGAACACCGGCAGCGCGTGGGAGCCCTCGTCCGACGGCGCCTGGCGGGTGCGCCGCGCGTGGCGCAGCACGTAGGCCGCGCACAGCGCGATCGCGCCCAGCCACACCAGCGCGCGCACCGCCGCGCCGGAGAACAGCGGCAACTGGGCGATGCTCTGGCCGACACCGACGGTGGTCGGCGCGGTGATGCCGAAGGTGAAGCCCAGCGAGGTTGCCAACAGCGCGGTCGCCGTCGCGGTCACCGCGTCGTAGCCCAGCCGCCGGAACAGCGGCAGGATGATGGGCAGGTAGGCGATCGCCAGCTCCGGCGTGCCAATGAAGGCGGCCAACAGCGCAAACATCGCCATCAGGATCGGGATGGTCAGCTCGGCGCGCGTCCCCAGCGCGCGCAGCAGGTGGTGGATGCCGAACTCGAGGATGCCGGCACGCGCGATCACGCCGACCGCGCCGCCGACCAGGAGCGTCATGAACACGATCTCGCTGGCGCTGGAGAGCCCGTCCGGCAACGCGGTCACCAGTTGCATGAAGCCGACCGGCGACGCCTCGACCAACTGGTAGGTGCCGGGCAGTACCACCGCGCGGGTGCCGAGCAGCGTCTCGCGCATTTCGCGCTCGTAGCTGCCGGCCGGCACCAGCCAGGTCAGCAGCCCCATCAACAGCACGAAGGCGAGCAGGATCAGGTAGACATCGGGCATCGGCCAGGCGGCCGTTCTGGATCGTGGGGTTGTCATGGCGAATCTCCCGACAAGAGCACGGTCAAAAAAGGCCGGCGCGGGGCCGGCCATCGGTGGTTTCAGGCGAGCGCGGCCAATTGCGCGACGAACAGGCCGGCCAGCGCGAGCGCGACCAGCAGGCCCATCAGGGGCAGGAAGAAGCGCACCCAGCGGTTCAGCGGCACGCCGGCCATGGCCAGGATGGCCATGAAGTAGCCTTCGGTCGGCTGGATCACGTTGGCCAGGCCCTCGCCCCATTGCAGGCCGAGCACCACGATCTGGCGGGAGACGCCGACCAGGTCAGCCAGCGGGTAGAGGATGGGCAGCGTGATCACGGCCTTGCCCGAGCCGGACGGCACGATCAGGTTGAAGAACCACTCGGTGGCGAAGATGCCGTAGGCGGTGACCGCCGGCGGCAGCTTGCTCAGCATCTCGGACAGCCAGAACACGATGGTGTCCATGATCATGCCCTGCTCGAGCACCACCGACACGCCGCGGGCGATGCCGCAGATCAGCGCGCCGACCATCACGCCCTTCATCGCGTCGTTGTAACTGGCGCAGATCGCGTTGAGCGTCTGTCCGGCCAGCAGGCAGGCGGCGACCGCCATCAGCATGAAGAGGCCGGAGATCGCCATGAAGCCGAGCTTGAACTGCAGGATGGCCGCGATGATGGCGACGAACATCAGCAAGGTCGCCGCACCGGCCATGCGCTGGCGCGGGGTGTAGCTGCTGTCCGATGCGCTCTCCTCGCCGGCGAAGCGCGCGCGCAGCGTCGCGTCCAGTTCGGCGGTCGGGCTCTGCTCCGGGTTGGCCTTCACCCGCGCCGCGTGGCGCATGATGAAGGCGGTGCTGATCGAGAGCGCGAGCGCGAGGAAGGCGAAGCGGAAGGCGGCACCCGAGAACATCGGCAGTTCGCCCAACAGGTGGGCGGTGCCGACCGTCGCCGGCGCGGTCAGCGCGAACGCGAAGCCGACCGAGGGGCCCAGCAGCGCGATCGCGGTGGCCGTCATGGTGTCGTAACCGAGGCGCAGCATCAGCGGCAGCACGATGGGCAGGTAGGCGATACCCAGTTCGGGCGTGCCGATAAAGGCCGAGATCACGCCGCCGACCGAGGTCAGCACCGGGATCATCAGGCTGGTTCGGCTACCCAGCGCACCCAGCAGCTTGTCGATGCCGTAGTTGATGATGCCGGCGCCGCGGATCACGCCGACCGCGCCGCCGACCAGCAAGGTCAGGATCACCACGTCGCCCGCCTTGACGAGGCCGGTCGGGATCGCCTCGACCACCTGCATGAACCCCACCGGTTGCTGCTCGATGAAGGCGAACGAGCCGGCGACCACCGTCGCGCGGCCGTTGACGATCTCGCGCTGGTACTCGCCCGCCGGGATCACGTAGCTGAGCAGGGCGACGAACAGGATCATCGCGCCCAGGATCACGTAGATGTCCGGGATCTCGAATTTCTTGGCGGGTGCCTGCACGGCGGCTGGCGCGGGTGGGGTTGGGACAGGAATGGCCATCGTTGATCTCCACTGAAAGTTTGCGATTCGGATGCGGCGACCGGGCCCGGTGTGCCTGCTTCCCGGGCGGGGAGTAGCCACTACCGTAATGACAAACACGAGCCCGCGCACTGTCCTTACGCGCCAGCGTGTCCGACCATCCACACTTGTTTGACGAAACGCAAGAAAGCTTGCCTGGCAAGGCTTACAGCAGAAATCAACCCATCAAAACACCTGTCATCGCACGCCAGCGCATGGCACGTACTGACAAATTCCGGCAGCAGAATGAAGGCTGGACAGTCCACGCCCGCCACCCCGCAGACGACAAAAAAGGCACCGGTGCGGTGCCGGTGCCTTGGTGGAAAAGCAGCAAAACAGGCTTAGCGGCCCTGCTTGCCGGTGACGCGGATCAGGCGGCCGTCCGCCTTGCCGAAGTCCTTGCCCAGTTCGAAGATGGTGCGCCCGCGCAGCACGGTGCGGGTGACGCGGCAATCGATCTTGCGGCCCTCGTACGCGCTGTGCTTGTTCTTGTAGTAGAGGCCCTCGGCGGTCACCGTGTACGACTGCTCGGGGTCGATGAACACCAGGTCGGCGTCCTTGCCGATCGCGATCTCGCCCTTGTCCTTCAGGCCGAAGCGCTCGGCCGGGTTGGTCGCGAGCACCTGCGCGAGCAGGGTCGGACTGAGGCCGCGCTGCTTGACGCCGGCGTCGAACATCGCGTCGACGCTGTTCTGGCAGGCCGACAGGCCGCCCCACGCGTCAAACGCGTTTTCCTTGTCCTTGAGGTCGAAGGTGCACGGCGAGTGGTCGGAGCCGAGGATGCCGATCTTGCCGGCGGCGAGGTACTCCCACATGCGCGCCTGGTTGGCGTAGTCGCGGATCGGCGGCGAGCACTTGGCGCGCGGGCCGATCGCGTCGAGCTCTTCGGTCGCCAGCAGGAAGTAGTGCGGGCACGACTCGACCGACGCGTCGACGCCGTCGGCGATGGCGCGGTGGATGGCGTCGACCGCTTCCGGGCAGCTGTTGTGCGCGATATGCACGCGGCAGCCGGTTTCCTTGGCGATCAAGAGCACGCGCTGCACCGCTTCCACCTCGGTGAACACCGGGCGGCTGGCGACGTAGTCGGACACCTTGCTCTTGCCCTCGGCGCGCGCCTTCTTGCCCAGCCCGTCGGTCAGCGCGGCATTCTCGCAGTGGATCACCAGGAGGTCGCCAGTCTCGGCGAGAATCTTCATGCCTTCGTACAGTTCGAAGTCGTTGACGTTCTTGAAGTCGCCCGGCTTGCCCGAGCCGCAGGTGGCGACGAAGCACTTGTACGCGGCGACGCCGGCAGCAGACATCGGCTTGAGGTCGTCGAAGTTCCACGGCACGAGCCCGCCCATCAGCGCATAGTCGACGTGGCACTGGCCGCTGGCGGCGCCGATCTTCAGGTCCATCGCGGCGACGTCGGTGGTCGCCGGGATGGTGTTCAGCGGCATCTCGACAAACGAGGTGGTGCCGCCGGCGGCCATCGCCTGGCTGCCCGTCTCGTAACCTTCCCACTCGGTACGCCCCGGCTCGGAAATATGCATGTGCACGTCGACCATGCCCGGCATCACGTACTGGCCCGCGGCGTCGACGGTCTCGCGTGCCGGCTCTTCGACACGGTCGGCGATCACGGCGATCTTGCCGTCGCGGATGCCGAGTTCGGCGTTCACCACTTCGTTGCGCAGCACCAGGCGCGCGTTGCGGATCAGGGTATCGAGCATTGGGATTTCCTTGATGGTTGAAGTTTGGGTGGCTGCCTTGGGGTCAGAACGGCCCCAGCGCGATCGAGTACGCCAGCGTCAGCGAGCCGGCCGCCATCGCGAGCAGCACGCCGAACAGCGGCAGGTAAAAGCGCAGCCACTTGAGGTAGTCGACCCGGGCGATCGCCAGCGTGGCGATGAAGTAGCCCGAGGTCGGGAACAGGATGTTGGTCATGCCGTCGCCCATCTGGGTGGCGAGTACCATGGTCTGGCGGGTGATGCCCAACAGGTCGGCCAGCGGCACCAGCACCGGCATGGTCAGCACGGTCTGCCCGCTGCCGGATGGGATCAGCGCGTTGAACATCGCCTGGCACAGGAAGACGGTGATCACCGCGATGGCACCGCTGAAGTCGGACACTAGGCCGACGATGCCGTAGACGATGGTGTCGGCGATCTGGCCGTGGCTCATCAGCACCGAGATCGCGCGGGCCAGGCCGCAGATCAGCGCGCCGACCAGGATCTCGCGGAACGACTCGTCGAGGTCCTCGCACAGCGCATTGGCGCGCTTGCCAGCAATCAGGGCGGTGGCGACGGCAACGGAGAGGAACAGGCCGCTGATCGCGTTGAAGCTCAACTGCCACTTGAGGATGGCGACGATCACGCCGATCAGCGCGAAGCCGCACAGCACGCCGGCGAGCTTCTGGCGCGATGTGAAACGGTTGGCCGCGTCACCGCCGCGGGTGCTGAGCAGGCGGGTGCGCAGTTCGGCATCGGTATCGAACACCAGGCTCGCGGCGGGGTTGGCCTTGACGCGGGTGGCGTAGCGCCAGGTGTAGACGATGGCGACCAGCATCACCAGCGCGAGCATGCCCGCGCGGTAGCCGGCGGCGGAGAACATCGGCAGCTGGGCGATGCTCTGGCCGATGCCGACGGTACCAGGGATGGTGATGCCGAAGGCGAAGCCCAGCGTGGTCGGCAACAGCGCGACTGCGACCGCGGTCATGCCGTCGTAACCCATGCGGTAGAACATCGGCAGCAGCATCGGCAGGAAGGCGATTGACAGCTCGGGCACGCCGATAAAGCCGCAGATCGCCGCGAACAGCGCCATCAAGAGCGGGATCACCAGTTGCGAACGGCCGCCGACTGCGCGGAGCAGCGACTGGATGCCGAGGTCGACCACGCCGGTACGGCGGATCAGGCCGACCGAACCACCGACCAAGAGCGTCATGAACACGATGTTGGCCGCGCCGACCATGCCGTCGGGGATCGCGGTGATGAACTGCCAGAGGGTAACGGGAGAGGAAGGGAGGAACTGGAAGCTGTCGGCGACGGCAACCATGCGCGGGCCGGCGGGGGTCATCATTTCGGTGCGCTGGTAGGCACCGGCGGGGATCCAGCGGGTCAGCAAGGCCACAACAGCCATGAAGCCGACCAGGATCAGGTAGATATTCGGAAGCCGGAAGCTCCCGCCCTTCAAAGCGTGTGTGCCCAACATGCTCGCTCCTGTCATCCAGGTTTATGTCCAAAGCGGCAGGCCCTGCAGCGAAGGCCGGACCTGCCTGCTTGACTCGGGACGCAGTGTAGCGAGTCGTTACTTTCTACGCCTGTCTGCTCGTGTCATTTTCTTGTCCTGGCACGCCACGCAGATGGCCAGCACAGACAAATGCCATACGGATCAGCATGAAGGACGGACCCGTATGACATCAACCGGTCAGGCCGGCTCGCGCGGCATGATCAGCGCGTAGACCGCAGCAGCCGCCAGCGTGCCGATCAGCCAGCCGTACGCCTCGAGATGCCCTGCGCCCGGCCACAGCACCACCATGCAGGCGAGCGAGGCTGCCGGCACGAAGGCCGCGACCGCGCGCAGGTTGACGCCGCCCTGATACCAGTAGCGGCCGGCCGGGTCTTCGCTGTACAAGTCGGCAATCACCACCTGGCGGCGGCGCGTCCAGTAGTAGTCGACCATGATCACGCCGAACAGCGGCCCCAGGCAGGCGCCCAGCCCGCCGACGAACAGGTTGATCACCACCGGGTTGTGGTACAGCTGCCAGGGCAGCACCGCGATTGACAGCAGTGCGGTGATCAGCCCGCCGCGCGCGAAGGTGATGTGGCGCGGCGCGACGTTGGCGATGTCGTAGGCTGCCGACACGAAGTTGGCGACGATATTGATGCCGATGGTCGCGATGACGAAGGTCAGGCTGCCCAGGATCAGCACCGGCTTGTTCTCGATGCGGTGGACTACCTCGATCGGGTCGAGGATGGCCTCGCCGAACACCACCAGCGTGCTGGCGGTGACGATCACCGTCACCAGCGCGAACAGCATGAAGTTGATCGGCAGCCCCCAGAAGTTGCCGCGGCGCACCGCCTGCTCGCTGACGCCAAAGCGCGAGAAGTCGGCGAAGTTAAGCAGCAGCGCGGCGAAATACGCGACCACCAGCGCGACCACGCCCAGCATCTCGTACACAGTCTCGGCCGTGCTCAGCACGCGGTCGGACAGGCGCAGGGTGAACGCCTCCCAGCCGGCCTGGCTCAGCATCCACGCCGCCAGCGCGAACATCACCAGGTACACCGCCGGCCCGCAAAAATCGATGAAGCGGCGCACCCACTCCATGCCGCGCCAGAACAGCACCAGCTGCAGCAGCCACATCGACATGAAGCAGAGCCAGCCAAGCGTGCTCAAGCCCAGCCACTGCCCTGGCAGCGCGGCCGACGCGCCCGGCCACACGGCCTCAACCAGAATCACCAGCGACAGCGACGCGAGCCAGGTCTGCACGCCGTACCAGACGATGCCGACCGCCGCGCGGATCAGCGCCGGGATGTTGGCGCCAAACACGCCGAAGCTCAGCCGCGCCAGCACCGGGTAGGGCACGCCGGTCTTCTGCCCCATCACGCCGACGCCGTTGAGCAACTGGTTGACGATCAGGATGCCGGCCAGCATCGCGAGCAGGATCTGCCAGCCGGCGAGGCCGAGGAAGAACAGGCCGGCGGCGAACACGTAGCCGCCCAGGCTGTGGATATCGCTCATCCACAGGGCGAAGAAGCTGTAGGTAGCCCAGCGGCGCTCGGCCACCGGCAGCAGGTCCTCGTTGGCGAGGCGATCGCTCGGGGTAAACGGGAGGGACAGGGATTCGTTGGATGCCATCAGGACAGTCCTTTGCGAACGGCAGCACCCGCATGCGGCATGCGCGGCACTGCAATGCAGCGAAACGGCGTGTCCCGTCCGTCGCGCCCTCGGGCGCGGCCGCACCCCAGAAAAAACGGGCCTGTCGGTGTCGACAGGCCCGTGCGGGGACACACCTTCCGGTCTGGCCGGAGCCTTACAGGCCCATGGCCTGCTGGACCACCAGCGCGACGCTCGACATCACGCCCAGCGCCATCATCAGCGGGAAGTAGAAGCGGATCCACTTGCTGAATTCGACCTTGGCCAGCATCAGGGTGGCGACGAAGAAGCCGGAAGTCGGGAAGAAGATGTCGGTCAGCTGGCCGCCCCAGGCGTTGGCGGTCACCACCACCTGCTGCGGGATGTCCAGCAGCGTGGCCAGCGGCGAGAGCACCGGCAGGGTCAGCACGGTCAGCGCGGTAGCACCCGGCACCAGGAAGTTGAAGATCGACTGGGTCCAGAAGATGCCGACTGCGGAAGCTTCCGGCGGGATCACGCGCAGCATCGCTTCGAGGTAGTACACCAGGGTGTCGGTGATGATGCCGCGGTCCATCACTACCGCGATGGCGCTGGCCACACCGCACAGCAGCGCGGCGACCATAATGTCGCGCATTGACGCGTTCAGGTCATCACAGATCTGCTGCGGCTTCTTGCCGGCGATCGCGGCGGCGGTCAGGCCGATGAACAGGAACAGGCCGCCGATGGCGCCGAAGCCCAGGTTGTTGATCAGGATGGTGGCGATCGCAGCCGGGAACATCACGAAGCAGGCGTAGCCGGCCAGGATCTGGCGACGGGTCGCGGTGATCTCGCCCTTCTGATCGCCTTCGGCCAGCTTGGCGCGCATCTCGATGTCGGTGTCGAAAGTCAGGCTCTTGCTCGGGGTCTTCTTGACCTTGGACGCGTAGTACATGGTGTAGGCCACCGACATCAGCACGGCGATCGCCAGGATCACGGCGCGGAAACCGGAACCGGAGAAGATCGGCAGTTGCGCGATCTGCTGGCCGACGCCGACCGAACCCGGGATGGTCAGGCCGAAGATGAAGCCCATGCACGGGCCGAGCAGCGACACGGCCATCGCGGTCATGCCGTCGTAACCCAGCCGGTAGAAAAGCGGCAGCAAGATGGGCAGGTAGGCGAGCGACAGCTCGGGCACGCCGATGAAGGCACCCAGCGCGCTGAACAGCGTCATCAGGATAGGGATGATCAGCACTTCCTTGTTGCCGACCGCACGGGCGAGCTTTTGCACGCCGATGTCGATCAGGCCGGCGCGCTTGATCAGGCCCATGCCGGCGCCGACCAGGAAGGTCAGGAACACGATACCGGAAGCGCGGTTCAGGCCGTCGGGAATGGCGGTCACCAGATCCATGAAGCCGACCGGGTGCTGCTCGATCTGCTTGTAGGTGCCGGCGACGACGAATTCCTTCACGCCGTGCGCGGTCTGAACCTTCTCGCGCTCGTACTGGCCGGCAGGGACGATGTAGGTGAGCACCGCCATCACCATGATGAAGATGGCGAGGACGATGTAGATGTCCGGCATCTTGAAGCCGGATTTCTTGGCGGGAGCAGCAGCGCCGGCGGCGCCGGTAGCGGGGGAGGAGCTTGGGATTGCCATGATTGCATCTCCAATGAGGTAGTTCCGCAACCGCCGCCTGCTAAGCCCGGCGGCAGCTGCCGGAAGACAACAATCGAGGTCCGGAAAAAAGGGGGAATCGCTTCCCCCTTTCCAGTGACGCATCGCTTAGTTCACACCGACCACCGCGGCCAAGAGGGCCATGCGGATCGCGACGGAGAAGCCGATCGCCTTGAAGTACAGTTCGTGTTCGGTGGCGTCGATCGCCATGTCGAACTCGCCCGGGTTACGCGGCAGCGAGTGGTGCACGCCGACCACCTTGCCGGTCTTCTTCTTGATGTTCTCCAGCATCTCGAGGGAGATGTAGTGGTTGGAGAGCTTCTTCATGAAGTCTTCGCGGTTCGGGTCGTCCTTCTTCACCGAGCAGCCCGGCAGGTAGACCAGGTCGGCGCCGACGTCGGCGAACAGCTCTTCGTGCTGCTTCACGTTCAGGTCGAAGTGCTCTTCCCAACGGGCACCCATGCGGGTCAGCTTCTCGCGGATGATGTCCGGCGTGCGCAGTTCGCTGGTGCCGGTGTACACGATGCGGGCGCCCATGGCGGCCAGGGCCAGCGCGAAGGATTGGCCGGAGCGGGCACGCGACAGGTCAGGCGAGCTGATCACGACGGTGGCGTTTTCCAGGTCGCCGAAGGCGCGGTAGCAGCTGTAGCTGTCGAGCAGGCCCTGGGTCGGGTGGGTCACGTGGCCGTAGCCGCCGGAGATGATCGGGCTGCCGTTGCTGCCCAGCTCTTCGATCGCGCCGAGCGCTTCCTTGTCGTCCGGGTGGCGCATCACGATCACGTCGGCGTACTGGCTGGTCACACGCAGGCTGTCGTACAGGCTTTCGTTCTTGGCGGCCGAGCTGTTGTGCAGCGGGTCGGCTTCGGTGATCACGTTGCCGCCCAGGCGCAGCATCGCGTTTTCGTGGCTGCAGCGGGTACGGGTCGACGGCTGGAAGAACAGGGTGTACAGCGTCTTGCCCTGCAGCAGGTTGGTACCGGTGCGCATGAACGGCTCGAGCATCTCGGCGGACTGGTACAGCGACAGGATCTGTTCGCGGCTGAAGTCGTCCAGGAAGGTGATGTTCTTGCCCTTCATGCCGGTAGCGGCCAGCGTTTCGCGGATGTCCTTAGCCTTGAATTCTTTGGTCAGTGCCATGATTGCTTCCTTTTATCGTGAATATTTCAGTGAGTATTCGTGTGCCGGGCGCCGCGCTCAGATTTCGACGTCGCGGTTGCAGTCTTTCGAGTAGATGTAGGTCAGCGGGCCACGGCCGGTCGCGTACACGGCCTGCTTGGTGAAGGGGCCGAACCACATGAAGTCTTCTGCCTTAACGTGGATCCAGTCCTCGCCCATCATGTACAGGCCCTCGCCTTCGTACAGGTAGGCGCCGTGTTCCTGCACGTGGGTTTCCACGAAGGGGTGGCAGCCGTCCGGGTCGAAGGACAGAATGTGCATGTTCATGTCGAACGCTTCGTTGACCGGTAGCAGGTCCTTGAGGTGGACGTTGCTCATGCCGTCGTAGTCAACCCACTCGATGTCGTTGGTGTTGCCGAACACGTTGAACGGCGCGCGGCCATCCGGGTGCGGCACGTAGCGCTGCTTGTAGAGGAGGATGCGGCATTCCTTGCCGTTGACGTTCTCGAACTCGATGCCGGTGCCGGCGGTGGCGTAGGCGTAACCGCCCTGGCCGTAGACCTTGCTCTCGCCGCCGACGGTGATCTTCAGTTCGCCTTCGCCGTCGAGGATGTAGACGAAGCTCTCTTCATGTTCCTTGCCACCGTACTTCAGGGTGGTCTTGCCTTCAGCGCCGACGGTGCCGATGAACTGGATGAAGCTCGCGCCCATCTTCGGGGTCGCCAGGATGGTCATCTTGCAATCGGAGAAACCCGGCATGCAGTTGATCACGCGGCCTTCGGGGGCGATCACGGCCCATTCACCATGTTTTACGACGGAGCGGTTCTTCAGCAGACCAACTGGGTAAGGCATAACTGTCTCCAATTTCGGTTAATTAGCGGCCTTATTCGGCCAAATTCGTTCAACTTTCAGCTTGCTTCGGTTTGTCTTTGAAAGTGAAGCCAGTCTACTCCCCCGTTTCGCGCCGCCTCTGTCCCGTGGCGACAACACGTTGTCTGAACGCGCCACGGCTTTTTCCGCTTGCCAGCCCCACCTCGCCGACACCTGCCACACGCCTTGAAGCACCGGTACCACAGCTGCCGAAGGCAGGCGGACGCGCATGAAAAAAGCCGCCCGGGGTACAGGCGGCAAGGGAGGAGAACAAACGCAAAGGGTAAGGATCAGGCGCGCTCGAGGCGGGTCCATTCCTCGGGGGTGGTGCCGATCGGACGCAGCACATGCGTGCGGCAGGCCGGGCGGCCGGACAGGCGGGCAAACCACGCGTCCAGCGCCGGCATGGCCAGATGGACGATGGGCAGCGCGCGGTAGCGGGCGAACATCGTGCCCAGCACGAGGTCGGCGATCCCCGGCTCGGCGCCGCCGAGGTAGGGGTCGGCCTCGAGCGCAGGCTGCAGGATCTGCCAGCAGCCGTGCAGGCGGGCGGCGCCCCTGGCGATGGCCACTTCGTCACGGCGTTCGGGTTCGGTCTTGATGGTCGCGACGAACACTGGCCCCAGCGCGTCGGCGAGCGTCGACAGCTGCCAGTCCAACCACTTGTCTTGCACCGCGCGCACCGCCGGGTCGGCCGGCCACCAGCGTTCACCGCCGTAGCGGGCCGCCAGATAGCGGACGATGGCGTTCGACTCGAACAGCGCGAGTTCGCCGTCGACCAGCGTCGGCACCTTGCCGTTCGGGTTCAGCCTGAGGTAGCCCGCATCGTCGTTGCCACCGAAGCTGCCGCCGACGTTGATCCGCTCGTAGTCGAGGTCGAGCTCGCCCAGCATCCACAACACTTTCTGCACGTTGGCCGAGTTGCGCCGGCCGTAAACTGTCAACATTCCATCGCTCCTGTCTGTTTATCCGCCCCGCCCACGGCAAGGCGTCCGTTATCCGCTGCCCAGCGCAACACCGCCGACAGCAAGGCCTCGGCACCGAGACACAGGTGCTCGTGCCGCGTCTCTTCCGCCACGTTGTGGCTGACGCCGCCGATGCTCGGCACGAACAGCATCGCCGCCGGCATCACGCGGCCGAGGATGCCGGCGTCGTGCAGCGCGCCGCTGGGCATCGTCCGCCAAGCGCCGGGCGCCAGCTGTTGTGCCGCATGGACGCAGGCCTCCCGCAGACCCGCGTCCATGCACACGGCACGCGTCGGCTCGCCGCTGCGGGCCAGCCTGCATTCGACGCCGCCCCGCCCGTCGTGCGCGGCGACCAGTTCGCCGACGGCCGCCTCGATGCGGTCGAGCAAGGCCTCGTCCTGGTCGCGGAACTGCAGCCGCAAGCGCCCTTCCTCCGGCACGATCGCCGCCGCGCCGGGCAAGAATTCCATGCGCCCGAAGTTCCACACCGTGTACGGGCCGGCAAAACAGCCAAGCAACATGTCGAGTTCGTGCGCGAGCGCGATCAGCGCGCGTCCGGCGTCGCGCCGGCGGGCCATCGGCGTCGAGCCGGCGTGGTTCATCTGCCCGTGCGTCGTGATGTCGAGGTTGCGTGCGCCGACGATCGCCGACACCACGCCGACCGCCTCGCCCGCGTCGTCCAGCCACGGCCCCTGCTCGATATGCAGCTCGAGGAAACCGGCGTAGCGCGTGAGGTCCAGCGGTTCGACCCGGGCGGACAGCCCGGCCGCGCGCAACAGTTCGGGCAGCGGCACGCCGGCGTGGCTCAGCGCGGCGTCGAGCCCGGCCTGCGTCATGAGGCCGGCCGCGCTCAGGCTGCCCAGGAAGCCGTAATGGCAGCCCTCCTCGTCGACAAAGCTCATCACGTCGACGGCGAGGTGGGCGGTCGCCGGGCACACGGCGAGCGCACGGGCGACTTCGATCGCCGCGATCACGCCGAGCGCGCCGTCGAGATAACCGCCGACAGGCTGGGTATCCGAATGCGAGCCGAGCAGCAGGGCAGGCCCGGCCTTGCCCGACACGCCCACCACGTTGCCGACGCCGTCGATGCGTGCAGCAAGGCCCGCCCCGCGCATCCGCTCGCATAGCCAGCGGCGCGACGCGAGGTCGGCCTCGCCGAAGCTGGTCCGCCGCACGCCGCTGCCGTAACGGCCGAAGCCGCGCAGGGTGTCCAGGCCTTCGAGCAGGCGCTCGCCATCTAGCTTGGGTCGGGAAAGGGGAAGGGTTGCTTGCATGCCGGCCAGTGTAGGCCTTGCGCCGGCGGGGGATGTGGGCGCGCACGACAAAATGTTGTCCGCGCACGCCACTATTGAGGTAGCATTTGATACCTAAAAATATAAAAGAGGGAACGCAAGAATGAGTACACCGCTGCACCACTCACCGATCGAACCGACCATCCTCGCCAGCTGGATACGCGCGCTCTGCCAGACGCTGCGCGGCTACGGCGTCCACCCCGAACCCCTGATGCGCCAGTGCGGCATGGACGCCGGCTTGCTCAACGTGCCCGAGGCGCGCTACCCGACGCAACAGGTGCGCCGCTTCTGGCTGGCAGCGATCGAGCACACCCGCGACCCGCTGCTCGGCCTGCAGATGGGCGAAGAAATCCAGGCGCCTTCGCTGCACGCTTTAGGCTTGGCGATGCTCGCCAGCGCCAACCTGTCCGAACTCCTGAGCCAGATGGCACGCTACTGCAAGGTGATCTCGAGCACCATGCACATGGCGCTCAAACACGACCGGAGCGGCAGCGCGCTGGTGATCAAGACGCTGGGCGGCAGCGAGCCCAACCACGCGGCACGCGTGGCGATGCTCGCCTTCATCCACCGCCAGGCATGCCGGCTCAGCCAGCACGCGATCAAGCCGACCTTCGTCGCGCTAGCGGTCCCGGCGATCCCCGAGTATTCGGCCCGCCTCGACGACTACTTCGGCGTACCGGTGACCCTGGGCGCCGAGCAGGACAGCATAGGCTTCAGCTACAGCGACATGCTCGAGCCGTTCGCTGGCGCCAACCCGATGCTGGTCTCGCTGAACGAGCAGGCGATCCGCGACTACCTGAGCCGCATCGAGCGGCAGCGCTTCGCCGACCGCGTGCTCGAGCAGATCCGCCGCACCCTGCCCGAGGGCGAGCCGAGGCTAGGCGAGGTCGCGCAGACGCTGGGCGTGTCGCAGCGCACCCTGCAGCGCAAGCTCAGCCAGGAGGCGCAGTCGTTCCAGGGCTTGCTCGACCAGGCGCGCCGCCAGCAGGCGGAAGACCTGCTGCAGCACAGCACGCTGCCCATCGTCGAGATCGGCTACCGGCTGGGCTTCTCCGACCCGAGCAACTTCTGCCGGGCCAGCCACCGCTGGTTCGCCTGCTCGCCGAGCGAGCTGCGCGAACGCGGCCGGCTGGTGGCCACCTAAGCTAGCGCAGGAAGAACACCAGCGTCAGCACCAGCCCCAGCGCGACGACGAAGCGGCGCAGCCAGATAACCGGCAGGCGCCGCGCCAGCGCGACGCCGGCGACGCCGCCCGCCACCGTGCCGGCGACGGTGACGGCGCCCGCACGCCAGTCGATTAGCCCGGCGGCGATAAACGCGGCGACGCCGCCGCTGGCGATCAGCACCGACAAGCCGTTCTTCAGCGCGCCGGCAACGAGCAAGCCGCCCGGCAGGGCGAGCGCGTAGAGCGCGAGCATCATCACCCCCATCCCCCCGCCGAAAAAGCCGCCGTACACGGCGACCATCAACTGGCAGGCCAGCAGCGGCGTGCGCGGCCACTGGCCGCCGCCGGGGCGCGCGAGCCTGGGCGCCGCCCAAAAGAGCAGTGTCGCCATCAGGATCAGCCAGGGCACCAGCCGCATGAAGAGCGCGGCGGACACCACGCTGGCCAGCACGCCGCCGACGACACCGCCGGCGAGGCTTGCCACGGCGAGCCCGGGCAGCACGGCACGCGACGCGGCAAGTTCGCGCCGCATCGCGTAGCCCGACGCGAGGTAGCCCGGCCACTGCGCGAGCGAACTGGTCGCATTGGCGACCAGGGGCGGCAGCCCTGCCGCGAGCAAGGCCGGGAAGGTGACCAGGGTGCCGCCGCCGGCGATCGCGTTGAGCGCGCCGGCGATAAGGCCCGCGCCGAACAGCAGCGCGTCGGTCGCGACGCTCATGCGCGGTCGGTCAGCGCGGCCTCGAACACGTCGGCCAGCCGCTCGACGTCGGCGGCGCTGACCTGCCAGTGGGTGACCACGCGCATCCAACCGTCTTCCGGCGGGTTGGCCTTGACGCCGGCGTCCGCGAGCGCGTCCATCAGCGCAGTCACGTCCACGCTATCGGCCAGACGGAACCACACCATATTGATCTGCACCGACGCCTCGTCCAGCCACACGCCGGGCAGCGCGGCGAGCCGTGCGGCAAGCGCCCGCGCGTTGGCGTGGTCTTCGGCGAGCCGGCCGCTCATCTGCCTGAGCGCGACGATGCCCGGCGCGGCGATCACGCCGGCCTGGCGCATGCCGCCGCCCATCAGCTTGCGGCCGCGGCGCGCGCGCGCGATGAAGTCCCGGCTGCCGGCGAGCAGGGAACCGACCGGCGCGGCCAGGCCTTTGGAGAGGCAGCACATCACGCTGTCGGCGTACTGGGTGATCTCGCGCACGTCGCAGCCCAGGTGGGTCGCCGCGTTGAACACCCGCGCGCCGTCGAGGTGCACAGGCACGCTGTGGCGGTCGGCGACACGCCGTGTCTCGGCCATCACGTCCAGCGGGATCACCCGCCCGTTCGAATGCGCGTTCTCCAGGCAGATCAGGCCGGTGCGCGGGAAATGGATGTCCTCGCCGACGCGGATGCGCGCCTCGATGGCTCTCGGGTCGAGCACACCCAGTTCGCTTTCGATGGTGCGCAGCTGCACGCCGGCGATCACCGCCGCGCCGCCGGTCTCGTGCCAGACGATGTGGCAGTCGTCGCCTAGGATCACCTCGTCACCGCGCCGGCAGTGGGTCAACAGCGCGAGCTGGTTGCCGAAGTTGCCGGTCGGCACGAAGAGCGCCGCCTCCTTGCCCAGCATGCGCGCGCCCAGCGCCTCCAGTTCGGCGACCGTCGGGTCATCCCCGTACACGTCGTCGCCGACCACCGCGGCGAACATCGCCTCGCGCATCGCCGGGGTCGGTTGGGTCACGGTATCGCTGCGTACGTCCAGCCACTGCATCGCTTCTCTCCTGAAAATCCTGCGCATGAAAAACGGCGGCCGATGCCGCCGTGGTGTCGTGCGGGGCCGTCCAGACTAGCCCCGATTGTGACAGCTATCCAAGCGCTACGTCATGCCCCGCCGTCGACCCCGTACGATTTTCGGATCTCGGCCGCCTCGCGGCTGGCCAGCGCGATCGCCTCCATGTCCAGGGTGATGTTGGTGTTGCACTTGCCGCAGAAAATATCGCTGTCGGGCGACAGCGACTTGAGGTGATGCGCGGTTTCGTGCCCGCATTCGGGACAGGCAATGCGCAGCGACGCGTTGTTGTGCTTGTCGAAGTCGATGTCGAACGACGGTTGGGGTTTCATGATGGCGGCTCTCCCTGCGGGATGGGTTGCAAAGGGCAGGTCTGCGATGACCCTCTGCTCAGGCTAGGCCAGCGGGCAAACTCTTTCCACAATCAGCCACTTGCGCGCGGCCGCTTCTGGCCGTGCGCGCGGCTTTGCCGTATCCTTCGCCGCTTTGCCCCGCAGGAAACCGCCATGCAAGATGCCGACCTCAACCGCCGCTTCGGCGGCATCGCCCGCCTGTACGGAGACGCCGCACTGAAGCGTTTTCAGGGCGCGCACCTGTGCGTGGTCGGCGTCGGCGGCGTCGGCTCGTGGGCGGTCGAGGCGCTGGCGCGCAGCGGAGTCGGGCGTCTGACGCTGATCGACCTGGACAACGTCGCCGAATCGAACACCAACCGCCAGTTGCCGGCGCTCGACCCGCACTACGGCCGCGCCAAGGTCGACGTGCTGGCCGAACGCGTGTACGCGATCAACCCGGCCTGCCAGGTGCACACCATCGAGGACTTCGTCGAAGTGGAAACGCTGGACGCGATGCTCGGCGGCGGCTTCGACTTCATCGTCGACTGCATCGACAGCCTGAAGGTGAAGACCGCGCTCGCCGCGTGGTGCGTCGCGCGCCGCCAGAGGCTGATCGTCTCCGGTGGCGCCGGTGGCCAGCTCGACCCGACGCAGATCCGCGTGGCCGACCTTGCCGAAGTCACGCAGGACCCGCTGCTCTCCAAGCTGCGCTACAACCTGCGCCGCCGCCACGGCTTCCCCCGCGAGCCAGGCAAGAAGATGAAGGTAACCTGCGTGTACTCGACCGAACAGCTCGTTTACCCGCAGGCGGGGGCCTGCGACGCCGCCGCCGGCCCGCAAGGGCTGTCCTGCGCGGGCTTCGGCGCGAGCATGACGGTCACCGCCAGCTTCGGCATGGCGGCCGCCGCCTACGCGCTACGCACGCTCGCGCGCGGCGCGTAGGCGGCTGGCCGGCCCGCTCAGGCCGCGTAGTGGCAGGCGCAGTGTGCGCCGCTTGCCAGCTGCCGCCACGCTGGCTGCTCGTCCGCGCAGCGCGCCTCGGCCTGCGGGCAGCGGGTGCGGAACACGCAACCTGACGGCGGGCTGATCGGGCTGGGCAAATCGCCCTGCAGGATCGCCACCTGCTTGCCGCGCTCGAGCCGCGGGTCGGGGATGGGGATCGCCGAGAGCAGCGCCCGCGTGTACGGGTGGCTGGGCGTGCGGTACAGCGTGTCCTTGCCGGCCAGCTCCATCTCGCGGCCGAGGTACATCACCAGCACGCGGTCGGAGATATGCTTGACCACCGCCAGGTCGTGCGCGATGAAGATCAGCGCCAGCCCCATCTCGCGCTGCAGCGACTTGAGCAGGTTGACGATCTGCGCCTGGATCGACACGTCGAGCGCGGAGACCGGCTCGTCGCAGATGATCAGCCTGGGCTCGAGGATCAGCGCGCGCGCGATGCCGATGCGCTGGCACTGGCCGCCCGAGAACTCGTGCGGGTAACGGTTGATCATGTCCTCGCGCAGGCCGACCTTGACCATCATCGCGCGCACCCGGGCCAGCACCTCGGCGTCGGACAGTTCGGGCCGGTGCACCTTCAGCGGCTCGCCGATGATGCGGGCGACCGTCATGCGCGGGTCCAGGCTCGCCAGCGGGTCCTGGAAGATCATCTGCATGTCGCGGCGCACCGCGTGCCAGGTCGACGCCGAGGCGCCCGCCAACTGCTTGCCCATCCACACGATCTCGCCGGCCGCCGCCGGCACCAGGCCGAGGATGCCGCGCGCCAGCGTCGACTTGCCGCAGCCGGACTCGCCGACGATCCCCAGCGTCTCGCCGGCGGCCAGCTCGAAGCTGACGCCGCCGACCGCCTTCAGCGTGCGCGGCGGCACCCACGGCCAGGCACCGGGCTGGCGGACCTTGAATTCGACGCGCAGGCCGCGCACCGACAACAGTTTTTCAGCCATGGACAACCTCCTGGTGGCCGGTGATTTCGGCGGCCGGCCGGTGGCAGGCGCGCATGACCTCGCCGCTTACGACCAGCGGCGGCAGGGTGTCCACGCAACGCGCGTCGGCGTAGCCGCAGCGTTCGCTGAACGGGCAGCCCTTGGGCAGCCGCGCCATATTGGGCGGGTTGCCCGGGATGCTGACCAGTTCCTCGTCGTCGCGGTCCAGCCGCGGCAGCGCGCCGAGCAGGCCCACCGTGTACGGGTGGGTCGGTCGGTAAAAGAGCGCTTCGGCGCCGCCCTGCTCCATCACGCGACCGCCGTACATCACCACCACCTGCTCGCACAGGCCGGCGACCACGCCCAGGTCGTGCGTGATCATCACGATGGCGGTACCGAAGTCGCGCTGCAGGTCCTTGAGCAGCGCGAGGATCTGCGCCTGCACCGTCACGTCCAGCGCGGTGGTCGGCTCGTCGGCGATCAAGAGTTCGGGCTCGGTCAACAGGGCCATCGCGATCATCACCCGCTGGCGCATGCCGCCGGAGAACTCGTGCGGGTACATGTCGACGCGGCGGGCCGCCTCGGGAATGCGCACCGCGTCCAGAAGCTCGATCGCGCGCCGGCGCGCGTCGCGCCTGCCCATCCCCTTGTGCAGTTCGAGCACCTCGGTCATCTGCCGCTCGACGGTCAGGTAGGGGTTCAGCGACGTCATCGGATCCTGGAAGATCATCGCCATGCGGTTGCCGCGCACGCGGTTGAGCGCGGCAGGCTGCATAGACAGCAGGTCCTCGCCGGCGAACAGCGCGCGGCCGGTGGCGCGGCCGTTCCTGGCGAGCAGCCCCATCAGCGCGAGCACGGTCTGGCTCTTGCCCGAGCCGGACTCGCCGACGATGCCCAGCGTGCCGCCGCGCGCAAGCGAGAAGCTCACGCCGTTGACCGCGTAGACCGGGCCGTCGTTGGTCGCGAACTCGACGCCCAGGTTTTCAACTTGCAACAGACTCATCTTGCGTTTCCTCAGCGGTCCTTGGGGTCGAGCGCGTCGCGCAGGCCGTCGCCGATATAGTTGGCGCTGTACAGCGTCAGCGACAGCAACAGCGCCGGGAACAGCAGGATCCACGGCGTGGACTCCATCACCCCGGTGCCGTCCTCGATCAGCACGCCCCAGCTGGTCATCGGCTCCTGCACGCCCAGGCCGAGGAAGGACAGCACGGATTCGGTCAGGATCACGCCGGGCACGGTGACCGTCGTGTAGATGACCACGATGCCCAACAGGTTGGGCACGATGTGGCGGAAGATGATCGCCGGCGTCGACACGCCGATCGCGTGCGCGGCCTCGATATACTCGCGCGACTTGATCGCCAGCGTCTGCCCGCGCACCACGCGCGCCATGTCCATCCACGAGAACACGGTGATGGTCAGCACCACGAGGTAGAACTCGCGGCCCAGCAGGGTAACCATCAGGATCGCGATCAAGAGGTAAGGCACCGCGTACATCATGTCGACGATGCGCATCATCACGGTGTCGACCTTGCCGCCGATGAAGCCGGCGGTCGCGCCCCACGCGATGCCGAGCGTGACCGACGCCAGCGTCGCCAGCACGCCGACGGTCAGCGAGATCCGCCCGCCGATCAGGCAGCGCACCAAGAGGTCGCGGCCCAGCTCGTCGGTGCCGAACAGGTGCCAGTTGACGAGGGTCGGCCCCAGCGACATCGCGTCCCAGTCGGTGTCCTCGTAGCTGTGCGGCAGCAGCATCGGGCCGAACACGCAGGCGAGCGTGATCAGCGCGAGCAGCACCAGGCTCGCCACCGCCGCCTTGTTGCGGAAAAAGCGCTCGCGCGCGTCGCGCCACGGGCTGCGCCCGCGCACGCTGGGGTTGTCGAGCGCCGCCGACAGGGTGTCGGACAGCGTCGTTCTTTTGGCAGTCATCGCACGCCCCTCAGTAACGGATCTTCGGGTCCAGCCACGCGTACGCGAGGTCGACCAGCAGGTTGATCAGCACGGTCAGCACCGTGATCAGCACCACGAGGCCGAGCACCAGCGTGTAGTCGCGGTTGGCGGCGCCGTTGACGATCAGCTTGCCGATGCCCGGCAAGGAAAACACCGACTCGGTGACGATCGCCGCGGTGATCGACGAGATCGCCAGCGGGCCGAGCACCGACACCACTGGCATCAGCGCGGGCTTGAACGCGTGGCGCAGCACGATGGTGCGCGTCGGCAGGCCCTTGGCGCGCGCGGTGCGGATGAAGTTGCTCGACATCACCTCGATCAGGCTGCCGCGCATCACGCGGCCGATGGTCGAGACGTTGATGAAGGTCAGCAGCGCCATCGGCAGCAGCATGTAGCGCACGTCGAAATCCATCCAGCCGCCGGCCGGCAGCCAGGGCAGCCAGATCGCGAAGATCAGGATCAGCACCGGCCCCATCACGAAGGACGGCACCACGCTGCCGATATTGCCCAGCAGCATCACGAGGTAGTCGACCGCGCTGTTCTGGCGCAGCGCGGCGAAGGTGCCGAGCGTCACGCCGATCAGCAGCGACAGCAGGAGCGACAGCCCGCCGATGGTCGCCGAGACCGGCAGCGCCTTGGCGACCAGGTCGTTGACGCTCCAGTCGGCGTAACGGAACGAGGCACCGAGGTCGCCCTGCAGCAGGCTCTTCAGGTAGTACAGGTATTGTTGCCACAGGGGCAGGTCGAGGTGGTATTTGGCTTGCAGGTTGGCCAGCACCGCCGCCGACACCTTGCGTTCGGAATCGAACGGACCGCCGGGGGTCAGGTGCAGCAGCAGGTAGCACACCGTGATGACCGCGAGCAACGTCGGGATCGTCATCAGCACGCGTCTGAACGTGTAGGACCACATGGGAAGGCTCCGCGCGCGGGGTCGCGCATGGTTGGATGCTCATCGACGCGCCGCGCCGGGTCGGCGCGGCGCCGCGACGGCCCCGGCGGCGGCGATACGCCACCGGGGCACACTGCGATCAATGCTTGATGATGTAGAGGTCCTTGCTGCGGTAGCGGTCCATCGGGTTCTTGGTCGAGTAACCGCCGACGTAAGGCTTGACCAGGCGCGGCACCGTGTACTGCAGGAGCGGCAGCATCGGGTAGTCGTCCATCACCAGCTTGGCCGCCTGCGTCAGCAGCTGCTTGCGCTTGGCCGGGTCGGTGCTCTGGTTGCCCTGCTTGATCAGCTCTTCGGCCTTCTGGTTGCAGTTGCCATTGTCGTTCTGGTCGGAACCGCACTGCACCAGCGTCAGGAAGGTCGTCGCGTCGTTGTAGTCGGCCACCCAGCCGTTGCGGGCGATCTGGAAGTCACCGTCGTGCCGCTTCTTCAGCAGCACCTTGAACTCCATGCTCTCCATCTCGGTGTCGAGGCCGAGCTTGCTCTTCCACTCGGACGCGGCAAACAGCGCCATCTTCTTGTGGTACTCGGAGGTGTTGTAGGTGAACTTGACCTTGGCGCCCGGCTTGACGCCCGCGGCAGCGAGCAGCTTCTTCGCCTCCTCGACGCGCTTGGCCATCGGCCACTTCGACCACTCGTACGCGGTCACGTCGGCGCCGGAGACGCCGCGCACGATCACGCCGTACGCCGGCACCTGGCCGTCGGCGGTGATCTTCTGCGCGAGCAGGTCGCGGTCGATCACCATCGACAGCGCCTGGCGGACGCGCTTGTCCTTCATCAGCGCGTCCTTGTTGTTGAACGAGTAGTAACGCAGGCCGAGCATCGGCGCATTGCGGATGTCCTTCGGCATTTCCTTCTTGTACTTCTCGTAGGTCGCCGGCGGCAGCTGGTACACCCAGTCGTTCTCGCCAGACTGGTACAGCTTGACGTCGGCAAAGCCGTCCTCGACCGGCAGGTAGGTCACCTTGCCCAGCTGGACGTTACCCTTGTCCCAGTACTGCGGGTTCTTCTCGATCACCACCTTGGAGTTGACCTGCCAGTCCTTGAGCATGAAGGCGCCGTTGGACACCAGCTTGCCCGGCTTGGTCCAGTCCTTGCCGAACTTGTCGACCGCGGCCTTGTTAACCGGGCCGAGGTTGAGGTTGGAGACGACGTCCGGCAGGAAGGACACCGGGTACGGGGTCTTCACTTCGACGGTATACGGGTCGACCGCGCGGATGCCGACCGCGGACACCGGCTTCTTGCCTTCGGAAACCTCGAGGCCGTTGAGCACGAACACGCCGTAGGTCGACGCGTAGGGCGACGCGGTCTTCGGGTCGAGGAAACGCTGCCAGCCGTACACGAAGTCGGCGGCGACCACCGGCGTGCCGTTGCTCCACTTGGCGTTCTTGCGCAGCTTAAACACCCAGGTCGTCGGGTCGGTCTGCTTCCAGCTCTCGGCGACGCCCGGCACCACCTTGCCGTCGGCGTCGGTCGCCGTCAGCCCCTCGAACAGGTCGCGCGTCAGGTTGTTGGCGCCGACCGACTCGGCCAGCGCGGGGTCGAGCGACTCGGGCTCGGAACCATTGTTGCGGATCAGCTCCTGCTTGGCGGCCAGCTGGGTACCGGCCGGCATCTTGGCGGCCATGGCGTGCCCCGCCAGCGCGAGGAGGACGGACGACGCGATCGTCGACAATACGGTGGTCTTGCGCATGCTCTGCTTCTCTCCCTCTATGAAGTTGCCCGCCGCGGACCCTACATAGGGGAAACCCTAGTTCGGCGGGGTTAGCCGCAGATTATGACCATTAAATTTCCATTGCAATAAAAAAACACAAAAAACAATCTACAATCCGCCGCCCCAGCGGCAGAAATGCCTCATTCATTGCCGCCGCCCCTCCAGCAGCGAGTACGCGGCCGGGATCACCAGCAGGGTGAGCAGCGTCGAGCTGACCATGCCGCCGATCACCGCGACCGCCAGCGGGCCGTTGCTCTGCGCGCCCGCGCCGAAGCCGAACGCCGCCGGCAGCATGGCGAGCACCACGGTCAGCGAGGTCATCAGCACCGGCCGCAAACGCAGCGGGCAACTCGCGAGCAGCGCCTCGTCGACCGCCATGCCGCGCGCGCGGTGCTGGTTGGTCACGTCCACCAGCAGGATCGCGTTCTTGGCGACCAGGCCGATCAACAGCACCATGCCGATCACCGAATACACGTTGAGCGAGTGGCCGGTCAGCCATAGCGCGACCAGCGCGCCGACCAGCGCCAGCGGCTCGGCCAGCATGATCAGCGCCGGCTGCAGGAAGCTGTTGAACTGCGCGGCGAGGATCAGGTAGAGCATCAGGCTCGCCAGCACGAACACGGTGATCAGCTCGCCGCCCGAGCGGTCGAGCTCGCGCGCCTCGCCCTTGAATTCGACGCGGTAGCCCGGCGGCAGCAGCGGCTCGGCCGCCGCGCGCACCACCGCCATCGCCTCGGCCAAGGGCATGGTCGGCGACGCTGACATCCCCGCCGAGTACATCAGCGCCATCCGCTCGATCTGCGAGGGGCCGAGCTTGGGACGCACCTCGGCGACCGCCGACAGGGGCACCAGCTCGCCCGCCTTGCTGCGCAGATAGATCGCCGACAAATCGGCCGCGGTCGCGAGCTTGCCGCCGGCGGCCTTCAGGCGGATGTCGTAGCGTTCGCCGTCGCCGTCGGAGAACTGCGCGGCGTCGCTGCCGGCGGTCAGCAGGTTGACCGCCTCCAGCACGTCCTGCGTCGACAGGCCGGCCTTAGCCGCCGCCTCGCGGCGCACGTCGACGGCGAGCATCGGCAGCTGGCTCTCGCTGTTGGCGTCTGCGCGGCCGATGCCCGGCTCGGCGGCGAGCCTGGCCTGCAGCGCCTCGTTGATGCGCTGGATCTCCTTGAGGTCGGGGCCGACCACCGAGAACTGCAGCTTGCCGCCGCGGCTCTCGCCGACGCGCGGGAAGGGGAAGGCCGACACGCGGGCGCCAGCGACCGCCCCCATCTTGCGGCGCACCTCGGCGAGCACCTCGCCCTGGCTGCGCTCGCGCGCGTCCCGCGATTTCAGGCGCACCATCATATTGGTCTGGTTGGCCGAGTTGCCGCCGAAGCCGCCGACAATCGCGAGTACGCTGTCGACCTCGGGCAGCTTCATCAGCGCCGCCTCGGCCGCGCGGGTGCGCGCGTCGGTGTAGGCGAGGCTGGAGCCGACTGGCGTCTTCAGCATCACCATGAAGCGGCCCTCGTCTTCCTCGGGGTAGAACTCGGACTTCATCAGGAGCGCGACGCCGCCGCCGGCGATCACCAGCGCGAGCGAGCCCGCCAGCACCGCGCCGCGGTGGCGGACCGAGGCGGCGAGCAGGCGCCGGTAGCCTGTCTCCAGCCAATCGAAGGCCGCTTCGAAGGCGCGGTAGACGCGCCCGTGCGACGGTTCGGCCTTCAGGAAACGCGAGCACAGCATCGGCGTCAGCGTCACCGACACCAGCAGCGACACCAGCACGCCGACGCTGACCACCACCGCGAAGGTCGAGAACAGGCGGCCGACCGTGCTGGTCAGGAACAGCACCGGCATGAAGATCGCGACCAGGCTGAGCGTCGCCGCCACCACCGCGAAGATCACCTCGTTGGTGCCGCGTACCGCCGCCTCGAAAGGTGCCTCGCCGCCCTCCTCGCGCCGGTGCACCGACTCGAGCACCACGATGGCGTCGTCGACCACCACACCGATCAGCAGCAACAGCGCGAGCAGGGTGATGGTGTTGAAGGTGTACCCCATGAAGTACATCAGCGCGATGGCACCCAACAGCGACACCGGGATCGCCAGCGAGATGATCAGCGTCGCGCGCCAGTTGCGCAGGAACGCCCATACCACCAGCGCGGCGAGCAGCGTGCCCTCGAACAGGTGGTCTTTCAGTGCGCCGACCATCTCGTTGATGAAGTCGGCCGAGTTGGACGACACCTTGAGCGCGAGGCCGGCCGGCAGGTTGGCCGAGATCGCGTCGACGCGCGCGAGCACCTCGTCGGCAATGGCGACGGTGTTGGTGTTGGGGATGCGCACGATGCCGATGCTGACCGCGGGCTTGCCGCCCTCACGCGCGAAGCTCTTGAGGTCGCCCTCGCCGTCGAGCACCTGCGCGACGTCAAAGAGGCGCACCGGCGCCTCGCCCTGCCAACCGATCACCAGGTTTTTGAGCGCCGACACCGAGTGGAACTCCTGGTCGAGGTCGACCAGGTACTCGCGCGGGCCGGACTCGATGGTGCCACCGGCGTCCTGCCGGTGCTCGCGCTTGAGCGCGGCCTTCACGTCCTGCGCCGACAGGCCGTGCGCGGCGAGGCGCGCCGGGTCGAGTTCGACGCGGATCACCCGCTCGCCGCGCCCGCGCACCCACACCTCGCCGACGCCGTCGACCGACTCGAGCTGCTTGCGGATCACGTTGTTGGCGAACTGGTAGAGGTCGCGCTCGCTGCGCGCGCCGGACAGCGTCAGCCAGATGATGGGGCTGGCGTTGGCGTCGGTCTTGGTCACCACCGGCGCGTCGGCCTCGTCCGGCAGGCGGCGGCGCGCGCGTTCGAGCTTGGACTGCACCTCGTTGAAGGCAACGTCGATGTCCTTGTCGAGGTTGAAGGTGATCTTCACCTGCGAGCGCCCCGGGCTGGAGGTCGACTCGAGGATGTCGATGCCCGGCACGCTGTTGACCGCCGACTCGACCACCTGGGTGACGCTCTGGTCGATCACCTCGGGCGTCGCGCCGGACAGCGAGGTTGATACCGACAGCGTCGGCTGCTCGATCTCGGGGTAACGGTCGACGCCGATCTTCTGGTAGGCGACGACGCCGAACAGCACCACCACCGCCGAGAGCACGAAGCTCAGCACATGGCGGCGGACAAACAGCTCGATCCAGTTCATGCGCCGGCTCCCTTGCCGGTGCCGGCCTGGCCCTTGCCGCCCACCCCACCCTTGCCGCCCTGCCCTTCGCTGACCTTGGCCCCGTCGGACAGGAAGCCTGCGCCGTCAACGGCGATGCGCTCGCCCGCCTGCACCCCGGCCAGCAGCTCGACGCGGCCGTTTGCCTCGGCGCCGGCCGTCACCTTGCGCTCGGCCGCCTGGCCGCCCTCGACGCGGTACACCACCTTGCCGCCTGGCCGCTCGACTACCGCGGCGGCCGGCACCGACAGCGCCTGCCGGCGCTCGAGCTCGATTTCGGCGTCCAGCGCCTCGCCGACCCGCCACGGCGCGTCGGCCGGCAGCATCGCCCACGCGACGCGCGCGCGGCTCGCCGTATCCAGCCCGGCGCGCACCTCGTCGATACGCACGGTCAGCGTCTTGCCGTGCGCGGATAGGCGCACCGGCATGCCGACCGCGAGCGCGTCGCCGTCGGCGCCGCCCAGCGCGAGGCGCACCCGGCGCCCGCCGTCGGCGTTCAACAGGAAAGCGGTCTTGCCGGGGGTCACGTAGTCGCCGGGGTTCACCTCGCGCGCCTCGACAACGCCGGCCATCGGCGCGCGGATCTGCGTGCGCGCGCTGTCGCGGCCCTTGCTGCGCGCCAGCGCCTCGGCGGCGGACAATTGTTTCTCCAGCGCAGAGAGCTGCGCGGTCGACGCCTCGAGCGCGGCCGGCGAGATGAAGCCCTGCTCCATCAGCGCGCGGTTGCGCTTGACCGTCGAGCGCTGCTCGGCAAGCAGCGCGCCGACACGGGCAGCGTCGGCCTCGGCGCCCAGTTGCGCGTCGCGCGCGCTACCGGGGTCGACCTCGGCCAACAATTGCCCGGCCGCCACCCGCTGGCCGGCGTCGACCAGCACCTTGAGCACGCGGCCGCTGCTCTCGGCGGCGACCTCGGGCGCGACCACCGGCTCGACCTCGGCCCACGCGCGCGCGACACGCGCCATGTCGGCAAGCCTGGCCGTTTCGGTCGTCACCGGCGTCGGCGGCGGCCCCTTGCGGGCGCCCTTGTCGGAGGCGGGCTGGCAGGCAGCCAGCGCAAGGCACAGGGCAAGCGGGGAGAGCAGGTGTTTCATCGGCGGCATCCGTCCATTCATTGGCCGCCATCTTAAACGCTCTTCATGACGGCGGCGCCCGCCATTAACACCGCTTAACCATTTCGCCCTCAGGCGCGGCGCATGGTCACGTGCAGGATGCCGCCGTCGTCGTAAGGCTCGCTGACCGGCACGAAGCCGAACGCCTGGTAAAAGCCCAGCTTGTCGGCCTGCGCGGAGAGCATCATCGGCGCGTCGGGCCAGTGGCGCGCGCACGCGGCGACCGCCTCGGCCATCAGCACGCGGCCAAGGCCGGTGCCGCGGCACGCGGGCTCGAGCACCACGCGGCCGATCGCCGTGGCGTCCGGGTACTTGTCGCCCGGCGCGATCAGCCGCGCGTACGCGACCAGCGCGCCCGCCCCATCCACGCCCAGCAAGTGCAGGCAGTCGCGGTCGACGCTGTCGACATCGCCGTAGATCGACTGCTGCTCGACGACGAACACGCGGTCGCGCAAGGCGAGCACGTCGTAGAGGCGCGACGCGGAAAAGTCGTCAAAACCGTGGCAACGCCACGTGACCTTGGTGGGCATAGTACAATCCTCGCTCTATTGATCCACCGAACATCATAACGCCGCCCGCGCGCGGCGCGTCAGCATGAACCAGGAACCCGACCTCTTCGACCTTCCCGACACTCCGGTGCCGCCCCCGCCCGCCGCCACGCCGCCTGCCGGTGACGACGACGGCTGGATCCCGCTCGACTTGTACGCCGAGCGCGCCTACCTCGAGTACGCGATGAGCGTGGTCAAGGGCCGCGCCTTGCCCGAAGTCGCCGACGGCCAGAAACCCGTGCAGCGCCGCATCCTTTACGCGATGCGCGACATGGGGCTGGTGGCCGGCGCCAAGCCGGTCAAGTCGGCCCGCGTGGTCGGCGAGATCCTCGGCAAATACCACCCGCACGGCGACGCCTCCGCCTACGAGGCGATGGTGCGCATGGCGCAGGACTTCACGCTGCGCTACCCGCTGATCGACGGCCAGGGCAACTTCGGCTCGCGCGACGGCGACGGCGCGGCGGCGATGCGTTACACCGAGGCGCGCCTGACCCCCTTGGCCGAACTGTTGCTCGGCGAGATCGACATGGGCACCGTCGACTTCGTGCCCAACTACGATGGCGCGTTCGAGGAGCCGGCGCTGTTGCCCGCGCGCCTGCCGATGGTGCTGCTCAACGGCGCGTCCGGCATCGCGGTCGGCATGGCCACCGAGATCCCGCCGCACAACCTGCGCGAGGTCGCCGCCGCCGCGGTCGCCCTGCTGGAAAACCCGGCGCTCACCACCCATGAGCTGATGCAGTTCGTGCCGGGGCCCGACTTCCCCGGCGGCGGGCAGATCATCACGCCGGCCGCCGACATCCTTACCGCGTACGAGAACGGCCGCGGCTCGGTGCGCGTACGCGCGCGCTGGGAAGTCGAGAAGCTGGCACGCGGCCAGTGGCGGGTGGTGGTCAGCGAGCTGCCACCGGGTTCGTCGGCGCAGAAGGTGCTCGCCGAGATCGAGGAGGCGACCAACCCCAAGGTCAAGTCCGGCAAGAAGACCCTGAGCCAGGACCAGCAGAACCTGAAGAGCCTAATGCTCTCCATCCTCGACCGCGTGCGCGACGAGTCCGACAGCGAACAGCCGGTGCGCCTGGTGTTCGAGCCCAAGTCGAGCCGGCAGGACGTCGACGAGTTCGTCAACGTGCTGCTCGCGCAGACCAGCATGGAGACCAACGCGCCGCTCAACCTGGTGATGCTGGGGCTGGACGGCCGCCCGGCGCAGAAGGGCCTGCGCCAGATCCTCGCCGAGTGGCTGGACTTCCGCCACACCACGGTCGGCCGCCGCCTGAACCACCGCCTGGACAAGGTCAACCAGCGCATCCACATCCTCGAAGGGCGGATGATCGCGTTCATCCATATCGACGAGGTGATCCGCGTGATCCGCGAGGCGGACGAGCCCAAGCCGGAGCTCGTCGCCGCCTTCGGCCTGTCCGACGCGCAGGCCGAGGATATCCTGGAGATCCGCCTGCGCCAGCTGGCCCGCCTGGAAGGCTTCAAGCTGGAGAAGGAGCTGTCGGCGCTGCGCGAAGAGCGCGACGGCCTTCAGCACCTGCTGTCCGACGCCGCCGCGTTCCGCGCGCTGATCATCGGCGAGATCAAGGCCGACGCAGAGAAGTACGGCGACGCGCGCCGCTCGCTGATCGAGGTCGCCGAACGCGCGGTGCTCGAGCAGCGCGCGGCCGACGAGCCGGTGACGCTGATCCTGTCGCAGAAAGGCTGGCTGCGCGCGCGCGTCGGCCACAACGTCGACCTGTCGCTGCTCGCCTTCAAGGACGGCGACGGCCTCGCCTGCGCGGTCGAGACGCGCACCGTGTGGCCGGCGATCGTGCTCGACAGCAAGGGCCGCGCCTATACCGTCGACGCGTCGGTGGTGCCGACCGGCCGCGGCGACGGCGTGCCGGTCACCTCGCTGATCGACGTGCAGGATAACGCCAAGGTCGCCTGGCTGTTGGCCGGCCCCGACGACACCCGCTTCGTGGTCGGCGGCAGCGGCGGCTGCGGCTTTGTCGCGCGCATCGCCGACATGGCCGGCCGCGTGAAGGCCGGCAAGGCCTTCCTCACGGTGGGCGACGACGAGAAGGTGCTCTCGCCGGTACGCGTGGGCCAGCCGCTGGACAACTGCCAGCTGGTGGTCGCCAGCAGCAACGGGCGCCTGCTCGCCTTCCCGGCCGTTGAACTGAAGGAAATGGCCAAGGGCCGCGGGCTGACGCTGATGGCGCTCGACGAGGGCGACGCGGTCACCGCGTTCGGCCTGGTCAGCGCCGAGCGCGCGCTGCTTGCGGTCACCTCGGTGCGCGGCAAGGTGTCGGACGAGAAGCTCGCGCTGGCCGAATACGCCGGCAAGCGCGCGCGCAAGGGCAAGCTGATGCCGAAGAAGTGGCAGGTCGGCGCGATCGGCGACCCGCTGTAAGCACACCGGGCAAGACAAAGGGGGAGGCCGATGGCCTCCCCCTTCTTGTATCCGCCGGATGCTTATTCGAACTCGGGGATCACGTTCTGCTGCTCGGGCAGGCCCGGGCCGCCGCACTTGTGCCCTTCCTCGAGCAGCCAGTTGCGGAAGGCGAGGAAGACCGGCGACTCGAGCTGCTCCTCGCGGTAGCACAGATAGTGGCCCTGGCCAAGCAGTTCGGCACTGTCGAACGGTTCGACGACGCGCCCGGCGGCGATCTCGGTCGCGGCGAGGCAGCGCGGCACCAGCGCGTAGCCCATGCCGGCCTCGACCGCGCTGATCAGCGAGTTGTACTGCTCGAAGCGCGCGCCGCTGCGCAAAGGCTGCGCGGCGAGGCCGCGCGCACGGCACCACTGCGCCCACGCGTCGGGCTCGCCCTGGTGGATCAGGATGCGCGCGTCGGCCAGGTCCTGTGCCGATTGCGGCAGCGTCAGGCCGCTCACCGACTCGGGGGCCGCGATCAGCACGAAATGGCGGCCGGCGATGTCCTCGGCGACCACGCCCGGCCAGTGGCCGCTACCGTAACGGATCGCGATGTCGACGTCGTGCGGTTGCGCCTGGCGGCCGGACAGGTGCTGGTGGAAGGCCAGCATCACCTGCGGGTACGCCTCGCCGAACGCCGGCAGGCGCGGGATCAGCCATTTGGTCATGAAGGTCGGCACGCACGACACCGACAGGGTGCCGCGGCCGTGCTGGCTGCTCATCAGGTCGCTCGACGCGCTCTCCAGCATGCGCAGCGCCGGCTGGATGCGCTGCAGGTAATGGCGGCCGGCGTGGGTGAGCACGAAGGAGCGCCCGACGCGCGCCAACAGCTCGACGCCGAGGAACACTTCCAGACCGGAAATCTGCCGGCTGACCGCACTCGGGGTCACACACAGCTCGTCGGCAGCCAGTGTCACCGACAGGTGGCGGGCGACGGCCTCGAAGGCCAGCAGTTCATGGATGCTCGGGCAGATTCGCTTCATTGATAATCGGTCGCCTCGCTTGCCAACCGCGCAAACGACGGCTGATGTTTAATCATTCGGATGTGAGCAGTCGCTAATATAATACCGGCTTTGCGACTTCCCCGCAGGCTTTAGTCAGGCGCCCCATGTTCATCCGCTTGGTTTCCTTTACCTACATGCTGTACCTCGTGCTGCCGATCGCGCTGATCCTGGTCGGCTCGTTCGGCGAGACCTGGGTCAACGCGCTGCTGCCCGAAGGGCACACGCTCGCGTGGTACCAGGAGCTGTGGGATGACCGCAGTTTCACGCGCGCCTTCGTCACCAGCCTGATCGTCGGTGGCGCCGCCTGCGTGATCAACACCCTGTTGTGCGTGCCGCTGGCCTACTCGCTGGTGCACGGCGCGAAGCAGAAGAACCGCTTCGCGACCCGCCTGCTGACGCTGCTGCCGGTCGCGGTGCCGACCATCACGCTGGGCTTCGGCTACATCCTGGTGTTCAACACCGACGCGATGCCGTGGCTGGGCAGCACGCCGCTCCTGATCGCCGCACACGTGGTGCTGACGCTGCCGTACCTGACGCAGGCGCTGGTCACCGACCTGCGCCACCAGCGGCTCGACCGTCTGGAAGAGGCCGCCGCCACGCTGGGCGCGCGCCCGCTCGAGCGCTTCTTCGGCATCATCGTGCCCAACCTGCGCTACAGCCTGCTGTCCGGCCTGGTGATGGTCGCCGCGCTGTCGATCGGCGAATTCCAGCTCTCCAACCTGATCGTCGGCTTCCAGAACCGCACCTACCCGGTCGTGCTGCTGCAGGCCTTCTACGGCGCCACCGGCTTCGCGTGCGCGGCGACCGTGATCCTGCTG
This sequence comes from Crenobacter intestini, assembly GCF_004919095.1. Taxonomy (GTDB): domain Bacteria; phylum Pseudomonadota; class Gammaproteobacteria; order Burkholderiales; family Chromobacteriaceae; genus Craterilacuibacter; species Craterilacuibacter intestini. The sequence continues at coordinate 132,311 of NZ_STGJ01000002.1, read as the reverse complement.
CTGCTGGCCACCGTCGCCTCCCTGACTTCCACCCTGGCATCGAAAAAAGCATGAGCCTCTCGTTCGAACACGTCGGATTCCAGTACCGCGGCACGTCCATCGGCGTGCACGACATCAACCTCTCGCTGGACAGCGGCGAACTGGTCGCGCTGATCGGCCCGTCCGGCTCGGGCAAGACCACCTTGCTGCGCCTGACCGCCGGCCTGATCACCGGCCACAGCGGCCGCATCGTGCTGGGTGGGCGCGACCTCTCCAACATGCCGGTGCACGAGCGCCATATCGGCATGATGTTCCAGCACTACGCGCTGTTCCCGCACCTCACCGTGCTGGAGAACGTCGCCTACGGCCTGAAGATGGCCGGCGTCAAGACTGACGAGCGCCGCAAAAAGTCGCAGAAAATGCTCGAGCTGGTCGGCCTGGGCGCACTGGCCGCGCGCCGTCCGGCACAGTTGTCCGGCGGCCAGCAGCAGCGCGTGGCGCTGGCGCGCGCGCTGGCGTACAGCCCGCAGGCCTTGCTGCTCGACGAGCCGCTCTCGGCGCTCGACGCTTCGATCCGCGGCCAGTTGCGCGACCAGATCCGCCAGCTGCAGCAGCAGTTCGGCGCGACCACCGTGCTGGTCACCCACGACCAGGAAGAGGCGCTGGCGATGGCCGACCGCATCGCCCTGCTCGACCAGGGCCGCGTGCTGCAATACGGCACGCCGACCGAGCTCTACGAGAACCCGAAGAACGAGATCGTCGCCCGCTTCGTCGGCCTGTCGACCATCGTCGAGGCGACGGTGTGCGCCGACAACCGCGTCGACACCGGCTACGCGACGCTCGCCTGCGACACCGCCGGCCGCGCCACCGGCAGCGCCGTCAAGCTGCTGGTCCGCCCCGAGCATGTCGAGGCCGACCCGGCCGAGGGGACCGCCAACCGCATAGCAGGCCGCGTCACCCTCAACCGCTACTTGGGCTCGTACAACCGTTACGACTTCGTGCCCGCTGGCGGCAGCGAACCGTGGCTGGGCGAAGCACGCGTGGCGCCGGCCGGCTCGATCGCCGTCGCCCCCGAGCACATCCGGCTGCTCGCCGACTGAACACCCCCTAAAAGGACCTGGAGACTGTCATGACCCTGCTGAACCGCCGCCAGTTGCTCGCTGCAACCGTCGCCACCCTGTTCGCCATGCCCGCGATGGCCTTTAGCGGCCCCGAGCTCTACCCGGGCGAGAAGGCGCTGTATAACGCCGCCGCCAAGGAAGGCATCGTGGTGTCGTTCGACACCGGCCCGGAATGGGCGAACTGGAAGTCGCTGTTCAAGGAATTCAAGCAGCGCTACCCGGAAGTCGAGCTGACCTACAACGACCTGGGTTCGGCCGCGACCGTGGTCGCGCTGGAGAAGACCCGCCGCCGCCCGCAGGCCGACACCGCGTACTACTTCGCGCAGTCGGCGGTCGACGCCGCTGGCAAGGACGTGGTCGCGCCGTTCAAGCCGGTCAACTTCGACAAGGTCAGCCCGGTGATGCGCGAAGCCTCCGGCAAGTGGTTCGGCGTGCATTCGCTGAACGTCGCCTTCCTGGTCAACAAGAAGCTGGTCAAGAACGTGCCGCAAGGCTGGGCTGACCTCCTGAAGCCCGAGTACAAGAACAGCGTGGTCTACCTCGACCCGCGCTCGACCGGCCAGGGCCAGGTCGCGGTGTTCGCCGCCGCCTTCGGCAACGGCGGCTCGATGGACAAGCCGCAAGCCGGTACCGACTACCTGGGCCGCCTGCACAAGGCCGGCAACGTGCTGCGCGTCGAGGGCACCACCCCGTACGCCAAGTTCCTGAAGGGCGAGATCCCGATCTGGATCGGCTACGAGAACGACGGCCTGAAGGCCAAGTACATGGACGGCATGAAGGATAGCATCGCCGTGGTGATCCCGAAGGAAGGCAGCGCGGCCGCGCCATACGGCATGAGCCTGGTCAAGAACGCGCCTAACCCGAATGCCGGCAAGCTGTGGCTGAACTTCGTGATGAGCAGCAAGGGCCAGCAACTGTTCGCCGAGGGCTTCGTGCGCCCGGCGGTGGCAGGCGTCGCGCTGCCGGCCGCGGTCAAGGCCAGGATGCCTGCCGCACCGCAGGTCAAGCCGGTCGATGTCATCAAGGCCCAGCAGCAGAAGGCCGCCGTCGACGCGGCCTGGTCGCGCGCGGCGCTGTCGAAGTAAGGAAAGCCCAACATGATGCAGCGGTTCGGCGCGTGGCCCGCGCTCGCCTTTATCGGCCTCTTCTTCGTACTGCCGCTTCTGGCGCTGGTGCCCGAGGCCCTGTCCGAAAACGGCGCGGCGTTCGGCCGCATGCTGGCCGACCCGCTGTTCTGGCCGGCGCTCGTCAACTCGGCCCTGCTCGGGCTGTCGGCCGGCGTGCTCTCCACACTGGTCGGCGTCGCGGTCGCCTGGCAGCTCGCGCAGGCGTCGCCGTTCTGGCGCGACAAGCTGATGGCGATGCTGGGCTTGCCGCTGGCGTTCTCCGGCATGGTGATCGCCTACGGCTTCATCCTCGCCTTCGGCCGCGCCGGCTTCGTCACCCAGCTGCTGGGCTACCTCGGCGCGGACACCGCCGAGATCGGCGGCTGGGTGTACACCGTGGGCGGGCTGACCTTCGCCTACGCGTACTACCTGATCCCGCGCGTCGCGCTGACGCTGTACCCGGTGTTCGCCAACCTCGACCTGCGCCCGATCGAAGCGGCACGCACGCTGGGCGCGACGCCGCGCCGCGCGTTCTTCGACGTGGTGGTGCCCGAAGTGGGCCCGTCGGTGCTCGGCTCGTGCGCCGTGGTCAGCGCGCTGGCGATGGGCACCTACGGCACCGCGCTCGCGCTGGTCGGCACCCAGGTCAATATCCTGCCGCTGCTGCTGTACGCCAAGATCGGCGACGGCGGCGCGGACTTCCCCGTCACTTCCGCCCTGTCAATCGTGCTGCTGGCCCTGTGCTCGCTGGTGCTCGGTCTGGGCGACTACTTCAGTCAACGCCGTGAACATGCAACATTCCACTGAGACCGCCCACCTGCTCGACCTGCTGGCCCGTCGCCAGCAAGGGCCCGACCGCCTCGCGCAACCCGTCGCCATCGTCGGCCCGCGCGAAGCCAGCGAAGCGCAGGTCGACTGCGCCTACCGCCTCGCCCTCGCCCTCGCCGGCGCCGGCGTGCCGCTGGTCTGCGGCGGCAAGATCGGCGTGATGCAGGCGGCCGCGCGCGCCGCGCACGACGCGGGCGGCACCTGCGTCGGCCTGCTGCCCGAAGAGGACGCGGCCTACGGCAACCCCTACCTGACCGTTTCGCTGCCGACCGGCCTTGGCCTGTCGCGCAATATGCTGGTCGCCCGCGCCGGCGCCTGCCTGGTCGCCGTCGGCGGCGGGCTGGGCACGCACTCCGAGATCGCGATGGCCTTGCAGTGGAAGAAGCCGGTGTTCTCGATCTGCATGGCGCCCGAACTGCCGGGCGTGCAGGCCTTCGACGACGAGGACGCGCTGCTGGCAGCCACTGCGCGCTGGCTGCTCGAATTCTCGCCGCAGGGCAACCGCGACCTCGGCGGCTGAACCAGCCCTGCCCTTAACGCAAGCCGCCCGTCACGGGCGGTTTTTTCTTGAGGTTTGACAAGCGCCGCGGCAAAGGGAAAGATGGCACGCTCTCTCAAGGGGCATATCGGATGCTGGAAGGACAGTTGTTGCGGGCGGTGGCGGATGCGCTGTCGGACCCGATCTTTGTCATCGACGACGGCGGACGCTACGTCGACGTGATCGGCGGCAAGGACCGTGACGACTACGACAGCGGGCGTTACCTGATCGGTCGCACGCTGCACGAGGTGCTGCCGCAGGCGAAGGCCGACCGCTTCCTGGGCTGGATCCGCGCGACCCTCACGCGCGGCGAGGCCACCCACTACGAATTCTCGCTATCGGCCACCGAGTGCGACGGCAACCGCCGCGAAGGGCCGCATGGCGAACAATGGTTCGAGACACGGATCGCGCCACTGAAGGACTTGCCCGCGGGCATGGCGCCCTGCGTCGCGTGGACGGTGTTCAACATCACCCGCCACAAGGCCTTGCAACAGCAGTTGCGCTATATGGCCGCCAGCGACGCGCTGACCGGGCTCGCCAACCGCCACGCCTTCGACGAGCTGCTGCCGCGCATGCAGGCCGAGCACCGCCGCCAGGGGCGCCCGCTGACGCTCGCGCTGATCGACCTCGACCACTTCAAGTCGGTCAACGACCGCTACGGTCACCCGACCGGCGACGCGGCGCTACGCCGCTTCGCCGAGCTGCTGCGCACCTATTTGCGCGCCGGCGACGTGCCGATCCGGCTGGGCGGCGAGGAGTTTGCCGTGTTGCTGCCTGCGACCGAACCCTGTGCCGCCATGACGACGCTCGCACGGTTGCAAGCCTTGCTGCGCGAGCAGCCCTTCCCTATCGGCGCCGGCGCAACGCTGACGCTGGCCTTCAGCGCAGGCGTCGTCGACGCGGCAGGCCTGCCCGACAGCGACGCCGCGTACCGTGCGGCGGATGCGCTCCTCTACCAGGCCAAGCGCGCCGGGCGCGACTGCATCGTCGGCGGCGACGCCTGATCAGGCCGCCGGGCGCAGCTTGGCGGACAGCGCGCGCAGCAGGTTGCGCAGCACCTGGTCACCGCATTCGCGGTAGTGCTTGTGGCCGGGCTTGCGAAAGAACGCGCCCAGTTCGCTCTCGGTCATCAAGAGGCCCGCGTCGGCCAGCAACTGCTGCACGTCTTCCTGTTTGAGCTCGAACGCGATGCGCAGCTTCTTGAGGATCAGGTTGTTGGACAGACGGCCGACGAGGGGCTGCGGCGGCGCGTCCGCGCGGCGCCCGCGCCTGAGCACGATCACGCCGTCGAGCAAGGCGGCAAGCACCTTGTCGTTGCACGGCCTGAATCCCTCCTCGTCCTCGCGTGCGAGCAGCGCGCGGAAGTCGACGCCTTCCGGGTCGAGCCCGCCGTCGCGCAACAGCACCGGCAACTGGTTGTCGCGCAAATCGAGCGCGTAGCGCACCTGGCGCAGGATATCGTTGTTGAGCATGTGTTTCCGTCAATTCAAGGGTTGGCAGCCGGGGCCGTCACGGCGCGAGGCGGGCGATGCGCCAGCTTGCGTCGTCGTGCAGGGTGTAGAGCACGCGGTCGTGCAGGCGGCTGGGCCGGCCCTGCCAGAACTCGACGCGGTCAGGGACGACCGCGTAGCCGCCCCAATGCGGCGGGCGCGGCACCTTCAGCGGGTAGCGCACGCCGAACATCGCCGCGCGCTTGACGAGCTCGGCCTTGGACGGGATCTCGCTGCTCTGCTCGGACGCCCACGCGCCCAGCCGGCTCGTGTAAGGGCGGCTGTCGAAATAGGCGTCGGACACCTCGGGTGCGACGCGGGCGACGCGCCCCTCGACGCGCACCTGGCGCTCGAGCTCGGGCCAGAAGAAGGTCAGTGCGACCCACGGCTGCGCGTCGATCTGGCTCCCCTTGCGGCTGTGGTAGTTGGTATAGAACACGAACTGGCCGTCCTCGACGCCCTTGAGCAGCACGATGCGCGCGCTCGGCCGCCCGTCGTCGCCGACGCTGGCGACGTGCATGGCGGTCGGCTCGAGCACGCGCGCCTCGATCGCCTCGGCGAGCCAGCGCTCGAACTGGGCGACCGGGTCGGACAGGCAGTCGTCGGGCGACAGCTCCTGCCGCGCGTAGTCCTGGCGGATATCGGCGAGATTGATCGACATGGCAGCTCCCGGCTAATCGGATAGCCCGCCATGATAACGCGGCGGGCCGGCGGGGTCTGCGCGCGTCCGTCATTTCGGATAGAATCACCGCTTATTTGTCACCCCGGCCGCACGTCCATGCAGCTTGTCGCCTTCGGTCTGAACCACCTGTCCGCCCCGCTCGCGATCCGCGAGAAACTGGCGTTCCCGGCCGACACGCTGCCCGGCGCACTCGCCAGCCTGGTCGGCTCGCAGGCCGCCCGCGAGGCGGCGATCGTGTCGACGTGCAACCGTACCGAGGTCTACTGCGCGAGCCCCGACCCGGCGGCGGCGCTGGGCTGGCTGGCCGAATTCCACGACCTGCCGCTAGAAACGCTCAAGCCCTACCTGTACCAGCTCGACACCTCGGGCGCCGCCCGCCACGCGTTCCGCGTCGCGTCGGGGCTCGACTCGATGGTACTGGGCGAAACGCAGATCCTCGGCCAGATAAAGGACGCGGTCCGCGCGGCCGAGGCGTCCGGCACGCTGGGCACGCTGCTCAACGGCCTGTTCCAGAAGACCTTCGCGGTCGCCAAGGAAGTGCGCAGCAAGACCGAGATCGGCGGCGGTTCGGTGTCGATGTCGGCCGCGGCGGTCAAGCTCGCCGAGCAGATCTTCCCGAGCGTCGGCGAGCTGAAGGTGCTGTGCATCGGCGCGGGCGAGATGATCGAGCTGGTGGCGACCCACTTCGCGGCGAGAAACCCCAGGCTGATCACCATCGCCAACCGCACCGCCGAACGCGGCGAGGCGCTGGCCGGCCGCCTCTCCGGCCGCACCTCGGCGGTACCGCTCTCGGAGCTGCCGCAGATCATCGCCGACTACGACGTGATCGTCAGCTCGACCGCGAGCCAGCTGCCCATCATCGGCAAGGGCCTGATGGAGCGCGCGGTCAAGGCGCGCCGCCACCGCCCGGTATTCATGCTGGACCTGGCCGTGCCGCGCGACATCGAGCGCGAGGTCGGCGAGCTGGACGACGTGTTCCTCTATACCGTCGACGACATCGCCGGCGTGGTCGAAGTCGGCCGCGAGGCACGCGCGCTCGCCGCCGAAGAGGCCGAGGCGATCATCCAGGCGCGGGTCGCCGAGTTTCTCGGCTGGCTCGCCCAGCGTGGCCGCGTGCCGATGATCCGCGCGCTGCGCGACAACGCGGAGGCGACCCGGCAGAGCGCGCTCGCCGCCGCGCACAAGCAGCTCGAGCGCGGCGCCGACCCGGCACTGGTGCTCGAGGCGCTGTCCAAGCAACTGACCAACAAACTGATGCACCCGCCGACGCAGGCCCTGTCCGCGCGCGGCGGCGCACACGAAGACGCGCTGGCCGACGCGGTCGCGCGGCTTTACAGCCTACACCCGGAGTCGTCATGAAACCGTCGATCGCCGCCAAACTGTCGCAACTGGCAGAGCGGCTCGAAGAAGTCACCCACCTGTTGGCAAGCGAAAACGCGACCGCCGACATGGACGCGTTCAAGAAACTGACGCGCGAACACGCCGACCTCACCCCGGTCGTCGAGACGTTCGCCGCCTACCGCCAGTGCGAGGACGACGTCGCGGCCGCCGAGGAAATGCTCGCCGACCCCGACATGAAGGCGTTCGCCGAGGCCGAGATCGAGGACGGGCGCGCGCGCCTCGCCGAGCTCGACATCGAACTGCAGAAGCTGCTGCTGCCCAAGGACCCGAACGACGAGAAGAACCTGTTCCTCGAGATCCGCGCCGGCACCGGCGGCGACGAGGCGGCGCTGTTCGCCGGCGATCTCTTGCGCATGTACACGCGCTACGCCGAGCGCCAGCGCTGGCAGGTCGAGGTGGTGTCGGCGTCCGAGTCGGACCTGGGCGGCTACAAGGAAGTGATCGTGCGCCTGATCGGCCAGGGCGCGTACTCGCGCCTGAAGTTCGAGTCCGGCGGCCACCGCGTGCAGCGGGTGCCGGCGACCGAGACGCAGGGCCGCATCCACACCAGCGCGTGCACCGTCGCGGTGATGCCCGAGGCCGACGAGATCGCCGAGGTGGTGCTCAACCCGGCCGACCTGCGCATCGACACCTTCCGTGCGTCCGGCGCCGGCGGCCAGCACATCAACAAGACCGACTCGGCGGTGCGCATCACCCACCTGCCGACCGGCATCGTCGCCGAGTGCCAGGACGGCCGCTCGCAGCACGCCAACAAGGCCTCGGCGATGCAGGTGCTCGCCGCGCGCATCTACGACATCCAGCTGCGCGCGCAGCAGCAGAAGGAAGCGGCCGAACGCAAGAGCCTGGTCGGCTCCGGCGACCGCTCCGAGCGCATCCGCACCTACAACTACCCGCAGGGCCGCATCACCGACCACCGCATCAACCTGACCCTGTACAAGCTCGACCAGGTGATGGACGGCGACCTGGCCGAGCTGACCGACGGCCTGTTGGCCGAACACCAGGCCGAACTGCTCGCCTCGCTCGCCGACTGAGCGTTCAGGTCGACGGCGCGAACTCGAAATCGTCCGGCAAGGTCTCGCGCGGGATGCCGGACGGATCGGTCGGGATCGCGCCGCGCGCGCATTCTCGGCCGTCCAGCGCCCGCACGCCAAGCCCGGCAAAGCGCACGGCACCGGTCACCCCCAGCTGCAGGCGGCCGCCGCCCGCGAGCTCGTCCAGATGTCCGCCGCCGACGCGCCGGCCGTCGGCGCTCACCTGCACATACCCGTTACACACCTCGACGTCGACCCGTATCGGCTGTCCGTAGCCGATCGCCAGCGGGAACGACGCCGGCGCGCGCCACAGCGTCGGCGCGTGGCGCTTGACGATCAGGCGCTGGCGGCCCGCATGGAAGGTCAGCTCAACCCGGCGTGGCGTGCCGCCGGTCAGCCCGAATGACGCCGCGTAGCCCCGCTCCAGCGTCAGTACCGTCTGCAAGCGGAAATTCGCCGGCAGCCTGGCATGCGCCAGGAGCGTGGCCGAGGTGGCCGCTAGGCCACACGCGCGCGCGTCCGCCGCATGCGGCGGACAACTGCCGGCCAATACCCCGTCCTCCACCGCCCACTGGCCGGACTGCACCGTCCAGTCCTGCCCGAAATTCTCCGCCGTCGGCGTCCGGTACTGCGCGCAACCCCCGGCCAGCAGCACCAGCAAGGCCATCAGCAGCTGTCTCGCCCCGCCAACAATATCCATGGAAATATATTGATTATTCATATACCGAAACATAGAATGACGGCGCAACCCTCAAAGGAAACCGTCATGCAGAAGAATATCGGCAACACCGAGCGCGTGATCCGCGTCGTCGTCGGCCTCGCCATCACCAGCCTCGCCTTCGTCGGCCCGGCAAGCCCGTGGGCCTTCTTGGGCCTGGTCCCGGTCGCGACCGGCCTGATGGGCTGGTGCCCGCCTTACGCGATCTTCGGCATCAATACCTGCAAGAAGTAAACCCGGGCGGGCGCTGCCGCCCGCGCCTCATGCGGCCGGCAGCCACACCCGCACGCTGAAGCCGCCGTCGGCCTCGTCGACAAAGCCGAGCGTGCCGCCGTGCTGGCGGACGACGCGCGCGACGATCGCCAGCCCCAGCCCGCTGCCGCCGTCGGTGCCGCGGTGCGCCGCCAGCCGCTCGAAGGGCGCGAGCGCCGCCTCGCGCAGCGCCGCCGCGATGCCGTCCCCGTAGTCGGTCACCTTCATTTCGACCCCGCCGCCCGCCGCGCGCACCGACAGTCGCACCGGCGGTTTGCCGTAGCGGCGCGCGTTCTCCAGCAGGTTGGTGAGCAGCCGCTCGATGGCGAGCGGGTCGGCAAACACCGTCAGCCCGTCTTCCAGCGCGAGTTCGGCCGGCAGCGCGAGCCTGCCGAAGCGGGCGGCGACGCTGGCGGCCAGTTCGCCCAGCGCGACCGTCTCGCGGCGCGGCGTCTCGCCGGCCCGCGCGAAGTCGCTGAACTGGCTGACGATGCGGCCCAGTTCGTCCAGGTCGTCCAGCATGTCCTTGCGGTCGGCGCTGTCGTCCTGCATCTCGAGCAGGAGGCGCAGCCGGGTCAGCGGCGTACGCAAGTCGTGCGACAGTCCGGCGAGCATCAGCCGCCGTTCGCGCTCGGCGGTGTCCAGCGCGCCGTTCATCCGGTTGAACGCCTCGGCCAGCGCCCTCACCTCGCGCACGCCGCGCTCGGGCACCGGTTGCGGCGTCCGTCCGGCCTCGCGCTCGCGCACCGCCGCCGACAAGCGCGCCAGCGGCCGCACCACCTGCCAGGCGACGGCGAACGCGAGCGCGATCGCCAGCAGCGACGCCAGCAGCGACGCCTGCAAGGTGGTATCGAACGGCCGCTCCTGGAAACGCCCGGCCGGCACCACCAGCCAGTAGGCCTCGCCCAGCACGTGCACGGCGAACCACAGCTCGCGCCGCCCCTCAAACAGGCGCATGCGCAGGGTGACCGGCTCGCCCAGCGCCCGGGAGAGGCGCGCGGACAATTCGCGGGTCAGCGGGGTGTCGCCGTCGTGGAAGGCGATGCCGATGTCGGCGCTCGCCGGCAGCAGGTGCGGGAAGCCCGGCCGGTTCTGCGTCAGCAGATACTCTTCGCGCGCCCCCGCACCCAGCCCGTCCAGCGCCTCCTCGGCGCCGGCCAGCGCGTCGAGCACCTCGGCGTACAGTTGCTCGCCGATCAGGCGGTGCCGTTCGGCGGCCGCCATCCACAGGGTGACCGCCTGCGTGATCAGCACGGCGAACACCACCAGCAACAGCAGGCGGACAAACAGCGAAGGCGTGCGCAGGCGGATCATTCGCGCGGCAGCCCGTCGGGCACGAACACGTAGCCGTAACCCCACACGGTCTGGATATGGCGGGTCTTGCCGTCCCCGTTGTCCAGCGCCTTGCGCAGGCGCGACACGTGCACGTCGATGCTGCGGTCGAGCGAGTCGCCGCCGCCCTTGCCCAGCGCCATCTCCATCAGTTGCTCGCGGGTCAACGGCCGGCGCGGGTGCGTCGCCAGCACCGAGAGCACCGCGTACTCGGCGCTGGTCAGGCTGACCACGCCGCGCTCGCCGACCAGCTCGCGCCGGCCCAGGTGCAGGGTGAAGCCGCCGAAACTGACCGCGTCTTCGGCGTCGTGGCGGGCGTTCAGCGCGGGCGTCGCATGGTGGCGGCGCAGCACCGCCTGGATGCGCGCGGTCAGCTCGCGCGGGTTGAACGGCTTGGCGAGGTAGTCGTCGGCACCCATCTCCAGCCCGAGGATGCGGTCGATGTCCTCGCCGCGCGCGGTCAGCATGATGATCGGGATGGTCTCGCCCTGCGCGCGCAGGCGCCGCACCACCGCGAGCCCGTCCTCGCCGGGCATCATCACGTCGAGCACGACCAGGTCGGGCCGGTTGCGCGCGAGCTTGCGCTCGATGTCGCGCGCGTCGGGCAGCGTCTCGGCGCTCATCCCCTGCTGGACCAGGAAGCGCGACAACAGGTCGCGCAGCTTGGCGTCGTCGTCGACGACCAGAATCTTGGCGTTTTCCATGGCACTCAGCTTAACGCGCACGCGCGCAAAGGTCAGCCGGCACGCAAGCGAGTGTTAAGGCGGCCGGCAGCCGACACACTCGTTAACAAAGCCCGCGCCCGGCGCCAAAAACCGGCAACACCTGCCACCTACACTGGCAACGTCAAACCTGAGCACAAGAGGAACAACACCATGAAAACGCTGAACAAGACCCTGGCCGTCATGCTGGCCGCACTCGCCCTCACCGCCGGCGGCAACGCCTTTGCCGGCACCGGCAAGAGTGCGGGCGGCAAGTGCCAGGCCTCGCCGCTGCGCGAAGCCATCCTCTCCGGCGCGCTGACCGACGCCGAACTGAAGACGCTCGAGCAGGATCGCGACGCGCTGCGCGCACGCTACCGCGCGCTCAAGCAGGCCGGTCAGCCGCTGGACGAGGCATCCCGCACCGAACTTGCCAAGCTGCGCGGCGCGCTGCGCGAAAAGACGCATATGCTGGCGGAAAACGACGTGAAGGGCCCGGCACGTGACGCGCTGCCGGCCAGCTTCTGCGGCGCACGCGGCGGCAAGGCGGGCAAGGGCGGACACATGCAGCCGCCGGCCGGGCTGAGCGCCGAGCAGCAGGCCGCGTGGCAAAAAGACCGCGACACGATGCGCGCGAAGATGCAGGCAGCCCGCGCCGATGGCATGGTGGACGCCAAGGAGCGCGCCGAGCTGCAAACGCTGCGCGACGAGATGCAGCGCAAATACCACGGCGCGCCGGCCAAGCCTTGATGTAGCAGGCGGGTGGCAGGCATCTGCCGCCCGCCCTACAATCGCGCCATGCCCATCCGCCTCCTGCTGATTGCGCTGCTGTGCCTTGCGGGCAACGGCCGCGCGCTCGCCGACGACGACTGCGACAAGCAGGCCTCGCACCGCCTGCGCGAATTGCGCGTGCGCGAGGCACTCGCCAACGGCGACCTGAGCCGCGCCGAGGCCGAACGCCAGCTGCACAGGCTGCACAAGGAGGCCCGCCGCCAGCAAGGCCAGGAACAGCGGCGCCTGGCACCGGACGACGCGTTCGACGACGACGCCCGCCATTACTGGCGCGACAAGCGCCGCCGCAAGGCGCAGCCGGACTGACACGCGGCCACGGATTCGTATAGCATGGATGGCGCGGGCACAAGCTTGCTGTCCGCGTCATCGACCAAGGAGGCAAGATGCGCAAGCTGGCGTTCTGGCTTGTCCTGTGGCTGGCCACCGGCCCGGTGCTCGCCGCCCACGCTGCCTGCGCCGCGAGCACGGCGCCCGCGCGCTGCCAGGCCATCCACGCAGGCGAGGCGAGCTGCACCGACGTACCCGGCGCCGACAAGCGCGCCTGCCTGGACACCTTCACCCCCGCCTCCGACTGCCGCCGCGACCGCGACCGCCCCCGCTGCGAAGCGCTGCAAAAAGCCCAGCAAGCCTGCGACACCGAACAGGGCGAGGCGCGCCGCCTGTGCGTGCTCGCCCAGTTGCCGCAACGCGACTGCGCGCGCGCGCCTGACCGTGCACGCTGCGCGCGCCAGGCCGAGGCCGAGGCGGCCTGTCTGGGCCAACTCGGCGCGGTGGAACGCCAGTGCGTCAGCCGGCGTCTTCAACAGACGCCTTGATCGACGGGCGCTTGCTGCCGAACGGGCCGATGTCGACCGACGCATCGACCGGCAGCACGCCGTCCGCGATCGCCCGGCTGAACACCTCGAAATCCGACTCGACCTGGTCCGCGTACAGCAGCGCGTAGCGCGACAGCGCGTCGGAAAACTTGCCCGAATTGCCCATATAGCCTGCGATCACCGCGGCCTGCCCGCCGGACTTGGCGTGCGCGCGCGCCAGCGTCCACGCGCACGCCTGCCCGTACGCGCGCAGTGTCTCGGCGTCGAAATTCTCCAGGTCGGCCGACGCCTTCATGTCGCGCAGCTGGCGCACGTAGAAATGGCGGCCAGCCGGTCCCGTCGTCCAGCCGAGGAACACGTCGCTCGCCGCCTGCATCAGCCGCTGGCCGAACACCACGCGCTTGCCCTGATGGCCGTGCACGCAAGGCTGGGTGAAGCGCTCGAGCACCGACGGCCGCGCCTCCTTCAGCTGCAGGAACAGGGGCTGGTCGTAGTCGTCCTGCAGCAGGATCACCAGGCAACGCGTGCCGACGCTGCCGACGCCAACCACCTTGAACGCGATGTCGACCCTGTTGAAGCGGCGCACCAGCAGGGCACGGTCCTCCTTCAGCGTCGACAGGTAGTCGTCCATCATCGGCTGCAACGCCGGGTCGGCCAGCCCGTCGGCCAGCCACTGGTCGTCTTCGGGCAGCAGCGAGCTTGGCTTGTGCAGGTGGAACAGAGTGGGCGGGGTATCACGCAATTGCAGGCGGGCGCCGGTGTCGGCAGTGATCTTAGGCAGCAGGCGCTGGTGGGTGCGGTTGCGCGCGCGCTGGCCGAGGCGGTCGAGCTGCTCGCGCAGGTGGTCGTTGTGCGCGCTCGCGCATAGCTGGTCGAACGAGACCTTGCTGTACCAGACGTCCATCTGGCTCATCCGCGCGTACTCGTTCATGCGGCGCCGGTAGGTGCCGGTGGCCGCCTCGACGATGCCGCGGCCGGTCGCGTCGGACAGGCCTAGCGTGCGCGCGGCGAGCACCAGGCTGGTCGCCAGCCGCTTGACGTCCCACTCCCACGGCGCCTGGTGCGTCTCGTCGAAGTCGCAGATGTCGAACAGCAGGTTGCGCTCGGGAGACGCGAAGAAGCCGTAGTTCATCAGGTGCGCGTCGCCACAGGCCTGCACCAGGATCCCCGAGTGCGGCTGGCTGGCAAGGTCGGCCGCCTGCACCATCGCCAGGCCGCGGAAGAACGCGAACGGCGACGCCGCCATCCGCGCGTAGCGCAGCGGCACCAGCGCCGGCACCCTTCCCTCGCTGCTTTGCTGGACGATGGCGACCGGATCGCGCTCCGCGGCCAGCCCGCACACGGACAGCGCGCTGCGCGGGCAGTGCTTGCGGCGGGCGCGCCCGGCCTCGAGCAGCTCTTCGAAACGGGGGTGGTGGTTGCTCGGCATGATGGGTTTCCGTTGTCGTTCTGCCTGCGATTTTACGCCGTCGTCACGCGGCGCGCCCGCGCATTATGCGGCAGCCGCTTGGGCGGGGTGCCGCTTGGGCGGTACACTGCCGGCACGCGCAGCCTTCAACTCGCGTGGATCCACACCCGACCCACAGCTTCCCAACAGCCGGCACACAGCTTGTCCACACCCTTGTCCACACCCCGCCCCTGGTTCCTGTACGTGCTCGAGTGCCGCGGCGGCAGCCTGTACACCGGCGTCGCGCTCGATGTGGCTCGCCGCTTTGCCGAGCACCAACGCGGCCGCGGCGCGCGCTATACACGCAGCCACCCGCCCGAGCGCGTGCGCTTGACCATCGAGTTTCCCGACAAGTCGGCCGCGCTCAAGGCCGAACACGCGTTCAAGGCGCTGCCGGTGCGCGAGAAACGCGCGCTGCTCGCCCGGCACGGCGGCTGACGGGACTTTCTGCGCGCGCCGGCGCGTGCCAGAATCGACCCATCCTGCATTTATCCCGGAAGCCACTGCCATGGCCCTGCGTTACGAGACCATCCCCGTCACCCCCTTCGAACAGAACGCGACCCTGTTGTGGTGCGACCGCACCCTGCGCGCCGCCATCGTCGACGCCGGCGGCGACGCACAAAAGCTGCTCGGACGCGTCCAGGCGAACGGCGTCACCGTCGAGAAGCTGCTGCTCACCCACGGCCATATCGACCACGCCGGCGCCGCCGCCGAACTCGCGAAGGCGCTGGGCGTCCCCGTCGAGGGCCCGCAGGAAGCCGAGCGCTTCTGGCTCGACCAGTTGCCGCAGCAGGGCAAGATGTTCGGCTTCGCGCATAGCGATCCGCTGACGCCGGATTGCTGGCTCGCCGACGGCGACAGCGTGACGGTCGGCGACGAGACGCTGGCCGTCATCCACTGCCCGGGCCACACGCCCGGCCACGTGGTGTTCTACAGCGCCGCCGCCGGCCTGCTGATCGCGGGCGACGTGCTGTTCGCCGGGTCGATCGGCCGCACCGACTTCCCGATGGGCAACCACGAGGCGCTGATCGCGGCGATCCGCGGCAAGCTGTTCGCGCTGCCCGACGACACCCGGGTGCTGCCCGGCCACGGCCCAGAGACGACGATAGGCGAGGAGCGCCGCTTCAACCCCTTCGTCGCCGACCCGCGCTTCGGCTGATGGACGCAGGCTTCGCAGAGCGCGTCGCCGACGCGCTCCGGGCCGTACCCGCCGGGCACGTCACCAGTTACGGCGCGCTCGCCGCCGCCGCAGGGTGGCCGCACCACGCCCGCCATGTCGCGCACGTGCTCAAGGCCATGCCGGCGCTGCCGTGGCAACGGGTGGTACACGCCGACGGCCGCCTCGCGCGGCCGGGCAGCGAACAGCACGACTGGCAGCGCGCGCTGCTCGAACACGAAGGGGTCGCCTTCCTGCCGTCCGGCCGCGTCGACCTCAGGCGCTGCGGCTGGCCGGTCGCCGGCGGCAGCATGCCGCCATCAATGACAAAAGGCTGACTTACAAGAAAACAACGCGCAAATGGCAATAATTTTGCGTTTCGACGATCTGCCTATATCCTGCGCGCCAGCCGCCGCCCTGCCGGCGTTTTTGCCTCACCGTTTCAGGATTTTCATCATGTTGCTCCGCTCCGCCATCGCCCTGGGCTGCGCCCTGGCCGCCCCCACCGCCCTCGCCGCCAACGACTGGTCGTTCAAGAACGTCAGCGTCAACTGGCTCGACTGGTCCGACGGCACCACCGCCCGCACCAACGCCGGCGCCTTCGGCGGCAAGAAGGACTTCGCCTTCCTCGAGCTGGAAGGCGGTTGCGGCGGCGACTGGGGCGAGGCGTACGGCTTCTTCGACATCGAGAACCCGGGCATGGGTTCGACCGAGAGCGACAGCCGCGACCAGCGCCGCTATGCGGCCAAGGCCGTCGTCCGCTTCAACGTAGCCGAAGTGGGCGGCCTGCCGCTGCAGGTGTACACGCACCTGTACGACACCCGCGACCACCACGGCTTCTTCGACCAGAACCGCGTGCTCGGCCTCGGTACCAGCTGGCGCTCGGGCAACTTCTGGGTGAAGCCGTTCATCGGCGCGCACCAGGAGCTCAAGTCCGGCGTCGGTGCGCACTTCAACGGCTGGATGGCCGGCTACGTCGCGGGCTACGACTTCACCGCGTTCGGCCAGTCGATGTCGCTGACCCAGTGGCACGAAACCGAGTTCGCGCGCAAGGACCGTTTCCTCGCCATGGGCAACCCGGACGGCGGCGTGACGCAGGGCAAGAAGGCCGGCCAGAACGGCGCGGTCGCGCTGTGGTGGAACGTGAACAAGTCGCTGACCACCGGCGTGCAGTACCGCTACGCCGACGACAAGCTCGGATCGGCGACCTACCAGAACGCGATGATCTACTCGGTCAAGTACAACTTCTGATCAACGCTTGCGCGTCTGGCGCGCAAAAGAAAAGTCCCGGACGAAAACGTCCGGGACAGCGCCCTGTACCTCCAAGGCCCCGTCCGGCAAGCATCGGACGGGCAGGCGCTCCTCAGCACCCGCAGGCTTAGACTGCGTCCGGCGGCAAAGTTCCTTGCCCGCCGAACCAACCCTCGACCACCCGTTCGACCTCCTCGCAGCCGCTCTTCTTCAGGCTGGAAAAAAGCTGCACGCTCACCTGCGGGTACGCCGAGAGTTCTGCGCGCACTTCCTTCAGCGTCTTGGCCTGCTCCTGGCGCGACAGCTTGTCCGCCTTGGAGAGCAGGATGTGCACCGGGCGCCCGGTACCGAGGAAGAATTCAAGCATCCGCCAGTCCAGCTCCTTCAGCGGATGGCGCGAATCCATGATCAGCATCAGCCCGACCAGGCTCTGCCGTGTCGCCAGGTAGCGCCCGAGCAGTTCGACCCAGTGCGCGCGCACCGGCTCGGGCACCTGCGCGTAGCCGTAACCGGGCAAGTCGACCAGGTAACGCTCGTTGCCCAGGTCGAAAAAGTTGATGTGCTGGGTGCGTCCCGGCGTCTTCGACACGTAGGCAAGCCGGGTGCGGTTGGTCAGGGTATTGATCGCACTGGACTTGCCCGCGTTCGACCGGCCGACAAAAGCGACCTCCGCCAGGGTGGGCGGCAAGTCTTTGAGATGGTTGACGGTGGTATAAAAACTGGCGTTCTGGAAGATGGGCATGGTAGTAACGGACAAGTCAGTTGTTATAGAATAGCACGATTGAAAATGCCTCTTTCACGGATATACAAGCATTCTTTCTAAGGAGTGACCATGAAATTCAAGACGCTGTTGGCGTTGTCGACCGCCCTGGCGGCAGGCTCCGCCCTGGCCGCGGCGCCCGCGCCTAAGGCTGACCCGGCCAAGGGCAAGGTCATCGTGGAACAGGTCTGCGCGGCCTGCCACGGAGTCGACGGCAATAGTGTCGCCTCGACCAACCCGACGCTGGCCGGCCAGAGCCAAAGCTACCTGCTGCAGCAGTTGCACAACTTCAAGGACGGCAAGCGCAAGGACCCGATCATGATGGGCATGGTCGCACCGCTGTCCGACCAGGACATGGCCAACCTCGCCGCCTACTTCAGCGAACAGAAGGTCAAGCCGCGCGACGCGACCGACAAGACGCAGCTGGCACTCGGCAAGGAAATCTACCGCGTCGGCGTGGCGTCGACCAAGGTGCCGGCGTGCATGTCGTGCCACGGCCCGGCCGGCAAGGGCCTGCCGGAGAAGTACCCGCGTCTGGGTAGCCAGCACGCCGCCTACATTGTCAAGCAACTGCACGACTACAAGCTAGGCGAGATGCGGAGCAACGCGATCATGGCAGACATTGCCAAGCGCATGAGCGATGCCGAAATGAAGGCGGTCGCAGAATATATTTCCGGCCTGCGCTAAACGCAACTTTTTGCGCGACGCCCACTCATAAGGGGGTGCCTGGGCAGGCACCCCCTTATTCATCCTCAATGCCATGTCATCCAAAAAACGCAACACCACGCTCCCCTACCGGCTGTACGAGCTGTTCAGCTCGATGCGCTTCGCGATCGGCCTGCTGACCATCCTCGCCATCGCATCGGTGATCGGCACGGTGCTCAAGCAGAACGAGCCCTACCCCAACTACGCCTTCGAGTTCGGCCAGTTCTGGTTCCAGCTCTTCGAGTTGCTCGGCCTCTACGACGTCTACCACTCGGGCTGGTTCCTGACCATCCTCGCCTTCCTCGTGCTGTCGACCACGCTGTGCATCGTGCGCAACGGCCCGGGCTTCGTGCGCGAGATGAAGGGCTACCGCGAAAAGGCGTCCGACACCTCGCTCTCGCTGATGCAGCATAGCTGCGAAGTGCCCGGCGACGCCGACCCGGCAGCGGTCAGCCAACGCCTGCAGGCCGAAGGCTTCAGCGTACGCGAGCTCCGGCGCGAAAACGGCAGCGTCGTGCTCGCCGCCAAGAAGGGTTCGGCCAACAAGCTCGGCTACTTCTTCGCGCATATCGCGATGGTGGTCATCTGCATCGGCGGCCTGCTCGACGGTAACCTGCCGCTGAAACTCGCCGAGCTCGCCGGCCGCATCGTCCCCGAGACGCGCGACGTCCCGCAAAGCCAGGTCCCGGCGCAAAGCCGGCTGGACACGGGCAACCTGTCGTTCCGTGGCAACGTGACCGTGGGCGAGGGGCGCAGCGCCGACGTGGTGTTCCTCAACGCGGGCAAGGGCTACCTGGTGCAGGAGCTGCCGTTCATCGTCACCCTGAAGAAGTTCCACGTCGACTACTACAGCAACGGCATGCCCAAGCTGTTCGCCAGCGACTTGGTCGTCACCGACAAGGCGACCGGCAAGGCGACCGAGGCGACCATCGAGGTCAACAAGCCCTTGGTCGTCGACGGCGTCGCGATCTACCAGGCCAGCTTCGGCGACGGCGGCTCGCCGCTGACGCTCAACGCGTGGAACGTCGCACAGCCGGACGGCAAGCCGGTGCCGATCAAGGGCGTGTCGATGGCGTCGCAGCCGCTGCGTTTCGGCGACAAGGCGTTCAACCTCGAGTTTGGCGAACTCAAGGTGTTCAATATCGAGGACATGGACACCCAGCCGGGCAGCACAGACTTCGGCCAGAAGATGAAGGACGTGCGTGAGGTGCGCAAGGAGAAACATGTGCGCAACCTCGGCCCGTCGATCACCTACAAGCTGCGCGACGAGCAGGGGCAG
This sequence comes from Crenobacter intestini, assembly GCF_004919095.1. Taxonomy (GTDB): domain Bacteria; phylum Pseudomonadota; class Gammaproteobacteria; order Burkholderiales; family Chromobacteriaceae; genus Craterilacuibacter; species Craterilacuibacter intestini. The sequence continues at coordinate 112,927 of NZ_STGJ01000002.1, read as the reverse complement.
GCACGCGAGTTCCACCACTATATGGCGCCGATCGCGCAGGACGGCCGGCAATACCTGATCACCGGCGTGCGCGCCGAGGTCGGCCAGCCCTTCCAGTACCTGCGCCTGCCGCTGGACGAGGGCATGGCGGTCGACCGCTTCATGCGCCTGAACGCCGCGCTCGCCAACCCGGCACTGTACGACGAGATCGCCCGCCGCACCGCGGCGCAGGCGCTCTCGGGCGGTGCGATCAGCCCCGCGCTATCCCGCCAGTTCGAAGACAGCGTGAAGTGGGTGCTCGCCCGCTTCGCCGAGGGCGGCTTCCCGGCGCTCGAGTCCTTCATCGACGACAAGGTGCCGGCCGACAAGCGCCAGGCGATCGCGCAGACCTATATCAAGATCCTGCAGGGCACGGTGCCGGTGGTGATGGACGTCGCCGACCGCCAGGCCGGCGTCGCGCCGGCCCCGGTCGACGAGGCGAAGTACCGCTTCATGCTCGACACCCTAGTCGCCAGCTCAGCCCTGCACGAACTGGGCGCGCCGGTCCTGCTGCAGCTGACCGGCTTCGAGCAGGTACAGGCGTCCGGGCTGCAGCTGACCCGCTCGCCGGGCAAGGACCTCGTCTACCTCGGTTCGCTGTTGTTGATCATCGGCATCATCCTGATGTTCTATGTGCGTGAAGTCAGGCTGTGGGTAGTCTTCCACGGCGCGCGCATGCACCTGGCGATGACGTCGAACCGGCACAACCGCGACCTCGACCGCGATTTCGAACATCAACACGCAGCACTGCAACAGCAAGTTGGAGCAAGCAATGCAAGCTAGCCATTCCCTCAACCTGGGCCCGCGCGCGTCCTGGCTCAAACCCGGCCCGCTCGACTGGGCGTACGCCGTCGTTATCCTGATCGCCTGCGCGGTGGCCTTCTGGCACTACGACCATTTCATGGACGTCTACGAGGAGGCCATCCTAGCCGGCTCCGCGCTCGGCCTGATCGGCCTTGGCTGGTTCTGGAAGGACTGGCGCTGGTACTTCCCGCTGTCCGGCCTCGTCTCGCTGGCCGCGATCGGCGTCTACGACCACGAGCTCTCCCGCGCGCAGGACGCGTTCTGGCTCAAGTACCTGCTCTCCAGCCAGTCGTCGATCATGTGGATGTGCACGCTGTTCGTGCTGGCGACCTTCACTTACTGGGCCGGCGTGCTCGCGCGCTCGGCGACCTTGCAAAAGATGGGCAGCGGGCTGACCTGGGCGGCGGCGGTGATGGGGCTCGCCGGCCTGTTCACCCGCTGGTACGAGAGCTACCTGATCGGCCCGGACATCGGCCACATCCCGGTGTCCAACCTGTACGAAGTATTCGTGCTGTTCTGCCTGATCACCGCGCTGATGTACCTCTACTACGAAGGGCGGTTCGCCGCGCGGCAGATGGGCGCCTTCGTGCTGCTGATCATCAGCGCCGCGGTGGTCTTCATCGTGTGGTACGCGTTCGACCGCCAGGCGCACGAGATCCAGCCGCTGATCCCTGCCCTGCAGTCGTGGTGGATGAAGATCCACGTGCCGGCCAACTTCGTCGGCTACGGTGCGTTCGCGATCGCCGCCATGCTCGGCATCGCCCAGTTGATGGTGATGCGCGGCTGGCTCGCCGACCGCCTGCCCCCGCCGGAAGTGCTCGACGAGGTGATGTACAAGGCGATCGCGATCGGCTTCCTGTTCTTCACCATCGCCACCGTGCTGGGCGCGATGTGGGCGGCCGACGCGTGGGGCGGCTACTGGAGCTGGGACCCGAAGGAGACCTGGGCGCTGATCGTGTGGCTGAACTACGCGGCGTGGCTGCACGTGCGGCTGGTCAAGGGCTGGCGCGGCAAGCCGCTGGCGTGGTGGGCGGTGGTCGGCCTGTTCGTCACCACCTTCGCCTTCGTCGGCGTCAACATGTTCCTCAGCGGCCTGCATTCGTACGGTGGCCTGTAAACACGCGGCGCCATGAAAAAGACCCGGCATCCGCCGGGTCTTGTCGCGTCAGAGCCCCGCGCAGCGGCTGAACAGCCGCCGCCACTTGGCGGAAAGGGCTGGGCCATACTCGAACAGTCTGAGCACGCCCGGCTCGGCGACCAGCCGGAAGCCGATATTGCCGGAGGCCGGGTTGAAGAACTGCAGGCTGTGCCGCTGCAGGCCGCTGTTCGAGCGTTCGAAGTAGTCATCCGGGATCCGCCACGCCTCGATGCCCGCCTCGACGCAGGCGAGCACGGCCGCCGGTGCCGAACGGGTGATCAACTCGAGCGAGGGCAGGCCGCCCGCGGACACCGGCGCCGCCAGCGTGGCCATCAGGCAGAACAGGACGCGGCGGGGTGGGCAGGACATGGCGGCTCCGGAAGTAAAGGCTGAGATCGCCGTATCTTCTTACAGATAGCAATCACATTCAATACTTGTGCGTGCAAGACACGCCCGGAAGGATGCACATGAAAACCCTGCTGCTGGCGCTGGCCCTGCTGGCCGGTACCCCCGCCGCGCTCGCCGCGCTGCTTGTCGACGTTCGCACCCCCGCCGAGTACGCCGAGGGCCACCTGCCCGGCGCGGTCAACCTGCCGCTGGACACGCTGCAGGCGACGATCGTCCGCCACGCCCCCGACCGCAGCAGCCGCATCGAGCTCTATTGCCGCAGCGGCCGGCGCTCGGCCGCCGCGGCCGGGCTGCTGCGCGGCCTGGGTTACCGGGACGTGCACGACTTGGGGAGTTACACGGCGGCGGCACAGGCGACGAACAGCATTTCCTGTAAGAAAGAGTGCTAGTATCGGTCGTTACATTTACAAGAGTACGGTTTGAGCATGCCCCCGATGGAACCGGACGTCCTGCCTCCTGAGTACGCGGCCGCCTTGCCGGCGCGGCTTGTCCCCAGCCAGCGTGCGCAGGCCGGGGACCCGGGCACGGCAGAACCGGCGCACGCCGCGGGGCTCCGGCACACCGACGAATCGGAATTGCTCGCCGCCCGGCAGCGCAGCCAGTTGCTGTGGGAGCAGTCGGCGCTGGGCATGGTCGAATGGGACGAAGGGTTCAGGGTCCGCGAATGGAACCCGGCCGCCGAACGCATCTTCGGCTACACCCGCGACGAGGCGCTGGGCCAACACGCGCACTTCATCCTGCCCGACACCGTACGCAACAGCGTCAGCCGCGAAGTGCTCGACATCCTGCTCGCGCAGCAAGGCGGCTCGTACAGCCTGAACGCCAACCTGCACCGGGACGGCCGCGTGATCCAGTGCGAGTGGTTCAACACTTCACTGGTCGACGAAAACGGCCAGACACTCGGCGTGACCTCGCTGGTGCAGGACGTCAGCGAACGCGAGGCGGCACAAACCCATAACCGCTACCTCGCCGAACACGACGAGCTGACCGGCCTCTACAACCGCAAGTACCTGTCCCACCGCGCCGAGCATGCGATCAGCCTCGCCAGCGCGCAGCAGCCGCTCGCGCTGGCCTTTATCGACCTCGACAACTTCAAGCATGTGAACGACACGCTCGGCCATAGCGCGGGTGACCGCCTGCTCTGCCTGCTTGCCGCGCGCATCGGCGCGCAGTTGCGTGCGCATGACTGCGCGGCGCGCCAAGGCGGCGACGAGTTCATCCTGCTGCTGCCGGACACCACGCTGCCGCTGGCCGGCGCGCTGCTTGACGAGCTGGCCGCCGCGCTGGCCGCGCCCTGCCACATCGACGGGCACGAGATCTGCGTGACGGTGTCGATCGGCGTCGCCTGTTACCCGCAGGACGGCGAAGACTTCGACACCCTGCTGCGCAGCGCGGACATGGCGATGTACGACGCCAAACGCGACGGCAAGAATACCTGGCGGGGCTTTCGCGCGCCGCTGCGGGATCGCGCCAGCCGCCAGATGCTGCTGGAGAGCGCGCTGCACCGAGCGCTCGCGCGGGACGAATTGTCGCTGCACTACCAGCCGCAGTTCGCGCTCGGAAGCCAGCAACTGCTCGGCTTCGAGGCGCTGCTGCGCTGGCACTCGGAAGATCTGGGGACGGTGTCGCCGGTGGAGTTCATCCCGGTGGCCGAAAGCTGCGGGCTGATCGCGATGATCGGCGACTGGGTGCTGCAGGAGGCGCTGCGCCAGCTCTCGCGCTGGCAGGCGGCAGGGTTCGCGCCGGTGCCGGTCGCCGTCAACCTGTCCGCCGCGCAGTTCCTGCAAAGCGACCTGGCCGAGCGCATCGCGCGGGCGCTCGACGCGCACGCGGTCGACGCCGCGCTGCTCGAACTCGAACTGACCGAAAGCGTCGCGATGCAAAGGCCGGAAGAAGCGCTCGAACAGCTGGCCGCGCTGCACGCGCTGGGGATCCGGGTGTCGATCGACGACTTCGGCACCGGTTACTCGTCGCTGTCCTACCTGAAGCGTTTCCGGCTCGACCGTCTGAAGATCGACCGCTCCTTCGTCGCCGACATCGTCGAAGACCACGAGGACCGCGCGATCGTCGAGGCGGTGATCCGCATGGCCGGCGCGCTCGGGCTGAAGACGCTGGCCGAAGGGCTGGAGACGCCGGAACAGCTCGCCTGGCTCACCGCGCAAGGCTGCGACGCCGCGCAGGGCTATCTGCTCGGCCGGCCGGCACCGGCCGGCGAGGCCACCGCCTGGCTGCGCGCGCAGGCGGTAGCCACCACCTGAATCAGCCGCGTACCTGGCCGTCGCCGAGCACCACCCACTTCTGGCTGGTCAGCCCTTCCAGGCCGACCGGCCCGCGCGCGTGGATCTTGTCGGTCGAGATGCCGATCTCGGCGCCCAGCCCGTACTCGAAGCCGTCGGCAAACCGGCTACTCGCGTTGACCATCACCGAACTTGAATCGACCTCGCGCAGGAAACGTCGCGCATTCGCGTAGTCGCCGGTGATGATCGCGTCGGTATGGTGGCTGCCGTGCGTGTTGATATGGTCGATCGCCTCGTCCAGGCCGTCGACCACGCGGATCGCCAGGATCGGTGCCGCGTACTCGGTGTCCCAGTCTTCCTCGGTCGCCACGCGCACCCGCGCGTCGCCGACCAGTTCGCGCGTCGTCGGGCAGCCGCGCAGTTCGACCCCCTTCTCCAGATACACCGCGCACATCGCCGGCAGGAAGCCGGCGGCGACCGCCTCGTGCACCAGCAGGGTCTCCATGGTGTTGCAGGTACCGTAACGCTGGGTCTTCGCGTTGTCGCACACCTTGAGCGCCATCGTAAGGTCCGCGTGCGCGTCGACGAAGGTGTGGCAGTTGCCGTCCAGGTGCTTGATCACCGGCACCCGCGCCTCGGCGCTGACGCGGGCGATCAGCCCCTTGCCGCCGCGCGGAACGATCACGTCGACGTACTCGGGCATGGTGATCAGTGCGCCGACCGCCGCACGGTCGGTGGTCGCGAGCACCTGCACCGCGTCGGCCGGCAGGCCGGCCGCGGCCAGGCCCTCGGCGACGCAGGCGGCGATCGCCTGGTTGCTGTGGAACGCCTCGGAGCCGCCGCGCAGGATCGCCGCGTTGCCGGCCTTCAGGCACAGCCCGGCCGCGTCGGCGGTCACGTTCGGCCGCGCCTCGTAGATGATGCCGATCACGCCCAGCGGCACCCGCATCTTGCCCAGCTGGATGCCGGACGGGCGATAGCTGAAGTCGTCCATCTCGCCGACCGGGTCGGGCAGCGCCGCCATCTGGCGCAGGCCCTCGGCCATGCCCGCGACGGTCTGCGGGTTCAGCGTCAGGCGGTCGAGCATCGCCGGCGCCAGGCCTTCGGCGACCGCCTGCTCGAGGTCGCGGCGGTTGGCCGCGACAAGCTTGTCCGCGTCGCGTTCGATCGCGTCGGCCATCGCCATCAGTGCCGCGTTTTTCTGGCGGGAGTCGGCGCGCGCCGTCGCACGGCTGGCGCGCCGCGCCGCCTGCCCCACCGCCTGCATGTACTCTTTGATATCCATATCCGGGACCGTGCTGTTTGCCATGATGTGCGACAGATTAACGCAGCTTGGCGGACACGTGCCAGCCGTTTGGGCTGTGCTGGAATCTCTTTTGTACAACGCGCCGGCCGCTTGTCCACGCTAGCGATGCGCCGCGAATTGACCCTGACGGCATGCAAAGTTTATTTTGTCGGACAAGCACATGCTTGGTTCACACAAGACTGCCGGCAGGCGGCACGACAACAAAGGAGAACACATGCCCCACCACAGCTACCGCGACTTCCACGCCGCGTCCGTTGCCGACCCCGCCGCCTTCTGGACGCGCGAGGCCGGACGCATCCACTGGCACAAGCCGTTCACGCAGGCGCTCGCTTACGACCAGCCGCCCTTCCGCGACTGGTTCGTCGGCGGCGAGACCAACCTCTGCTACAACGCCGTCGACCGCCATCTGGCCGAGCGCGGCGAGCAGGCCGCGCTGATCCACGTCTCGACCGAGACCGGCAGCGAGCGGACTTACAGCTACCGCGAACTGTACGAAGAGGTCGCCCGCTTCGCGGCCATCCTCGAAGCCCAGGGCGTCGGCCGCGGCGACCGCGTGCTGATCTACATGCCGATGATCCCCGAGGCGGTGTTCGCGATGCTGGCGACCGTGCGGCTGGGCGCGGTCCATTCGGTGGTGTTCGGCGGCTTCGCCTCGCACAGCCTCGCCACGCGCATCGAGGACGCGCGCCCGAAGGTGATGGTCACCGCCGACGCGGGGCTGCGCGGCGGCAAGGTGATCGCGTACAAGCCGCTGGTCGACGAGGCGCTGTCGCTCGCCGGCGACGCGGCGCCCGCGCGGGTGATCGTCGTCAACCGCGGCGTCGCCGAGCCGCCGATGATGAAGCCCGGCCGCGACCTCGACTACGCCGAACTGCGCGAGCGCATGCAGGACGCGCGCGCCTGCGTGGCCTGGGTCGAGTCGAACCACCCGAGCTACATCCTGTACACCTCGGGCACCACCGGCAAACCCAAGGGCGTGCAGCGCGACACCGGCGGCTACGCAGTCGCGCTCGCATCGACCATGGAATACATCTACGGCGGCCGCCCGGGCGAGACCTTCTTCTCGACGTCCGACATCGGCTGGGTGGTCGGCCACAGCTACATCGTGTACGCGCCGCTGATCAACGGCATGGCGACACTGATGTACGAAGGGCTGCCGACCCGGCCGGACGCCGGCGTCTGGTGGTCGCTGGTCGAGAAATACCGGGTGACGGTGATGTTCTCGGCGCCGACCGCGCTGCGCGTGCTGAAAAAGCAGGACCCGGTGTGGCTGAAGAAATACGACCTCAAGAGCCTGCGTGCGCTCTTCATGGCCGGCGAGCCGCTGGACGAGCCGACCGCCAGCTGGATCGCCGGCGAACTGGGCGTACCGGTGATCGACAACTACTGGCAGACCGAGACCGGCTGGCCGATGCTGACCGTCTGCCGCGGCGTCGAGGACCTGCCGGTGAAGGTCGGCTCGCCCGGCCTGCCGGTCTACGGCTACGACGTGCGCCTGTTCGACGAGGCCACCGGCGAGGAAGTCGGCCCCGGCCAGAAGGGCGTGATCGGCGTGCTGCCGCCCTTGCCGCCAGGCTGCATGAGCACGGTGTGGGGGCAGGACGGACGCTTCGTGTCGACCTACTTCGGCCTGTTCAAGGACAGGCTGGTCTATTCGTCGTTCGACTGGGGGATCAAGGACGAGGACGGCTACTACACCATCCTCGGGCGCACCGACGACGTGATCAACGTCGCCGGCCACCGGCTGGGCACCCGCGAGATCGAGGAGGCCGTCGCCGGACACGGCGCGATCGCCGAGGTGGCGGTGGTCGGCGTCAGCGACACCTTGAAGGGGCAGGTGCCGCAGGCGTTCGCCGTGGTGCGCGACCCCTCGCAACTGGCCGACCCGGACAGCCGTGAGCGGCTTGAGAAGGAAGTCATCGCGCGCGTCGCGCAGGCGCTCGGCGCGATCGCCAACCCGGCGCGGGTATTCTTCGTCAACCAGTTGCCGAAGACGCGCTCGGGCAAGGTGCTGCGCCGCTCGATCCAGGCACTGGCCGAGGGACGCGACCCGGGCGACCTGACCACGCTCGACGACCCGGCCGGCATCGAACAGGTCCGCCAGGCCGTGCAGGGCTAAGGGTGGCGGCAGGCGGAACGCCGCCTGCCGGTTTTGCTTACTTACACGAGCTTCCAGCGCACGGTCTCGCCGGCGCGTAGCGGGACGAGCTCGGTGTCGCCGAACGGCAGCACGGGCTCGACCGTCCAGTCTTCACGCACCAGCGTCACCGTGTCCGCGTTGGCCGGCAGGCCGTAGAACGCCGGCCCGTTCAGCGAGGCGAACGCCTCCAGCCTGTCCAGCGCGCCGGCCGCCTCGAAGGCCTCGGCGTACAGCTCGATCGCCGCGTGCGCGGTGTACATGCCGGCGCAGCCGCAGGCGGACTCCTTGGCGTGGCGCGCGTGCGGCGCGCTGTCGGTACCGAGGAAGAACTTCGGGCTGCCCGAGGTCGCGGCCTTCACCAGCGCCTCGCGGTGCGTCTCACGCTTGAGCACCGGCAGGCAGAAGTGGTGCGGGCGCACGCCGCCGACGAACAGCGCGTTGCGGTTCATCAGCAGATGGTGCGCGGTGATCGTCGCGCCGACGTTGGCCGGGGCTGCTGCGACATACTCGGCCGCCTGGCGCGTGGTGATGTGCTCGAACACCACCTTGAGGCCGGGCAGGCGGGCGATCAGGGGCTCAAACACCTGCTCGATGAACACCGCCTCCCGGTCGAAGATGTCGATCGCGGGGTCGGTCACCTCGCCGTGCACCAGAAGCGGCAGGCCGACCTCGGCCATCGCTTCCAGCGCCGGCATCGCCTTGTCGATCGAGGTGACGCCGGCGTCCGAGTTGGTCGTCGCGCCGGCCGGGTACAGCTTGACCCCGTGCACGAAACCGCTCGCCTTGGCGCGGCGGATCTCGTCGGCGCTGGTGCGGTCGGTCAGGTACAGCGTCATCAGGGGCTCGAACGCGGAACCCGCCGGGCGGGCGGCGAGGATGCGTGCGCGGTACGCGGCGGCCTGCTCGGTGGTGGTCACCGGCGGCTTCAGGTTCGGCATGATGATGGCGCGGCCCATCTGCCGGCAGGTGTCGGGCAGCACGGCGGCGAGCGCGTCGCCGTCACGCAGGTGCAGGTGCCAGTCGTCGGGGCGGATCAGGGTCAGGGTATGCATGGACTCGGTCTGGGTCGGTGAGGAAGGGGAAAAGCGGTGGCTTACTTGCGGCGCAGCACCATCCGGAACTTGCCCTCGGGGGTCGTCTCGGACACCTCGAGCGCGTTGCCGGTCTGCCGGCAGAACGCCTCGAAATCGCGCGGCGCGCCCGGGTCGGTGGCGATCACCTCGAGCAGCGTGCCCGACGCCATATCGGCCAGGCCCTTCTTCGCGCGCAGGATGGGCAAGGGACAGTTGAGGCCGGACAGGTCCAGCGTTTTGGCGATCTGCATGGGACACCCGCGTCTATCGGTTACAATGGGCCGTCATTTTACGCCTTATGCGCACGCCCATGTGTGTGATTGCCCTCGCCTACAAGACCCCCCGCCTCGGCCCGCTGGTGCTCGTCGCCAACCGTGACGAGCTGCACGCCCGTGCCAGCGCCCCGCTCGCCTGGTGGGACGACGCGCCCGACGTGCTCGGCGGGCGCGACCTCGAAGGCGGCGGCAGCTGGCTCGCGATCAGCCGCCACGGCCGCTTCGCCGCCGTCACCAACGTGCGCGAGGGGCTGCGCCAATCCGGCGCGCGTTCGCGCGGCGAACTGGTGCGCCGCTTCGTCGAGGGCCGCGACGACGCGCAGGCCTTCGCGCGGCAACTGGCTGCCGAGCGCGCCGACTACGCGCCGTTCAACCTGCTGTTCGGCGACATCGGCGACCTCTACCACTTCCACAGCGTGCGCGGCACGCTCGCCAGGCTCACCCCCGGCGTGCACACCCTCTCCAACGCGACGCTGGACACCCCGTGGCCCAAGTGCCGGCTGCTCGCCGGCCAGCTGTCCGCCGCGGCCCGGCCGCCTGCCGCCACCGTGGCGTTCGAGTGGCTGTCCGACCGCAGCGTGCCGCCGGTCGCCGAATTGCCGAATACCGGCGTCGGCCTCGCCCGCGAGAAGCTGCTCGCGCCGGTGCTGATCGCCGGCTACGACTACGGCACCCGCGCGTCCACCCTGCTCACCGTCGGCGCCGGCGGCCGTGTCGCGCTTAGCGAACTTGCCCGCACGCCGGGCGGCGGCCGCGGCCAGCTGCGCGAATTCCGACTCAATCTCGAACCGATCCCGAGGACTTCCAGTGTTTAGAAGACTGCTTCCCAGCCTGCTGGCGCTCGCCGCCGCTGGCGCCTTCGCCGGCGGGGCCGACGCCCACTTCAAGCGCGCGACCGCCAACGCCTTCGACGACGAGACGCCGTGGGCCGAACAGGCCAACGCCCTGCCGGCCTACCCGGCGTCGCCCAGCTGGGTCGACTTCACCGCCGGCAACACCGAGCGCAACCGGCTGTCGGTCGACAGCAGCGCACTCGAGATCGGCGCGGACGGCGTGGTGCGCTACACCCTGCGCGTGCTCTCGCCCGGCGGCGTCGCCAATATCAGCCGCGAAGGCATGCGCTGCGCCGACCGCACGCTGCGCAGCTACGCCTTCGGCGACACCATCGGCCAGCGCTGGATCGAATCGGCCAAGCCGGTATGGCGGCCGATCCGCGCCGAAGACGGCGTGCGCCACGCGCTGCGCGAGCGGCTGTGCGACGGCGGCACGCCCAGGCGTTCCGTCGAGACGACCGTCGCCGAGCTGATCAAGCAGGGCTGACCCGTAGATATACTTTTGGCATGAATCGGGCTAGCATGCACGCTTTGCCCGCGGCTCCGACCATGCCCCCCTCGCTTGCCGGTACCCTCGCCGTCATCCTCGCCGGCGCCTGCTACGGCGCCATCCCGGTGTTTGCCCGCCTCGCGCGCGACGCCGGCGTCGACAGCGCCGGCATGGTCTTCCTGCGCTTCGCGCTCGCCGCGCTGATGCTGGTGCTGTGGATGCGCACGACCCGCCTGGCGTGGCCGCGCGGCCGCACCCTGGTCGCGCTCGCCGCGATGGGCGCCGTCGGCTACACCGGCATGTCGCTGTGCTTCTTCGGTGCGCTGAGGACCGTCCCCGCCGGCACCGTCTCGCTGCTGCTCTACCTCTACCCGGCGCTGGTGCTGGCGATTTCGGCGCTCCTGTTCGGCGAGGCGCTGACCCGCCGCCGCATTGTGGCGCTGATCCTGTCGCTCGCCGGCCTCGCGGTGACCGTCGGCGCCGGCTACGGCGGCGACGCGGCAGGGCTCGCGCTCGGCGTCGGCTCGGCGCTGTTCTATTCGGTGTACGTGGTGGTCGGCGGGCGCTACGCGTGGCGGGTGCATCCGCTCGCGGCGACCACCGTGGTGATGTGTGCCGGCGCCGTCAGCAACGGCGCGCTGCTGATGGCCTCGGGCTCGCTGACCCTGCCGCAGGGCGCGGCCGGCTGGGCGGGGGTGTTGCTGCTCGCGCTGGTCTCCACCGTCGTCGCGACCGCGCTGTTCCTCTCCGGCATGGCGCGGGTCGGCGCCAGCCGCGCGTCGCTGCTGTCGACCAGCGAGCCGCTGTTCACCCTGCTGTTCGCCGCCGCCCTGCTCGGCGAGCCGATGGGCGCCTCGCAGCTTGTCGGCGGCGCGCTGATCATCGCCGGCGTGCTGTGCGCGGCGGGCGACGCGCGCGCGCGCGCGGCCACGCAGGCACAGGCGGCGGGCTAAGGCAGGCTTCGGGGAGACGTCAGCGCAACAGGCGCATGGCCAGCCACAGCGTGAGCAGCACGCCGCCGGCCAAGAGCGAGCCGCGCCACAGCGCACGGGCGCGCGCGAGGGTCGCCGCGTCGCGGCGGATGGCGTAGCTGATCAGCGCCCAGCAAAACACCAGCATCAAGCCGACGACCCACAGGCGCAGCAGCCACAGCATCAGCGCACCTCGGGCAGGCGGTGGAAGCTGGAGGGGACGTCGAGCGGGTCCTTGAAGCTCACGTACTCCCACGCCGACGGCGTGGCGAGCAGCTTCCTGAGCAGCGCGTTGTTCATCGCGTGGCCGGACTTGTGGCCGGAGAAGGCGGCGATCAGCGGGTGGCCGACGATGTAGAGGTCGCCGATCGCGTCGAGGATCTTGTGACGGACGAATTCGTCCGGGAAGCGCAGGCCTTCCGGGTTGAGCACGTACTCGTCGTCGATCACGATCGCGTTGCCTAGGTTGCCGCCCAGCCCCAGCCCCTGGCTCTTCATGTACTCGACCTCGTGCATGAAGCCGAAGGTGCGCGCGCGCGAGATCTCGTCGACGTAGGAATGGTCGGCGAAGTCGATCTTCACCTTCTGCGGCGCACGGTTGAACGCGGGGTGGTTGAACTCGATCGACAGCTCGACGGTGAAGCCGTCGTGCGGGTCGAGGCGCACCCATTTGTCGCCTTCGACCACTTCGACCGGCTCCCTGACCCGGATAAAGCGCTTGGGCTTGTCCTGGTCGGCAATGCCGGCCTCCTGCAGCAGGTAGATGAAGGGCGCGGCGGAACCGTCCATGATCGGGATTTCCGCCGCGGTCACTTCAACCAGCAGGTTGTCGATGCCCAGCCCAGCGAAGGCGGACATCAGGTGCTCGATCGTCCCGACACGCACGCCGGCGTCGGTCACCAGCGTCGAGGAGAGGCGCGTGTCGTTGACGAGCGAGGGCTCCGCACGCACGTCGACTGCGGGTTGCAAGTCGGTGCGACGGAAGACGATCCCGCTATCGGCCGGCGCCGGGTAAAGGGCAAGCCTCACCCGTTCGCCGGAGTGCAGACCGACGCCGGTGGCGCTGATCGGCTGGCCGAGCGTTCTTTGCAGGATCATCGTTGGCCTCTGCTGGCAGGTTGGGACGGGCGGATTCTAGCACGGCGACCGACGCCGGCTAAATTGAACCTTCCACCCGTTCCGATAGCCTGCCGCTATCAATCGGCCTGACGACGCAGGAAAGCCGGGATATCGTAGCTCTCGCTGACCTCCGGGTTGGAGAAGTCGGACGACGTCGGCGTGCGCGTACGGCGCTTGCCGACGCTGGCGAGCGGGTCTTCCTCCTGCTGGTACGCGTAGTCGTCGGTACCGGTCTTCACGATCTTGATGTACTCCGGGCGCTCCTCGCGCTGCGCCTTCTTCTGGCCCAGGCCGGTCGCGATCAGCGTGACGCGGATCATGTCATCCGGCATATCCTCGACTTCGGCGGTACCGAACTTGACCTGCGCGTCCTCGTCGGCGTACTGGCGGACGATGGCCATGATCTCCTTGTACTCGCTCATCTTCAGGCAACCCGGCGCGGTCGAGATGTTGATCAGCACGCCGCGTGCGCCGTCCAGCGTGATGTTGTCGAGTAGCGGGCTCGCCACCGCCTGTTCGGCGGCGATGCGCGCGCGGTCGAGGCCGGACGCGAACGAGGAGCCCATCATCGCCAGCCCCATCTCGCCCATCACGGTACGCACGTCGGCGAAGTCGACGTTGATGAAGCCCGGGCAGGTGATCACTTCGGCGATGCCGGCGACCGCGCCCTTGAGCACGTCGTCCGCCGCGCGGAACGCCTCGCGCATGGTCACGTCCTCACCCAGCACTTCCATCAGCTTGTCGTTCGGGATCACGATCAGCGAGTCGACATGCTTCTTCAGGTCTTCGATGCCCTGCTGCGCGACCTTGATGCGGCGGCCTTCGTGCTCGAACGGACGGGTGACCACGCCCACGGTCAGGATGCCCAGTTCGCGTGCGACCTCGGCAACTACCGGTGCGGCGCCGGTGCCGGTGCCGCCGCCCATGCCGGCGGTGACGAACACCATATTGGCGCCCTTGAGCATCTCGGCGATGCGCTCGCGGTCTTCCAGCGCGGCACTGCGGCCGACTTCCGGGTTGGCGCCGGCGCCCAGGCCCTTGGTCAGGCTCAGGCCCAGCTGCAGCTTCTGCGGCGCGCGGTTGCGCTTGAGCGTCTGCGCGTCGGTATTCGCGCAGATGAACTCGACGCCGTTGACCTTGCCGTCGATCATGTTGTCGATCGCGTTGCAGCCACCGCCGCCGACGCCGATCACCTTGATGACAGCGTCGGTCGCCGACTCCTGCATCACTTCAAAAACCATATTGCTCATATTCCTCTCCTCGTAAAAAATGAGCGTACAAAATCTGGGAGACTGCCTCAGAAACTATTGGCGAACCAGGCTCTCATCCGGCCAAACAACTGGCCGACGCCGGCGTTCTCCAGCTTGATCGGGCCGCGTGTGAGCATCGCCTGCTCCTTGCCGTACAACAGCAGGCCGACACCGGTCGAGAAGCGCGGGTTCTTCACCACCTCGGACAGGCCGCCCACATACTTGGGCACGCCGACGCGCACCGGCATGTGGAACACTTCCTCGGCCAGTTCGACCATGCCCGGCATCAGGCTGGCGCCGCCGGTGAGCACGATGCCCGACGAGAGCATGTCCTCGAAGCCGGAGCGGCGCAGTTCCTGCTGCACCAGCTGGAACAGCTCCTCGACGCGCGGCTCGATCACCTCGGCCAGCGTCGAGCGCGCCATCTGGCGCGGGCCGCGTTCGCCGACACCCGGCACCTCGATCATCTGCGAGGGGTCGGCCATGCCGACCAGGCAGACGCCGTGGTGGATCTTGATGTCCTCGGCCTCCTTGGTCGGCGTCCTGAGCGCCATCGCGATGTCGTTGGTGATCTGGTCGCCGGCGATCGGGATCACCGCGGTATGGCGGATCGCGCCGTTGCTGTAGACGGCGATGTCGGTGGTGCCGCCGCCGATATCGATCAGGCACACGCCGAGGTCCTTCTCGTCCTCGGACAGCACGGCGATCGCCGACGCCATCGGCTGCAGCACGAGGTCGGACACCTCGAGCCCGCAGCGGCGCACGCACTTGGCGACGTTCTGCGCGGCAGACACCGCGCCGGTGACGATGTGCACGCGCGCTTCCAGCCGCACGCCGCTCATCCCCAGCGGCTCGCGCACGCCGTCCTGGCCGTCGATGCTGTATTCCTGGGTCAGGATGTGCAGCACCTGGTGGTCCGGCGGGATGGTCACCGCGCGCGCGGTCTCGATCACGCGGTCGATGTCCATCTGCGTGACCTCGCGGTCCTTGATCGCGACCATGCCGTGCGAGTTCACGCTCTTGATGTGGCTGCCGGCGATGCCGGTATACACCTCGTGGATCTTGCAGTCGGCCATCAGCTGGGCCTCTTCCAGCGCACGCTGGATGGCCTGCACGGTGGATTCGATATTGACCACCATGCCCTTTTTCAGCCCTTTGGACGCCGTCTGCCCCATGCCGATGATGTTGAGCCGGCCCTCGTCGAGCACCTCGGCGACGATCGCGACGATCTTCGAGGTGCCGATATCGAGGCCGACCAGCATGGTCTTGCTTTCCTTGGGTTTGCTCACCTGTAAGCTCCGAAAAGACTGCTATCTGTCCTATTGTGCCGGCGGCGCCTTGTAGTCAGGCATCCGCACGGCGTATCCGTTCGGGTAACGCAGATCGACCGTCTCGATCCGGTACGGCAACGCGGCAAGCGTCGTCGTCCAGCTCTGCGCAAAACGCGCAAGCCGCGCGTCCACGTCGCTACGCCCCAGTTCGAGCTCGACGCCGTTGGACAACCCGATCCGCCACGCACGCCGCTCGTTCATCCCCACCCGCACCGGCGCTAGGCCCGCAGGCGCGAGGATGGCCTTGAAACGCTCCAGCGCCCGCGCCATCTCCGCCTCGCTGCCGGCCGGCCCCGACAGCACCGGCAGGCTCTGGTCGCTGGCGGCGTCGAACCACTGCCCTTCGGTCGACACCAGCCCGTTCTCGCCCCAGCGTGCCAGCGCCTTGTGCTCGCTGACCGTGATGTCGAGCTGGTCGGGCCAGCGCCGCCTCACCTGCGCTTCCTTCACCCACGGCAACTTGCCGAAGGCCTGCCGGGTCGCGTCGATGTCCAGCGTAAAGAACGTGCCTCGCAACTCGTGCTCGGCGATGTAGCGCAACTGCACCGGCGTCACCCGTTCCATCCGCCCCTCGATGCTGATCTTCTTCACCGGAAACAGCGGCGAATGGATCAGCCAGAACACGCCGGCCCAGACCAAGAGCAGCGCCGACACCCAGAGCAGCACGCTGGCGACGCCGCCCAGCAGCTTGTGGTTATCCCACATGGACCGACTCGAGGATCTTCACGCACAGATCCTCGTACGACAGCCCCTGCACGCGGGCGGCCATCGGCACCAGGCTGTGGCTGGTCATCCCCGGGTTGGTGTTCGCCTCCAAGAGGTAAATGCCGCCCGCCTCGTCCATCAAAAAGTCGATGCGCGCCCAGCCGCGGCAGCCAAGCACGCGGAACGCCTGCACCGCCAGCGCGCGCGCGCGCGCCTCGGTTTCTTCGTCCAGCCCGGACGGACAACGATAGACCGTGTCGTCGCGGAAGTACTTGGCGTCGTAGTCGTAGTACTCGGTCGCCGGCTCGATCTTGATGGTCGGGTACGCCTCGCCGCCGATCACCGCGCAGGTGTACTCGCCGCCGCCGACAAACTGCTCGGCCAGCACGATGTCGTCGAAACGGCTGGCTTCCTCGAACGCGGCCTTCAGCCCGCCCGCTTCCTTCACCTTGGTGATGCCGATGCTCGAACCCTCGGTCGCCGGCTTCACGAAGATCGGCAGGCCCAGCTTCGCCTCGATCGCGTCGAAGTCGCTGTCCGCGCTCAACAGCTCGAACGCCGGGATCGGCAGGTCCGCGCCCTTCCACAACAGCTTGGTGCGCCACTTGTCCATGCAGATGGCGGAGGCCATCACGCCGCACCCGGTGTACGGGATGCCCATCGCCTCGAGCGCGCCCTGCAGGGTGCCGTCCTCGCCGAACGGGCCGTGCAGGATGTTGAACACCCTCGCGAAGCCCTCGTCCTTCAGCGCCGACAACTGCCGCTCGGCCGGGTCGAACGCGTGCGCGTCGACGCCGCTGCTTTGCAGCGCGGCGAGCACGCCCGCGCCACTCATCAGCGAAACCTCTCGTTCGGAGGACGAGCCCCCCATCATTACTGCTACCTTGCCAAACTGCTGCATGTCTCTGTCCCGAATCATCCATCTCCCGCCCGGGTGGGCGGGATGTCCTGTGCAGGCGGCCCCCTCAGGGGCCAGGCTCGCCTGCGTAAGCCTCATTACTGTGCGGCGCGGGCCACCAGCTTGCCCGGCACCTGGCCGATCGACCCCGCACCCATGGTGACGACCACGTCGCCGTCGCGCGCGAAGTCGGCGATGGTCTGCGGCATGTCGGCGATGTCGGCGACGAACAGCGGCTCGACCTTGCCGGACACCCGCACCGCGCGTGCCAGCGCGCGGCCGTCGGCGGCGACGATCGGTGCCTCGCCCGCCGCGTAGACTTCGGCGAGCAGCAAGGCGTCGACACCGGTGAGCACATGCGCGAAGTCCTCGAACAGGTCGCGGGTGCGCGAGTAGCGGTGCGGCTGGAACGCCAGCACCAGGCGCCGGCCGGGGAAGGCCGCGCGGATCGCTGACAGCGTCGCCGCCATCTCGACCGGGTGGTGGCCGTAGTCGTCGATCACCGTGTACTGCCCGCCGCCCGCGGCCGGCAGCTCGCCGTAGCGCTGGAAGCGGCGGCCGACGCCGGCAAATTCGGACAGGCCCTGCTGGATCGCCTCGACCGAAGCGCCGCACTCGAGGCCGATGGTGATCGCGGAGAGCGCGTTCAGCACGTTGTGCCGCCCCGGCGTATTCAGAACCACGGGGAAAGCCGCGCCGCCCTTCACCGACACGTCGAAGCACATGCGGGTGCCGTCGGCGCGCACGTTCAGCGCGCGCACGTCGGCGTCCTCGCGGTCGATGCCATAGGTGGTCACCGGCCGCGTCACCCGCGGCAGGATCTCGCGCACATGCGCGTCGTCGACGCACAGCACCGCGCGGCCGTAGAACGGCAGGCGCGCCAGGAAGTCGACGAAAGCCTGCTTGAGCTTGTCGAAGCTGTGGTCGTAGGTGTCCATGTGGTCGGCGTCGATATTGGTCACCACCGCCATCACCGGCGTCAGGTACAGGAAGGACGCGTCCGACTCGTCGGCCTCGGCGACCAGGTACTCGCCGCTCCCCAGGCGCGCGTTGGTGCCGGCCGCGGTCAGCTTGCCGCCGATCACGAAGGTCGGGTCGAGGCCGGCCGCGCCGAGGATGGACGCGGTCAGGCTGGTGGTGGTGGTCTTGCCGTGGGTGCCGGCGATCGCGATGCCCTGCTTGAAGCGCATCAGCTCGGCGAGCATCAGCGCACGCGGGATCACCGGGATGTGGCGCGCACGCGCGGCGGCGACTTCCGGGTTGTCCGCCTTGACCGCGGTCGAGGTCACCACCACGTCGGCGCCTTCCATATAGGTTGCGTCGTGGCCGAAGAAGATGCGCGCGCCCTGCGCGGTCAGCCGCTTAGTCGCCGCGTTGTCGGCCATGTCGGAACCCGACACTTGGTAGCCGAGGTTGAGCAGCACCTCGGCGATGCCGCACATGCCGACACCACCGATGCCGACGAAATGGATGTGTTTGACCCTGTTCTTCATGAAGCTCTTTCTAATGTGTTCAGTCGCGGGCGAGTTCCGCGCAGACGTCGGCCACCCGGTGCGCGGCGTCGGCGATCGCCAGGGCGCGCGCACGTTCGGCCATCTGGAGGCAGTCCTCGCGCGTCAGCGACGCGAAAAGCGCGGCCAGCGCCTCGGCGTCCAGCTCGCCCTGCGGCAGCAGGCGCGCTGCGCCTGCATCCGCCAAGAAGCGCGCGTTGCCCGTCTGGTGGTCGTCGACCGCGTGCGGGTACGGCACCAGCACGCTCGCCGCGCCGGCCGCCGCCAGTTCGGCGACAGTCAGCGCGCCCGCACGGCACAGCACGATATCGGCTGCCGCGTATTCGGCGGCCATGTCGTCGATGAACGCGCGGCAATCGGCCGTCACCCCTTCCCGCGCGTAATTGTCGCGCAAGGCGTCGATCTGTTTCACGCCGGCCTGGTGGACTACCCGCGGCCGCGCGTCTTGTGGCAGCCGCGCGAGCGCCGCCGGCACGGTGTCGTTGAACACCTTGGCGCCGAGCGAGCCGCCGACCACCAGCACACGCAAGGGGCCGCTGCGGCCGGCGAAACGCGCCGCCGGCGGCGCCACAGCGGCGATCTCGGCGCGCACCGGGTTGCCGACCAGGCCCTCTTTCCCCGCGAACGCGCCGGGGAAGGCGAACAGCGTGCGCGAGGCGACGCGCGAGAGCAGGCGGTTGGTCAGCCCGGCGACCGAGTTCTGTTCGTGGATCACCAAAGGCTTCAGGCACAGCCGCGCCATCACCCCGCCGGGGAAGCCGGTGTAGCCGCCGAAGCCGACCGCGACGTCCGGGCGGTGGCGGAACACTACGCGGGCGGCGCCGGCGAAGGCGGAGGCCAGCATGAAGGGCAGGCTCAGCCAGCGGCGCAGCCCGTTGCCGCGCATGCCGCGCATCGGGATCGTCTCAATCTGGAAACCGTGCTGCGGCACCAGCCGCGTCTCCATGCCGCCTTCGGCGCCCAGCCAGACCACCTTCCAGCCGCGCGCCTCGAGGTCACGCGCGACGGCCAGCGCCGGGAAGATATGCCCCCCGGTGCCGCCGGCCATCACCATGACTGTCCTTGCTGCCATCCTGTTACCCGTTCCTGTCTCGTTACATCATGCGGCGCCCGGCTACACCTTGTAGCCGCGCATCACGCGCCGGTTCTCGTAGTCGACCCGCAACAGCACCGCGAGCGCGACCATATTCATCACCATCGCCGAGCCGCCGAACGACATCAGCGGCAGCGTCAGCCCCTTGGTCGGCAGCAAACCCATGTTCACGCCGATATTGAAGAAGGTCTGGATGCCCAGCCATACGCCGATGCCCTGCGCGACCAGCGACGCGTAGTAGCGCTCCAGCTTCTTCGCTTCCATGCCGATATGGAAGGCACGGCGCACGATCCAGCCGTACAGGCCGATCAGCACGCAGATGCCGACAAAGCCGAACTCCTCGGCGATCACCGCCATGATGAAGTCGGTGTGCGCCTCCGGCAGGTAGAACAGTTTCTCGACGCTGGCGCCCAGGCCGACGCCGAACCATTCGCCGCGGCCGAACGCGATCAGGCTGTGGCTTAGCTGGTAGCCCTTGCCGTACGGGTCGTCCCACGGGTCGAGAAAGCCGAGCACCCTTTTCAGGCGGTACGGCGAGAGCACGATCATCGACACCACCGCCGCCACCGCCATCGCTGCCATGCCGCCGAAGATGCGCATCGGGATGCCGGCGAGGAACAGGATCGCCATCGAGATCGACATCACCACCATCAGCGCGCCGAAGTCCGGTTCGAGCAGCAGCAGGCCGGACACCGTCAGCATCACCGCCAGCATCGGCAGGAAGCCCTCGCTGATGCTGTGCAGCTTGAGCACCTTGCGCACCGTGTAGTCGGACACGTAGATCACCGCCGCGAGCTTCATCAGTTCGGACGGCTGGAAGTTGATCACCACCAGATTGATCCAGCGCCGCGAACCGTTGACCACGCGGCCGATGCCCGGGATCAGCACCAGGACGAGCAAGATCAGCGCCAGCATGAAGAACTTGCTGGCGTTCTTCTGCCAGAACGCCAGCGGGATCTGGAAGGTGATGAAGCCCGCTGCCAGCGCGACGACGATGAACACCAGGTGGCGCAGCAGGTAGAAAGTCTTGCTCTGCGTCGCGGCGTCGGCCTCGGCGTACGTGATCGACGCTGAATAGACCATCACCACGCTGACCGACAGCAACAGTGCGACCGCCCACAGCAGGGCCTCGTCGAGCACGGTGATCGGCGCGTAGTCGCGCGCGCTGGCAGCCATCATCCCCGCGTCTCCTGCAGCACCTTGACCGCGCCGATGAACACTTCGGCACGGTGCGCGTAGTTGCGGAACATGTCGAGGCTCGCGCAGGCGGGCGACAACAGCACGATGTCCCCCGCCACCGCGCGTGCTGCCGCTTCGCGTGTCGCGTCTTCCAGCGTCGGCGCGTCGACCAGCTCGACGCCGGCGCCGGCGAGCGCCGCACGGATCGTCGGCGCGTCGCGGCCGATCAGCACCACCGCACGGCAGATGCGCGCAACGGCGGCCGAGAGCGGCGCGAAGTCCTGCCCCTTGCCGTCGCCGCCGGCGATCAGCACCACCGGCTGCGTCATGCCGTGCAGCGCGGCCTCGGTCGCGCCGACGTTGGTGCCTTTGGAGTCGTCGATGTAGGTGACCCCGGCCACCTCGGCGATCTTCTCGACGCGGTGTGCGAGGCCGCGGAAGGTGGCGAGGCCGGCGAGCAGCGCGCCGCGCGCGATGCCCGCCGCTTCGCACAGCGCCAGCGCAGCCAGTGCGTTGGCTGCGTTGTGCAGGCCGGTGAGCTGCATGTCGGCAAAGTCGAGCAGCGGCTTGCCGCCCGCGCACAGCCAGTGGCGTCCTTCATGCAGGCAAAGCGAGTAGTCGGCGAGCGCATCCTTAAGCGAGAACCAGGCGACGGCACGCCCCTCGCGGCGCATCGCGCGGCAGAACACGTCGTCGCGGTTGAGCACCTGCACGCCTTGCCCTGCGAACACCGCGGTCTTGCTGTGCGCGTAGTCGAGCAGGTCGTGGTAACGGTCGAGGTGGTCCTCGGAAATATTGAGCACGGTCGCCGCGTCGGCCGCGAGGCTCTGCGTCGTCTCCAGCTGGAAGCTGGAGAGTTCGAGCACCCAGACGTCCGGCGCACGGCCCTGCCGCTCGGCCAGCGCGTCGAGCACCGGCAGGCCGATATTGCCGGCGACGACGGTGTCGAGGCCGGCAGCTGCACAGAGGTGGCCGACCAGGCTGGTGACCGTGGTCTTGCCGTTGGAGCCGGTGATCGCGACCACCTTCGCGCCGCTATCCTTGACCGCGCGCGCCCACAGTTCGACATCGCCCACCACCTCGCCGCCGGCCGCCTGGTAGGCGGCGATCGCTGGATGGCGGCTGGAGACGCCGGGGCTCATCACCACCATGTCGGCGTCAGCGAAGGTCGCCGCCGAGAAGGCGCCCAGGCGCAGGCCGACGCCGGGCAGCGTGGCCTTAAGCGCGGCACGCTGCGGCGGCGCCTCGCGGCTGTCGGCGACGGTCACCCGCGCGCCCATGCGCGCGCAATGGCGCGCGGCGGACAGGCCGGAATCCCCCAGTCCGACGACGACGACGTGACGATCGCGCAACATGGGCTTACCTCAGCTTCAGCGTGGAGAGGCCGGCGAGCACCAGCATCATGGTGACGATCCAGAAGCGCACGACCACCTGCGTCTCCTTCCAGCCCTTCAGTTCGTAGTGGTGGTGCAGGGGAGCCATGCGGAACACCCGCTTGCCGGTCAGCTTGAACGACGCGACCTGGATCATCACCGACAGCGCCTCCATCACAAACAGGCCGCCCATGATGAAGAGCACCACTTCCTGGCGCACGATCACGGCAACGGTGCCGAGCGCGGCGCCCAGCGCCAGCGCGCCCACGTCGCCCATGAACACCTGCGCCGGGTAGGCGTTGAACCACAAGAAGCCCAGGCAGGCGCCGCACAGCGCCGCGCAGAACACGACGACCTCGTGCGCCCCCGGCACGAAGGGCAGGCCCAGGTACTTGGCGAACACCGCGTGGCCAGCGACATAGCCGAAGATCGCCAGCGCGCCCGCGACCAGCACCACCGGCATCGCGGCCAGGCCGTCCAGGCCGTCGGTCAGGTTGACCGCGTTGCTGGTGCCGACGATCACGAAGTAGGTCAGCACGCAAAAGCCGATCGCGCCCAGCGGGTACGCGACATGCTTGAAGAAGGGGATGATGAAGGTGGTGGTCGCCGGCAGTTGCGCGGTGGTGATCAGGAACACCCCGGCGCCGATCGCGATGGTCGACTGCCACACCATCTTGAAGCGAGCCGACACGCCCTTCGGGTCCTTGTAGACGACCTTGCGCCAGTCATCGTAGAAGCCGAGCGCGCCGGTGCCGAAGGTCACCGCCAGCAACAGCCACACGTACTTGTTGGACAGGTCGGCCCACAGCAAGGTGGTGATGCCTATCGCGAGCAGGATCAGCGTACCGCCCATGGTCGGCGTGCCGGACTTGATGAGGTGGGTCTGCGGGCCGTCGGTGCGCACCGCCTGGCCGACCTTCAGCGCGGTCAGCTTGCGGATCACCCACGGGCCGAGGAACAGCGCGATGGCGAGCGAAGTCAGCGCCGCCATCACCGCGCGCAGCGTCACGTAGTTGAATACATTGAAGGCCCGGACATATTCGCCCAGCCAGTCAGCCAACCATAACAGCACGTTATCCCCTTTTTGTTCGGTATGGAGTCGGGTATCCGCCTCAGGCCAGCGCCGCGACCACGCGCTCCATGCGCATGAACCGCGAACCCTTGACCAGGACGGTGGCGTCTTTTGTCAGCGCCTTTTCAAGTTCGGTGGTGAGCGCGTCGACGTCGTCGAACGAAGCTGCACCCTCGCCGAACGCCGCCGCCGCGTGGCGGGCGAGTTCGCCCAGCGTGTAGAAGTGCTCGATGCCGGCCTCGCGGGCCGCCGCGCCGACCTCGGCGTGCAGCGCCGGCGCGCCCTCGCCCAGCTCGCCGATGTCGCCCATCACGAAGAAGCGCGGCGCCGGGTAAGCGGCAAGCACGCGTACCGCCGCCTTCATCGAGTCGGTGTTCGCGTTGTAGGTGTCGTCGATCAGGCGGGCGCCGCACGCGGCCTGCGTGAGCTGCAGCCGGCCCTTGACGCCGCCGAAGGTGGCGAGGCCCGCGGCGATCTGGCCGGGCTCGAGGCCCAGCGCCACGCACAGTGCGGCCGCGGCCAGCGCGTTGCGCACATTGTGTTCGCCTGCGGCGGAAAGCTTGACCTCAGCCTCGCCCTGCGGGGTGACCAGCACGAAGCGGCAGGCGTCGGCAGCGAGCAGCACGCTACGCGCGGTCACGTCGGCACCCTCGCCCAGGCCGAAGGCCAGGCGCGGGCGGTCGCCGGCCGCGGAGGCGAACAGCGCGGCGTGCGCGTCGTCGGCGTTGACGATCGCGGTGCCGGTGTCGGCGAGCCCGCTGAAGATTTCCGCCTTGGCGTGCGCGATCGCCTCGACCGAGCCGAAGTGGCCGATATGCGCGCGCATCGCGTTGTTGACGAGCGCAGCCTCCGGGCGGGCCAGCGAGGCAAGGTAGGTCAGCTCGCCGGCGTGGTTCATGCCCATCTCGAGCACGGCAAAGCGGTGCGCCGGGCGGATGGACAGCAGGGTCAGCGGCAGGCCGATGTCGTTATTGAAGTTGCCGGCGGTGGCGAGCACCGCGTCGCTGCCCGCGACATGCCGCAGCACGGCGGCGACCATTTCCTTGACCGTGGTCTTGCCGTTGGAGCCGGTAATGCCGACGCGGCGTGCGCCCTGGCGCGCCGCCCAGCCGGCGGCGAGCCTGCCCAGCGCGAGGCGGGTATCCGCCACGCGGATCAGCGGCGCGCCGTCGAGCACGAAATCGTCGCGTACCAGCGCGCACGCGCCGCGCGCGACGACGTCGGCGACGAAGTCGTGCGCGTCGAAGCGCTCGCCCTTGAGCGCGACGAACAAGTCGCCCTCGCCGGCGGTGCGGCTGTCGGTGACCACCCGCAGGATCTGTCCGTCGGCGCCAGCGAGGGTGCCGCCTGCGAGCAGCGCGGCGTCCTTACGCGTCAGCATGCGCGCGCCCCCATGCGGTCAGCGCGTCTTCGGCGACGCGGATATCGGAGAACGGGTGCTTGACGCCCATCACGTCCTGGTATTCCTCGTGGCCCTTGCCGGCTACCAGCACGATGTCGCCGGCGCGCGCCTGGGCCACCGCCCAGTGGATCGCCTGCTCGCGGTCGGCTTCGACATGGCCGGGCGCGCGCATGCCCGCGACGATGTCGCCGATGATGCGCTCAGCGTCCTCGGTGCGCGGGTTGTCGCTGGTGACGACGGCGATGTCGGCGATACGCTCGGCGATCTCGCCCATCATCG
Source organism: Crenobacter intestini (assembly GCF_004919095.1). GTDB lineage: Bacteria > Pseudomonadota > Gammaproteobacteria > Burkholderiales > Chromobacteriaceae > Craterilacuibacter > Craterilacuibacter intestini. The sequence goes on along the minus strand of NZ_STGJ01000002.1, from coordinate 88,022 downwards.
GGCGCTTGCCGCGGTCGCGGTCGCCGCCGCAGCCGAACACCACGTAGAGGCGCGAGCCGGCCGGACGGATCTCGGACAGCGTGCTGGCGGCCTTCTCCAGCGCGTCCGGCGTGTGCGCGTAGTCGACGACGACCAGCGGCTCGTGGCTGCCGCCAACGCGCTGCATGCGCCCGCGCGCGCTCTGGATGCGGCCGAGCACCGCGCAGGCGTCGGCGAGCGGCACGCCGCCCGCGCACAGCGTGGCGAGGCAGGCGAGCATGTTCGACGCGTTGAAGCGGCCGAGCAACGAAGAGCGGATCTCGCCCTCGCCCCACGGCGTGGTCACGCTCATGCGCAGACCGTCCAGATCGGCGGTCAGGCTCAGGGGACGCACGTCGCCCTCGCCCAGGCCATAGCTGACGACGCGGGTGCGCGCCGTATCGATGCCGGCGGCGAGCTCGCGGCCGAAGGCGTCGTCGGCGTTGATCACCGCGTGCTTGAGGCCTTCCCAGTGGAACAGGCGCGCCTTGGCCGCGCCGTAGGCCTCCATCGAGCCGTGGTAGTCGAGGTGGTCGCGCGTCAGGTTGGTGAACACCGCGGTGTCGAATTCGACGCCGTTGACGCGGTACTGGTCGAGGCCGTGGCTGGACACTTCCATGGTGACCACCGACGCGCCCTGGCGCTGGTACTCGGCCAGGCGCTGCTGGACGGTCACCGGGTCGGGCGTGGTGTGCGTGGTCTCGGTCAGCTCGCCGTAAAAACCGTTGCCGACGGTGCCGATCAGCGCGGCCTTCTGCAGCAGCAGGGTGTACGCCTGCGCGAGCCAATGCGAGATCGAGGTCTTGCCATTGGTGCCGGTGATGCCGATCACGTGCAGCGCGCGGCTGGGGTAGCCCAGAGCCTGCGCGGCGACCATGCCGGCGCGCTCGCGCAGCGCCGGCACCGCGGCGTTGGGCACCGCCCACTCGGCGCGCCATTCGAAGCCGCCTTCCGGGTCCCACAACACCGCCGCGGCGCCGCGTTCGAGCGCGGCGCCGATAAAGTCGCGGCCGTCGGTGTACTCGCCGCGGCACGCCAAAAAGACGTCGCCCGGGCCCACGCGACGGCTGTCGCTCTCGACCCGGGTCAGTGCTATCCCCTGCGCTGTCAGTACTGCCGGATCCCAGTCCGGCAGCGGCGTCATCATGCTCTTCATGTCTCTTCTCTTACTTCCGGCAAACGGTCGACCGGAATCAGGGTGTTGTTGGCCGGGTTGTCCGGCTCCTCGCCCAACACCCGCAAACTGCCGCCCATGATGGCGGAAAAAGCGGGGCCGGCGACCGTGCCGCCGTAGTAACTGCCGCCCTTCGGTTCGTCGACCATCACGGCGACGATCAACCTTGGCCTGGTCGCCGGCGCGAAGCCGACGAACATGCCGATATGCTTGTCTGCGACGTAGCGGCCGCCGACCAGCTTGCGTGCGGTGCCCGACTTGCCGCCGACGTTGAAACCGAGCACCTGCGCGCGGGTGCCGGTCCCGCCGACCTGGGTCACCGTCGTCATCATCTCGCGCATCTGCCGCGCGGTGTCCGGGCGGATCACCGGACGCCCCGGCGGCGGCGCCGAGATGCGGGTGAACGACACCGGCAGCAGGTTGCCGTCGGCGGTGAACACCGTATACGCGCGCGCCAGCTGCAGCAGGCTGACCGACACCCCGTAGCCAAACGACATGGTCGCCTGCTCGATCGGCCGCCAGCCCTTCCAGTCACGCAGCCGCCCGCCGACCTCGCCCGGGAAGCCGGCGTGCGGGTTGCGGCCGAAACCGGCCGCGTCGTAAAACGTCCACATCTGCTCGGGCGTGAACTGCAGCGCCAGCCTGGACGAGCCGACGTTGCTCGACTTCTGGATCACCTCGGTCACCGTCATCAGGGGCTTGGGGTGCGTGTCGCGCACCGTCGCCGGACCGATCCGGTAGGTATTGGTGTCCATCAGCATGGTCGGGCGCGCCTTGCCGTTTTCCAGCGCCATCGCCACCGGGAACGGCTTCATGGTCGAGCCCGGCTCGAACATGTCGATCACCGCGCGGTTGCGGCGCATCTCCGGCTCGAGCTGCATCCGGTTGTTCGGGTTGAACGACGGATAGTTGGCCAGCGCCAGGATCTCGCCGGTCCTGCCGTCCAGCACCACCGCCGCGCCCGCCTTCGCCTTGTTCGCCTCGACCGCGCCCTTCACCTCGCGGTACGCCAGGTACTGCAATCGGCGGTCGACCGACAGCGTCAGCGTCTGCCCGTCGCGCGGGCGCTCGATCGCCGCCAGGTCCTCGACGATGTAGCCGCGCCGGTCCTTGAGCACGACGCGGCTGCCGCTCTGCCCGGCGAGCATCTTCTCGCGCGCGAGCTCCAGCCCTTCCTGCCCCTTGCCGTCGACACCGGTAAAACCGATCACCTGCGACAGCATCTCGCCGGCCGGGTAATAGCGGCGAAACTCCTGCTGCTTGGCCACCCCCGGGATGCCCAGCGCCATCACCTGCTCGGCGAGTTCGGGGCTGATCTGCCGCTTCAGGTAAACGAACTCGCGCTTCTTGTCGGCAAACTTGGCGCGCACTTCCTCGGGCGAGAGCTCGAGCAGGCGGGCGAGCGCGCCGACCTGCTCGTTGCTCACCGGCCCCATGCCAGCCGGACTCGCCCAGATCGTCTGCACCGGCGTGCTGATCGCCAGCGGCTCGCCGTTGCGGTCGGCGATCACGCCGCGGGTCGCCTCCAGCGTCAGCACGCGCCTAAAGCGCGCGTCACCCTGGTTCTGTAGGAAGTCCTGCTGCGCGACCTGCAGGTACAGCGCACGGATCACCAGCGCGACAAACAGGAGGCCGATGCCGCCCAACACCAACGTGACCCGGCCCGACGCGATGCGCATCGCCGGCTTGGGCACGCTGCGGCCGTGCAGCGAGTACGCGCGGCCGGTCACGGACGCGCCCCGGCCACACCGTGCACCTGGATCTCGCGCGGCACCGGCGCGTGCATGCCGAGCCTGTCGGCAGCCACCTTCTCGATCACCGCCTGCGCCCCCCAGGTGCTTTGTTCCAGCAACAGCTGCCCGTGCTCGATCTCGTAGGCACGGGCGCGCTTTTGCTCCTTCTCCAGCGCGATGTACAGCTTGCGGGCCATATGCTGGCTGGTCACCACCGACATCGCGCACAACACGAGCACCACCAGCAAGATGGCGTTCAACATCTTCACTCGGCGCGCTCCCACGCGCCGGCGGTCCGCTCGGCGATCCGCATGATCGCGCTACGCGCGCGCGGGTTCGCCGCCAGTTCCGCCTCGCCCGCGCGCACCGGCTTGCCGATGGCCTTCAGCGGCGCCTCGGCAAGGTCCGCCGCGCGTACCGCGGCCCAGGACGGCAGCTTGTCGGCGGTCGCCGCGTCGCGGATGAACTGCTTGACGATGCGGTCTTCCAGCGAATGGAAGCTGATCACCGCCAGACGCCCGCCCTCTGCGAGCAGCGACACCGCCTGCGGCAGCACCGACTTCAGTTCGTCGAGTTCGCCGTTGATATGGATGCGGATGGCCTGGAAGGTACGCGTCGCGGGGTCCTGGCCTGGTTCGCGAGTACGGACGTTTTCCCCAACGAGGACGGCGAGCTGACGCGTCGTAACGAGGGGCTCGGCACCCCGGTGCGCAACAATGGCTGCTGCGATCTTGCGAGCAAACCGCTCTTCACCATAAGTCTTGATGACCTCCCTGATTTCGGCCTCGTCGGCCGACGCCAGCCATTCGGCCGCGGTCATGCCGCGGCTGGTATCCATGCGCATGTCCAGCGGCGCGTCGAAACGGAAGCTGAAGCCGCGGCGGCCGTCGTCGATCTGCGGCGACGACACGCCCAGATCCATCAGCACGCCGTCGACCCGCTCGAGCCCGAGCGCGGACAGCTCCCGCTCGAGCGTCTCGAAGCCCTGGTGGACGATGGTGAAGCGCGCGTCGGCGGCGGCGAGCCGTTCGCCTTCGGCGATCGCTTCGGGGTCCTTGTCGAAGGCGACCAGGCGCCCGGCGGACCCCAGCTTCGACAGGATCAACCGGCTGTGTCCACCACGGCCGAAGGTGCAGTCAACGTACACGCCGTCCGCGCGGACGGCCAAAGCGTCGACGGCTTCGGCGAGCAGCACCGTGCGGTGCTCGAATTGGACATCAGTCACAACGTAAAATCTCCAAGTTCCGCGGCGAGCGCGGCCGGGTCGAGCGCCAGCGCTTCGCGCGTCTGTTCTTCCCACTTCACGGCGTCCCACAGCTCGAAACGGTTGCCCATCCCGACCAGCGCGACCTCCTTGTCCAGCATCACCAAAGCCCTGAGCCGCGCGGGCAACAGCACGCGGCCGGCGCTGTCCATCTCAAGCTGCTCGGCGTGGCCGAGCACCAGACGCTGGTAGCTCTGCAACACCGCGCTGCCGGCACGCATCCTGAGCAGTTTCTCTTCGACAGGACGCCAGTTGGGCTCGGGGTAGATCAGCAAGGTCTTGGTCGACTCGAGGGTCACCACCAGCTTGTTGCCAAAATCGGACAGCAGCGTCTCACGGTGCCTGGCCGGAATGGCCAGACGACCCTTGTTGTCGATCGACAGGACGCTAACACCGATCATGAGCCGGCCTACTCCCCCGTGCGAATTCGGGCAAATGCCCCACTTACACCCACTTTATCCCACTTGCCGCCACTATAAATAAACACTGTCAACCCGGTCAATATCGCCAAGCGCTAAATCACCTTTTGAGACAATGACTTAGGCAAGAGCGGCGTAGCCAAATCGTGATTCAAATCAGGGAGTTAAAAACGGAAGCGGATGAAGAGGGTGAACTGCGCGGGAAAAACACCGTAAAAACAACAGGGCCGGGACGACTGGCGCCATCCCGGCCACAACAGCAATACAAACGGGTCAGGCGAGCTTCTGGCGCAGGATATCCTGCACCTGCGCCGGGTTGGCCTTGCCCTTGGACGCCTTCATCACCTGGCCGGCCAGCGCGTTGAGCGCCTTTTCCTTGCCGGCGCGGAATTCCTCGACCGCCTTGGGGTTGGCGGCGATCGCCTCTTCCACCATCTTCTCGATTGCCCCCGCGTCGGACACCTGCTTGAGGCCGTCGCGCTCGATCACCTCGTCCGCGCCCAGCGTGTCCGTCCACAGCGTGTCGAACACCTGCTTGGCCAGCTTGTTCGACAGCGTGCCGTCGGCGACGCGCATGATGAGGCCGGCCAGGCGCGCGGCGTCGATCGGGCACGCGGCAAGCTCCAGGCCCTCGCGGTTCAGGCGCGCGGCCAGCTCGCCGTTGATCCAGTTGGCGGCGAGCTTGCCCTGGCCGGTCGCGCGGGCGACCGCCTCGAAATACCCGGCGTGCGCAAGGCTGGTGGTCAGCAGCGCGGCGTCGTAGGCGGACACGCCGTACTCGGCGACGAAGCGCGCCTTCATCTGGCCGGGCAGCTCGGGCATGGTCGACGCGACGCGCGCGATGTCCTCGTCGGACAGCACCACCGGCAGAAGGTCCGGGTCCGGGAAGTAGCGGTAGTCGTGCGCGTCTTCCTTGCTGCGCATCATGCGGGTCTCGCCGCTGTCCGGGTCGAACAGCACGGTCGCCTGCTCGATGTGGCCACCGTCTTCCAGCGTGTCGATCTGCCACTGGATCTCGTACTTGATCGCCTGCTCGAGGAAGCGGAAGGAGTTGAGGTTCTTGATCTCGCGGCGGGTGCCGAACTCGGCCTGGCCGAACGGGCGCACCGAGACGTTGGCGTCGACGCGGAAGCTGCCTTCCTGCATGTTGCCGTCGCAGATGCCAAGCCAGGTCACCAGGGAGTGCAGCGTGCGCGCGTAGGCGACGGCCTCCTCGGCCGAGCGCATGTCGGGCTCGGACACCACTTCCAAGAGCGGCGTGCCGGCGCGGTTGAGGTCGATGCCGGTCATGCCCTGGAAGTCTTCGTGCAGGCTCTTGCCGGCGTCTTCTTCCATGTGCGCGCGGGTGACGCGGACCACCTTCTCTTCTTCGCCGACCAGGATGGTCAGCGTGCCCGGCCCGACGATGGGCAGGTCCATCTGGCTGATCTGGTAGCCCTTGGGGAGGTCCGGGTAGAAGTAGTTCTTGCGCGCGAACACGTTCTTCTTGTTGATGGTCGCGTCAAGCGCGAGGCCGAGGCGGACCGCCTTGTCGACCACCGCGCGGTTGAGCACCGGCAGCACGCCGGGGAACGCCAGCTCGACGACCGACGCCTGCGTGTTCGGCTCGGCACCGAAGGCCGTGCTCGAGCCGGAGAAAATCTTGGACGCGGTGTTGAGCTGCACGTGCACCTCAAGACCGATGACGACTTCCCATTTCATATCTGAGTCCTTAAATCCGGGCCGGCCGCCCTTGGGCAGCCGGCAATCCATCCTTACAGCGCAGGCGCGCGGCGGTGCCAGTCGGTCGCGCACTGGAAGCGGTGCGCGACGTTCAGCATCTTCGCTTCCGAGAAGTAGTTGCCGATGATCTGCAGGCCGATCGGGCGGCCGTTGTCGGCGAAGCCGGCCGGCACGCTCATGCCCGGCAGGCCTGCGAGGTTGACCGACAGCGTGTAGATGTCCGACAGGTACATCTGCACCGGGTCGCCGGACTTCTCGCCGAGATTGAAGGCGGCGGTTGGCGCGACCGGCCCCAGGATCACGTCACAATGCTCGAAGGCGGACTGGAAGTCGTTGGCGATCAGGCGGCGGATCTTCTGCGCCTTCAGGTAGTAGGCGTCGTAGTAGCCGTGGCTGAGTACGTAGGTGCCGACCATGATGCGGCGCTTGACCTCTTCGCCGAAGCCCTGCGCACGGGTCTTCTCGTACATCTCGACCAGGTCCTTGTACTCGGGCGCCCGGTAACCGTAACGCACGCCGTCGAAACGGCTGAGGTTGGCCGACGCCTCGGCCGGCGCGATCACGTAGTAGGACGGGATAGACAGCTGGGTGTTCGGCAGCGATACCTCGACCACCTCGGCGCCCTGCGCCTTCAATTCGGCCACCGCACCGTCGACCACCCGCGCCACGTCGGGCGCGAGGCCCTCGGCGAAGTACTCGCGCGGCAGGCCGACCCGCAGCCCCGTCAGCGGCTTTTCGAGGTCGCGCGTGTAGTCCTCGGCCGCGCGCTCGACGCTGGTCGAGTCGCGCGCGTCAAAGCCCGCCATCACGTTCAGCATCAGCGCGCAGTCTTCCGCCGTTTGTGCGAGCGGGCCGCCCTGGTCGAGCGAGCTGGCGTAAGCGACCATGCCGAAGCGGCTGACCACGCCGTAGGTCGGCTTGATGCCGGTGATGCCGCAGTGGCTGGCCGGCTGGCGGATCGATCCGCCGGTGTCGGTGCCGGTGGCGACCGGCGCGAGGCGCGCGGCGACCGCGGCAGCCGAGCCGCCCGAACTGCCGCCCGGGATCGCGGCGGTGTCCCACGGGTTCTTCACCGCACCGTGGAAGGAGTTCTCGTTGGACGAGCCCATCGCGAACTCGTCCATATTGGTGCGGCCCAGCGTCACCATGCCGGCCGCGTCGCAACGCTCGACCACGTGCGCGCTGTACGGGGAGACGAAGTTGTCGAGCATCTTCGAGCCGCAGCCGGTCTTCCAGCCTTGCTGGCAGAAGATGTCCTTGTGCACCAGCGGCACGCCGGTCAGCGCGTGCGCGTCGCCGGCGGCACGGCGCGCGTCGGCGGCGGCGGCGGCGGCGAGCGTGCGCTCGCGGTCGAGGGTGACCAGCGCGTTGAGCGCCGGGTTGAGCGCGTCGATGCGCGCGAGGTAGGCGGTGGCCAGTTCGACGGCCGACACGTCCTTGTTGGCAAGCTGGACAGACTGCTCTTTGAGCGTGGCTTCAATCATGATGGGTACTCGGTCGGTTCGGATGCGCCGCCATAGGCGGCACGCGCGCGCTGGCGCTTACTCGATGACTTTGGGGACGAGGAACAGGCCCTTCTCGACCTGCGGCGCGACCGCCTGGTAGGCCTCGCGGTGGTCGGTCTCGGTCACCACGTCGTCGCGCAGGCGCAAGGACACGTCCTGCGGGTGCGCCATCGGCTCGATGCCCGTGGTGTCGACCGCCTGCATCTGTTCGATCAGCCCGAAAATATTGTTCAGTTGCGCCAGGGTCGCCTCGACCTGCGCGTCGGTGACTTCGATGCGGGCAAGCTGGGCGATACGCGCGACATCCTGGTGTGTCAGCGACATGTGGACCTCGGGTGAATTCTTTAATTTTCCAAGCGTTGTAGGGTATCATAGGCGGTTAGTTTCACCCAAGATCGACAGCGCCCTTCATCACCGCAAACAGCCGTCATTAATGGCGGCGAAGGGCCAACGCCAAGAGAATTTCGCGGATCCGCCAGGCGCGGGTTCGCCACGATTAGGATTTCCCATGTTCCGCACGCTGACCGGCTACTTTTCCAACGACCTCGCCATCGACCTTGGCACCGCCAACACGCTGATCTACATGCGCGGCAAGGGCATCGTACTCGACGAGCCGTCCGTCGTCGCCATCCTGAGCGACGCGCCGACCAACAAGAAGTCCATCCTCGCGGTGGGCCTCGAAGCCAAGCGCATGCTCGGCCGCACCCCGGGCTCGATCCAGGCGATCCGCCCGATGAAGGACGGCGTGATCGCCGACTTCACCGTCACCGAACAGATGCTCAAGCAGTTCATCAAGAAGGTCGCGCCGGGCCGCTTCTTCGCCGCCAGCCCGCGCATCGTGATCTGCGTGCCGTGCGGCTCGACCCAGGTCGAACGCCGCGCGATCAAGGACTCGGCGCTGGCCGCCGGCGCGCGCCGCGTCGAGCTGATCGAAGAGCCGATGGCCGCCGCGATCGGCGCCGGCCTGCCGGTGGAAGAGCCGACCGGCTCGATGGTGGTCGACATCGGCGGCGGTACCACCGAAGTCGGCGTGATCTCGCTGGGCGGCGTGGTGTACTCCAACTCGGTGCGCGTCGGCGGCGACAAGTTCGACGAGGCGATCATCAACTACATCCGCCGCAACTACGGCATGCTGATCGGCGAGACCACCGCCGAAGAGATCAAGAAGACCATCGGTTCGGCCTTCCCGGGCGCGGAAGTGCGCGAGATGGAAGTCAAGGGCCGCAACCTGGCCGAGGGCATCCCGCGCGCGTTCACCGTGTCGTCCAACGAGATCCTCGAGGCGCTGACCGAACCCCTGAACCAGATCGTCTCCGCGGTAAAGATCGCCCTCGAGCAGACCCCGCCGGAACTGGGCGCCGACATCGCCGAGAAGGGCATGGTGCTCACCGGCGGCGGCGCGCTCCTGAAAGACATCGACCGCCTGCTGGCCGAAGAGACCGGCCTGCCGGTGTTCGTCGCCGAAGAGCCGCTGACCTGCGTGGTGCGCGGCTCGGGCAAGGCGCTCGACAAGATGGACAAGCACGGCACCATCTTCACCAACGTCCCCTGATCCCCCTCGACACGCCGCGCCCTGGCGCGGCGTGAGGCTGTGCCGATGGAATTCGCCAATACGCCCAGTTTCTTCCGTCACGGGCCGTCGCCGGCTGCGCGGCTGACCGTCTGCGTGCTGCTGTCGCTGTCGCTCTTGGTCGCCGACAGCCGCTTCGGCCTGATGGAGCGCGCCCGCGAAGCGGTGTCGGTAGTGCTCTACCCCTTGCAGCGCGCGGCCAACCTGCCCGTCTCCGCCGTCCGCCACCTGGGCGAGCTGTTCGTCGCGCAGGCGACGCTGAAGGAAGAGAACGACGCGCTGAAGAACCATGCGCTCGAGCAGAAGGCCGAGATCGACCGTCTGCGCGCCGCGCAGGCCGACCTCGCCGAGCTGCGCAAGACGCACGCGCTGTCCACGTCGCTCGGCGGCGGCGGCCAGATCGCCGAGGTGCTGTACACCGGCCGCGACCCGTTCTCGCACAAGATCATCGTCGACAAGGGCGAAGACGCCGGGCTTGCCCGCGGCCAGCCGGTCACCGACGAGGGCGGCCTGGTCGGCCAGATCACCCGCGTGCAGCCGCTGTCGGCCGAGGTCACCCTGGTCACCGACAAGCACCAGATGGTGCCGGTGATGCTCGAGCGCACCGGCGTGCGTGCGATCCTGTACGGCTACGGCGGCGGCGTCGAGCTGCGCTACCTGCCGATGGGCGCCGACATCCGCCCGGGCGACCGCCTGCTGACCTCGGGCATCGACGGCGTGTACCCGTCCGGCCTGCCGGTCGCCCGCGTCGAGCGCGTCGACCGCACCTCGTCGAACGCCTTCGTGCGCGCGATCACCCGCCCCTTGGGCGGCCTCGACCACGGCCGCTTCGTACTGGTGCTGCCGGTGCGCAACGTACCGCCGCCTCCCCCACCCGCCGCTCCGGCGCCCGAAACCAAGGCAGGAAAGTAGCCCCGATGTCGCTCGACCACCCCCAGGAGCTGCTCAAGCCGGTCAGCCTGCGCTTTGTCTGGCTGACCCTGGCCATCGCCCTGCTGCTCGAACTGGTGCCGCTGCCGGTCGGCTCGACCCGCTTCATGCCCGACTTTGTCGGCCTGCTGGTGCTCTATTGGGCGATCAACCAGCCGCGCATGGTCGGCGTCGGCACCGCGTTCGCCGCCGGCCTCGCCGCCGACATCGCCACCGCCGGCCTGTTCGGCCAGCACGCGCTCGCCTACTCGGTCACCTGCTACCTTGCGCAGTACCGCCAGCGCCAGCTGGTGATGCTCGGCCTCGGCCAGCAGTCGCTGGTGGTGCTCGGTCTGATGCTGTGCAACCAGGCGATCATGGTGCTCGCGCGCATGGCGACCGGCGCCGCCTTCGTCGGTTTTTCCTACTTCCTGCCGCCCATCATCGGCGCGCTGTTGTGGCCGCTGCTGACCAAGCTGATGCTGCTGCCTTACCGCAAGGGCTGACACCATGCCCCGCAAGCGCCACCTGCCCCCGGCCCGCGGCGACGACAGCCAGCTGCAGCTGCGCCTGATCGTCGCCTACGCCTTCATGGTGCTGATGTTCCTGGTGCTGGCCGGCCGCTTCGCGTGGCTGCAGTTCTTCCAGTACGACCATTACTCGACGCTCGCGCAGAACAACTCGATCTCGCTGGTGCCGGTCGAGCCGAGCCGCGGCCGCATCGTCGACCGCAACGGCGTCGTGCTCGCGCGCAACTACGCGGCGTACACGCTGGAAGTGACGCCGTCCGAGACCGCGGACCTCGACGCGACGGTCGCCGAACTCGGCCAGCTGGTCGAGTTGACCCCGCGCGACATGAAGCGCTTCAAGAAATTCCTCAGCGAGAACCGCCGCTTCGAGCCTTCGGCGCTGAAGATGAAGCTGACCGACGAGGAAGCGGCACGCGTCGCCGCCAACGGCTGGCGCCTGCCCGGCGTCGAGGTCAAGGCGCGGCTGTTCCGAGACTACCCGTTCGGCGAACTGACCAGCCATGTGCTCGGCTACATCGGCCGCATCGGCCCGCGCGAGAAGGAGCAGATCCAGGAAGACGGACTGACCGCCAACTACCGCGGCGCCACCCATATCGGCAAGCTTGGCCTCGAGAAGACGTACGAGAACATGCTGCGCGGCAGGCCGGGCTTCGAGGAGATGGAAACCGACGCCGGCGGCCGCGCGGTCAGGAGCTTGAGGCAGAGCGCGCCCACCAACGGCAGCGACCTGCACCTGGCGCTCGACATCAAGCTGCAGGACGTCGCCGACAAGCTGTTCGGCAAGCGCCGCGGCGCGCTGGTCGCGATCGACCCGCAGACCGGCGGCGTGCTCGCCTTCGTCTCCAAACCCGGTTTCGACCCCTCGCTGTTCGTCGACGGCATCGACACCGTGACCTGGAAGAGCCTCAACGAAGACTGGGAGAAGCCACTGGTCAACCGCGCGCTGCGCGGGCTGTACCCGCCCGGCTCGACCTTCAAGCCCTTCATGGGGATGGCCGCGCTCGACGCCGGCGCCATCGGCCCCAACGAGGTGCGCCCGGCACCCGGCTACTTCACGCTGCCCGGCTCCAGCCACCGCTTCCGCGACAGCAAACCGTCCGGCAACGGCATGGCCAACCTCAGCCGCGCGATCGCGGTCTCCAGCGACACCGTGTTCTACAAGCTGGCGTGGGACATGGGCATCGACCGCATCCACCCGCGCCTCGCCGAATTCGGCCTGGGCAGCCGGACCGGCATCGACCTGGACGGCGAATCAGCGGGCATCCTGCCGTCCAAGGAGTGGAAGGCCAAACGCTTCTCGAAGATGAAGCCCGAGTACCAGCGCTGGTACCCGGCCGACGTGGTCAGCATCGGCATCGGCCAGGGCTTCAACGCGTACACCCCGCTGCAGATGGCCAACGCGACCGCCATCCTCGCCTCCGACGGCAAGGTGTTCAAGCCGCACCTGGTGCAGGAAGTGGTCGACCCGAAGACCGGCAAGCAGACCCCGGTCGAGCCCGCGCCGCAAAAGCAGCTCGCGTTCAAGCCCGAGTACTTCGACTACATCAAGGGCTCGATGGAAGCGGTGGTCAAGCCAGGCGGCACCGCGTGGCGGCTGGGCCAGGGCCTCAGCTACCGGCTGGCCGGCAAGACCGGCACCGCGCAGGTGGTGCAGATCAAGCAGGGCGCCAAGTACAACGCGGCCGCGCTGGCCGAGCAGCACCGTGACCACTCGTGGTTCATCGCGTTCGCGCCGGCCGAGAAGCCGACCATCGCGCTGGCGGTCATCGTCGAGAACGCCGGCTTCGGCGCCGCTGCCGCCGCGCCGCTGGCGCGCGGCGTGATCGACTACTACCTGACCGGCAAGGTGCCGCCCGAGGTCGCCGGCCAGCTCAAGACCTTCAAGCCCGTGCCGCCCGCGGCCGACGCCAGCGCGCCCGCCGCCGCGAGCGCCCCCCTCCCGCAGAAGAAGACCGATGCATCCCCATCCGCTTAAGCGACTGTGGCAGGCGGTCACCGCGCCGCTGGACGGCCCGCTGGTGCTGCTGCTCGCCGTGATCAACGTGCTGAGCCTCGCCGTGCTCTATTCGGCGTCGAACGAGACCTTCGGCAAGATCGACAACAAGCTGGTCTACACCGCGCTGTCGTTCGGCATCCTGTGGTTCCTCGCGTGGAGCCGACCGCAGAGCATCATGATGTTCGCGCCGCCGATCTACGTGGTCGGCGTGCTGCTGCTGGTCGGCGTCGAGCTGTTCGGCATCATCGTCAACGGCTCGCAGCGCTGGCTGGACTTCGGCTTCGTGCGCATCCAGCCGTCCGAGATCATGAAGATCGCGCTGCCGATGATGCTCGGCTGGTACTTCCAGCACCACGAGGGGCAGATCCGCTGGTGGCACTACGTGGTCGGCGCGGTGATCATCCTGATCCCGGGCACGCTGATCCTCAAGCAGCCCGACCTCGGCACCGCGACGCTGATCATGGCCTCAGGCTTCTTCGTGCTGTATTTCGCCGGGCTGTCGTGGAAGGTCATCCTCGGCGGCGGCGCCGCCTTCCTGGCCAGCCTGCCGCTCGTCTGGCACTTCATGCACGACTATCAGAGGCGCCGCGTGCTCACCCTGCTCGACCCGACGCAGGACCCGCTGGGCGACGGCTACCACATCATCCAGTCGACCATCGCCATCGGCTCGGGCGGGCCGTGGGGCAAGGGCTGGCTGTCCGGCACGCAGACCCACCTCGAATTCATCCCCGAGCGCACCACCGACTTCATCTTCGCGGTGTGGTCGGAGGAGTTCGGCCTGATCGGCAATATCGTGCTTCTGGTGCTGTACCTGGCGGTGCTCAGCCGCGGGCTGATGATCACCGCGCGCGCGCAGACGCTATTCGGTCGGGTGATGGCCGGCTCGATCACGCTGACCTTCTTCATGTACGCCTTCGTCAACATGGGCATGGTCTCCGGCATCCTGCCGGTGGTCGGCGTGCCGCTGCCCTTCGTTTCCTACGGCGGCACCGCGACGGTGTCGCTGGCGGTCGGCATGGGCATGCTGATGAGCATCGGCAACACCGAGCGGCGCTGAGGCGCAAACCATGAAGATCAAACTGGACCCGGCAGCCCGCCGGCAGGCCATCGCCTCGATCGAACGCTATTGCGCCGAACAGCTGGACGACGACCCTCCCGTCGGCCTACTCGGCGCCTCCACCCTGCTCGACTTCTTCCTGCAGGAGATCGCGCCCGTCGTCTACAACCAGGCCGTCGCCGACGCCCAGGCGCGCCTGCTCACCCGCGCCGCCGAACTGGACGCCGAGGTCTACGCCGAACCCTTCCAGTACTGGAAAAGCCCCACCAGACGCGGCTGACGCCAGCCCGGCCTTGCCCAAAAGATTTACATGACATAGCCTGCCGGCAGACCGGTGGCCCACGCATGGCCGCCGGCGGACACGAGGAGGACGGGATGGGGTTCGATATCGAGTTGTTGCTGCTGGCGCTGACGCCGCTCTTCTTGCTGTGTGTCGCGCTGGAAATCCTCTACTGGCGCCGCCACGGGCGGGCCGGCATCTACGACGGGCGGGCCGGCATCTACGACTGGCGCGACAGCCTGTGCAGCGCGGCGCTGGGGCTGATGCACCAGGGCGCCGACAAGCTCGCCTGGTTGCTGGTACTGCCCGTCTACGCGTGGGTGTGGCAGCACCGCCTGTTCGACTTCCAGATTGGCTGGCCGGCCTTTGTCGCGCTGTTTGTCGCGCAGGACTTCCTCTACTACGGTTTCCACCGCGCGAGCCATCGCGTGCGCTGGCTGTGGGCCGCGCACAGCGTGCATCACTCGTCCACGCGGATGAACTTCACCACTGCCTTCCGGCAGAGCCTGATGTACCCGGTCGCAGGCATGTGGCTGTTCTGGCTGCCGCTGGCGTGGCTGGGCTTCCCGCCCGAGGCGGTGGTCGGCGTGGTGCTCGTCAACCTCGCCTTCCAGTTCTTCGTGCACACCCAGGCCATCCCCAGGCTGGGCGTACTGGAAAAAGTGTTCAACACGCCGTCGATCCACCGCGTGCACCACGCGAAGAATCCGCGCTACCTCGACCGCAACTACGCCGGCGTGCTGGTGGTGTGGGACAGGCTGTTCGGCAGTTACGTCGAGGAAGATGCGGCCGAGCCGTGCGACTACGGCACGGTCAAGCCGGTCGCGAGCTTCAACCCGCTATGGGTCACGCTGACCGAGTGGATCGACATGGCGCGCGAAGTGGCGCGCGCGCGCTCCTGGCAAGAGGCGCGCGTGCTGCTGTTCGGCCCGCCGGAAGCGGCCGAACGCGTAGCGGCCAGCGGGAACAGCCGCTAGCTGCCCTGCAGGCGCTCAAGCAGCGCCGGGAGCGGCTGCGGCCGGCCGGTCAGGTAACCCTGCACCGCGTCGGCGCCGCAGCCCTTCACCACGCTAAGCTCGGCCTCCGTCTCGACCCCCTCGACCAGCACCGTCGCACCGCTGACCCGGCACATGCGCACGGTCGCGGCCATGAACGCCGCGCCGTCCGGCCGGCTAAGCGCCAGCACCAGCGTGCGGTCGAGCTTGATCTTGTCGAACGGGAAACGGGTCAGGTAGGCGAGCGTCGAGTAGCCGGAACCGAAATCGTCCAGCGCGACGGCGTGGCCGCGCCGGCGCAAGCGCTCCAGCGCCGCCGCAAACACGGCAAAGTCGGCCACCGACTGGTGCTCGGTCACCTCGAATTCCAGCGTCACCCCGTCCGGCAACGGCCGCGCGAGCAAACGCTCGAGCACGCCGTCCAGCCGTGCGTCGACCACGGTCTGCGGCGACAGGTTGACCGACAGGGTGAACGCGCCGTGCCCGCCCAGTTGCCGGGCGGCGTCTACCGCTTCGCCCAGCACCATGAAGTCGAGTTCGGGCATCAGGCCGAGCGTCCGGTAGTCGGCGATGAAGGCGGGGCCGCGCAGCGACCCGTCGGCGCCGCGTAGCCTGCCGTCGGCCAGGGAGAGCTGCGGCTGGAAAGCCAGCTCGAAGTGCCCGTCCCGCTGCAGACGGGCGACATTCTGTTCGGCACGGAAGCGCTCGTGCATCTGCGCGACGTATTCGTTCCGGCGGTCGGTCGGGCCGGCGCCGTCATCGGCCCTTTCAAAGCCCGGCAGCGCGGCCAGCACGCGCGAGGTGCCCAGCCCGCGCAGCTCGAACGCCGTGAAGAACGGCGCGTAGATGCACACGCCCAGCACGATGATCACCCCCTGCAGCAGGACGGCCTGCCACGCGCCGCCGCTGGCGAGCTAGGCATTCAAGAGCGGCGGCACCATCCAGCCGACCTGCTGCTGCAGCGGCGGCACCCAGCCGTACAGCGTCGCCGCGTAGGCCAGCACGAAACCCGCCAGCGGCGCGAGCAGGAAGGGAAGCGCCAGTACCGGGTTGAAGAAGATCGGCACGCCGAACACCAGCGGCTCGTTGACGTTGAGCAGCGACAGGGGCAGCGACGCGCGGGCGAGCCGCCGGTAACCGCGGTCGCGCGCGCGCCACAGCATCAAAAGCGCCAGGCTGAGTGTGCCGCCGGCACCGCCGGCGGCGCACCATACGTCGAAGAAGGTGTTGCTGACGATATTGAGCGGCGCGCTGCCGGCCCGCCACGCGGCCATGTTCTGCGCGCTGGCCGCGATCAGCGCTTCGCTGGTCTCGCGCAGCACATGGTGGCCGTTGACGCCGAACAGCCAGCATACGCCGCGCACCAACTCGTAGAGCAGGCCGTCGACGAAGCCGGTCGGCGCCAGCGACGCCGACCAGCGCGAGAGCGCGTCCGCCACGCCGAACAGCAGCGGCCCGGCCAGCCAGGCCAGTACCCCGCCCGCCACGGCGACCATCACCAGGGTCACCATCTGGTTCACGCACTGCTCGACCAGGCCGTGGTTGGAACCGGCGTCCAGCACCTGCCAGCGCTCGGTCCGCCTGAGCAGGCAGGCGGCGAGGAAGGCGGACACCATCGCCACCGGCAGGTTGTCCGGCAGGCCGAAAAACCCGGGGTGCAGCACGAGTTGCCAGCCCAGCAGCGCGCAGACGCCGGCGGCGATGCCCTGCACCGGCAAACGCCGGTCGCGGCTCGCCAGATACAGCGACAGGTAGACATTGACCAGCAGCGGCAGCAGCGCAAACACCAGCGCGTGCAAGGTGCCAAGATGGCCGGCCAGCGCCTGCCATCCGGCGTACTCCGCGCCGTACATCGCCAGCAGCAGGCAGGCGCGCAGCACCACCAGCGGCACGATGGCGATGGTCACGCTGATCGCGGCGGTGAGGGCACTGTTGCGGGCCAGCAGTATGGGCAGCTGCGCGAGGACGCCGCCCAGCCTGGCAGGCCAGGGCCTGGAGCAGGAAATGGAGTCCGACATGTGTGAAGAGCTTAGCAGCGCCGCGGAGGCGACGGCTTGAGCGTTCCGCAAGCCAGCCTTGCCGGCCGCCGGCGCTCGTATACCATTCAAATAATTAGATTTTCAACAATATAACGCCGTTATCTTATACAAATAAATTGACGTATTTGGACAGTCCCCGCAGAATGCCCGCATGGACAAAACGCACCGCATCGCCGTCACCGGCTACGTGTATTACCCGGCCTCCTCCCTGGTGGCCGGTCGTCTCGTGTTGTCCTGAATACCCGAAACAGACTGAATCGGCCGCCGCCCAGGCGGCCTTTTTGTTTGTCGGCAGCGCGGGCGGTGGCCTCCACCACAAGGGGCCATCATGACCACCACAAGAAGCAGCTGGGGCTCGCGCCTCGGTTTCATCCTCGCCGCCGCCGGCTCGGCCGTCGGCCTGGGCGCGATCTGGAAGTTTCCCTTCGTCACCGCGATGAACGGCGGCGGCGCCTTCATCCTGCTGTTCCTGCTGTTCAGCTTCTCGCTCGGCTTCGCGCAGTTGCTGGTCGAATTCACGCTGGGGCGTGCCGCGCAGCGCGGCCCGGTCGGCATGTTCCGCCGGCTCGCCGGCGGGCTGTGGCCGCTGGCGGGCCTGCTCGGCATCTTCGCCGCCTTCGTGCTGTACAGCTTCTACAGCGTGGTCGGCGGCTGGACGCTCGGCTACCTCGCGCTGGCCTTCGAGGGCTCGGTACTGACCACCGACACGGCCGTGCTCACCTCGACCTTCACCCGCTACGTGGAAGACCCGCTGTGGCCGATCGCCAGCCACGCGGCGTTCGCGCTCGCCACGCTGGCCATCGTGCTGGGCGGCGTGGAAAAGGGGATCGAACGCGCGAGCAAGCTCTTGATGCCCGCCCTGTTCCTGCTGATGCTCGCGCTGATCGTGCGCTCGCTGACCCTGCCCGGCGCGGCCGCCGGCGCGCTCGCCTTCTTCACGCCGGACTTTTCGGCCGTCACCCCGGCGATGGCCGGCGACGCGCTGGGGCTCGCCTTCTTCTCGCTGTCGCTGGGCACCGGCGGCATGATCGCGTACGGCTCCTACGTCAAGCAGGAGACGCCGGTCGTGCGTTCGGCGGCGTGGGTGGTCGGCCTATCTTGTCTCGTCGCGCTCTTGTCCGGGCTGATGATCTTCCCGGCGCTGGTCGCCTTCGGCCTGGACCCGGCCGCCGGACCCGGCCTCACCTTCATGACGATGCCGGTGGTGTTCGCCAGCCTGCCCTTCGGCCAGGTGTTCGCGATCGCCTTCTTCGCGCTGCTGTCGGTGGCGGCGCTGACCTCTTCGGTGTCGATGCTCGAATTGATCGCGACGCTGTTCCTCGACGAATTCTCCCTGCCACGCCGGCCGGTGGTGATCACCCTGAGCCTCGCCGTGTTCCTCTGCGGCGTGCCGGCCTCGCTGTCGCTGGGGCCGTGGTCGGACATCAGCGTGTTCGGCAAGAACATCTTCGACGCGATGGACTACAGCGTGAGCAACGTGATGATGCCGCTCTCCGGCATCCTGGTCGCGCTGTTCGCCGGCTGGCGGGTATGGCCGCTGGTGCGCCAGCACTCGGGCCTGACCGGCTTGCCGCTCTTCGCGCTCAAGTGGAACTGCCGGCTCGTCGCGCCGCTGGCGATCGCGGCCATCCTGCTGAAGAACCTGTGAAGGGCATTTGACTTGCCGTCTGGACACATGATTTACTGAAAACCATGAACCGCAACGCCGTCTTTTTTTCGTTTTACTTTATGGTCCGCCCGACAAGGGCGGCCAGGACGGTTGCGCACAACTAAAAACCACGCACTCCGGTCGGGCCGCCCTACACAGGCGGCCCGATTGCATTTGGCCGCCAGCCCGCCGGAACATACCCGGAACTGGAGACCATGCAGCAACACCGCCACACCTGGGGCTCGCGCCTCGGCTTCGTTCTTGCCGCTGCCGGCTCGGCCGTCGGCCTCGGAGCCATCTGGAAGTTCCCGTACGTCGCCGCGAAAAATGGCGGCGGCGCGTTCATCCTGCTCTACCTCGCGTTCAGCTTCACGATCGGGCTGGCCCTGATGGTGGCCGAGATCGCACTGGGCCGCAGCACCCGGCACGGCGCGTGCGGCGCGTACGCCTGCGCGGGCGGCCGCCTCTGGCGGCTGGCCGGGCTGCTCGGTGTGTTCGCCGGCTTCGTGCTGTTCTCGTTTTACAGCGTGGTCGGCGGCTGGACGCTGGCCTATCTGGGCTTTGCGCTGGACGGCAGCATCATGGCCACGCCCGCGTCGGCGCTGCCCGGCCTGTTCGGGCACTTTGTCGCCGACCCGCTAACGCCGCTGCTTACCCACGCCATGTTCGCGCTGGCCACCTGCTGCATCGTGCTGGGCGGGATTGAAAAGGGGATCGAGCGGGCGGGCAAGCTGCTGATGCCCGTGCTGTTCCTGATCATGCTGGTCCTGGTCGTCCGGGCGCTGACGCTGCCCGGCGCCCTGGCCGGTGCGGTCACGTTCCTGCGGCCGGACTTTGCGGCACTGTCCGCGGCCAGCGTCGTCGACGCGCTGGGGCTGGCCTTCTTCTCGCTGTCGCTGGGCGTGGGCGCCATGGTCGCCTACGGCTCCTACATGAAGGGCGACGTCGCCATCGCGCCGGCCGCCGCCTGGGTGGTGGCGCTGGCGGTACTGGTCAGCCTGCTTGCCGGGCTGATGATTTTCCCGGCGCTGGCCGCCTTCGGGCTAGACCCGGCCGCCGGACCCGGCCTCACCTTCATCACCATGCCGGTAGTTTTCCAGCACATGCCGGCAGGCGGCATCTTTGCCGTGACCTTCTTCGCGCTGCTGGTCATGGCCGCGCTCTCTTCGTCGGTGGCGATGCTGGAACTGGTGGCGATTTTCTTCATCGACGAGTTGGGCTGGCCGCGCCGCAGGGCATTGGCGGTCGTCACGCTGGCCGTCATCGTGTGCGGGGTGCCGGCGTCGCTGTCGTTCGGCCCGCTGGCCGACCTTACGGTCGCCGGCAAGAGCATCTTCGACACCATGGACTACTTCGTCTCCAACCTCGCCATGCCGGCAGGGGGGATTGCGCTGGCGTTGCTGGCCGGCGGCCCGGCCCTTGTACGCCTTGCAGACGAAGCCGGCATTCCCTGCCAGTGGCGCTCCCATTGGCGTATCGCTTGCCGCTACCTGCTGCCGCTGCTCGTGCTGATCATCCTGCTGAAGAACCTGTAGCGTGAAGATTGTATCCAGGCCTTGACGGCGGCTAGCCCGCCAAGGCATGCTACAAACATGAAAAGCACACGCGTGAACCCGACTACCCGCCGCTGGTGGTGGCGCCCTTAACACGGCGCGCCGGTTCACGACCATCTTGACCAGGCCGCCGACAGGCGGCCTTTGTCATCCCGACCCCAAGCTCCCTGTCCGGCGACCACCCCCGCAAGTACAAGGAGTAGTCATGCAGCGATCACAATGGGGCTCCCGCCTCGGTTTCATCCTCGCCTCCGCCGGCGCCACGGTGGGTCTGGGCTCGATCTGGAAATTCCCCTACGTCACCGCGATGAACGGCGGCGGCGCCTTCCTCGCCATCTTCGTCCTGCTCACCTTCACGCTCGGCCTCACCCTGCTGCTCGCCGAGTTCGCGATCGGCCGCGCGGCGCGCGCCGGCGCGGTCAGCGCGTTCAAGCGGCTGGGCAGCGGCGCGTGGCCGCTGACCGGCTACGCCGGCGTGCTGGCGGGCTTTTTGGTGCTGTCGTTCTACAGCGTGGTCGGCGGCTGGACGCTGGGCTACCTCGTGCGCGCCGCCGACGGCCGGGTGATGAGCAACGATGCGGCCGCGCTGGCCGCGCTGTTCGGCCAGTATGTCGGCAGCCCCATCGAGCCGCTGCTCACCCACGCGGTATTCATGGCGCTGACGCTCGCGGTGGTGATCGCCGGCGTGAAGAACGGCATCGAGCGCGCCGGCAAGGTGCTGATGCCCGCGCTGTTCGTGCTGATGCTCGTGCTGATCGTGCGCTCGCTGACGCTGCCCGGCGCGGCCGCCGGCGTCGCCGAATTCCTCGCGCCCGATTTTTCCAAGGTGACGCCGGCGATGCTGGTCGACGCGCTGGGGCTCGCCTTCTTCTCGCTGTCGGTCGGCGCCGGCTGCATGCTCGCCTACGGCTCCTACCTGGGCAGCGAGGTGAAGCTGGCCGGCTCGGCGCTGTGGGTCGCGTCGCTCACCACGCTGACGTCGATCCTGGCCGGCCTGATGATCTTCCCGGCGGTGGCCGCCTTCGGGCTCGACCCGGCCGCCGGCCCCGGCCTCACCTACATGACGATGCCGGTGGTGTTCAACCACCTGCCGTTCGGGCAGCTGTTCGCCTTGGCCTTCTTCGCGCTGTTGCTGTTCGCCGCGCTGACTTCGTCGGTGTCGCTGCTGGAGCTGATCGTCGTGCTGCCGATCGACGAATGGGGCGTCAGCCGCCGCAAGGCGACGCTGATCGCCGCGGCCCTGGTATTCGCCGCCGGCGTCCCCGCGTCGCTGTCGTTCGGCCTGCTGGCCGACTACAAGCTGTTCGGCCGCAACGTGTTCGAGCTGATGGACTACACCGCAAGCAACATCCTGCTGCCCATCGGCGGCATCGGCACCGCGCTGTTCGCCGGCTACAAGGCGTGGCCCGCCGTCAGCGCCGAGCTCGCGCTGCGTACGCACGCTGCCCGCGCCATGCGCCTGATGTGCCGCTACGTGGCGCCGGCGCTGACCGCGCTGATCCTGTTCTGGAACCTGTGAAACCTGCTGGAGACTTGAAGAAATGAAACAACGCATCGCCCACTTCTCGCTGCTCGTCGACGAGTACGATCTCGCGCTCAGCTTCTACCGCGACAAGCTGGGCTTTGCGCTGCTGGAAGACACCGACCTGGGTGGCGGCAAGCGCTGGGTGCGGATCGCGCCCCCCGGCGGCGAGACCGCGCTCTTGCTCGCGCGCGCGGCCGACGAGACGCAGCGCGCCGCGGTCGGCCGGCAAGGCAGCGGCCGGGTCTGGCTGTTCCTTTATACCGACGACTTCTGGCGCGACTACGCGCGCTACCTGGCGCTTGGCGTCGAATTCGAGGAGGCGCCGCGTGAGGAAGCCTACGGCACGGTCGCGGTGTTCCGCGACCCGTACGGCAACCGCTGGGACCTGCTCGAGCCGGGCTGCCCGCGTCAGGCTCAGGAGAAATAACGCAGCGCAGCAAAGAGTACGAAACTCGCCACGAGCGCTGGCAGGGTACGCCCGCCATACCAGGCCAGCACACCCGCGCATAGGGTGCCGATCAGATAGGGGTTCTGCCACGACAGCGCGATGCTGCCGCCGGGCGCCAGCGCCATCGGCACCACCAGCGCCGACAGCACCGCGACCGGCACATAGTGCAAGGCACGCGCCAGCCACGGCGGAAACACCCAACGCCGGCCCAGTACCAGGAAGCTGGCCCGAATGGCCAGCGTCAGCAGCGCCATGCCGGTGATGGCCAGCCACACGTTCATGCGGCCTCCTTGCACTTGTCGTCCAACAACATACCCGTGGCTATGCCCGCGCACGCGGCCAGCATCAGGCCGCCCTGATACGGCAATTCGCGCAACCACAGTGCCACCGCGCCGGCGACCAATGCAGCGGCCAGCGCAGGACGGGTTTTGAGCTGCGGCGCGACGATGGCGGTGAAGGTCGCCAGCATCGCGAAGTCCAGCCCCCAGCCGGCGATGCCGGGTATCCCCTGCCCGACCAAAATACCCAGCAGCGTCCACAGCAGCCAATTGCCGTACATCGCCAAGGACGAGCCAAGCCAGTACGCGGCGCCGCCGGCTAGCATGCCCGAACGCAGACGGTGTTCCACTACGGCAAACGTCTCATCGGTCAGCCAGAACGCCAGCGGCAGTCGCCAACGCAATGGCCAATCGCGCGCGTATGGCAGCAAGGTGGCGCTGTAGAGCGCATGGCGCAGGTTGACCACCAGCGTGGTCAGCCATAACACCGGCAGCGCACTACCGGCAGCAATCAGTCCGACCGCGATGAATTGCGACGACCCGGCAAACACCAGCAGCGACATCGCCAGCGTTTGGACAGGGGTCAAATGGGAAGAGGTGGCCAACGCACCGAAGATCAGCCCGAACGGCGCGGCACCGACCAGCATTGGCACAGTATCACGCGCCCCGGCCAACCCCGGGGAGATAGACGACATGGCAAACCCTAAAAACAGCAACACCCAACAATGCCATCAGGGTATCGCACGGTCAATCAGGAACCCGCCATGAAGGTGCGGATGCCCGAGCCGACGAACTG
The DNA here is from genome assembly GCF_004919095.1 of Crenobacter intestini. Classification (GTDB taxonomy): domain Bacteria; phylum Pseudomonadota; class Gammaproteobacteria; order Burkholderiales; family Chromobacteriaceae; genus Craterilacuibacter; species Craterilacuibacter intestini. The sequence continues at coordinate 64,563 of NZ_STGJ01000002.1, read as the reverse complement.
CACGCCGACGCAGATCAGCAGGAAGCCCATCAGCCGGCCGAGCACCTCGCGGCCGGCGCGGCCCAGCCGCTCGGCGATCACGTCGCTCGACTTGAGCGTCAGCCAGACGCCGACGCTGACCAGCGCGATGGCGACAAAGGTCATGAAGAACGCGGCGGCCTTGGCCGGCAGCGTGTCGAGCTCGGCGATCTCGGTGGAGAGACCGATCACCACCGCGATGGTGCCGGGGCCGCTGATGCCGGGCATCGCCAGCGGGAAGAACGAGCAGTCCTCGCAACTCGGGCGGTGGGTAGTCGAGTGGGTGTCCTGCGACAGGAACAGCATGCGGTAGCCGATGACGGCGACGACGAAGCCGCCGGCGATACGCAAGGCGCCGTACGAGATGCCGAAGAACTCGAGCACCAGGTTGCCGGCGAGCAGCGACACCAGCATGATCGCCGCCGCGTACACGCAGGACATGCGCGCCTGTTCGGCACGCTTGGCATCGTCCATGCCGTGGGTCAGGCTGATGAACAGCGGGATCTTGGAGAGCGGGTTGGTGATCACGATCAGGCTCACCAGCGCGCCGAACAGGTATTGCAGGTAGAAGTGTTCCAGCATGGCAGCGGGGACGTCGGGTCAGGCAGCCATTCTTCATGACAGCGGGGCGGCTGCACAGGGGCGGGTCGGAAACAGGCAAACCGCCGTCGCGCCTTGGCAAATCGGCTGCGACATTCGGTCGCACCCGATGCCGGATGGATTATGGTAGCTTTCTGCCGTGATATGAACCGGACTTGCCCGCCATGAAAAAACTGCTGCTCGCCGCCCTCGTCGCCACCCTGCCGCTGGCCGCCGCCGCCCACGAAACCCGGGCCGGCGCACTGACCGTCCACCATGCGTGGAGCCGGCTGCTGCCGCCGTCCGCGCCCAACGGCGCCGCCTACTTCGAGCTTGCCAACCGCGGGCCGGAGGCAGACCGCCTGCTTGGCGCGGCCACGCCGCGCGCGAACAAGGCCGAGTTGCACACCCATGTACACGACAACGGCGTGATGCGCATGCGCGAAGTCGAAGGCGGCGTCGCGGTGCCTGCCGGGCAGACCGTGCGCTTCGCGCCGGGCGGCCTGCACGTGATGCTGATGGGGCTGAACGCGCCGCTCGCCAAGGGCGAGCGCTTCCCGCTGACGCTGCGCTTCGAGAAGGCCGGCGAGGTGAAGGTCGAGGTGGTGGTCGAGGACGGCATGGCCGCCCCCGCCACCGCGCATGCGATGCCGGCGCACCACTGACGCCGGCGATGGCTCAGCGCTTGGCCATGGACTGGCGTGCCGCGACGGCGGTATCGGTGAAGTCGCTGAACACGCCGTCGACGCCGAGCCCGAAGTAGGTCTTGTACTCTTCGGCCGGGTCGCCCATGAAGTTGGCCGCCAGATGCTTGGGCTCGTTGCGGAAGGTGTAGGCATGGACGAGCAGGCCGGCCTTGTGCGCGTCGCGTACCAGCGTCGACGGTTCGATCAGCGTGCGGTCCTGCATGTCGACCGTCTTGTCGCCGTTGACGTCGGCGGCGGCGCCGGTCTTCTTGTCGACCATCCCCTCGCTCGCGATCAGATACGGCTTCCACGGGCCGATGCCGTCGGCGAAACGGCGGATCTCGCGCAGCGCGGCAGGCGTGGTCAGGTCGGCGTAGCTGCGCGGGTCACCCGCAACGACGAAGTCGTACGGCTGGCCGGTCACCAGCTTGCCGTCGACGGCCACGTCGTCGGCGTCCATCAGGAACACCAGCTTCACCGGCGTCAGCTTGCGTAGCGCCTTCAGGTTAGCGGTCTCGAACGACTGCACGAACACCGGCGCGTCCTTGCGGTTCAGCCCCGCCTTCTTGAGGCTCGCGACCAGCGCGCGCTCCAGCGGCAGTTGCTGCGCCTGGTGCCAGGTCGGGTGCTTGGTTTCCGGATAGACGCCGATCTTGCGGCCACTCTCCTTGGCCAAACGCGCACGCAGCACGAGGATCTCGTCGAAGGTCGGGATGGAAAACTGGCCGTTGTACTGCTGCGGGCGGTCGGCACGCTGCTGCACCGCGCGCAGGGTCTTGATCTCGGCCAGCGTGAAGTCGGACGCGAACCAGCCTTCCTCTTCCTTGCCGTCGACCTTCACCTTCTTCTTGCGGTCGGCGAACTCGGGACGGCTGGCGACGTCGGTGGTGTCCTTCAGGTTCGGCTCGTGGCGCGCGATCAGCACACCGTCCTTGGTCGACACCAGGTCCGGCTCGATATAGTCGGCGCCCAGTTCGACGGCGCGCGCGTACGCTTCCAGCGTGTGCTCGGGCAGGTAGCCGGACGCGCCGCGGTGCGCGATCACCAGCGGCGCCTTGCCGTCCAGGGTCGGCCAGCCGGCAGCCTTCGCTGCGTAGGCATTCGGCAGGGCAAACGCCGCCAGCGCGGCAGCACAAATCAGGGTTCGCTTCACGGGGATACTCCGCGGGTGGATGACCCACAGATTATTCCTTGCGCATATTTCAGCCACGAGAAGTTTTGGTGACAGCAAGATGACAGCGATTTTTCGCGTCGCAGATCCGCGACAACCGGTCATTTTTGTCTGACAACATCCAGATTTGCTTTACACGAACCGCTTAGATATGCACAATGACTGAACTGGAGCGTTGGCCGCCTCCAGTGTGACGCCGTCCGGCCGCATCCCCTCGCCAGGCAACACCTGAAGAATAATGAGATGGAGGAGGGCTGCCCTCACGGGCAGACATGCAGTACCGGGGAGCGCGGACGGCGTCGGATAGGCTACCATCGGGCCTGCCTCGAACCGAACGGACCGCCACGATGGACCACCCCGCCCTTCCCCGCCTGGAAATCCGCTACTGCACCGGCTGCCGCTGGCTGCTGCGCGCCGCCTGGCTCGCGCAGGAATTGCTGACCACCTTCGAGCAGGAACTGGGCGGCGTCACGCTGTCGCCGGGCTCGGGCGGCGTGTTCACCGTCCACTGCGGCGACACCCTGCTGTGGGACCGCAAGCGCGACGGCGGCTTCCCGGAGCTGCGCGAGATCAAGCAGCGCGTGCGCGACCTCGTCGCGCCGGACAAGCCGCTCGGCCATAGCGATACCCGTCCCGCCTGACGCCCGGTGCAGCGCAAGATCATCCACGTCGACTGCGACGCGTTCTACGCATCGGTCGAGATGCGCGACCACCCCGAATGGCGCGACATCCCGCTCGCCGTCGGCGGCAGCCCGCACACCCGCGGCGTGATCGCCACCTGCAACTACGTCGCGCGCCGCTACGGCATCCACTCGGCGATGGCGTCGGCGACCGCGCTCAGGCGCTGCCCACAACTGCTGATCGTGCCGGGCGACATGGCGCGCTACCGCGAGGCAAGCCGCCAGGTGCACGCGATCTACCAGGCGTTCACCGGGCGCATCGAACCCTTGTCGCTCGACGAGGCCTACCTCGACGTCAGCGGGGTGACGCTGTGCCGCGGCAGCGCGACGCTGATGGCCGAAGAAATCCGCCGTCGCATCCGTGAAGAAGTCGGCATCACCGCGTCGGCCGGCGTCGCCCCCAACAAGTTTCTCGCCAAGGTCGCCTCCGACTGGAACAAGCCGGACGGCCAGTACGTGGTGCGCCCCGCCGACGCGGCGGCGTTTGCCGCGGCGCTGCCGCTCGCACGCTTCTGGGGGGTCGGCCGCGTCACCGCCGGCCGTCTGGAGGCGATGGGGCTCTTTAACGGCGCCGACCTGATCGGCGCCGACCCGACGCTCCTCGAGCGCGAGTTCGGCCGCTTCGGTGCGCGCCTGATCGAGCTCGCGCACGGGGTCGACCCCCGCGAGGTCGAAACCGAGCGGGTGCGCAAGTCGGTCAGCGTCGAGGAGACCTACGCGCGCGACCTGCCGACACTCGCCGCCTGCCGCGCCGAGACGCCCGAGCTGCTCGCCCGCCTGAAGGCGAGGCTCAGCCGTGCCGGCGACCCGGCTATCCGCGCGCTGGTGGTCAAGGTCAAGTTCGCCGACTTCAGCCAGACCACGGTCGAACACACGGCGAGCCAGCTGTCGCTGCCCGGCTTCGGGCGGCTGCTCGACACCGCGCACGCGCGCGGCGGCGGCCGTGCGGTGCGCCTGCTCGGCTTGGGTTGCCGGCTCGCCGGCGACGATGCCGGCCGCCAGCTCGAGTTCGAATGGGAAGAGGAATGAAGGAAAAACCGCGTCAGGACGCGCCTCTCCTCGCCATGAAGGCGGCGAGCGCGGCGTCGCGGTCGGCCCAGGTGCGCGCGACGCTCGGCCGCTGCCCCAGCCGCGCGAGGTAGTCGTCCAGCGCCGGCAGCGCGGCGAGCAGGTTTTCGCCCAGCACCTGTCCGGTCACCTGCGAGAGCTGCGGGAAGAAGCTCGCCGCGACGATGTCGGCGTAGCTGAAGTCCTCGCCGGCAAGCCAGGGGTTCACGCGCACAATCCGGCTGACCGCGGCGACGCCCCGCCGGATCGCCTCGTCCGCCTGCGCGCGCTGCGCGTCCTCCAGCGGCGCGCCGAACACCAGGTGCGCGGTCAGCGGCCGCGCAGGCTCGACGAGGTAAAGCTCGATCAGCTGCATCAGCTCGCGGGAACGCGCGCGCGCGTTCGGCGCCGGCGGCAGCAGCGCCGCGGTCGGGTACGCGTCTTCCAGCCACTCGAGGATCGCGGTCGACTCGGCCAGCGCGTAGCCGTTGATCTCGACGTAGGGAATCTTGCCCATCGGGCTCTTGGCGAGGAAGGTCTCCTCGCGCGACGGCGGGGTGAACACTTCCTCGAAGTTCACGCCCTTCTCGATCAGGGCGATCTTGACCTTGTTGTAGTAGGGGGACAGCGCAACGCCGTAGAGGACGATCATCGGTGGCAACTCCTGAGCAGGAACTAGCAACAGCATAGCCACTGCGTCGGCCGTGTCGGCAAGCAATCTGCCTATCCGTCGCGGCGCAGCGCGACCACCCCGGATTATGCCATTACTTCTGTAGCGCCTGCTCTTTTAGTTTTATGGCATGGCGTATCGCCGGCAACCCCATCCGTGCGACCTTCTCGCCCTCGAGGATCGCGCGGTGGCGGCCGTCGAAGCCGGTTGCGCCGATGGCGCCGACCTGCGGGCGCAGGGTGACGTCGGCGTCCTTCAGCTCGGCCCTGAGCGCGCTCTGGCTCATGATGTTCAGGCTCTGGTCGAGCAGGGACAAAAAGCCCGTGCTGCCGCCGGACGGCCGCGCCGAGATGTCGACCGCGATCACGATGTCGGCGCCCATCTCGCGCGCCGCGCTGACCGGCACCGGGCTGACCAGCCCGCCGTCGACATAGCGCTTGCCGTGCATCTGTACCGGCAGGAACACGTTGGGGATGCTGGCCGACGCGCGCACCGCGCTGCCGGTGTTGCCGGTGCGGAACACCACGCGGCGGCCGGTGTCGAGTTCGGTGGCGACCGCGCCGAACGGCTTGGCGAGCTTCTCCAGCGGCCGCCCCTTCACCTGCCGGTTCACGTATTCGGCGAGCTTCTCGCCCTTGATCACGCCGGAGGTCGACAGCGTGTAGTCGGTCAGCGCGCTCTCGTCGAGCTTCATCGCGCGCAGTTGCAACTGGTACGGGGTCAGCCCGGACGCGTACAGCGCGCCGACCACCGCGCCCGCACTGGTGCCGGTGACGATATCGGGCTTGATGCCGTTCGCCTCGAGCACCTTGATCACGCCGATATGCGCGAAGCCCTTGGCGGCGCCGCCGCCCAGCGCGAGGGCGACCCTGGGCTTGCGCACCTTGTGCGCGGGGGCGGCGTGCACCGGGGCGGACGGCTTGTCCGGCACCTGCGCCTGCGGCGCGGTCGTGGTCGCCGGCGGGGTCGGGGGGGACGGAATCGGTTCGGGGCGGGTACTCGCGCAACCGGCGAGCGTGGCGGCCAGCAAGGCGCCGGCCAGGGTATGCAACTTCATGGTTCCTCTACCTGCAAGATCCGGCGCGCCCAGCAAGCGGGCGCGCCAAGCTCAGGACGCCGTTCGGGCGGGCCTGACAAATTCGATGACCTGGCGGCCGTCGGCGAGGCGGCCAGGGAGCGGCGCGGCGCGCCAGGCGTGGCCGTAGACGACCTCATAGGTCGCCGGCAGCACGCCTTCCTTGCGCTGCGCGTCGTACGCGGCCTCGACGCGCCGCCAGAAATGCTTGCCGGTCAGCCCGGCACTGCGCCCGGCGGTCGAGTTGTGCGCGCCGATCGCCTTGAGGTCGCGCAGCACGTCCCGCATCTGCGCGTAGGTGAGCACGATCTTTTCCATGTCCATCACCGGCTGCGCGAAACCGGCGCGCGACAGCGCGTCGCCCAAGTCGTGCATGTCGAGGAAGCGGTTGACGTGGGTGGCCGCGTCCTGCCCGGCGAACGCCGCGCGTAGTTCGGACAGCGTGTCCGGCCCCAGCGTCGAGAACATCAGGAGGCCGTCCGGCTTCAAGACGCGGCGGAACTCGGCGAACACCTTGTCCGGCTCGTTCAGCCACTGGATCGCCAGGTTCGACCACACCATGTCGACGCTGGCGTCGGCCAGCGGCAGGGCCTCGACGTCGGCACACACCTGCCACGGCCGCGCGCGCGAGAACAGCCGCCCGACCAGGGAGCGCGCGGCCGACTGCTTGCCGCGCGACGCGGCGAGCATCGCGTGCGCGATGTCGAGCTCGACCACCCGCGCGTCCGGGTAGCGCGCGCGCAGCGCGGCTGCGCCGTAACCGGTGCCGGAGCCCGCGTCGAGCACGGTCAGGGGCGTGTGGCGGATCACGCCGAGCCGCTCGTCCATGCGGTCGGAGACCTCGCGCTGCAGCACGGCGGCGCCGTCGTAGCTCGCCGCGGCCTTCTCGAAGGACGCGCGTACCCGCGCCTTGTCGGTGTAAAACGCTTCGCTCATGCGTGATGGTCCAGGTGTTGCCGCAGGCAGGCCTCGAAGGCCGCGGCGTGGGAAACAAAGGGAAGGTGGGACGCCTGCCCGAACATGTGCAGCGTCCCGTGCGGCAGGTGTTCCGCCAGCCAGCGGCTGGCGCCGGGCGGCGTGATGCGGTCGCGCTCGCCGCCCAACACCAGCGTCGGCGCAAGGATGTCGCGGGCAAGCGGGCGGGCGTCGTCGGAGAGCAGGCATTCGAGCGCCGGCAGCAGCCCCTGCGGGCGGCCGTGCGCGAACAGCGAGGCCGACAGCGCGCGCGCAAGCTCGCGCGCGTGCGGCGCGCCCAGCGTCTGCAGGGAGAGGAAATTCTCCAGCGTGCGCTCGAACTGCCCGCCAAGCGCGTCGGCGACCGCGCGCATGGCGGCGGCGTCCTGCGCGTGCGGCCAGTCCGGGCCGCTGACAAAGCGCGGGCTGGTCGACACCAGCGCGAGGCTCAGCACCCGGGACGGGTGGCGCGCCGCCCAGTGCTGGGCGACCAGGCCGCCGAGCGACCAGCCCAGCACATGCACCGGCAGCGGGAACTGCGCGGCGAGCGCGTCGGCGACCGCCGCCGCGTCGAACACCCCGACCGCGCCGGAGGCGCCGTGGCCGGGCAGGTCGACCGCGTGCACGCAGTAGTGATCGGCGAGGCGGTCGGCCAGCGCGTCGAACACGCCGCCGTGCAAGCCCCAGCCGTGCAAGAGCACGAGGTCGGGGCCGCGGCCCCGCGTTTCGGCATAACACTCCATCACTGGCACTGGCATCGCTGCTGGCAATCGCAAAGCGGGCATTCTCGCAAGAGTCCGCCGGAAAGGAAAGGCAGGGCCAGCCGTTGGCGGCGCGCGACAGTCGGTGGCCGCATTGCGCAGATCCTGCACGGCCACCCTAGACAGGAAACACCATCGTCATTATAAACTCAGGCTGGGGCATCCCTGCGGCATTGCCGCGCATACACAAAATCCGCACACCGGCCACCTAAAGAAAGGCCGGGGCACGAGGAGGAGATTACCTTGTCTTGGCTATCCACCCTGATGCCGGCCAAGCTGGCACACCGCATCGCGCTGACGCTGGGGCTGCTGTCGCTTGCGCTCGCCGCGGCGATCTGGCTGTACGGCCAGTACGCGCTGCGCCCGGCCATCGCGCAGAGCGAACAGCAGGCCGCCCGCGCGCAGGCCGAACACACCCGCGACCTGTTTGTCGAGGCCGCCGCGGCGCTTGAGCGCCAGGCCGACAGCCTGGCCAACTGGGACGACGCCTACCTGTACGCGACCGGCGCCGACCCGCAGCGGCTGAACGCCTTCCTCGACTCGCGCACGCACAACGCGCTCGGGCTCGACTTCCTCGCCGTCTTCGACCCGCGCGGCGACCTGATGACCACCGCCGAGTGGGGCGGCAAGGGCGTGTTCCGCGACGAGCTGATGCTCACCCGCGAACTCGACCCGGCCACTTCGTTCGGCCGCATCTTCACGCAGGCGGTCCGCCAGGGCAAGAAGGTCAGCGGCGGCGTCGTCCGCCTCGCGCGCGGCCCGTACTACGTGTCGATCGCGCAGATCCGCCCGGCCAGCCGCCAGGGCGGCCCGGCAGGCTACCTGGTGACCGGGGTGGCGGCCGACAAGCTGCTGCTGCAGACCAAGGGCGCGTACAGCGCGACGCTCGCGCGCGTGGTGCCGATCACCGCCCGCGACCTGCCCGACCAGGTCCTGCACTGGGTCGGCAAGCGCGAACCGGCCAGCGACGAGCTGCTGATCTTCCGCGACGACGCCACCACCCAGACCTGGAACGCGATCCCCAGCCTGGACGGCAAGCCCGCGCTGCTGTTGGGCAGCAGCCAGCCGCGCGACATGTCGCGCCTCGCTTCGGAAAAACTCGCGCAGATCGCGCTGATCGCCGTCGGCGGCACCCTGCTGCTCGGCCTCGTCGCCTGGGGCGTCGTCCACGCGCTGATCAGCCGCCGTCTGGGCGCGCTACTGCAGTCGGTGCACGGCCTGACCCGCCCGGGCCAGACCGCGCTGCTGGAAACCCGCGGCAACGACGAGGTCGCCTTCCTGACCCGCGCGGTCAACCAGCTCGCACACGGCAAGAACACCTCGATCGAGGCGCTGCGCCAGGTCGAACACCAGCTCGACCTGGTGTTCGCGCAATCGCCGTCGGCGATGCTGCTGGTCCGCGACGGCCAGCTCTCCGACGCCAATGCCGCGGCGACCGCGCTCCTGAAGGCACAACACTCGGCGACCCTGGTCGGCAAGCACCTGTCCGACATCGTCGAAAGCTCGGACGCGACCGCACGCCGCCTGCTGCTGCTGACCCAGTCCCGCCAGCTGGACGGTGAAATCCCGCCGCTGCTGTGCCGCGTGCATGCACTGGACGGCAGCCTGATCTCCTGCGACATCAAGGCGCTGCGCCTGCCGCTGCCGGGCAAGCCAACGCTCTACCTGTTCATCAGCCCGCTCGCCGGCGAGCAGGCCGCCTCGGGAGGCGCCGAGCACGGCGGCCGCCTGATCTCGATCAGCGACCGTCTCGCCCCGCGCCACGCCTGAACGGCAGGCACCCAAACGGAACGGCCCGCGTCAGCGGGCCGTTTGCTTTGGTCAGGCGGCCGTTCAGCCGGCCAGGACGCTTGCCGGCGCCCCCCAGTACACCTCGCCTGCCGGGCGCGGCGGCGAGAAGTAGTAGCCCTGCAGGCGCGGGCAGCCGAGCGCGCGCAGCGCGTCGACCTGCTCTGCGGTCTCCACCCCCTCGGCGACCACCTCCAGTTGCAGGGCCTGCGCCAGCGCGAGGATCGCGCGCACGATCGCGGTCGACTCGGCGTTCACGCCGACCTCGCGCACGAAGGCCTGGTCGATCTTCAGCAGGTCGAAACGGTAACGGTGCAGGTAGGACAGCGCCGAGTAGCCGGTGCCGAAGTCGTCGAGCGCGAGGCGCACGCCGACGTCGTGCAAGGCCTGCATCACCCGCTGCGCCTGCCCGGGCACGTCGATCAGCGCGCTCTCGGTCACCTCGAGGTAGACGAGGTGCGGCGGCAGGCCGCACCGCTGCAGCACGCCGGCGATCCAGCCGGCCAGGTCGTCGTCGCGCAGGTTCTCCGATGACAGGTTGATGTGCAGCGAACACTGCGCGTTTGCGCGCCCCTCGGTGCGCCAGCGCGCCAGCTGCTCGCACGCGCGCACGATCATGTAGCGGTCGAGGCGGCGGATCAGCCCGGACTCCTGCGCCATCGGCAGGAACAGCGCCGGCGGGATCAGGCCGCGCTCGGGGTGGCGCCAGCGCACCAGCGTCTCGAAACCGGTCACCGCGCCGCTGGCCGCGTCGACGAAGGGCTGGAAGTACGGCACCAGCTCGTGTTCGCCCTCCAGCGCATGACGCAGCTCGGCCTCCAGTGCCAGCTGGTCGGCCTTGCCCTGGCGCAGCGCGTGGTTGTAGACGGTGTAGCCGTCGCGGCCTTGCTGCTTGCTATGGTACATCGCGAGGTCGGCGTCGCGCAGCATGTCCTGGCAGCCGACGTGGTACTGGCCGTCGGACAGCACGACGCCGAGGCTCAGCGTGGTGAACAGTTCGCGGCCTTCGACGACCACCGGCGTGCGGAACGCGTCGACGATGCGGCGGGCGACCCGGTCGCAGCTCTTGTAGCTGACCGGCCCGGGCAACAGCAGCGCGAACTCGTCGCCGCCCAGGCGGGCCAGGAAGTCGTCCGGGCGCAGGCAGGCGCGGATTCGCTCGCCGACTTCGACCAGCAGCGCGTCGCCGGCGGCGTGGCCCAGCGTGTCGTTGACCAGCTTGAAGCGATCCATGTCGATCAGCATCAGCGCGAACGGGCAACTCTCGTCGAGCGCGTACTGCTGCCACAACTGCAGGATGCGCTGGCCGAAGTACGCGCGGTTGGGCAGCGCGGTCAGCGTGTCGTGCAGGCTTTCGTACTTGAGCCGCGCGTTGGCCTCGTCCAGCGCACGCGTGCGCTGCTGCACGCGTACCTCGAGCTGGCTGTTGACCTGGTACAGCGCCTGCGTCGCCTGCAGGCGGGCGACCGCCCCGCCGACATGGCCGGCGACGAACTCGACCGTTTCCTGCTCGCGCAGGCCGAAACGCCGGCTCTCGGCGTGCGAACCGATCGCGATCACGCCGAGCAGCCTTTGCTGGTCAAACAGGGGCACGCCCAGCCAGCTGCGCAGCGTCGCCCCATCCTCCCCTGCCTGCGCAGGGCGGCCGCTCAGCACCGGCCGGCCGCTGTGCAGCACCTGCTCGAACAGGGCGCGCTCGGCGGCAGCAGGCTGTTGCGCAATGCCTTCGCTGCGGTAGTGAAAGGCCAGGTCCCCGTCGTCTCCCGCGTAGAGCGCGACGGTCAGCGTATCGAATTCGACCAGCCTACCCAGGGTGCGGCGCACGCCGGCGAGCACCGCCGGCAACGGCAGCAGGCTGTTGGCGAGCGTATTGACCTCACCCAGCGCCTGCACCAGCTGTTCGTTGCGCCGCCGCTCGGCCAGTTCGGCGTTCAGCCGCGCGGCGTAGCCGTCGAGCTCGACGCGGACCCTGCGCAATTGGCCCAGCAGTTGCAGGCGCCGGCCCAGTTGCCCGAGCTGGCTGCACAGGTGGCGGGCGAGTTGGCTGAGCCTGCGCCTTGCGACGCGGGTGTCGCCCGGGTAGAGCGCGTCGACGCGCGCGCTGGCGATGGCGAGCAGCCGGCCCCCCTCGTCCAGCAAGGGCACGGCGACCCACAACAAAGGCAGTTGCCCGGCAGGTACGCCCGGGCACAGCGTCGCGAGGCGGCGGCGGCCGTGCACCCACAGGCGCTGGCGGCGGCCGGCCGCTGCAAGCAGGGCCGGCTCGGCGTGCACGAACGTGTCCGCACCGGCCGGCCAGGCGTTGACGGGAAAACGCAGGCAACCGCCCTCGTCGTCGGTCAGGCCCAGCGTCAGCGCGCCGTCGGGCAACAAGGGAGACAACACCGCGTACAGCCGGGAGAGGAAGGCCTCGAGCGAGGGGACCTCGTCGGCCAGCTGGCCGACCGTGACCATGATGTCGCGCAACTGTCCGGCGAAGCGTTGCTCCTCGCGCAGCCACTCGGCCTCGACGCGTGCGGCGAGCAGGCCGGCGAGCGCCGCTGACAGCGCGTCACCGCCGTGCACCACCCGCAACAGCCGGATGGCGCCCGCGTAGGCGTCGCAGGACACCTCCCTGGCCGCAGCCGGCAAGGCCGGCACCGCCCCGCAGCAGCCCAGCGCGCGCCAACCATCGGCAGTGGTCTGCCACACGGACAGCCCGCCGCCTTGCCTGGCCGCCTGCGCCAGGGCCTCGTCCACCGTCGCCTGCAAAGAGGCGCCCCACCCTTGTACCGCAACTGTCATCGTCCGCCCCGGGCTATGCGCCTCTCTCATTCGGGTCCGTGCACGGGGCAAGCTGCCCCAGCGCCGCCAGCAGCTGCGCCACGTCCCCGTCCTCATGCGCGGCGGACAAGGAAATGCGCAGCCTCGCCTGCCCGGCCGGAACGGTCGGCGGGCGGATCGGCGGCACCCAGATGCCCTGCTCGCGCAACGCCTGCGAAACGGCCAGCGTTTCGGCGTCGCCTCCAATGATAACGGGATGAATCGCCAACCGCACCTGCGGCATTGGCCATGCCCGCCCTGCCGCCTGCACGGCGCGCGCGTGCGCGAACACGCGCTCGCGCCGCCACGGTTCGCTGGCCATCACGTCCAGCGCGGCCAGCGTCGCCGCGGCCAGCGCGGGCGGCAACGCGGTCGTGTAGATATAGCTGCGGCCGCGGTTGACCAGCCATTCGATGAGCGTCTCGCTGCCGGCTACAAAGGCGCCGGCGACGCCGGCCGCCTTGCCCAGCGTCCCCATATAGATGAGCCGCTCGTCGGCGAGCGCGTGTTCGGCGAGCGCGCCGCGTCCGCCGCCGGTCAGCCCGAAGCCGTGCGCGTCGTCGACGAACAGCCAGGCGTCGTGCTGCCGCGCCAGCGCCAGCAGCGCGGTCAGCGGCGCCTCGTCGCCGTCCATGCTGTAGACGGCGTCGACCACGATCATCTTGCTGCGCGCGCGCGACGCGGCCAGTTGCGCCGCAAGGCGGGCAAGGTCGTTGTGTGGGAAACGGGTGAAGCGGGCGCGGGAGAGCTGGCAGCCGTCGTTGAGCGACGCGTGCACCAAGCGGTCGGCGAACACTTCGTCGTCACGGCCGAGCAGGCTGGTGATCACCGCGAGGTTGGCCGCATAGCCCGAGCCGAACAGCAGCGCGCGCGGACAGCCGGTCCACGCGGCGAGCCCTCGTTCGGCCTCCTCGTGCAGCGTGCCGTGCCCGCACACCAGATGCGAGGCACCGGCGCCGACGCCGAAGCGGCCGATCGCCGCCTGTGCGGCGTCGGCCAGATGCGGATGGGCGGCAAGGCCCAGATAGTCGTTGCTGGCGAAGGCCAGCAGGGGCTGGCCGTCGACGACGACACGGGCGCCCTGCGCGGATTCAAGGCAGGGACGTCGCCGCCGCCGGTGCGCCGCTTCCAGCGCACAGAGCGCCGGCGCCAGTTCGTCTGCCCGCATGCTTGCTACCTGAAATTGTCGATAGATAATTAATCGTCAATTTATAAGTAAAAAGCATTCCTATTGCAAGCACCGCCGCGCCGGGCCTTGCGCCAGCTCAAAGGGGTTGCAAGTCTAGCTTGGCCATCAGCGCCCGGTCTGCGGTCACATCGGGGTTGCCGGTGGTCAGCAGCTTGTCGCCGTAGAACACCGAATTGGCGCCGGCGAGGAAACACAGCGCCTGCATCGCCTCCGGCATCGCGCGGCGGCCGGCGGACAGGCGGATGTAGCTCTTCGGCATCGTCAGCCTGGCCACCGCGACCGCGCGCACGAACTCGGTCCAGTCGATCTCCTCGGCGTCGGAAAGCGGCGTGCCGTCGACCTTGACCAGGTTGTTGATCGGCACCGACTCCGGCTGCGGGTCGAGGTTCGCCAGCTGGCAGATCAGCGCGGCGCGGTCGGGCCGCGTCTCGTCGAGGCCGACGATGCCGCCGCAGCAGACATTGAGGCCGGCCGCCCTCACCTTGCCCAGCGTATCGAGACGGTCCTCGTAGGCACGGGTGCTGATGATGTCGCCGTACTTGTCCGGCGCGGTGTCCAGGTTGTGGTTGTAATAGTCGAGCCCGGCCGCCTTCAGCCGCTCGGCCTGCCCGTCGGCGAGCAGGCCGAAGGTCGCGCAGGTCTCCAGCCCCAGCGCCTTGACGTCGGCGATCATGGCGAGCGTGCGCTCGAGGTCGGCGTCCTTCGGCCCGCGCCACGCGGCGCCCATGCAGAAGCGGCCGGCGCCGGCGGCCTTGGCCTGGCGCGCCTTGGCGACCACCTCGTCGCAGGACAGCATGGGCTCGTCGGCCACCGCCGTGTCGTGGTGGACCGACTGCGGGCAGTAGCCGCAATCCTCGGAGCAACCGCCGGTCTTGATCGACAGCAAGGTGGAGAGCTGCACCTTGTTCGGGTCGAAGAACTGGCGGTGCACCTCGGCGGCGCGGAACACCAGTTCCATGAACGGCAGGGCGAACAGCGCCTCGACGTCCGCCACCTGCCACAGCTCGGTTTCGGGGTGCGGGGTCGGCGGGCGGGTGAAGTGTAGCGTCGTGGTCGTCATCGGCTTGGCTGAGAAACTATGGTAACAGGATGGAGAATCATCGATCCCGCCTCGCCGTCCTGTCAAACCTGACGAGGCACTCGCTTGACAACTGTGCATTATTTGTACAGACGTGCCTGCTGTGCGCCGGCGACGGCGGCAGCGACGGCCTCTGCACGGCGTGCCGCGCCGACCTCGCGCCGCTGCCGGCTGCACACTGCCCCATCTGCGCCGACACCGCCCCCGCCGGCCTGCCCTGCCCGCACTGCCGGCGCCGCCGCCCCGCCTTCGACACCCTGCACGCGCCGTTTATCTACGCGTGGCCGCTGAACGCGCTGATCCACGCCTTCAAGTACGGACGCCGCCTCGACATGGCGCACGCGCTCTCCTCGCTGTTCGCCCGCGAGGCGCCGGATGGTCCCGTGCGGCCCGACCTGGTGGTGCCGGTGCCGCTGTTTGCGGCCCGGCTCGCCGAACGCGGCTTCAACCAGAGCCTGGAGCTCGCCCGCGCGTTCGCTGTTAGAATGGCAGCCCCGCTCGACGACACGCTGTGCGTGCGGGTTCGCAACACCCCGCCGCAGGCCCGGCTCGAACGCGCAGAAAGGGCCCGCAACGTCGCCGATGTTTTCGTCGTAAAGCGAGCGGTGACGGGGCTTGCAGTCGCCATCATCGACGACGTCGCCACCAGCGGCGCGACCCTCGACGCGCTCGCCGCAGCGCTGAAGAAACAGGGTGCGCACAGGGTCGACGCGTGGGTGCTGGCGAGGGTTTTTTACTCGAAAACTTGACCAAAGCATTGATTCCTTGGAACAATCCGAACCGCAACTATGTTGACAGTTGTTCTTTTCCAGCCGGAAATACCGCCAAATACTGGCAACGTGATCCGTTTATGTGCCAATACCGGCTGTGAACTGCATCTGGTCAAACCGCTTGGCTTTCCCCTCGAGGACGCGAAACTCAAGCGTGCAGGACTCGACTACCACGAGTACGCACGCATGGTCGTCCACGAAGATTGGGCAGCATGCCAGGCGGCCTTGGCAGGTCGGCGAATCTTCGCCGCGACCACCAAGGGTGCCACGAGGCACGACCGGGTGAGCTTCCAGACAGACGATGTGCTGCTGTTCGGCCCCGAGTCGCGCGGGCTGCCGGAGAACCTGCTCGCAGGTTTTCCCGCCGAGCGACGGGTGCGATTGCCGATGCGGCCCGAATCCCGCAGCATGAATCTGTCCAACGCCGTCGCCGTCCTGGTTTTCGAGGCCTGGCGTCAGCTCGACTTCGTCGGGGGAAGCTGAGGTTCGCAGTCTGGCACTCCGCATAAAGGAGCTCCGATGCAACCTGTACTTCGACGGTTATGGCTAGCGGCTACCAGCCTGCTATTCATGGTCTTCTCCCTTCAACCCCTCCTGGCCCACGCACAAACCCAGTCCAGGAACGCCGCCAAGGGCGGCTACTTCCAGAACGACGGCCCGGCCCGTGTCACGCCGGCCAACCTCGACCTGGTCCCGCACGCGGTTCCGCAAGACGAACCGCTGATCCGCTCGGCCAACCGCCCGTACAAGGCACTGGGCATGAGCTTCAGCCCCGACACCAGCTACGCCTCCTTCCAGGCGCGCGGCAAGGCGTCGTGGTACGGCAAGCAGTTCCACGGTCGCAAGACCAGTTCGGGCGAACGCTACGACATGTTCGCGATGACCGGCGCGCACCCGACGCTGCCGATCCCGTCCTACGCCAAGGTCACCAACCTGAAGAATGGCAAGATGGTGATCGTGCGCATCAACGACCGCGGGCCTTTCCACAAGGGCCGCATCATGGACCTGTCGTACGCCGCCGCGCACCAGCTGGGCTTCGTCAAGTCCGGCAGTGCCGACGTGCTGGTCGAGCGGGTGTTCCCGGTCGACGGCGGCGAGCAGATCGCGACCCGTCCGGAGAAGCTGCTCGTCAAGTCGGAGAAGCCGATCTACCTGCAGCTGGGCTCGTACTCGTCGCTGTCCGGCGCGCAGGCGCGCGTGCGCAAGCTCAGCCGCAAGCTGCCCGACCACCACGACGACAAGCTCGACATCGTCAACCAGCTGGGCGCTTACCGCGTGCGCATGGGCCCGTTCCGCGACGCGAACGCCGCGCAAAACGCCGCGCGCGAGGCCGCCGAGCACCTGCCGTCTACGTCCAGCATCGTGATGAGCTGACGCGCGCGCCAGCCGTCAAAAAGCCGACCCGAGGGTCGGCTTTTTTGCGTCTGCCAGGGGCGTGTCAGCGAGGGAGCCCGAGCGCGGCGAGCTCGTCGGCGGCAAGGTGGCGCCACTGCCCCTCGGGCAGCCCGCCCAGCGCCAGCCCTCCAAGCGACACCCGGTGCAGGGCGGTCACCCGGTTGCCGGCGGCGGCGACCATGCGCTTGACCTGGTGGTACTTGCCCTGGCTGATGGTCAGCCTGAGCGTGTGCGCATCGTCCGCCACCGCCTCGTCGGCCACCACCCGCTCGTCGTCGTCCTTCAGGTAGACGCCCGCGCGCAA
This sequence comes from Crenobacter intestini, assembly GCF_004919095.1. GTDB lineage: Bacteria > Pseudomonadota > Gammaproteobacteria > Burkholderiales > Chromobacteriaceae > Craterilacuibacter > Craterilacuibacter intestini. The sequence goes on along the minus strand of NZ_STGJ01000002.1, from coordinate 47,596 downwards.
GGCGTCCAGCTGCGCGTCGGTGAGCGGATGCTTGACCGTCGCCAGGTAGCACTTGGGCACATGCCGCCTGGGGGAAGTCAGCGCGTGGACGAACTGGCCGTCGGAGGAGAACAGCAGCAAACCGGTGGTGTCGACGTCGAGGCGGCCGACCGCGCTGACCCCGCGGTTGACGAACTGCCAGGGCAGCAGGCCGTACACGGTCGGGTTGTGCATCGGCTTGTGCGAGGTCTCGTAGCCGGCGGGCTTGTTGAGCAGCAGGTAGAGCGGGCCGGCCTGCGGCGTCCACGGCTCGCCGTCGACGACCAGGCAGGCCAACGCGGCAGGGTCGACGTCGAGGCGCCAGTCGTCACACACGGAGCCGGAGAGCTCGACCAGCCCGTACTCGACCAGCTGGCGGCATTCCTTGCGGCTGCCGAAGCCTTGTTGGTGCAAGAAGCGGTAGAGTTCCATGGCGCCGATGTTAGCACGCCGCTGGGCTTACGCCGGCAGCGCGGCGACGCACACACGGTCGCGGCCGTCGGCCTTCGCGCGGTACAGCGCGGCGTCGGCGGCATTCAGCAGCGCCTGCGCGTTCGTGCCGTGCAACGGGAAGGCGGCGACGCCGACCGAGACGGTGAAGCGTAGCGGCCGCCCGTCTTCGGCCGCCAGCGCCAGCGCGGCGAGCTGGCGGCGCAACCGCCCCGCGCGCAGTTCGGCGCTGGGCGCGTCCGCGTCGTGCAGCACAACGACGAACTCCTCGCCGCCGTAGCGGCAGACCATGTCGGAGTCGCGGAACATGGCCGAAAGTTCGGCACCGATCGCCTTGAGCACCCGGTCGCCGCTGGCGTGGCCGTAACCGTCGTTAATCTTCTTGAAGTGGTCGGCGTCGATCAGCAGCACGCTGAGCACGCCGCCCTCGCGCCTGGCCAGCGCCAGCGCGCCGGGCAGGAAGCCGTCGAGGTAGCGCCGGTTGAACACGCCGGTCAGCCCGTCGCGTACCGCCTGCTCGGCGAGCTGCGCGCGCAGGCGCTCGACCTCGGCCAGTTCGCGGCGCAGCGCCGCCTGCCCGGCCAGCACCCGCTCCTCCAGCCGCTTGCGGTCGCCGATGTCAAACAGGCCGGTCAGCACCCGCGGGCCATGCGCGTCGCGCAACAGGCTGGTCGACACCAGCGCCGGGAAGCAGCGGCCTTTGGCGCCCACCAGCTCGCGTTCGCCGTCCTTGCCGGGCGAGGTCAGGCTGCCGACCCGCGCGCGCGCCGCGCCGTCGGCAAGCAGCGCGTGCAGCGGCTGGCCGTCGACGTCGCCGAGCAGCTGGCGCGCACGGGCATTGGCGTAGCGGATGGTGCCGTCGTCCAGCTGGCTGACCAGCAGCGGCAAGGGCGCGGCGTCGACCACCGCGCGCGTCCAGTCCTGCCCGGCCTGCCGGCTCTCCTGCCGCACGCCAGCCTTGTGCAGCGCGCGCGCGAACGCACAGGCGGCGGCAACACTGCCGGCCAGCAGCAACAGCAAGACGGGGTATGGCAGCCGCCACGTGGCGACAAACACGCCGGGCAGGGCCGGTAGGACCGGCAGGCAACACAGCAGCAGCGTGCGCCACAGGCGGCGGGAAGGAGGCATGGCAGGGCTCCGGCAGGACGCCGCGGGGCGGAACGCCCGCGCGGCGATGCTTTACCCAATAATACTAGAAGCGGGGCGGATTAAATCCAGGCAGGATTAACGGCGTCCGTCCCGGCGCGTGTTGCCGCTACCACTGCCACCGTTGCCACGCCCCTGCCCGCCGCGCGGCGCGCCCTGCGGCTTGCTCTGGTGTGCGTGCGCGGCGCGCGGCTGCTTGCCGGCTGCGCCGCCCTTGGGCGCATGCGCGCTGCGCGGCTGGCCGCCCTGCGGCGGACGCTGGCCGCGCTGCTTCATGATCGGCTCGGGCTTGACGCTGAGGTCGGCCTCGAAACCGGGGATCACGAAACGCTCGATGTCCTTCTTGATCAGCTTCTCGATGTCCTTGAGCAGCTTGAACTCGTCGACACACACCAGCGACACCGCCTCACCGGAGCTGCCGGCGCGGCCGGTACGGCCGATGCGGTGCACGTAGTCTTCCGGCACGTTGGGCAGCTCGAAGTTGACTACCTGCGGCAGCTGGTCGATGTCGAGGCCGCGCGCGGCGATGTCGGTGGCGACCAGCGCCTGCAATTCGCCCGACTTGAAGCCGGCCAGCGCGGCGGTGCGCGCGTTCTGGCTCTTGTTGCCGTGGATCGCCGCGGCGCGGATGCCGGCCTTGTCCAGCTTCTCGGCCAGACGGTTGGCGCCGTGCTTGGTGCGGGTGAATACCAGCACCTGCTGCCAGTGGCCGTCCTGGGCGAGGCGGATCAGCAGGTCGGTCTTCTTGTCGCGGTCGACCAGGTGCACGCGCTGGCCGACCAGCTCGCTGGCGGTGTTGCGGCGGGCCACTTCCACCATCTGCGGATTGTCGAGCAGGCCGTCGGCCAGCGTCTTGATCTCGTCGGAGAAGGTCGCCGAGTAGAGCAGGTTCTGCCGGCGCGCCGGCAACAGCGCGAGCACCTTGCGGATGTCGCGGATGAAGCCCATGTCGAGCATGCGGTCGGCTTCGTCGAGCACCAGGATCTCGACGCCGGAGAGGTCGACCGTCTTCTGCTGCGCGTGGTCGAGCAGGCGGCCCGGCGTCGCGACCAGGATGTCGAGGCGGTGGCCGAGCTGGCGGATCTGCGGGTTGATGTTGACGCCGCCGAACATAACCATCGACTTGAGCGACAGGTACTTGCCGTAGGTGTCGACCGACTCGCCGACCTGGGCGGCCAGCTCGCGGGTCGGCGTCAGCACCAGCGCGCGCGGGCGGCCCGGACGTGCGCTTTCCGGCGGCGTGGTGGCCAGGCGCTGCAATAGCGGCAGCGTGAAGCCGGCGGTCTTGCCGGTGCCGGTCTGCGCGGCCGCCATCAGGTCGCCGCCCTTCAGTACCTGCGGGATCGCCTGCAGCTGGATGGGGGTCGGGGTGGAGTAACCGGCGTCGGTGACGGCGCGGGTCAGGGGTTCGATCAGGCCGAGTTCGGCGAAGGTGGTCATGCGGTTTCCTTGCGGCGGCGAGCCGCGAGGCGGCATCCATCCCGCGCCGACGTCAAAGCGGTGAATCGGAGAGGCGCGCCGGCGGATGGCAGCCGGCGCGAGCGGGCGAGTATACGCGAAAGCGCAGGCGGCGGTGCCGCGGCTAGCGCTGGTGGACCGCCATCGCCTGGTCCGGCCGCGGGAAGCCGGCCAGCGCCTCGACGATGGCGCGGTTGCCGTCGAAGTAGACTTGCCAGTAGTGCTCGTTATGGCAGTACGGGCGCACCGCGAGCACCGGCCCCATCGGCGTGAACTCGAGGATCTCGACGTCCGGCGCCGGGTCGGGCAGCACGTTGTGGATTTCCTTCAGGCGCTCGGTGAGCAGGCGGCGCGCGGCGGGGACGTCGGCGGCGGCGGCGAGCTGCGCCTTCAGTTCGACCCGGCGGTACGGGTTGGCGCTGAAGTTCTGGATGGTGTCGGAGAAGATCTTGTTGTTGCCGACCTGGTTGAGCACGTTGTCCGGCGTGTCGATCGCGGTGACGAACAGGCCGATATGGCGGACGGTACCGGTGACGCCGCCGGCGGTGATGAAGTCGCCGACCTTGAACGGCCTGAGCACCACCAGGAAGGCGCCGGCGGCGAAGTTGGACAGCAGGCCGCTCCACGCCATGCCGATGGCGACGCCGGCGGCGGCGATCGCCGCGGCAAAGGTCGTCGTCTCGACACCGAAGTAGCCGAGGATGGCGACGATCAGCACGATGGTCAGCGAGACCGACAGGAAGGAATTGACGTAGCGCACGATGGTCGGGTCGACCTTGCGCCGTGCGAGCTGGTCGTCGACCAGCCGGCAGGCCAGGCGGATCAGCCAGCGCCCGACGAACCACAGGATGACGGCGGCGAGCAGGTTCAGACCGATCGCGATGGCGATCTCGGTCCAGTTGCTCCAGTTGACTTGCGGCATGGACACACTCCCTAGCGAGTTGGCAGACAGGCCGGACGCAGCCGGCTAAGCCAGCATAGGACGCGGGCGGGCAAAGCGCGGGCGGCTGCCACCAGGATGCGCTCTGCTATAATCGCGCCCTTGCCAACAGACCGGACGGGCGCGGGCCGCCTGCCTCAGCCATGAATGTTTTTTACGAAGAAAGCGGCAGCTTCAAGGTCGGCGCCATCGTCTCCAAGAACGACGCCTCCTTGCAGGTCGACACCCAGCACGGCAAGCGCGCCAAGATCAAGCTCGCCAACGTCTTCCTCGAATTTTCCACGCCACTGCAGAGCTTCCTCGACGACGCGCAGGCGCTCGCCGCCGAGCTCGACCTCGACTTCCTGTGGGAAGTCGCAGGCGCCGACGAATTCGACTACGACGCGCTCGCCCGCGAGTACTGGGGCGACAAGCCGACCGCGGCGCAACTCGCCGCGACGCTGATCCGCCTCGCCGGCGCGCCGATGTACTTCTACAAGAAGGGCAAGGGCCGCTTCAAGGCAGCGCCGGAGGACGCGCTGAAGGCGGCGCTCGCCGGCATCGAGAAGAAGAAGCGCGAGCAGGCGCAGGTCGACGCGTGGGCCGAAGAGCTGAAGGCGCACCGCCTGCCGGACGAGATCCGCGCGCAGCTGATGACGCTTTTGTGGCGGCCGGACAAGAACGCGCTCGAGTACAAGGCGCTCGACGCCGCGTGCCGCGCGCTGTCGACCTCGCCCTTGAAGCTGTTGCGCGACGCCGGCGGCCTGCCGTCGGTGCCCGACTACCTGATGGCCGGCTTCAGGCTCGAGCATTTCCCGAACGGCACCGGCTTCGGCAAGTACGCGCCGGCCGAGGCGCACCCCGAACTGCCGCTGGCCGAGGTGACCGCCTTCTCGATCGACGACGCGGCGACCACCGAGATCGACGACGCGCTATCGGTGACGGAACTGGCCAACGGTAACCGCCGCGTCGGCATCCATATCGCCGCGCCGACGCTCGGCGTGCCGGTCGGCTCCGACATCGAGAAGCTGGTCTACCGCCGCCTGTCGACCGTCTACTTCCCCGGCGACAAGATCACCATGCTGCCGGACGACGTGGTGCAGATGTTCACGCTGGACGAGGGCAAGCCCTGCCCGTCGGTCAGCCTGTACGCCGAAGTGACGCCCGGATTCGAGATCGTCGGCTTCGAGAACCGCATCGAGAACGTCACCATCGCCGCCAACCTGCGCCACCACACGCTGGAGCCGCTGTTCAACGAGGCGACCATCGCCAATGACCCCGGCGTCGACTACCCGTTCAAGCGGGAACTCATGTGGCTGCACGACTTCGCGATCGCCCGCGAGAAGTCGCGCGGCAAATACGACCCGACCCGCCCGCAGGGCGTCGACTTCAACTTCGCGATCGAGGACGGCCGCGTCGTCATCAGCGAGCGCAAGCGCGGCTCGCCGATCGACAAGCTGGTCTCCGAGATGATGATCCTCGCCAACTGCGAGTGGGGCCGCCAGCTGGGCGAGGCCGGCATCCCCGCGCTCTACCGTGCGCAGAGCATGGGCAAGGTCAGGATGACCACCCGCCCCGAGCCGCACGTCGGCCTCGGCGTGCCGCAGTACGCGTGGGCGACCTCGCCGCTGCGCCGCGCGGCGGACTTCATCAACCAGCGCCAGCTCACAGCGCTGATCCGCGGCGACAAGCCCGAGTTCGCGCAGGGTGACGCCACGCTGTTCGCGCTGATGCGCGACTTCGACACCACCTACTCGGCCTACCTGGGCTTCCAGGACCGCATGGAGTTCTTCTGGTGCCTGCGCTGGTTCAGCCAGGAAGGCGTCAGCGAGGTGACCGCGACCTATATCAAGGAAGACCTGGTCCGCCTCGACAGCCTGCCGGTGCGCACCCGCATCCCGGGCCTGCCGGAACTCGCGCGCGGCGACCGCGTGCGCCTGCAGGTGATCCGCATCGACGAGCTGCTGCTGGAAATCGAGTTCCGCTGCGTCGGCCAGCTCGACCATGTCGAGGTGGAGGGCAACGGCGAGGAAGAAGAAGGCTGAGCCCTCCCCTGCCCCGCCACATCGGCCCGCACGCGCGGGCCGATTTTTTTGTGGTGCTCCACGGAGATTGGCGGGCCTGCGTGCGGGTCCTGTGTTCGCTTCACGGCCTCGCTGTCGAAAAACCGACAGCTGGGCCACCAGCCGCATCCTGCCATGCGTCGAAAAACCGACATGTGTCGAAAAACAGACGATCCATGGCAAAAATCAGGCAGACAACGGTACAAAACCGCCATAAAACACCCGAAAAACGCCTGTGAAGAGCAAAACCAGCCAAAAAAGCTGGCACGCTTCTCGCTGTAGACAGGCTGTCACCGTATCCACCATCGAAAGGTTCCAGCCATGTTCAAGCACATCATCGCCCGTACCCCCTGCCGCGCCCTGGTCGACGGCCTGTCCGCATCCGACCTCGGCAAGCCGATCTACGAGAAGGCGATCGAGCAGCACAACACCTATATCCGCGCGCTGCAGACTTGCGGCGTCGACATCACCATCCTGCCGCCGGCCGAAGAATTCCCGGACTCTGTGTTCGTCGAAGACCCGGCGCTGTGCACCCCGCATTGCGCGATCGTCACCCGCCCGGGCGCCGACAGCCGCCGCGGCGAGGCCGCGCTGATGGAGCCGGTGCTACACCGCTTCTACGAGCACGTCGAGCGCATCGAGGCGCCGGGCACGCTGGACGCCGGCGACGTGATGATGGTCGGCGACCACTACTACATCGGCCAGTCGGCGCGCACCAACGCCGAAGGCGCCCGCCAGCTGATCGCCATCCTCGAGAAGTACGGCATGACCGGCTCGGTGGTCGAGATGAAGGAAGTGCTGCACCTGAAGACCGGCCTCGCCTACCTGGAAAACAACAACCTGATGTGCGCCGGCGAGTTCCTGACCAAGCCCGAGTTCCAGAAGTACAACATTATCGAATTGCCGGAAGACGAGATCTACGCGGCCAACTGCATCTGGGTCAACGGCAAGGTGATCATGCCCTCCGGCTACCCGAAGACGGCCGCCAAGATCGCCGCGCTCGGCTACGAGGTGATCGAGGTCGACACCTCCGAGTACCGCAAGGTCGACGGCGGAGTCAGCTGCATGTCGCTGCGTTTCTGATCCGACACCTACTCCAGCATCCGTGATTGACCGGGCGGCTCCCGGCCCCGAGGGGGCCAGGGCCGCCCGCTTTTTGTCCAAGGGGGACTTGGCATGAGTACGACTCAGGGAAAAAAACTGGGCACGGTGGCGATGACCGCGCTGGTGGTCGGGGCGATTGTCGGCAGCGGCATCTTCAGCCTGCCGCAGAACATGGCGGAGGGGGCCGGCGCCGGCGCCATCCTGATCGCGTGGGCGGTCACCTTCGTCGGCATGCTCGCGCTGACCCGCATCTTCCAGTGGCTGTCGGTCAACCGACCGGACATCGGCGACGGCGTGTACGGCTACGCGCGTACGGGCTTCGGCGACTACATGGGCTTCAACGCCGCGTGGGGCTACTGGATGTCGGTGTGGATCGGCAACGTCGGCTACCTGGTGGTGATGTTCAGCGCCTTGGGCTCGTTCCAGGCGCTGGGCTTCTTCGGCGAGGGCAGCACGCTGCCCGCGCTCGCCTGCGGGCTGCTCGTGCTCGCGATGCTGCACGGCTTCGTGCTGCGCGGCGTGCAGTCGGCCGCCTTCCTCAACCTGGTGGTGACCGTCGCCAAGATCGTCCCGCTCGGCCTCTTCATCCTGTGCGTGCTGCTGGCGTTCAAGGTCGAGACCTTCGAGATCGACTTCTGGGGCAGCGCCGAGCTGGGCAGCGTCGCCGACCAGGTGAAAAACACCATGCTGTACACGGTGTGGGTGTTCCTCGGCATCGAGTGCGCGACGGTTTACGCGAACCGCGCGCGCGACATGGCCACCGTCAGCCGCGCGACCATCCTGGGCTTTTTGATCACCGTGCTGCTGCTGATCTGCGTGTCGGTGTTGTCGCTGGGCGTGGTGCCGCAAGCGGAACTGGCGCAGATGAAGAACCCGTCGATGGCGGCGGTGATGGCCCGCGCGGTCGGCCCGTGGGGCGGCGTGCTGATCAATATCGGGCTGATCCTGTCGGTCGGCGGCGCGCTGCTGGCGTGGACGCTGATCTCCAGCGAGATGCTGTACCTGGCCGCCCGCGGCGAACACAACACCGCGCCGCGCTGCTTCGGCCGCCTCAACGCGCACGGCACGCCGGCCAACGCGCTGTGGCTGACCAACGGCCTGATCGCGCTGGTGCTGGTGATCAACCACTTCAACGAAGCCGGCTACAACATTCTGATCCAGCTGGCGTCGTCGATGGCGCTGATCCCCTACCTGCTTTGCGCGGCGTTCGGCCTCAAGCTCGCGCTCGCCGCGCGGGTGCGCTCGGGCACGCTGGTCGGGCTGACCGCGCTGGGCACCGTGTACGGGCTGTGGCTGATCTACGCGGGCGGGCTGTCCTACCTGCTGCTGTCGATGATCCTCTACGCGCCGGGCATCGCGTTCTACGCCAGGGCACGCCAGGAACGCGGCCTGGTGGTGTTCAGCAGCCACGGCGAGCGCGTGTGCGCGGCGCTGGTGGTCGGCCTCGCGCTGACCGCGCTGTACCTGGTCGCCAGCGGCAGCTTCAGCCTGTAAGCGGCTTTTCCATCATCAGGTAGGCCTGGCCGCCGAGCGCGGCCGGCTCGAAACCGGCCGACGCGTACAGCGCCCGGCCGGTTTCGTTGTCGGGGCGCACCTCGAGCGTCACCCGGCACAGGCCGCGCCGGGCGGCCTCGGCCTCGGCCGCGGCGAGCAGCCTGCGGCCGACGCCCTGCCCGCGCGCGCGCGGCGCGACCGACAGGTCGTGCAGGTTGCAGGTGCCGGCCGCCTTGAAGCTGGAGAAGCCCTCCACGCACAGCGCGTGGCCGACGGCCTGCCCGTCTTCTTCGGCGACCAGCACGAACAGCCGGTCGGCGTACTGGAGCAGCGCGTCGGCGAGCCGTGCGCGGGTGTCCGCGGGCAGCGGCGCGCCGCCGCCCATCGGGTCGCGCGCGTACACGTCGGTCAAGGCCACCAGCAATTCGCGCTCGGCCGCCGACGAGAGGTCGGCCAGGCGGACGGTCACGCTCACGCGAGCAGTTCCCGCTCGTTGGCGAGCAGCTCGTCCAGCGTCTCGCGGCGGCGGATCAGGCGGGCGTCGGCGCCGTCGACCAGCACCTCGGCCGCGCGCGGGCGCGTGTTGTAGTTGCTCGACATCGTCGAGCCGTACGCGCCGGCGGAGAACACCGCGAGCAGGCCGCCCTCGGCGACCGCTAGCTCGCGGTCCTTGCCGAGGAAGTCGCTCGACTCGCAGATCGGGCCGACCACGTCGCAGGTGAGCGCGGGTAGGCCCGCCACGCGCGTCACCGGCACGATCGCGTGGTAGGCGGAGTACAGCGACGGGCGCAGCAGGTCGTTCATCGCCGCGTCGACCACCGCGAAGTTCTTGCCCTCGCCCAGCTTCATGTACTCGACGCGGGTCAACAGGACGCCGGCGTTGCCGACCAGCGAGCGGCCCGGCTCCATCACCAAGCGCAGGCCGCGCCCGGCGAGGCGCTCGGCGACCGCGCGCGCGTATGCGGACAGGTCGGGCGGCGTCTCGTCGTGGTAGCGGATGCCGAGGCCGCCGCCGATGTCGACATGCTCAAGCGCGATGCCGGCCGCTTGCAGGCGGTCGATCAGCAGGAGCAGGCGGTCGAGCGCCTCGACCAGCGGCGCCGCGTCGGTCAGCTGCGAGCCGATATGGCAGTCGATGCCGGTGACCCTGAGGTTGGGCAGCGCCGCGGCCTCGCGGTAAACGTCGAAGGCGATGTCGTAGGCGATGCCGAACTTGTTGCCCTTGAGGCCGGTCGAGATATACGGATGGGTCTGCGCGTCGACGTCCGGGTTCACGCGCAGGCTGACCGGCGCGCGCTTGCCCAGCCGGCCGGCGACCGCGTTCAGGCGGATAAGCTCGTTGACCGACTCGACGTTGAAGCAGTGGATGCCCGCCTGCAGCGCCATCTCCATCTCGGCCTCGGACTTGCCGACGCCGGAGAACACCACCTTGCCCGCGTCGGCGCCCGCGGCGAGCACGCGCGCGAGTTCGCCGCCGGAGACGATGTCGAAGCCGGCGCCAAGCGAGGCGAACAGTTGCAGGATGGACAGGTTGGCGTTGGCCTTGACCGCGTAGCAGATCAGCGGGTCAAGCCCGGCGAAGGCGTCGCGGTAGGCGGCGAACGCCCCGGTCAGCGCCGCGCGCGAATACACGTAGCAAGGCGTGCCGAAACGCGCGGCCACCTCGGTCAGCGGCAGGTCCTCGACTTGCAGCGCGTCGTTACGGAAGGGGAAATGGTTCACGGCTGGCGGCTTTCCTGGCTGGGCGCGGCACCGTCCTTGGGCAGGTAGAGGCCACCCTTGTAGCCGCAGGCGCTGACGGACAGCGCGAGCACCATCAGGCAGATCACGGTTCGCATATCGTTGGGTCCGAATGTGGCAAAATCGTCATACTAGCAAACCCGTCCGCGTGCGCCCATCGCGCCCCGGCTGGGGATAACCCTTTGTGGAAAAAACGACATGAACGAGAGCGAATTCCTGGCGCTGACCGACGCGCTGTTCGAAAGAATCGAGGCGGCCATCGACGCGGCCGGCGTCGACGCCGACACCCTGCGCGCGGGCAACGTGCTGGAGATCGAGTTCGACAGCGGCGACAAGATCGTCGTCAACCGCCACGCCGCCAACCAGGAGGTGTGGATCGCCGCGCGCAGCGGCGGCTACCACTTCGCGCGCCAAGGCTCGCAGTGGATCGCCGCGCGCGACGGCGCCGAATTCGGCGCGACGCTCTGCGCTGCGGTGCGCGCCGGCGGCGGCGACGGCTTCGCCTTCGAAGCCTGAGTCCGTGGACGAGGCCGCCGCGCTCGCTGCGCTCGCGCTGTCGGCCTTCCTGTCGGCGACCGTGCTGCCGGGCAATTCCGAACTGGCGCTCGCCGCGCTGCTGCTGAAATGGCCGTCGCTCTCGCTGACCGCGTGGCTGACCGCCAGCCTCGCCAACAGCGCGGGCAGCGCGACCAGCCTGTGGCTGGGCCGGCGCGCGCCGCGCAAGGAGCTGCCCGCACGCGCCGCGCGCTGGTTCGGGCGCTTCGGGCCGGCCGCGCTGGTGCTCGCGTGGGTGCCCCTCGTCGGCGACGCGCTGCCGCTGGCCGCCGGCTGGCTGCGATTGCCGTGGCTAAAATGCCTGGCATGGATCGTGCTCGGCAAGTCGCTGCGTTACGCGCTACTGGTCGGAGGGCTGGCGCTGGCGGGTGGAACCGGGTAAAAATGCGCGCGGCATCGGAGGTTGCAGCAATTTTTGCCTGCTTTTCGGCAGCAAGGGTTGGCATCCTGCTTGTCGGGCAGTTTACAATCGACAATCGTAAGCACCGTACGACAACATGAGCCAACACATCCCACGCAAGCGCTTCGGTCAGAACTTCCTGCAGGACACGAAGGTGATCGAGGACATCGTCGACGCGATCCGGCCGCTACCGGGCGAGACCATCGTCGAAATCGGCCCGGGCCTCGGCGCCTTGACGCGCCCGCTCTTCGAGCGCGCAGGCCACCTGCACGTGGTCGAGATCGACCGCGACATCATCTCGCGGCTGAAGTCGACGTTCGCGCCGGGTCAGTTGACGATCCACGAGGGCGACGCGCTGGCGTACGACTTCTCGGAACTGGGCGAGCGCTTCAAGGTGGCCGGCAACCTGCCGTACAACATCTCGACGCCGCTGCTGTTCCACCTGGCGACGTACGCCGAGCGGGTGGTCGACATGCACTTCATGCTGCAGAAGGAAGTGGTCGAACGGATGGTCGCCGAACCGGGCACTGCCGACTATGGCCGTCTGAGCGTGATGCTGCAGTACCGCTTCGAGATGGAGCAGGTGCTCGCGGTGCCGCCCGGCGCGTTCTGGCCGCCGCCGAAGGTCGACTCGGCCGTGGTGCGCATGATCCCGGCGCCGGGCCGTTGCGGCATCGCCCGCGACGAGGCGCTGTTCGCGGACGTGGTGCTCAAGGCGTTCGCGCAGCGGCGCAAGACGCTGCGCAACAACCTCAAGGGCGTGCTGGACGACGCGGGCTTCGCCCTGCTCGGCATCGACCCGGGCCTTCGGGCCGAAAACCTGACGGTGGCCGAGTACGTCGCCATCGCCAACCACCTGGCCAGCTGACGCCAGGGCGCTTGCGCCAAAGGTCAGCACAAGATCAAGACCGCGATGACGCGGCGGATAACGAGAGAACGAACAAAGAGCGGCCCGCGGCGTGCGGGCAGGGGGGGCGGCCGTGCGACGGCTGCGCGCCGCTGCCTGCCGGGGCCGGAGAAACAACTGCCTAGCAGGGGAAGCGCGGCATGATCAGGCTCACCAACGTCCACAAGTGGTTCAAGGACCTGCACGTTCTCAACGGGGTCAACCTCAACGTCCACCAGGGCGAAGTCGTCGTCGTGTGCGGCCCGTCCGGGTCGGGCAAGTCGACGCTGATCCGCACCATCAACCAGCTGGAAACCATCAGCGAAGGCGAGATCTGGGTCGACGGCAAGAACGTCACCGATCCCAAGACCGACCTCAACGCGCTGCGCGCCGAAGTCGGCTTCGTGTTCCAGCACTTCAACCTCTACCCCCACCTTTCGGTCCTCGACAACATCACGCTGTCGCCGATCCGCGTCAAGAAGATGGACAAGGCCGCCGCCGAACAGCGGGCGGTCGAGCTGCTCGACCGCGTCGGGCTCGCCCACAAGAAGGACGCATTCCCGGCCCAGCTCTCCGGCGGCCAGCAGCAGCGCGTCGCCATCGCGCGCGGGCTCGCCATGCAGCCCAAGGTGATGCTGTTCGACGAGCCGACCTCGGCGCTCGACCCGGAAATGATCGGCGAAGTGCTGCAGGTGATGCGCGACCTTGCCAAGTCCGGCATGACCATGATGTGCGTGACCCACGAGATGGGCTTCGCGCGCGAGGTCGCCGACTACGTGGTCTTCGTCGACCACGGCCAGATCGTCGAGCAGGCGAAACCGGAAGAATTCTTCAGCAACCCGCAGCACGAACGCGCCAAGCAGTTCCTGCGCCAGCTGCGCTCGCACTAAATACAACAAAACCCAGACCGGACGCCTAGCGAGCGGGGGCTCGACGTGCGTCCACCTTTGCAAACCCGAAGACAGGAGAAACCCACCATGCGTCTTGCCGTACGTGCCCTGAACCTGGCCGTCGCCGCGTCCTTTGTCGCCGCACCCGCCGTCGCCGCCGAACTGACCGGTACCCTGAAGAAGATCAAGGACTCGGGCGTGGTCGTGCTCGGCCACCGCGACAGCTCGATCCCCTTCTCCTACCTCGCCGGCGGCACCACGCCGATGGGTTACTCGCACGACCTGCAGATGAAGGTCGTCGAGAAGCTGAAGAAGGACCTGAACATGCCGAACCTGCAGGTCCGCTACAACCTGGTGACCTCGCAGACCCGCATCCCGCTGGTGCAGAACGGCACCGTCGACCTCGAGTGCGGCTCGACCACCAACAACCCGGAACGCCAGCGCCAGGTCGACTTCTCGGTCGGCATCTTCGAGATCGGCACCCGCCTCTTGACCGCCAAGACCTCGGGCGTGAAGGACTTCGCCGACCTCAAGGGCAAGAACGTGGTGACCACCGCCGGCACCACCAGCGAACGCCTGCTCAAGGCGATGAACGCGTCCAAGAGCCTGGGCATGAACATCATCTCCGCCAAGGACCACGGCGAGTCTTTCCTGATGCTCGAATCCGGCCGCGCCGCCGCGTTCATGATGGACGACGCGCTCTTGTTCGGTGAAATGGCCAAGGCCAAGAACCCGGGCAACTGGGTGGTGGTCGGCACCCCGCAATCGTACGAGGTGTACGGCTGCATGATGCGCAAGGGGGATACCGCGTTCAAGAAGACCGTCGACGACGCGATCAAGACGACCTACGCGTCCGGCGAGATCAACAAGATCTACGACAAGTGGTTCATGAAGCCGGTTCCGCCGAAGAACCTGAACCTGGGCTTCCCGATGTCCGGCGCGGTCAAGGGCCTGATCAAGCGCCCGACCGACAAGGCGGCCGACCAACTGTAAGCCACCCGGAAATGGGGATCACGGGCCGCGCCGGTGCGCGGCCCTGTTCAGGGAATTTGAGCCAGATCAAAGGCCATGTGCCCGGATTTGTCGGAAACTAGGCAAACGTGATGACGCTTTAGTATTTACTAATATTTTAGCCGGATACACTGCGCATCGCCGTAGACAAAGTCCTGCCGGCAGGCACCGCACAGAACGGTACCGCCACGCAGGCAGGCCATACCGGCCGTTTCCATCCATCCAGATCTGGAGAAATAGAGTCATGACCCGCTTCACCCGCTTGCTGCCCGCAGCCATCGCCTGCGCCCTCGTCGCCGGCCATGCCGTCGCCGCCGAACCGACCGGAACCCTGAAGAAGATCAAGGATTCCGGCGTGATCGTGCTCGGCCACCGCGACTCCGCGATCCCATTCGCCTACCTGGCGGGCGGCCGCGAGCCGGTCGGCTACTCGATCGACCTCGCGCAGAACATCGTCGCCGCGGTCAAGAAAGAGCTGAACATGCCGAACCTGCAGGTGCGCTACAACATGGTCACCGGCCAGACGCGCATCCCGCTGCTGCAGAACGGCACGATCGACATCGAGTGCGGCGCGACGACCAACAACGTCGAGCGCCAGCGCCAGGTCGACTTCTCGGTCGGCATCTTCGAGATCGGCACCCGCCTGATGGTGAAGAAGGATTCCGGCATCAAGGACTTCGCCGACCTCAAGGGCAAGAACGTGGTCGTGTCCGCCGGCACCACCGGCGAGCGCCTGATGCGCGCGATGAACGCCCGCGACAAGCTGGGCATGAACATCGTCGCCGCCAAGGACAACGGCGAGTCGTTCCTGATGCTCGAGTCCGGCCGTGCCGTTGCGTTCATGACCGACGACGCCATGCTGTACGGCGAACGCGCCAAGGCGCGCAAGCCGACGGACTGGGTGGTGGTCGGCAAGCCGCAGTCGGCCGAGGTGTACGGCTGCATGGTGCGCAAGGGTGACGCGCCGTTCAAACAGGTGGTCGACCAGGCGATCGTCGCGACCTACAAGTCGGGCCAGATCAACAAGATCTACGACAAGTGGTTCATGAAGCCGATCGCCCCGAAGAACCTCAACCTCAATTTCCCGATGTCGCCGGAGGTCAAGGCGCTGATCGCCAAGCCTACCGACAAGCCGGCGGCAAGCTGAACCCCATCGCCAGGCTAACGAAGGGGGCGCCTCGCCCCCTTTCTTTGATGGAGCAAACATGAATTACAACTGGGACTGGAATATTTTCTTCAAGTCCACCGGGATCGGCGACGAGATCTACCTCGACTGGTTCATCAGCGGTCTGGGCTGGACCATCGCGCTGGCGCTGGCGGCGTGGGCGATCGCCCTCGTCATCGGCGGCCTGCTCGGCGTGATGCGCACGCTTCCCAACAAGTGGCTGTCGGGCTTCGCGACCGCGTACGTCGAGCTGTTCCGCAACGTGCCGCTGCTCGTCCAGCTGTTCATCTGGTACTTCGTGGTCCCCGACTACCTGCCGGAACAGACGCAGATCTGGTTCAAGCAGGAACTGAACCCGATGGTGTCCGCGTACATCTCGGTCACCCTCTGCCTGGGCCTCTTCACCGCCGCGCGCGTGTGCGAACAGGTGCGGACCGGCATCCAGGCGCTGCCCAAGGGCCAGGCCAACGCCGCGATGGCGGTCGGCTTCACGCTGCCGCAGGTGTACCGCCACGTGCTGCTGCCGCAGGCGTTCCGCGTGGTGATCCCGCCGCTCACCTCCGAGTTCCTCAACGTGTTCAAGAACTCGTCGGTCGCCTCGCTGATCGGACTGATGGAACTGCTGGCGCAGGCCAAGCAGACCGCCGAATTCTCGGCGAACATCTTCGAGGCGTTCACGCTGGCGACGCTGATCTATTTCACGCTCAACATGAGCATCATGAAGTTCATGGGCTGGGTCGAGAAGCGCGTGCGCATCCCCGGCCTGATGGTCGAGGGAGGTAAGTGATGGACTTTTCGCAGATCGTTCCTGCCCTGCCCGACCTGTGGGAGGGCATGAAGCTCACCCTCGAGCTGCTGGTGATGGCCGTGGTCGGCGGCATCGCACTGGGTACCGTGCTCGCGCTGTTGCGCCTGTCGAGCAACCCGCTGCTGTCCGGCTTCGCCAAGGGCTACGTCAACATCTTCCGCTCGGTCCCGCTGCTGCTCGTCATCATCTGGTTCTACCTGGCGGTGCCGATGCTGCTGAACTGGATCACCGGCGACTTCGTGCCGGTCGGCGCGTTTGCCTCGTGCCTGGTCGCGTTCATGATGTTCGAGGCCGCGTACTACTGCGAAATCGTGCGGGCCGGCATCCAGTCGATCTCGCGCGGCCAGGCCAACGCCGCGTACGCGCTGGGGATGACCTACGGCCAGGCGATGCGCCTGGTGATCCTGCCGCAGGCGTTCCGCAAGATGATGCCGCTGCTGTTGCAGCAGTCGATCATCCTGTTCCAGGATACCTCGCTGGTTTACGCGGTCGGCCTGATGGACTTCCTGAGCAGCGCCCGTTCGCGCGGCGACATCCTCGGCCTGCCGCATGAATTCCTGCTGTTCGCGGGCGCGGTCTATTTCATGGTGAGTTTCTTCGCTTCGCAGATGGTGAAGCGTTTGCAGAAAAGGTTGGCAGTATGAGCGAGATGATTTCCATCCAGAACGTCAGCAAGTGGTACGGCGAGTTCCAGGTGCTGACCGATTGCACCACCAGCGTCGCCAAGGGTGAGGTGGTGGTGGTGTGCGGCCCGTCCGGTTCGGGCAAGTCGACGCTGATCAAGTGCGTGAACGCGCTCGAGCCCTTCCAGAAGGGCGAGATCATCGTCAACGGCACCTCGGTCGGCAACCCGAAGACCAACCTGCCCAAGCTGCGCAGCCAGGTCGGCATGGTGTTCCAGCACTTCGAGCTGTTCCCGCACCTGACCATCACCGAGAACCTGGCGATCGCCCAGGTCAAGGTGCTCGGCCGCAGCCGCGACGAAGCCGAAGCCAAGGGCCTCGCGCTGCTCGAACGCGTCGGCCTGAAGGCGCACGCGCACAAGCATCCGGGCCAGCTCTCCGGCGGCCAGCAGCAGCGCGTCGCCATCGCCCGCGCGCTGGCGATGGACCCGATCTGCATGCTGTTTGACGAACCGACCTCGGCGCTCGACCCGGAAATGATCAACGAAGTGCTCGACGTGATGACCGAGCTCGCGCAGGAAGGCATGACCATGATGTGCGTGACCCACGAGATGGGCTTCGCCCGCCGCGTGGCCGACCGCGTGATCTTCATGGACCGCGGCCACATCGTCGAGGACTGCCACAAGGACGCGTTCTTCGGCAGCCCGCGCTCCGAACGCGCGCAGCAGTTCCTCTCCAAGATCCTGCAGCACTGAGCGGCGGGTAGCGGAACGGCAAAGCGGGGCGAAAGCCCCGCTTTTTTCATGCGCCGGATCCACCCCTCACCCGGCGGATCAGCCGGATCAGCCTGGCGGTCGAGCTGTCGTGCCCGCCCGGCGGCGCCTCGCCACGCAACTCGGCAAGGATGCCGCGCGCGAGCTGCTTGCCCAGCTCGACCCCCCACTGGTCGAAGCTGTTCACCCCCCACACCACGCCCTGCACGAAGATCTTGTGCTCGTAGAGGGCGACGAGGCTGCCCAGGTTGTGCGGCGTCAGCGCGTCGAGCAACAACAGGTTGGACGGCCGGTTGCCGCCGAACACCTTGTGCGGCAGCAGCGCGGCTACCCGCGCCTCGTCCAGGCCCTGCGCCGTGAGTTCCATGCGCGCCTCGGCCTCGGTCTTGCCGCGCATGAACGCCTCGGCCTGCGCGAGCAGGTTGGCCAGCAGGATGTCGTGGTGGCCGGCGAGGCCCGAGCGGGTGCGCAGCGACGCGATCAGGTCGATCGGCGAGATGTGCGTGCCCTGGTGCAGGAGCTGGAAGAACGCGTGCTGGCCGTTGATGCCGGTCTCGCCCCAGATGATGGGCGCGGTCTCGACGCCGACCGGCGCGCCGTCGGCGGTCACGCTCTTGCCGTTGCTCTCCATGTCGAGTTGCTGGATGAACGCCGGGAAGCGTTCGAGCAGCTGGTCGTAGGGCGCGATCACGTGGCTGCCGCCGCCGTAGCAGTTGATGTACCAGACCCCCAGCATGGCGAGGATCACCGGCATGTTGGCATCAAGCGGCGCGTGCCGGAAATGCTCGTCCATGCGGTGCGCGCCCTCGAGCAGGGCCGCGAAGTGCGCCTCGCCCAGGTACAGCATGATGGGCAGACCGATCGCCGACCACAGCGAGAAGCGGCCGCCGACCCAGTCCCAGAACTCGAACATGTGGTCCGGGTCGATGCCGAAAGCGGCGACCGCCTGCCGGTTGGTCGACACCGCGACGAAGTGGCGGGCGACGGCGGCGGGCTCGCCGCTGCGCGCGACGAACCACTCGCGTGCGGTCAGCGCGTTGGTCAGCGTCTCCTGCGTGGTGAAGGTCTTCGATTCGACGACGAACAGCGTGCTTTGCGGGTGCACGCGGTCCAGCGTCTGCCTCAGCTGCTCGCCATCGACGTTGGAGACGAAGTGCATGCGCAGGCGCGGGTGGCCGAACGGCGCGAGCGCCTTGCACACCATCTGCGGGCCGAGGTCCGACCCGCCGATGCCGATATTGACGATGTCGGTGACCGGCTGCCCGGTATAGCCCAGCCAGTCGCCGCAGCGCACCGCGTGCGCGAAGCGCGCCATCCTGTCCAGCACCGCGTTGACGGCCGGCATCACGTCGACGCCGCCTTGCAGCACCGGCGTGTTCGCGCGGTTCCTCAGCGCGACGTGCAGCGCGGCGCGGTCCTCGGTGCGGTTGATCCGCTCGCCCGCGAACATCGCGGCGATGCGCGCCGGCACGCCGGCCTCGGCCGCCAGCGCGAACAGGCACCGCAGCGTCTCGTCGTCGACGCGGTTCTTCGAGTAGTCGAGCAACAGCCCGCCGACCGACAGCGAATAGCGTTCGGCACGCGACGGGTCCTCTTCGAACAATTGGCGCATCTGCCGGTCGCGTACCGCGTCAAAGTGCGCGTGCAGCGCGTGCCAGGCGGGCAGGGTCGTCAGGTGCGCCATCTCAGCACTCCTCCGGCCAGCTGAGGCCATCGCGCGCGATGAGCGTGCTCGCCGCCGCCGGCCCCCAGCTGCCGGCCATGTACGGGCGCGGGCCGGACGCGTCGGCCGCCCACGCCGCAAGCAGGGGCTCGACCCAGCGCCAGGCGGCGGCCTGCTCGTCGCGCCTCATGAAGAGCGCGAGGCGGCCGCGGATCACGTCGAGCAGCAGGCGCTCGTACGCGTCGACCCGCCGCCCGCGGAAGGTCTCGTGAAAATCGAGGTTGAGCGACACCGGCTGCAGGTCCATGCCGTCGCCCGGCGTCTTCGCGCGGAACCACAGGCGGATGCTCTCCTCCGGCTGCAGCTCGATCACCAGCCGGTTGGCGTTGCGGCACATCGGCGGCACGTCGAACAGCTTGTGCGGCACGTCGCGGAAGGTGATCACGATCTCGGCCTTGCGCTCGGCAAGCCGCTTGCCGGTGCGCAGGTAGAACGGCACGCCGGCCCAGCGCCAGTTGCCGATCGACGTCTTCAGCGCGACGTAGGTCTCGGTGCGGCTGTCGGCGGAGACGCCCTCCTCCGCTCGGTAGCCTTCGACCGCGGCCCCGCCGCTGGCGCCCGCCTGGTACTGGCCGCGCACCGCATCGCGCGCGACCGACGCCGCGTCGAACGGCGCGAGCGCCTTCACGACCTTGAGCTTCTCGTCGCGCACCGCGTCGGCGTCGAGCGAGGCCGGCGGCTCCATCGCGACGATGCACAACAGCTGCAGCAGGTGGTTCTGCACCATGTCCCGAAGCGCGCCGGTGCGCTCGTAGAATTCGCCGCGCCCGGCGACGCCGATCTCCTCGGCCAGCGTGACCTGCACGCTCTCGACCCACTCGCGCCGCCACAGGGGCTCGAACAGGGTGTTGCCGAAGCGCAGCGCGAGCAGGTTCTGCACCGACTCCTTGCCGAGGTAATGGTCGATCCGGTACAGCTGGTCCTCGGCAAAGTGCCGCGACATCGCGTCGTTGATCGCGTCGGCCGACGCGAGGTCGTGCCCCAGCGGCTTCTCCAGCACCAGCCGGGTGCGCGTATCGGCAAGGCCGGCCGCCGCCAGGTGCTCGCACACCGGCACGAACAGGCTGGGCGCGGTGGCGAGGTACACCACGCGCACCCGGCCGGCGTCGTCGCCGGACAGCCGTTCGGCCAGCGCGGCAAAGTCGGCCGCGCGCGTCGCGTCGACCTGCAGGTAGTCGATGCGCGCACAAAACGCCGCCCAGCGCGCGTCGTCGGCGCCCTCGCAGTGCGCGCGCGCGTCGCGCGCGGCGAGCGCGAGGTAGTCGTCGCGCGACAAGGCCTGGCGGCCGAGCGCGAACACGCGGCCCTGCGGGTGTAAGAGGCCTGCGGCGTGCGCGCCGAACAGCGCCGGCAACAGCTTGCGCATCACCAGGTCGCCGGTACCGCCGAACAGCAGCATGTCGAAAGCGGGGGTCGGGTTCATCATGCGGACTCCGTAAGACTTGCGCTTCATCTTAACACCGGCATCGCCGCGCCGCCGGATACGCGAGCGGACACTACCCTTGCTGGAAAGCGCCACCGCATCTAGCATGACCGGGTATCCCGCACGTCTACCGACCATGTCCCTGCACCCCGTCGTCAGCGCCGTCACCGCGCGCATCGCCCAGCGTAGCGCGCCGACGCGCGCGCGCTACCTCGAACAGGTCCGCGCGGCGGCCGAGCGCGGCCGCGTCGCACGCGCCGAGCTCGCCTGCACCAACCTCGCGCACGGCTTCGCCGCCAGCGAGCCCGTGTCCAAGCTGCGCCTGAAGCTGTTGGAGGCGCCCAACCTCGCGATCGTCTCGGCGTACAACGATATGCTGTCCGCCCACCAGCCGCTCGCCAGCTACCCGAAATGGATCAAGGAGGCGGCGCAGGCCGCCGGCGCCAGCGCGCAGTTCGCCGGCGGCGTGCCGGCGATGTGCGACGGCGTGACCCAGGGCCGGCCTGGCATGGAGCTGTCGCTGTTCTCGCGCGACGTGATCGCGCAGGCGAGCGCCGTCGCGCTGTCGCACGCGATGTTCGACGCCGCGCTCTACCTTGGCGTGTGCGACAAGATCGTGCCGGGCCTGTTGATGGGCGCGCTCGCCTTCGGCCATCTGCCCGCGGTGTTCGTGCCGGCCGGGCCGATGCCGTCGGGCCTGTCCAACGACGAAAAGGCCGAGGTGCGCAAGCTCTACGCGCAGGGCCTGGTCGGCCGCGACGTGCTGCTCGAATCCGAGGCGCAGAGCTACCACGCGCCGGGCACCTGCACCTTCTACGGTACCGCCAACTCCAACCAGCTGATGATGGAGGCGATGGGCCTGCACCTGCCCGGCGCCGCCTTCGTGCCGCCGGGCACGCCGCTGCGCGAGGCGCTGACCCGCGAGGCGGCGCGCGTGGCGGTCGAGATCTCGGCGCAGGGGCCGCGCTTCACGCCGGTCGGCGAGCTGGTCGACGAACGCGCGATCGTCAACGCGGTGGTCGTGCTGCTCGCCAGCGGCGGCTCGACCAACCACACGCTGCACCTGCCGGCGATCGCCCGCATGGCCGGCATCGCGCTCGACTGGGACGACTTCGCCGAACTGTCCGCCGTCGTCCCCTCGCTGATGCGCGTCTACCCGAACGGCAAGGCCGACGTGAACCACTTCCACGCCGCCGGCGGCTGCGGCTTCCTGCTGCGCGAGCTCATGGACGCCGGCCTGCTCCACCCCGACGTCGTGACCGTCTCCGGCCATGGCCTCGCGCGCCAGTGCCGCTCGCCCGCGCTCGACGCAGACGGCCGCCTTGTCTGGGACGACGCGATTCCCGCCAGCGCCGACAGCGCGGTGCTGCGCTGCGCGGCGTCGCCGTTCGCCGCCGACGGCGGCCTCAGGGTCGTCACCGGCCGGCTTGGCCGTGCGGTGGTCAAGGTGTCGGCGGTGCCGCCCGAACGGCGCCGCGTCACGGCGCCGGCGCGGGTGTTCGACTCGCAGGACGCGCTGCTCGCGGCGTTCAAGGGGGGCGCGCTCACCGGCGACATGGTCGCCGTGGTGCGTGGCCAGGGGCCGCGCGCCAACGGCATGCCCGAGCTGCACCAGCTGACGCCGACTTTGTCGGTGCTGCAGGACAGGGGCCACGCGGTCGCGCTGGTCAGCGACGGGCGGATGTCGGGCGCGTCGGGCAAGGTGCTCGCCGCGATCCACGTCTGCCCGGAAGCCGCCGACGGCGGCGCGCTCTCGCGGGTGCGCGACGGCGACCTGATTACCGTCGACGCCGACGCCGGCGTGCTCGACGTCGACGTCGCGCCCGACGAGTGGGCGGCACGCGCCCCCGCGCCGGTTGCGCCGAGCGACTTCGGCTGCGGCCGTGAACTGTTCGCCGGCGCGCGGCAGAACGCCGAGCGCGCCGATCTGGGCGCGCTGTCCTTCCCGCACCCGCTTTGGAATTAAGACTGTTGGAGCTTTGCTAATGGACGAACTGACCCTGCTCAGACAAGGCCCGGTGGTACCGGTGATCGAACTGGACGACGCCGCGCTGGCGGTTGACCTCGCGCACGCGCTGATGGCCGGCGGCGTGCGCGTGCTCGAGGTCACGCTGCGCACCAAGGCCGCGCTGGCGGCGATCCGCCTGATCCGCGAACAGGTCGCCGGCGTGATCGTCGGCGCGGGCACGCTGCGCAACCGCGCGCAGGTCGAGGCCGCCGCCGACGCCGGCGCGATGTTCGGCGTCAGCCCCGGGCTGACGCCCGAGATCGCCGCCGCCGTGCGCGCCACCGAACTGCCGTTCATCCCCGGCGTCGCCACCCCGTCCGAGGCGATGCACGCGCAGGACGAAGGCTTCCTGATCCAGAAGCTGTTCCCGGCCGAGGCGGTCGGCGGCACCCGCCTCTTGCGCGCGCTGGCAGGCCCCTTGCCGGCGCTGCGCTTCTGCCCGACCGGCGGCATCCACGCCGGCAACGCGCCGGACTACCTCTCGCTGCCCAACGTGCTGGCGGTCGGCGGCTCGTGGCTGACCCCGCGCGACGCGATCGCCGCGCGCGACTGGCCGCGCATCACGGAACTGGCCAACGCGACGCGCGCGCTGGCGATCTTCAAATAGCGGCAAGGTGTTGTAGCCCCGTCACACGAAAGCTCATACGGCTAATAGTGCTTTACTTGTTATTTGTTGTGCATAGAATCTTCGGCAGAGCCCTGCAGGGCCGGAAAAAACACGAGGAGCACAACAAGATGACGAGCAGTGTGCACGAGACGGCCCCCGCGGCCGAGATCGGCCGTTTCCCCTCGCTCGGCGCGATGTTCGCCGACAGCGTCCGCCTTTACCCGCAGCGCGATGCCTTCTGCAATATGGGGGCCGCGCTCAGCTACCGCGAACTCGACCGCCAGTCCGCGGCGTTCGCTGCCTACCTGACCGGCACCTTGCAGCTCAGGCGCGGCGACCGCGTCGCGCTGATGATGCCCAACCTGCTGCAGTATCCGGTCGCGCTGTACGGCGTGCTGCGCGCGGGCCTCGTCGTCGTCAACGTCAACCCGCTGTACACCGCGCGCGAACTCGAGCACCAGCTGAAGGACTCGGGCGCGCGCGCCATCGTCATCGTCGAGAATTTCGCGGCGACGCTGGACGAGGTGCGCGCGCGCACCCCGCTCGAACATGTGGTCGTCACCGCGGTCGGCGACCTGCTGGGCACGCTCAAGGGCGCGCTGGTCAACCTGGTGCTGCGCCACGTGAAGAAGATGGTGCCGCCGTGGTCGCTGCCCGGCGCCGTGCGCTTCAACGACGCGCTCGCGCAGGGTTTTGCCAGGCGCTGGCAGGACCCGGCGGTGAGCCTTGGCGAGATCGCCTTCCTGCAGTACACCGGCGGCACCACCGGCCTGTCCAAGGGCGCGGTGCTCACCCACGGCAACGTGCTCGCCAATATCGAGCAGACGCTGGCGCTGGTGCGCCCGGTGTTCGGCGAAAACGACCAGGTGGTGATGGCGACGCCGCTGCCGCTCTACCACATCCTCGCGCTGACCATCAATTGCCTGCTGGTCAACCGTGCCGGCGGCACCTCGGTGCTGATGAGCAACCCGCGCGACCTGCCGGCGGTGATCAAGGACCTCGGCCGCTACCCGATCAGCTGCATGACCGGCGTCAACACGCTGTTCAACGCGCTCTCCGACCACCCCGACTTCATCCGCCTCGACTTCTCGCGCTGGCGGCTGACGGTGGGCGGCGGCGCGGCGATCCAGCAGGCGGTCGCCGAGAAGTGGCGCAAGGTGACCGGCTTGCCGCTGATCGAAGGTTACGGGCTGACCGAGACCTCGCCGCTGGTCAGCGCGAGCCCGGTCACGCTGGACCGCTACACCGGCACCATCGGCCTGCCGGTCGCCGCGACCGAGATCTCGCTGCGCGACGACGCCGGCCGCATCGTCGCCGACGGCGAGCCGGGCGAATTGTGCGTGCGCGGCCCGCAGGTGATGCAGGGCTACTGGCAGCGCCCCGACGAGACGGCCAAGGTGTTCCACGCCGACGGCTTCCTCGCCACCGGCGACATCGCGCTGCGCACTGCGGAAGGCTTCTACAAGCTGGTCGACCGCAAGAAGGACATGATCATCGTCTCCGGCTTCAACGTGTACCCGAACGAGATCGAGGACGTGATCGCGCTGCACCCCGGCGTGGTCGAATCCGCCTGCGTCGGCGTGCCCGACGCGCGCACCGGCGAAGCGGTCAAGGTGTTCGTCGTGCGCCGCGACCCGAAACTCGACGAGGCCGCGCTGCTCGCGCACTGCCGCGACCGCCTGACCGCGTACAAGGTGCCGCGCCAGGTCGAGTTCCGCGACGCGCTGCCCAAGTCCAACGTCGGCAAGATCCTGCGCCGAGACCTCAGAAACGAAGCGCGCGCGGCCTGATCCGCCAAGCCGCCAGGGAGAACAGATCATGCAAGAGACCCAGCACAACAGCCGCGCCCGCGCCCTGCGCCCGCTCGAACACGCCTCGCTCGGCGCGATGATGACCGACGCCGCCCGCCGCCACCCCGAGCGCGCCGCCTTCGTCAACATGGGCGTCAAGCTCAGCTACCGCGAGCTCGACCGCCAGTCCGCCGCGTTCGCCGCCTACCTGACCGGCGCGCTGCGCATGAAGAAGGGCGACCGCATCGCGCTGATGATGCCCAACCTGCTGCAATACCCGGTCGCGCTGTACGGCGCGCTGCGCGCGGGGCTGATCGTCGTCAACATCAACCCGCTCTACACGCCGCGCGAGCTCGAGCACCAGCTGCAGGACTCCGGCGCGTCGACCATCGTCATCCTCGAGAACTTCGTCGGCGTGCTGCAGGAAGTGCTCGGCAACGTCCCGGTGCAGAACGTGCTGGTCACCTCGGTCGGCGACCTGTTGGGGCTGGTCAAGGGCACGCTGGTCAACGCGGTGCTGCGCCACTTCAAGAAGCTGGTGCCGCCGTGGTGGCTGCCCGGCTCGATCACGCTGAAGGCCGCGCTGAAGGAAGGCGGTGCGCTGCCGTGGCGCGACCCGGCGCTGCGCCTGGAAGACATCGCGCTGCTGCAGTACACCGGCGGCACCACCGGCCTGTCCAAGGGCGCGGTGCTCACCCACGGCAACGTGCTGTCCAACCTCGAGCAGACCCATATGACCATCGAGCCGGTGCTCGAGGACATCGACCCGGTGGTGATGGCCTCGCCGCTGCCGCTCTACCACATCCTCGCGCTGACGATGAGCTGCCTGCTGATCACCCGCATGGGCGGCACCGCGCTCTTGATCACCAACCCGCGCGACCTGCCCACGCTGATCAAGGACCTCGCGCGCACCCCGGTCAACTGCATGATCGGCGTCAACACGCTGTTCAACGCGCTGGCCAACAACCCCGACTTCGCCAAGCTCGACTTCTCGCGCTGGCGGCTGACCGTCGGCGGCGGCACCGCGATCCTGCAGGCGGTCGCCGAAAAGTGGCTGCAGGTGACCGGTCTGCCGCTGATCGAAGGCTACGGGCTGACCGAGACCTCGCCGCTGGTCTGCGTGAACCCGATCGACAGCCACGCGTATACCGGCACCATCGGCCTGCCGGTGCCGGGCACCGAAGTCGAACTGCGCGGGCCGGACGGCTTGCCGGTCGCCGACGGCGAGCCGGGCGAGCTGTGCGTGCGCGGCCCGCAGGTGATGAAGTGCTACTGGAAGCGTCCGCAGGAGACGGCCCGCGTCGTGCAGGCCGACGGTTTCCTCGCCACCGGCGACATCGCGTACCGCACGCCGGAGGGCTACTTCAAGCTGGTCGACCGCAAGAAGGACATGATCATCGTCTCCGGCTTCAACGTGTTCCCCAGCGAGATCGAGGACGTGGTCGCGCTGCACCCGGACGTGCTCGAGGTCGCCTGTGTCGGCGTCCCCGACCCGCGCACCGGCGAAGCGGTCAAGCTGTTCGTGGTCCGCCGCGACGGCGCGCTCGACGCCGACGCGCTGCTCGCTTACTGCCGCGGGAAACTCACCGCGTACAAGGTGCCGCGCGAGATCGAGTTCCGCGAGGACCTGCCGCGCTCGAACGTCGGCAAGATCCTGCGCCGCGAGCTGCGCGGCGAAACGGCCCGCTCCCAGGAAGACGACGCGGTCGCCGCCTAAGCAGCCGTTCAGCCGGCCGCATCGGCGAGCAACCACAACGCGGTGAGGGCGAGCAGCAACGCCATCGCCGCGTTGAAGCGGCGCAGGCGGCGCGCGTCCTGCAAGGCCGTGCGCAGGCGGTCGCCGAACAGCGCCCACACCGCGATGCACGGCAGGTTCACCGCGGCGGCCAGCAAAGCCATCGCCAGCGTCCCCGCCCCGTCACCCGGCGCGAACACCAGCGCCGCGTTGACCGTCATCAGCCAGGCCTTCGGGTTCACCCACTGGAACAGCACGGCGCCGACAAAACCCAGCGGCCGACCCGCCTCGCGCGCACCCGGCGCCGCCGAACGCCACAGCTGCCACGACAGCCACATCAGATAAGCGCAGCCGGCGAAGGCCAGCGGCAGCCGCCACTGTTCGAGCCCGCGCGTCAGCCACGCCCAGCCAGCGACGGTCAGCACCAGCTGCAGCGCGCAGCCCGCGCTGATGCCCAGCATGTGCGGCAACGTGCCCCGGAAACCGTGGTTCACGCCGGAGGTGGCCAGCATCAGGTTGTTGGGGCCGGGGGTGACCGACATCACCCCCATATAGGTGGCAAAGGCCAGCGCGTCGAACATGATCGTCTCCCGATCGATGAAAGTCAGGCCTCCATGCTAGGGCGGGCGCCCGGATGGTGACAGATGCAGAAATAACGATTTGCATGGGTGACAGATGCGATATTCTGACAACTGTCACCTTCCATCCGCCCCTCGACTGCACCTATCGCCATGCATCCCCTGCCCCGCTACCAGCAACTGGCCGCCCAACTGGCCGCCGCCATCGAAGGCGGCACCCTCGGCGCCGGCAGCCGCCTGCCGTCGGTGCGCGCCTGTGCCGGCCGCCACGCGCTGAGCCTCAACACGGTGACCGCCGCCTACCGCCTGCTCGAAGACCAGGGGCTGGTCGAAGCGCGGCCGCAATCCGGCTATTACGTGAGAAGCGCGCTGGCCGCGCCGCCCGGGCCGCTGAACGCCCGGCCGGCCTTGCGGGACGCACCGCCGGCCACGCAGCAGACGCTGGTCGACGGCGTCCTCGCCGCGCAAGGACGAGACGACCACCTCGACCTCGCGCTGGCCTGCCCGCACGGCGCGCCGTTCTACCCGGTCGAGCGGCTGGCGCGGCTGACCGGTACGCTGCTGCGCCAGGCGCCCGGCCTGATCGGCCGCTACGCGCTGCCACCGGGCTCGCCGCGGCTGCGCGCGCAGATCGCCCGCCGCGCGCTTGACCTCGGCATGCGGCTGTCGCCGGACGACATTGTGCTCACCCACGGCACCATGGAAGCGCTGCAGCTCGCGCTCAGGGCAGTCACCCGGCCGGGCGACACCGTCGGCGTCGAGTCGCCGACCTACTTCAACCTCTACCCGCTGCTGGAGAGCCTGGGGCTGAAGGTGCTCGAGCTGCCGACCGACCCGCAGCAGGGGCTGTCGCTCGACGCGCTGGAGATGCTGCTCTCGGAGGGGCGCCTCGCGGCGCTGGTGGCGATGCCGACCGTGCACAACCCGCTGGGCTGCACCATGCCGCTGCCGGCCAAGCAGCGGCTGGCGCGGCTGGTCAACCAATACCGGGTGCCACTGATCGAGGACGCGCTGTACGCCGAGCTGCAGTTCGCCGATGTGCCCTCGCCGGCGGTCAAGGCCTTCGACGAAGCGGGCTGGGTGATGGTGTGCGCGAGCTACAGCAAGACGCTGGCGCCGGACTACCGGGTCGGCTACCTGGAGGCGGGGCGCTTCGGCGACGCGGTGCGCCGGCTGAAATTCGCCAGCAGCATCGCCGAGCCAATGCTACTCGGTGAGGTGGTCGGGGAGTTCCTGGAGAATGGCGGCTACGACCGCCACCTGCGCGCGCTGCGCAGGCTGTACGCGCAGCAGGTCGATACCGTGCGCGGGCTCGTCGCCCGCCACTTCCCGGCAGGCACCACGGCGACGCGGCCCTCCGGCGGCTTCCTGCTCTGGCTGCAGCTGCCGCCTTCGGTCGACACCGCGCGGCTCGCCGAGGCCGCGCTCGCCGAACGCATCGTGGTGATGCCGGGCACGCTCTATTCGGCCGGCAGCCGCTACCGGCACTGCCTCCGGCTGACCTGCTGCCGCGCGCTCGACGAGCGTTTTGTCGCGGCGCTGGTCAGGCTGGGGGCGTTGGCGCAGGCGCAGGCAGCGGCCAGCGCCTGAGTTCCTGGTAGATCGGCCCCGAGCGGGTCAGCCGCGACACCACCAGCGACAGGTGGTCGACGGCGAACAGCGCAGGCGCGTCCGGATGCGGCACGCCGGCCTCGTCCGCTTGCGCCTTGCGCAGCAGGGTCAGATGGGGCTTGAACGCGCGCGCCTCGTGCGGCAGGCCGGCGTCGGCGAGCGCACCGTTGAGTGCACGCGCCAGACGCGCGAGCCTGCCCGGCACCCGCGCCGGCAGCGCGCAGCCGATGCCGTTCGGCCAGACCGCGAGCCGGGAGAGCCTGAGCTGGCAGGCCTCGGCCCCGGCCGCCACCCGCTCGCCGACCGCGTATACGTCGGATAGGCGCGCCGGGTCGACCTCGCCGACGAAGGCCAGCGTCAGGTGCAACTGGCGCGGCGGCACCTGGCGGCCGCGGCAGGCGTCGTGCAGGCGCTCGACCTGCTGGTCGAGCCAGTGCCGGCAGGCGTCGTCGGGCCAGGCGGCGAAGAACAGGCGGTAGGCGGGGGCGGCTGACATGCGCCGGATTATACGATATCGAGGTGGTCGATCCCCGACAGCGGGTCGTGCTGCTTGCCGCCCTCGCCGTACAGCTTGATCTTCAGCCTGAGGTCGTTGACCGAGTCGGCGTTCTTCAGCGCCTCCTCGTAGCTGATCTTGCCGGCCTCGTAGAGCTCGAACAGCGCCTGGTCGAAGGTCTGCATGCCCTGCTCGCGCGAGCGCGCCATCACCTCCTTGATGCCCGACACCTCGCCCTTGAACACCATGTCCGAGATCAGCGGCGTGTTGAGCAGGATCTCGACCGCCGCGACGCGGCCCTGCCCCGACGCGTGCGGGATCAGCCGCTGCGAGACGATGGCCTTCATGTTCAGCGACAAGTCCATCAACACCTGCTGGTGGCGCTCCTCGGGGAAGAAGTTGAGGATGCGATCGAGCGCCTGGTTGGCGTTGTTGGCGTGCAGGGTCGCCAGGCACAGGTGGCCGGTCTCGGCGAACTGCAGGCCGTAGCCCATGGTCTCGCGGTCGCGGATCTCGCCCATCAGGATCACGTCCGGCGCCTGGCGCAGGGTGTTCTTCAGCGCGACGTCCCAGCTTTCGGTATCGGTGCCGACCTCGCGCTGGGTGACGATGGACTTCTTGTGCGGGTGCACGTACTCGACCGGGTCCTCGATGGTGATGATGTGGTCGGCCGCGTGCGTGTTGCGCCAGTCGACCAGCGCCGCCAGCGAGGTCGACTTGCCCGAGCCGGTCCCGCCGACGAAGATCACCAGCCCGCGCTTGATCATCGAGATGTCGGCGAGCACCGGCGGCAGGTCGAGCTTCTGGAACGACGGGATCTCGGTGTTGATCTTGCGCAGCACCATGCCGGCCTGGCCCTGCTGGATGAAGGCGCTGACGCGGAAGCGGCCGACGCCCGGCGGGCTGATCGCGAAGTTGGCCTCGTTGCTCGACTCGAACTCCTCGGTCTGCCGGTCGTTCATCACCGCGCGCACCAGCTCGCGGGTGTGCTGCGCGGTCAGCGGCTGCGGCGACACCGGCGTGATCTTGCCGTCGACCTTCATCGCCGGCGGGAAGTCGGCGCTGATGAAAATGTCCGACGCGTTGCGCGCGATCGCGTGCGCGAGCAGCTCGTTGATGAACTTGGACGCCTGGTCTTTTTGCATCGTCAGTCTCCCGGTCTCAGAACAGGTCTTTCTGGGCGGCCTTGGCGCGCGCCTCGGCGCTGCTCACCAGACCGCGGCGCACCAGCTCCTGCAGGCACTGGTCCAGCGTCTGCATGCCGTGCTGCTGGCCGGTCTGGATCATCGAGTTGATCTGCGCGATCTTGTTCTCGCGGATCAGGTTACGGATCGCCGGCGTGCCCAGCATGATCTCGTGCGCGGCGACGCGGCCGTTGCCCTCGCGCGTCTTCAGCAGCGTCTGCGAGATCACCGCACGGATCGACTCGGACAGCATCGAGCGCACCATCTCCTTCTCGCCGGCCGGGAACACGTCGACGATACGGTCGATGGTCTTCGCCGCCGAGCTGGTATGCAAGGTGCCGAACACCAGGTGGCCGGTTTCCGCCGCGGTCAGCGCGAGGCGGATCGTCTCCAGGTCGCGCATCTCGCCGACCAGCACCACGTCCGGGTCCTCGCGCAGCGCGCTCTTGAGCGCGTTGGCGAAGCTGTGCGTCTGCAGGCCGAGTTCGCGCTGGTTGACCAGGCTCTTTTTGCTCTCGTGGACGAATTCGATCGG
Organism: Crenobacter intestini; assembly: GCF_004919095.1. GTDB lineage: Bacteria > Pseudomonadota > Gammaproteobacteria > Burkholderiales > Chromobacteriaceae > Craterilacuibacter > Craterilacuibacter intestini. The sequence continues at coordinate 16,403 of NZ_STGJ01000002.1, read as the reverse complement.
GTCCTCGACGGTGAGGATGTGCGAGTAGTGGTTGTCGTTGACGTAGTCGACCATCGCCGCCAGCGTGGTCGACTTGCCCGAGCCGGTCGGCCCGGTCACCAGTACCAGGCCCCGCGGGAACTCGGCGATGTCGCGGAAGATCTTCGGCGCATTCAATTCCTCGAGCGTCAGCACCTTGGACGGGATCACCCGGAACACAGCAGCGATGCCACGGTGTTGCAGGAAGGCGTTGACACGGAAGCGCGCGACACCCGGCAGCTCGAACGAGAAGTCACACTCGTAGTTCTCCTCGAACGCCTTGCGCTGGTAATCGTTCATGATGTCGTACACCATGTCGTGTACGTCGGCGTGTTCCATCGGCGGCAGGTTGATCCGCCGCACGTCGCCGTGCACGCGGATCATCGGCGACAGGCCGGCGGACAGGTGAAGGTCGGACGCCTTGTTCTTCACCGTGAATGCCAGAAGCTCGGATATTTGCATTTATAATCCCCTAAGTTTTGCCGCCCGCATGGCGCCCCCGCGCCGGACTCGGGACGATTGTAAGGGTTGCCACCGGCGTTGGATACGCCGGCACCCCGCACCGACGCCCGCGTGCGACCAAAGATGCCACGCCCCAACCCGAGGACCCGCCACATGCCACAGACCATCGCCGACGCCATCGCCCAGGTCCGCGCGCGGATCGGCAGCGCCTGCCGCGAGGCCGGCCGGCCGGCAGGGGCGGTCATGCTGCTCGCGGTCAGCAAGACCCAGCCGGCCGCCGCCGTCGCCGCGGCCGCCGACGCCGGGCAGCGCGCGTTCGGCGAGAACTACGTGCAGGAGATGGTCGACAAGGCGCACGCGCTCGCGGGCCGCGGCCTCGAATGGCACTTCATCGGCCCGCTGCAATCGAACAAGACGCGGCCGGTCGCCGAGACCGCCGACTGGGTGCACTCGGTCGAGCGGCTGAAGATCGCCGGGCGCCTGTCGGCGCAGCGTCCGGCCGGGCGGCCGCCCTTGAACGTGCTGGTGCAGGTCAACGTCTCGGGCGAGGCGAGCAAGAGCGGCTGCGCGCCGGATACGGCGCTCGAACTCGCGCGTGCGGTCGCCCGCCTGCCCGGCCTGCGCCTGCGCGGGCTGATGTGCATCCCCGAGCCGAGCGACGACGCGGCGGTGCTCGCCGCGCGCTTTGGCACGCTCACCCGCCTGCAGGCCGCCTTGCAGGCGGAAGGATACGCCGTCGACACGCTGTCGATGGGCATGTCGGCCGACCTCGAAGCCGCGGTCGCCGCCGGCAGTACCATGGTCAGGGTAGGCACCGCCGTCTTCGGCGCGCGCACCTATCCGCAAACTGAAGCCCCCCAGGAAGGAAGCACCCCATGAACATCACCTTTATCGGCGGCGGCAATATGGCCGCGGCCATCGTCGCCGGCCTCGCCCGCGAGGGCGGCCACCGCATCCGCGTCGTCGAGCCGGACGCCGCCAAGGGCGCGCAACTGGCCGCCGATTACGGCGTGGCCGCGCTGGAGAGTGCCCCGGCAGCGTTCGGGCAGGACGAAGTGGTCGTGCTGGCGGTCAAGCCGCAGGTGCTGCGCGAGGTCTGCACCCAACTGGCGGGCAAGCTGGACGGCGCGCTGGTGGTCTCGATCGCCGCCGGCATCCGCGCCGACGCGCTATCGCGCTGGCTGTCCGGCCACAGCCGCATCGTGCGCGTGATGCCGAACACGCCGGCGATGGTCGGCAAGGGCATGTCCGGCCTGTTCGCCGCGCCGGCAGTCGACGAGGCGGATCGCACGGCGGCCGAAACGGTGATGCGCGCGGTCGGCGACACGCTGTGGCTGGACGACGAGGCCGGCATCGACGACATTACCTGCATCAGCGGCAGCGGCCCGGCCTACGTGTTCTACTTCATGGAGAGCATGATGGAAGCGGCCACCGCCGCCGGTTTCGACGAGGCCGAGGCGCGCCGCCTGGTGCTCGCCACCTTCGACGGCGCGGTCGAGCTCGCCCGCAACAGCCTGCTGCCGGTAGCCACGCTGCGCCAGAACGTGATGTCCAAGGGCGGCACCACCGAGCGCGCGATCGCGCGTTTCGACGCCGAAGGCGTGAAGGCCGCGATCAAGGCCGGCGCCGAGGACTGCCGGCTGCGCTCGATCGAGATGGGCAACGAACTGGGGCGCGACTGACATGCTGGTGCAGACGCTACAGTTCCTGATCCGCACCATTTCCGACCTGTTCGTGCTGGTGCTGCTGCTGCGCTTTTACCTGCAGGTGGCGCGCATCCCGTTCCGCCACCCGCTCGCGCAGTTCGTGATGGCCTGCACCAACTGGCTGGTGCTGCCGGTCCGCCGCGTGTTGCCCAGCGTGCGCGGCTACGACAGCGCGACCATCGCCTGCGCGTGGCTGGCCAGCCTGTTGGCCATCGTCGCCATCCTGCTGCTGGGGCCGATGCCGTACAGCTTCGCGTCACCGCACAACTGGCTGATGCTGACGCTGCTCGCCGTGCTCACGCTGTTCTCGCAGTCGCTCTATCTATTGATGGGTGCGGTGCTGGTGCAGGCGATCATGAGCTGGGTCAACCCGTACAACGGGCTCGCGCCCATCCTGTCGGCGCTCACCCGCCCCTTCCTCGCGCCGTTCGCCCGCGCGCGCGTCGGCGGCGTCGACCTGTCGCCGCTGGTGCTGCTGCTCATCGTGCAGGTGATCCTGATGCTGCCGGTGCGCGTGCTGGAGGGCACCTTCCTCTCCCAGCTGCAACTGGCGCTATAGACGGGAACATTGCACAATCGGCCGAACGGCCCAACCCAGGACAAAGGCATCAAATGAAAAACACCCTGTTGCTCAGCCTGCTGCTGGCCGCGGCCAGCAGCCCGGCCTTCGCGAGCATCGCGCTCGCGCAGAAGTACACCTGCACCGCCTGCCACGCGACCGACCGCAAGGTGGTCGGCCCGTCCTACCAGGACATCGCCCGCCGCTACGCGGCCGACAAGGGCGCCGAGGCCAAGCTGGCCGCCCGCATCAAGGCCGGCGGCGCCGGTAGCTGGGGCCCGGTGCCCATGCCGCCGAACCCGGCGATCCCGGATGCCGACCTCAAGGCGCTCTCCAAGTGGATCCTCGGGCAGAAATAAGCCCCCGGGGAGGATCTTGCCGCGCTGTGCCCTGCTGGCTATAACTTCGGGCAGGATTTGCACCGGCGTGCAGGCAGGCTCGCCAACAGAGTTGCCTTTTGACCATGCCGTCGGTAATCTTCCACGCCTATCGCCCACACTCAGCTGGAAGAACCCCAATATGGCCAAACTGACCGAACAGGACATCCTCAACTGGAATGGCGACGACTACATGAACGCCGACCAGCTCGAGTTCTTCAAGGAGTTGCTGCTGCAGACGCAGCAGGAGCTGGTCAACAACGCCAACGCGACCGCCAGCCACCTGCAGGAACAGGAGTCGACGCCGGATCCCGCCGACCGCGCGACGCTCGAGGAAGAGTACGCGCTGGAGCTGCGCACCCGTGACCGCGAGCGCAAGCTGCTGCAGAAGATCCAGGCTTCGCTGCGCCAGATCGACGACGGTTCCTACGGCTACTGCGAGGACACCGGCGAGCCGATCGGCCTCAAGCGCCTGATGGCGCGTCCGACCGCGACGCTGTCGGTCGAGGCGCAGGAACGCCGCGAGCGCATGAAGCGCCAGTACGCCGACTGAGCCGCGCTTGCGCATCCGGCAAAGGGCACCCCACGGGGTGCCCTTTGCTTTGACGGTGCAGCGCGACACGCGGCCAGCGATCAGCGCGGACGGCGCGCAACTTAATGCCAATCTGAAATCTGGATGCATGATATGCAGCATTTATATTGCGCGGCGCCTTCATGACATTGGCGAGCAGGGCTTGGCGCACGGCGTCATAGCGGGTATTGTCTGTGCAAAGGAACGCAAACCAGAGAGCCCGCCCATGCAAAGACAGACCGACGACGTCCGGATCCGCCAGATCAAGGAACTGCTGCCCCCGATCGCCCATATGTACGAGCTGCCGCTGAACGAGCCGGCGTCGGAGGTGGTGTACAACACCCGCCGCGACATCGCCGCCGCGCTGCACGGCGAGGACGACCGCCTGCTGGTCGTGGTCGGCCCCTGCTCGATCCACGACATCGGCGCGGCGAAGGAATACGCGGCCCGCCTGATGAAGCTGCGCGAGCAGTACGCCGACTCGCTGATCATCGTGATGCGCGTCTACTTCGAGAAGCCGCGCACCACGGTCGGCTGGAAGGGCCTGATCAACGACCCGCACCTCGACGAGTCGTACGACATCAACGCCGGCCTGCGCATCGCGCGCCGACTGCTGCTCGACCTCAACAACATGGGGATGCCGGCGGCGACCGAATTCCTCGACATGATCACCCCGCAGTACTTCGCCGACCTGATCAGCTGGGGCGCGATCGGCGCGCGCACCACCGAGAGCCAGGTCCACCGCGAACTCGCGTCCGGCCTGTCCTGCCCGGTCGGCTTCAAGAACGGCACCGACGGCAACCTGAAGATCGCGATCGACGCGATCCGCTCCGCCAGCGTGCCGCACCACTTCCTGTCGGTGACCAAGGCCGGCCACTCGGCGATCGTGCAAACCGGCGGCAACCCGGACTGCCACGTGATCCTGCGCGGCGGCAAGGAGCCGAACTACGACGCCACGCATGTGCGCGCCGCCACCGCCGAACTCGCCGCGGTCGGCCTCGCACCGCGCCTGATGGTCGACTTCAGCCACGCCAACAGCCGCAAGGACTACCGCCGGCAGATGGAAGTCGGCCAGGATGTCTGCGCCCAGCTCGCCGGCGGCGAGGAGCATGTCTACGGCGTGATGGTCGAGAGCCATCTGGTCGAAGGCCGCCAGGACCTGAAATCCGGCTGCGACCTGGCCTACGGCCAGAGCATCACCGACGCCTGCATCGGCTGGAACGACACCGAACAGCTGCTCGCGATGCTCTCCGAAGCGGTGCTCGCCCGCCGCGCGCGCCGGGAGCAGGCGAACTGAGCACCCCGCGCACAAAAAAGCCCACCCTCTCGGGTGGGCTTTTTTACGCCTGAACGGCTCAGGACTCGGCGGCCAGCGCCATTTGCAGCGCCTGCTGCCGGTAACGCTCGGCGGCTTCCGGCTTGTCGAGCGACTCGAGCAGGGCGGCCAGCGCGGCCGTCGCCTGCAGCGACGGCGCCACCGACAGGCTGGCCTCGTAGTAGCTCTGCGCCTTGCCCCACAGCTGCTGCGTCTGCGCGAGGCTGCCCAGCGCGAACAGCAGGGCGGCGTCGCGCGGGCGATCGCGCAGCCAGGCCTCGGCGTCGCGCAGCAGCCCCTTGCGCCGCTCGTCGGACAGCGCGGGTGCGAACCTGGCCAGCGCCTGCACCAGCGCGGTGTCCTCGCTGTCCGGGATCCGTTCGGCGAGCAGGCTGGCGGCGCGGTCGGCCTCGCCCAGGGCGGACAGCCGTTCGGCGACTTCGAGCAGCAGCTCGTCGTTGCCGCGCTCGACCTGCGGCACCTTGCCCCACCAGCGCAGCAGCGATTCGCCGTCGACCAGCGCGGCCAGCTGCTGGCGGTACGCGGCGACCCGGTAGCGGCGCGCCTGCGAAGCGTCCAGCGCGTCGGCCTTCAGGAGCTTCTCGGTCAGCTGCAGCACCGCCTCCGGCTGGCCCAGTTGCAGACGGATCTTCAGTTCCAGGCGCAGCGCGGAAGTCAGGTTGGGCGACAGCGCGCGCGCGCGCTCGACGGCGGATAGCGCAGCGAGCGTATCGCGGTCTTCGTAGCGCAGCTCGGCCTCCAGCATGTGGCGGGCCAGCTGCAGGCGCTCGGGCAGCTCGCCCAGGCGCTCGAGGCAGGCGTCGCGCCGGGCCTTGTCCTGCGTCTGCGCGGCAGAACGCGCCGAGATCAATAGCGCGAGCGCGCGGTTTTCGACGGCGAACTCGTCCTCCATCGCGCGCGCAGCCTCGCGCTCGGCCTTCTGGTAACGCCCCTCGAAGAAGGACAGCGCCGCCTCGCGCAGCGCGTGGCGCGACGCCTTCAGCTTCTTCTGGCGCTGGAACTGGCGCACCTCCTCGGGCAGGCGCACCGCCAGCGACAGCAGGCGCAGCAGCGCGTGCGCGACGGCGATCAGCACGAAGACCGAGATGATCATCAGGTTGAACGACACCTCCAGCCGGTAAGGCGGGAAGAACAGGATGGCGTAGCCGTTGTTGACGGTCGCGGCGAGGCCGAGCAGCACGGCCAGCGCGAACAGGCCGACGATCCACAGGACGAATTTCACGGTTTCACCTCCGCCTGTCCCTGCAGGTCATGCACGGCCTTGAGGCTGCCGGTCAGCTCGGGCAGCTCGACGTCGAGCGGCACATCCTTGAGGGTGGCGAGCGTGGCCAGCCACTGGCGGGTCGCCGGCGCGTCGCGGTCGAAGTAACGCGCGACGTAGCTCTCGGCCGCCGCGATGTCGGTGGCGAAGGTCGAGCCCTGGCGCGCCATCAGCGCGATGCGCGCGTCCAGCAAACGCATCTTCAGGTTCTCGCGCAGGAAGAAGGCCTGCTCGGGCGACAGCAGCAGCGCCTCGGGCTTGTCCATGCGGCGGATATTGACCAGCTCGCCGATGCTGTGCGTGAAGTCGGACAGCGCGCGCTCCCACCACGGCGCGGTCTGAGGCAGCGCGGCGCGCTGCGCGACCTTGGCCGGACCCAGCCGGTGGTGGTCGACCGCCAGCGGCAGCGCGTCGACGGCCAGCATCAGCTGGTCAAGCTTGAGGGTGACGCCGACGCTGTCGACGTAGGGCAGCGACTTGAGCGAGGCGAGGTCCTTGCTGACCGCGCGCTTGAGCGCGATCAGCTGCGGGTTGTCGAAGCGGGCGAGCCGCGCCTCGACCATTTCCAGCGCCGACACCGCGGCGCCGACGTTGCCGGCCAGCAGGAGCTGCTGGCTGGCGATGGTCAGCGAATGCTCGACCTCGGCCTGCAGCCAGTCGCTGCGGTTGTTGGTCAGCGACTGGTACATGCCCTCGAGCGTCGCATACTGGCCGGCGGACTCGTTGACGCGCGCCTCGATCTGGACGAGGCGGGTCTCGGTGTCGCGCAGCGCCTTGGCGGTCGCGTCGGCCTGCACCTTGAGCGCGCGCTCGCCGATGCCGCTGCTGGCGATCTGGCGGGCGAGCTCGAGCCGGGTTTCGGCCAGCTGGGTCTGGGTCTGGTAGAACTGCCAGCCGGAGACGCCCAGCGCGGCCAGCGCGACCAGCAGCGCGACGTTGAGCGTGCCGTGACGAGGTGCGGGCTGTGCCGCAGGGGCACTCTGGCCGGCGGAAGGAGTGGGGTCGGTCATCGGAGTGTCGCTCATGCTACGGGCCCATGCTGAAGTTCGACATCGCGGCGCAGGCGTCCGCGCGGTTATGTCATTGTAACTTCAAGGCCGCGCCAGCGGCCAGCACGGGCGCGGCCGCCGGGCGCTCAGCCTTGCGCGCGCAACACCTTGATCAGCGCCGAGACCTCCTGTGCGCCGTAACCGGCGGCAACCCCGCGCTCGAACAGGGCGGCGGCAAACGACGGGAAGTCCGCATTGATGCCGCTGCTCTCGGCGTGCACCCGCAGCCGGGTAATGGCCGCGCTCCACGTTTTAAGCGAAGCGTAAGGCGCGTCAAACTCGCCGCGCGCCAGCGTCGCGCCCAGATGGCGGACGTCGCCGCCGAGAATCGGCGACAACTCGGCCAGTTGCGCGCAAAACGCGTCCACCGGCAGCCCTTCGGCCTCGCAGATCAGCGCGCCGTGCAACGCGCCGATCAGGCCGCCGGCAAAGTAGGTCGCCACCGCGCAGTCCTGCGCCGACGCGGCGCCGACGGCGGTGCCCAGATAGTCTAGCGCCGGCGCCAATTGGCGCAGGCAGGGTTCGGCAGCCCGGAACGCCGCCTCGGCGCCGGAGGCGATGATGGACGCGTCGGCCGTTCCCATCTGCTCGGGAAAGGCGAGGATGGCGCCGTCCAGGTAGGACGCGCCGTGCGCATGCGCCCAGGCCTCCAGCTCGCGAGCGCCCTGCGGCGCCCCCGTCGACAGCTGCACCAGCAGGCGGCCGGACACCGCGGCCTGCGCCGTTTCCAGGGTGGACAAGCTGGCCGGGTAGTTGTCGACGCAGATCAGGGTCAGCGGGCTGGCCGCGAGAGCCTGCGCCGCCGTGCCGGCCACCCGTGCGCCCTGCGCCTGCAGGGCGCGTGCCTTGTCCGCGCTGCGGTTCCACACCGTCACCTGCCAGCCGGCCGCGCACATGACGTGCGCCAGCGCCGACCCCATGGCCCCGAGGCCGATGACCGAAACTTCATGCATTTCCTGACTCCTGCGCCCTTGGGCGCCGCAAAAAAAAACGGGCGGAACGCTCCGCCCGGGTAGCAAGGGGCAGCTTGGCTGCCCGCTTGCCCTGCCTTACGGTTCCTGCCGCGTCGCCGCCAGCACGATCTCGCGGATGCACAGGTCCTGCGGCTGCTCGTACGCGTAGCGCACCGCCTCGGCGATGTCGCCCGCCGAGATCACGCCGCCCATCTGCTCCTTCCACGCGTCGTAGCCCTGCTTGATCCCCTCGTCGGTGGTGTGGCTGAGCAGTTCGGTCTCGGCGGCGCCCGGCGCGATGGTGATCACGCGCACGTCCTGCAGCGCAACTTCCTCGCGCAGGTTTTCCGAGATCGCGTGCACGGCGAACTTGGTCCCGCAGTAGGCGGCGTGGTTGGGGAAGGTCTTGCGCCCGGCGATCGAGCTGATGTTGACGATGGTGCCGTGGCGGCGCGCCAGCATGCCCGGCAGCACCGTGTGGATGCCGTTGAGCACGCCCAGCACGTTGACGTCGAGCATGCGCTCCCACTCGGCCGGGTCCTGCCCGGCGAGCTTGCCCAGCAGCATCTGCCCGGCGTTGTTGACCAGCAGGTCGGCCGGGCCGTACAGCGCCTCGGCTTCAAGCAGCGCCGCGGCGAGCGCCGCGCGGTCGGTCACGTCGACGCGGCGGCACAGCGTATTGGGCAGGCCGAGCGCCTCGAGTCGCTCGAGGCGGCGCGCCAGCAGCAGCAAGGGGTAGCCGCGCGACGAGAACAGGCGGGCACAGGCCTCGCCGAAACCGGAGCTGGCACCGGTGATCACGACCAGAGGTTTATCCATCATTGTCTCCTGAAATAGAAATCCGGGATGGCAAGCGCCACGCACTGCACTATAGTCAGCGCTTGCCTCGGCGAAAAATCGTTTGTTTCGCTTCCTGCCATCGGATTTTTCTATGGATATTCGCGCCCTGCGCGCCTTCGTCGCCGTCTTCGACGCGCGCAACATCACCCAGGCCGCGCAACTGCTGCACCTGACGCAGCCGACGCTGTCGGCGTCACTGCGCGCGCTGGAGGAAGAGCTGGGCGTCAGCCTATTCGTCCGCCAGCCGCGTGGCGTCGCGCCGACCGACGCCGCCGGCCGCCTCTACCCGCAGGCCAAGCGGCTGATCGCCGACGCCGACGCGCTCGCCCGCCGCTTCCGCGAGGACGACGCCTGCCTCGCGCTGACGCTCGGCGTCGAGGCCGACCTCGACCCGCGCCGGGTCGGCGCACTCGCCCGCGTCGCGGCGGCCACGCCCGCGCTCTTGCTGACGCTGGCCGACGGCTGCACCGGCGACGCGCGCGTCGGCTGCGAGAGCCTGCGCTGCGAGGACGAGCTGTTCGAGCCCTTGTGGGAGGAGGAATTCGTGCTGGCGCTGCCGCCGGGCCACCGGCTGTCCGGCCGCGTGCTCTCGCCCGCGGCGCTCGCCGGCGAGGAATGGGTGATGTGTCCGCCACACGCCTCGCAGCAAAAGCTGCTCGCGCATCTGGGCGAGTACGCGCCGGCGCACCCGCAACGCGCGGCGTCGCTCGCGCTCGCCGCCGCGATGGCCGGTGCCGGCGTCGGCGTCGCCTGGCTGCCCGAGGGGCTGCTGCCGGCCGGCTGCGGCAGCGCGCGCTTTGACGCGCCGCCACTCAAGCGCCGCATCGGCCTGTGTTTCGCGCCGGACGCGCTGGCTCAGCCGGCGCTGGCGGCCTTACTGGCGAGGCTCGCGGAGTCCGGCGCCTGAGGTGCGCCCGGGTGCGGGGCAACCCGTATCGCCGGCGTGCGCCGCTTGCCGCACAATCAAACGCGGTCGAGCGCTTCGACCAGCGCCGCGTCGTCGGCACGGGCCGCGACCGTCACCTGCTCTGCGCCAAGCGCGTAGAGGCATTCTCCGACACGCGGGTGCAGCGCGACGAAACGCTGGCGGGCGAGCCAGTCGCGGCGCGCCGGCGGCGCTGACGCGAACAGCGCGGTCGCGATCTCGCTGGCGGTCACCACCAGCGCGGCGACAGTTTGCTCGGCGGCAAGCACGGCCCAGCCCGGGTCGACCGGCACGCGCCGGTACAGCGCGGCAAACGTCACCTCGGCGCCACGCTCGGCCAGCGTGTCGGCCATGAGCGCACGGCCGCTGTCGCCGCGCACGATCAGCACGCGCGCGCCATCCAGCGCCTGCAGTTCGGGGAGCGCGAGCAGCGCCTCGCTGTCGCTGCCCGCGGCCGGGTGCAGCACCGGCCAGCCGGAGAACTCGGCCAGCCGCGCGGCGCTGCCGCGGCCGACGCAGGCGAGCCTGAGCGTGGCGGGCAGTGCCAGCTGCGGGATGGAAAACAGGATGTCGACGGCGCCGGGGCTGACCGGGATCAGCCAGTCGGCATCGGCAAGCTGAGCCGGCAGGCGCGCGAGCGCCACCGGGTCGGGGACAAGTTCGAGCGGCGCGAACGGCCGTGGCGTATAGCCGGCCGCCGCCAGCCGCGCGGCCAGCGCCGCGCACTGCGCGGCCGGCCGGGTGACGAGGACGAGCGGGCCGCTCATGCCCCGGCGAGGACGGCGTCGACCAGTTGCTGCGCGCCGTCGTCGACCAGCCGCTTGGCGACCGCGCGGCCCAGCGCGTCGGCGTAGCCGCGCGGCGCGCTGGCGGTCGCGGTCAGCATCACCGAGCCGTCGGGGTGGGCGACGAATCCGCCCAGGGTGAGCACGTCGTCGCTGAGCGTCGCGAAGCCGCCCAGCGGCACCTGGCAGCTGCCGCCCAGCTGACGCGACAGCGCGCGCTCGGCGGTCACGCAGTCGCGGGTGTCGGCGTGATCGAGCGGCGCGAGCAGTTCGGCGAGGTCGGCGCGGTCGGCGCGGATCTCGATGCCCAGCGCGCCCTGCCCCGGCGAGGGCAGGCTCTCCGACGGCGCAAGCTCGGTGCGGATGCGCCCGGAGAGGCCCAGCCGCTTGAGGCCGGATGCGGCAAGGATGATCGCGTCGAACTCGCCGGCGTCGAGCTTGGCGAGGCGGGTCTGCACGTTGCCGCGCAGCGGCTTCACCGTCAGGTGCGGGTAGCGCGCGCGGATCTGCGACTCGCGCCTGAGGCTGGCGGTGCCGACCACGGCGCCGGCGGGCAGTTCGGCGAGGCTCGCGTAGCGGTTGGAGACGAGGGCGTCGCGCGGGTCTTCGCGTTCGCAGATGGCGGCGAGCGCGAAGCCTTCGGGCAGGTGCATCGGCACGTCCTTCATCGAATGGACGGCCAGGTCGGCGCGGCCCTCGAGCATCGCGACCTCGAGTTCCTTGACGAACAGACCCTTGCCGCCGATCTTCGACAGCGTGACGTCGAGGATCTGGTCGCCGCGGGTGGTCATGCCGAGGATCTCGACCGTCAGTTCCGGGTACAGTGCCTCGAGCCTGGCCTTGATATGCTCGGCCTGCCACATGGCCAGCCGGCTCTCGCGGCTGGCGATCACGATCTTTTTCATCGCCGTTCCTGAAGGTATGGATTTGGCGATGATTCTAGCATGGCAGGGGCTTGCCCCCGCCTAGAGCAGGGTCGAGATCACCACCGGCAGCGTCAGCATCGCCGACAGCGTGGAGACGGTGACCAGGAGCGCGGCAAGCGGGCCGTCGCCGCCCATGCGCACGGCGAGGATGTAGGTCGACGTCGCGGTCGGCAGCGCGGCCATCACGATCAGCGCGCTCTGGTAGACGCCGCCGATGCCGAACCACGCGGCGAGCGCGTACGCCATCAGCGGCAGCAGCGCGAGCTTGACCACCGTCCAGTAGACGACGGGCGCCAGGTGGCGGCGCGCGCCGGCAAAGCGCAGGCCGGCGCCGATCGCGATCAGCCCCAGCGGCAGCGCGGCGTCGGCGAGCAGGCGCGCCGCGTCGAACAGCGGATCGGGCACGGCGACACCGGCGAGGTTGACCGTGAGCCCGGCGACAATGCCCCAGATCAGCGGGTTGCTCGCAAGCTCGGCGAGCAGGCGGCCGTCGCCGGCACGCGAGAGCTGCCAGACCGCCATCAGGTTGACTAGCGGGATCAGCGCGCCGAACAGCAGCGCGATGGTCGCGATGCCGGCGTCGCCGGCCAGCGTGCTGATCACCGCGAAGCCGACGTAGGAGTTGAAGCGGTACGCCGCCTGCTGGCCGGCGGCAAACGCAGGCGGCGGCAGCGCAAACAGCCGGCCGGCCGGCATCGCCAGCACGAAGCCGGCGACGGTGAACAGCACGCCGGCGGCCAGCATCGGCACGCTGGAGGCGACGTCGAGTTCGGCGCGCGCGAGCGCGCAGAACAGCAGCGGCGGGAACAGCACGAAGTAGACGAATTTTTCCAGTTCGGGCCAGAAGGCGCCGCCGACCACGTGGGCGCGGCGCAACAGGAACCCGGACACAATCAGGGCGAAGTCGGGTAACAGGACATGGGCGGCATTCATCCATATATCATGGCCTGACCCCGCAAGCCGACTCAAGGGTGGAAAACGCCAATGACACAAGAACTGGACAAGGATTTACCGCTGCGCGAAGACCTCGCGCGGCTCGACCGGCTGCTGGGCGAGGTGCTGCGCGAGCAGGCCGGCGACGAGACCTACCATGAAGTGCGCGCGATCCCGCTCGAGGTGCACGCCACCGCGGGCGCGCTGCCCATGCTCGAGCGCCTGTCGCCGGCGGCGACCACCGCGCTGGTGCGTGCGTGCAGCCTGTACGCGCAGCTCTACAACATCGCCGAAGACCTGCACCACACCCGCCGCCGCCGCGCGCACCGCCAGGCCGGCTCCGCGCCGCAGCAGGGTAGCTTGAGCCGGGCGCTGTCGGCGCTGCACGGCGCAGGCCTGCCGCTGGCGCGCCTGACTGCGATGCTGGCCGATGCCAACGTCACCGCCGTGCTCACCGCGCACCCGACCGAGGTGCAGCGCCAGAGCGTGCTCGACGCGCACCGCGCGGTGCGCCGCTTCCTCTCCCGCCTGCACTACCCGGACGTGACGCCCGACGACGAGGCCGACCTCGAACTGCGCCTGAGGCGCGCCATCCTCGCGCTGTGGCAGACCTCCGAGATCCGCCATTTCCGGATGTCGGTCGCCGACGAGATCGAGAACGGCGTCGCCTACCACCCGCTGTCGTTCTTCACCGCGCTGCCGCGCATCTACGACGCGCTCGGCCGCGGCATCGCCGAGCGCTGGGGCGAGCGCCCGCGCCTGCCGTCCTTCCTGCGCGTCGGCAGCTGGATCGGCGGCGACCGCGACGGCAACCCCAACGTCGACGCGTCGGTACTGCGCCTGGCGAGCGACCGCCAGGCCGAGACCGCGTTCGCCCACTATTTCTACGAACTCTCCGGCCTCTACCGCGAGCTGTCGCTGTCCAGCCGCATGGTCAGCGTGTCGGCCGCGGTCGACGCGCTGTCGGCGGTGTCGCCCGACGACGCCGAGAGCCGCCGCGAGGAGCCATACCGCCGCGCGCTGGCGACCATCGAAGGGCGCCTGGGCGCGACCGCGCGCGCGCTCCAACTGCCGGTGGGCGGGCGCTGGTGCGCGGGCGAGCCCTACGCCGACGCGCAGGCGGTGATCGCCGACCTCGCGCTGATCGCCGACTCGCTCGAGGCGCACGGCAGCGCCATCCTCGCCGGCGGCCGCCTGCTCAGGCTGCGCCGCGCGCTCGACGTGTTCGGCTTCTACCTGATGCCGCTCGACCTCAGGCAGCACGCCGACATCCACGCGTCGACCGTCGCCGAGCTGTTCGCGCAGGCCGGCCTCGAGGAATACCTCGCGCTCGACGAGGCGGCACGCGTGCGCGTGCTCCGGCGCGAGCTGGCGACGCCGCGCCTGCTGTACTCGCCCTTCCTCGAGTACAGCGCGCCGGTACAGAAAGAGCTGGCGATCTTCCGCGAGGCCGCGCGCGTCAAGATGGCGCTTGGCGACGGCGCGATCACGCAGAGCATCATCTCCAACTGCGCGGCAGTCAGCGACCTGCTGGCGCTGGCGCTGCTGATGAAGGAGACCGGCTTGCTTCGCATCGTCGACGGCAGCCCGGTCGGCAGCGTCAACATCGTGCCGCTGTTCGAGACCATCGGCGACTTGCGCGCCGGCGCCGGCATCATGCGCGAGCTGTTCGCGCTGCCGTGGTACCGCCAGCTTCTGCAAAGCCGCGGCATGCTGCAGGAAGTGATGCTCGGCTACTCGGACAGCAACAAGGACGGCGGCTACCTGACCAGCCAGTGGGAGCTCTACCGCGCCGAGCAGCAACTGGTCGAAGTGTTCGCCGGCGCCGGCGTGCGCCTGCAGCTGTTCCACGGCCGCGGCGGCTCGGTCGGCCGTGGCGGCGGCCCGAGCTACGAGGCGATCATCGCGCAGCCGGCCGGCTCGGTCGCCGGGCGCATCCGCATCACCGAGCAGGGCGAGGTGATCACCGCCAAGTTCTCCGACCCGGACATCGCTGCGCGCAACCTGGAGGCGCTGGTCGCGGCGACGCTGGAGGCGACGCTCGCCGAAGACCGCCGCGACGCCACAGATACCGCGCTGTTGTCCGAGCTGTCGGCCGACGCCTACGCGGCGTACCGCGCGCTGGTCGAGATGCCGGGCTTCATGCAGTACTTCCTCGAGGCGACGCCGGTGACGGCGATTGCCAAGCTCAACATCGGCAGCCGCCCCGCCTCGCGCAAGAGCCTGACCTCGATCCGCGATTTGCGCGCCATCCCCTGGGTGTTCTCGTGGTCGCAGTCGCGGCTGATGCTGCCGGGCTGGTACGGCGTCGGCTCGGCGGTCGAGGCCTACCTCGAACGGCACGGCGACGCCGGCGCCGACGCGCTGCGCGCGCTGTACCGCGACTCGCCGTTCTTCCGCGTGGTGCTGTCGAACATGGAACAGGTGCTGGCCAAGGCCGACCTCGACCTCGCCCGCCGCTACGCGTCGCTGGTCGCCGACCGGGCGCTATCGGACGCGGTGTTCTCGACCATCGAAGCCGAATGGCAGCATACGCTGGCCGCGTTTTACGCGATCACCGGGCAAAGCCGCCTGCTCGAGCACAACCCGACGCTGGCACGCAGCCTGGACACCCGGCTGCCCTACCTCGACGCGATGGGCGTGCTGCAGGTCGAGCTGTTGCGGCGCCTGCGCGAGGAGAGCGACGACGCCGAGGCGCTGTACGCGATCCACCTGACCATCAACGGCGTCGCCGCCGGGCTGCGCAACAGCGGCTAAACGCAAGGCGGGCCGGCAAGGCGACAAGCCCCTGCCGGCCCGGGGCCGCGAGATGCGGTACACTGCGTGCTTTTGCGGACGCGCCCATGGCACTCAAAGCCACCATCTACAAGGCCGATATCGACATCTCCGATATGGACCGCAGCTACTACGCCAGCCACAACCTGACCCTGGCCTGCCATCCCTCCGAGACCGTCGAGCGCATGATGCTGCGCATGGTCGCTTTCATTCTCAACGCGAGCGAGACGCTGGCCTTCACCAAGGACATCTGCGCCGACGACGAGCCCGCGCTGTGGCAGAAGAACTATTCGGACGAGATCGAGCTGTGGATAGACCTGGGCGAGCCTGACGAGAAGCGCATCAAGAAGGCGTGCTCGCGCGCAGAACAGGTGATCGTGTACAGCCACGGTGGCCGCGCGTCCGACGTGTGGTGGCAGGCTATGGAGAACAAGGTGTCCCGCTTCGACAACCTGTCGGTGGTCGGCATCGGCCCCGAGACCCTGTCCGAACTGGCGGCGATGGCCGAGCGCAGCATGCAGTTCTCCGCCACCTTGCAGGACGGCCAGCTGTGGCTATCCGACGGCACGCACAACGTGCTGGTCGAGGGCGTGCGCCTGAAGTCTGCCGCCCACGCGTGAGCCTGGCACCAGACAAAAAAAAGCCGACCCGCGGGTCGGCTTTTTTCATGGCTGCGCCTTGAATCAAGCGTTGGCGGCAGCGGTTTCTTCCGCCTTGGCCAGCTTCAGCGGCTTGGTCATGAAGCCCAGCACGATGGCGACGGCCAGCAGGCCTGCCGAGATCGTGAACGCCAGGCTGTAGGTGCCGGTGGTGTCCACCGCCCAGCCAGCCAGCAGCGGGCCGACGAAGCCGGACACGCCCCAAGCGGTGTACAGCACGCCGTAGTTGGCGCCGTAGTTCTTCAGGCCGTAGAAGTCGGCGGTGGTC
>NZ_STGJ01000020.1 GCF_004919095.1 Crenobacter intestini | reverse complement strand
TCCTGCGCTACTTCAACCCGGTCGGCGCGCACCCGTCCGGGCTGATCGGCGAAGACCCGAATGGCATCCCGAACAACCTGATGCCCTTCATCAGCCAGGTCGCCGTCGGCAAACGCGATGCGCTTAGCGTGTTCGGCGACGACTACCCGACCGTCGACGGCACCGGCGTACGCGACTACATCCATGTGGTGGACCTGGCGCGCGGGCACCTGGCGGCGCTCGACGCACTCAGGCACACCGGCGGGCTGCTCACCACCAACCTCGGCACCGGCCGCGGCTACTCGGTGCTCGAAGTGCTGCACGCCTTCGAGGCCGCCTGCGGCAAAACCCTGCCCTACCGCATCGCGCCGCGCCGCGCCGGCGACGTCGCCGCCTGCTGGGCCGACCCGGCCGCCGCGCGCGAACTCTTAGGTTGGCAGGCCGAGAAAGGTATAGAAGAAATGTGCGCGGACAGCTGGCGCTGGCAGCGCACCAACCCGGACGGTTACGCCTGAGTAAAATCTGGCACCAGTACGTAGTTCTACGGATACCGCCCGCGTGCGCCCGCCCGTAATATTGCTGCAAGTTCTTGGAGTGGCAGCACCGGGTTGGCAACAACCCAACATTTCGGGCGGTACCGCGGGCAGGGCGTTCTGGAAACAGGCGGCTTGCCCGCTTCACTTTGTGAGCTAGTCTCAAGCGACCACCGCAGCAACCCGACTTCAGGAAGCAACCCATGATTCTCGTCACCGGCGGCGCCGGCTTTATCGGCGCCAACTTCGTGCTCGACTGGCTGGCTCAATGCGACGAGCCCATCGTCAACCTCGACAAGCTCACCTACGCCGGCAACCTGCAGACGCTCGCATCGCTGAAAGGCGACACGCGGCATGTCTTCGTGCGCGGCGACATCGGTGACCGCGAACTGCTCGCGCGCCTGCTCGCCGAACACCGGCCACGTGCGCTCATCAACTTTGCCGCCGAGAGCCACATCGACCGCAGCATCCACGGCCCGGGCGACTTCATCCATACCAACGTGGTCGGCACCTTCAACCTGCTGGAGAGCGTGCGCGGCTACTGGAGCGCGCTGCCGGCGGCAGAAAAGACCGCGTTCCGCTTCCTGCACGTGTCGACCGACGAGGTGTACGGCTCGCTCGGCACCGACGACGCGCCGTTCAGCGAGACCCACCGCTACGAGCCGAACAGCCCGTACTCGGCGTCCAAGGCGGCGTCCGACCACCTGGTGCGCGCGTGGCACCACACCTACGGCCTGCCGGTGCTCACCACCAACTGCAGCAACAACTACGGGCCTTACCACTTCCCGGAGAAACTGATCCCGCTGGTGATCCTCAACGCGCTTGCGGGTAAAGAATTGCCCATCTACGGCGACGGCATGCAAGTGCGCGACTGGCTCTATGTTAAAGACCACTGCAGCGCAATCTGCCGCGTGCTGGCCGCCGGCCGTCTGGGCGAGACCTACAACGTCGGCGGCTGGAACGAGAAGCCGAATATCGAAGTGGTGCGCACCCTGTGCGCGATCCTCGACGAACTGTCCCCGCGTGCGGATGGCGCCTCGTACGCCACGCAAATCAGCTTCGTCACCGACCGCCCCGGCCACGACCGCCGCTACGCGATCGACGCGCGCAAACTGGAGCAGGAACTGGGCTGGAAGCCGGCCGAAACCTTCGAGACCGGCATCCGCAAGACGGTTGAGTGGTACCTCGCAAACCAGCCGTGGGTGGAAAACGTGAGCAGCGGCGCATACCGCGACTGGGTGGGAAGCAGTACGGCTGAGCCCGCCTGCAAGCTACCGGGCACCCGCCCCTGCCGGCGGGTGCCTGCCCGGCACTAAACCGCATCTGAAGCAACGCCATGCCGCAAAACCCAGCACCGCAACTCGCCTGGTATCTGGTCCACACCAAGCCTCGCCAGGAGGCCAAGGCTTTGCTGAACCTTACGCAGCAGGGCTACACCTGCTACCTGCCGCTGATCAGCGTGGAGAAGCTGCGCCGCGGCAAGGCGCAGCAGGTGAGCGAAGCGCTGTTTCCGCGCTACCTGTTCATCCATCTGGACAGCAGCGAAGGCGGCCGCAGCTGGGCGCCGATCCGCTCCACCCTCGGCGTCAGCACCTTGGTGCAGTTCGGCGGGCAACCGGCCAAGGTGGACGACGCGCTGATCGAACAGCTGCGCACACACGAAGCAGCGCTTCCGGCCGCCACCCTGTTTGCGCCCGGAGAAACCGTGCGCATCACCGAAGGCCCGTTTACCGGGCTGAACGCCGTTTATCAGTGCAGCGACGCCGAGCAACGCTCGCTGGTGCTGCTGGAACTCCTGCACAAGCAGGTGAAGCTACGGATCGATACCGCCCGGCTCGGCAAATCTGCTTGAGCCGGCCTCTACGGCCGACCTGCCACAGGTTGCATAACCATGCCCACAAAACCAGCCGGAATGCTTGGTACTAGCTCGGTACAGGGGTAAACTTGTTCAACCTTGAACAGTGGCCGGTAACGGCCACTGTCCGTTTATACCAATCCGCGCTTGCTGAACGTGACACGGCAGGGCGGTAGCGTGCCCGAAACAACCCCCTATCCCACCCTTCAGCAAATGCCCAGCCGCCAGAGCCGATTGCAGGAAGACACCTACTACCGGGTGCTGCGCCTGCTGCAGGACAACCCCGACCTGACCCAGCGCGAACTGGCCAGCCAGTTGGGCATCAGCGTCGGCGGGCTCAACTACTGCATGAAGGCGCTGATGGAAAAGGGCTGGGTCAAGATGCAGAACTTCGCGCGCGCCAAGAACAAGTTCGGTTACGTCTACGTGCTCACGCCCAGCGGGGTCGCCGAGAAAGCGCAGCTCACCAAGAGCTTCCTGCAACGCAAGCTTGAAGAGTACGAAGCGCTCAGCCACGAGATCGAGGCGCTGCGCGCGGAAGTGAAGGCGCAGCACGGCAGCCCGCCGGATCAGGGCAGCCAAACGTAGGGTGGATAGCCGCTGACTGAGCGCGACAAGCGAAAACAAACAAAGGAAATACCCATGCCAACCATCAGCATGTTTTTTGGCATCGTGATCTACATGTATTTCTATGATGACTCAACCCACAAGTAACCGCATATTCATGCCCGCTACCAAGGCATGGAGGCCGCCTTTTCCTTGCTGGATGGCGAAATCCTAGCGGGCAGCCTGCCCACTGGGAAGGTGCGCATGGTGCAAGCGTGGATTGAAATCCACCAAGAGGCCTTGCTGGCTGACTGGGAACTCGCCGTCAACGGCGAGCGCCCGTTCCCGATAGACCCGCTCAGGTGAACCATGCACAAAGTGACGCAGCTCACTGTATTAGACAACACTCGACTGTTGCTGACTTTTAATGCAGGCGAACAAAGAATTTTTGATGCAAGCCCGTTTCTTGAGCGAGGCGTGTTCAAAATCCTGAAAGACCCTGCCCGATTCCGACAAGCATACGTGGCTTTCGATACCGTATGCTGGCCCGAAGATCTGGACATTGCACCCGACACCCTTTATCAGCACGCGCAGCCCTATCGTAGCGTGGGTTAGCCGACACCGTCGGCGTAACCCACCAGCACAGTAATCTCCCGCCAGCGGAAGAATCTGGCGCGCAGCGCCAGATGAAGGCAGCCCACAACAACACGCAAGCAACACCCAATCTTGGAAAGCACAACATGAGCAAAGCCCGCAAAGGCATCATCCTCGCCGGCGGCTCCGGCACCCGCCTCTACCCGGCCACGCTCGCCGTCAGCAAGCAGCTGCTGCCGATCTACGACAAGCCGATGATCTACTACCCGCTGAGCACCCTGATGCTCGCCGGCATCCGCGACATCCTGATCATCTCCACCCCGCAAGACACCCCGCGCTTCGAGCAGTTGCTGGGCGACGGCAGCCAGTGGGGCTTGCAGCTCAGCTACGCAGTACAACCCAGCCCGGACGGCCTCGCCCAGGCCTTCCTGATTGGTGAGACCTTCCTCGACGGCGCGCCTGCCGCGCTGGTGCTCGGCGACAACATCTTCTACGGCCACAGCTTCGCCTCGCTGCTGCGCGACGCCAGCGCCAAGCCAAGCGGTGCCAGCGTGTTCGCCTACCACGTGAACGACCCGGAGCGTTACGGCGTGGTCGAGTTCGACGCCACCGGCAAGGCGCTGTCGATAGAAGAAAAGCCCAAACAGCCGAAAAGCAGCTACGCCGTCACCGGCCTGTATTTCTACGATGAACAGGTGGTCGACATCGCCAAGACCATCCAGCCCTCGCATCGTGGCGAACTGGAAATCACCGACGTCAACAACGTCTACCTGCAACAAGGCCAACTCGACGTGCAGACCATGGGCCGCGGCTACGCCT
Source organism: Crenobacter intestini (assembly GCF_004919095.1). GTDB lineage: Bacteria > Pseudomonadota > Gammaproteobacteria > Burkholderiales > Chromobacteriaceae > Craterilacuibacter > Craterilacuibacter intestini. The sequence goes on along the minus strand of NZ_STGJ01000020.1, from coordinate 54,086 downwards.
GGCTGGATACCGGCACCCATGAATCGATGCTGGAAGCCAGCCAGTTCATCGCCACCATCGAAAGCCGGCAAGGCCTGAAGGTGGCATGCCCGGAAGAAATCGCCTTCCTCAGCGGCTGGATCGACGCGGCGCAGGTGGAAAAACTGGCCGCCCCGCTCAAGAAAAACGCCTATGGCCAGTACCTGCTGCAATAATTGGCCTGACCCACACTGTCGAGAGAGGCAAGCCGATGAAAATCACCCCCCTGTCGATCCCTGACGTACTGCTGATCGAACCGCAGGTCTATCACGACCAGCGCGGCTACTTTCTGGAAAGCTTCAACCAGGCCCGTTTCGAACAGCAACTCGGCCGGCCGGTGCATTTCGTGCAGGACAACCACTCGCACTCGGTCCATAAGGTGCTGCGCGGCCTGCATTACCAGCTTGGCAAGCCCCAAGGCAAGCTGATCCGCGTAACCCAGGGCGAGGTATTCGACGTGGCGGTCGACCTGCGCGAATCCTCCCCCACCTTCGGGCAATGGACCGGCGGCATCCTCTCCGCCGAGAACCATCACCAGCTATGGATCCCGGAAGGCTTCGCCCACGGCTTTTACGTGCTCTCCTCCACCGCCGACCTGCACTACAAGGCCACCGATTTCTGGTACCCGCAGGGCGAACGCACCCTGCGTTGGGACGACCCGGCCATCGCCATCCGCTGGCCGCTTAGCCAGACACCGATCGTTTCAGCCAAGGACGAACAAGGGCATTATTTTGAAAGTAGTGATAAATACGCTTAAAAATGAAACATTTTACGCAATAGATTAGCACTTAGGCAAGTGCAGCCCCCAATAGTCTTTACAACTCAATAAAATCAATCCAGAAAATCTTACACATAAAATGCTTAATTTAAACAACACTAAACTTGCAATTATCGGCCTTGGCTATGTAGGGTTACCACTGGCGGTAGAGTTTGGAAAAAAACGCTCTACAGTCGGCTTTGACATTAACGCCAAACGTGTTGCGGAACTGCGATCTGGGCAGGATCACACGCTGGAAGTAGACCCACAAGAACTCAAGAAGGCACTTAATCTAAGTTTCACAACAGACCTGGAGTCTCTGCGCAACTGCAACGTGTTCATAGTCACAGTACCCACCCCTATCGATGAGCATAAGCAGCCGGATCTTACTCCACTTGAAAAAGCATCGGAAACGATCGGTAAAATTCTGAAAGAGGGTGACATCGTTATTTACGAGTCTACCGTCTACCCGGGCGCAACAGAAGAGGTTTGCGTACCCATACTAGAGAAATTTTCCGGGCTAAAATTCAACAAGGATTTCTATGCAGGCTACAGCCCAGAACGCATCAATCCAGGTGACAAGGAGCACCGCGTCACCACCATTAAAAAAGTAACCTCAGGTTCCACCCCAGAAGTTACCGATCTGGTTGATGCACTGTACCAGGAAATTATTTTCGCCGGCACGCACAAGGCGCCATCCATTCGTGTCGCAGAAGCTGCAAAAGTCATTGAAAACACGCAGCGCGATGTAAACATTGCCCTAATCAATGAGCTTGCATTGATCTTCAATAAAATGGAAATTGATACAGAAGCAGTCCTGCAGGCTGCAGGCACAAAATGGAACTTCCTGCCATTTCGTCCTGGCCTAGTCGGTGGTCACTGTATTGGAGTTGACCCTTACTACCTGACCCACAAGGCGCAGTCTGTCGGCTACCACCCGGAAATTATCCTTGCGGGCCGTCGCCTGAACGACAACATGGGCATGTACGTTGTATCTCAGCTGGTCAAGGCCATGACCAAGCGTCGCATTCATGTGGAAGGGGCAAGGGTACTGGTGATGGGACTGACCTTCAAGGAAAACTGTCCGGACCTTCGCAACACACGTATCATCGACATCCTGCACGAACTACAGGAATACAATGTAAAAGCCGATGTTTTCGACCCGTGGGTGAATGCGGAAGAAGCAGAGGCGGAATACGGAATCAGTCCTGTCACCCACCCGGAAGCCGGAACGTACGATGCAATCGTTCTTGCTGTCGCACATCGGGAATTCAAGGAACTAGGGGCGGAAGGTATTCGGACATTCGGTAAAATGGACAACCATGTGCTTTACGATTTGAAATACGTGCTGAATGCCAGCCAATCCGACATTAGACTTTGATCAATCATGACGACCACTTACGAATCTATCTGCTCCACCCTACCAAAATCGCCAAAATGCTGGTTGATCACCGGCGTAGCAGGGTTTATCGGCAGCAACCTGCTCGAAACCCTGCTGCGGTTGGACCAACAGGTCGTCGGCCTGGACAATTTTGCTACGGGCCATCAGCGCAACCTTGACGAAGTTCAATCGTTGGTCTCTCCACAGCAGTGGGCACGATTTCAATTTATCAACGGTGATATCCGGAAATTGGAGGACTGCCGAAAAGCATGCACCGGGATTGACTACGTGCTCCATCAGGCGGCACTCGGTTCGGTCCCACGTTCGCTCGACGACCCGATCACAAGCAACAGCACGAACATCGATGGCTTTCTGAATATGTTGGTCGCTGCACGTGACGCACAAGTAAAAAGTTTCACTTATGCCGCATCCAGTTCCACCTATGGTGACCATCCAGGACTCCCCAAAGTGGAGGATCGCATTGGTAAGCCACTCTCGCCCTATGCAGTAACCAAGTACGTCAACGAGTTATATTCAGATGTATTTGCACGCAACTACAACTTTCAAAGTATCGGCTTACGCTATTTTAATGTATTTGGACGCAGGCAGGACCCAGATGGCCAATATGCCGCAGTTATACCGAAGTGGGCATCAGCACTAATAAAAGGAGAGCAGGTTTACATCAATGGAGATGGAGAGACCAGTCGGGACTTCTGTTACGTAGCCAATGCGGTACAAGCTAACATTCTCGCCGCAACCACCACAAATCCAGAAGCTAAGAATCAAGTTTACAATGTAGCAGCAGGTGATCAAACTTCTCTCAATATATTGTTCGAGCTTCTGCGAGAAAATCTCCAAGACTATGGGGTACCCTCAATATCCAAACCACTCTATCGAGACTTCCGATCCGGAGACGTTCGACACAGTCAGGCTTCTATCACAAAAGCACAATACCTGCTGGGTTATGCTCATACGCACCGCCTAGCAGATGGAATTAAAGATGCTATGCCGTGGTACGCTGCAATGCTTGGAAAATTCTGAGTTAGAGCCGCTAACAAAACTTGTCGGGCGGATTCAAAATGTAAGTGCAACGACCTGCAAGCCCTTCAATTCAAGGGCTTGCCCTCGTGGCTTTGTTGCACAAATCGCCTGAAGGCTAGGCTTCCCCTTTCCCCAAATGCAGTTACCCCATGCGCACCGTAACTGGCCTGCCCAACTGCGTGAAGCGGTTGAGGAGTACTGCGCGAATCTGCAACTCGGCCACCTGACGTTCAAACGTCCGCGCCATGACGCGCTCACCCAGTCGTTTGAAGCAGCGCATCTTCGTTTCGACCAGGCTACGCCGGTGGTAGCCACTCCAGCTCTTCCAGATCGTCGCGCCCAGCCTGCGGGCAGCACGTAGAATTTCGTTCCGCGCCCTGGCCCCTGCGCCATCCTCCTTCCACCGTCGGCCATTCTTGCGAACCGGAATGATGGCTTCGGCGTGACGTGCCGCAATAGCCGCGTGGCAGGCTTTGGTATCGTAGGCGCCGTCGGCGCTGACACTCGCAATCGGTTCGTCAGGCGGGATCTGATTGAGTAGCTCTGGCAACATCGGGGCATCACCCACACCATTGCCGGTCACTTCGATCGTGCGGATCTCCAGCGTGTCTGCATCGATTCCCAGATGGACCTTGCGCCACTGCCGGCGGTATTCGGCGCCATGTTTCTTGCGCTTCCACTCGCCTTCGCCAAGAAATTGGATGCCTGTGCTGTCGATCAGCAACTGAAGTCCTCGTCCGTGCTTCTGAGCCAGAATTGTGACGGAGATCGAGTGTTGGCGACGGCTGAGCCTGCTGAAATTCGGCACTTGCCAGTCCAGGCCCGCCAGTTTGATCAGGCTTTCGACCAAGCCGATGGTCTGCCTCAACGCCAAACCAAACAGGCATTTTATGGACAGGCAGAACTGGATGGCTGCATCGCTGAAGGTTGCAGAGCGGCCGGGCTTGCCGGAAGGTTCGGCTTGCCATTGCAAGTTGGTGTCCAGCCAGATCAGATGTGAGCCGCGCGCCTTGAGCGCGGCATCATACTTGGCCCAGTTGGTCGTCTTGTAGCGGGCTGGTGCGGGTTTGCTCATGCCCGGATGCTACCCGACAAGGTCAGCATGAGGGAGTTGTGCAACAAAGCCTAAGCCAACCACACCCCATCAAAAATGCTAAATCACATCAAGAAACTACTTTTTGGCAATGGTATCGCCCAAGCCATTCAATTATCGTCCCTGTTAATCCTATCTCGCATATACTCCGCTAGTGATTTCGGTTTCCTAGCGCAAATTCAAGCTTTCGCAACCTTTAGCACTATTATTGCTACATTGCAGTTACACCTTGCAATCCCGCTAAGCCACAACGAAAATGAGGCCAGATCACTCACTAACCACACCCAAAGCATTGCTTTATTTTTTGCCTTTTTATTTCTAGTACCATCGCTCATTATTGGCAGCCTAGGCATCTATACACTCTGGCTAACACTATCCATCGCCATTATTAACACCTGCAACGGTTACCTAATTTACAGAGGCTGCTTTGCAAAAATATCGAAATATTACATTGTGCGAGCTGGTTTTGTAGTGTTCCTACAGCTAATTTTTGCACTTTTCAAAGTAAAAGATGGATTAGTATTGGGAACCTTGCTTGCTGAAACTATTACAGCCATATTTCTCATGAAATTTGGACTTGACCATAGAACTAAATTCAGCATGCACCTTCCCGATCTAGCAAATACAGCACGAACACACAAATCATTTTGCCTGTATGGGACCAGCCAAGAACTTGTCTCCGTAGCTGCCTTTTATGCCCCGCTAATTTTGTTTGGGATTTATTTCGACTCTTCTATCACTGGCCAATATGCGATGGCTAGTCGATTGATCTGGGCACCAACTGTCCTCATCTCTAAGAACATCGCGCAGGTCGTTTATCACAGATCAGCACAACCCACGCCCTTCCATCTGCCAAGCATAAAAAACATAAAATCAAATGGGAAAATCATTTTCGCTATACCAATTATCTTAATTATTATCTCATGTAGCGAACACATAATACCAATTATTATCGGAGATGAATGGAAACTGACCGCAAAGATAACCCCAATAATATCCATATGGGCTTTAGCATTTCTAATAGCCACCCCTTTCCGCGTTTTATACAGAACATATAAACTACAAAAAACACTTCTAATATTTGACTCATTACTATTAACTGGCATCATTGCATCATTCCTCGCAAAAACCTCCGCATTAAATACAGTCACAACCATCGCAAGCATAGCTGCAGCACTACAGATCATCACAATATTCACGATAGTGAAAAAAATAAATAAATTGCAAATCAAACTAAAGCAACCATCAAAACGCGAGTAATTTCAATGGTAACGATTAAAAAAACACTGCCATACGAGATAATATTAGTAATATTAACAATATTAACATCGTTAATATACTTTGAAATATTTGTCGAGAATCCAAACAACTCAACAAAGATTGGAGTTGAAAACGCCACAAACTTACATGATCATAGCGTTTACACAACATATCTTGAAAACATTGACAACAACTCCGCAATCACACTTGCAGATAACAACATCGGCATCGCCGCAATTTACAAGACCCTCTCTATAATACTCCCTAACGAATTAACAAAAAACATATCTTTTCTCGCTACAATAGTAAATACAACAACTCTTATTTATTGCTACGTAACATACAGATCAATATGTAATAGACTCAATTTAGGAGCGTTCGGAAGACTTAGTTTCTTCATCAATACATCCCTCCTTTATTTTACCCAACTTATCAACAAAGACCTCTTCACCATTCTATTGATATTAACAACCATTCAATTCGGACTAACCAATAGAAAGTGGACATTACTCTTACTAATTCCTCTATTTGCTCTTGTACGGCAACAACTTGTTATTTACATAATTCTATACGCCGCGATACAGTTCTCTCGACAACCTAGGCACACCATAATAGTGTGCTACATAATTACAAGCCTTTTGGCTACTGCAGTTGCCATCAATATACCATTTATCGAACAGGAAACTCTTGGCGACGGATTCAGCAGTCTAGTAAGTGAAATAAACCACAAATACTATATTGGGTACTTGCTACTTAATCCAATTCGGATCATTCAATTCATTCAAGATGCACTACTAGTGCTCAATCCAATCACAGAGTCAAACTCTATTGATTTTGCAAAAATATTAAGAACCCCCCCTGTTTTATTTATATTGTGCATTTCAAAAAACCTAATACCAACAAAAAGGCACCTATCCCTATGGCGAAGCAAAAGCGCCAGGGCAATAACTTCATCAATCATAGCATTTACACTCACTTGGCTAATGAACCCAACGATAAATGCAAGATATGTAATGCTTATTTTACCATCAATAACCATTCTTGCGATTTACACAAAAATACAAACATCCACTTCTAAAAATGAACACACTCTTATACACCGGGGCTTTTCGATTCCCAAATAAAGATGCGGCAGCGTCAAGAGTATATTCTGTGGCGCAGTTATTCGCACAGCAAGGCTTTAACGTTTCTTTTGCAGGATGGGAATCACCGGAGGATGGGAAAAAAAAATACCATTATCGCGGCCATAGTTGTTTCCCAATGGCTGAATTCAGGGAAAAGCCTCTCCCCCCTTATAAAAGAGCAATAGGCTTTCTTTTCAGAGGGCACCACACACTACGCTGGCTTTACAACAACAACACCTACAAAACAGTTATCGTCTATAACCCTCCTGCATTATTTTGTCTTGGACTATTTGTCCTGCAGAAACTCCATGGATTTACATTAATCCTTGACAGCACCGAATGGTTTGAAAGCGAACACCTCCCTGGAGGGAAATATAGCGTCGCCGCAATCGAAAACTGGGTGCGAATGCACTGGGTATACCCACGTTTCAAACATATAATTTGCATCAGTCGCTTCCTAGAGAAGCATTACACTGGCAGCAACACAATCAACATTCCACCACTTACAACCTTCCCCCTCCCCTCGGCATCGTCAGAGATCAACAATTTAAAAATTAATTTCCTATACGCTGGAAATGCGGGCAAGAAAGATTTATTAATCCCTTTTATTCGAGTGCTCCCTAAACTACAAAATCGTCTAAATAAAAAAGTAAGACTGGATATTGCTGGCTCAACATGGGATGATCTAGCACAGCAAATTAAGTCATCCGGATTAAATCCAGATGCATATTTAGAATACGTACACTGCCACGGCCGAATAAGAAATGACGAAATCCCGGCGCTTTATGAAAAAGCAGATTTTTCCATTTTATTTCGAGAAGAAAAACGTTATGCGCATGCAGGATTTCCCACCAAGGCCGTCGAGAGTTGGTCTATGGGGTGTCCCATTATTTTGAACAAGGTTGGCGACATAGGCCACATCGCCACACACATGCAAGATTCAATTATTGTTAGAATTGACAAGCTAGAAGAAGATTTAGTATGCGCCTTGGATTCCATCAACACCGACCATCTGGCATCCATGCGAATGTATTGTTTAAGTAAAATTCAACACAATTTCACCGCACCATCCATAGAAAAACTATTCTTAAATTTTATTTCTAGAATTGGCAACCACCCCTAAACACAGTAAAGCCAAACAAATCAACATAACTTATATCATGGCCAATAAAAAAAATTACTACGGGATCTCAATTGGCATTGACGCATCTAGAAATCGATCTGGAGGCGCAAAAGCCCATTTAATTGGCCTATTAAGGTCACTTAACCCTGCTAAATTTGGAATAAAAGAGGTTCATGTATGGTCCTATCCGGAATTAATTTCCGCTCTTCCAGACGAACCTTGGCTCATAAAGCATAGCCCCCCAGAACTTGAATTAGGTATTTTCAATCAAATCTGGTGGCAATTCAATAAATTACACATTGAGGCTAATAATTTTGGCTGCAACATAATACTCAACACTGGAGCTGCTACCTTTTGCAGGTTCAAGCCATCCATCACAATGTGTAGAGATATGCTATCTTTTGAACCCGGCGAGATGGAACGCTACCCGTTTTTTTCAAAATCACGCCTAAGACTATTACTAATTAAACACCTACAGATATACGCACTAAGAAATTCTACTGCCGTTATATTTCTTACTCATTATGCAAAAAATGCATTACAAACCTTTACTGGGAGTACAAAAAATTTTAGAGTAATACCGCATGGTATTAGTGACAATTTCAGACAAGAACCCGCGCCGGGATACTGGGATGGAGCACGAAAAAAAATAAAATGTGTGTACATATCTAACGCTGACCTTTACAAGCATCAGTGGCATGTCACAGAGGCAATTGCATTGCTTCGAAAAAATGGACACCCTATAACTATCGATTTTATAGGCGGTGGGAGTGGTCTAGGGCTAAAAAAAATGAACGATGCCATAGCCCGGCATGATCCAAATGGCAATTTTGCACGCGCAATCAAAGCAACTCCACATGAGGAAATCCCTAAACTCCTTGCTAAGGCAGATATTTTCATCTATGCATCCAGTTGCGAAAACATGCCGAACACCCTAATAGAAGGAATGGCATCGACGCTACCAATTGTGAGTTCTAATAGAGGACCGATGCCAGAAATACTGGGGGCGGCAGGAGTGTTTTTCGATCCAGAAAATCCAAAATCAATAGCATCTGCAATCGAATGCATATTAAAAGACCCTTCATATGGGAAAAAGCTCGCCCAGGATGCCAAAGAAATTTCGGATAGGTTTTCATGGGATCGCTGCAGTCAAGAGACTTTTTCATACATACTTGAAATATTCAACAGTTCACGAAATATCAACAAACACTCCAAATAAATTAAATCGGAAATTTACATGTTTGAACATAAAAAATTAATTATTACAGGTGGGACTGGCTCTTTCGGAAATGCCGTACTGCGCCGCTTCCTGGATTCTGACCTGGCTGAAATTCGCATCCTCAGCCGGGACGAAAAGAAACAGGACGACATGCGCAAGCGCTACAACAACCCGAAGCTCAAGTTCTATATCGGGGATGTACGCGATTACCAGTCTGTCTTGAATGCTGTCCGTGGGGTCGACTTTATCTACCATGCTGCCGCGCTCAAGCAGGTACCCTCCTGCGAATTTCACCCGATGGAAGCGGTCAAGACCAACGTGTTGGGTACCGAGAACGTGCTGGAAGCGGCGATCAACTGCGGCGTGTCGCGCGTGGTCTGCCTGAGTACCGATAAGGCGGTATACCCGATCAACGCGATGGGCATTTCCAAGGCGATGATGGAAAAGGTGGTGGTCGCCAAATCCCGCTCCAGCAGCAATACGGTGATCTGCGCGACGCGTTACGGCAACGTGATGGCGTCGCGCGGGTCGGTGATTCCGCTGTTTACCCAGCAGATCCGCGCCGGCCAAGCGCTGACTATTACCGACCCAGCCATGACCCGCTTCATGATGACGCTGGACGACGCGGTCGACCTGGTGCTGTATGCGTTCGAGCACGGCAACCCGGGCGACATCTTCGTGCAGAAGGCGCCGGCCGCCACCATCGAGACGCTGGCCCGCGCGCTGACCGACCTGCTGGGCGTCCCAGACCACCCGATCAACATCATCGGCACCCGCCATGGCGAAAAGCTGTATGAGGCGTTGTTGAGCCGCGAGGAAATGGTGGCCGCACAGGATCTGGGTGGCTACTACCGCGTTCCGCCAGACCTGCGCGACCTGAACTACGGCAAGTACGTCGAACAGGGTGAAGTCGGCATCTCCGAAGCCATCGACTACAACTCGCACAATACCGAGCGGCTGGACAAAGCGGGCATGCAGGCCCTGTTGATGAAACTGCGCTTCATGCAGGCCATCGTGCGTGGCGAGCAGGTGGAAGCGGAGGAGTAATGCGATGACTCAAACCCAGCGCACTATTCTGGTCACCGGCGCACAAGGCTTCATCGGCAAGAATTTGGTCACCCGTTTGCGAGAATTGCCCAACGTTGTTGTGAGCGAATTTGACCGGGACGACGCGCCTGCGACCCTTCCCGAGAGATTGGCTGATGTTGACGCAGTCGTGCATCTGGCCGGGGAAAACCGCCCGCAGGATGTGTCGGCGTTTGCCGAGGTCAATACCGGGCTGACCGTCGCCCTGTGTAACGCCATCCGCGCCACTGGCCGCTCGATTCCGCTGCTGCTGGCTTCTTCTACCCAGGCCGTGCAGGACAACCCCTACGGCCACAGCAAGCTGGCGGCTGAACAGGCGGTGCGTTTGCTGGCAGCAGAGACCGGCAATCCGGTGGTGGTGTTCCGCCTACCCGGGGTGTTCGGCAAGTGGTGCAGGCCCAACTACAACTCGGTGGTGGCCACCTTCTGCCACAATCTGGCCCGCGGCTTGCCGATCCAGATCAACAACCCGGCTACCACCCTGCAACTGGCCTACGTCGACGACGTGGTATCCGCGCTGATTGCCGCGCTGGACAAGCCGCTGCCCGGTGTTGCGCAAGGCGTGGTGCAGCCCGAGTACAGCACGACGCTTGGCGAACTGGCCGCACAGATTGAAGCGTTTGCTGCGTGCCGTAGCAGTTTGCTGAGCGAACGGGTCGGCACCGGCTTCACACGCGCGCTTTACGCCACTTACGTCAGCTACCTGCCCAACGAGCGGTTTACCTATCCGCTTACCAAGCATGAAGACCCGCGCGGCGTGTTTGTCGAAATGCTGAAAACGCCGGACTGCGGCCAGTTCAGCTACTTTACCGCCCACCCCGGCATCACCCGTGGCGGCCATTACCACCACACCAAGACGGAAAAATTCCTGGTGATCAAGGGGCAGGCCCTGTTCCGCTTCCGCCATTTGCTGACTGACGAGTTGTTCGAGTTGCGCACTAGCGGTGAGGCGCCGCAGGTAGTCGACACCATCCCGGGCTGGTCGCACGACATCACCAATGTCGGCGATGACGAAATGGTGGTCATGCTGTGGGCCAACGAAAATTTTGACCGGGAACGCCCGGATACGATCAGCAGCAAGGTTTGAAAATGAAGAAACTCAAAGTCATGTCGGTGGTCGGGACACGGCCAGAAATCATCCGTCTTTCCCGCGTGCTAGCCGCACTGGATCAGCACTGCGATCACGTGCTGGTACACACCGGCCAGAACTACGACTACGAACTCAACCAGGTCTTTTTCGACGACCTGGGCGTACGCAAGCCTGACTTCTTCCTGAACAGCGCCGAAGGCAGCAGCAGCGCGGCGCATACGATCGGCAACCTGATCACGGCGGTCGATGGCGTGCTGGCGCAAGTGCAGCCGGAGGCGATGCTGGTGCTGGGTGACACCAACAGTTGCCTGTCGGTCATCCCCGCCAAGCGCCGCAAGATCCCGATCTTCCACATGGAGGCGGGCAACCGCTGTTTCGACATGCGGGTGCCGGAAGAAACCAACCGCCGCATCGTCGACCACACGTCGGATATCAACCTGACTTACAGCACCATCGCGCGCGACTACCTGTTACGCGAGGGCTTGCCGCCGGATCAGGTGATCAAGACCGGCAGCCCGATGTTTGAGGTACTGCACCACTACCTGCCGCAAATCAAGGCGAGCGACGCGCTCGCGCGTCTGGAGTTGAATGCACAGCAGTACTTCGTGGTCAGCGCTCACCGCGAAGAAAACATCGAGTCCGAGCGCTGCTTCGGCAAGCTGGTGGGCATCCTCAACATGGTGGCCGAGGAGCACGGGCTGCCGGTGGTGGTCTCGACCCACCCGCGCACCCAGAAGCGTGTCGATATGACCGATGCCCGCTTCCACCCGCAAGTCCGCCTGATGAAGCCGCTGGGCTTTCACGACTACGTGAACCTGCAGATGAACGCCAAGGCCGTCCTCTCGGACAGCGGTACCATCAACGAAGAATCGTCGATCCTGAACTTCCCCGCGCTCAACCTGCGCGAAGCGCATGAGCGGCCGGAAGGCATGGAAGAAGCGGCAGTGATGATGGTCGGACTGGAAGCCGACCGGGTGCGTCAGGGCTTGGCCATCCTGGCCTCGCAACCGCGGGGTGACGCGCGGGGGCTGCGGCTAGTCGCCGATTACAGCATGCCGAACGTCAGCGACAAGGTGGTACGCATCCTCCACAGTTACACCGACTACGTGCGCCGCGTGGTGTGGAGGCAGTACTGATGCGTCTGGCACTGATCATCGACGACTACCTGCCGCACAGCACCCGCGTCAGTCCGAAGATGATGCACGAACTGGCCGTCGAGCTTAAACGGCAAGGGCACGAACCTTTCGTGCTGACCCCCGGCGTCGATGGCCAGCAGGCGTTGCTGGTGGAAGACAGGATGGACGGCATCCCCATCCTGCGCTTTCGCAGTGGCCCGCTGAAGGATATCCCCAAGGCCAAACGGGCCATCAACGAATCGCTGCTTTCGGCACGCGCATGGCGGGCGTTGGCGCCGACCCTGCGCAGCCGCAAGATCGACGGGGTGGTGTACTACTCCCCATCCATTTTCTTCGGCCCGCTGGTGCGCCGCATAAAGCAACTGTGGGGCTGCCCCGCCTACCTGATCCTGCGCGACCTGTTCCCGCAATGGGTGATCGACGAAGGAATGATCCGCGAGGGTTCGCCCATTGCGCGTTACTTCCACTACTTCGAACAGAAAAGCTATCGGGCGGCCGACCACATCGGCCTGATGTCGCAAAAAAACCTGGACGTATTCCGGCAGATGAACCCCCATCTGTCCAAGACCGGGGTTCTGTACAACTGGGCCAGCCCTGCCCCGGCTGCTGCGCCATCCGAGAAAGAAAGCCTGCGCAAGCAACTGGGCCTGCAGGGCAAGGTGATTTATTTCTACGGCGGCAATATCGGCCACGCACAGGACATGGCCAACCTGATGCGGCTAGCCAAGAGCATGCAGCACCACCCGGACGCACACTTCCTGTTTATCGGGCAGGGCGACGAATACGAGCTGGTTGAGCGCTATATCCGCGAACATGGGCTGGGCAATACCACCCTGTTGCCTTCCATTCCACAGGAGGCGTTCAAGAAGGTGCTGTGCGAAGTGGACGTCGGCCTGTTCAGCCTCGCCCGCTCGCACAAGGCACACAATTTTCCGGGCAAGCTGCTGGGGTATATGGTCAACGGCCTACCCATCCTCGGCAGCGTCAACCCGGGCAACGACCTGATGGCGGTCATCAACGCTGCAGATGCCGGTACTGCACTGGAAAACGGCGCAGACGATGCGCTGCTGGCTGCGGCAGCGCGCTTGATGACAGAACCTAAGCTGCGCAGGCGGCAGGGCGAGCAAGCCCGCCGCTTGCTGCACGAGAAGTTCTCGGTTGAATCAGCAGCCTCGCAAATCGTCCATACACTGTCAGCCCCTCAGCGCCTCTGAAAGAACGGTTACACAAACCAGGTAAGAATCAGCAAAGCCGTCTTCCCGGTCGCCGGGATGGGCACCCGTTTTCTGCCGGCCACCAAGGCCAGCCCCAAGGAGATGCTGCCTATCGTCGACAAGCCGCTGATCCAGTACGCGGTGGAAGAGGCGGTCGCCGCCGGCATCACCGAGCTGATCTTCGTCACCGGCCGCAACAAGCGGGCGATCGAAGACCACTTCGACAAGGCGTACGAGCTGGAAACCGAACTGGAGTACCGCAACAAGAAGGCGCTGCTCGAATCGGTGCAGGGCATCCTGCCGCCGACGGTCAGCTGCCAGTACATCCGCCAGGCCGAGGCGCTTGGGCTGGGCCACGCAGTGCTGTGCGCCCGCCCGGCGGTGGGCAACGCGCCGTTCGCGGTGATCCTGGCGGACGACCTGATGGACAGCGAGCCTGGCGCGATCGCGCAGATGGTCGACGTGTACCGGCAAACCGGCGCGTCGGTGCTCGGCGTGGAAGACGTGCCGCGCGCGCAGACATCTTTCTACGGGATTGTTGAAGTCTCCGAGGATAACGGCCAGCAGCGGGTGACCAACATCGTCGAGAAGCCGCACCCGGACGTGGCGCCTTCCACCCTGGCGGTGATCGGCCGCTACATCCTCACCCCGCGTATCTTCGACAAGCTGCTGACCACCCAGCCCGGCGCCGGCGGCGAGATCCAGCTCACCGACGGCATCGCCGCGCTGCTGAAGGAAGAGCCGGTGCTGGCGCTGCCGCTCTCCGGACGCCGCTACGATTGCGGCTCCAAGCTTGGCTACCTGCAGGCCACCGTCGACTTCGCGCTCAAGCACCACGAAGTAGGCGCGGGCTTCAAGGATTATCTGGCCAAACGCTGCGCGGCGCTGGTGGGGTAGCCCCCTCATCCGGCGCATTCGCGCCACCTTCTCCCCGCGGGGAGAAGGGATTACCGGCGACAGCGAGCACTGGTTTCCGATGCACTGATTGGGTGGGCAAAGTGGCGTGGATGCCGCCAGGGCATTCGCCTATTCACCGCCTGGCGGCGGGTGTCCCATCTACGGGTGCGGGCGTCGGCCCTGCAACCATGCCGTGCGAACATCCGCCCCATGCGCCTGCCTGAAACCACCCTGTCCGCCATCCACCACGCTGCCCGCTTGCTGCCTGAAGGAAGCCATGTCTACCTGTTCGGCTCGCGGGTCGACGATACGCGGCGTGGCGGCGACATCGACCTGTGGCTGGAACTTCCCTCCCCGCTCGACGCATTGGCGCTGGCAGCCTTGTGCAGCCGTTTTGTCGCGGCAATCTGGCAACAGGTTGGCAGGCAACGCATCGACGTGGTGTTTTCCGCGGCGGGAGAGGCGGACGACCGGCTAATCATTGAGGAGGCACGCCGCAATGGCGTGAAACTGGCATGAGCACACTGCTGGAAGCCCGCCTGCGGGCGGCCCTGCACGAGGCCGACGCCCATCAGGCGGCACTGGAAGAGGCGTTGGCCGACTGGCAAGCCACCCAGCCGGTGGACAGCCTGGCGCAGCTTGCAGCCGACAAGGCACTCAAGCGGCTGGCGGACCAGATCCGGTTCCGCCTGATGAACCTACAGGACGCACTCGGCCTGCGGCTGATCCCGGCGACGCTCGGCATGCTGGCCGAACCGTACGAGGGCTGGCCGATGCAGGACAGGCTCAGCCGGCTGGAAAAACTGGGCTATCTGGACGCGATCCAGTGGCTGATGTGGTGGGACTTGTGCAACCGCCTTGCACACGAATACCCGGATGATGTCGCCGGCTGCTGGGCTAACCTGCAGCAGGCGGTGATGGCTGCCGGCGACATGCTGGTGCTGTACAGGCGTTGGCGCCAACTGCTGCAGGGCAGGGGCTACTGACACCCCGGCCCGGCGGGTGCCCCTCATCCGGCGCTGCGCGGTGCCTTTGATCCGCAGGCGGGAGAAGGGATTACCGACAGTTGCGCGAGATGATGGGATACGCCGCCCATTCCCTCGCGCCGCTTCGCTTTCCGCGCTCGGTCAGCGGCTATCCCATCCCACGGCTTCGGTCTCAAGCTGCCTTGTTGTGTTTGACCAGCACAGGCTTGGCGTGCGGGCGGGCCTTGCGCAGCACCAGCACGCGCGGTGCGCGGAAGGTCACCAGCCGGCGGTACGCCCACACGTAGCCCGCCACGAACAGCAGCGCGCATAGCTGCAGTGCCCACTCCACCTTCCAGAACAGCAGGGCCGGCATGATCGAGAACAGCGAGACGCCCCACAGGTAAGGCGCGGTCAGGCTGTTGCGGCGGGTCAGTTGGTGGGCTTCCTTGCTGCCGACCATCCAGCGCACCAGCCGCTTGTACACCATCTGGTGAAAATGCATGCTGTCCGGCAAGCCGGCGGCAGCCTTGCGCTTCTTGCGCCGCCAGATCGAAAACACCGTTTCGAACACCGGGTAGATCAGCAGCAGCAGTGGGAACCACGGCGACACCACGCCTGGGTGGCGCGCCACCAGCAGCACGGCCAGTTCGGCCAGCAGGAAACCGACCAGATACGCGCCGGCATCGCCGGCAAAAATCATCCCGCGCGGGAAATTCCAGACCAGAAACCCCAATACGGCAGCCGCTGCAGACAGGCTCAACGCCAAGAGCGGCAAGTCCTGCACGGCCAGCGAGACATAGGCAATCGCAGAGAAGGCCAACAGCGCCACGCCGCCCATCAACCCGTTGTAGCCGTCGATGATGTTCACCGAATGGCACACCCCACCCACGGCAAACACCGTCAACACCATCGCCAGCAGAGGCAGCATGGCAAGCAATTGATCCAAGCCGGGCACACCAAATCCAGGCAAAACGCCGTCCACGCTGAACAGCGCGATCGCCGCCGATGCAAAGGCGGCCAACAGGCGTACCAGCGGGCTCACCTTCTTGGTCAGGTCTTCAACCAGGCCGGCGACAAACACCGGCGCGGCGGCCAGCAGCACGCCCCAGAACAGCGCGCGCTCAGCCGGCGCTACCCACATCAGCACGGCGCCACCCGCCAGCAAACCGCCCAGCATCGGCACGCCGCCGATGCGCGGGGTGGGGGTGGCGTGGAATTTCTGCACGCCGCCTAGGTCGTGGTCCATCGACAGTTTGGCGTGCAGGTGCTGGGTACGGATCAGCAGGATGCCGACCAACAGAGAAGCCAACAACGAACAAAAGAAAATCGTCAACAGCATATAAACATCCAAAAATAGTCGAATTAATATGAATTTAGAATTGAAAGCCTAACAATTCTAGGGCATTACTCTCATTCCTGCATCAAGGACGGCAATACACTAGTAATAATAAACCGGCCCATCCGGGCCGGTTTTGCGTTCAGGGCTTAGGCGCCGCCGGTTTGCCGCCCGCCGCCGCCGCAGGTGGCTTGGCGGCCGGTGGGGCCGCCGGTTTGGCCATCCCGCCGCCGACCGTCACGTCCTTGCGCAGCGCTTCCATGGTCTTGTCGCCGATGCCCGGCACCTTGTTGAGGTCGTCGACGCTCTTGAACGGGCCGTTCTTCGTGCGGTAGTCGACGATGGCCTTGGCCTTGGCGGGGCCGATGCCATCGAGCGACTCGAGTTCAGCCTGGCTCGCGCTATTGAGGTTGACGGCGGCCAGCGCCGAGGCGGACAGCAAGAGTGCGCCGAGCAAAGCGGCCAGTTTCTGGTACATGGTGCTGCTCCTTATCAACCGGTCACATCGACCGCCCAAGCACTATAGACAAGGCAAGCAGGACTGCTTCGCCGGATGATCCGACTCAGTTTGACAGATGGGCGACCGCAATCATGTGTACAATGTTTTGTACATTCTTATCCTCAGCGAAAGCCCACCATGGACGCCGTTACCTACAGCTATACCCGCCAACACTTGGCCGAACTGATGCGCCAGGTCAACGATGACCGGGCACCGGTGATTGTCACCAGCCAGCGCGGCAAGCCTGTCGTCATCATGTCACTCGATGACTACAACGCGCTGGAAGAAACCGCCTACCTGACACGCTCGCCAGAAAACGCCCGCCGGCTGGATGCCGCCGTACGCAACCTGCGCACCGGCCAGACCGTCCCCCGCGAACTGGCCGAGGACAGCGATGCAGATCCGGTTTGATGAAGGCGCGTGGGAGGAATACTTGTACTGGCAAGCCAACAGCAAGACGCTACTCAGGCGGATCAACGCCCTGATCAAGGACATCCAGCGCAGCCCGTTTGAAGGCATCGGCAAACCAGAACCGCTGAAGTACCAGTACGCGGGGCTGTGGTCACGCAGGATCGACGACGAGCATCGCCTCGTTTACGCCGTGCAGGATGGCACCCTGCATATCCTGATGTGCCGCTACCACTATTGATTGCCAGCCAGGTACTCACCACCCGTTCTCCAACACCACCTGCGCAGGCTCGCGCAGGCGCGACAGTTTGAAACCCTGCCCGACCAGCGTGCGGAAGGTGTCGGCGACCATCTTCGGGTTGCCGCAGATCATCACCCTGCCCCCTGCGGGCTCCAGCGGCACACCTGCCGCTCGGGCGAGTTCACCGTTTGCGATCAACTCAGGCAGGCGTGCCGACAGCACGCCCGGCGGCACGTCGCGGGTGACCACCGGCAGGTAACCGAACTTGTACGCGTGCGCCTGCCACAGCGGGTGGTTCGGCAGTTGGGCGATGAAGCCCTGATAGTTAAGATCAGACGCATCGCGCACGCCGTGCACCAGGCGGATCGCGCCGAAGCGTTGCCAGATCGCGGGTTGCTGCAGGATGGAGAGGTAGGGTGCAAGGCCGGTGCCGGTGGCGAGCAGCCATAGCACCTCACCGTCAGGCAGGCGGTCGGCGGTGAAGAAGCCGTTGGCGCGCGCGTCGAGCAGCAGCGTGTCGCCGACTTCCAGCCGGGACAGGCGCGGCGTCAGCTGGCCGTCGGGGACGACGATCGAGTAGAACTCGAGGTAGTCGTCCCATTCGGCATTCACCATCGAATACGCGCGCCAGAGCTTGCCCGTGCCGTCTTCCAGGCCGATGCGGGCAAACTGGCCGGCCGTGAAGCGCCAGTTGTCCGGCCGGCTGATGCGGAAGCTGAACAGCTTGTCGCTCCAGCGCTGGCGCC
The DNA here is from genome assembly GCF_004919095.1 of Crenobacter intestini. Classification (GTDB taxonomy): domain Bacteria; phylum Pseudomonadota; class Gammaproteobacteria; order Burkholderiales; family Chromobacteriaceae; genus Craterilacuibacter; species Craterilacuibacter intestini. The sequence continues at coordinate 35,449 of NZ_STGJ01000020.1, read as the reverse complement.
ACAGCACGGTTTCGCGGGTGAAGGATTCTGCGGCGGGTGCACTCATGGCTATTCGTTAGTGATTTACTCAGGTTTAACCATTGTCGGGGCAGGCTTGCGCCAGCACAAGCCCTGCCCCGCTCTCCGCCTCAGCCCAAAGCTCGCGCCAGGTCCGCGAGGATATCGTCGATGTCCTCGATGCCGAGCGACAGGCGCAGGCCGCCTTCGCGCAGGCCCAGCGCCTGTTTGTCCGCCACCGGCAGCGAGCCGTGCGACATCGTCCAGCTATGGTTGACCAGCGACTCGACCCCGCCCAGCGACTCGGCCAGCGCGAACAGCTTTAAGGATGTGGCGACACGGTTGGCCGCCTCGCGCGTGTCTTCCTTTAGATAGATCGACACGATGCCGCCGAACGCACGCATCTGCCGGGCCGCCAGCGCGTGCTGCGGGTGGTCGGAGAGCCCCGGGTAGAACACTTTCTCGACCGCCGGATGTTCTTTAAGGAAGCGCGCGGCCTGCTGCGCATTTTCGCAGTGGCGTTGCATGCGCAGCGCCAGCGTCTTGATGCCGCGCAGGCAAAGGAAGCAATCTTGCGGGCCGGGCACGTTGCCGGCCGAGTTCTGCACGAAACGGATCGCCTGGAACAGCTTGTCGTCGTTGACCGCGACCAGCCCCAGCAGCACGTCGGAGTGGCCGCCGAGGTATTTGGTCGCCGAATGGACGACGATGTCGGCGCCCAGGTCGAGCGGGTTCTGCAGGTAGGGCGTCGCGAAGGTGTTGTCGACGGCGACCGGCACGCCGTGCGCGCGGGCGATCGCCGACAACGCGCCGATGTCGACCAGATTAAGGAGCGGGTTGGTTGGCGACTCGAGCCAGACCAGCTTCACGGCCGGGTTCAGCGCCGCCTCCAGCCGCGCCGGGTCGGTCAGGTCGACGAAGCTCACCTTGACGCCCCACGGCACCATCACCCGGGTCAGCAGCCGCCAGGCGCCACCATACAGGTCGGCCACCGCGACCACCTCGTCGCCGGGCTTGAGGCACGCACGCAGCACCGCGTCGATCGCCGCCATCCCGCTGGCAAACGCCATGCCGTGGCGGGCGTTTTCCAGGCTGGCCAGCGCCCCCTCCAGCGCCGCGCGGGTCGGCGTTCCGCTACGCGCGTAGGAAAAATCGCGTGCCTCGCCGATCTCGTCGAAGGCGAACACCGAAGTCTGGTAGATCGGCGGCATCACCGCGTTGCGGTGGCCGTGAAGGTCATAGCCTGCGTGGACGGCACGAGTGGAAAACTTCATCTTAAGCCTCAGATTTTTAAGACAAACGTTTGATATGGACGAATCGGCAACCGCCAGCAGACCGCCTTTTAATCGATACCCAATGGTATCTTTCTAACGCCAGCAGGCGGCTAATTCCAAGTTGATATTGAACAAACCCAAGCCGGATCAAGGCTTTACAGCCCCTGCGAATGGGGCTAAGGTGCGTCCTTTCGCATTCGAACCCGACAGAACATGAAGCTTGAACGCGCCTTTGACATCCTCTACCGCCAACTGGAAAGCCATCCCCGTGCCGACTGTCTGAGCGCCCGCAAGGGCAAGCAGTGGGTCAAGCTGTCTACGCCAGAGGTAGTGGAAACGATCAACCGCGTCAGTCATGGTTTCCTCCGTCTCGGCATCGGCCGAGGCGACCGCGTCGCGATCATGGCCGACAACAGCATCGAGTGGGTGCTGGTCGACCTCGCCCTGCAGCAGATTGGCGCCATCAGCGTGCCGATCTACCCGACGGTCACCGTCGAGGACGCCAGCTACATCCTGATGCACGCCGACGTGAAGATGGCCTTCGTCGGCAACGCCTCGCAGCACAGCAAAGTCCACGAGGCGCTGGGCCGCATGAGCAGCCCGATCTACTCGTTCACCGACATCGACGGTGTGCGCTCGTGGCGCGAAATCGAGCTGCTGGGCGACGGCGGCGACGACGTGATGCTCGCCGCGCTGCGCGACAGCATCCGCGCCGACGAGGTGTTCACCATCATCTACACCTCGGGCACCACCGGCCGCTCCAAGGGCGTGATGCTGTCGCACCGCAACCTGGTCAGCACCGTGGTTGCCATCGCCGAGCATACCAAACTGCCGGTCGGCACGCTGCGCGCGTTGTCCTTCCTGCCGCTGTCGCACATCTTCGAGCGCGCTGGCGTGTACTACTACATGTCCTCGTGCACCGGCGTCTACTTCGCCGGCGTCGAACAGCTCTCCAGCGCGATGCAGGAAGTACGCCCGCACACCTTCAGTGCGGTACCGCGCGTGCTGGAAAAGCTGCACGACAAGCTGGCCGGCAAGGCCACCGAGCTGACCGGCTCCAAGCAGAAACTGTACAAGTGGGCGCTGGAGCTGGCCGAAAACTACGACCCGAACGCCAAGCTTGGCCTGTGGCAGAAGGCGCAGCTCGCCTTCGCCGACAAGATGATCTTCAGCAAGTGGCGCGCGGCGATGGGCGGCGAGCTCAAGTGGGTCAACGTCGGCTCGGCCGCGTTGCAGCCTCGCCTGGCCCGTCTGCTATGGGCGGCCGGCATCATGGTCGCCGAAGGCTACGGCATGACCGAATGCTCGCCGGTGATCTCCGCCGACCTTTTCGACCCTGCTCGTGTCCGCATCGGCTCGGTCGGCGTGCCGATGCCGCACTGCGAAGTGAAGATCGCCGAGGACGGCGAGATCCTGGTGCGTGGCCCGAACGTGATGGTCGGCTACTACAAGGAGCCCGAACAGACCGCCGAGACCATCATCGACGGCTGGCTGCACACCGGAGACATCGGCAAGCTCGAAGACGGCGTGCTGACCATTACCGACCGTAAGAAGGAAATGTTCAAGACGTCGAACGGCAAGTACATCGCGCCGCAGGTGATCGAGAACAAGCTGAAGGAATCGGCGTTCATCGACCAGGTGATGGTGGTTGGCGACGGCCAGAAGTACGCCGCCGCGCTGATCGTACCCCTCTTCGAGAAGATCAAGGAATGGTGCAGCCAGCAAGGCATCGCCTACACCAGCGACGCCGAGATGGCGCGCAACCCCAAGGTGCAGGCGCTGATCGAGCGCGAGGTGAAGCGCTTCAACCGCTACTTCGGCAGCTGGGAGCATGTGAAGAAGGTCGCGCTGGTCGACCGCGCCTGGTGTGTCGACGCGGGCGAGCTGGCCCCCACCCTCAAGCTGCGCCGCAAGGTGATCGCCCAGCGCTGCAGCGCGCTGATCGAGCGCCTGTTCCAGCACCACCCGGCCTAAGTCAGCCAAGCCGGCCCGCAAACCCCGCCAAACTTTGGCGGGGTTTTGTTTTTTCCGCCGCTGGTCCTCATTGCGGGTGCCACCCTCTGCTGCCGGCTATCGCGAGCCCTCCTCCCCGCCCACACGCCTGGCCGCCCGACGGGACGTTCCGCTTCCGGCCATGCCCGTGCGCCCGACGCTACACGTCCGCCTTCGCCGGTGCCGTGCCAAGGCAACGCCGCGCACGCAAAAAAGGGTGGCCTTCCGGCCACCCTTTTTAACGGCTATTTGCAGCGCGGACTCAGCGCACGCAGTCGACGCAGTACACCTTGCGCCCGTCGACCTCGGTCGGCACCAGGCCGTGCACGTCGGTCTCGAAGCCCGGCAGCTCGTGGTTGAAGTCCTGCACGAACTTCAGGTAGTCGACGATGGTGCTGTTGAAGCGCTCGCCCGGGATCAGGAGCGGGATGCCCGGCGGGTAGGGGGTCAGCAGCACGGCGGTGACGCGGCCGAGCAGTTCGTCGACCGGCACCCGTTCGATGTCACGGTGCGCCATGCGCGAGAACGCGTCGGACGGCTTCATCGCCGGCTCCATCTCGGACAGGTAGATCTCGGTGGTCAGCCGCGCGATGTCGTGGCGCGCGTACAGCTGGTGGATCTTCTGGCACAGGTCGCGCAGACCGACCCGCTCGTACTGCGGGTGCTTGGCGACGAACTCGGGCATGATCCGCCACATCGGCTGGTTCTTGTCGAAGTCGTCCTTGAACTGCTGCAGCAGCGAGATCAGCGTGTTCCAGCGGCCCTTGGTGATGCCGATGGTGAACATGATGAAGAAGCTGTAGAGGCCGGTCTTCTCGACCACCACGCCGTGCTCGGTCAGGTACTTGGTGACGATGGCCGCCGGGATGCCCATCTCCTCGAAGCTGCCGTCGACGTCCAGGCCTGGGGTGAGCAGGGTCGCCTTGATCGGGTCGAGCAGGTTGAAGCCTTCCTCGATGCCGGCGAAGCCGTGCCAGCGCTCGTCGGGCTTGAGCTGCCATTCGGCCGGGTCGCAGATGCCGTCGTCCGACAGCGCCTGCGGCCCCCACACGCGGAACCACCAGTCGCTGCCGTACTCCTCGTCCACCTTGCGCATCGCGCGGCGGAAGTCGAGCGCCTCGACCAGCGACTCTTCCACCAGCGCCCGCCCGCCCGGCTGCTCCATCATCGCCGCGGCGACGTCGCAGCTGGCGATGATCGCGTACTGCGGGCTGGTCGAGGTGTGCATCAGGTAGGCCTCGTTGAACGAAGGCACGTCGAGCTGGCGGTTCTGCGGGTCCTGCACCAGGATCTGCGACGCCTGGCTCAAACCGGCCAGCAGCTTGTGCGTCGACTGGGTCGAGAAGATCATCGACTCCTTGCAGCGCGGGCGGTCCTCGCCGATGGCGTGGAAGTCGCCGTAGAAGTCGTGGAAGCTCGCGTGCGGCAGCCAGGCTTCGTCGAAGTGCAGGGTGTCGACTTCGCCGTCGAGCAGGCCCTTGATCTCCTCGACGTTGTACAGGATGCCGTCGTAGGTCGACTGGGTGATGGTCAGGATGCGCGGCTTGGCGTCCGGGTTCTTCTCGAGCGCCTCGCGGGCGAACGGGTTGGCCAGGATCTTGCGGCGGACGTTCTCCAGCGAGAATTCGCTCTTCGGGATCGGGCCGATGATGCCGTAGTGGTTGCGCGTCGGCATCAGGAACACCGGGATCGCGCCGGTCATCATGATCGCGTGCAGGTTGGACTTGTGGCAGTTGCGGTCGACCAGCACGATGTCGCCGGCGGCGACGGTGCTGTGCCAGACGATCTTGTTCGACGTCGAGGTGCCGTTGGTGACGAAGAACAGGTGGTCGCAGCTGAAGATGCGCGCGGCGTTGTGCTCGGATGCCGCCACGGGGCCGGTGTGGTCGAGCAGCTGGCCCAGTTCGTCGACCGCGTTGCACACGTCGGCGCGCAGCATGTTCTCGCCGAAGAACTGGTGGAACATCTGGCCGACCGGGCTCTTCAGGAAGGCGACGCCGCCGGAGTGGCCCGGGCAGTGCCACGAGTACGAGCCGTCGTTCGCGTAGTCGACCAGCGCGCGGAAGAACGGCGGCGCCAGGCTATCGAGGTAGGACTTGGCCTCGCGGATGATGTGGCGGGCGACGAAGTCCGGCGTGTCCTCGTGCATGTGGATGAAGCCGTGCAGCTCGCGCAGGATGTCGTTCGGGATGTGGCGTGCGGTACGCGTCTCGCCGTACAGGTAGAGCGGGATGTCCGGGTTGCGGCGGCGGATCTCGGCGACGAAGCCGTACAGCTTGCCCAGCGCGGCGTCGGTACTGTCCTGGGTCTGGAATTCCTCGTCGTCGATGGAGAGGATGAAGCCGGCGGCGCGGCTTTGCTGCTGCGCAAACGCGGTCAGGTCGCCGTAACTGGTGTAACCGACCACCTCCATGCCGCGCTCTTCAATCGCGGAGGCGAGCTCGCGGATGCCGGAACCGCTGGTGTTCTCGGAACGGAAGTCTTCGTCGATGACGACGATGGGAAAACGAAAACGCATGCCTGGGTCCCCTTGGGAGTCAATCCAGGACACTTGGCGTCGGGCGAAGTCGCACTACGGCAAGGATGGGGTCGTCCCCCGCCGGCGGGCGGGGTCGGGGCCGGGCACCTGTAACGCCTTGCGGCCTTCGGCGTAGACGCCAGAAGTGTCACTCGGTGCGCGTTGGGGCACAGTTCTGTACGAGCGCTCCTTGCGGAGCCGCCGCCCGGGAAGGCTGGCCTTGAGGCGCGTTGTCACGTCAAATTCCGGCGCTACCACGCCGGTTCATTTGGGAGCTTTGCACCGCGGTCCGCCCCGGATGGCTAGCCATCTCACACGTCTGCCGGCTTAGGGCAGGCCTTGCGGCTCGCCTTCGAATAACCCTGTGGGCGCGCATTATAGACGCGTGTCGTCCCGTGTAAAGACCTGATCCGCAGCAGGGGCGGCAGCTTCGCCGGCGAAGGTCTCCCCGCCGCCTGTTTTGGCCGGCATTCCGCCCTGCACCGCAGCATTCTTGCCGCCCGCAGCGGCGTCGGCGCGCGCGCGCCGCTGCCGGTAAAGTTGTAGCGAACGCGCAACAATGGTCACCCCGCCCAAAGCAAGCAGCAGCACCAGCGGCGCGGCAGCCAGCCAGGGGAAGAAGCCGACCGCGATCGCCACCAGCAGGAGCGACGCGCCCAGCGTCAGCAAGGCCGACGCCTCGCTCGCCTCCAGCTCGCGCGTGCCGCGCACCACCGCGCCCAGCGTGTCGCCGATGCGCACGGCTTGGCGCGCGGCGGCGCGGGCGGTCGCGCGCGCGCGCACCGCACCCGCCGCCGGGCTGAGCAAAGGCACCCCGTCACCGCGCCTGGGTTGCGACAGCACCGGACGGCCGCGCTTGCCGCCGAGCACCACCTCGGTCGCGTGGTCTAGGTCCTGGTAGAAACGCGCGGCGAGTTCGCCGGCGAGCGCCGCGTCCTCGATCGACACGTCGAGCTCGCGGTTGGCCAGCCAGCTCGACACGTTGAGGTTGCTCGAGCCGATGCGGGCCCAGCGCGCGTCGGCGACGGCGGTCTTGGCGTGGATCATCGGGCCGTTCCACTCGAACACCCGCACGCCGGCCTCCAGGAGCGGCCGGTACTGGGTACGCGACACCGTCGCGATCCAGCCGATATCGCTCGAGCGCGGCACCAGCAGGCGCACGTCGACGCCGTCGCGCGCGGCGTTCTGCAGCGCAGAGAGGTAGGTGCCGGTCGCCATGAAGTAGGCGTCGGTGATCCACAACGTCTCGCGGGCGAACGCCGCGATCATCAGGTCGAGCCGCATCAGGTTGGCGCGGCTGGGCGTCGTCGCGATCAGCCGCGCGGCGACGCCGCCTTGTGCCGCCGGCGCGCTGGCCGCCGGTAGCGGCTCGCCGCCGCAACTTGCCCAGCTGTCCGAAAACGCGGCGAGCGCCTCGGCGAGCACCGGCCCTGCCAGCACCACGCCGGTGTCGCGCCACGGCTCGACGCCGGCGTCCGGGTTTCCTTCCCAGCGGCTGCTCGCGCACAGGCCGCCGACGAACACCCGATCGGTGTCGACGATGATCTGCTTTCGGTGGTTGCGCCCGACAAAGCCGAGCCCGACCGACAGGGACGGCGGGTTGTAGTAGCGCACCTGAGCACCCGCCGCCTGCAGCGGCCGGAAAAACCCGCCCAGGCACTCGCGCGCGCAGCCGAACCAGTCGACCAGCAGGCGCACGTCGACGCCGGCGCGCGCGCGCTCGGCCAGCGCGTCGCGCAGGGTACGCCCGAACGCGTCGTCGGCGAACAAATACATCTCGATGTAGACGCTCGCGCGGGCCTCGCGGATCGCCGCGAGCCAGGCCGGGAAGTTCTCGCCGCTGTCGTACAGCAGGCGCGCCTGGTTACCGCCGAGCAGAGGCGTGCCGGCTGCGCGCGACAGCGCCTGCTCGGCGAGTGCGCGGCCGGCCATGCCCACGGCGGGATCGGGAGTTTTCATGTCGAACAATATGCAAAACACAATTGATGACAGGCGTCACTGCGCCCGGTCAAACCGTCGCCTTAATTAAATCTGGCGTCTCAAAAACACAAATGCAACTGCGGCAACGCGCCCTAGGGAAACCCCGTAAAACACGCACAAGTATTTGTTTTATATTGGGTTTCGCACCGCACAAATACGTGTTGCGGCCTTGCCACTTATGACTTTAGAATCAAGTCATTCGTTTCACATTAATAGCAGGCAAACCACATGGACAGACAGCGCTGGCTAGCGGGCACGTTGTATCGCCCGGACTTCGAGCAGGACAGCTGCGGTTTCGGCCTGATCGCCCAGCTGGACGACAAGCCCAGCCACTGGCTGGTCGGCACCGCGATCTCCTCGCTCGCCAAACTGACGCACCGCGGCGCGGTCGCCGCCGACGGCAAGTCGGGCGACGGCTGCGGCCTCCTCTTCCGTAAACCGGACGGCTTCCTGCGCGCGGTCGCGCAGGAAGCGGGGCTCTCGCTGAAGGCAGTGTACGCCGCGGGGCTGGTGTTCCACCACCCTGACGAGGCTGCCGGCCAGAAGAGCCTGCGCCGCCTCAAGGAATACCTCGAGGAGCAGTCGCTCGAGGTCGCCGGCTTCCGTACGGTGCCGGTCAACACCGACGCCTGCGGCAAGGTCGCGCTGGAGACCCTGCCCGGGATGGTCCAGGTTTTCGTCAACTGCCCGTTCGGCATGGACGAGCCGACCTTCCAGCGCCGCCTGTATATGGCGCGCCGCATGGCCGAGAAGGCGAACAAGGCGGACGACGCCTACTTCTACCTGCCGACGCTGTCGCCGCACACCCTGTCGTACAAGGGTCTGGTCACGCCGGACAACCTGCCCGAGTTCTACCTCGACCTGAAGGATCCGCGCTTCGAGTCCAGCCTCGCGGTGTTCCACCAGCGCTTCTCGACCAATACCTGGCCGCAATGGAAGCTCGCGCAGCCGTTCCGCTTCCTCGCGCACAACGGCGAGATCAACACCGTGCAGGGCAACCGCAACTGGGCGCGCGCGCGCGAACGCATCATGGCGTCCGAGCACCTCGACATGGACGCGGTGCGCCCCATCGTGCAGACCGACGGCTCCGACTCGATGAGCCTCGACAACATGCTCGAAGGCCTGCTGATGGGCGGCATCCCGCTGTTCCGCGCGCTGCGCCTGCTGGTGCCGCCGGCGTGGCAGAACGTCGACTCGACCGACAAGGACCTGCGCGCGTTCTACGAATTCAACTCGATGCACATGGAGCCGTGGGACGGCCCGGCCGGCATCGTGCTGACCGACGGCCGCTACGCGGCGTGCATGCTCGACCGCAACGGCCTGCGCCCGGCGCGCTGGGTGCTGACCCGCGACAATGTGCTGACCATCGCCTCCGAAGTCGGCGTGTGGGACTACAAGCCCGAGGACGTGGTCAGGAAGGGCCGGGTCAAGCCCGGCCAGCTGTTCGCGGCCGACCTCGCCACCGGCGAGCTGTTGCTGCCCGAACAGATCGACGCCCAGCTCAAGAGCGCCAAGCCGTACCGCCAGTGGATCAAGGAATCCGCGCAGTACCTCGAGCTGTCGATCGAGGACGACAGCCAGCTCGAGGCGATGCCCAAGCAGCAGCTGCTGACGCTGCAGAAACTGTTCAACCTGAGCTTCGAGGAACGCGACCAGATCCTGCGCGTGCTCGCCGAGGACGGCCAGGAGGCGGTCGGCTCGATGGGCGACGACACCCCGATGGCGGTGCTTAGCGAAAAGGTGCGTTCGCCGTACGACTACCTGCGCCAGCAGTTCGCGCAGGTGACCAACCCGCCGATCGACCCGATCCGCGAGGCGGTGGTGATGTCGCTCAACTCGGTGTTCGGCCCCGAGCGCAATATGTTCGAGGAGAGCGCCGAGCACGCCAAGCGCCTCGAAGTGCGCAGCCCGGTGCTCAGCCACGAGAAGTTTGTGCGGGTGACCACCCGCCCCGAGGCCTACCTCAAGTCGACCAGCTTTGATCTGTGCTACGACCCGGCCGAAGGCGCGCTGGAAGACGCGCTGCGCCGCCTCGCCCAGCACGTGACCGACGCGGTGCGCGAAGGCACCGTGGTCGTCGTGCTGTCCGACCGCAACCTCAGCGCGAACCGCCTGCCGATCCACGCGCTGTTCGCGACCGGCGCGGTACACCACGCGCTGATCGACGCCGGCCTGCGCTGCAAGACCAATATCGTGGTCGAGACCGGCACCGTGCGCGACGCGCACCAGATGGCGTGCCTGATCGGCTACGGCGCGACCGCGGTCTACCCCTACCTCGCCTACCAGAGCATCATCGAGCTGGTGCAAAGCGGCGAGGTCAAGTGCAAGGTCAACGAGGCGCTGCAGCACTACCGCAAGGGCATCAACAAGGGCCTGTTGAAGGTGCTATCCAAGATGGGCATCTCGACCATCGCGTCCTACCGCGGCGCCCAGCTGTTCGAAGCGGTCGGCGTGCACGGCGACGTGGTCGAGCTGTGCCTGAAGGGCACCGTCTCGCGCATCGGCGGCGCCAGCTTCGACGACTTCGAGGACGACCAGAAGAAGCTCTCCCGCTACGCGTTCAACCCGATGCGTCCGCTGACGCAGGGTGGCCTGCTCAAGTACGTGCACGGCGAGGAGTACCACGCGTACAACCCGGACGTCGTCACCATGCTGCAAAAGGCGGTACAGAACGACGACTACGACGCGTACCAGACTTACGCGCACCTGGTGAACACCCGTCCGGTCGCCATGTTCCGCGACCTGATGCAGCTCAAGCTCGCGCCGACGCCGATCCCGCTGGACGAAGTCGAGCCGATCGAGGCCATCCTCAAGCGCTTCGACTCCGCCGGCATGTCGCTGGGCGCGCTCTCGCCCGAGGCGCACGAGGCGCTGGCGATCGCGATGAACCGCCTGGGCGGCCGCTCGAACAGCGGCGAAGGCGGCGAGGACGCGGCGCGCTACGGCACCGAGAAGATGTCGAAGATCAAGCAGGTGGCCTCCGGCCGCTTCGGCGTCACCCCGCACTACCTGGTCAACGCCGAGGTGCTGCAGATCAAGGTCGCGCAGGGCGCCAAGCCCGGCGAAGGCGGCCAGTTGCCTGGCGACAAGGTCTCTGGCCTGATCGCCCGCCTGCGCCACGCCAAGGAAGGCGTCAGCCTGATCTCGCCGCCGCCGCACCACGACATCTACTCGATCGAGGACCTGGCGCAGCTGATCTTCGACCTGAAGGAAGTCAACCCGTCGGCGCTGGTGTCGGTCAAGCTGGTCGCCGAGCCGGGCGTCGGCACCGTCGCCGCCGGCGTGGCCAAGGCCTACGCCGACCTGATCACCATCTCCGGCTACGACGGCGGTACCGGCGCGAGCCCGCTCACCTCGGTCAAGTACGCCGGCACGCCATGGGAGCTGGGCCTGTCCGAGGCGCAGCAGGTGCTGCGCGCCAACGGCCTGCGCGGCCGCGTGCGCGTGCAGACCGACGGCGGCCTGAAGACCGGCCTCGACGTGGTCAAGGCGGCCGCGCTCGGCGCCGAGAGCTTCGGCTTCGGCACCGGCCCGATGGTCGCGCTCGGCTGCAAGTACCTGCGCATCTGCCACCTGAACAACTGCGCGACCGGCGTCGCCACCCAGGAAGTGAAACTGCGCTCAAAGTACTTCATCGGCCTGCCCGAGATGGTGATGAACTATTTCCTGTTCATCGCCCGCGAGACGCGCGAGTGGATGGCCAAGCTTGGCGTGCGCACCATGGAAGAGCTGATCGGCCGCATGGACCTGCTCGAGCTTGCCGAGGGCGAGACCGCCAAGCAGCAGAAGCTCGACCTCACCCCGCTGATCAGCCTGGGCCAGGTGCCGGACAGCGAGCCGCGCTTCTGCGTCAGCGAGTCCAACCCCTCGTTCGACAAGGGCGAGCTCGCGCAGCAGATGCTGGCCGACGCGCAAGGCGCGATCGCGGCCAAGCAGATGCTGCAGCTCGAGTACCCGGTCGAGAACATCCACCGCTCGATCGGCGCGCGCCTCTCCGGCGAGATCGCCCGTGTGCACGGCGCAGAAGGCCTGCCGTTCGGCTGCCTGAAGGTCAAGCTGACCGGCTCGGCCGGGCAAAGCTTGGGCGTGTGGAACGCGCCGGGCTTGCACCTCGAGCTCGAAGGGGATGCCAACGACTACGTCGGCAAGGGCATGGCCGGTGGCCGCGTGGTGATCTACCCGCCTAAAAATGCAAGCTACAAGGCGAGCGAGTCCATCATCATCGGCAACACCTGCCTGTACGGCGCGACCGGCGGCCAGCTGTTTGCGGCCGGCGTCGCGGGCGAGCGCTTCGCCGTGCGCAATTCGGGCGCACTGGCGGTGATCGAAGGCGCGGGCGACCACTGCTGCGAGTACATGACCGGCGGCACCGTCGTCGTGCTGGGCGAGACCGGCTACAACTTCGGCGCGGGCATGACCGGCGGCTTCGCCTTCGTCTACGACAGGAACGAGCGCTTCCCGTACCGCTACAACAACGAACTGGTCGACATCCACCTGATCAACGGGGAGGCGATGGGCATGTACCGCGCCTTCCTGCTGGAGAAGATCGCCAAGCATGTCGAGCTGACCGGTTCCGAGACCGGCCGCGCGATGCTGGAGAACTTCGACGACTATGTCGACTACTTCTGGCTCGTCAAGCCCAAGGCGGCGAAGCTGGAATCCCTGTTGAAAGACTGACCGCGGACGGCGCCCGCCTGCCGCAGGCGCCGGCAAGGAAAAGAACATGGCAAACGATGTCTTCCAGTTCATGAAGCTCAGCCGCAACCCCGGCGACAAGGTCGAAGCCGCGGTGCGCAAGGTCGAGTTCAAGGAAATCTACGCGCCGCTGCATCCGGTGGACGCGGCGGACCAGGCCGGGCGCTGCCTCGCCTGCGGCAATCCCTACTGCGAGTGGGAGTGCCCGGTCCACAACTACATCCCGAACTGGCTGAAGCTGGTGAAGGAAGGACGCCTCTTCGAGGCGGCCGAAATGTCGCACAAGACCAACTCGCTGCCGGAGATCTGCGGCCGCGTCTGCCCGCAGGACCGCCTCTGCGAAGGCGCGTGCACGCTCGAGCAGGGCGGCTTCGGCGCGGTCACCATCGGCAGCGTCGAGAAATACATTACCGACGAGGCGTACAAGGCCGGCTGGCGCCCCGACATGAGCCAGGTGGTGTGGACCGACAAGAAGGTCGCGGTGATCGGCGCGGGCCCGGCCGGCCTCGCCTGCGCCGACGTGCTGGCACGCAACGGCGTGCGCGCGGTGGTGTTCGACCGCTACGAGGAGATCGGCGGCCTGCTGACCTTCGGCATCCCCGAATTCAAGCTGGAAAAGAGCGTGGTTCAGCGCCGGCGCGAGATCATGGAGGGGATGGGCGTCGAGTTCCGCCTGAACACCGAGATCGGCCGCGATATCGCCATCGACACCCTGCTCGCCGACTATGACGCGGTGTTCATGGGCATGGGCGCGTACAAGTACATGAAGGGCGGCTTCGCCGGCGAAGACACCCCGGGCGTGCTCGAGGCGCTGCCCTTCCTGATCAACAACGTGCGCCAGGGCATGGGCACGCTGGGCGACGAGGCAGCCGTCAACATGGCCGGCAAGCGCGTCATCGTGCTCGGCGGCGGCGACACCGCGATGGACTGCAACCGCACCTCGATCCGTCAGGGCGCGCGCCAGGTGGTCTGCGCGTACCGCCGCGACGAGGCGAACATGCCGGGCTCCAAGCGCGAAGTGACCAACGCGCGCGAGGAAGGCGTCGAGTTCCTGTGGAACCGCCAGCCGGTGGGCGTTGCCGCGGCGGATGACGGCAGCCTCGTGCTGACGCTGGCCGAGACGCGGCTGGGTGCACCGGACGCCAAGGGCCGGCGCAGCGCCGAGGTGGTGCCGGGCAGCGAGACGCAACTCGCGTGCGACCACGTGATCGTCGCCTTCGGCTTCCAGGCCGAAGCGGCGAACTGGTTCGAGTCGGCCAACATCGTCACCGACGAGCGCGGCCGCACCGTCGCGCCGGCGCGCGCCGCGTTCAAGCATCAGACCAGCAACCCCAAGGTGTTCGCCGGCGGCGACATGGTGCGCGGCGCCGACCTGGTGGTACGCGCGGTGTTCGAAGGCCGCCAGGCCGCCGAGGGCATGCTCGCCTACCTGCAGGTGTGGTAAGACCGGACGGGCTGGCGGGCCTTCGCCCGCTGGCTTGATCCTGAGCAAGCAAGGCGCCGGTTTCCCCGGCGCCTTGTCCGTTTGGAAGGTGGCTCAGTGTAGAATCGGCCAATGCTGTTCCGTCCTGCCCTGCTTCGCCTCGTCCCGCTCTCGCTCGCTGCACTGCTCACCGCCTGCGCGGGCACGAGCGCGTACCCGCCCATCAGCGCCGGCCATTACCGGGTGCAGCCCGGCGACACCTTGTACAGCATCGCACGCCGCCACGGGCGCAGCGTCGCCGAACTCACCCGCTGGAACCGCATCGCCAACCCGGCGGCGCTGAACGCGGGCCAGGTGCTGCGGGTGATCCCGCCGCCGACCTACGCGGGCACACCGTCAGCCACCACCCCGCCCAAGCACCCAAACACCAGCCGCCCGGTGGCCCCGCCCAAGCCGCCCGCCAAGCCCGCCCCGGCACGCCCGGCCATCAGGCTCGACTGGCCGCTGAAAGGGCCCTTGCTTGCCCGCTTCTCGGGACGCAACAAGGGGGTCGACATCGGCGCCAAGCTCGGCGAGCCGGTGCGCGTGGCGGCACCAGGCAAGGTCGTCTACGCGGGGCAAGGCATCCGCGCCTACGGCAACCTGCTGATCATCAAGCACGACGAACACCACCTGACTGCATACGCGCACAACCAACGCCTACTGGTCGGCGAAGGGCAGACGGTGCGCCGCGGCCAGCAGATCGCGACCGCGGGTTCGAGCGGCGCCGACCGCGTCAAGCTGCACTTCGAAGTGCGCGTGCGTGGCCAAGCGGTCGACCCGCTGCGCTACCTGAACTAGGCCTGCCCCTCAAGATAACGCGCGGCGCCATCGCCGGCGGCGCGGCCGGTGGCAAAGCAAGCGGTGAGCAAATAGCCGCCGGTCGGCGCTTCCCAGTCGAGCATCTCGCCCGCGCAGAACACGCCGGGGCGCTTTCTCAGCATCAACTGTCCGTCAAGCTCCTCAAAACGCACGCCACCCGCGCTGCTGATCGCCTCGTCCAGCGGACGCGGTGCGTCAAGGGTAACGGGCAGCGCCTTGAGCGCGGCGGCGAGCCTCGCCGGGTCGGCGATGGCCGCCTTGTCCAGACACTCGTGCACCAGCGCCATGCGTGCGCCCTTGAGGCCCAGCCTGCTTTGCAGGTGGCTGGCGAGCGAACGCGCGCCACGCGGGCGCGCCACCTCGGCCGCCACCCGCTCGGGCAAAAAGTCGGGCAGCAAGTCGACCCACAGCGTCGCGTGGCCGTCCCGCGCGATCGCGTCGCGCAGGCGCGCCGACAGCGCGTACACGCCGCCGCCCTCGACCCCGTAGCGGCTGATCACGAAGCCCGCGCGGCGGAACGCCAGCTTGCCGTCCGCGTCAGCCACCGCCAAGCCGACCGACTTGACCGCCTCGCCGGCGAAACGCTCGAGCAGGAAGTCCGACCAGCGCCGCTCGAAGCCGCAGTTGGCCGGCGCAAGCGGTGCCACCGCGACGCCGGCCTGCTCGAGCAGCCCCACCCACGCGCCGTCCGAACCCAGCTTCTTCCAGCTGCCGCCGCCCAGCGCCAGCACCACCGCGTCGGCCACCACCGTCTGCCGGCCATCCGGCGCATCAAAGAGCAATGTGCCGTCGTCCGCCCAGCCCTGCCAGCGCGCGCGCGGGTGGAAGGTCACCCCGGCGCCGCGCAGGCGGGCGAGCCACGCGCGCAACAGCGGCGCCGCCTTCATCTGGCTGGGGAACACCTTGCCCGAGCTGCCGACGAAGGTGTCGACGCCCAGCCCGTGCACCCAGTCGCAGAGCATCCGGTTGTCGAAGGCGTCCAGCCAGGGCCGCAGCACGCCGGCACGCTCGCCGTAGCGCGCGACGAAGGCCGGCCACGGCTCGCTGTGGGTGATGTTGAGCCCGCCGACGCCGGCGAGCAGGAACTTGCGGCCGACCGACGGCATCGCGTCGTACACCGCGCACTCGAAACCGGCCGCGGCGATGCGCTCGGCGGCCATCAGCCCGGCCGGGCCGCCGCCGATCACCACCGCTCGGGGTCTGCTGCTGGAAGTCATGCAATCTTTCCGAAAATAAAAACACGGCCCGGATGGGCCGTGTCGGGTCCTGCTGAGATTGTAACCCCGCCTAGCGCTCGAACAGTACGCCCAGCGCGGAAAACCAGCGGGTGATCGCGTCGTCCGAGTCCGGTAGCACACCGCCCGGCGTCAGCCGGTCGAAGAGCTCGGGCAGCGACTCGGCCATCAGCCGCGCCGCAGCCAGCGAGGTGGTCTCGGTCATGTCTGCAAACTGTTCGACCGCGCCCTCGCCCAGCGCGACATAGACGTCGGCAGCGGTGATCGGCAGGTTCTCGCCGCTGGCGAGCCACGAGTCAAGCTCGGTACCCAGGCCGATATCGCGAAAGCGCTGGCCGAGGCCGGCCAGCCCCCCGTGGTCGTCGACCAGCGCCGCCAGCGCGCGCATCGCCGCGTCGTGGCGCGGCTCGCCGTTGCTCAGTTCTCCCAAACGGTCGAAGCACTTCATCGCGTCCTCCTAGCGCCCGAGCAGACCCTTGAGCAGGCCAACGCCCTGCGAGAGCAGGTCGCCGCCCTGCGGCACCTGCCCGTCGGGCGTCAGCTTGTCGACCAAGAGCGGCAGTGCTGTAGAAAGCCCCTGAGCGAGGGTACCGCTATCGAGCCCGAAGCGCCCGGCCAACTCGCCCAGTTGGGAGCCGCCCAGCACCGACTCGATCTGCTCGGCGCTGACCGGCTGGTTCTCGCCGGTTGAGACCCACGACGCGGCCGCATCGCCCAGCCCCTGCTGGCCAAACTTGTCGAGCAGGCCGGAGAGACCGCCGCTTTGTTCGAGCAAGGAACCGAGCACGCCGGCCATCCCCTGCCCCCCACCTTCACCTTCACCTTCGCCTGCGCCCGCCGCACCGGCCAGTTGATCCAGAAGTCCCATCGCCCTCTCCTTGTCTGAAAGTCCTTTCAGTCTAGATGGCGCGTCCGAAAAGCAAAAAGCCCGCCTGACGGCGGGCTTTCTTTCAGAGGTAAAGGCTTAGCAGCCCTTGGCGCACTGGGCGTCCGGGTTCTGGATCAGCAGGCGGACCAGGGTCGCGCGCGGTTCACGCACCGCGTCGGTACCGGTGGAGAGCACCTTGCCGTCTGCCGGCGCCTTGTACTCCTTGACGGTGTCGCCGAATACGTTGAGCTGGCGTGCCACCACCTGGTCCTTCTTCACCATGTCGCCCAGCTTGACCAGGATCTCGGCGTAGCCGCCCTGCTCGGCGCGGACGGTCGTCATGTCGTTGCCGACGAAGGTCTTGGCGGTCTTGGCGGTGCGGCCAATCTTGCCGTCGATCATCTTCAGGTCGACCATCACGTTGCGGGTGCCTTCCACGCCACGGTCGATCATGTCCTTGTCGTACTTGCGCGGCGAACCCAGTTCCAGCGTCACCGCCGGGATCTTGTTATCGACGAAGGTCGTCTCGGTCGAGCCCTTCTCGCCCGGGTCCTTCTTGATCTGGTCGGCCGGGAACAGCTCGGCGATGCGCTCGATGCGCGGGTCGCGGTAGTCGGCGTAGATGAAGAACGGGAAGTCGGTGCCGGTCGACTGGGTGTGGAAGTCGAGCACGTAGTCGACGTTACCCTGCCACAGCTTGTTCCACATCAGCCACGCGTGCTGCTCGGGCGCAGTGCCCTTTTCCTTGCCTGGGAAGACGCGGTTGAAGTTGGTCGACGCGCCGCCGTCGTTGTAGGTCGCCCACTCACGGGTCACGCGGTTGATCGAGTTGGGGTTGGAGCCGGTCACCGCGACGACGGTACCGGAGAGCTTGGCGGCGTCGAGGCCTGCCATCACCTTCTGCACGGCGCGGATGCCGTTCACTTCGTCACCGTGGTTGCCGCTGTTGAGCACCAGCTTGGGGCCGGCCTTGGCTCCCTTGGCGACGACAACCGGCACGTAGAAGTGCTGGCCGATGCCGTCGGTCGTGCCCTGGAACATGAAGCGGTGCGTCTTGCCCGGCGCGAGGTCGGCAATGTCGAGTTGGGAAATGACGGGAACGCCCTGTACCTTGTCGCCGGTGTAAACGGTGGCGGCGTGGGCGGCAACACTGCCGAGGGCCAGACTGACTGCAAATGCCAACTTACGCATGCTTCTCTCCATGAGGTTAACTCGGTTCGAATGACGTGCACGGCAACGCAACGGTGTGCGCTGCCTTGGGGTCGGCCCCTACTATGCAGAAGTTAGCTATTAAATAATTTGCTTATTATCAAGTTTTCGTCTGAAAAATGGCAAAAAACCGGCGGATTGTCTAAGTGCTGTATGCCGGCGCCGCAGCCAGCCAGCGCGGGAACTCGGCGACCGGCATCGGCCGCGCCAGCCAGTAACCCTGGATCGCGTCGCAGCCCAGTTTGGCTAGGAAGGCCGCCTGCGCGGCCGTTTCCACCCCCTCCGCGACCGTCTCCATTCCCAGCGTGCCGGCCATCGCCAGCACCGTCTCGATGATCGCCTCGCTGTGCCCGTCGACGCCGATGCCACAGACGAAGGCCCGGTCGATCTTCAGTTCGTGCAAGGGCAGCCGCTGCAGGTAGGCGAGGCTGGAGTAGCCGGTGCCGAAGTCGTCGATCGCGATGCGCACGCCGCGGCGCGCCAGCGCGGCGAGCACGTCGGCCGTCGCGTCGACGTCGTCCATCAGCACCGATTCGGTCAGCTCGATGGTCAGCGCCTCGGCCGGCAGGGCGCTGGCGAGCAGCGCACGGTCGACCTGCTCGATCAGCGGCGCGCTGCGCAGCTGCAGGGCCGACACGTTGACCGACACGCTGCCGCGCCAGCCCTGCTCGCGCCAGGCGGCCGCCAGCTGGCAGCCCTGCTGCAGCACCCACGCGCCGATCACCGTGATCAGGCCGCTGTCCTCGGCCAGCGGGATGAACTCCGCCGGGCTGACCTGCCCGAGCTCGGGGTGCTGCCAGCGCAGCAACAGCTCGGCCCCGCAGGTGCGTCCGCTGCCCAGCGCGCGCTGCGGCTGCACGAACAGCGAGAACTGGCCGGCAGCCAGCGCCTCGTGCAGGGCGGCCTCGACCCGCGCGCGGCGTTCCATCTGCGCGCGCATCTCTGGCGCGAACACCTCGTAACGGCCGGGGCCGGCCGCCTTGGCGAAATACATGGTGATGTCGGCGTGGCGGATCAGCGTATCGGCGTCGGTGCCGTCTTCCGGCCAGCGCGCGAAGCCGACGCTGCACGACAGGTTCAGGTGGTAACGCCCCTCGACGTGGATGACCGCCTCCAGCGCATGCGCGAGCGCTCCGGCCCAGCGGCTGCCGTCCTCGTCGTCGAACTCGGGCAGGGCGAGCAGGAACTCGTCACCGCCCTGCCGTGCGGCCAGCCCACCGGCGGGCAAGGCGTCGCGCAGGCGCTGCGCGACTTCGCGCAACACCGCGTCGCCGACCGAGTGGCCGAGCGCGTCGTTGATCTGCTTGAAGCGGTTGAGGTCGACAAAGGCGATCCGCCCGTGCGCGGAACGGGCGAGGCGCAGGTCGAGCTCGCGCTTGAACGCCGGGCGGCTGAGCAGGCCGGTCAGCGCGTCGTGGTCGGCGATCTGCTGCAATCGCCGCTCGGCCGCCACCTGCTCGGTGATGTCGCTGGCGAGGCCGATGTAGTGGGTCAGCCGCCCCTGCGCGTCCAGGCTTGCCGCCAGCGACAGGTGCAAGGGAGGCGTCGGCCGGCCGCCGCCGTGCCTGAGTGAGACCTGGCCGTGCCAATGCCCGCTGCCGTCGACGCGCGCGGCCAGGCCGGCCGGGTCGAACAGCGCATCCAGCATCTCCCCGTGCAGCAAGGCGGGCGCGCAGCCGGCCATCGCCGCGAACGAGGGGTTGGCGTCGATCAGCTGCCCGGTCGCGTCGGCGATGAAGATGCCCTCTCCCGCGTCCTCGAACACCCGCCGCGCCAGGCGCTGCCCGGTCTGCGCGGCGCGCTCGGCGGTCAAGTCGTGCAGGCGGCACCAGAGCACCGCCGCCTCGCCCGCGAGCGCGTTGATCAGCGTCAGCTCGACTTCGCAACCCGTCGCAAGCCGGCTCTCCAACTCGCGGACACCGCCGGGCCCGGCACAGAACGCGTCCCACACCTCGCCCGGCAAGCCAAGCGCGTCAAACCGGATCGCCGGCGCCGCCATGCCGCCCAGCAGGCGGGTCGCAACCTGGTTGGCCAGTACCGCGCTGCCGTCACGCCTGAAGGCGACCAGCCCGTCCGGGCTGTTGTCGAACAGCGCGCGGTAGCTGGCCGATGCTGCGCGTAGCGCCTGCTCGCGCTCATCCACCGCGTCGCGCATCGTGGCGAGCCGGGTCGACAGCCAGCCGACGCGACGCGCCAACGTGGCAAACTCGTCGCGGCCGGAAAGCTCGGGCTGCAAGCCGAATTCGCCGTCCGCGATGCGCTGCAGCACCCGGTCCAGCGCGTGGCTGCGCCGCGCCAGCGTACGGAAAAATGCGTAATGGAGTGCCGCTGCCGCCAAGGCCAACAACAGGAAGCTCTCCAGCGCACGCTCAAACGCCAGCGCGCGGGACGCCGCAAGGCGGTCGGAGATGTCCAGTTCGTAGACTAGCAAGGCAGGTTTGGCCGAGCGTAGCTGCCCGGGGGTCGCGCTCTGCAGCACGCCGGCGAGCACGCGGATCACCCCGTCCCCTGCCTGGCCATATTCCAGGCGCTGCGCGCTGAGCGCCGAGCGTGCCGCGGCGGAGTCCAGCACGCCGGCCATCCCGCCAAGTCCGGCCAGCGGCCGGCCGACCCAGGCGAGCCGGTTGGCCGCGAGCACCTCCCCTTGCGGGGTCACCAGCAGGAGGCGGCGCACGCCGGGGTCGACGCTGACCGCGGCGATCAGCCTTTGCACCTGCGGCAAGGCGCCGCGCGCCAACTCCTCGGCGACGATGCCCTGCACCTGCTCGACGCTGCGCCCCGCCTGCGTGCGTGCATGCGCCAGTTCGTCATCACGGCTCTGCTGCCAGTGCATCCACCAGAAGCCGCCCAGCAGCAGCGTACCGAGCAACAGCAGCGCGACCGGCATCGCCAGCCGCAACGGAAAACGGGTCAGCCAGCGGCTCATGCAAGGACCTCCGGCAACGACACGATCTGCCGAGCGCCCGGCGGCGCGCCCTCCACCAGGCCGAAGCCTGCCAGCAGCGCGTGCATGCGGCGCATCGATTCAAGCAGCGTGGTCTTTTCGGCGAAGCGGTGCCGGTTTTCTTGCAGGCTGGGAAAGCGCAACTGCTGCAAGGCCGGCTTGACCTCGTCGGGCGCGATCTGCTGGCGCGCGCTGACTGCCGCCAGCGCGGCAGGCTCGCTGCCCAATAGCGCGTCACGCCCGGCAAACCAGCCCTGCAGCAAGGCGGCCAGCCGCCCGTCGCGGTCGGCCAGCGCCTGCTGGCGGACCACCAGCACGTCGACGACTTCGCCGGGAATGTCGCTGCTGTCGAACAGCACGCGCGCGCCGCGCGCCGTCAGCTGCCCCAGCACCGGCTCGAAAGTCACCAGCGCGTCGACCTCGCCGGCATCCAGCGCCTCGAGTTGTGCTTCGTAGGAGACATGGACGAGCTTCACGTCGGATGGCGCGAGGCCGCCGTATTGCAGCGCGCGCCCCAGCATGAAGGCGCCGAGCGCCAGGCTGTCGGCGCCGACGCGCCGACCGCGCAGTGCGGCGGGCGACTTCAGGCCGCCGGAGGCGACCAGCGCGTCGGCGCCGAACGATTCGTCGAGGACCAGGCCGACCGCGAAATCCGGGTTGTGCTGCATCAGCTGCAGCGCTTCGTCCAGCGTCAGCGCACCCGCGTCGATCACCCCGCTGGCGAGCGCACGCACCACCTCGGACGCCGAGCCGTACTCGACCAAGTGCGGCGCCCGTCCAGGGTAGGCTTCAAGTTCGCGGGCAATGTAGAAGGGTTCGTAGCCGATCCAGCGGTTGGTCGCGACCACCAGCGGCGGTTGCGGCCGCGCGCACGCGGCCGTCGCGAGGGCGAGCGGGGCAGACAGGAAGACGCGGCGGGTCAACGGACGCATGGGCGGCGCAGAAAGTCGTTCGAGCCGACATTCTAACGCCAAAAACAATGCCTATAGCATGGTCATTGCCCAATCTGTGCCATCACTGACGGTGGCCGGGCAAGGCGAGCCGCCGCTCGAGGTAGCGCTGCGCCAGCTCGAACGCGCCGCACAGCGCCCAGTAGATCAGCGCGGCCATCAGGTAGAGCGGCAGCGGCTCGAAGGTCTGCGCGATCAGCTCCTTGGTCGACAGCATCAGCTCGCTGACGGTGATCACCGAGACCAGCGAGGTATCCTTGATCAGCGAGATCAGGCTGTTGGACAGGCTAGGCACCGCCAGCCGCAGCGCCTGCGGCGCGATGATGAAGCGCATGCCCTGCCACCAGGTGAACCCCAGCGAACGGGCGGCCGCCCACTGCCCGGCGCCGACGCCGGCGATCGCGCCGCGCATGCTCTCGGACAGGTAGGCGGCGACGTTCAGCGTCAGCGCCAGTACCCCCGCCGTCACCGGGTCGAACTCGACGCCGGCCGACGGCAGGCCGTAGTAGATCACGAAGATCTGCACCAAGAGCGGCGTGCCGCGCATCAGGCTGACGTAGAAGGTCGCGACCGCCCCCAGTACCGGCACGCGCGCGACGCGCAGCAAGGCGACCAAGAAGCCCAGCGCAAGGCCGAGCACCATGCTCGAGAAGGCGAAAACAAGCGTGTAGAACGTGCCTTGCAACAGCATCGGCCACGCCAGTTCCATGAGTTCGGTCAGGGGCATCCACGCATCCTTTCGTCAGGGCCCGGGCGCTTTGAGATTAGTCGGCCTTGCGCGCGGCCGGCGGCTGCGATACGTCCTGGCCGAACCACTTGTTCGAGATGCGGGCGAAACTGCCGTCCTGCTGCATCGCCAACAGCGCCTGGTCGATCGCGCGCTTGAAGCCCGGGTTGCCCTTGGCGAACGGGATCGCCATCGTCGCCGTGCTGCCGACCGGCGCGCCGGCCTTCAGCGGCAGGCGCGACTCGCGGATCGCGAACGGGATCAGCAGGCTGTCGTTGAGCGCGGCGTCGATGCGGCCGCTGGCCAGATCCTGCAGGTACTCGGGCGCGCCCGGGTAGACCTTGACCTCGACCCCGTCCAGCCTGCGTGCAAGGTCCGCGTAGTTGCTGCCCTGGCCGACGCCGACCTTGGTGCCCTTGAGGTTGGCACCCGATAGAGTGCGCGTTTCGTTTTTACGCACCACCAGTTGCGCGCTGGAGATGGTGTACGGGCGGCTGAAGTCGAACACGCGCGCTCGCGCCTCGTTGACCGCGACCTGGTTCATCACCACGTCGAACTTGCCGCCTTGCAGGCCGGCGAGCAGGCCGCTCCATTCGCCGGTGACGAATTCGGGACGCACACCGAGCCGGCGCGCGAGTTCCTGGCCGAGTTCGACCTCGAAGCCGGTCAGCGTCTTGCCTTCGCGGTAGTTGAACGGCGGGTAGGTACCTTCCAGCGCGATCTTCAGCGTGCCCCGCTGGCGGACGGTGTCGATCAGGTCGGCGGCGAGGGTCTGGCCGGCCAGCAAGGCGGAGAGCAGGATGGGAATCAGTCGTTTCATGGTCATATCTTTATATCTGTTAGTTATTTGCAGTCGCAAATATTTGCGAAAGCGAAATATAACAAAACGACCGTGCGCCCTCCAGCACCCGAACCCGGTCAAACGCGACATGCAGATACGAAAAAACCACCCGTGAGGGTGGTTCTTGCGTGGCCCGCCAAGCGGCGCGGCTTAGACGTTGAACAGGAAAATGTTGATATTTACCTTATTTATCAATGCATTAAATTATACAAAGCATAAAAAAACCCGACTACATACCCGGTTTAATAATTCTATCAGCAGGCAACAATCTGACGCCGCTATCGCCCAAGAAGCTGCAGCATTGCCTCTAAAGCCCGTATTTCGCAGGCTGCGGACACTCTTTGTGCATCAGGAATCGGTCACCCTACTGTCCTTCCGTCTGCATATCCGCTTGTGGTTGTAGGTCAGTAATGCCTGCTTCGGCTTTGCGCTGCGCTGGATGTGTTCCCGCCAACCGCACACATTGGGGATGTCCCACGTGGAGTAGTCACGGTCGCATACAGATCCCGGCTGGTATCGCATCGCTCCGGTCGAGCCCCTACTCGTTGATAGGGCAGGTCGTCTTCGTTGGCCGGGCTGACAAGCACGGTGCGGATCAGCTTATAACGGCAGTTAGTCAACACCGAATGCTTACAGTCGAAGGTCTGCTTGCCATTCTCGTCCATTTGGTGTCGGTAGCCTTATGCACCTGCATCGTTCCTAACAATTCCCCTGGATCTGCAGCACCATTCATGGTCTGGCATTCTCAGCTCGTTCGCACTACGTCTGCACCAATCCCTAAGGCAAGGCAGCATTGATAATGCCAGCTATCAAAAGCGTGCAAAAGCAACCGATTGTGTCGTACATCTTGGACAACTAGCTCGCCAAGCTTCGGAAAAAAACAGGCTAATCAATCAGCGCATCTCAGTCAGGACTGGTCAACAAAAGGCTTTCGAAATGCCAATTAATTCCGCAACTTAACGCCGCAAAGCCCCACGAATTACCTCTCTACTTTCTGCCAAAAACCCACAATTACTTCGCGCAAAACCCACTCAGATTCTTTCAAAAAATAGCCTCACTCCGCATTGCACCGTGCCGATATCTTCCAGCAATAACCGTGATTTAAAATTATTTACGCAAAACAGAAACGATCGACAATATAGCACAATGCAGCACACTAAAATCTATCAATTAATTGTTGAAAACATCTTAAAATTATGAGAAAAACTTCACCTTAAATTGCTTCATGTCTGATTGTTTTCGAGAGAGCCACACTCCAATTTATCGTTCAATAATTTACAATACTTCACATACCAACAAGCATTATTACAGTTCTCGAAAAGATTTGAAGCCAGCATACAGGCATTATTCACAAATAATCACAACTCCTCTAGCCCTTTAAAAATTTTCATCTTTTCTGCTATGTACAAATTCTTTTCAGACTCCATTTGCAGAAGAATCTCAAGAACATCCACCCGCTTTAAGTCATGCTTTTTTGCCAACTTATCAAGACGATTAATAGCCTTGTCCGTCAAAATAAAATTGTGTTGCTTTTTACCATTTAAATTCCCTCGATACTTCTTCTGACTCCAACTCTTTTTAACTGCAGAAAGACAAAGCAACTTCCTATCATCGCTAAACTTAAACCGGTCAAAATACATCAATAACTCTTGATGAGTTCGAATTGGATTAATCTGAAACGCTGAGCCATCCCCATCATTTTTCATGATCCATCTCGAGGCCAACTCACACTTATCCTCTTCACTGTCACCTTTAAACCAAAGCAAAGCACCATCATTTTTTATGTGCTCAACCCAAGCACACCTCATCAAATCAACAACCGTTTTTTTGCTTAAAACATCCAATCCCAACATATCAATCATTGCTACAACCAAATCCCTATTTAGCAAACGAACAGGAGGATTCGTCAACAAATTACTTTTATGACTACTCAAAAATGACACCAACCACTGACACTGCCTTTCACTTTCACCTATCCATTCCAGCATCTCTCTAGGCAAGAAATTAATACCTAACATACCATTAATTTCATCAGCCATCCCTGGCATACTAGTGATGCGAGCTGCCATATAATCCCTCATTCCAGAAGCGTAAAAATAGCCCTGATCTAGATTCGCACCACGACATTCCAAGTAGAACCACAACCACGTATCAAGGCGCTTGCTACGTGCCGTTTCTTGCAAGACTTTAGACAACGCATCTTTAGAGAAATTAACAGCCATACCCGTCCCAGTTAATTAAACATACTCCGCATTTAGTTATCACAACATGCAAATGATAACACGAGTACTTCTAGTAGAAATCTACACTAAATACTGATGCATTTGTACATGGTTTTACATGCTTCCTAGTACAGGAAATTTGCGCTGTGGCAGGCTCAGCACGGCGATAACCCCCACGATGCCACATGACCTTGCAAGGTTTACAGCGCGGACACACGGCAGACCATCAGGCGATGCCCGCCTTGAGTCAACCCCAGGGTGAACTATCGCCAACCTTCAAGCAGTGCTCTCCCGCTGCCGAGCCACCAAAGCGCCCCTCAAACAGATCATTCACCTCGATAGAAACGATGTGATCTTACCTCTCACATAGCTACCAAATAGCGGAAGACCACAAGGCCTCTTGCTCACTTATTCTTTTTGTCACCAGATGAAAGAAGACTAACGTTCCGAGCCATTAAAGTTTAAAAAATATCACCCCCCCACCTTACATGACTCAACGTAAGGAGCTTGCCATGAAAATCTATCGCTTAGATCAGGTAATGAATGCTACAGGCCTGGCACGATCTACCATCTACAAGTTCATTTCACAAGGAACGTTTCCAAAGCCAATTCCACTAGGTGATCGCTGTGTCGGTTGGCTGGAGAGCGAAATTCTGGATTGGATCATGAGAAAAGTTGAAGAAAGGGACTCAACCACATAACCAATGAAAGAAACAAATGAAACAACACCATTACATTTACAACCCATTACCCTGCCTAATCGTCACGATCGATTACCAACCGGCAATGATAATTTTCCAGACCAGAAACAACAGAAAAATCTGAAGTCCTACCGAACTATTCAAGTACAAATAACCAAGACCGCAATACGCTTTCTTTCTGTATTGGTAATATATAGACACAAGACATACTCACGGCACTAAACAACACTACTAAATGGATTATCGATTACATTCTAGAAACAAAAACTACACCTATCGTTATCAGTCAAAAATTACCCAGCTAGGTGAACATATGAACATCACCACTGGAGTACAAACATGATTCGCCACCCACACAACACAAATCTGATTCTTCATTACGAGCACGCTTACAAGGGACTTCCTATCCAGACAGAAAAAGGACCATTCATACGCAACTATCTGGAACGCCTATACCAGACAATGGTCAACTCTATCAATCAACATCCTCGTACATTTGCCTTTCGGGTTGACTTAAGACTTCCGACAGGAATTCTAATTCACAATTCATTTCTGACCAACATTGTAATGGAACGATTTATCGAATCGTTCAAAGCAAAGATACGACACAATCGACACAAGGTACGTCAGGAGCGTCCATACGCTCATGACAGCAACGTAAGATACGTCTGGGCAAGAGAGTTTAGCGAGGAGAGAAATCCGCATTACCACATAGCAATTCTGCTGAACAATGACGCATTCTGCACATTAGGAAACTTCTGCTCTGAAAGCAGAAACATGTTCCATAGGCTAGAAGAGGCTTGGGCAAGTGCATTGTGCTTGCACGTAGGGGAAGTGAGAGGACTGGTAGAGATACCACGTAATGCCTGTTATAGGCTGCGACGTGATGATAGAGACAGCCAGGCAGATTTTTTCTACAGAACCAGCTATCTCTGCAAGGCAGACACCAAAGTCTATGGGGATGGAAGCCATGGATTTGGTGCCAGCCGGGCCTAACTAATCTAAGATGAAGAGGTGGACAGTTATGACTGCTTCGCCTCCAAATCTTTCATCGTCTTGCCTGCTGAGAGTTCATCTTTTATCCACTTTGGCTGACGACCATGGCCTTTCCAAATTTGATCTGGATTCTTAGGGTTTTGGTAAGTCATCCCTGGAGTAGCCTTTGTCTTCATGGCCGCAGGAGCTTCACCAGAGTCCAGCCCAAGCTCTTTGAGAGTGAATTGGTATTGGACGATCAACGGTTTGATCATCACAAGCGCGTCTTTCCTTTCCTTTTGTTTTCGCTCCCTCAACTCGGCCTGTAATTTAGCAATCTCAACTTCGATTTGTTCGTTAGTTCGTGGCGTATCAGGTGGCAACATCAATCGATTCCTTCCTACTCTGCATGGCGACTTCACTAGGTTAACGCATTACGCTACAAGGGGCAGCATAGGCATCATACCTCGACAATTTCTCAAAGCCACCCGAAGCGTGAGCCTAGCCGCAGTAGCAAAAATCAAGGCTGCGCTGCCTCTGCAAAGTGGCGACTAGAGTGTGTCGCGATGACGACGGCCGCTTAAAAGCGCCCAGGCTTTAAGCCTTGCACAGAACTGTAATAAGGAAAGAATGGCTTTCATCACCACTGCCCTAACCCGTGCACCTGCCGTGCAAAGATGCAGCCCAGCAGACTGCTGAGGGCGAGCAGCGCCAGCAATGGCATTAAGAGCAACATCATCAGCACAAAGCTGCCCAGCAGAACGTCGAGCGGGTCTGGCCCGTAGATCCACCAGGCAGTCAGCAGGAATGGAAGCGCGCCGAGCAGCAGCCAGGCCAGTTCGGTGCACAGGCTGAGTATCACTGCCCTCATGTGGATTTTCCTTGCGTTAAGTCGACGACGAAAAAACCAATGTCATTATTGATGATGTCCATCTTGAGGTACCATCTATGACCCTAGATTGGTTACATCATCGCGGCCACCCGTTCACTCTGACTGTGTGGCATTCAGCACGGAAAGGTCATCGCGTGACGCCTGAAGCCAAAGCACGGCAGTACATTGACGAGCGGCTGCAACAAGCCGGCTGGGTCATCCAGGACATGAAGGAATTCAACCTGTCTGCCGGTGTAGGCGTCGCCATTCGCGAGTACCCGACCGACAGCGGGCCGGCTGACTACGTGCTGTTTGTGGGCCGTGAAGCCGTGGGGGTCATCGAGGCCAAGAAGGATACGGCTGGCGAGAACCTGACGGCGACCGAGAGCCAGACAGAGCGCTACGCGGCGTCCAGCCTGAAATGGCGCAAGGACGATACCCCTTTGCGCTTCCTGTTCGAGGCAACGGGCCAGGTCATTCGCTTTACCGATAACGCCGACCCGCTCCCGCGCTCACGCGAGCTGTTTCATTTCTTCAAGCCTGAAACGCTACAGGGGTGGCTACGGCAAGCTCAAACCTTGCGTCGCCGCTTGGCCGAGCAGATGCCGGCCTTGCCCACCAGCAAGCTGCGCGATTGCCAGATCAGCGCGGTCACCGGCCTGGAGAAATCGCTGGCGCAGAACAAGCCCCGCGCGTTGGTGCATATGGCCACGGGGGCCGGCAAGACCTTCACCGCCATCACCGCGGTGTACCGCCTACTCAAGTTCGCCGGTGCCAAGCGCATCCTGTTCCTGGTCGATACCCGCAACCTGGGCAAGCAGGCGCATCAGGAGTTCATGGCGTACACCCCACCGGACGACCATCGCAAGTTCACCGAGCTCTACGCCGTGCAGCAACTGGCTTCCCCCAACATCGACCCACACGCGCAAGTGTGCATCAGCACCATCCAGCGTATGTACGCCATTCTGAGTGGCGAGCCGATCGACGAGTCGGCCGAAGATATGTCGCTCAACGAAGTGCAGCAAACAGCCAAGCAGGAAAAGTTCGTCCGATACAACCCGGCGGTACCGGTGGAGACATTCGACTTCATCGTGATCGACGAGTGCCACCGCAGCATTTACAACCTGTGGAAGCAGGTGCTCGACTACTTCGACGCCAAGCTGATCGGGCTGACGGCAACGCCGGACAAGCGCACCTACGGCTTCTTCAACGAAAACATCGTCGCTGAATACACCTACGAGCAATCGGTGGTGGATGGTGTCAACGTCGGTTACGACGTGTGGGAGATCGAAACCGAGGTCACCCGTAAGGGCGCCGAACTCAAGGCCCGCGAATGGGTGGATCATCGCGACCGCGCTACCCGCAAGAAGCGCTGGGCAGAAGTCGACGAAGACGTCGTCTACAGCGGCAAGGAGCTGGACCGTTCGGTGGTCAACCCAAGCCAGATCCGGCAGGTGATCCAGGCCATGAAAACGGCGGTGGAAACGCAGATCTTCCCGGCACGCGACAACGAAGTACCCAAGACCCTGATCTTCGCCAAGACAGATAGTCACGCAGACGACATCATCAACATCGTGCGCGAGGTCTACAGCCAGGGTAACGCCTTCTGCCGCAAGGTGACGTACAGCGAAAAAGACGCCGACGGCGTGCTGGCCAGTTTCCGTAACGACTACCACCCGCGCATCGCGGTGACGGTGGACATGATCGCCACTGGCACCGACGTCAAACCGCTGGAAGTGCTGCTGTTCATGCGCGACGTGCGCTCCAGGGGCTACTACGAACAGATGAAGGGGCGCGGAGTGCGCAGCCTGGACGCAGATGGCTTGAAGCGTGTCAGCGGCAAGGCGGACGGTGCCAAGACCCGTTTCGTGCTGATTGACGCGGTAGGTGTGGAGAAATCGCTGAAGACCGAAAGTCGCCCGCTGGAGAAAAAACCTGGCGTGGCGCTGAAAGACCTTCTGCAAGGCGTCGCCATGGGCAGCCGCGACGACGACACTGTGCTGAGCCTGGGCAACCGCTTGATCAGGCTGGCCAAGCAGTTGGACGCCAAGGCGCAGGCCCGGATCGCACAGGCGAGCCAGGGCATTCCGGTTGCCGAACTGGGCAAGGGGCTGATCAGCGCGCTCAACCCGGACGCCATCATTGAGACTGCGCTGGCCACCGCCAAAGCGCAGGGCATCAGCCGCAGCGAAGACACCTTGTTGCCGGAAGAAATTGCCACCGCCCGTGCCGAGCGGGTCGCGGCGGCATGCGAGCCGTTCGACGCGCCGCAACTGCGTGAAGAGATTGAAAATGCTCGCCGTGAGCGCGAGCAGATCATCGACCATACCAACCCCGATACGTTAACCTTCTCGGGGTTCTCCCAGCAGGCCGAAGCGCAGGCCCGCGCCACGATCCAGCAGTTCGCCGACACTCTGCAACAGCACAAGGACGAAATCGCCGCACTCGGCTTTTTCTACCAGCAGCCCTACCAGCGCCGTGCACTCACCTTCGACATGCTCGAAGCGCTGCACGAACACCTGAGCAAACCCCCGCTGATGCTCACCAGCGAACGGCTGTGGAGCGCGTACGCCCGGGTGCAGGCCGCGCAGGTGAAAGGCGCCGACCGCAAGCGCCAGCTGACCGACCTGGTGTCGCTGGTGCGCTTCGCGCTAGGGCTTGACGGCGAATTGAAACCGTTTGCCGACGAGGTAGACCGCCGCTTCCAGGCGTGGATCTTCCGCCACAACGCGCAGCGCGGCACTTCGTTCACACCGGAGCAGACCGACTGGCTGCGCAGCATGAAAGACCATATCGCCAGCAGTTGCAGCATCAGCCGAGACGATTTTGATTACGCCGAACTGGCGGACAAGGGCGGCTTGCAGAAGGCGTGGGGACTGTTCGGCACAGAACTGGATACGCTAATGAATGAAATGAATATGGAGTTGGTCGCGTGAGTGAGAATCAAGAATTGCCACACGGATGGATTGAGCTGGAGTTCGGGGATTTGTTCTCGCAGCCCGGCGACGACATCGTTGATGGCCCATTTGGCTCGAACCTCAAGGCAAGCGAGTATGTCTCTGCGGGTATTCCAATTGCGCGGCTGCAAAACATTGATCGGAATCGGTTCATCGCCAAAAACATTCAGTATGTAACCGACCACAAGGCTGAGGAGTTGGCTCGCCATACATTTGCACCGGGCGACATCCTCATCACGAAGCTGGGCGACCCACTTGGAAAAGCGTGCCTTGCTCCGAGTAGCATTCCGAGAGGCGTTCTGGTTGCAGACGTTGTTCGTGCCCGCCTGACGCATCCGTGGATTGATCGTGATTACCTTTGCTATCAGATCAATGCCGAATACATGGTTGAACAGTTTAAGGGGCAAACCAAAGGCACGACACGACCTCGCGTCAATCTCACGAAGATACGAACTCTCAAGGCGCGACTGTGTCCCTTGCCAGAACAAACCCGCATCGTCGCCAAGCTCGAAGAGCTGCTGTCCGACCTCGACGCCGGCGTGGCCGAGCTCAAGGCCGCGCAGCAGAAGTTGGCGCAATACCGCCAGTCGCTGCTCAAGGCGGCCGTCGAAGGGGCGCTCACCGCCGACTGGCGAGCGCAGCACACGGTCAGCGAGAGCGGCGAGCAACTGCTGGCGCGCATCCTCAGCGAGCGCCGCGCCCGTTGGGAAGCCAGGCAATTGGCCAAGTTTGCCGAGCAAGGCAAGACCCCACCCAAGAACTGGCAACAGAAGTACCCCGAACCCGTCACCCCGGACACCACCGGCCTGCCGGCGCTGCCGGAAGGGTGGGTGTGGGCGAGCTTAGATTCTTTGATCAGTGATGGTCCTCAAAATGGTTTGTACTTACCCGCAAGCCGCTATGGTTTTGGAGTGCCAATCCTACGTATCGACGATTACCAGATAGGTTGGTGTCGCAATAAATCTGATCTGAATCTCGTTGATGCCGATGAAGAAACAAAAAATACTTACTCACTAGTTGCTGGCGATCTAGTCATCAACCGTGTGAACAGCATGACGCACCTTGGTAAATCTTTGCTGGTTGGGAAGGTTCTTAATGGTGTTCTTTTTGAGTCTAATATGATGCGATTTAGCTTGGCTAGCTCAGTCTCTGGAGGTTACGTTTCTCACTACTTAGGATCAGATGTTGGGCGTAACAGGCTAATTCGTGATTCCAAATGGGCTGTTAATCAAGCCAGCATTAATCAACAGGACGTTAAACGGACTCCAGTTCCCCTACCTCCAGAAGCTGAACAACATGTCATTTCTGAGTTGCTGGAGGAGCAACTTAGCGCGGCAGCGGATCAAGTTCAGGCGGCGGAGATTTCCATCAAGCAAGCCTCCGCCCAACGCCAAAACATCCTGCGTGCTGCCTTCGCCGGCGAACTGGTGCCGCAGGACCCGAACGACGAGCCTGCCAGCGTGTTGTTGGCGCGCATCCGTGCCGTGCGCGCCGAACAGGCGGCAGTGAAGAAGCCGCGCGGGCGCAGGGCCAAGACCGCCTAAAAATTGCTGCGTGTGTCCGTCGCCGGCCGGTGACGGGCAAGCAGGTGACCGCGTTCACCCAAAATTCAGGATGACCCCATGAATACCTCTTCCCTGGTCCAGAAAGTCTGGAACTTCTGCCACACCCTGCGCGACGACGGTGTCGGTTACGGCGACTATCTGGAGCAGCTGACCTACCTGCTGTTCCTGAAGCTGGCGCACGAATACGCCCAGCCGCCGTACAGCCGCAATACCCGCATTCCGGCCGGCTACGATTGGCCCAACCTGGTGGCCCGCTCCGGTGAGCCGCTGGAGGCGCACTACCTGGCGACCCTCTATCAGCTCGGCCAGCAGGATGGCATGCTGGGCGCGATCTTCTTCAAGGCGCAGAACAAGATCCAGGACCCGGCCAAGCTGCACCGGCTGGTGCAGATGATCGACGCCGAAAACTGGATCAGCCTGGACGCGGACACCAAGGGCGACCTGTACGAGGGGCTGCTGCAGAAGAACGCCGAAGACACCAAGAGCGGCGCCGGCCAGTACTTCACCCCGCGTCCGCTGATCGAGGCGATGGTAACCTGCGTACAGCCCGAGCCGATGAAGACCATCGCCGACCCGGCTTGCGGGACCGGCGGCTTTTTCCTGGGGGCGTACCACTGGCTGACCCGCCCCGGTACCCGCCTCGACAAACGGCAGAAGGAATTCCTGCGCGACCAGACCTTCTACGGCAACGAGATCGTTCCCAATACGCGCCGGCTGTGCCTGATGAACCTGTTCCTGCACAACATCGGAGAACTGGAGGGCGAGCCTTCGGTGGAGCGTTCGGACGCGTTGATTGCCGAGCCTGCGCGCAAGGTCGATTACGTGCTGGCCAACCCGCCTTTCGGCAAGAAAAGCAGCATGCTCATCACCAACGAAGAGGGTGAAGAGGACAAAGAAGCACTGGTCTACCAGCGGCAGGACTTCTGGGAGACCACGTCAAACAAGCAGCTTAACTTCCTGCAGCACATCGTCAGCATGCTGAAGGTGAACGGCCAGGCAGCCGTGGTGTTGCCCGACAACGTGCTGTTTGAAGGGGGGGCCGGCGAGAAGATCCGCCGCAAGCTGCTGGAAACCTGCGATGTGCACACCATCTTGCGCCTGCCGACCGGCATCTTCTACGCGCAAGGGGTCAAGGCCAATGTGGTGTTCTTCGACAACGCGCCCAAGGATGGCCATGTGCACACCAAGGGGGTCTGGTTCTACGACCTGCGCACCAACAAGCACTTCACGCTGAAGACGCGTCCGCTCAAGTTTGACGACCTGCAGGACTTCATCGCGTGCTACCACCCGGCCAACCGCCATGAGCGTCACGAGACCGAGCGCTTCAAGTACTACAGCTACGATGAGCTGGTTGCCCGCGACAAGGCGAGCCTGGATGTCTTCTGGCTGAAGGATGATAGCCTGGACAACCTCGATGACCTGCCGCCGCCCGACGTGTTGCAGCAGGAAATCATCGAACACCTGGAGGCCGCGCTGGCTGCCTTTCGCGACGTGGCCGCCGCGCTGCCGGGGCGCTAGACGGATGCCGACCCGCCGTCTGCTTGGTTGGATGGTCGCCATCCATACGCCGAACCCACGTGGCCCTGCCGCCGCCCTGCTGATGCAAGGAGCGGCGTACCTGTCGGCGTCGACGCGGATCTGTGGCTGCGAGAAGGGAGCATTTCTGTCCAACGAGTTGCTAGCCCATCGCTTCGCCAAGGCGATGGCACCCATCATGCAAAAGCGCCACGGGGCCGCCACCGAGCTTGAGGTTGTTCGCGTGGAGCGATACGACCGCGCCTCGCACGATGACCTGCCGGTTAGCCAGAGGTTGAAGGCATAGGGCTGTCCGTTTTCATCTCAATAACTTGAAACCACACATGCCCACCAGCCGCTTGGACCAGCAACTCGCCTTCCTGTGCGAGATTGATCAACTGAAGAACGTGATCCGCCAGTCGCCGCTGCTGGATGGTCGCCGCAAGGAGAACAGTGCCGAGCACTCCTGGCACCTGGCGATGTATGCCTTGCTGTTGAAGGACTATGCAGACGAGCAGGCCGACCTGTCGCGGGTGATCCAGATGCTGTTGATCCACGACATTGTCGAGGTTGACGTTGGCGACATGCCTATCCACCAGATGCCTTCGGCTACGTTACAGGCCGCGCAGGAAGAGCTGGCGGCCAAGCGGCTGTTCGGCATGATCCCGGGGGCGCAGGGACCTGAGCTGTTGGCACTGTGGCGGGAGTTCGAGCAAGGCATCTCTGCCGATGCGAAATTTGCCAAGGCACTGGATCGGGTGCAGCCACTATTGATCAATGTCCGCACCGGCGGGGGAACCTGGACAGAAAATAACGTCACTCTGGAGCAGGTACTGGAACGCTACGGCCCCACCATCCAGCGGGGGGCACCTGCGCTATGGGAACGCTGTGAGCAATGGGTACGGCAGCACTTCGCAGCATTGGAATGCTAGGCCGATTTTCGTTTCTAGCGTGCCTGATGCTTTTGTCTGAAATACGCTGAGAGCAGCGTGTTGGAAGGGACATGCAGCGTTTGCATCTGCGCCGTCTGAACTATTCACGCCATCAGAATACTGCTTTGAGCGCGGCATCATACTCGCCCAGTTTGTTGTCTTGTAGCGGGCTGAGGCAGGTTTGCTCATGCCCGGAT
>NZ_STGJ01000019.1 GCF_004919095.1 Crenobacter intestini | reverse complement strand
GTCTGGTAGCTCGTCGGGCTCATAACCCGAAGGTCGTAGGTTCGAATCCTGCCCCCGCAACCAATCAAAAACCCGATGCCTTGGCATCGGGTTTTTTGTATTTGGCGTTTGCTAAGTTGGGGCTGCGCGCAAAAAAACGCCACCCGTTACGGGTGGCGTTTTTGTTGAGTGGAGCCGGATCAGATACGGCGCGCGAGTTCCTCGGCCTTGCCAAGGTAGCTGGCCGGCGAGAGTTCGAGCAGGCGGGTCTTCTCGTGCTCGGGGATTTCCAGCGTGCCGATGAAGGCGGCCAGCGTCTCGCGGGTGACACCGCCCTTGCCGCGGGTCAGGTCTTTCAGCTGCTCGTACGGGTTGGGCACGCCGTAGCGGCGCATCACGGTCTGGATCGGCTCGGCCAAGAGCTCCCAGGTCGCGTCGAGGTCGGCGGTGATCGCCTGCGGGTTCACTTCCAGCTTGTTCAGGCCCTTCAGGCAGGACTTGAAGCCGAGCAGGGTGTAGCCGAAGGCGACGCCCATATTGCGCAGCACGGTCGAGTCGGTCAGGTCGCGCTGCCAGCGGCTGACCGGCAGCTTGTCGGCGAGGTGGCCGAGGATCGCGTTGGCGAGGCCGAGGTTGCCCTCGGAGTTCTCGAAGTCGATCGGGTTGACCTTGTGCGGCATGGTCGAGCTGCCGACTTCGCCGGCCTTGACCTTCTGCTTGAAGTAGCCGAGCGAGATATAGCCCCACACGTCGCGGTTCAGGTCGACCAGGATGGTGTTGACGCGGCTGAGGTTCTGGTAGAGCTCGGCCATGTAGTCGTGCGGCTCGATCTGGATGGTGTACGGGTTGAAGGTGAGGCCGAGGCCGGCGACGAAGCGGCCGGCCAGGCTTTCCCAGTCGACCTTCGGGTACGCGGCGAGGTGGGCGTTGTAGTTGCCGACCGCGCCGTTGATCTTGCCGAGGATTTCCTGGCGCACCAGCTGGTCGTGCTGGCGCTTGAGGCGGTAGACGACGTTGGCCAGCTCCTTGCCCAGCGTCGACGGCGTCGCCGGCTGGCCGTGGGTGCGGCACATCATCGGCACGGCGGCCAGTTCGTGCGCGAGCTTGGACAGGCGGGCGGTCAATTCGTCGAGCGCCGGCAGGATCACCGTGTTGCGCGCGGTCTTCAGCATCAGCGCGTGGCTGAGGTTGTTGATGTCCTCGGAGGTGCACGCGAAGTGGATGAACTCGCTGGCGGCCATCACCTCGGGGTTGCCCGACAGGCGTTCCTTCAGCCAGTACTCGATCGCCTTGACGTCGTGGTTGGTGCGCGCCTCGATCGCCTTCACCTGTTCGGCGTGCTCGACCGAGAAGCCGGCGATCACGTCGTCGATCTCGCGGATGGTCGACGCGCTGAACGGCTTGACTTCCTCGATGCCGGGCTCGGCGGCGAGCATCTTCAGCCATTCGAGTTCGACCTGGATGCGGAACTTCATCAGGCCGTATTCGGAGAACAGGGCGCGCAGCGCCTCGACCTGGCCTGCGTAGCGGCCGTCGAGCGGGGAGAGGGCGGTCAGTGCGTTCAGCGTCATTGCAAAGGCTTCCAGTGCTGTTGCCGGGTGTGCCGGCGGTTTTGGTGTGGTGAGTCCGGGAGCGGACCGCCTGGCGGGCGGCCCGGGTCGGCGGCTTACATGCCGGGTAACATGCCCTTCATGCCGCGCATCATCTTGGAGATGCCGCCCTTGGAGAACTGCTTCATCATCTTCTGCATTTCTTCAAACTGCTTGAGCAGGCGGTTGACGTCCTGCACCTGCACGCCGGCGCCGGCGGCGATGCGGCGCTTGCGGCTGGCCTTCAGGAGCTCGGGCTTGCGCCGCTCCAGCGGCGTCATCGAGTGGATGATGCCCTCGATGCGCTTGAGCTGCTTCTCGGCCTCGGCGCCCTGGATGCCCTTGGCCATCTGCCCCATCTGGCCGGGCATTTTCTCCAGCATGCCGGCGACGCCGCCCATCTTCTTCATTTGCTGCATCTGGCCCAGGAAGTCCTCGAGGTCGAAGCCTTTGCCCGACTTGAGCTTCTTGGCGATCTTGGCCGCCTCTTCCTGGTCGATGCCCTTTTGCACGTCCTCGATCAGGCTGAGCACGTCGCCCATGCCGAGGATGCGGTTGGCGATGCGGTCCGGGTGGAAGGGCTCGAGGCCGGTCAGTTTCTCGCCGACGCCGATGAACTTGATCGGCTTGCCGGTGACGTGGCGCACCGATAGCGCGGCGCCGCCGCGCGAGTCACCGTCCATCTTGGTGAGCACCACGCCGGTCAAGGGCAGCGCCTCGCCAAAGGCCTGCGCGGTATTGACCGCGTCCTGGCCCTGCATCGCGTCGACGACGAACAGGGTTTCCACCGGCTTGACCGCGGCGTGCAGCGCCTTGATCTCGGCCATCATCGCCTCGTCGATCGCCAGGCGGCCGGCGGTGTCGACCATCAGCACGTCGAAGTGGTAGCGGCGGGCGTGGTCGATCGCGGCCAGCGCGATGTCAACCGGTTTCTGGTTGCCGGTGGACGGGAACCACTCGACGCCGACCTGCTCGGCCAACAGTTTCAGCTGTTCGATCGCCGCCGGGCGGTATACGTCGGCGGAGACCACCAGCACCTTCTTCTTGTTCTTCTCCTTCAGGAGCTTGGCGAGCTTGCCGACGGTGGTGGTCTTGCCTGCGCCCTGCAGGCCGGCCATCAGCACCACGGCCGGCGGC
The DNA here is from genome assembly GCF_004919095.1 of Crenobacter intestini. Lineage (GTDB taxonomy): Bacteria > Pseudomonadota > Gammaproteobacteria > Burkholderiales > Chromobacteriaceae > Craterilacuibacter > Craterilacuibacter intestini. The sequence continues at coordinate 59,063 of NZ_STGJ01000019.1, read as the reverse complement.
TGCGCGGCGAGGTTGAGCGTGTCGTTCTTCTCGCCCATCAGGCGGGTCAGCTCGTCGTTGACGACGCCGACCAGCGCCTGGCCGGGGGTCAGGCTGCCCATCACTTCCTGCCCCAGCGCGCGCTCCTTCACCTGCGCGACAAAGGCCTTGACGACGGGCAGCGCCACGTCGGCTTCCAAGAGCGCCATGCGCACTTCGCGCATCGCGTCCTGGATGTTGGATTCGGTAAGGCGCGCGTTGCCGCGCAGCGTCTTGATCACGCCCGAGAGGCGGGTGGTCAGGTTGTCGAGCATGGTCGTCCTTCATGCCTGCCAACGGCAGGACCGCTTGGTGTAGACTTTCAAGCCGACCATTTTACACGAAGCCGCCGGCCCTCGCGCCCGGCGTCGAAAGGCACCGACTGAATGAGCGCCGTCCCGTTCGCCCTGACCCTTGGCCTGCTGCTGGCCTACTTTGCGCTATCGTGGCACCACATCGGCCACTTCAGGGGCTGTACGGTGGTGTTGCCGCGCTCGCGCCGCGTCGAGCACAGCGTGCTGGGGCTGGTGCTGCTCGCGCACGCCTTCCTGGTGCTCACGCCCATGCTCGCCGGCGGCTACCCTGACTTGGGCGTCGGCCGCGCGCTTTCCGCCGTGGTCTGGCTGATGTTGCTGATCTACTGGACCTGCGGCTTCTTCTACCGGGTCGAGGGCTTGCAGCTTTTCATGCTGCCGCTGGCGGTGCTTGCGCTGGCGGTCGAATTGTTGTGGCCGGGCCACCACCCGGGTTACGCGCTGCGCAACCCGCTTTTCTCCGTGCACCTGTTGGTGTCTATGCTCGCGTACAGCCTGTTCGCGATCGCCGCCTTGCTCGCGGTGCTGATGCTGCTGCTCGAGCGCGCGCTGCACGCGCGCCGCGCGACCGCGCTGACCCGCCAACTGCCGCCGCTGCTGAGCCTAGAAACCATGATGTTCCAGGTGATCGGCGTCGGCTTCGCCTTGCTGACGGTGTCGCTGGTCACCGGCGTGCTGTTCTCCGAGCAGATGTTCGGGACCGCCATTACCGTCAACCACAAGACGGTGTTCGCGTTTGCCGCGTGGTGCGTGTTCGGCGCGCTGCTCGTCGGCCGCGCCCGCTACGGCTGGCGCGGCAAGGTCGCCGTGCGCTGGGCGCTCAGCGGCTTCGGCTTGCTGTTGCTGGGTTTTATCGGCACCAAGATCGTGCTCGAGTGGGTGCTCGGCCGCTAGGCGCGTACCCAGCCTCATCTTGCAGGCCGCCCGAACGGGCGGCCTTTTTCACGGCTGTTTGCCGTACAGCGCGAGCGCACGTTCGCGCTGCGCCGCATGGTCGACAATCGGTGCGGGGTAGTCGCGGCCAAGCAGGAAACCATCGGGCAAGGCCTTGGCCTGCCACGGCGCGTGCACCGCGCGCGCGTCGAGCGCGGCAAGTTCCGGCACCCAGCGGCGGATATACGCGCCGTCAGGGTCGAACTTCTGCGACTGCGTCACCGGGTTGAAGATGCGGAACCAAGGCTGCGCGTCGCAGCCGGTCGACGCGGCCCATTGCCAGCCGCCGTTGTTGGCGGCGAGGTCAAAGTCGAGCAGGTGTCGCGCGAAGTGCGCCTCGCCGCGCCGCCAGTCGATCAGCAGGTCTTTCGTGAGGAAGCTTGCCACCACCATGCGTAGCCGGTTGTGCATCCAGCCGGTTTGCAAGAGCTCGCGCATCGCCGCATCGATCAGCGGGTAGCCGGTCTGCCCCGTTTTCCATGCCTCGAAGTGCGCCTCTTCGCCCGGCCAGCGCAGTGTGCGGAAGGCTGGCTTGAAGCTCCCAGCCTCAACCTGCGGGAAGTGCCACAGCAGTTGCTGGTAGAAGTCGCGCCAGACAAGCTCGTTCAGCCACGCCTGCGCGCCGGCGCCATCGTGCGCAAGCGCGGTGCGGGCCAGCGCGCGGATCGACACCGTGCCGAAGCGCAGCGCGGCCGACAGCTGCGAGGTGCCGCCCTGCGCCGGGTAGTCGCGCGCCGCGTGGTAGTCGGCGATCTTCGCTTCGAATGCGGCGAGACGCTGCGCGGCGGCGGCTTCGCCGGCGTGGGCGCGGCCGATCGGGTTGTCGGCGAAGCCCAGCGTGGCGAGGCTCACCATTTCGTCGTCACGCCAGGGCAGGAAGGCGTCCGGGGCTAGGCGTACCGCCAAGCTGCCGGTGTCGGCCGGGGACAACCTCGCACGCCAGGCGCGCGCGTACGGGGTGAACACCGTGTACGGCTTGCCCTCGCGGGTGAGCACTTCGCCGGTGTCGAACACCACTTGGTCCTTCACCAGCTCCAGCGCGCGGCCGTCGGCGGCGAGTAGCGCGGCGACGCGTTCGTCACGCGCGCGCGCGGCCGGCTCGTAGTCGCGCGCGGCGAACACCGTATGCGCGCGGATACGCGCGGCGAGACGCGGGATTGCCGCCGCCGGGTCGCCGTAAAGGATGGCAAGGTCGCTGCCGAGCGCGCGCAGGCGCTGGCGGATTTCCAGCAGCGAGTGCCAGATCAGCGCGACGCGCGCGTCGTCGGGCGCGAGGCCAGTCAGCAGCGTGGGGTCGAACACGAAGGCGGCAAGGACGCGACCGGCGCCTTGCGCGTGCGCGAGCGCCGCGTGGTCGCCCAGGCGCAGGTCGCGGCGCAGCCAGCACAGGGTGGTGCGGGGTGTGTGCATGAAGACTGATCCAGTTGTGTTGTTAATTTGCTACAGCTTGAAAGCCTTGCTCTGTAAGGTTTGTAGCGTTGACATCTGCTTATATTGTTGTTTTTTTGTCAGCGAATTGCCGGCGGTTTTGTCTTTGTGTGCCGTCCGCAATAGTATGCGTGCATGACCGTTCCGGTACAGGGATGGCGTAGAGATGCCCGGTTGGCATGGCTGCCGGGTACAACCGACCTCGAAAGGAAAGACGCATGAACAAAAAAATCATCGCGCTGGCTGTAGCGCTGCTGCCGGCCGCTGCCATGGCTGACGTGACCATCTACGGCTCGATCCGCGCCGGCCTGACCAGCACCGACAACATCAAGACCAACTTCGAGCGCACCACCGGTGTGGACGACTTTTCCAGCCGCATCGGCTTCAAGGGCAACGAAGACCTGGGCAACGGCCTGAAGGCGATCTGGAAGCTGGAAAACGGCTTCCGCGTGGATGGCACCACGGGCGCTGGTTCCAGCTCCGGCACCTTCGCCAACCGCGAGTCCTTCGTCGGTCTGCAGGGCGACTTCGGTACCCTCCGCCTGGGCTTCCTGGACGACGTGCTGACCGATACCGAATTGACCGACTTCTGGATCGGGCCGCGCAACGCTGGCGCTGAACTGTTCCCGAACTACGAGCGTGCCGACGATACCGTCAAGAACGCGGTCAAGTACAACAGCCCGTCCTTCGGCGGCTTTGACTTCAGCGCCTTCTGGGGTACCAACGAGACCAACGTCAACGACAACGGTGTGGCCGTTGACGCCAAGCACACCTACGGTGCGCGCGCTGGTTACGCGGCCAACGGTCTGATGGCCGGTCTGGCCTATCAAGTGGCGACCGATGCCAACAAGGCTGCTAACAAGGACGACAAGTCGCTGCGCTTCGAAGTCGGCTACGAAGCCAATGACCTGTTCGTCGCGGCAACTGCCCAGCAAGAACGCTACTACGATGGCGGTGTGGACGAGATCAAGCAGAACGCCTACGCGCTGTCCGCTTCGTACACCATCGGCCAGTTCACGCCGAAGGCCACCTACTCCTGGCTGAGCAACGACAAGAACTCCGATGCCAAGGATGGTTCGAAGCAGTTCGCGATCGGTGTTGACTACGCAGCCAGCAAGCGCACCACCCTGTTCGCCCAGTACGGCCAGATCAAGTACAACAGCGAGCAGGAAGTAACCAAGAAAGTGAATGGTGTTGACGTTGTGACCGGTCGCGGCGATAAAGGCAGCACCGTCAACGTCGGCGTGAAGCACAACTTCTGATCGTTGCCTTCGGGCTTCGCAAAGGCCGCCTCGCGCGGCCTTTTTTCATTTGCCGTACGCTAATACAATTGTCGTAACGACCCCACGGTGCGACCGACTTGAACGACATACCGCTGTCCCTGCTGTTCCTCTCGCTGGCCTTGCTGCTGGCGATCTCCGCGTTTTTCTCGATGTCGGAAACCGGCATGATGGCGGCCAACCGCTTCCGCCTGAAATCGAAGGCGGCTGCCGGCAGCCGCGGCGCGGCGCGGGCGCTCTCCTTGCTTGGGCGGACCGACAAGCTGCTCGGCGTGATCCTGCTCGGCAACAACTTCGTCAACTCGGCCGCCGCGTCGCTGTCGACCGTCATCGTGTTCCGCCTGTTCGGGCAGAACGAGCTTGCGCTCGGCATTGCCACGCTGGCGGTGACCTTCGCGATCCTGGTGTTCTCCGAGGCGACGCCCAAGGTGCTCGCCGCCAACCATGCGCTTAAAGTCGCCGAGCGGGTCAGCCTGCCGCTTGCGCTGCTGCTCAAGCTGTTCTACCCGGCGGTGTGGTTCGTCAACCTGTTCGTGTCGGCCCTGCTCAATTTGCTCCGCGTGCGCGAGAAGCAGGACAGCGGACAGCTCTCGGCGCAGGATTTACGGCTGCTGGCGCTGGAGTCGACCCGCTTCGACCAGGCCAAGCACCGTAGCATGCTGGTCAACCTGTTCGAGCTCGAGGGCTTCACCGTCGAAGACGTGATGGTGCCCAGGCGCCACATCGAGGCGGTTGATCTCGCCGAGCCGTGGCCGGACTTGCTCGACAAGCTGCATACCTGCCACCATTCACGTATTCTGGTATGCGAAAATGGGTTGGAAAACCTGATTGGCATTTTGCATGTGCGCAAAGTGTTGCATCTGCTGCGCGAGCCGCTGGACGCGGCACGCCTGCGCGAGGTGGTGCGCGAGCCGTATTTCGTGCCGGCGACCACGCCGCTGTTCACCCAGCTGCAGAACTTCCAGGAGAACCGGCGCCGGGTCGGCGTGGTGGTCGACGAGTACGGCGAGCTGATGGGGCTGGTGACGCTGGAGGACATCCTCGAGGTGGTGGTCGGCGACTTCACCACGCAGGCGCCGGACCAGGAGGCGCACGCCAGGCGCGACGCCGACGGCAGCTTCATGGTCGACGCGAGCCAGAGCCTGCGCGAACTGAACCGGGAGCTGGGGCTGGCTTTGCCGACCGACGGGCCGAAGACGCTGAACGGGCTGTTGGCCGAGCATTTCGGCGACATCCCGGAAGTCGGTACCTGCTGGAAGATGCACGGCTGCGTGGTTGAAATCGTCCAGGTCGGCGAGCGCGCGGTGCGCCGGGTGAGGCTCACGCCGCTGGCCAAACGCGCGAAGTAGGCCGGGCCGGCATAACAAGAACAATTTTGGAGGGAGGCGGATGGATCAGAATACCGCGCTGTCGGGGATGGGGCGCGCGCTGGTGCAGCACGGGCGGCTGTCGCAGGGGGAGGCCGACGAGATCGCGCACAAGGCGCAGGCCGACGGACGCTCGTTTGTCGAGGCGCTGGTCGCCAGCAAGCGTTTGAGCGCGGCCGAGGTGGCCGTGTTCGCGTCGCAGTCGTTCGGGCTGCCGCTGTTCGACGTTTCCGCCTTGTCCGCCTCCAGCGTGCCGCGCGGGGTGGTCGACGACGCGCTGATCGTCGAGCGGCGGCTGTTGCCGCTGTTCAAGCGCGGCAGCCGCCTGTTTGTCGGCTGCTCCGACCCGACGCTGTCGCAGGCGCTGCACGCGATCACCTTCAAGACGGGCCTGACCGTCGACGTGGTGGTGGTCGAGGACGACAAGCTGGGCGCGCTGATCGCGCGTTCGCGCGAGGCCGACCCCGGCGCCGCGCTCAACGCGATGATCGACGACGACCTGGGCTCGCTCGAGCTGGTCGACCCGGACGCGCCAAGTGCCGACAAGCTGCCGGACGTGGAAGACGCGCCGGTGGTGAAGTTCATCCACAAGGTGCTGGTCGACGCGATCGCGCTGGGCGCCTCCGACATTCACTTCGAGCCGTACGAGAAGTACTACCGCATCCGCTACCGGGTCGACGGTGCGCTGCGCGAAGTCGCGCGCCCGCCCTTGGCGATCCGCGACAAGATCGCGTCGCGCATCAAGGTGATCTCGCGGCTCGACATTTCCGAGAAGCGCGTGCCGCAGGACGGCCGCCTGAAGATCCGCCTCGACAAGCACCGCGCGGTCGACTTCCGGGTCAGCACGCTGCCGACGCTGTACGGCGAGAAGATCGTGATGCGTATCCTCGACGCGTCGGCCGCGTCGCTGAACATCGAGCAACTGGGCTTCGAGCCCGAGCAGAAAGCGATGCTGATGGACGCGATCGGGCGGCCGTACGGCATGGTGCTGGTGACCGGGCCGACCGGCTCGGGCAAGACGGTGTCGCTGTACTCCTGCCTGAACATCCTCAACAAGCCGGACAGCAATATCTCGACCGCCGAGGACCCGGTCGAAATCAACCTGCCGGGGATCAACCAGGTCAACGTCAACGAGAAGGCGGGGCTGACCTTCGCGTCGGCGCTGCGCGCCTTCCTGCGCCAGGACCCGGACATCGTGATGATCGGCGAGATCCGCGACTTCGAGACGGCGGACATCGCGATCAAGGCCGCGCAGACCGGCCACATGGTGTTCTCGACGCTGCACACCAACAACGCGCCGGCGACGCTGACTCGTCTGCTCAATATGGGCGTCGCGCCGTTCAACGTGGCAAGCTCGGTGCTGTTGATCATGGCGCAGCGCCTGGCGCGCCGCTTGTGCCCTCAGTGCAAGGCGCCGGTCGACATCCCGCGCGAGGCCTTGCTGCGCTCGGGTTTCAGCGAGGCAGAGCTTGACGGCAGCTGGCAGCCGATGGGGCCGGTCGGCTGCGAGCACTGCCGCGACACCGGCTACAAGGGGCGGGTCGGCCTCTACGAGCTGATGCCGATGACCGACGCGATGGTGCGGCTGATCCTCAAGGGCGGCAACGCCGCCGAGATCGCCGACCTCGCCCGTGCCGAGGGCATGGTCGACTTGCGCCACGCGGGCCTGAAGAAAGTGCGGCAGGGGCTGACCTCGCTGACCGAGATCGAGGCGGTGACCAACGAATGACAACCCAGACAAGACGGACGCACGCATGGCGAACGCTCAAGCGATGAAACAGCCCCCCCAGTACAACTGGGCGTGGGAAGGGAAGGGCCGGGATGGCAAGGTGGTGCGCGGCGAGATCCGCGCCGAGAGCGAGGCTGTCGCCAAGATGCAGCTGCGCCGCCAGGGCGTGCTGGTGCACAAGATCGCCCGCCAGCGGGCGAAGCTCGGGCGCAGCATCAGCGAGAAGGACGTCGCGCTGTTCACCCGCCAGCTCTCGACGATGATGAAGGCCGGCGTGCCGCTCCTGCAGGCGTTCGATATCACCGCGCGTGGCCACAACAACCCGCGCATGGTCAAGCTGCTGCTCGACATCCGCGCCGACGTCGAGTCGGGCACCGCCTTGTCGGCGGCGTTCCGCAAGCACCCGCTGTACTTCGACGCCTTGTTCTGCAACCTGATCGCGGCCGGCGAGACCGGCGGCGTGCTCGACGCGCTGCTCGACAAGCTGGCGACCTACAAGGAAAAGACGCTGGCGATCAAGGGCAAGATCAAGTCGGCGCTGATCTACCCGACGGCGATCATCGGCACCGCCTTCATCATCACCGCGGTGATCATGATCTACGTGATCCCGGCGTTCAAGGACCTGTTCTCCAGCTTCGGCGCGGACCTGCCGGCGCCGACGCTGTTCGTGATCTGGCTGTCCGACTTCTTCGTCGAATGGTGGTGGCTGATCTTCGGCGGCCTGATCGGCGGGATCTTCGGCGGTGTCTTTGCGTTCAAGCGTTCGCCCGCCGCGCACCGCGCGATGGACCGCTTCATCCTCAAGGTTCCGGTGATCGGCGAGATCGTCAGGAAGGCGACCATCGCGCGCTGGACGCGCACGCTGGCGACGCTGTTCACCGCCGGCGTGCCGCTGGTCGAGGCGCTCGACTCGGTCGGCGGCGCGTCGGGCAACCAGGTCTACAGCGACGCGACGCAGAAGATCCGCACCGAGGTGAGCACCGGCTCGAGCCTGACCTTCGCGATGGGCAAGAGCGAGCTGTTCCCGAACATGGTGATGCAGATGACCGCGATCGGCGAGGAGTCGGGCTCGCTCGACTCGATGCTCGAGAAGGTCGCCGACTTCTACGAGGAAGAGGTCGACAACGCGGTGGCCGCGCTGTCCAGCCTGCTTGAACCGCTGATCATGGTGGTGCTCGGCGTGCTGATCGGCGGCCTGGTCGTCGCCATGTACCTGCCGATCTTCAAGATGGGCCAGGTGGTCGGCTGATGGAAGCATTCGAGATCCTGCTCGCGCTGCCGCCGGCGGCCTTTGCCGCCCTGGTCGGCGTGTTCGGCCTGTTTGTCGGCAGCTTCCTCAACGTGGTGATCGCCCGGCTGCCGGTGATGCTCGAGCGGCGCTGGGCCGCCGAGTGCGCCGAACTGGGCGGCCAGCCGGTGCCTGAACACCCGCCGTTCAACCTGCTGCGTCCGGGTTCGCGCTGCCCGCATTGCGGCGCGCTCGTGCGGCCGTGGCACAACGTGCCGCTCGCGGGCTACCTGCTGCTGGGCGGGCGCTGCGCCGACTGCCGCGCGCCGATCTCGCCGCGCTACCCGCTGATCGAACTCTCAACCGGCGTGCTGTTCGCGCTGAACGCGTGGCTGCTCGGGCCCGGCGTGTGGCTCTCGGGAGCCTTGCTGCTGACCGCCGCGCTTGTCGCGCTGACCATGATCGACGCTGCCACCCAGCTGTTGCCGGACGACATCACGCTGCCGCTGGTGTGGGCGGGCATCGCCTTTCACCTGGTGTACGGCGTGCTGCCGCTTGCCGACGCGGTGGTCGGCGCGATGGCCGGTTACCTCGTGCTGTGGAGCGTGTACTGGCTGTTCAAGCTCGTCACCGGCAAGGAGGGCATGGGCTACGGCGACTTCAAGCTGTTGGCCGCGCTCGGCGCGTGGCTGGGCTGGCAGATGCTGCCGTTGATCATCCTGTTGTCGAGCCTGGTCGGCGCGCTGTGGGGCATCCTGCAGATCGCGCTCTCGCGCATGGGGCGCGGCCAGCCCCTGCCGTTCGGGCCTTACCTTGCCGCAGCGGGCTATGTCGCGCTGTTGTGGGGGCACGACATCGTGGGGTGGTACCTTGGCCGGCTGTAAGCGTTTCGTGGTCGGCCTGACCGGCGGCATCGGCTCGGGCAAGAGCGCGGTCGCCGAGCGATTTGCCGCGTTGGGCGCCGACATCGTCGACACCGACGCGATCGCGCACGCGCTGACCGCGCCCGGCGGCGCGGCGATGCCGGCGATCGCCGGTTCGTTCGGCGCCGGCGTGGTCGCGGCGGACGGCCGGCTCGACCGCGCGGCGATGCGCGAGCGGGTGTTTGCCGACGCCGCCGCCCGCGAGCGGCTGGAAGCCATCCTGCACCCGCTGATCCGCGAGGAGGCGCTGCGCCAGCTTGCAGGCGGGCAGGGCGTGTACGCGGTACTCGCCGTGCCGCTGCTGTTCGAGAAGGGCGGCTACCTCGAACTGGTCGACCGCACGCTGGTGGTCGACTGCCCGGAAGAGACGCAGCTTACGCGGGTGATGGCGCGCAGTTCGCTGCCCGCCGACGCGGTGCGCGCGATCATGGCCGCGCAGTTGCCGCGCGCCGAGCGCACCGCGCGAGCGGACGACGTGATCGACAATAGCGGCAGGCTTGATAAGCTGGCGCTTCAAGTCGCCGCCAAACACCGTTATTATCTGGCCTGTCTTGCACGCGCGGACTGTCCGCCGTCAACCACCGCACCCACGGATCCCGCGCAGTGATTAGTTTCGAGTTTCCGGTCACCGAACGAACCCGCAGCCTGCTCAGGCTGGAGCAGCTCTATCAGCGGCTGTCTTTCTTCGTCGAGCGCGATCACCCGTACGAACACCATTCGGCCTTGCTGGTGCTGTTCGAGATCCTCGAGGTCGCCTCGCGCGCCGAGCTCAAGTCCGACCTGTTGCAGGAGCTCGAGCGGCAAAAGCAGCTGCTCGACGCCTGGCACGACAACCCGGCGATCGACCAGGCGATGCTCGACGCGACCATCGACCAGATCGAGCGCGTCGCGCAGCAGTTGCTGGGGCTGACCAGCAAGTTCGGCCAGCACCTGCGCGAGAACGAGTGGCTGATGGCGATCAAGCAGCGCTCGGTGATCGCCGGCGGCACCTGCTCGTTCGACCTGCCCTCGTACGCCTTGTGGCAGGCGCGCGACGCCGACGAGCGGCGCGCCGACATCCGCCGTTGGGCGGCGCCCCTGATGCCGACCTCCGAGGCGGCGACTCTGCTGTTGCGGCTGTTGCGCGACAGCGGCAAGACCTTCCACTTCGTCGCCCGCAACGGCGCGTTCCAGCAGATGTCCGGCGGGCGGGTGGTCCAGCTGATCCGCGTCGACTACCCGGCGGGGCTGGATGCGCTGCCCGAATTGTCCGCCAACAAGTACGCGATCAACCTGCGCTTCGTGCAGGCGTACGCGGAAGGCGCGCGGCCGCGCACGCTGGCCCGGGACGTCGAATTCTCGATGACCTTCTGCAAGTTTTGAGGAGACCGCGATGAGCGAAAAGCCAGAAACCGTCCGCGTGGTCGCCTGCCCGCAATGCGGCGCGCCGGTGCGCTGGGAAGCCGCGAGCCGCTACCGGCCGTTCTGTTCCGAGCGCTGCCGCCTGATCGACCTGGGGCAGTGGGCGGACGAAAGCTACCGGGTGCCCGCGTCGCCGCCGGACGGCGAGGACGCGCCGCAGTAAGGCGCACCATAGAAAAAGCGGAACCACAGGTTCCGCTTTTTTGTTTTGCAGTGTGCTCCGCTCAGCCTTGCGCGTACAGCGTGCTTTGCCCGAAGTAGCCCTTGATGCCGGCGAGCAGCGACTCGGCCATCCTGCGCTGGAAGGCCGGGTCGACCAGCTTCTTCTCTTCTTCCGGGTTGCTGATGAAGGCGGTCTCGACCAGGATCGACGGGATGTCCGGCGCCTTGAGCACCGCGAAGCCCGCCTGCTCGACACGCGGCTTGTGCAGGGTGTTCAGGTTGCCCATATGGCCGAGCACCGCCTTGCCGAGTTTCAGGCTGTCGTTGATGGTCGCCGTCTGCGTCAGGTCGAGCAGGGTGTGCGCGAGGTACTTGTCCTTGCCGCCGATGCGCACGCCGCCGATCAAGTCGGCGTCGTTCTGCGTCTTGGCGAGGAAGCGCGCGGCGGTCGAGGTGGCGCCCTTCTCGGACAGCGCGAACACCGACGAGCCGCGGGCGGTCGGCGTGGTGAACGCGTCGGCGTGGATCGAGATGAACAGGTCGGCGCCGAGCTTGCGCGCCTTGGCCACGCGCACGCCCAGCGGGATGAACACGTCTTCGTCGCGGGTCAGGTGCGCGCGCATATTGCGCTGGCTGTTGATCAGCTGGCGCAGTTCGCGCGCGATGCGCAGCACGACGTCCTTCTCGCGCACGCCGGACGGGCCGACCGCACCCGGGTCCTCGCCGCCGTGGCCGGGGTCGAGCACGATGGTGACCGGACGGTCGACGCCGGCCTTGCCCGGCTGCGGCTTCAGCTGCGGGCGCTCGTCGAGCTTGCCGCGGTTGTAGTCCTGCAACAGCGCGAGCAGCGGGTCGTCCTGCGGCTTGGCCGGGTAGAGGTCGACCACCAGCCGGTCGCGGAACTCGGCGACCGGGTTCAGCGTGAACACCTGTGGCGCGATCTCGGTCTTCAGTTCCAGCACCAGGCGCACGGTGTCCGGCGAGAACTGCGCGGCGCGCGCGCTCTTCACGAAGGGGTCGCCGCCGTTGATCAGCGTGCCGATGCCCTGCAGGGTCGCGTTCAGCTCGACCCCCTCGAGGTCGATCACCAGCCGGTCGGGGCTGGCGAGCGTGAACTGCTTGTACTTGAGCGGGCTGCTCGATTCGAGCGTCACCCGCGTGTAGGTGGACGAGGGCCAGATGCGCAGCGCGACGATTTGCGGCACCGCGGCAAAGCCCACCCTGCTCACCGCGAGCAGCCAGGTGGCCGCCGCGGCGCCGACCAGGCGGCGGCGGCTCAGCTTGAGAGTCTTGTCAGGCATTGTCTTCCCGTGTCGTCGTGGGCGGTCAGCCGGTAGCGGCGACCCTCGCCATCCACAGCCAGCGCGACGGTCAAATCCGGCGGCGGCAACAAGCCTTCAGCCTTGTCCGGCCACTCGACCAGACAGAGGCTGTGCGCGCCGAAAAGTTCGGCCAGTCCCGAGTCGTCCCACTCCTGCGGGTCGTTGAAGCGGTACAGGTCGAAGTGGTGGACCTCCAGACCGTCGAAGGCGTAGCTCTCGACCAGCGCGTACGTCGGGCTCTTCACGCGGCCGGCGTGGCCCAGGGCGCGCAAGAGGCCGCGCGTCAGCGTGGTCTTGCCGGCGCCCAGGTCGCCGTCGAGGTAGACGACCATGCCCGGCGTCAGGCTTCCGGCGAGTGCACCGCCCAGCGCGAGGGTGGCGGCTTCGTCGGCCAGAAGGCCGCTTGTGCTGCTGCTATCATCCATGGCCATGATCGAGTGTGGATTGCAAAACGTGGATTATCCAGAATTGGCCCGCCAAATCAAAGCGTGGGCGCTTGAGGCGGGCTTTGCCGGCGCGCGCATCAGCCGCGCGAGCCTGCCGGATGAGGCGAGGGCGGCGCTTGAGGCCTGGCTTGCCGATGGCTGCCACGGGCAGATGGACTACATGGCGCGCCACGGCACGCTCAGGCTTGACCCGGCGGGCCTGGTGCCCGGCGCGCTGTCGGTGGTTTCGCTCAGGATGGATTACTGGCCCGACGCGCGCGACGCGCACGCGGTGCTCGCCGACGGCGAGGCTGCGTATGTGTCGCGTTACGCGCTCGGCCGCGACTACCACAAGGTGCTGCGCAAGCGGCTGCAGGCGCTCGCCAGCCGCATCGAGGGCGAGGTCGGCGCCTACGGCTACCGGGTGTTCACCGACAGCGCGCCTTTGGCCGAGGTGTCATTTGCCGCGCAGGCGGGCCTGGGCTGGCGAGGCAAGCACACCTTGCTGCTCAACCGCGACGCAGGCTCGCTGTTTTTCCTCGGCGAGATCGTCACCGACCTGCCGCTGCCCGAGGACGCGGCCGAAGAAGGCCACTGCGGCCGCTGCACTCGCTGCATCGACGCGTGCCCGACCGGCGCCATCGTCGCGCCGTACCGGGTCGACGCGCGCCTGTGCATCTCCTACCTGACCATCGAACTCCCTGGCGCCATCCCCGAGGCGTTGCGGCCGCGCTTGGGCAACCGCGTGTACGGCTGCGACGACTGCCAGCTCTCGTGCCCGTGGAACCGCTTTGCCAGGCTGTCGGGCGAGGGGGATTTTGCAGTGCGGCATGGGCTCGACGCGGCGAGCCTTGCCGAGCTATTCGCGTGGAGCGAGGCGGACTTTCGCGAGCGCACCGCCGGCAGCCCGATCTGGCGGATCGGCTACCAGCGCTGGCTGCGCAACCTGGCGGTTGGCCTGGGGAACGCGCCGGCGACACCGGCGGTGTTGGCTGCGCTTGCGGCGCGGCGGAATGATGCGTCGGCGCTGGTGCGCGAACATGTTGAATGGGCGCTGGCGCGGCATGGCGCCGACGCCCGTTAGCGCTTATTCAGGCTTGGCCGGCGCGATCACCAGCGACTCGCCCTCGAGGATCAGCTTGCCGCTGACGAAGCACTCGGTGAGCAGCTTGACGCGGCGCTTGGCCGGGTCAAGCTCGGTGACGGTCGCACGCGCTGTCACCGTCTCGCCGATCTTGACCGGCGCCTTGAAGCGGGTCGATTGCGACAGATAAATGGTGCCGGGGCCAGGCAAGCGGGTGCCGAGCACGCAGGAAATCAGGCTGGCGCTGAGCATGCCGTGCGCGATGCGGCCGCCGAACATCGTCTGTTCAGCGTATTCCTGGTTGATGTGCACGGGGTTATCGTCGCCGGAGACGGCCGCGAACATCAGGATGTCGGCTTCGGTGATGGTCTTCGCGTATTCGGCAGAGTCGCCGATCCTGATGTCTTCAAAGTAGACGGTCATGCGCTTGCTCCCGTATTATGCAGTTGAAATGTTGCGGTGCATTGTACACGCAGGTGACGTGTGTCAGGGGAGCGTCCGTGCACGCGGGTCTGGACATTTGCATTTTTGCGACGTCATAATCGGTCAAACGATCGTTTGAACGATCGTCGACGCCGGCCCGCCCCTGCGCTGGCGGCAACATGCCTCTTCACCAGGGTTTGATCAATCTGTTTCGGGCTCTTTAGAGCTGGAGGAATATGAAAGTTCTAGTCGCTGTGAAACGCGTTGTGGATTACAACGTGAAGGTCCGGGCCAAGGCTGACGGCACCGGTGTCGACATCGCCAACGCCAAGATGTCGATGAACCCGTTCGACGAGATCGCCGTGGAAGAGGCGGTCCGCCTGAAGGAAGCCGGCAAGGCGAGCGAGATCGTCGTGGTGTCGATGGGCGTCAAGCAGTGCGAAGAGACCCTGCGCACCGCGCTGGCGATGGGCGCCGACCGCGCCATCCTGGTCGAGACCGAAGCCGAACTGCAGCCGCTGGCCGTCGCCAAGCTGCTCAAGGAAATCGCCGTCAAGGAAGCGCCGCAGCTGATGATCCTCGGCAAGCAGGCGATCGACGACGATGCCAACCAGACCGGCCAGATGGTCGCCGCGCTGTTGGGCTGGGGCCAGGGCACCTTCGCCTCCAAGGTCGACCTCGCCGCCGAGACCGTGAACGTCACCCGCGAGATCGACGGCGGCCTCGAGACCCTCAAGCTCGCGCTCCCGGCGGTGGTCACCACCGACCTGCGCCTGAACGAGCCGCGCTACGTCAAGCTGCCGAACATCATGGCTGCCAAGAAGAAGCCGCTGGACAAGACCACGCCGGCCGATCTGGGCGTCGACGTCACCCCGCGCCTGACCACGCTGAAAGTCGCCGAGCCGGCCAAGCGCAGCGCCGGCATCAAGGTCGCCAACGCCGCCGAACTCGTCGCCAAACTCAAAACGGAAGCAAAGGTGCTGTAAGCCATGGCCATCCTCGTTATCGCTGAACACGACAACCAGAGCCTGAAGACAGGCACCCTGAACACCGTGACCGCCGCAGCCAAGCTCGGCGGCGACATCCATGTGCTGGTCGCAGGCAGCGGCTGCGCGGCTGCCGCCGAGGCCGCCCGCGCCGTCGCCGGCGTCACCAAGGTGCTCATCGCCGACGCGCCGCAGTACGCGCACGGCCTCGCCGAGAACCTCGCCCCGCTGGCGGTTGACCTCGCCAAGGCTTACAGCCATGTGCTCGCGCCGGCGTCCTCGTTCGGCAAGAACCTGCTGCCGCGCGTCGCAGCCTTGCTCGACGTCGCGCAGATCTCCGAGATCTCCGCCATCGAGTCGGCCGACACCTTCGTGCGCCCGATCTACGCGGGCAACGTGCTGGCCACCGTCCAGTCGGCCGACCCGATCAAGGTGATCACCGTGCGCACCACCGCGTTCGAAGCGGCGGCTAACGGCGGTTCGGCTGAGCTTCAGAGCGTTGCCGCGGGCACGGACGCTGGCGTGTCGACCTTCGTCGGCGCCGAGCTGACTAAGTCCGACCGTCCGGAACTGGGCGCGGCCAAGATCGTCGTCTCCGGCGGCCGTGCGCTGGGTTCCGACGCGCAGTTCAAGGCCGTGATCGAGCCCTTGGCCGACAAGCTGGGCGCCGCCGTCGGCGCGTCGCGTGCGGCGGTCGACGCCGGCTACGCGCCGAACGACTACCAGGTCGGCCAGACCGGCAAGGTCGTCGCGCCGCAGCTCTACGTCGCGGTCGGCATCTCCGGCGCGATCCAGCACCTGGCGGGCATGAAGGACTCCAAGGTGATCGTCGCGATCAACAAGGACGAAGAAGCGCCGATCTTCCAGGTGGCCGACTACGGCATCGTCGGTGACCTGTTCACCGTCGTGCCCGAACTGGTCGCCGAGCTGTCGAAGTAAGCGTCACCACAGGACGAGGCCGGCCACAGACGCCGGCCCGCACAGAAGAACGAACCGGCCGACGGTTCGCCCGGGAGACTGCGCCGCGTATGCGGCGCCGGGCGGCGATGCGGCCGGTTTTTGCACATATCGAGACTGCAAGGAGAAATCATGATCTACAACGCTCCGGTCAAGGAAATCCGTTTTGCGCTGAACGAGCTGGCCGAACTGCCGGCGATCTGCTCGCTGCCGGGTTACGAGGACTGCTCGGTCGACCTGGTCGACGCCATCCTCGAGGAAGCCGCCAAGTTCGCCGAAGGCGTGCTCGCGCCGATCAACAAGCAGGGCGACCAGGGCGCCAAGTGGCACAGCGACTTCAGCGTCACCTCGGCGCCCGGCTTCAAGGACGCGTGGCTGCAGTACGTCGAGGCCGGCTGGCCCGGCCTGCGCGCGCCGGCCGACTTCGGCGGGCAGGGCATGCCGGCCTTGGTCGCGCTCGCCGCCGAAGAGATGTGGTGCTCGGCCAACCTCTCGTTCTCGCTCGCGCCGCTTCTGACGCTGGGTGCGGTCGAGGCGATCAACCACCACGCCAGTGAAGAGCTGAAGGCCGTCTACCTGCCGAAGATGTCGAGCGGCGAGTGGACCGGCACCATGAACCTGACCGAGCCGCAGGCCGGTTCCGACCTCGCGCAGGTGCGCTCGAGGGCTGTGCCGGTCGGCGACGGCAGCTACAAGGTCAGCGGCCAGAAGATCTTCATCACCTGGGGCGAGCACGACATGGCGGACAACATCGTCCACCTGGTGCTGGCGCGCCTGCCGGACGCGCCGGCCGGCGTGAAGGGGATCTCGCTGTTCATCGTGCCGAAGTTCCTGGTGAACGAAGACGGCAGCCTCGGCGCGCGCAACGACGTGCGCTGCGTGTCGCTCGAGCACAAGCTGGGCATCCACGGCAGTCCGACCGCGGTGATGAGCTTCGGCGACGAAGGCGGCGCCATCGGCTACCTGGTCGGCGAAGCCAACAAGGGCCTCGCCTACATGTTCACCATGATGAACCACGCGCGCCTGGGCGTCGGCGTCGAGGGCATGGCCGTGTCCGAGCGCGCCTACCAGAAGGCGGTCGAGTACGCGCGCGATCGCGTGCAAAGCCGCGCCGTCGGCTCGCCCGACGCATCCGGCGTCGCCATCATCCGGCACCCGGACGTGCGCCGCATGCTGATGACCATCCGCGCCGGTGTCGAGGCGCAGCGCGCGCTCGCCTGCGTCGCCGCCGCCGCGCTCGACCGCGCGAGCCGTCACCCGGTGGCGTCCGAAGCGGCCAGCAACCAGGCGCTGGTCAACTTCCTGATCCCGATCGTCAAGGGCTGGAACACCGAAGAAGCCAATAGCCTGACCAGCCTCGCGGTACAGGTGCACGGCGGCATGGGCTTCATCGAGGAGACCGGCGTCGCCCAGTACTACCGCGACGCGCGTATCACTGCGATCTACGAAGGCACCACCGGCATCCACGGCCTCGATTTGATCGGCCGCAAGACTTTCTCCGAGGGCGGCGCCACCGCGCGCGCACTCTTGGAAGAAGCCAAACTGACCGCTGGCAAGCTCGCCGCCGCCGGCTTCGCCTCGTTCGCCGCCAACCTGGAAGCCGCCGTCGCCGACGCCGGCCGCTGTGTCGACTACATCCTCGCCACCTTCAAGGAGCAGCCGCAACTGGCGGCCGCCGGTTCGGTGCCCTTCCTCAAGCTGATGGGCATCGTGCTCGGCGGCTGGCAGATGGGCCGCGCCGCGTTGATCGCGCAAGCGAAGCAGGGTGAAGACGGCGCCGACGCCGACTTCTACACCGCCAAGCTCGCGACCTGCCGCTTCTACGGTGAGCACTACCTGCCGCAGGTGTCGGGCCTGGCCGCCGCCGTGGTCGACGGCGCCGGCAGCGTGCTGGACATGCCGGAAGCGCTGTTCTGATCGCTACGCTTGTAAAGAAAAACGCCACGGCTTGCCGTGGCGTTTTTGTTGGCAGGCCCGGTTGGCTGGCAGAACCATGCCGCCCTGGCCGGGGGTCAGACGCCGATCACGCCGCCATCGGTTCGGGTCACCACCACGGTAGCCGAACGCGGGCGGGCCGTGGCGGCGCGGTCCGTCTGGCTGGCCGGCCAGGCGCTGCTAGGCGTTGCCAGCGAGCCGTCTTCGCCTGGGTGCTGCACGTTGAAGAACAGCGTCTTGGCGTCCGGCGTGACCGCGATGCCGGTGATCTCGCAATCCTTGGGGCCGACTAGGAAGCGGCGCACGGTACCGGCCGTCGCGCTGGCGCCCTTGAGGGTGGCGGTGCCGCCAGCCGCGGTGACCTTGCCGCCGTCGCCGACCTTGCCCGGCACGGCGGCCAGCATCATGCAGTTGGTCACGTCGGTGTACGCGCCGTCGTCGGTCTGGATCCACAGCATGCCGCGCTTGTCGAAGTACAGGCCGTCCGGGCTGGAGAAGTCGTTGACGTTGGTCAGGCCGGACAGGTTGACGTCGGCCGCCGCGTCGGCCTGCGCGCCGAACAGGTAGATGTCCCAGGCGAAGGCGGTGGCGGCGCCGCTATTGCCCGCCTCGCGCCAGCGGATGATATGGCCGTTGGGGTTGCCCTTCTGCGAAGTCGTGCCCTTCATGTCCTCGTAGTAGCGCGGGTTGGCGGCGTCCGGCTTGAGCTGGCTGGTGTTGGGGGCGGGCGTGGCGGTGGCGGCGATGCGGTTGCTGTTGTTGGTGAGGGTCATGTAGACCTCGCCGTTCACCGGATTCACCGCGCCCCACTCCGGGCGGTCCATCTTGGTCGCGCCAAGGAAGTCCGCGGCCAGCCGGCAGTGCGTCACCACGTCGGCCTGGTCGGCGAAGGGGTAGAGGGTGTTGCTGGCGTCCAGGCCGTTCTTGTTGTGGGTCAGCTCCAGCCACTGGCCGGTGCCGTCGGCGTTGAACTTCGCGACGAACAGGGTGCCCTCGTCAAGATACTTGGCCCCGGCGGCCAGGCCGCCGTTGACGTCCTTGGCGTCCCATAGCGCCTTGGAGACGAACTTGTAGATGTATTCGTTGCGCGCGTCATCGCCCGAATAGATCACTATGGGCTGGCCGGCCACCGCCGGTGCGGGCCACGCACCTTCGTGGTTGAAGCGGCCGAGTGCCGTGCGCTTCACCGGCGTGGAATCGGGTGCGAACGGGTCGATCTCGACCACCCAGCCGAAGGTGTTGATGGTGTTGCGGTAGTCTTCCTGCGGAGAGTTTCCGGTGACCGAAGACGTCCAGCGGGCGAACAGGTCGTCAGGGCCGGCGGTATCCCAGGCGTAGCGCGATAGGGTGTTTTGCTTGAGACCGTAACGATTGAGCGCGATTACCTCCTTCGGATCTAGGCGCTTGGCGTCGTCCCCATTTGCCCGGCTGATTACGTTGAGAAAGTTTTCCTCGCAGGTGAGGTAGGTACCCCAGGGAGTGTAGCCGTTGGCACAGTTGTTGTTGGTGCCGCGGGTCTTCTGGCCGTCGGTCGAGAACTTGGTGCGCACCAGAGTGCTGCCCTTGACCGGGCCGCCGAACACCATCTCGGTCGCCGAGGTGACACGGCGGTTGTAGCGCGAGTTGCGCACCATGGCCATCTCGTTGCCGCTGGTACCGCGCTTGACCTCGCAGACGCTGACGCCGTGGGCGTAGATCTCCTTTTCAACTTCAGCTGCGATGCGGGGGGTGCCGGCTGTTTTGCCGTTGGGGTGCAGCACGAATGGGCTGACTACATACTCGTGGTTGACGGCGAGCAGGCCGCGGTCGGAACGCTCGGCCTGGTATTTGCCGTCGTCCGAGAGGCCGAAGTAGTACATGCCGTCGTGGCCGTCGCCGATGCGGCGGTTGTACGAATCGGCGCTTTCGCTGCCGTCGCCTTTCCAGGCCGGGTCGGTGAAGTGCAGCGGGTCGCCCAGCGCGTGCAGGACCGACACCCGGTAGCCCTCGGGCACCGAGACCAGGTCGAGCGTGTTCTTGGGGACGGGCTTGAAGCCGAGCGTCAGTTGCGTGGCGCCTCCCGCACCGCCGCCCGTACCCGCGCTGCTGCCACCGCTGCTGCCACCGCCGCCGCAGGCCGTCAGCCCGACGGTACCAAACATCATGGCGGTAGTCGCGCTCATCCCGCCCATCAGCGCCTGGCGGCGGTTCAGGCGGACGGTGAGCAGGTCGTTGATATGCGTATTGGCAGAGTGGTTGACGATCTCGTTGTCGTCGTAGGTGGACAGCTGGGTTTCGCCGGACTGCGGGTGCTTGCTCATCGGGTTCTCCATTATTGATCGGGTAAAACATTCGCATATTCATGCGTCTGTGTTGCCTGGCCGTGAAGGATTTGTGAACCCTGGGTGTCTGGCTTAGGGGGGCTTTGGGGGCATAGCCTGGCCGGCTTGCATGCAGGAGGGGGAGTAGCGCTTTGGTTTTGGTTCAGCCGTGATCTTTCAGGCCAGCTGTCGCCGGTTAGCCAACTTGGTGTTCTGCTTGAAATCCTGTTTTCCAGTATGATTATTTGTCATATTGTTTGTGTAGGCTTTTCAGTCTTGTCAGTCTTGTGCCAGGGCAGGCTAGGCGCCGATCTGACGGTGCTGCGCTCTTGCAGGATCCCTTTTATGAGCATTTCAACCCCGTTCGAACGCTGGCGTTTCGCGATGCCCGCCCGCTTGGCGCCAGCGCTGGCACACGCCTTGCCGTGGCTTTGTCTGCTAGCCTGCGCATTCTGGCTGGGGGGCAGTCTGTCCACACTGCTCGCGCCGCCGGGTGTGCGGGCGCTGGCGCTTACGCAGCCCGCGCCAGCTGCGGACGCCGGACGGGTGGCGGCGTTACACGCCTTTGGCGAGGTGCCAGCTGTACCGGTGCAAGGCACGACGGCCGGTGCATTGCGGCTGATCGGTGTCTATTCGTCGGGCAACGCGCAAACCGATTTCGCGCTGGTCGATGAGGGCGGGCAGGTCAGACCGTGGCGAGTCGGTCAGACCCTCGGCGGCGCTCAGTTGGTGCGGGTGTTGCCGCGCGCGGTGGTGCTGCGCGAGGGTGCGCTCGAGCGTGAACTGGCACTTGTCGGCGCTGTCGGCAATGCGCCGGAGGCTACTGCTCAACCGTCCGCCCCCGCTGCGGCAGTGCCTTCGTTACCTCCGGTCGCGGCTGCACCGGCTATTCCTGCGGCCGAGCCCGTAACGGGTGCCCAACCGGCGTCCGCTGCGGTCCCGCATAACTCGGATTAAATTATTTATGCGACTTGCCAAGCTTGCCGCCGCCTTCGTGCTGGCCTTCCAGATGTCGGCCCACGCCGCGCCTTCCGACCCGGTGATGCTCAACTTCGTCAACGCCGAGATTCCCGCCGTGGTGCAGGCGATCGGCGAGATCACCGGCAAGACCTTCGTGGTTGACCCGCGCGTCAAGGGTACGGTCAATATCGTGTCGGCCAAGCCGGTGCCGCGCGACCTCTCCTACCAGATCCTGCTCTCCAGCCTGCGCATGCAGGGCTTCGCCGCGGTCGAAGGGCCCGGTGGGGTGGTCAAGATCGTGCCGGAGGCCGACGCCAAGCTGCACGCGCGCTCGGGTAGCCCCCGGCGTACCGACGTCGACCGGCTGATCACCAAGGTGTTCGTGCTGAGAAACGCCAACGCCAACCAGCTGGTGCCGGTGCTGCGGCCCATCATCTCGCCGAACAACACGGTCAGCGCGATGCCGCAGGGCAACTCGGTGGTGGTGACCGACTACGCGGACAATATCCGCCGCATCGAGTCGATCATCGAGTCGGTCGAGAGCGCGGCCGGCGGCGACGTCGCCGTGCTGCCGGTGACTTTCGGCTCGGCGATCGAACTCTCTTCCATGCTCGGCAAGCTGATGCAGGCGCAGGGCGAGGGCGCGGGCAAGGTGACGCTGATCCCGGACGCGCGCGCCAACGTGATCCTCGTCCGCGCCGACACCCCCGGCGTGATGGGCAAGGTGAAAAGCCTACTGCGTCTGATCGACAAGCCAAGCCAGGCCGGCGGCAACGTGCGGGTGGTTTATTTGAAGAACGCCGAGGCGGTGCAGGTGGCCAAGGTGCTGCGCACCTTGCTCACCGGCGAGGGTGGCGGGCTGTCGGCCGGCAGCGGCAGTGCGAGCCAGCTTGCCTCTGCTTCGGTCAGCGGCGGCAGCAGCGGCAGCAGCAATAGCGGCGGAAACCTGACGCAGGGGGCGGCCAGCGGCGGCGGCAAGCCGGTGGCGCAGGACGACAGCGTCAGCGGCACCGGCGCGATGGTACAGGCCGACCCGGCCAACAACGCGCTGATCCTCAACGTGCCGGATGCGATGTACCAGAACCTGCGGGGGGTGATCGACCTGCTGGACAAGCGGCGCGCGCAGGTCTTCGTCGAGGCGCTGATCGTCGAGGTGTCGGCCGACCGCACGGTGGAACTTGGCGTGCAGTGGCAGGCGGCGGGCAAGAACGGCTTTGTCGGCACCAACTTCCCGAACCCGGGGCCGGGCATCCTCGGCACCGCGTTGTCGCCATCTCTGGGGAGTGACGCGCAAAGTACCGCGTTGGGCGCGCTGGCCAACTCGGCCGGCCTCAACATCGGCCTGATCGACGGCACCGTCAACATCCCCGGTATCGGCGAGATCCTCAATATCGGCGTGCTGGCGCGTGCGCTGGAGACGCAGGCCAAGGGCAACGTGCTGTCCAGCCCGACGCTGATGACGATGGACAACGAGCAGGCGACCATCGTGATCGGCCAGAACGTGCCCTTCCTGACCGGCCAGTACGCGAATACCGGCGGCAGCAACGGCGCGGCCAACCCGTTCCAGACCTTCGAGCGCAAGGATGTGGGCGTCAAGCTGCAACTGACGCCGCAGGTGTCCGAGGGCGGCATGATTCGCCTGAAGATCTTCCAGGAGGCGTCGTCGGTCGACCCGGCCTCCCTGACCAACCCGGCCGGGCTGATCACCAACACCCGTTCGATCGAGACCATGGTGTCGGTGCGCGACGGCAATATCGTCGCGCTGGGCGGGCTGATCCAGGAGACCGTCTCCAACGGCAACAGCCAGGTGCCGCTGTTGGGCGACATCCCCTTCATCGGCAACCTGTTCAAGTACAAGAACGAGACGCGCAAGAAGAGCAACCTGATGGTGTTCCTGAAACCCACGGTGCTGCGCGACGACGAGGGCGTGGTCACCCTGTCGAACAGCCGTTACGACTACCTGGTCGGCGAGAGCGCGCGCGTGCAGCGCGAGAAGCTGAGCCTAGACCCGGCGACCGCGCTGCAGGCGGTGCCCGCGGGCAGCCTGAAGGACGCGCTCGAGCGCGGCCGGCTGCTGCGGCAAAGCGCGCCGGTGCAGCCATGAGCGCGGCCGCGGCGCGCCCGCTGTTGCCGTACGTGTTCGCGCGCGCATTGCGCGTGCTGCTGGTGGAAGAGGACGACGCGCGGGTGCTGCTTGCCACCGCCGAGGCGACCCCTGCCGCGTGGGCCGAGGCGATGCGCGTCGGCGGCGCCCCCGCCCGTGTCGACACGCTGGACGCCGCCGCGTTCGACAAGCTGCTCGCCACGCTGTTCGCCGACGGGCGCAGCGTCGAGGTTGACGACATTGGCCAGGATATCGACATCAGCCAGATGATGGACTCGCTGCCGGCGGTGGAGGACCTGCTCGAGTCGGAAGACGACGCGCCCATCATCCGCATGATCAACGCGATCCTGACCCAGGCGCTACGCGAGCAGGCGTCCGACGTGCATATCGAGGCGTTCGAGGACCGTTCGCTGGTGCGCTTCCGGCTGGACGGCTCGCTGCGCGACGTTGCGGCGCCACACCGCGCGCTGCACGCGGCGCTGGTGTCGCGCATCAAGATCATGGCCGAGCTCGACATCGCCGAGAAGCGGGTGCCGCAGGACGGCCGCATCTCGCTGCGCATCGGCGGGCGGCCGGTCGACGTGCGGGTGTCGACGCTGCCGACCAGCTTCGGCGAGCGGGTGGTGATGCGTCTCTTGGACAAGGAAGCGACCCGGCTCGACCTCTCGACGCTGGGCATGGCCGACGACACGCTCGCCGAGGTCGACCGGCTGATCCACCAGCCGCACGGCATCGTGCTGGTGACCGGCCCCACCGGCTCGGGCAAGACCACCACCCTCTACGCGGCGCTGTCCCGGCTGGACGCCCGCCACGGCAACATCATGACGGTCGAGGACCCGGTCGAGTACCAGCTGGAGGGCGTCGGCCAGACCCAGGTCAACCCGAAGATCGACATGAGTTTTGCCAAGGCGCTGCGCGCGATCCTGCGCCAGGACCCGGACGTGGTGATGATCGGCGAGATCCGCGACCTGGAGACCGCGCAGATCGCGGTGCAGGCATCGCTGACGGGCCACCTGGTGCTGGCGACCCTGCACACCAACGACGCGCCCAGCGCGGTGACCCGCCTGGTCGACATGGGGACCGAGCCCTTCCTGCTCGCGTCCAGCCTGCTCGGGGTGATGGCGCAGCGTCTGGTGCGCCGGCTGTGCCCGGCGTGCAAGGCGCCGCACCCGGTGCCGCTGGAGGGTGAGCCCGGCGTCGTCCACTACCGGCCGGTCGGCTGCGCGGCGTGCGCCAAGAGCGGCTACCGCGGCCGGCTCGGCATTTACGAATTGATGCTGGTCGACGAGACCCTGCAGAAGATGATCCACGAGGGCGCCAGCGAGCACGCGCTGCGCGCGCACGCACAGGCGCGCGGCATGCGCTCGCTGCGCGAGGACGCGCTGCGTTGGGTGCGCGCGGGCGAGACCTCGCTGGAGGAGGTGTTGCGGGTGACCCGCGACTAGGGGACGCGATGGCTCTTTACCGTTACCTCGCGCTCGACACCGCCGGGCGTGAACAAAAAGGCAGCTTCGACGCGGATAGCGCGCGCGCGGCGCGTGCCCTGCTGCGCGAGCGCGGGCTGACGCCGTTGTCGCTCGACGAGGTGTCGGCCAAGGGCGGCAGCAGGGGGCGGCGTCTGCCGTCGGCCGAGTTGCTGCTGTTCACCCAACAGCTCTCCACCTTGCTCGCGGCCGGCTTGCCGCTCGAGCGCGCGCTGCAGGCGGTCGCCGAGCAGAGCGAACAGGCAGCGACCCGGCTTCTGGTCGGCGCCTTGCGCGCCGACATCGTCGAGGGCAAGAGCCTCGCGCAGGCGATGGGCGCGCAGCCGCAGGTGTTCTTCCCGCTTTATCTGAGCCTGGTGCGCGCCGGCGAGCAGAGCGGGCACCTGGCCGAGGTGATGGCGAGGCTCGCCGAATACCTGGAGCGCCGGCACGCGCTGACGCAGAAGGTGACGCTGGCGCTGGCCTACCCGGCGGTGGTGACGGTGGTCGCTGTGCTGGTGGTCGCCGGGCTGATGAGCTACGTGGTGCCGCAGGTGATCGGCGTGTTCGCGCAGACCAAGCAGACGCTGCCGCTGATCACCCGCCTGCTGATAGCCGCCAGCGACTTCACCCGCAACTGGGGCTGGCTCATCGCGCTGGCGCTGGTGGCGGCCGGGTTTGCCTGGCGCCAGGCGCTGCGCGGCACGGCGTTCCGCCGCGCGGTGCATGTGCGCCTGCTCGCGCTGCCGGTGATCGGCCGGCTGATGCGCGCGGTCAACACCGCGCGCATGGCGAGCACGCTGGCCATCCTGGCCGGCAGCGGCGTGCCGCTTCTCGCGGCGCTGGAGACGGCCGGCGGGCTGGTGACCCTGCTGCCGATGCGCGAGGCGCTGGAGGCGGCCGCCGCCAAGGTGCGCGAGGGCGTGCCGCTGTCGCGTGCGCTCGCCACCGGCCGCCAGTTCCCGCCGGTGCTGATCCAGCTGATCGGAAGTGGCGAACAAAGCGGCAAGCTGCCGGCCATGCTCGAGCGTGCGGCGCTCCAGCAGCAGGCCGAGGTCGAGCGGCGGCTGTCCGCCTTCACCGCCTTGCTCGAACCCCTGCTGATCCTGGTGATGGGCGGCGTCGTGCTGGCGATCGTGATGGCGATCATGCTGCCCATCATCGACATGAACCAGATGGTGCGCTAGGCACCCATAGAGATACACATCGGGAGACTTCAACATGGCAAGACGCAAGCAAAAGGGCTTCACCCTGATCGAAATCATGGTGGTGATCGTGATCCTCGGCATCCTGGGCGCGCTGGTGGTGCCCCGCTTGATGGGGCGGCCGGACGAGGCGCGCGCGGTCGCCGCCCGCCAGGACATCAACACGCTCGCGCAGGCGCTCAAGTTGTACCGGCTCGACAACGCGCGCTACCCGACCAGCGAGCAGGGGCTGTCCGCGCTGGTCAGCAAGCCGAGCTCGGGCCCGCAGCCGAAGAACTGGAAGCCCGGCGGCTACGTCGAGCGGCTGCCGGTCGACCCGTGGGGCAACCCCTACCAGTACGCGGCGCCGGGCACGCACGGCGAGATCGACATCTGGAGTCTGGGCGCCGACGGCGAGCCGGGCGGCGAGGGTGGTGACGCCGACGTCGGCAACTGGCAGCAGTAAGCGGCGATGGCGGCGAGCCGCGGCTTCACGCTGATCGAGCTGTTGGTGGTCATGCTGATCGTCGGCGTGCTCGCCACCACGGTCACGCTGAGCCTCGCGCCCGACAGCCGGCAGCAGGGGCAGGACGCCGCCGCGCGTTTCGCGCGGGTGCTCGAGCAGGGCGTCGACGTCGCGCAGCAGGGCACGCCGATGGCGCTGGTCTGGCAGGCCAACGGCTACCGCTTTACCGAATACGGCGCCGACGCACGCTGGCGGGCGCCCGCCGACGCCTTTTTTGCCGAGGGGCGCTGGCCGGACGGCGTGCGCGCCGAATCCGCGCGCGCGGACGGCGCGCCGTGGCCGGCGGGCGAGCCGCTGCTGCTCTGGCAGGACGGCGAGGCGACTCCGCTCGCGCTCACGCTGACCGACGGGCGCGTGCGCTGGCAGGTGGTGCTCAACCCGCTGGGTTTCGCCCGTGTCGAAGAAGCCGGCGTGGAGGCGGGGCCGTGAAGCGCACGCGAGGATTCACCCTGTTCGAGGTGCTGGTCGCGCTCGCCATCATGGCGATCGCGCTGACCGCGCTGTTGCGCGCCTCGGCGCTGGCCGCCGACAACAGCGAGCGGCTACGCCTCTCCATGCTGGCGAGCTGGGAAGCGCAGAACCGCATCGAGACGATGAAGGCGCTGGGCGAGTGGCCCGATATCGGCGGCACGAGTGGCGAGGTGGTGCTGGTCGACGGCTCGCCGGCGCTGCGCTGGCAGCGCGACGTCAGCGACACGCCGAACCCGGGCTTCAGGCGGGTCGTCGTGCGCATCCTCGCCGCGGGGCCCGAGCCTTACGCGCTCGCCGAGCTGACCGGTTTCGTGAGGCGGCCGCGATGAGGCGCGCGCGCGGCATGACCCTGGTCGAGATCCTGGTCGCGATGAGCCTGCTCGCGATCCTCTCGGCGATGGGCTACAAGGCGTTTTCCGCGCTGATGCTCTCGCGCGAGCAGCTCACCGCCTACTCGGCGCGCTGGACCGACCTAGCGCGGGTATTCCACCGCGTCGAGACCGACGTCGCCGCGCTGCCGACGGCGGCTCAGGCGGCTGCCGTGCCGCCCCCCACGGCTAAGCTCGCCGACACGCTGACGCTGGAGGAGACGGCCGACGGTGCGCAGCGGCTAGTGCTGTCTGCCTACGGCAACAAGAGCCCGTCAGGCCGCATCGAGCGCGTCTACCTCGCCGACGGCGAGGGGTTGTCCTGGCAGAGCCGGCCGCTGGGTTTCGCGCGCGAGGCCGTGCCCGAGACCTACCCGCTCTTAGGCGGCGACACGCGCGCGCGCTTTGCCGTGCTGTTTGCCGGCAACCGCGAGAGCCCGCGCTGGCCGGTGGACGGCGTGCCGCCTGGCGACGCGCGCGCACTGGTGATGACGGTCACCCTGCCTGGCGGGCAGACAGTGCGCCGGATCTGGAGCCTGCCATGAGGCGCGAGCGCGGCATGGCGGTGGTGATGGCGCTCCTGGTCGTCGCGATGGCGGCGACGGCAGCGGCCGTAGTGCTCTGGCAGCAGGGCTTGTGGCTGCGCCAGGTCGAGGCCGACCGCTCGAACGCGCAGGCGAATCTGGTCGCCGACGGCGGCATAGGCTGGGCGATCGAGGTGCTGCGTTACGACGGCGAGACGACCGGCACCGACACGCTAGCCGAGTTGTGGGCGCAACCCTTGCCCAGGACCGACGCGCAGGGCGTCGCCGTCAGTGGACAGTTGGCCGACGCGCAGGGGCGCTTCAACCTGAACAACCTGGTGCAGAACGGGCAGGGGGTGCCGGCGCAGCTCTCGCTCTACCGGCGGCTGCTGACCGAGTTGCAACTGCCGGTGTCGCTTGCCGACGCGCTGGCTGACTACCTGGACGCCGACGACGAGGCGCGTGCAGGCAGCGCCGAGTCGGCGTGGTACCTGACGCAGCCGCGCCCTTACCAGAGCGCGAACGCGCCGCTTGTGCGGCTGGGGCAACTCGCGTGGGTCAAGGGCTACACGCCCGGGGTGATCGCCACGCTCGCGCCGCACGTGTCGGTGCTGCCGGGCAGCGAGCCTGTCGCGGTCAACGTGAACACCGCGACCGAGCCTTTGCTTCGCGCGCTCATCGAGGGCGCGCGCGGCGGCGCCCTGCAGGGGCTGATCAGCCAGCGCGTCGACAACCCGTTCGCCGACGTGGCGGACTTCAAGGCGCGGCTGCCCGCCGACGCGCGGGTGGCCGACGGCGTGCCTATCGGCGTCGCCAGCAAGTACTTCCTGTTGGCAAGCCGCGTCGAGCGCGCGCCGATCAACAGGGCGGTGTCGGCACTGATCGTGCGCGACAGCCGGGATACGCGTCTTATGTGGCGCAGCGACGGCGAACTCGCGCCGCCGCCGCCCGCGGACGGAGAGAAAGAATGAGCATCCTGAGACTGATGTACCGGCCGGCCTGGCCGGACAGCGAGACGGCGCTCCCTTGGGTGCTGCTGGGCGAGCGCGGCGAGCGGCTCGACGGCGGCGACGACGAGCCGGCCGCGTGGCCGCGCACCGGCGAGACCGAACTGGTGCTGCCGGCGGGGCGGACGGTGTTCCTGCGCGCCGCGCTGCCCAGGGCCTCGCGCGAGCGCATGCAGGCGGCGGCCGGCTACGCGCTGGAAGAGCGCCTCGCCAACGACGTGCAGGCCAACCTGTATGCGCTGGGGCCGGCCGACGGTGGCGAGCATGTGGTCGCGGTGACCGAGGCGTTCGGCGTGCGCCGCGCGGTGGCCATGCTGCGCAGCCTCGGGCGTACGCCCGACCGCATCGTCCCCGAGGAGACGCTTGGCTCGGCGACCGAGGGCTGGCAGCTTGCCGCGGCGGCGGACGGCGGGCGCATCGCGCGCCAAGGCGAGGTCGGCGCGTGGTATCTGCCCGCGGGCGCCGCGGGCGACGCGCTGTGGGCGCGCCTGCAGGCGTGCGACGGTGCGCCCGGGGCGGCGCCATCCGTGGCGGCCGCGGGGTGGGTGTCGGGCCGCGCCGCGTCCGCGTACGACTTCGCGCACGGCGAACTGGCCGCCGGGCGCTGGTGGCGGACCTGGGGGCCGGCGCTGCGGGGCAGTGGCCTGGTGCTCGCGCTGTTCGCCGCCTTGCAACTGGCGCTGCTGCTGGGCGAGGCGGGCTACCTTGCCTGGCGCAAGCAGCAGCTCACCACCGAAATCAAGGCGCTGGCCGTGCCGCTGGCCGGTAGCCAGGCCGTGCCCGGCAACAGCGCCTTGCCGATGTTGCGTGCGCTCGACCGCTTGCGCGCCGAGCGCGGCCAGCCGGCCAGGCTGGACGGCACCGCCCTGCTCGCCCGCCTGGGCGAGGTCGCCGGCAGCACGCTCGCGCTACAGCAATTGAACATCGAAGACGGGCGCGTGGTGCTGCGCGCAGCGCAAGTGCCGGACGAGACCTTCGCGCGCTGGCGCTCGCAGCTGGCGAGGCAGGGCGTCGCGCTGTCGCGGCGCGCCGGCGAGGGTGGCGCGCAGGAATGGGTATTGGCGGGGGAGCCATGATGGGACGTTGGCAACAATGGCAAAAGGCGCTGCAGTCGCGTTACCGGGCGCTGAGCCGGCGCGAGCAGTGGCTGGTCGGCACCGCCGCCGTCCTGCTGCTGGTCGGCGTGTTCGACCTTGCGGTGTGGTCGCCGGCGAGCGCCTACGTCGAGAATAATCGCGGGCGCGTCGCGCGGCTGGACGCCGAACTGACGCTCGCGCGCACGCTGTCGGACGAGGCCGCGCGCCTCAAGCGCACCCCGGTGGTGGCCGCGCTGCCGGCGGCCGAACTGGAGCCCTTGGTGACGCGCACGCTGACGGGCAAGCTCTCGGGCAACTGGCAGTTGAGCCGCGAGGGCGAGGAGGGCGTGCGCATCAGCGGCGAGGTGCCGTTCGACGAGTGGATGCGCGTCAGCGGCGAACTTGCGCTCGCGCAGGTGCGGGTGGTGCGGCTGGACGCCACCGCGACCGGCACCCCGGGCATGGTCCGCCTTGACGCGGTACTCGTCCACGCGGGGGGACAGGCATGAGGCGGCTAGGGCAGGCGGCGCTGGTGGCCTTGCTGCTGGTGCTGGGCGTGCTCGCCGCGTGGCCGGCCAGTTGGCTCGACGTGCCGCTGTCGGCGGCGACCGGCGCGCGCTGGCGGCTCGCCGACGCCGAGGGCACGCTGTGGCGCGGCTCGGCGCAGCCGGTATTCGTCGGCGACGACGGCACGGTGCTGCCCGCCTCGCGCCTTGGCTGGAATTGGCAGGGCGCGGCGCTGTGGCAGGGGGCGCTGGCGTGGACGCTGGAGAGCGACGCGGGCGAGGGGCGCCTCTCGCTGCGGCCGGACGGCTGGCAGCTCGAGCGTTTTTCCGCCGCCGTGCCGGTGGGGGCGCTGACCGGATTGTCTGACACCTGGCGGGCCGCCCGGCTGGGCGGCGTGCTGGTGCTGAGCGTCGGGCGCTTTGGCCGGCAGGCAGACCGTTTTGACGGCGAGGCCACGCTAGAATGGCGCGGCGCGTCTTCGCCGCTGACCCGCATCCAGCCCTTCGGCAGCTACCGGCTCGCCGCGAGCGGCGCGGGCGAGCGCGTCGCCTTGCAGCTTGCCACGCTGGCAGGTCCGCTCGCCATCGACGGGCAGGGCAGCTGGCAACCTGGCCAGTTGCCGGACTTCGGCGGGCAGGCCACCAGCCCCGAAGCCGACTACCCGGCGCTCAAGCCGTTGATGCTGATGCTGGGCCTGCCGGACGGGCCGACCAGCGTACGCTGGCGCGCACGGGCCACAATTTGACGTTTGCATGTTGCGGCGCAGTGACGTCGCGGTTATCATGGCAAGGTTTGACCGAACGGGACAGGCGCCAAGGCGCCGGGTCCCGTTCGTCACAATAAGAATGACAAAGAATCAGCAACAATCAGGAGCTAACCAGTGCCTACCGTACCAGCGATTCTTGCCCTGGCAGACGGCACCGTCTTCCGCGGTGAAGCCATCGGCGCCACGGGCCACACCGTGGGCGAGGTGGTGTTCAACACCTCGATGACGGGCTATCAGGAAATCCTGACCGATCCGTCCTACACCAAACAGATCGTCACCCTGACCTATCCGCATATCGGGAACGTCGGCGCGAATCCGGAAGACTCCGAATCCCGCGCCGTTTTTGCATCCGGCCTGATCATCCGCGACCTGCCGCTCACCCACAGCAACTTCCGCGCGACCTCGTCGCTGTCCGACTACCTGCGCGATAACGGCACCGTCGCCATCGCCGGCATCGACACCCGCCACCTGACGCGCATCCTGCGCGAGAAGGGCGCGCAGGGCGGCTGCATCATGGCCGGCGAGATCGACGAGGCGCACGCGCTGGAGATGGCGCGTGGCTTCGGCTCGATGGCCGGGCAGGACCTCGCGCAGGTGGTCAGCTGCCGCGAGCCCTACCCGTGGACCACTCGCGAATGGCGGCTGGGCGAGGGCTACACCGAGCAGCGCGAGCCGCGCTACCACGTCGTCGCCTACGACTTCGGCGTCAAGCACAACATCCTGCGCATGCTCGCCGAGCGCGGCTGCAAGCTGACCGTGGTGCCGGCCAAGACCCCGGCGCGCGACGTGCTCGCGCTCAATCCGCACGGCGTGTTCCTCTCCAACGGCCCGGGCGACCCGGAGCCTTGCACCTACGCGATCGACGCGATCGGCGAGCTGATGGCCGCGCGCGTGCCGCTGTTCGGCATCTGCCTGGGTCACCAGCTGCTGGGGCTCGCCGCCGGCGGCAAGACCAGCAAGATGAAGTTCGGCCACCACGGCGCGAACCACCCGGTGCAGGACCTGGATTCCGGCCGCGTGATGATCACCAGCCAGAACCACGGCTTCCAGGTCGACGAGGCGAGCCTGCCGGCCAATGTGCGCGTGACCCACCGCTCGCTGTTCGACGGCACGGTACAGGGCATCGCGCTGACCGACCGCCCGGCGTTCTCCTTCCAGGGCCACCCGGAAGCGAGCCCGGGGCCGCACGACGTCGCCTACCTGTTCGACCGCTTCATCGCGGCGATGGAAGCGCAGGGCTAAGCGGCCAACACAGGCAAGACAGGAGGCAAGCATGCTGGGCATCACCGATCCCTGGACCTATCTGATCGGCACGATCTTCATCATCCTGCTGCCGGGGCCGAACTCGCTCTACGTGCTGTCCGCCGCCGGGCAGCGCGGGGTGAGGGCGGGCTTCGCGGGGGCGCTTGGCGTGTTCGTCGGCGACGCGATCCTGATGCTGGCGGCCGCCGGCGGCGCCGCCGGCGTGCTCAAGGCGTGGCCGCTGCTCTTTACGGTGCTCAAGTACTCGGGCGGCGCCTACCTCGCGTGGATAGGTGTGCAGATGCTGATCGGCGCGTGGAAGAGCTTCTTCGCGCCGGCGCAGCCCGAGGCCGCCGCCGACGCGGCGTCCGTGCGCGTCGACGCGAAGAGCCCGTTCAGGCGCGCGCTGTCGATCAGCCTGATGAACCCCAAGGCCATCCTGTTCTTCCTGTCGTTTTTCGTGCAGTTCGTCGACCCGGCCTACCCGTACCCGGCGCTGACCTTCGCCGCGCTGGGCGCCATCTTGCAGGTGTGCAGCATGACTTACCTGACGGTCCTGATCCTGGCCGGCAGCCATCTGGCCGCCGCGTTCCGCGCGCGCCGCCGCCTGGCGTCGGTCGCCACGGGCGGGGTCGGCGCGATGTTCGTCGGATTCGGCGCCAAGCTCGCGTCCGCCGGACTCAACTAGACAGCAAACAACGAGAACACCATGCCGAAGCGTACAGACATCCATAGCATCCTCATCATCGGCGCCGGCCCCATCGTGATCGGGCAGGCGTGCGAATTCGACTACTCCGGCGCGCAGGCGTGCAAGGCGCTGCGCGAAGAGGGCTACCGCGTCATCCTGGTCAACTCCAACCCGGCGACCATCATGACCGACCCCAATATGGCGGACGTCACCTATATCGAGCCGATCTCCTGGCAGGTGGTGGAGAAGATCATCGCCAAGGAGCGCCCGGACGCGATCCTGCCGACCATGGGCGGGCAGACCGCGCTCAACTGCGCGCTCGACCTGGCGCGCGAGGGCGTGCTCGCCAAGTACGGCGTCGAGCTGATCGGCGCCACCGAAGACGCGATCGACAAGGCCGAGGACCGCGGCCGCTTCAAGGAGGCGATGGCCAAGATCGGCCTGTCCTGCCCGCTGTCCTTCGTCTGCCACACCATGGAAGCCTCGCTCGAGGCGCAGGCCAAGGTCGGCTTCCCGACGCTGATCCGCCCGTCGTTCACCATGGGCGGCTCCGGCGGCGGCATCGCGTACAACCGCGAGGAATTCATCGCCATCTGCGAGCGCGGTTTCGAGGCGAGCCCGACGCACGAACTCTTGATCGAGCAGTCGGTGCTCGGCTGGAAAGAGTACGAGATGGAAGTCGTGCGCGACCGCAACGACAACTGCATCATCATCTGCTCGATCGAGAACTTCGACCCGATGGGCGTGCACACCGGCGACTCGATCACCGTCGCGCCGGCGCAGACGCTGACCGACAAGGAATACCAGATCATGCGTAACGCGAGCCTGGCCGTGTTGCGCGAGATCGGCGTCGACACCGGCGGCTCCAACGTGCAGTTCGCGGTCAACCCGGACAACGGGCAGATGATCGTGATCGAGATGAACCCGCGGGTGTCGCGCTCGTCGGCGCTGGCGTCCAAGGCCACCGGCTTCCCGATCGCCAAGGTCGCGGCCAAGCTCGCCGTCGGCTACACGCTGGACGAACTGAAGAACGACATCACCGGCGGCGCGACCCCGGCCTCGTTCGAGCCGACCATCGACTACGTGGTCACCAAGATCCCGCGCTTCGCGTTCGAGAAGTTCCCGACCGCCGACGACCGCCTGACCACCCAGATGAAGTCGGTCGGCGAGGTGATGGCGATGGGCCGCACCCTGCAAGAATCGATGCAGAAGGCGCTGCGCGGGCTGGAGACCGGCCTGTCCGGCTTCGACGAGCAGACTCGCGACGAGGCGGCGATCCGCCACGAGCTGGGCACGCCCGGCCCCGAGCGCATCCTGTTTGTCGCCGACGCCTTCCGCATCGGTATGAGCCGCGACGAAGTGTTCGACGTCAGCAAGATCGACCCGTGGTTCCTCGCGCAGATCGAGGACATCGTCGGTGAAGAGGGCCAGCTTGCCGGCCGCCGCATCGAGTCGCTGACCGCGGCCGAGCTGCGCCGCCTCAAGCGCAAGGGCTTCTCCGACCGCCGCCTCGCGCAGCTGACCGGTTGCGACCAGGCGTCGGTGCGCACGCACCGCCACGCGCAGAACGTGCGCCCGGTGTACAAGCGCGTCGACACCTGCGCGGCCGAATTCTCGACCAACACCGCCTACATGTACTCGACCTACGAGGACGTGTGCGAGGCGGCGCCGTCCGACCGCAAGAAGGTGATGGTGCTGGGCGGCGGCCCCAACCGCATCGGCCAGGGCATCGAGTTCGACTACTGCTGCGTGCACGCGGCGCTGTCTCTTCGCGAGTCGGGCTTCGAGACCATCATGGTCAACTGCAACCCGGAGACGGTGTCGACCGACTACGACACCTCCGACCGCCTGTACTTTGAGCCACTGACGCTGGAAGACGTGCTGGAAGTCTGCCATGTCGAGAAGCCGTGGGGCGTGATCGTGCAGTACGGCGGGCAGACCCCGCTGAAACTCGCGCGCGCGCTGGAGGCCGCCGGCGTGCCCATCATCGGCACCAGCCCGGACATGATCGACGCCGCCGAAGACCGCGAGCGCTTCCAGCAGCTGCTGGAGCAGCTCGCGCTCAAGCAGCCGCCGAACCGCACCGCGCGCACCCCGGCCGACGCGATGCGTTTGGCCGAGGAGATCGGCTACCCCCTGGTGGTCCGCCCGTCCTACGTGCTGGGTGGCCGCGCGATGGAGATCGTGCACGAGCCGGCCGACCTCGAGCGCTACATGCGCGAGGCGGTCAAGGTGTCGAACGACAGCCCGGTGCTGCTCGACCGCTTCCTGAACGACGCGATCGAGGTCGACGTCGACTGCATCTCCGACGGCCACGACGTGGTGATCGGCGGCATCATGCAGCATATCGAGCAGGCCGGCGTCCACTCGGGCGACTCGGCGTGCTCCTTGCCGCCTTACAGCCTGTTCCCCGCCGTGCAGGACGAGATCCGCCGCCAGACCATCGCGATGGCGCGTGCGCTGAAAGTGGTCGGCCTGATGAACGTGCAGTTCGCGATCCAGGGCGAGACCATCTACGTGCTGGAAGTGAACCCGCGCGCGAGCCGTACCGTGCCCTTCGTCTCCAAGGTGACCGGCGCGCCGCTGGCCAAGATCGCCGCGCGCGCGATGGCCGGCATCACGCTCGCCGAGCAGGGCTTCACCGCCGAGGTGGTGCCGCCTTACTACGCGGTGAAGGAAGCGGTGTTCCCCTTCATCAAGTTCCCCGGCGTCGACACCATCTTGGGTCCCGAGATGAAGTCGACCGGCGAGGTGATGGGCGTGGGCAAGACCTTCGCCGAGGCCTTCGTGAAGAGCCAGCTCGCTGCCGGCGACCGCCTGCCGCGCACCGGCAAGGTGTTCCTGTCGCTGCGCGCGTCTGACAAGAACGGCGGCATCGAAGTGGCCCGCGAGCTGCAGCGCATGGGCTTTGGCGTGTGCGCGACCCGCGGCACCGCCCGCGCGCTGACCGAGGCGGGCATCGTCGTGCAGGCCGTCAACAAGGTTGCCGAGGGGCGGCCGCATATCGTCGACATGATCAAGAACGGCGAGATCGCGCTGGTGGTGAACACCGTCGACGAGAAGCGCCAGGCGATCCAGGACAGCCACTCGATCCGCCGCTCGGCCCTGCAGGCGCGCATCCCGCAGTACACGACGCTCGCCGGCGCCAAGGCGCTGTGCGTCGGCCTGCAGCAGAGCGACTTCGACGTCTACAGCGTGCAGGCCCTGCATGCCGAAGTGAACGCCTGAAGCCAGTCGGGCGCGCCGGCTATTGGTCGCGCCCGCGTTTTGCCGGTACAATCAGGCAAAAGCTGATCGCAAAAGCCGCCGTCTCACCCAGACGGCGGCTTGTGTTTTTATCGAGGGCGGCCGGGCCGTCCGCAGGAGACTCAAGCATGAATAAAGTCCCGCTGACCGTGCGTGGCGCGGAGCTGCTCAAGGACGAGCTGCAGAACCTCAAGAGCGTCGAGCGTCCAGACGTGATCGCCGCCATCGCCGAAGCGCGCTCGCACGGCGATTTGTCCGAAAACGCCGAATACGACGCGGCCAAGGAGCGCCAGGCCTTCGTCGAGGGCCGTATCGCCGAGCTCGAGGCCAAGCTGTCGAACGCGCAGGTGATCGACCCGACCACGCTGGACGCGGAGGGCCGCGTGGTGTTCGGCGCGACCGTCGAGCTGATGGACCTGGAGAGCGAAGACGAAGTCGTCTACCAGATCGTCGGCGACGACGAGGCCGACATCAAGGTCGGCAAGGTGTCGGTCAACTCGCCGATCGCGCGCGCGCTGATCGGCAAGGAAGCCGGCGACGTCGCCGAGGTGATGGCGCCGGGCGGCATCCGCGAATACGAAGTCCTCGACGTCAAGTACATCTGACCCGTCGCAAAGGATGAACACGCGCCCCGCCGGGCGCGTTTTGTTGTGCAAACGCAGCAGCAGGGAGGAGCATGGATCGCTTGCGCGCAGTGGCCCGCACGTTCTGGGTGGGCGGAATCTGGATGGTCGGCCTGATGGTCGCGCCGGTGCTGTTCGCGTCGCTTAACAAGGTGACGGCGGGGCTGATCGCCGGCAAGCTGTTCGCCAACCTCGCGTGGATCGGGCTGGTGTGCGGCGTGTTCCTCTTGGCCGACTACATCTGGCGCGTCGGCGCGCGCGGCGTGAAGGAGGGGACGTTCTGGCTGATCGCCGGCATGCTCTTGTGCACGGTGGTCAACCACTTCGCGGTCACCCCCATCATCGCCGAGCTGAAGCTGTCGATGAACCAGGCGGCCGAGGGCCTGTTCGGCGGCGGTTTCGCCACCTGGCACGCGATCTCCAGCCTGATCTACCTGGTGCAGAGCCTGCTGGCGCTCGTTTACGTGATGCGCCGCGACAGCTAGGCATTAAAAAAGGCGGTGGCTCGCGCCACCGCCTTGCTCCGGGCGTCGCCCGTTCAGGGCATCGCCTTGAGCGCCTTCTTGTTCTTGGGCAGCACGACGCGCTCCTTGTCGGACGGGCGCCACAGCACCAGGAGCTTGCCGATATGCTGGACCTGGGCGGCACCCAGCTCGTCGCAGATCTGCTCGAACATGGCGACGCGGGCGTCGCGGTCGTCGCCGAGCACGCGAACCTTGATCAGTTCGTGCGCGTCGAGGTTGATCGCGATCTCGCGCATCACCGACTCGGTCAGGCCGCTGTTACCTATCATGACGACAGGCGAGAGTCCGTGCGCCAAACCCTTCAGGTAGGTGCGCTCGAACGAGGAAAGTTCGATTTTCATGGTCAGGCTCGCAAAGCAAAACGGGATTCTACCCAAAAGCGGCGGGCTTTGCCCATGTCCGTGTGTGGAAAATATCAGATAAACAGGGACTTGCCGCCCGGAACGGCGGCTTGGACAAGATATGAAGAGAAGCAAGAGCAGCAACGCGTGGCTCGCCGAGCATGTGAACGACCACTGGGTGCAGCAGGCGCAGCGCGACGGCTACCGCGCACGCGCGGCGTACAAGCTGTTGGAAATCAACGAGAAAGACAAGCTGATCCGGCCGGGCACGGTGCTGGCCGACCTGGGCTCGGCGCCGGGCAGCTGGTCGCAGGTCGCCGCGCGCATCGTCGGCGACAGCGGCCGGGTGTTCGCGCTCGACATCCTGCCGATGGACCCGATCGCCGACGTGCAATTCATCCAGGGTGACTTTCGCGAAGACGAGGTACTCGCCGAATTTGTCGATTTGCTGGGCGGGCGCGAGCTCGACCTTGTAATATCGGACATGGCACCCAACATGTCAGGCATGAGCGTCACCGACCAGGCGCGCAGTTTTCTACTTTGCGAACTGGCGCTGGAATTTGCGCGCGAACAGCTGAAACCCGGCGGCCATTTTCTGGTCAAGGTATTTCAGGGCAGCGATTTCCAGCCTTACCTCCAGGCGATGCGCGAGGTCTTCACCGAAGTGGTGACGCGCAAGCCCAAGGCTTCCCGCGACCGGTCGACCGAAATCTACCTGCTGGGCAGGGGACGACGCTGACATTGCGGGCGCTGCAGATTACAATCGAAATGACTAAACTGGTTTTAACCGTCAGGGCATACAGGAGTCCGCTCGCGTGAACAACATCGGCAAGAATATCGCCATCTGGGTCATCATCGGTTTGGTGCTGATGACTGTGTTCAACCAGTTCAACAAGCGCCAGGATACGCAGAACCAGATCGAATATTCGCAGTTCGTCAGCGATGTCGAGTCGGGCAAGATCCAGTCGCTGACCATCGAGGGCGACCCGCTGCGCGGCCAGTGGCTGAAGGGCAAGCGCACCGACGGCTCGGCGTTCAGCACCTTCGCGCCGTTCGACTACCGGCTGGTCGACGACCTGGTGAAGAACAACGTCCGCTTCGGCGCCAAGCCCGAAGAGCAGCCGTCGATGCTGATGAGCATCTTCATCAGCTGGTTCCCGATGCTGCTCTTGATCGGTGTGTGGATCTTCTTCATGCGCCAGATGCAGGGCGGCGGCAAGGGCGGCGCGTTCTCGTTCGGCAAGAGCAAGGCGCGCATGCTCGACCAGGAATCCAACACCATCACCTTCGCCGACGTCGCCGGCTGCGACGAGGCCAAGGAAGAGGTGAAGGAAATCGTCGACTACCTGCGTGACCCTTCGCGCTACCAGAGCCTGGGCGGCCGCATCCCGCGCGGCATCCTGCTCGCGGGCTCGCCGGGTACCGGTAAGACCCTGCTTGCCAAGGCGATCGCCGGCGAAGCCAAGGTGCCATTCTTCAGCATTTCCGGTTCCGACTTCGTCGAGATGTTTGTCGGCGTCGGCGCGGCGCGCGTGCGCGACATGTTCGAGCAGGCGAAGAAGAATTCGCCGTGCATCATCT
Source organism: Crenobacter intestini (assembly GCF_004919095.1). GTDB lineage: Bacteria > Pseudomonadota > Gammaproteobacteria > Burkholderiales > Chromobacteriaceae > Craterilacuibacter > Craterilacuibacter intestini. The sequence continues at coordinate 19,647 of NZ_STGJ01000019.1, read as the reverse complement.
TCATCGACGAGATCGACGCGGTCGGTCGCCAGCGCGGCGCAGGCCTCGGCGGCGGCAACGACGAACGCGAGCAGACGCTGAACCAGCTGCTGGTCGAGATGGACGGCTTCGAGACCAACTCGACCGTGATCGTGATCGCCGCGACCAACCGTCCGGACGTGCTCGACCCGGCGCTGCAGCGCCCGGGCCGCTTCGACCGCCAGGTGGTGGTGCCGCTGCCGGACATCCGCGGCCGCGAGCAGATCCTCGGCGTGCACATGCGCAAGGTGCCGATCGCCGCCGACGTCAACGCCGAAGTGATCGCGCGCGGTACGCCGGGCTTCTCCGGCGCCGACCTCGCCAACCTGATCAACGAGGCCGCGCTGTTCGCCGCGCGCCGCAACAAGCGGCTGGTCGACATGGAGGACCTGGAGTCCGCCAAGGACAAGATCATGATGGGCGCCGAGCGCCGCTCGATGGTGATGACCGAGGAAGAGAAGAAGAACACCGCCTACCACGAGTCCGGCCACGCCGTCGTCGCCAAGCTGCTGCCCAAGTCCGACCCGGTGCACAAGGTGACCATCATCCCGCGCGGCCGTGCGCTGGGCGTGACCATGCAGCTGCCGGAACAGGACCGCTTCTCCTACGACCGCGGCTACCTGCTCGACCGTATCGCCATCCTGTTCGGCGGCCGCCTTGCCGAAGAGCTGTTCATGCACCAGATGACCACCGGCGCGTCGAACGACTTCGAGCGGGCGACGCAGATGGCGCGTGACATGGTGACCCGCTACGGTATGAGCGACAAGCTCGGCCCGATGGTGTATGGCGAGAACGAGGGCGAGGTCTTCCTTGGCCGCTCGGTGACCACCCACAAGAACGTGTCCGAGGCGACCATGCAGCAGGTCGACGCCGAGATCCGCCGCATCATCGACGAGCAGTACGCGCTGGCGCGCAAGCTGCTGGACGACAACCGCGACAAGGTCGAGGCGATGACCGCCGCGCTGCTCGAGTGGGAAACCATCGACGCCGACCAGATCAACGATATCATGGACGGCAAGCCGCCGCGTCCGCCCAAGCCGGGTAGCGGTTTCACCCCGCGCAGCGACGACAAGCCGACCACGCCGCCGCCGGCACCCAGCGCGACCCCCGCGCAGGAGCTGTAAGCGTTTCATCCCGCGGGGCGGCAGTCTGACTGCCGCCCCGTTTTTTATTTGTCTTTCCGCTTTGACCCTATGCAGACGCTTTCCTGCGGGCGCTACGCGCTCGACCTCTCCCGCCCCGTCGTGATGGGCATCGTCAACGTGACCCCGGATTCCTTTTCCGACGGCGGCCGCCACCACGCGCCAGAGCAGGCGCTCGCGCACGCGAGGCGGCTGATCGGCGAGGGTGCGGCGCTGATCGACATCGGCGGCGAGTCGACCCGCCCGGGGGCGCCTGCGGTGAGCGTGGACGAGGAACTGGCGCGGGTGATGCCGGTGCTGGAACTGGTCGGCGCGCTCGGCGTGCCTGTCTCGCTCGACACCCGGCGCACGGAGGTGATGCGCGCGGCGCTCGCGACCGGTCTCGTCGACCTGATCAACGACGTGAGCGCGCTGGAGGATGATGGCGCGCTGGAACTGGTCGCCGCAAGCGACGTCGCCGTCTGCCTGATGCACAAGCAGGGCAACCCGGACTCCATGCAGCACGCGCCGGCCTACGGCGACGTGGTCGACGAGGTCGGCGGCTACCTCGCACGGCGCGTCGCGCTATGCGTCGACGCCGGCATTGCGCGGACGCGCTTGCTGGCCGACCCGGGCTTCGGCTTCGGCAAGACGCTGGCGCACAACCTCGCGCTGTTGCGCGGGCTTGGCAGGGTGGGTGCCGCGGCCGGCGTGCCGCTGCTCGCCGGCCTCAGCCGCAAGTCAATGCTGGGCGCGATCACCGGCGAAGTCGACCCTGCCGCGCGCTTGGGCGCCAGCGTCGCCGCCGCGCTAGAGGCTGCGAGGGGCGGCGCGCGTATCTTGCGCGTGCACGACGTGCAGGCGACCTGGCAGGCGCTGGCGGTGCAGGCGGCGCTCACGGCTGACGCCGGCGATGCGGCGTGAGAAAATCCTTTTTTCGGACAAGACAGGCGTAAGCGATGAGCCGTAAATATTTTGGTACCGACGGGGTACGTGGCGAGGTCGGGCGTTTCCCGATCACGCCGGAATTCGTGATGAAGCTCGGTTACGCGGCAGGCAAGGTGCTGGTACGCCACGACGCCGGCCACCGCCCGCATGTGCTGATCGGCAAGGACACCCGCATCTCGGGCTATATGCTCGAGGCCGCGCTGCAGGCGGGCTTCACCGCCGCTGGCGTCAACGTGCTGCTGACCGGCCCCTTGCCGACGCCCGGCATCGCGTATCTGACGCGCGCGCTGCGCCTGGAAGCCGGCGTGGTGATCTCGGCGTCGCACAACCCCTTCTTCGACAACGGCATCAAGTTCTTCGCCGAGGGCGGCACCAAGCTCGACGACGCGCTCGAACTCGAGATCGAGGCGATGCTCGAGCAGCCGATGGAGACGGTCGGCGCGCGCGAGCTTGGCCGTGCGCGGCGCATCGACGGCGCCGCCGAGCGCTATATCGAGTTCTGCAAGAGCAGCTTCCCCAACGAGCGCGACTTGAGGGGCGTCAAGCTGGTCGTCGATTGCGCCAACGGCGCGACCTACCATATCGCGCCCAAGGTGTTCCACGAACTGGGCGCCGAGGTGGTGGTCATCGGCGGCGAGCCGGACGGCTTCAACATCAATGAAAAGTTCGGCGCGACCTATCCCAAGACCTTGCAGGCAGCCGTGCTGCAGAACGAGGCCGACTACGGCGTCGCGCTGGACGGTGACGGCGACCGCCTGATCATGGTCGACCGCCGAGGCCAGGTGTACGACGGCGACCAGCTGATCTACGTGATCGCCAAGGCGCGCGCGGCGCGCGGCGAGCTCAGGGGCGGCGTGGTCGGCACCGTGATGACCAACCTGGCGATGGAGCTCGCGCTCAAGGCGCGCGGCATCGAGTTCGGCCGCGCCAAGGTCGGCGACCGCTACGTGCTCGAGATGCTGCACGCCAACGGCTGGCAGGTCGGCGGCGAGGCGTCCGGCCACGTGCTGGCGCTGGACAAGCACACCACCGGCGATGGCATCATCTCGGCGCTGCAGGTGTTCGCGAGCCTGGCCGAACTGGGCCGTGACCTGTCCGAAGTGTGCCGCGACTGGCAGCCCTTCCCGCAGAAGCTGATCAATGTGCGCCTGAAGGGGCAGGACTGGCGCCAGGCGTCGGCCGCGATGCTCGCCGAGGCGGAGGCCGCGCTCGCCGGCCGTGGCCGCGTGGTGCTGCGCCCCTCCGGCACCGAGCCGGTGGTAAGGGTGATGGTCGAGGCCGACAGTGAATCGCTCGCCGGCGAGTGGGCCGGCAAGATCGCCGCGGTGATCGAGGCCGCGGCCTGATCATTTTCCGTGCGCGAAGACAAAGGCCCGCTAGATAGCGGGCCTTTGTCATGGAGCTTGGAGGTCTCAGGGCTTGGCAGCTGCCGGCTGGGCCGCCGGCGCCGGCGCGTCGCCACCGACCAGCTCGTCGATGTCGATGTCTTCCTCGTCGCTGTCCTTGGGCAGGGTGGTGCCGACCTGCTTGGCTCGCATCTGCATGTACGCGTCGCGGGTGAAGGTGTACGCGTCGAGTGAAGCTTCGTCGATCTGCTCTTCGAGGCCGAGCAGGCGCTCGCGCTGGCTGACGCCGTACAGCCCGTAGAAGGCGGCGGCTTCCGGCGTGTTGTGGTAGACCAGCTGTTCGGGGCCTGGCATCGAGAACGACAGGCCAAGGCCCGAGCCGTCACGCACCGTCGACGGGCCGAAGAAGGGCAGCACCAGGTAGTCGCTCTGCTTCCAGCCCCAGCTGGCGAAGGTGTCGCCCAGCGTGGTCTTGTTGTCGGCAAGGCCGGCCGGCGTCGCGATGTCGATCAGGCCAAACAGACCGAAGGTCGAGTTCAGCGTGAAGCGCATCAGGTCGTTCAGCGCCTTCTCCGGCTCGGCACGCAGCGTGTTGTTAAACAGGCTGTAGAAGTCCTTGAGGTTCGCGTAGAAGTTGCTGACGCCGGTGCGCACCGGGCTTGGCGTCACCGCGCGGTAGCCTTCGGCGACCGGCTTGAGCAGGTTGCGGTCGAGTGCGCTGTTGAAGCCGTACACCTTGCGGTTGAACGGCTCGTACGGGTCGTACGGGTTGTTCGGGTTGCTGGCGCAGGCCGTCAGCAGCGCGCTGGCGACGAGCACCGGCAGCAGGCGGCGGGCGGGGGTCTTCATGCGGTGAGCTCCTCGACCAGGGTTTCGGCGCCGTACAGGCGGGCCAGGCTTGCGAGCGTCGGCGGCGCGTGCTCTACCCGCAGCCGCCCGCCGCGTTTGGCTTGTACGCGTGCAAGTTCAAACAGGAGCGACAGCGCGGCCGAGTCGCACTGGGTGACGGCCGCGAGGTCGACGGTCAGCGTGCCGGACGTGGCTGCCGCGCGCACGCGCGGCAATTGCGGCGCGATCTCGAGCATGGTCAGCGCGCCGGACAGCGCGAGCGTCACATCCGCCATCAGGCGGCTCCCCGCGTGAGCTTGGCGTTCTTGTCCTGCAGCGCGCGGATCAGCCCGTCGATGCCGCCCTTGCGAATCTCGTCGCCGAACTGGTTGCGGTAGACGGTGACCAGGCTCGCGCCTTCGACGCTGACGTTGAACACCTTCCAGCCGGCGGCGGTCTTGTACAGCACGTAGTCGATCGCGACCGGCTTGTTATCCTTGCTGGAGGGCACCACCACTTCGGAGCGCACCGTCGCCTCGCGGCCCTCGTTGTTGAGCAAGACGTTGGGCTTGACGTCGATCTGCGCGTTCTTGAAGCGGGTCATGGTGCCGGAGTAGGTGCGTACCAGCATGGTCTGGAACTCGCGCGTCAGCGCCTGCTTCTGCTCGGGCGTCGCGTCGCGCCAGCCGCGGCCGACCGCCAGCGCGGTCATGCGGGTGAAGTCGAACTTGGGGATGACCAGCGCTTCGACCTGGCCGCGGACCTTGGCGGTGTTCTTGCCGTCTTCCTTCTTCAGCATGTCCAGCACCTGTACGGAGGTGTCCTGGATCAGCGACTGCGGGGTGTCGCTGGCCAGCGCGGGGGCGCAAAGCCCGAAGAAAACCAGTGCGGCGATCAGATACTTTTTCATGTCAATGCATCCACTCGGTGGGTTGTCGTTTTTGGATTCAGTTTAAGTGCTGCGGCAAGCTGGCGCTCAGGGCTGCTTGCTGTCCTGGCCGCTGCCTTCGGCGAAGCTGGTCATGAACTTGCCGATCAGCTGTTCGAGCACCATCGCCGACGAGGTGATCGCGATGCGGTCGCCCGGCTTCAGGTCTTCCTCGTCGCCGCCCTGCACGAGGCCGATGTACTGCTCGCCGAGCAGGCCGGCGGTCAGGATCTCGGCGCTGGTGTCGCGGCTGAACGCGTACTGGCTGTCGATCGCGACGTTGACGCGGGCGAGGTAGTTCTTGGTGTCGAGCGCGATGCCGGTGACGCGGCCGACGACGACGCCGGACGCCTTGACCGGCGCCTTGACCTTGAGCCCGCCGATATTGTCGAACTCGGCGTACAGCGTGTAGGTCTTGTCCGCGCCTTGCGGGGTCAGGTTGGCGACCTTCAGCGACAGGAAGGTGACCGCAGCGAGGCCGATGGCGACGAAGATGCCGACCCAAAGGTCGATGGTTGTGCGTTTCATACCCGTTTATCCGATAACTGTCAGAACATGAAGGCGGTCAGGACGAAGTCCAGCGCCAGGATGACCAGGGCCGAGGTCACCACCGTACGGGTGGTGGCGGCCGATACGCCGGCCGCGGTTGGCGTCGCGTCGAAGCCCTCGAACACCGCGATCAGGGTGACGGCGGCGCCAAAGAACAGGCTCTTGATCATGCCGTTGACCACGTCGACGTGCAGGTCGACGTTGGCCTGCATCTGCGACCAGTAGCTGCCGCCGTCCAGCCCGATCAGGATCACCCCGACGTAGTAGCCGCCGAGGATGCCCATCACGTTGAAGAGCGCGGCGAGCACCGGCATCGACAGCACGCCGGCCCAGAAGCGCGGCGCGACGACGCGGGCGATCGGGTTGACCGCCATCACGTTCATCGCGTCGAGCTGTTCGGTGGCCTTCATCAGGCCGATCTCGGCGGTCATCGCCGAGCCCGAGCGGCTGGCGAACAGCAAGGCGGCGAGCACCGGCCCCAGCTCCCTCAAAAGCGACAGGGCGACCAGCGCGCCCAGGGCGTCGGCCGAGCCGAAGCGCACCAGCGTGGTGTAGCCCTGCAGGCCGAGCACCATGCCGACGAACAGGCCGGAGACGACGATGATGATCAGCGAAAGGACGCCGGCGAAGTAGATTTCGCGGATCACCAGGTGAAAGCGGGTGAGGCTCTGCGCCGAGTTCATCAGGATCGCGAAAAGGAAGCGGCTGATGAAGCCCAGGCGGCGGACCGCCTCGATCACCCAGTGGCCGAGGCGGGCAAACGGTGCGAGCAGTGCGTCAAGCATGGGCGTCTCCCAGGCCTAGGTCGGCCGACAGGGTGGTGGTGGCCGGGTAGGCCAGGTGCACCGGGCCGTCGGCCTCGCCGCGCACGAACTGGCGCACCCACGGCGAAGCGGACGCGCGGACTTCGTCCGGCGTGCCCTCGGCGATCAGCGTGCCGCCCGCGACGAAGTACACGTAGTCGACGATGTTCAGCGAGCGCTCGACGTCGTGGGTGACCATCACCGAGGTGGTGCCCAGCGCGTCGTTGAGTTTCTTGATCAGGTGGGCGATCGCGCCCAGCGAGATCGGGTCGAGACCGGTGAACGGCTCGTCGTACAGCATCAGCTGCGGGTCGAGCGCGATCGCGCGTGCCAGCGCGATGCGCCGCGCCATGCCACCGGAGAGTTCGGACGGCATCATGTCCTGCGTGCCGCGCAGGCCGACCGCGGCAAGCTTCATCAGCACCAGGTCGCGCACCATGGCGTCGGGCAGGCGGGCGTGTTCGCGGATCGGGAAGGCGACGTTGTCGAATACCGACAGGTCGGTGAACAGCGCGCCGAACTGGAACAGCATGCCCATGCGGCGGCGGTGCTCGAACAGTTCGCGCTCGCTCATGTGCTCGACATGGCGGCCGTCGACGATGATCTCGCCCTGCTGCGGTGCGACCTGCCCCGAGATCAGGCGCAGCAGCGTGGTCTTGCCGCTGCCGCTGCCGCCCATGATGGCGACCAGGCGTCCGCGCGGGATCTTGAGGTTGATGCGCTCGAGGATGGTTCGCTCGCCGTAGGCGAAGCTCACGTCCTTAAGCTCGATAAAAGGGGCTGTGTCCACTGTGTTTTCGTTGCGAGAAAGGCGGGCGGATCAAGGCCCAAAGCCCGCCATTCTACCCGCCGCAGCGGTTGCCGGCCAATGGCGGGCAACAAACGGCAACAATGCTGTTGCCGGTTTGCTGCACCGCACAGCCGAATCAGACGCCGCGCAGCAACTCGTTGATGCTGGTCTTGGCGCGGGTCTTGGCGTCGACCTTCTTGACGATCACCGCGCAGTAGAGGCTGTGGCTGCCGTCGGCGGCGGGCAGGTTGCCGGAGACGACCACCGAGCCCGGCGGGATGCGGCCGTAGCTGACTTCGCCGGTCTCGCGGTCGTAGATCTTGGTGCTCTGGCCGATGTAGACGCCCATCGAGATCACCGAGCCCTCGCCGACGATCACGCCCTCGACCACTTCCGAGCGCGCGCCGATAAAGCAGTTGTCCTCGATGATGGTCGGGTTCGCCTGCAGGGGCTCGAGCACGCCGCCGATACCGACGCCGCCGGAGAGGTGCACGTTCTTGCCGATCTGCGCGCACGAGCCGACCGTCGCCCAGGTGTCGACCATGGTGCCCTCGTCGACGAAGGCGCCGATATTGACGAAGGACGGCATCAGCACGGTGTTCCTGGCGATGAACGAGCCCTTGCGCACGACGGCGCCCGGTACCGCGCGGAAGCCCGCTGCCTGGAAGTCCTGTGCGTGCCAGTCGGCAAACTTGGTGTCGACCTTGTCGAAGTAGCGGCTGACGCCGTCGTCCATCAGTGCGTTGTCGCGGATGCGGAACGACAGCAGCACGGCCTTCTTTGCCCACTGGTTGACGACCCACTCGTCGCCCTGTTTTTCGGCGACGCGCAGGTGACCGTTGTCCAGTTCTTCGATGACCTGGCCGATGGCGGCCTTCAGTTCGTCCGATACAGTGGCCGGGGTGATGGCGGCGCGGTCTTCGAAGGCGGTTTCGATCAGCGATTGCAGCGGATGCATATGGTTGAGTCCTTTGGCTAGATGGATGGCGACCGTCATGGTGTCTCGTCTGTAACGGGTTATTGGTAGTTTTGGCGGGTAAAGCGCGCGATGCGGTGGGTGGCTTCGGTGCACTCGGCAAGCGGCGCGACCAGCGCGATGCGGATATAGCCGCGGCCGGGGTTGCCGCCGTGTGCGTCGCGGGCGAGGAAGCTGCCGGGCAGCACGGTCACGTGCGCTTCTTCAAACAGCGCGCGGGCGAAGGCGGCGTCGTCGTCCACGGGCACTTTCGCCCACAGGTAGAAGCTGGCGTCGGGGCGGCTGACTTCGAGCGCCCCTTCGAGCAGCGGCAGCACCGCGTCGAATTTTGCCTGATACGCGTCGCGGTTGGCCCCGACATGCGCCTCGTCGCCCCAGGCGGCGATGCTGGCGGCCTGCACGGGCAGGCTCATCGCGCTGCCGTGGTAGGTGCGGTACAGCAAGAAGCGCTCGAGGATCTGCGCATCGCCGGCAACAAAGCCCGAGCGCAGCCCCGGCGCGTTCGAGCGCTTGGAGAGGCTGGTAAACATCACCAGCCGCTGGTAGCCGCGGCCAAGCTTGTGCGCCGCCTCGAGTCCGCCCAAGGGCGGCGTGCCGAAGTGGATCTCGGAGTAGCACTCGTCGGAGGCGATCACGAAGCCGTAGCGGTCGGACAGCGCGAAGAGTTCGCGCCAGTCTTCCAAGTCCATCACCGCGCCGGTCGGGTTACCCGGCGAGCACACGATCACCAGCTGGGTGCGTTGCCAGGTCGCCTCGTCAACGGCAGACCAGTCGGGCAGGAAGCTGTTGCCCGCCGTGCAGTTGACATAGAATGGCTGGGCGCCGGCGAGCAGCGCCGCGCCCTCGTAGATCTGGTAGAAGGGGTTGGGCGAGATCACAACCGCGTCGCGGCTGCGGTCGACGACGGCCTGCACGAAGGAGAACAGCGCCTCGCGGCTGCCGTTGACCGGCAGCACCTCGCGCGCAGCATCAAGCGTGACGCCGTAGCGGCGAAACGCCCACCCCGCGCAGGCTTCCCTCAGCGCGTCGCTGCCCAGCGTCGCCGGGTAAGCGGACAGCCCATCCAGATTGCCCACCAGCGCGTCGGTCAGCAGCGCCGGCGTCGGGTGCTTGGGTTCGCCGATCGACAGGTTGACGTGCGCGAGTTGCCCGTTCGGGCGCGCGCCGGCGAGCAGCGCGCGCAGGCGCTGGAAAGGGTAGGGTTGCAGACGGTCGAGATCCGGGTTCACGGTAGGCCTTCGCTGTGCACTGCCACAAAAGCTGATCATCTTATGAAATGAATATGAATCTTGCAAAGCAAAAGCGGCTCGCCGTCGCCTGCCTCCTGACCACCTCGCTGGTGTGGGGGCTGATGTGGCTGCCGATCCGCGCGCTGCAAGCGGGCGGGGTCGGCAACTGGACCACGTCGCTGTGCATCTATCTCGTCGCGACTTCGCTCGGCCTTGCGCTGTTCTGGCGCACCTACCGCGAAAAGTTTCGCTTCTCCCTGTCGTTGTTGCCGCTTTTGTTCGCGTTTGGTTGGTGCAACTTCAGTTACGGCTGGGCGCTGACCGAGGGGCCGGTGGTGCGTGTGCTGTTGTTCTTCTACCTGTCGCCGCTATGGACGGCGCTGTTCGCCCGCGTATTGCTCGGCGAGCGGCTGACCCGGACCGGCTACGGCGTGGTCGCCCTGTCGCTGGCGGGGGCGCTTGCCATCCTGTGGCGGCCGGGGGTGTTCGCCGGTGAAATGCCGTTGAGCCATCTGTACGAGTGGCTGGCGCTCTCCGGCGGCATGGCGTTTTCGCTGGGCAATGTGCTGAGCCGCCGCTCGACGCACCTGCCGCTGCCGGTGAAGTCGGCGACGATCTGGCTGGGGGTGGCGATCTTCGCCGCCGGCGCGCTGTCCTTGAAGGGGGAGCTGGGTTCGGTGCTGGAAGTACCGCCGCTTGGCTGGGCGGTGATCGGCGCGCTCGGCGTGACCTTGCTGTGCACCAGCGTGCTGTCGCAGCACGGCGTGTCGCTGCTGCCGGCAAGCCAGGTGACCGCGCTGATGCTCTCCGAGCTGGTGTTCGCCGCGGCGTCGGCCTGGCTGATGGCCGGCGAGCCGGTGCGCGGCAACGAGTGGCTGGGCGGCGCGCTGATCATAGTCGCGAGCCTGTTTTCCGGGCGGATGAGCCGCCCGGCGCGGCAAGAGGCGGCGCCGCGAACCACTGCTCAGTAGTGCGGCGGGATCTCGTCGCGCAGCGAGCCGGACGTGGCACCATCGTCGCCGCCGCGCTGCGTCTGCCGGTACAAGAGGCGCAGTTGCTCCTGCAGCAGGTCGAGCTCCTGCTGCTGGCGCGCCAGCGTCTGGCTGAGCGCGTCGACCGTGTCGTCCAGCCACGCGGCGCGGATCTCCAGCTCGTCGGCACGCCGCTGGGCGTCGCGCGCGGCGAGCCAGTTCTCCAGCTGGGCGACCCGGTACGGCCGCCCGAACAGTCGGTAGAGTTCGACCCAGTCTTCGGCCGCCATCCAGCGCACGCCGTCGCGCGTTTCAGTCCGTTCAGGCTGAAAGGTCCAGTTGCCCAAGTGCGAGGCGACCCCTGCGATCAGCTCGATGGCGGTGCCGTCGTCTGCCGCAAAGCGCGCGAAGTGCCGGCTGCGGTAGGACGGATGCGGCGTGACGGGGAGCGGCTCGGCGATGGCCAACAGGCGCGCCTCGGCCTGCGCGAAGTCCTGTTCGCTGACCACCAGGTCGAGGTCGTGCGGCGCGGCTTCCAGGCCCAGCGTGTAGAGCAGCACGCTGCCGCCGACCCCCCAGGCGAGTCCATCGAGCAGCGGGGCGACCTTGTGCGCGAGCGCGAGCGGGGCGCAAGTCTTCATGTGTTGTCCTTAAGGGTTTACAGAACCATCGCCGCCACCCAGCCGGCCGCCATCAGCGGCAGGTTGTAGTGCAGGAAGGTCGGGATCACGGTGTCGCGGATATGGTCGTGCTGGCCGTCGACGTTCAGGCCGGCGGTCGGCCCCAGCGTCGAGTCGGACGCGGGCGAGCCTGCGTCACCTAGCGCGCCCGCGGTGCCGATGATGGCGACGGTCGCCAGCGGCGAGAAGCCGAGTGCCGCGCACAGCGGCACGTAGATGGCGGCGATGATGGGCACGGTCGAGAACGACGAGCCGATGCCCATGGTGACGAACAGGCCGACCAAGAGCATCGCGAACACCGCCAGCGCGCGGTTGTGGCCGAACAGTTCGGCCGACGCGGTCACCAGCGGCGCGATCTCACCGGTCGCCTTCAGTACCTCGGCGAAGCCCTGCGCGGTGATCATGATGAAGCCGATCATCGCCATCATCTTCATGCCCTCGGTGAACACGTCGTCGGCGTCGCGCCAGCGTACCACGCCGGTCGCGATGAACAGCAAGAAGCCGACCAGCGCGCCCATGATCATCGAGCCGGTGTAAAGCTGCACCGAGAAGGCGGCGACGATGGCGGCAAGCGCGGTGGCGAGCGACTTGCGGCTGACCTTGGCGTGGGTGCGTTCGCTCTGCTCGATGCGGCCCAGGTCATAGTGGCGGGGCTTCCTGTAGCTGACAAACAGCGCGACCAGCAGGCCTGAGAGCATGCCGGCTGCGGGAATGGCCATCGCGTGCATCACGTTGACGCCGGAGACGTCCATCCCCGCCTTGGCGATATTGGCCAGCAGGATCTGCTTGAGGAAGATGTCGCCGAAGCCCACCGGCAGCAGCATGTACGGGGTGACCAGGCCGAAGGTCATCACGCAGGCGACCGCGCGGCGGTCGAGCTTCAGCTTGGCGATCACGAACAGCAGCGGCGGCACCAACAGCGGGATGAACGCGATATGGATGGGGATCAGGTTCTGGCTAGAGACGCTGACCAGCGCGAGCACCAGCAGGAGGCCCCATTTGAGCGTACCTGCCGCATGGCCGTGCTGCAGGCGCGCAAGCGCCGCGTCGGCCAGCGCGTGCGGCAGGCCGGACTTGGCGATGGCGACCGCGAACGCCCCCAACAGCGCGTAGGAGAGCGCGACCGACGCGCCGCCGGTGATGCCCTGGTTGAAGGCGGCGAGGGTGTCGGCGAGCGTGAGGCCGCCGGCGAGGCCGCCGGCGATCGCGCCGATCAGCAGGCTGATCACGACGTGGGTGCGGGCCAGCGACAGGCCCAGCATCAAAAGGACGGCAAGCAGGACGGCGTTCATGGTGTGCTCGTTCGCAAAATCGGGATCCATTCAGGGTAACGGCGGCGGCGGCTCCCTGTCGAGATCGCGAGCATGTACTTTCAAGAAAGTGCCTTGCGCACGTAAAGGTCGAAGCGCGTCGACTTGCCCTCGATCACCACACTGGGCCTGGGCCCTTCAATCGGCGCACCCAGGCGCGGCCGCTTGACGACCACCCGCTTGTCGGCGGCGCCGATCGCCGCCTGCAGCAGCGCCGCGCTGTCCAGATCGTCGCCGATCACCTGCTGGAACGCCTGCATGTCCTTCTTGGCCGCCGCGCTCTTCTTGTCGGTGTCCGGGAACATCGGGTCGACGAACACCACGTCGGGCTTGTCCGCGTCGGCGAGGCTGGCGAGCCAGGCGATGGCGTCGGCGTGCACCAGCGTCATCCGCGCGGCGATGTCGGCGGTGGCGGTGTCGCGCGCGGCGCGCCCGATCGCGTCGAACAGCAGCGCGCACGCCACCGGCGAGCGCTCGACGAGCGTCACCCGGCAGCCCAGGCTCGCCAGCACGAAGCTGTCGCGGCCGAGGCCGGCGGTGGCGTCGACGACGGTGGGCAGCGTCTTCGCGCTCTTGAGGCCGATCGCGCGCGCGACCGGTTGGCCGCGGCCGCCGCCCTGTTCGCGGCGGTGCCGCGCGGCACCTTCGACGAACTCGGCGTACACCGCGCCGTGCTTGCCTTGCGTGCACAATTCCAGCCGCTCGTAACCGAGCTCCAGCCAGTAACCCGCCTCGGGCACGGCCGAGCCCCACTCGAAACCGAAGCGGTCTATCAGTTCTTGTGCGTAGTCGCGGCGCTCGGGCGCGCGCAGGATCAGGGGCAGGGCGGGCATGGCGGTATGGATAGTGGTTCAGGGTGCGCACGATAAGCGAGTGCACCGTCCGCGTCTAGCATAAGGCATGGATCGCCTGGCTGCCTTCTGTCTGGGCATCGCGCTCACCGCGCTGTTGCCCGCCTTGCCCTCGTCCGCCGTCCTCCTGCTGGCGCTGCCGGTGCTGCTTTTGCTGTTTGCGCTGGCACCCGTGGCGAGGACGCGCTGGCTTGCCAGCGGCGCGTGGCTGCTGGCCGCCTGCCTGCTGGGGTTCGCGTGGGCGGCGTGGCGCGCGGAGCTGAGGCTTGCCGATGCGCTGTTGCCCGCGCGCGAGGGCGTGCCGACCGTGGTGGTCGGCGAGGTCGCGTCCTTGCCGGTGGCTGGCGAATTTGCCACGCGTTTTCGGCTGCGGGTACTGGCGGCACCGCCGGGTGTACCGGACACCGTGCTGGTCAGCGACTACCGGCGCCGGGCATGGCCGGCCGGCAGCGTATGGCAGACCACGTTGCGGCTGCGCGCGCCGCGCGGTGTCGCCAACCCGGTCGGCTTCGACGCCGAGGCGTGGTACTGGAGCGAAGGCATTGGCGCGACGGCGACCGTCGGCAAGGCGCGCGAGCCGATGGGCGAGGCGCCGTGGTGGCGCGCCGGCGTCGACCGCGTGCGCGAGGCCGCGCTTGCGCGCATCCGCCGGGAGCTGGGTGAAGGCGACTCGGCGGCGCTGATCGGCGCGCTGACCGTCGGCGCGCAAGGCGCGCTGTCGCCCGGGCTGTGGCAGACCCTCAGGCAGACCGGCACCGTGCACCTGATCAGCATCTCCGGCGTGCACGTGACCATGCTCGCGGCGCTTGCCGCGTGGCTCGCCCTCGCGCTTACGCGGCGCTTCGGTGGCGGCGCGACGCCCAGGGTGTGGGTCGCGCTCGCGGCGCTGGCCGCCGCCTTGCTCTACAGCGCGCTGGCGGGGTTCGCGCTGCCGACGGTGCGTACGCTGCTCGCGCTGTCCGCGGCGACGCTGTTCTTGCTCGCGCGCCGGCAGACGGGCGTGTTCACCGTGTGGTGGGCGGTGCTTGCGCTGGTGCTGCTGGTCGACCCGTTCGCGGTGCTGGCGCCGGGGGTGTGGCTGTCGTTTGGCCTGGTCGGTGCCTTGCTGTGGGGCGGCTTCGGGCGCAAGCCGCAGTCGGGCTGGCGACAGGCGCTCGCCGGGCAGTGGGCGATCGCGCTGGTGTCGCCCTTGCCGCTTTTGTGGCTGTTCGGCGAATTGCCGCTGGTGTCGGCGCCGGCCAACCTGGTCGCCATCCCGTGGGTGACGCTGTTGCTCGCGCCCTTGTCGCTACTCGCGCTCATCCTGCCGTGGCACTGGCCGCTCGCCGCGTGCGGGCACCTCGCCGAAGCGTTCGTGTGGGCGATGCAGGGCTTCGCGCAGTTTCCGCAGTGGTCGCCGCCGGCCTTGCCGCCGCCGCTATTGTTGCTGGCGCTGCCAGCGGCGCTGTTGCTGTTGTTGCCGCTGGGCGTGGGCTGGCGGGCGCTGGCCGTCTGCCTGTGGCTGCCTTTGTTTCTGTGGCGGCCGCCGTTGCCGGCGCCGGGGGAAGTGGAGGTGCGGATGCTCGACGTCGGGCAGGGGCTGTCGCTGCTGGTGCGCACCCACGGCCACACGCTGCTGTACGACACCGGCGCGGGGGACGCCGCGCGCGTGCTGCGTCCGCAACTGGTCGCGCTCGGGGTGCGGGCGCTTGACACGCTCGTCCTGTCGCACGACGACGCCGACCATGCCGGCGCCGCGCCAACCTTGCTGGCGACCTTTGCCGTACGGCAGGTCGTCGCCGGCCAGCCGGAGCGCCTCGCCGCGCGCAAGGTGGCGCGGGCGCAGCCTTGCGGGCGCCGCTCGTGGGTGTGGGACGGCGTGCGCTTCGACTTGCTGCCGGGCGAGGCGGGCGCGGCGGACGACAACGCGGCGAGTTGCTCGCTGCGGGTGGCGACGATGTCGCGCGCCTTGCTGGTGACAGGCGATTTGCCGCAGGCCGCCGAAGAAACCTTGGCCGGGCGCTATGGGCGGGCGCTCGCGTCGGACGTGTGGGTGGCCGGCCACCACGGCAGCCGCACTTCGAGTTCGGCCGCGCTTCTGGGAGTGGTGCGCCCGGCGTGGGCGCTGGTGAGTGCCGGCTACCGCAACCGCTACCGTCATCCGCACGCCGAGGTGCTCGCGCGCTTCGGCGAGATGGGCGTGCGGGTGAAACGCACCGACCTGGACGGCCAGTTGACGGTGCGGCTGGGGGAGACGGTGACGGTCGGGGCGTGGCGCGCCCAGGCGCCGCGCTACTGGCGGGCCGGCGCGAGCGAGCCGTAGAGCTCGCCGAAGGCCTGCGTCAGCTTGTGGCGCGCGTCGAACCAGGGCATCGGCGTGCACGCCTCGTGCGACTCGCGCACGCGCACCGACGCGGGCAGTGGCGGGTCGAGCACCGGCAGGCCGTCGGCGCGCAACTGCTCGACCAGCCGCCTGGGCAGGCTCGCCCGCGGCTGGAACTGGTTGACGACGATGCCTTCGATCTCAAGCGTCGGGTTATGGTCGGCGCGGATCTCGGCGACGTTGTCGATCAGCGCGAGCAGCGCCTGGCGCGAGAAAGTGTCGCAGTCGAAGGGGATCAGGCAGCGGTCGGCGGCGATCAGCGCCGAGCGGGTGTAGAAGTTGAGCGCGGGCGGGGTGTCGATCCACACCTCGTCGAAATGCCCGTCGAGGCTGTCGAGTGCCTCTTTCAGCTTGAACATCTTGTAGCGCGACTCGAGCTTGCCCATCATCTCGGAAAGTTGCGGGTGGGCCGCGAGCAGGCTCACGCCTTCGAACGGCGTCGGACGCACGAATTCCAGCGGCTTCTTGCCGAACAGGCTGATGCTCAGCATCTGCTCGAACAGGCCGGCGGCGCCGCTGGCCGGGTCGCTCTCTAGCTCACCTGTCAGGTAGTGGCTCGCGTTGCCCTGCGGGTCGAGGTCGACCACCAGCACCCGTTTGCCCCGGCATGCGGCACTCGCCGCCAGGTTGACCGCGATCGTCGACTTGCCGACGCCGCCCTTCTGGTTGAACACCACCCTGCGCATAAGCCTGCCCTCCTGAGGGGGCGAGGCTCAGTTGCCGCTTGCCCCGCACACGTATTCGTACTGGTGGAAGCTTGCCGAGTTCTTGACGATCGGCATCGCTCTGATCTGTTTGTCATTATACGTGTACGGTGTGCCGATCTGGCGACCGTTTTCGTCGAACAGCGCGACGCCGGAGAGCCTGACGGTGCGTGCCTGGCAGTCGACGATCCACTGGTTGATCGAGACCTTGTGCGGCGGCGTGTTGAGGAAGTTTTCCTTGCGCGGGTTGAACACGGTCTTGCGGCCGCGGAAGGAGAACTCGCGGTCGCCGACCTTGCGGATGCTCAAGCCGTCGATCTCGTGCAGCACGTTGCCCGACGGCGATACGCCAAGGTTGTGCCAGTCGGCGTTGGCGACCGGCTTGGACGGTACGCTCGGCCGCTCGGTCGGGGTGCGGGTGGCGCAGCCGGCGAGCGCGAGCGCGGCCAGCGAAGCGAGTAGGGTGTATGTACGCATGTGGACCTCCGTTGGACGGCGAGTCTCGCACAAACCGGCGGCTAGGTCAGCCCGCCGCCTTTGGGTCCGAGGCGTTTCGCGCATACAATGGGCCGCTTTCAGCCCTCCTTAAAGGTGCGCCCGGCCCATCATGCGCGAAGCCCTGGATATCCTGCACAAGCTGTTCGGCTACCCCGCCTTCCGCGGCGACCAGGCCCGTATCATCGAGCGCGTCGCCGGCGGCGGCCATGCGCTGGTGTTGATGCCAACCGGCGGCGGCAAGAGCCTGTGCTACCAGATCCCCGCGCTGATGCGGAGCGGCGTCGCTGTCGTCGTCTCGCCGCTGATCGCGCTGATGCAGGACCAGGTCGCCGCGCTGACCGAGCTTGGCGTCGACGCGGCCAGCCTCAACTCGGCGACGCCGCTCGACGAGGCGCGCCGCATCGCCGCCGGCGCGCGCGCGGGCACGCTCAAGCTCTTGTACGTCGCGCCGGAGCGCCTGCTCGGCGGGCGCTTCCTCGAATTTCTCGAAGGCGTTCCCGTCTCGCTGTTCGCGATCGACGAGGCGCACTGCGTGAGCCAGTGGGGGCACGACTTCCGCCCCGAGTACCAGCAACTGGGCGTGCTCGCCGAGCGTTTCCCTGACGTGCCGCGCGTCGCGCTGACCGCGACCGCCGACGCGCGCACCGAGGCCGATATCGTCCATTTCCTGCGCCTGGAAGGCATGCCGGTATTCCGCACCAGCTTCGACAGGCCGAACCTCTTTTATCAGGTGGTCGAGAAACACGAGGCGAAGAAACAGCTGCTCGCGTATATCCAGCGCGAACACCGCGACGAGCCGGGCATCGTCTACTGCCTGTCGCGCAAGCGGGTCGAGGAGTTCGCGCAGTGGCTGTGCGACAACGGCGTGCGCGCGCTGCCCTACCACGCGGGGATGAGCCACGAGGCGCGCGAGAAGAACCAGCGGGTGTTCCTGCGCGAGGACGCGGTGGTGATGGTGGCCACCGTCGCCTTCGGCATGGGTATCGACAAGCCCGACGTGCGCTTCGTCGCCCACGTCGACATGCCGAAGAGCCCGGAGAACTTCTACCAGGAGTCCGGCCGCGCCGGGCGCGACGGCCAGCCTGCGGCCAGCTGGCTGTGTTACGGGCTGAACGACATGGTGCAGCTCACTCAGATGATCCTCGCCTCCGAGGCGCCGGCGCTGCAAAAGCAGGTGGAACTGGCCAAGCTCGACGCGATGGTCGCCTTCTGCGAGACGGCCGAATGCCGGCGCGTGCAGATCCTCGCCCACTTCGGCGAGACCATCCAGCCGTGCGGACATTGCGACAACTGCCTGCACCCGCCGGCGACCTTCGACGCCACCCAATCGGTACAGAAACTGCTCTCTTGCGTGTGGCGGGTCGGCCAGCGCTTCGGCGCGCGCCATGTGGTCGACGTGCTGCTCGGGCGCAGCAACCAGGCCATCGTCGACGCTGGCCACGACCGGCTGTCGACCTGGGGCATCGGCCGCGAGCTGACGCAACGGCAGTGGCGCTCGCTGGTGCGCCAGCTGGTCGCGCGCAAGATCGTCGCCATCGACGTCGCGCGCGGGCAGTCGCTGGTGTTGACCGAGGCGAGCCGGCCCATCCTGCGCGGCGAAGAGCGGGTCCACCTGAGGGTGCTGGTCGACGACACGCGCAGCCGCACCAGCGCGGGCGAGACCTGGCTGCGCACCGAGCGCGAGGAGCGGCTGTGGCAGGCGCTGCGCCGCTGGCGCAAGTCGGTCGCCGACGAGCACAACGTGCCGGCGTACGCGGTGTTCAACGACCGCACCCTGCGCGAGCTGGTCGAGCAGCGCCCGCTGAGCGCGCATGCGCTCAGGCGCATCTACGGGCTGGGCGAACTCAAGCTCGCGCGCTACGGCGATGCGCTGCTCGAGTGCCTGCAGGGGGCGGCCGGCGACGACTGAGGCCGCTCGACGCGTACGGCAAATCCGTTACAATCGATTGGAATAAAAATTAACCCAATCGGAGAAACTGTCATGGCTGTCAACCTGTCCGTCCCCGCACGCGAGGCATTGCGCGCGGTACCCGGTGTCACGCTGGAAGTCGCCGAGGCCGGCATCAAGAAGCCCGGCCGCAAGGATTTGCTGGTGATCACCCTGGACAAGGGCAACACCGTCGCCGGCGTGTTCACGCAGAACCGCTTCTGCGCGGCGCCGGTCGTCGTCAGCAAGGCGCACCTGGACGCCGGCGTGCAGATCCGCGCGCTGGTGGTCAACACCGGCAACGCCAACGCCGGCACCGGCGAGCAGGGCCGCGCGAATGCGCTGGCGGTCTGCGCGGCGCTGGCCGAAGAGCTTGGCTGCGCGCGCGAGCAGGTGCTGCCGTTCTCGACCGGGGTGATCCTCGAGCCGCTGCCGGTAGACAGGCTGATCGCCGGCCTGCCGACCCGCCGGGCGGCCGACTGGCTGGACGCGGCGAACGCGATCATGACTACCGACACCCAGCCCAAGGCGGCCAGCCGCACCTTGCAGCTTGGCGGCCGCGAAGTGGTGATGACCGGCATCGCCAAGGGCGCCGGCATGATCCACCCGAACATGGCGACCATGCTCGGCTTCGTCGCGACTAACGCGACGGTGACCCGCCCGGTGCTGCAGCAACTGGTGCGCGAGGTCGCCGACGTGTCGTTCAACTGCATCTCGGTCGACGGCGACACTTCGACCAACGACAGCTTCATCCTGATCTCGACCGGGCAGGACGCCGACGCGCTGATCGACTCGGCCGAACATCCGG
>NZ_STGJ01000018.1:238-67887 GCF_004919095.1 Crenobacter intestini | reverse complement strand
CAAGCACTCACACCTATCGGTTGTTCGTTCTGTTAAAGAGCAGTGACGTTTCGCGTTGTGTGCATTGCGTCGAGGTGGCGAACTATACGTTTGCGGCCCGCCTCCGTCAACACCCGGCAGCAACAAAACCCAGACCAATTCGTCATACCATTGTTTTACAAGGGAAATCAGTTTTGCAGCATCGACACCGGCATCATCACCCGCAGGCGGACCTGCTCAAGGTCGCCGTGCGCCTTGTGCTGCAGCCACCAGACACTGCCCTTCTTCACGCTGAAATACAGCGGCTGCTCGCACAGCAGGCTGGAGGCGATGCGGCCGATATAAGGTTGGTGGCCGACGACGACGACGGTGCGCGACCCGCCATGCGGCCAGTCGATCGCCTTGAGCACGTCCGCCCAGCCGATGTCGGGGTTGATGCCGCGCTCCACCCGGAAGTCCTTGCGCAGATACCCTGCCGTCTGCTGCGAGCGCCGCGCCTCGGATACCCACAGTTCGTAATGCGCGGGCAGCCGGTCACGCAGCCAGGCCGCCATCTGGCCGGCCTGCTTGTGGCCGCGGCGGGTCAGCGTCCTCGCCAGGTCATCGTTGCCGTCTTCCGCCTCGGCGTGTCGCCACAGGATCAAGTCCATACCGTCTGTCTCCGTTCTGGTGTTGGCCGCGCAGCTTCCAGTATCGCAGCCCGGGGCGTCAATGCCAGAGACGGCCGAGCCAGCCCAGCAGCAGCGGTGCGAGCAGCGCGGTCATCAGCCCGTTGAGCCCCATCGCCAGCGCGGCAAACGCGCCCGCCCCCTGCGAGATCTGGAACACGCGCGCGGTACCGATGCCGTGCGCGGCGACACCGGTGGCGAAACCCAGCACCCGCTCATCCATCAGGCCGAGCCGGGTAAACAGCGGCCGCACCAGCACCGCGCCAAGGATGCCGGAGACGATCACGAAGGCCGCCGCCAGCGTCGGCTCGCCGCCGATCGCCTCGGCGACGCCCATCGCGATCGGCGTCGTCACCGAGCGCGGCACCAGCGACAGCACCATGGTCTCGGGCAGGCCGAACAGCCGCCCCAGCACCACGCTGCTGGTAATCCCCAGTAGCGAGCCTGCCAGCAGCGCCAGCGCCAGCGCGCCTGCCGAGCGGCGCAGCTTGGCGAACTGGTGGTAGAGCGGCACCGCCAGCGCGACGGTGGCCGGCCCCAGCAACAGCAGCAACAAGCGCCCGCCTTCCATATAGCTGTCGACGCGGATGCCGCCTGCCAGCAGCACCGCGCCGACCAGCACGCAGCCGACCAGCACCGGGTTGCTCAATGGGTGGCCGTGGCAGCGCTGGTTCAGCCATAGCGCCGCCCGGTAAGCGACGAGGGTCAGGAAGAGGCCGAACAGCGGCCCGCGGCTGACGGCCAGGCAGGCAGCAATGAAAGCGTCCATCAGCGGGCGCCCTCCTTGCGGGCGAGCAAGGCACGCAGCAGGTAGGCGGTCCCCAGCAGCGGCAGCAGGGTGGCGAGCAGCAACACCAGTACCAGACGCCAGCCGGCATCCAGCAGCTGCGGCCACCACGCGAGCACACCGACGCCGGCCGGGATGAACAGCAAGGAGAGATGGCCGAGCATGGCCGGCACCGAGCGCTGCAAGCCCTCCGGTACCGAGCGCCGCGCCAGCAGCGTCAACAACAGCAGCACCATGCCGACGACGGCGCCCGGCAGCGGCCAGCCGAAGCAGCGCACGGCCAATTCGCCGGCCAGCTGGTAAGCCAGCAGCCAGATCACAGCTTCGAGCACGCGGATTCCTCCTTGCAATGGACGACAATCGACAGCCACGTTTGGCATAATGCGCCGATGACTTTCACCCCTCCGCCGTGGCGGTCGGGCGCGCCGCACGCCTCGATCGCGCTGAGCGCTGCGTTGACCGCGCCCGGTTCGCTGACCGAGTACCTGCAGGCGAGCGGACGCCTGTTCGCCGTCCACGTTTTATTCCAAGGGAATGATACCGCGCTCAGCGACGAGGCGGCACTGCTGGGAAACCCGGCCGCGGCCTACGCCCGCCACGTCGCGCTGACGCTGGACGGGCAAACCGTGGTGGTCGCGCGCAGCGTGTGCCGCGCCGGCTGCCCGCACTGGCAAGACCGGCTCGACCGTGGCCGCCGCTCGCTGGGGCTGACGCTGTTCGGCGAGATGCCTGCGCTGGTACGCAGCCCGCTTGCCTACGCGCTGCTCGGCACGGGCGACCCGCGCCACGCGCTCGCCGCACCTCTCTGCGGGGACGCGCCGCTGCCGGCACGCCGCTGCCTGTTCACCTTCGAAGGCGCGCCGCTGATCGTCACCGAACTCTTTTTGCCTGCACTCGAACTGTTGACGCCATGTCCATACCCGCCCGCGACGACCGCTTGACCGTCTACCTGCAACTGATGCGCGCCGACAAGCCGATCGGCACCCTGCTCTTGCTGTGGCCGACGCTGTGGGGATTGTGGCTGGCCGGCGCCGGGGAGCCTGACTGGCTGGTCGTCGCCATCTTTGTCGCCGGTACCTTTTTGATGCGCTCGGCCGGCTGCGTGATCAACGACTACGCCGACCGCCATTTCGACGCGCACGTGGAACGCACGCGCAACCGGCCCTTCGCGCGTGGCGCGGTCAGCGAGAAGGAGGCGCTGCTGCTGGCGGCCGGCCTGTCCCTGCTCGCCTTCCTCTTGATCCTGCCGCTGAATGCGCTGACCTGGCTGATGAGCCTGCCCGCCCTGTTCCTGGCGGGCAGCTATCCGTTCACCAAGCGCTTCTTCCCGCTGCCGCAGGCTTATCTGGGCCTCGCCTTCTCGTTCGGCATCCCGATGGCCTTCGCCGCGCAGACCGGAAGCGTGCCCCCGACCGCCTGGCTGCTGCTGGCCGCCAACCTGTGCTGGACCGTCGCCTACGACACCGAGTACGCGATCGTCGACAAGCCGGACGACCTGAAGATCGGCATCCGCACCTCGGCGATCACCTTCGGCCGTTACGACGTCGCCGCGGTGATGCTCTGCCACGCGCTATTCCTTGCGCTGATGGTGGCCGTCGGCCTCGTCGCCGCACTGGGCTGGCCCTACTACCTGAGCCTGGCCGTCGCCGCCTTGCTGATCGCGCGCCAGTACGCGGACATCCGCGGGCGCGACCGCGCGCGCTGCTTCAAGGCCTTCCTCGACAACAACCGGGTCGGCCTGGCCGTGTTCGCCGGCGTCGTGCTCAGCTACTGGCTGCCTGCGTAGCAAACGGCACGACGAGCTTGCGCTCGCCAAGCGTCAGCTTCATCAGCCAGTTGCGGCTCTGGCTCACGCACACCGGCAATTGCACGCGGGCGACCCAGCGCCCGTCCTCGCGCACGAAGCGGTAGCGGTTGAAGCCCATGTCCATGTCGGCCATCGCGAATTCGGCGGTAGGCGCGTCGCCGACTTCGCCGGTGAGCACGATCTCGAATGGTTTGCCTTCCAGCGGCGCGCCGGCAAAGCGCAGTTCACCGCCGCCGGGCAAGGCACACGCGGCGTCCACCGCGCAGGCGACGGTCTCGGCCTTTGGCGCCGCCGCCTGCGAACGCCACCACCAGCCGAGCAAGGCAAGCTTGAGCGCGGCAAGCAACAAGAGCGCGCCGGCGAGCCACAGCCATTTCTTGCGGTCCATCTTCATGCGCCCGCCTCCAGCACGCCGTGCGCGCCGTGTTCGAGCGCGGCGGAGAGCGTAGCGCCCGCCGCGAACACCGGCAGCGGCCAACCCGCGCTGACCACCCGGTCGAACGCGTCCCAGCCCGCTACCGCATCGGCCAGCGCGAAGTCGAAGCCCAGACGGGCCGCCTCGGCCAGTTCGGCCGCAGAGCGCACGCGGGCGCCGGCCCACGGCGTTGGCGGCCGGCCGGCACGCTGCGCCCCGGCGAGGTCCACCAAGGCGCCGGCCTCTTCGCCGACGGCAAAACGCCCGTCTGCTGCCACACGCAAGCTCAGCGGCAGGTGCAGCGCGCGCAGGATGGGGCCGTTGGCCGGCAGCATCGGCGCGACGCTCTCCTCGCCCGGTTTCTGCCAGGCGAACGCCTGCCCCTCGTGCGGCTGCGGCGTCCCCGCCCACGACCAGACGCGGAAGAAGGTCAGGTGCACCGACGCGTGTTCGTAATGGTGGACGCGGGTCAGCCACGGCGTCGCGTGCTGCACCCTGACCCCCATTTCCTCGTCGAACTCGCGCGCCAGCGCCGCGAAGAGCGTCTCGCCCGCCTCGACCTTGCCGCCGGGGAACTCCCAGTAGCCGGCGTACGGTTTGCCCGCCGGGCGCGAGCCCAGCATGTAGCGGCCGTCGGCGTCGATCAGTGCGCCGGCGACCACCGCGATGGTCTTGCCTGTGTTGTCCGTCATCAGAATGCCTTGCGTTCCTTTTGCGTCCGCCCGGCCCAGTCGCAGGCGAACTGCCAGGCGACCCGGCCCGAGCGGCTGCCGCGCGCGAGCGACCATTGCAGCGCGGCGCGTTCGGCCGCTGCGTCCATCGCCAGCGAGAAGTGACCGAGCCAGCCGGCGACCGCCGTCAGGTACGCGTCCTGGTCGAACGGGTAGAACGACAGCCACAGGCCGAAGCGGTCGGACAGCGAGATCTTTTCCTCGATCGCCTCGCCCGGGTGGATCTCGCCGTTTTCGCTCTTCCCCTCGCGGTTTTCGCTGAGGCGCTCGGGCAGCAGGTGGCGGCGGTTGCTGGTCGCGTAGACGAGCAGGTTGTCGGCGCGCGGCGCGACGCCGCCGTCCAGCTGCGACTTGAGCGCCTTGTAGCCGTCCTCGCCCTCCTCGAACGACAAATCGTCGCAGAACAGGATGAAGCGCTCCGGGCGGTTCTTCACGATGTCGACGATCTGCGGCAAGTCGCCCAGGTGCGTCTTGTCGACCTCGATCACGCGCAAGCCCTTCTCGGCGAACTCGGCGAGCAGCGCCTTGATCAGCGAGGACTTGCCGGTACCGCGCGCACCGGTGAGCAGCGCGTTGTTGGCCGGCCGACCCTTCAGGAAGTGGCGGGTGTTGCGCACCAGCGCCTCCTTCTGCCGCTCGACGCTGGAGAGCTCGTCCAGCCGGATACTGTGCGGCTGGTATACCGGCTCCAGCCAGCCCGCCAGCCCCTGCCGGCGCCAGCGGAAGGCCGGTGCCGTCCAGTCGGGTGCCGGCTGCAGCGGCGGCAACAGCGGCTCGAGCCTGGCCAAGACTTGCTCGGCCCTCTCCAGAAAGGCGTTCAACCTGTCCATGCGTCCCCCTTGCTTGTCCATAAGAAAAAGGCCGCGGCAGGCTTGCCGCGGCCCGGTGCGCGCACCGTTCAGTCGCGCAGCGTGATCACCGGCCAGCCATGCGCGCACGCGTGCGCGCGCAGCGCCTCGTCCGGGTCGACCGCGACCGGGTCGCTCACCTGCGACAGCAGCGGCAGGTCGTTGCGCGAGTCGCTGTAGAAGTAGCAGCGGGTGAAACTTGCGAGCGTCTGTCTGCGCGCGGCCAGCCACTCGTTCAGGCGGGTGATCTTGCCGTCCTTGAAGCTCGGCGTGCCGGTGTAGCGGCCGGTGTAGCGGCCGTCGGCGCCTTCTTCCAGTTCGACCGCGATCAGGTGCTCGACGCCCAGTTCGCGCGCGATCGGCCCGGTGATGAAACGGTTGGTCGCGGTGATGATCATCACCAGGTCGCCCTCGGCCTGGTGAGCGGCCACCAGCGCGCGCGCCTTGGCCGGGATGATCGGCAGGATATGCTCGCCCATGTACTCGGCGTGCAGGCTGTCGAGCTCTTCGCGCGTAAAGCGCGCCAAGGGCGCCAGCTGGAATTCGAGGAAGGCGTCGATGTCGAGGGTGCCGGCCTTGTACTGCTCGTAGAAGTAGTCGTTGTGGCGGGCGTGGTGCTCGGCGTCGATGATGCCGCGGCCGATCAGGAACTTCGGCCATTCGACGTCGGAGTCGCCGGCCAGCAGGGTGTTGTCGAGGTCGAACAGCGCAAGGTTCATGGGGCGTCGTTTCTTGTCGTTTGCAGGATGTTCTTCACCAGCGGCACCGTGATCGGCCGCTGCAGCGCCAGGGAATAGCGGTCGAGCGTGTCGAGCATGTCGATCAGGCTGGAGAGGTCGCGCCGCCAGTGCGTGAGCAGGTAGCGGAACACGTCGTCGGGGATCGCCAGCTGGCGCTCGGCGGCGTGCCGCTTGAGCGCGGCGAGCTTGTCGTCGTCGGACAGCGCCTTGACCTGGAACACCAGCCCCCAGCCCAGGCGGGTACGCAAGTCGTCGCGCACCGGCAGGCGCATCGGCGGCAGGCGGCCGGCCATCAGGAGGCGCCCCTCGCCGCTTTCCTTCAGCGAGTTGTAGATCGAGAACAGCGTGATCTGGTCGTCCGGGGTCAGGTCATCGACATGGTCGACCGCGATGAAGCTCGCCTCGCGCGCGAAGTCGGGCAGGTGCTCGGTCTTGGCGTCGAGGTAGATCGCCGCGCGGCCGGTGCGCTCGGCGTGGGCGATCCACGCCTGCAAGAGGTGCGTCTTGCCGCAGCCGGGCGCGCCCCACAGGTACACGAAGCGCTCGCCCGACGCGTCGTTGAGCGCGGCGATGATCTCGCGGTTATGCTCGGCGAGAAAGTTGTCGAAGCCGGGCGTCGGCGTCGGCGTCAGGTCGAGGACGAGTTGATCCAAAATGCGTTCTGGGAGTGTCTGCGATAAATGGGCGTTTAACGCCCGATTTTACGCTGATAGAAGCGCGAGGTGAAATAGCGCGCCAGCAAGCTGCGCGCGAGCACCATCACGATGGCCGCCAGGGGCAGCGCGAGCAGCACGCCGGTAAAGCCCATCAGCTGGCCGAACGCCATCAGCGCGAAGATCACCGCCATCGGCGACAGGCCGATGCGCTCGCCGACCAGATAGGGCGTGACGACGAAGCTCTCCAGCGTCTGCCCGGCCATGAACACCCCCCACACCAGCGCAAGCCCCGAGAGCGTGCCGAACTGCAACAGCGCCGCCAGCGTCGCCAGCAACAGGCCGATGAAGGCGCCAAGGTAGGGGATGAACACTAGGAGGCCGGCGACGATGCCGATGGCGAGGCCGGACTCCAGCCCGGTCAGCATCAGGCCGCCACCGTACACCGCCGCCATGATCAGCATCACCGAGATCTGCCCGCGCAGGAATTCACCCAACACCTGGTCGAGCTCGCCGGCGACGCGGCCAACCTCGACCGCCCAGCGCCTGGGCACCAGCGTCGCTACCCAGCGGCACATGCGCGGCCAGTCGAGCAGGAAGTAGTAGAGCAGCAGCGGCAACAGCACCATGTTCGACAGGAAGTCGAACAGCACGGCGCCGCCGTGCGTCAGTTGCGGCCACAACTGCTCGAGCGCCTGGCGCAGCGCGCCGCCCTTGTCAGACAGGGCCGCCCGCCAGGTATCGGCGTTGAGCACGATCTTGACGCCGAAGCGCGCGTCCAGCCACGGCAGGAAGCGGTGCTGCACGAAATCGATGAAGGCAGGCAGCCTGGCGGCGAGCGCCTGCGCCTGCTCGATCAGCATCGGCACCACGACCAAGAGCAGCAGCGAGATCAGCAGCATGCCGCCGGCCATCACCAGCAAGGACGCGAGCGGGCGGCCGACGCGGTGGCGGGTCAGCCAGCCGACCAGCGGGTCGAGGATGTAGGCGAGCACCGCGGCGACGACGAAGGGCGTGAGCACGCCGGCGAGCCGGATGACCAGCCAGAAAAAGAGGACGCCGCATGCGAGGGCGGCCAGCCATGGCAGCAGCGAGTTGGCAGAGCGTTTCATCTTTGATTCGGGTAGAATATCGGCGCTTTCGTTCAGGCGAAAGTTTGAAGTAAAACAAACACGTTAGCAGAAAGCGAGTCGACCTTGAACACCACGGCCCTCAGTTACCGCGACGCAGGCGTAGACATCGACGCCGGCGATGCGCTCGTCGAAAACATCAAACCGTTCGCCAAACGCACCATGCGCCCCGAGGTGCTCGGCGGACTCGGTGGTTTCGGCGCACTGGTGGAAATCTCCAAGAAGTACCGCGAACCGGTCCTCGTCTCGGGCACCGACGGCGTCGGCACCAAGCTCAAGCTCGCCTTCGACTGGAACCGTCACGACACCGTCGGTATCGACCTGGTCGCCATGAGTGTCAACGACATTCTGGTGCAGGGCGCAGAGCCGCTGTTCTTCCTCGACTACTTCGCGTGCGGCAAGCTTGACGTCGCGCAGGCGACCGACGTAATCAAGGGCATCGCCGCAGGCTGTGAGATGGCCGGTTGCGCGCTGATCGGCGGCGAGACCGCCGAGATGCCGGGCATGTACCCGGTCGGCGAGTACGACCTGGCCGGCTTCGCCGTCGGCGTCGTCGAGAAGAGCCAGGTAATCACCGGCCGCGAGATCGCGTCGGGTGACGTGGTGCTCGGCCTTGCGTCCAACGGCGTGCACTCAAACGGCTACTCGCTGGTGCGCAAGATCATCGAGCGCGCGAACCCGGATCTCGACGCTGAATTCGACGGCGGCCACACGCTGCGCGAGGCGGTGATCGCGCCGACCCGCATCTACGTCAAGCCGCTGCTCAAGCTGATGGCCGAACTGCCGGTCAAGGGCATGGCGCACATCACCGGCGGCGGCATCACCGAGAACACCCCGCGCGTGCTGCCGGACAACTGCGTCGCACGCATCGACGCCGCCGCCTGGCCGCTACCCAAGCTGTTCCAGTGGCTGCAGGAACAGGGCCAGGTCGACGCACAAGAGATGTACCGCACGTTCAACTGCGGCATCGGCATGGTCGTCATCGTCGCCGCCGAGCACGCCGACGCTGCGGCCGAGCTGCTGCGCGCCGAGGGTGAGACCGTGTACCGCATCGGCCGCGTCGACGCGCGCACCGGCGACGAACACCAGACCCAGGTCCGCTGACCCGCCACCACAACAAGGCCGAAGGCCGACGACGCCGTGCCGCACCCGCATCCGGGGCGGTACGGCGTTTATTGCTTCTGGCGTGCAAACCGCTAGCGTGAAACCATCATGAAACGAATTGTCATCCTGATTTCCGGCCGGGGCTCGAACATGCAGGCCATCTGCGAACAGGACCTGCCCGGCGGCGCCGTCGTCGCCGTCATCGCCAACCGCCCGGACGCGGCGGGTCTGGCCTGGGCGGCCGAGCGCGGCATCGACGCCCGCGTGGTCGACCACAAGGCGTACCCGGACCGCGCGTCGTTCGATGTGGCACTCGCCGAGGTGATCGACGGCTACGCGCCGGACCTTGTCGTGCTGGCCGGCTTCATGCGCATCCTCGGCGCCGAGTTCACCCGCCGCTACGAAGGTCGCATGCTCAACGTACACCCGTCCTTGCTGCCGGCGTTCACTGGCCTCAGCACCCACCAGCGGGCGATCGACGCTGGCTGCCGCGTCGCCGGCTGCACCGTGCACTTCGTGACGGCCGAGCTTGACCATGGCCCGATCGTGGCGCAAGGTGCGGTCCCCGTGCTCGAGGGCGACACCGCGGCATCCCTTGCCGAGCGCGTGCTCGCCGTCGAACACCGCCTGTACCCGGCCGCCGTGCGTGACTTCGTCGCCGGCCGACTGACGCTGGCGGACGGTCGCGTGCACCGCGTGGCCACCGCCAACGCCGGCGCGCAGCTGCTGAGCCCCGCCGAGGCCTGATGAAACACGCGCGGCCCCTGCTGATCGCCGTCGTCCTCTCGCTTGCCGTCCACCTCGCGGTGTTCGGCGGCGGGCATTGGCGCTGGCCGGACGCCGCGCAGGACATGACGGTCAAGCCGCTGACCGCGCAGTTGCGCAAGCTGGAACTGGACGCGCAGGACGAGGCGCCGCCAGCGCGACCGACCGTGCGCCTCACGCCCAGGCAGGTGGATGCGGCGCTGGCCGCCGCCCGCCCCCGTCCCGCGCCGCGCAAGGCCGAGGCGTCGGCACCGCAGGCGGAGGCGCCGGATGCGCGCGCCGAAACGCGCGTTGCCCGCCGCGCTGACGACGAGGCGGCGCCGTTCGCACCGGCGCCGCCCGCGCAGACGGCCGCAAGTTCGATCGCCCGCGCGACCCAGGCGCTTGGCGCGCTCGCGAGCGCCCCTGCTGCAGTGGCCGCGTCCGCGCCCGTCGCCGAAGCCACGGCGCAGGACGACGGACGGATCCGGCCCGCGACGCCGATCACCGCCTTTCCGGACCAGGCGACGCTGCACTACCACGCCTACTACGGCAATATCCAGGTCGGCAGCGGGCTGATCCACTGGCAGCGCCAGGGCGGCCGCTACCACCTGGAGGCGCGCGTCAAGGGGCTGTTCAGCCCGCTGCTGCGCTATGTCTCCGAAGGGCGGGCCAGCGGCGGCAAGCTTGCGCCGGAGCGCTACCAGGCGTGGCGCGACGAGACGCCGCGCGAATACGCGCGTTTCGACCGCGAGGACAAGCGCCTCGACTACGGCGACAAGCAGGAGGCTAGCGTGCCGCTTGAAGCCGGCGCGCAGGACGTGCTGAGCCTGGGCTTCGCGCTGGCGCTCGCAGGCGGCGAGCCCGCGGCGGGCGACACGCAGATCACCACCGGCAAGAAGGTGTACGGCTTTAGGCTGCGCCCGTCCGGCGAGGCCGACTACGACACCGGCGACGGGGCCATCCGCGTGGTACTGGTGCGCGCCGGCGAAGGCGCCAACCGCAACGAGTACTGGCTGGCGCCAGACTTCGCCAACCTGCCGGTGCGCATCGTGCGCGCCGACGAAAAAAAGACGCTCGAACTTCGGGCTTACCGTATCGACATTGCAGGCAGCCCCGTGTGGACACTGCCGCCCAGAAAGAACAGCCATGAAAATTAATCCACTGCAGTTCCAGCAGACCGTGCGCGTCCTCGAGAAGATGCTGCGCTTCGAAAGCCCCGCAGACGCCGTGCTCTCCGGCTGGTTCCGCGAACACCGCGAACTGGGTGCCAGCGACCGCCACGTGATCGCCGAGGCAAGCTTCACCATCCTGCGCCGCCTGGAGACGCTGCGCGCCTGGTGCGCGCCGAAGAAGCCGAACGCGCGCCACCTGCTCCTGGTCGCGATGGCCAAGCTGTGGGGCACCAATATCAAGGAATTCGGCGAGGCGGTGAACGAGGACGAGAAGACCTGGCTTGCCGCCGTCAAGGGCAAGGCGCAGCCGGATAGCCTGGAGGCACGCGCCGAGCTGCCCGCCTGGATCATCGAGCGGCTGGCCGACCAGAGCGAGGAGGCCGTCATCGCGCTGGGCCGCGCGCTGATGCAGCCGGCACCGCTCGACTTGCGCGTGAACACGCTGAAGGCGCGCCGCGCGCAGGTGCTCGACCTGCTGCGCGACGAGGGCTTCGAAGCCGAGGCGACGCCTTACTCGCCGCTGGGCGTCCGCCTCGCCGGCAAGCCGTCGATCAACCGCCACGAACTCTTCCTGCGCGGCGAGATCGAGGTGCAGGACGAGGGCAGCCAGCTGCTGGGCCTGATCACCGGCGCCCGCCGCGGCGAGATGGTGGTCGACTTCTGCGCCGGCGCCGGCGGCAAGACGCTGCTGCTGGGCGCGCAGATGAACTCGACCGGCCGCCTCTACGCGTTCGACGTCTCCGAGAAACGCCTTGCCAACCTCAAGCCGCGCCTCGCGCGCTCCGGCCTCTCCAACGTGCACCCGACGCTGATCGCGCACGAGAACGACGTGAAGGTCAAACGCCTGGCCGGCAAGGCGCAGCGGGTGCTGGTCGACGCGCCCTGTTCGGGGCTGGGTACGCTCAGGCGCAACCCCGACCTCAAGTACCGGCAGAGCCCGGAATCGATCGCCGAACTGAACGTCAAGCAAGCGTCCATCCTCGCCTCCGCCGCGCGGCTGGTGGCGCCGGGCGGCCGCCTGGTGTACGCGACGTGCAGCCTGCTGCCGCAGGAAAACATGGGCATCGTCGAGGCTTTCCTCGCCGCGCACCCCGACTTCGAGCTGACGCCTGTCGACAGCGTGCTCGCGGAACAAAAGATTCCGCTCGCTGTCGGTGACGTGTTACAACTGAATCCTGCCGTGCACCAGACCGACGGCTTCTTCGCCGCCGTGCTCACCCGCAAACAGTAAAAGAGGACCGCCACCGCCGTGCCCTTGTCGCCGCCGCCTGCCATCGTCGCCACCAGCCGCCGTGTCAGCCGGCGCATGGGTTTCCTGTTCCTGACCCTGCGGCTGTGGCGTCGGCGGCTGGAATTGTGGGTGGCGGCCATCCTGATCGGCCTCACCGCGGTGGTGTTCAGCCTGGGCGGCCACGCGCTGCACGAACTGTTCTTCCGCATCTACGAAAACTCGCCACACTGGGCGCTGTTGATCACCCCGCTGGGGCTTGCGCTGTCGGTCTACCTGTCGCGCCACGTGCTGGTCGGCGCCGGCGGCGGCGGTATCCCGCAGAGCATCGCCGCGCTGGAAGCGGACGCCGGCGTGCTGCGCGAACGCTTCCTCACCCTGAAAGTCGCCGTCGGCAAGACCTTCCTCACCCTGCTGGGCATCGGCTCGGGCGCGACCTTCGGCTACGAGGGTCCGATCGTGCAGATCGGCGCCGCGATCAAGTACCGGCTGGGCATCCGCAGCATCGGCGCCGGCGGCTACGGCCGCGGCCTGATCCTGGCCGGCAGCGCGGCGAGCGTCGCCGCCGCCTTCAACGCGCCGCTCGCCGGCATCGTGTTCGCGATCGAGGAGATGGGGCGCACCTTCAACCAGAAGGCAAGCTCGACCATCCTGCTCTCGGTGATCATCGCCGGCCTCACCGCCTACGCCTTCCTCGGCAACTACAGCTACTTCGGCACCGCGTCGGTCTCCATCCACTACCTGCGCGGCTGGACGGCGATCCTGGCCACTGGGCTTGCCGGCGGCGTCGCCGGCGGGCTGACCGCCCGCTTGATCCTGGCAATGAGCAGCGCGCTGCCCGGCCCGCTGGAAAAATTCCGCCGTTCGATGCCCATCCTGTTCGCCGCCGCCTGCGGCCTCGCCATCGCCGTCATCGGCATCAGCAACGACGGCGTCACCTTCGGCACCGGCTACTTCCGCGCGCGTGACATCATCGAAGGCCATACCGAGGGCCTGGAAAACTACGGCCTGCTCAAGCTCTCGACCCTGCTCCTGAGCTACCTGTCCGGCGCGACCGGCGGCATCTTCGCGCCGGCGCTGTCGGTCGGCGCCGGCATCGGCCTGAACGTGGCCGCGTGGCTACCCTCGCAACCGGAAACCGCGGTGGTGCTGCTGGGCATGGTCGCCTTCTTCGCCGGCATGACGCGCGCGCCGGTGACCGGCTTCGTGATCGTGATGGAGATGACCGACTCGTCGACCATGCTGATCCCGCTGATGGCCAGCGCGCTGATCGCCGCCGCAGTGTCGCGCCTCTTCAACCGGCACTCGCTGTACGACGCGCAGGCGCGCATGCTGCTGCGCACGCTGCGCGCGGCGCGCGTTCCGGCAAATTGACCCGGATGCCATGGCAAGGCTAGAATTTCCAACCGATGAGCTCGGGTATTCGGGCGTCAGACCACAATAAAGGGAACACCATGAACATCCAGGACACCATCCGCGACACCGTCACCCAGAACCCGGTCGTGCTCTACATGAAAGGCTCGCCGACCTTCCCGCAGTGCGGCTTCTCGGCGCGCGCGGTACAGATCCTCAAGGCGTGCGGCGTCGCCGACTTCAAGGCGGTCGACGTGCTGCTCGATGCGGAAGTGCGTCAGGGCATCAAGGAGTACGCAAGCTGGCCGACCATCCCGCAGCTCTATATCGGCGGCGAGTTCGTCGGCGGCTCGGACATCATGACCGAGCTCTACCAGAACGGCGAACTGCAACAGATGCTGGAAGCGCTCGCCAAGCGACCCGCCTGACATCGCGCGCGTCTGCTACCAAATCCATATGGATTTTGGCAGGCAAGGTGCGCTAGAATACGCCCCATTCGACCGGTTGCGCCCTGCGCAGCCGGTTTTGCACATCGAAAGCTGCTGATCCCGCCCCTCTGACGGCGCTGGAGACGCAGCTTTTTCACAAGGGCACGCCATGAACATCACCGTCGTCAAACACCCGCTGGTTCAGCACAAGCTCGGTCTGCTGCGCGAGGGCGACATCAGCACCATGAAGTTCCGCCAGCTCACCCACGAACTCGCGCGCCTGCTCGCCTACGAGGCGACCCGCGACTTCGAGCTGGAATCCGTCACCATCGACGGCTGGTGCGGCCCGATCGACATCGAACAGATCAAGGGCAAGAAGGTCACCGTGGTGCCCATCCTGCGCGCCGGCATCGGCATGCTGGACGGCGTGCTCGACCTGGTGCCGTCGGCCAAGATCAGCGTGGTCGGCCTCTACCGCAACGAAGAGACGCTGGAGCCGGTACCCTACTTCGACAAGTTCGTCGACAGCCTCGACGAGCGCATCGCGATCGTGATCGACCCGATGCTCGCCACCGGCGGCTCGATGAACGCGACCATCGAACTCTTGAAGCGCAAGGGCTGCAAGCAGATCAAGGCGGTGGTGATGGTCGCCGCCCCCGAAGGCGTGAAGGCCGTCAACGACGCGCACCCGGACGTCGAGATCGTTACCGCTTCGCTGGACAGCCACCTCAACGAGAACGGCTACATCATCCCGGGCCTGGGCGACGCCGGCGACAAGATCTTCGGCACCAAGCACGCCTGACCGCAAGAGATGCATATCAAACGCCGCCCGCTTCGCAGGCGGCGTTTTTTTGAGAACCACCATTTACAACACAAGGGGAAAACCATGTTTCAACACGTGAAACAGGCGGTGTCGGGGGCACAGATCCTGTTCGTCGCCTTCGGCGCGCTGGTGCTGGTGCCGCTACTCACCGGGCTCAACCCGGCGATGGCGCTGCTGGGCGCAGGCGTCGGCACGCTGCTGTTCCAGCTGATCACCGGCTTCTCGGTGCCGATCTTCCTGGGCTCGAGCTTCGCCTTCATCGGCCCGATCATCTACTCGATGCAGACCTGGGGCATGGGCGCGACCATGTTCGGCCTGTTTTGCGCAGGCTTCATGTACTTCGTGGTCGCCGCCATCGTGCGCTGGCGCGGCATGGCGCTGGTCAACCGCCTGCTGCCGCCGGTGGTGATCGGCCCGGTGATCATGATCATCGGCCTGTCGGTCGCCGGCGCCGCGTCGAACATGGCGATGGGCCGGGCCGGCGGCGCGCAGGTGATGCCGTACGAGAGCTCGCTCCTGTTGGCGGCTATCTCGCTGACCACCACCATCGTGGTGTCGATCTTCGCGCGCGGCATGTTCCGCCTGGTGCCGATCCTGGCCGGCGTCACCGTCGGCTACATCGCCGCCGCCTTCATGGGTGCGGTCGACTTCGCCAAGATCGCCAACGCGCCGTGGTTCGCCATCCCCGAATTCCACTCGCCCGAGGTGAACTGGGCGGCGGCCATGTTCATGCTGCCGGTGGCGATCGCCCCGGCCATCGAGCATATCGGCGGCGTGATGGCGATCGGCGGCGTGACCGGCAAGGACTACACCAAGACACCGGGCCTGCACCGCACGCTGGCCGGCGATGGCCTGGGCGTATGCTTCGCCGGCCTGGTCGGCGGCCCGCCGGTGACCACCTACGCCGAAGTGACCGGCGCGGTGATGATCACCCGCAACTTCAACCCGCGCATCATGACGTGGGCAGCCCTGTTCGCCATCTGCATGGCGTTCTTCGGCAAGTTCAACGCGCTGTTGCAGTCGATCCCGATGCCGGTGATGGGCGGCATCATGGTGCTGTTGTTCGGCACCATCGCGTCGATCGGCCTGAAGACCCTGATCGAGTCGAAGGTCGACCTGATGGAGCCGCGCAACCTGGTGATCATCTCGGTGGTGCTGACCGCCGGCATCGGCGCGCTCGAACTGAAGATCGGCTCGTTCAGCCTGGTCGGCGTCGGCCTGTGCTCGGTGCTCGCCATCGCGCTGAACCTGATCCTGCCGATGAAATCGGCCGCGCACGAAGGCATCGTCGAAGGCCAGGACGTCTAAGCCTTTGCCCTGCATGGCCGGCGGATCCGGCCGCGCAGGGCCATGTCGCGCCGCTGGCCGCCGATGTCGGCAATGAGAAAGACAAACGCCTGTTTTAAAAAGACAATCCCTCCATCACAGGAGAGATAAAATGACGACTCTGGTCGCGTGCGCGCTGGTCTACTTTTTCGTGCTGCCGATTGTCGGCGGCGCACTGGCTTACCTGAGGGGCGACGTCGCCGCCGAGTTCAAACAGGCTGGCGAAGCCGAGCGGGTGCCACTGTTCAACCCCTTCTACAGCAAGTCGCCGTTCAACCTCAGCTGAACGGCCCTCGCCAAAAAGGCAGACGCGCCGCGTCTGCCTTTTTTGTGCCTGCAAACTCAGCGGCTACGAGCGTCGCCACGGGGAACCCAGGCCCCTCAGGTCAACGGCAGGCCCTGGATGGCTGGCGGCGGGGATCCCCACGGCACCGATGCAGGGCCCGCTTCACGCCCGGCTAGCTTGGGTACGCGCGCTACAGGGGCGCGGGGTTTGCGACATCAGGCGTGCAGCCGGACTTCACGACTACTGCCGGATTGCCCGACACCACCGAATAGGGAGGGACGCTGTCCGTGACGAATGCGCCGCCGGCAATCCTGCTCCCGCGGCCAATGGTCACGCCACCGACAATGGTCGCATGCGGGCCTATCCATACTTCGTCTTCAATGACGGGATATTCCGTCAAGCGGGCGCCGTCGGCGGCAATGCGGTCACGCTGCCCGAGCGTGACCCCGTGAAACAGCGTGACGTTCCTGCCAATGACTGTACGCGGACTCAAGACGATGCACCATCCATGTGTCAGCGCGACCCCCTCCCCTATCCTGGTCTGCCACGAAAAATCCATCGCGGCCAAATGCGTCGCCACACTATGCAGCACCCGGAATGGAAAAAGCATCAAACGCAAAGGGCCCCGCGACGCCGCGGCGGCTTGGCATAAGCGCATGGTGACGACCACGCGGAAAGTTCTCCGCACGAGCGCCCCCTTGATCACAAGCCCCCAGCTGAACTCACCGTATTGCCGATGCGTATCGGCCCGCAGATGACGCCATTCCATCCTTCACCCTCGCTACAACGCGTTTGCTTTCCTCCGCATCCATACGCATTCCAATACGCATAGACCTGCCAGCTCTTGTTATACCGTATGGCTTACCGGATTTCAGGCGCTGTTCGGACCTGATCCGGCACCGCCACCCAGCCGTCGTGACCAGTCCATCCGCCGTGTCCCAGGAGCGCACCGCTGCGCCCTCATTGACCGGACGAGTAGCATCCGGCTTTATTGGGCGCCGTTCGCCTTCGCGCGTGTCGCGCGGTCGACCAGTACCATCAGGTGGCGGTAGCTCAGGCCCGAATGCTCGGCGAGGCCGACCTCGCAGGTCGCGCTGTTGCTAAAGCCGGCCGAGCAGCCGGCCACCTCTTCCTTGAGGGTGGCGAGCGCCGACGCGTTGAGCTCGGGGTGGCTGAAGCCCTTGTCGCCGGCAAAGCCGCAGCAGGTGACGCCGGCCGGCTCGACCACCTCGCGCGCGCAGCGCCGTGCCAGCGCGTTCAGCACGCCGGCGTGGCCGGTGCGCCGCATCGAACACACCACGTGCAGGGCGACCTTCTCGTCCTGCGGCTCGAAGACGAGCCACTCGGACGCCACCTCGTGTACGAAGCGCGTCACGTCGTACACCTTGAGCCTGGCGTCGGCGAGACCGTCGAGCAGCGCCGCCGTGCACACACCGTTGTCGACGACAATCGGCCAGCGCCCGCCCTCGCTCGCGTCAAACAGCGCGGCCGACAGCGCGGCGAGCTTGTCCGCGGCGACCGCAGCCGCCCCCTTCGACTTGAACGGCGTGCCACAGCACAGCCCGGACAGATCCTGCGGGTAGATCACAGCGTAGCCCGCCTTGGCGAGCACCGACGTCACCGCGTCGCCGACCGTGCGCGCGCCGGCGTCGCCCGGCGCCATCGCGCGGGTCAGGCAGGACGGCAGGTAGACCACCTTGCGCGCGCTGCCCGCCACGCCCGTGCGCGGCTCGAAATGCCCGACGCGCGGGAAGGACGGCGAGAAATGCGCCACCTTGCGGCCAAGCAGCGTGCGTGCGCCGGCAAACAGGCGGCCGGTGGCCTTGTCCCCCGCCACCGTGCGCAGCGCCGAGACCGCGCCCAGCGCGCCGCGCGCGACGCCAAGTGCGGCGCCGTAGTGGCGGGCGAGGCTTCCGGCAGCGCGCGTGCCGCCCTCGCCCAGTTGCTCGCCGCGCAACTTGAGCGTCAGCTCGCCGGTATTGATGCCGACCGGGCACACCGTCGCGCACAGCCCGCACGCGGCGCACGTCTCCTCGCCGGCGTATACGTAGTCCGCCTCAAGGCGGGCGAGGCGTGCCGGGTCTTCGCCGTCGCCCTCCAGCCGCGCGATCTCGCGGCGGGCGACGATGCGCTGGCGCGGCGTCAGCGTCAGCGCGCGGCTCGGGCACTGCCCCTCGCAGAAGCCGCACTCGATGCAGCGGTCGACGATGGCGTCGGTCGCCGGCAGCGCCTTCAGGTGTTTCATGTGCAAGCGGGGGTCCCCGCTCAGGATCACGTCGGGGTTGAGCAGGCCCTGCGGGTCGAACAGCGCCTTGATCTCGCGCATCACCTGGTACGCGTCGCGCCCCCACTCCATCTCGACAAACGGCGCCATATTGCGCCCGGTACCGTGCTCGGCCTTGACCGCCCCCTCGTATTCGACCGCTACCAGGTGGCAGACATCATTCAGGAAGGCCTCGTAGCGCGCGGCGCTGTCGCCCTTCGCGAAGTCCGGCGTGAACACGAAGTGCAGGTTGCCCTCCAGCGCGTGCCCGAAGATGATCGCGTCCCGGTAGCCGTGCTTGTCGAACAGCGCTTGCAGGGCCAGCGTGCCGTCGGCCAGCGCGTCGATCGGGAACACCACGTCCTCGATGATCACCGTGGTGCCGATCTCCCGCATGGCGCCGACGCTGGGGAACATCCCCTTGCGGATCGCCCACAACCGCGCGCTCTCGGCCGCGTCGTCGGTGAACGCCACTTCGCCCAGCACCGCCTCGCTGGCAAGCCAGCCGCTGACCTCGGCAAGCTGGCCGGCAAGCGCTGACGCATCGGCGGCGCGCGTCTCGACCAGCAAGGCGGCGGCACCGTCCGGCAAGCGGGCGATGTCCGCGGGCACGCCCGCCTTGTTTTCGACCGAACGCAGGCTCGCGCGGTCGAGCAGTTCGGCGGCGGCGACCACGTCCTTGTGGCCGGCCAGCCGCGCGACCACCCGGCACGCGGCGTGGATGTCCGGGTAGCACACCAGCGCGCTCGCCTTGCACGGCAACTCCTCGACCGTGCGGTACACCACCTCGCTGACAAAGCCCAGCGTCCCTTCGCTACCTATCATCAGCCGCAGCAACATCTGCAGCGGGTCGTCAAAATCGACCAGCGCGTTCAGGCTGTAGCCGGTGGTGTTCTTCATCTTGTACTTGCGCCGGATGCGCGCCGACAGCGCCGCATCGCTGCGTACCCGCGCCGACAGCGCGGCAAGCCCATCCAGCAGGCCCGCGTGGTGCTCGCGGAATTCGTCGACGCTGCCCTCGTCGGCGGTGTCGAGCAGGCTGCCGTCGGCAAGGATCAGCCGCAGGCTCTCGACGGTGCGGTAGCTGTTCTGCGCGGTGCCGCAGCACATTCCGCTCGAATTGTTGGCGACGATGCCGCCGATCATCGCCGCGCCGATAGTCGCCGGGTCCGGCCCGATCTTGCGCCCGTATGGCGCGAGCGCCGCGTTGGCGACCGCGCCGACCACCCCCGGCTGCAGGCGGATGCGCGCGCCGTCGTCCAAAACTTCACAGTCTTTCCAGCCGTCGGTCGCGACCATCAGGATCGAGTCGCTCACCGCCTGGCCGGACAACGAGGTACCCGCCGCGCGGAAGGTCACCGGCAGCGACAAGTCGCGCGCCGCCGCAAGCACCATCTGTACCTCGGCGTCACTGCGCACCCGCACCACCACCTGCGGGTTCAGGCGGTAGCACGACGCGTCGGTGCCGTAGGCCAGCGTGGAGAGCGGGTCGGTATGGATACGCCGCGCGTCGAGGTGGCCGGCAAGGCGGCGGACGAATTCGCGGTAAGCTTCGGACAGCATCGGACAGCCCCTGTGTCGCGGAATGACCGCACCATTATGACACCGGGGGCAGGTACACACCGTTAGGGGATGCCCCCAAAGCCGGCACGGGCTATGCTAGGCAAATAACGAGGAGAAACCCATGCTGATGAACCGAGCCCGCGCCACCTTGCTGGTGGTCGACGTCCAGGAAAAACTGCTGCCGGCGATCGACGGCGCCGAAGCGCTCGCCGCGCGCCTCGCCTGGCTGGTCGAGGCCGCCAACGACTGCGACCTGCCGGTGGTGTTCTCCGAGCAGTACCCGCAGGGGCTAGGGCCGACCATCGCCGCGCTCAAGGCGCTCGCACCGGCCGCGCAGACTGTCGACAAGCTGCATTTTTCCTGCACCGCCGCCGGCTGCCTGCCCGCCGGTCTGTTGGCACGCAAGCAGGTGATCGTGTGCGGGATGGAAACCCATGTCTGCGTGCTGCAGACCGTGCTGGGCCTGCTGCAACTGGGCAAGCAGGTGTTCGTGGTCGCCGACGCGGTCGGCAGCCGT
The DNA here is from genome assembly GCF_004919095.1 of Crenobacter intestini. GTDB lineage: Bacteria > Pseudomonadota > Gammaproteobacteria > Burkholderiales > Chromobacteriaceae > Craterilacuibacter > Craterilacuibacter intestini. The sequence goes on along the minus strand of NZ_STGJ01000018.1, from coordinate 47,319 downwards.
GCGGACAGCGACAAGGCGCTCGGCCTGCAAAGAATGCGGGACGCGGGTGCCGTGCTGGTCAGCCGCGAGATGGTGCTGTTCGAGATGCTGGAAAAATCCGGCAGCGAGCACTTCAAGGCGATGAGCAGGAAATACCTGCAGGGCGCGCGCCCGGCCTGAATGCATGCCTGAGCCAGCCATGCTCCGGATCCGCCCCGCACGGGTAAACGACGCCAAGGCGCTGGTCGCCCTGCACTACGCGGCCGTCCACGCAGTTAGCCCCGGCCATTACACGCCAGCGCAGCTTGCCGCATGGTCGCCCCTCCCCGACGCCGCTCGCCACGCCTGGCTGCGCGGCGTGATCTGCACCCCCACGCTGCGGGTACTGGTCGGCGAGGTCGATGGCCAACCCTGCGGCTTCGCGATCGCCGACCTTGCCGAGGGCCGCGTGAACGCACTCTACGTAGCGCCCGCCCACGCCGGCTGCGGACTCGGGCGCGCGCTGCTGGCCGCGTGCGAACACGCCCTGCAGGCACAGGGGCACGCGCAGGGCACTGTCAGGGCGTCGCTGAACGCCGAGGCTTTCTACGCCGCTGCCGGCTACCGGGCGCTCGGGCCAGCCCTGCAGCCGCTCGCCGACGGTAGCGCGCTGCCTTGCGTCGAAATGTCGAGGCCTCTTATCTGAGCGCACCTGCTGCCCCTAAGCCATCAGGCTGCCACCCGCCCACCGGTCAGGCTCACCTGCAGCTTGCAGGAGCCAGCGAGGCGCGATTGATCTACAAACGCGTCCGCCGGGACACAAGACACCCGCGGCACAATGTAAAAGGGCGCCCGATCCGGGCGCCCCTGTCACTAGCAAGTCTGGCTCAGTCGAGCGCGACCATGCGAGCATTGCGGAAGTAGATGAAGCGGTCGTACGACAGCGGACGGGTGTTCGCGTACAGATACATCCCCATCGACCAGTTGTACGGGTTGGTCGCACCGGCCTGCACGGTTGGCATCGGTTGGTCGAATAGCACCTGCCCGTTGACCGTGATCTTCAGGAAGCCACGGCCGCCCTGCGCTGCCGTGCGCTCGTCGAGGTAGGTCTCGATCCGTACATCCTGCTCGACGTTCGGGTCGAGGTTACCGATCTGCGTGAGACGCTTGCCACCTTGCGACGGGTCGATACGCGCATCGAAGTGAAGCTGGACCCTATTCGGGTTGTTCGGATCGGTGTCGACCACCATTCCCAACGCCGGACCGAAACCGATGGTCTTAAGCTGCCAGATGGTCGCCGGCGACTCGCCAGCCGGTGCCATATGCCAGGGCTGACCGAGGCGGCGGCCGCCCAGGCGGAACTGCATCTGCCATTCGTAGTGCTTGCGGGTCGAGAACTGGAACGCGTTGACCTGTGTACGCAGCTTTTCCTCGACAATGCCGTCGCCCGCCACCACGCCGATCGCGGTGAAGTCGCCATCCTTAAATACGCGGTCCTTAACGCCCTCGTTGCTCAGGCTGTGGCCCATCACGTTCTGCGCCGACTGGGTCTGCGGGTTCCACACGTTGATGGTGATGATGTCCGAACGGCCGATTTCCGGGTTGAAGAACGGGACGCTGCCGCCGAAGTCATGCGTGATCTTGCTCGCGCCCAGATCGACCGGCAGCTGCGTGTTGCCGATGGTCGCCTGATAGGGCGCGTAAGCCACATAGGCGCTGCCGTTGAGCGGCGGCGGAGGCGGCATCACCCCACCATCCCCACCACCGCTGTCACCATCACCGCCAAGGTCGACCAGACGTGCGGTCCGGAAGTAGATGAAACGGTCGTACGACAGCGGACGGGTGTTCGCGTACAGATACATCCCCATCGACCAGTTGTACGGGTTGGTCGCACCAGCCTGCACGGTTGGCATCGGTTGGTCGAATAGCACCTGCCCGTTGACCGTGATCTTCAGGAAGCCACGGCCGCCTTGCGCTGCCGTGCGCTCGTCCAGGTAGGTCTCGATCCGTACATCCTGCTCGGCGTTCGGGTCGAGGTTACCGATCTGCGTGAGACGCTTGCCACCTTGCGACGGGTCGATACGCGCATCGAAGTGAAGCTGGACCTTGTTCGGGTTGTTCGGATCGGTGTCGACCACCATTCCCAACGCGGGACCGAAACCGATGGTCTTAAGCTGCCAGATGGTCGCCGGCGACTCGCCCGCCGGTGCCATATGCCAGGGCTGACCGAGGCGGCGGCCGCCCAGGCGGAACTGCAGCTGCCATTCGTAGTGCTTGCGGGTCGAGAACTGGAACGCGTTGACCTGTGTACGCAGTTTTTCCTCGACAATGCCGTCACCCGCCACCACGCCGATCGCGGTGAAGTCGCCATCCTTGAACACGCGGTCCTTGACGCCCTCGTTGCTCAGGCTGTGCCCCATCACGTTCTGGGCCGACTGGGTCTGCGGGTTCCACACGTTGATGGTGATGATGTCCGAGCGGCCGATTTCCGGGTTGAAGAACGGGACGCTGCCGCTGAAGTCGTGGGTGATCTTGCTAGCCCCCAGATCGACCGGCACCTGATGGTTGCCGACGGTCGCAAGATAAGGCGCATGTGCGACATAGGCATCCCCACTCGGCGGCACCAGCCCGCCATCGCCGACGCCACCTCCGGAGCCGCCACCGCTTGACTCAACAGCCATCAGGCGTGCGGTCTTGAAGTAGGCAAAGCGGTCGCCCTTGCTGGCAAGCGTATTCATGCCAACCGACCAACCGTACGGGTTATACGCGCCAGCCTGCACGGTCGGCCCCTGCTGCTCGTGCACCACACGTCCGTTAACGCTGATCCTGAGGAAGCCTTGCCCCCCCTGCTCGGCCGTCCGCTCATCGAGGAAGGCCTCGATACGCACATCCTGCTCTGCGGCGGGGTCTAGCCCACCTGCTTCGAGCACTCGCTTGGCGCCCTGGGCCGGGTCAATGCGGGAATCGAAATTCAGGCTCAGGCGGTTGCCATTGCTCGGGTCAGTGTCGACCCCCATCACGAGCGCAGGGGCTAAACCTGCGCTTTGTAATGACCACAGGGTGGCCGGTGCTTCACCGGGACGGGTTCTCTTCCATTGCTGCGATAGGCTACTGCCAGCCAGGCGGAATTTCAGTTGCCATTCGAAGTGCCGGCGGGTCGGGATCTGGAACGCGTTAACCCGGGTGTACTGCGTACCATCGACCAGACCATCGCGCTTGCGTACACCGATCGCGGTATAGCCGTTCTGCTTGAACACATACCCAGGCACGCCCACATCGGTCAGGCTGTGGCCAACCACATTGTGCTGGCTGCCGGTCTGCGGGTTCCAGACGTTGACCGTCAGGATATCGGAGCGGCCGATCTCTTGGTTGAAGAACGGCACGTTGCCGCTGAAATCGTGGGTAATTCTGTCTGCACCGAGGTCGACAGGCACGCTGTTCTCTCCGATCGTCGCGGCGTAAGGCGCCTTCGCGACAAACACTTCGCGCGTGACACTGGCGGTGCGCAGCATTCTCCCGCTGGCAGCATCCCCTTGCGACACCATGGGGGTAGCTCCCTCGTCAGCCTGACCAGTCCCGCTGCCTATACAGCCGGTCAGCATGGCCCCAAGCAGCGCCGGGAGAACAAGTTTCAATCTATTCATCGAAGCAACCAAATGCAATTCACAAAAAATTAATGCCCCCGGTCATTCGTCGATAGATTCGTCTGACAGAAGGCAAGCAGGCGCACACTATCCTACGACAACAGTTAATTGTAAATAATTGATTCGATTGAATTTTCTATAGCAACCACTTAATCAATGGAATGCCGCCGGCTGGCAGTCATGCCTGAAAAGGCTTCAGAACATACGCATGGGAAGTATCAAGAAATATTCAACGCAATAGGGATTGGCCAAAAGAGCGCAATACTCAATTGGCATAATGAATTGCAGTTGGAATACTGCACTACAGAAGAAAAAAAGCGAAATTTCTCAGTGTTTCAAGGCACCGTCGACCAGCCGCACCTGCCGCTCGCAGGTGTCGGCCAGGCGCGCGTCGTGGGTGACGATCAGGAAGGTGGTGCCGTCGATGCGGTTGATCTCGCGCATGAGCGCGAACACGTCGGCGGCGGTCTGGGTGTCGAGGTTGCCGGTCGGCTCGTCTGCGAGCACCAGCCGCGGGCGCGCCATCAGCGCGCGCACGATGGCGACGCGTTGCTGCTGGCCGCCGGAGAGTTGCACCGGCTGCTTGTACGCGTGCGCGGCGAGGCCGACCCGCTCGAGCAGTTCGGCGGCGCGCGCGCGGTCGGCTGCGTCGACGCGGCCGCGCCCGGCGAACACCGGCATCAGCACGTTCTCGAGCGCCGAAAATGCCGGCAACAGGTGGTGGAACTGGAAGATGAAGCCGAGGTAGCGGTTACGCAGCCGGGTACGCGCGTCGTCCCCCAGGTCGTGCGCGGCTTCGCCGGCGATGATAAGCCGCCCCTCGCTCGGCGGCTCGAGCAGGCCCATGATGTTGAGCAGGGTCGACTTGCCCGAGCCGGACGGCCCGATCAGCGCGGCGAACTCCCCTTCGGCGAGCGCAAGGTCGATGCCGTGCAGCACCTCGACCAGCGGCGCCTTGCCGCCGCCGTAGCGCTTGCGGATGCCGGAGAGGGTGAGCACGTCAGCCACGGATCGCCTCCACCGGATCCAGTCGCGCCGCGCGGCGGGCCGGCGCCCACGCCGCGAGCACACCGACCAGCGTTGCGATCATGGCAGTCACGGCAAACAGCGAAGGAGTGACCACCACCGGGAACAGGGGCGAGCCGTCGGTGTTGCGCGCGATACGGGTAAAACCCAGCGCCAGCGCGGCGCCCAGCATCGAACCTAACAAGGAACCCGCCAGGCCGTACAGCGCGCCCTGCAGCAGGAATACCGCGCGGATGCGCGCCGCCGGCGTGCCCATCGCGCGCAGGATGCCGATCTCGCGCTGCTTCTGCACCACCGACACCACCAGCACCGACGCGATGCCCAGCGCGACGGCCAGCGTGACGAACACCTTGATCATATTGCTCGACGCGCTCTGGCTCCTGAGCGCGGTCACCAGCTGCGAGTTTGTCTCCTGCCAGCTGTCGGCGTCGAGCCCGGTACGCGCGGCGGCGGCGGCGGCCAGCGCCTCGGCGTCGAACAGGTCGTCGGCGCGCAGGTAGATCTCGCTGACGTCGAGCCGGTAGCCCAGCTGGTTCTGCGCGCTGCGCAGCGGCATGAGCAGCCAGCGCCGCGACAAGTCCTTCAGGCCGAAGTCGAGCAAGGCGCCGATGGTGTAGGTCTCTGCGCTACCGGTGGCGGTGACCACCCGCAGGCGGTCGCCGACCTTGAGCCCCAGCTCGCGCGCAAGCTCGGTGCCTATCATCACGTCGCCGCTGGCCAGGCGCAGCCGGCCGGCGCGCAGCTTGGTCTCCAGCGGCACGATCTTCTGGTAGTCGGTAAGCTCGACCCCCATCAGCACCACCGACTTGCGCACGCCGCCCTTGATGACGAAGCCGGGCCCACTGGCGAGCGCGGCGCTGGCGGCGACGCCGGGCACGCCGTCGGCGGCGGCCTTCAGCCGCTGCCAGTTGGCAATGGTGTTCTCGCGCTGGGTGCGCGTCTCGACTTCGGCGAGCAGGGTCTCGCCGGCTGGCACCGTGATCTGGCGCAGGTTGACGTCCTCACGCGGCTTGAGCGTCACGTGCGCCTGCGTCGACAGCGTCTTGTCGATGATGTTCGCCTGCAGGCCGCTGACGATGGCGGTGATGTAGACGACGACGGCGACGCCCAGCGTCACCCCGGCCAGGATCAGCCAGCTCTGGAAGCGGCCCTCGCGCATCAGCCGCCAGGCGACGGTCGGCACGAACATCAGCGGGACGCCCTGGCGCGCGCGCGCATGCCCGGCGCCGCGTCCTGCCCCGGCAGCACCAAGAGATCCCCCGGCGCCAGCCCGGACAGCACCTCGACGCGGCCGTCAGCCTCGACGCCGGTGCGCACCGGCACCACCTCGACGCGGCCGCTGGCGAGCCTGAGCGCGTGGCGGCCGCCCGCGCCGTCGCGCAGCGCGCCGGCGGGCACCGTCAGCGCCGAGCCCTTGCGCGCGGCGACCACCTCGGCCGACACCGTCATGTTGTGGGTCAGGAAGGCCGGCGGCGCGTCGGGCACGAGCGTCACCTCGACCGTGCCGCGCTCGGCGTCGACGCGCGGCGCGATCTTGGTGAGCTTGGCGTCGAACGGCGCGTCGGGGCGCGCGTCCGCCGCCACCCGCGCACGCTGGCCGGGCGAGAGCCTGGCGAGGTAGCGCTCGTCGACGTCCAGGCGGATCTCGCGCCCGGCGCCGGCGGCAAACAGCAGCACCGGCTTGCCGGCGGTGACGAGGTCGCCGACTTCGACGTCGCGCGCGAGCAGCACGCCGTCGTGCGGCGCGCGCACCGACAACTGCGAGAGGCGCGCCTGCGCGGCGGCGACCGACCCTTGCGCCGCCCCGGCGCGCGCGCGCGCGAGCCTGACCTTCTTGTCCTCGGCGTCGAGCGCGGCGCGGCTGATGAAGCCCTGCGCGAACAGGCCCTGCTGGCGCGCGTACTGGCGGTCTGCCTCGGCCTGCGTCGCGGCCGCCTCCTCGGCGGCGGCCCCGGCCTGCGCGAGCTGCGCGGCGACTTCATCCGACTCGAGCGAGAGCAGCAAGCTGCCGGCAGCGACCCGCGCGCCTTCTTCCACAGGCGTCGCGCGCACGCGTGCGGTCAGCGTCGCGCCCAACGCGCTCTCGCTCTGCCCGGCTACCCGCCCGCTGGCGACCACGGTTAGCGTCAGCGGCCGCGCGGCGAGGCGCTCGACGGTTAGCAGCGGGCCGTACAGCACGCGCGGCAGCACGAACCACGCGGCGGCGGCGAGCAGGACAAGCGTCAGGGCGATATAGAGCAGACGGCGGCGCGACATGGCGAAGCCCGATAAAATGACATCCACCTTTTTACCACAGGGCCGACACCGCCATGAACAGCTTCCAGCAACAACTCGCCGCACTGCCCGCCTGCGAGCACCTCGCCGCGGTCGAACTGGCCGACCCGCAGGGCCGCGTGCTCGCGCGCATCGAAAACGCGCCGGGCAGCGCGGGTTCCTTGCGCGTCTACCACGCGCTCGCCACGCGCTTCGGCGCGATCACGCCCGAGGCGGCCGAGGCCGGCCTCGCCATCTTCGCCGAGCATACCGCGCACGCGCAGGGCCACCCGGGCAGTCACCCAAATATCGACCGCCTGCTTGCCGTCGTCTCGGGTGAGCTTCCCGTGCTGACCGTCTGCGAAGTCGCGCGCTAGCGCGCGCGCCGGTACAGCCTGAGTGCGGGCTCGCCTGGGTATACCTCGCGGTAACCGTCCCAGACGAAGCCGAGCTTCACCAGCAGCGCCTGCGAGGCGGTATTGGCGTCGTCGGTGATGCCCAACAGTTCGCGGATACCCGCCTCGCCTTGCAGGTAGTCGACGCACGCCTGGCCCGCCTCGAAACCGTAGCCCTGCCCCGAGTAGGCGGGCAACAGCGCGAAGCCGAGGTCGGGCGCCGGCAGTTGCGGCCGGAACACCGGCCCGCAGATGCCGATCGGCGTGTCGCAGCCGGCTAAGCCCACCCGCCACAGCCCCGCGCCATGCTGGCGGTAGCTGGCACCGGGCCCGGTGTCGAGGTAGCGCAAGGCGCCCGCCGCGTCGCGCACGCCCTTGTCGCCGATATGTTGCAGGAAGGTCGGGCTGTTCAGGAGTTCGACCAGGAAATCCGCGTCATCGGCGGACAGTTCGCGCAGGGTCAGCCGCGCGGTGGCAAGTTGGACGGTCATCGTCGGGTCCCCAAAAAAAAACAGGCCGCCCGCAGGCGGCCTTGGCAGGCGAAGGCGGACGGCTTACTTGTAACGCGGCGCCAGCAGCAGCGCCGGCACCTCGCGCTTGTCGCCCGGACGGCGGCGGCGGCCCGGGATGCGCGGGGAATCCGGACGGCCGTCATCTTCGGCCGGACGGTTGTCCTGCGGGTAGCGGTCGACGCGGATCACCTTGCGCTCGGCGGCCTTGTCGGCGCGCTCGTGGCGGTCGCCGCGCGGCGCACGGTCGGCACGCTCGTAACGCTCGGGCTTGTCGCGGCGCTCCTGGCGGTCGCCCCGCTCTTGGCGCTCACCCCGGTCGCCACGCTCGGCCCGCTCGCCCTTGTCGTGGCGCGCGTCGCGCTCGGCACGGCCGCGCGGCGCGTCGGCGCTCGGTTCGGCCGCACGGCCCGGTGCGAAGCCCTCGGCCTGCTGCGGCGTCAGCTTCTGCCGCGTCAGCTTCTCGATCTGCTCGTGGAACTTGGTCTCGGACGGCGACATCAGCGAGATGGCCACACCGCTCGCGCCGGCACGGCCGGTACGGCCGATGCGGTGCACGTAGTCTTCCGGCGAGTGCGGCAGCTCGTAGTTGACGACGAAGGGCAGTTCGGAAATGTCGAGACCGCGTGCAGCGACGTCGGTCGCGACCAGCACCTTGACCTCACCCGACTTGAACGCGGAGAGCGTTTCCAGGCGCGCGCTCTGCGCCTTGTCGCCGTGGATCGCCTCGGCGGCCAGGCCTTCACGCTGCAGCTCGCGGGTCAGGCGGTCGGCGGTGAGCTTGGTGTTGCAGAACACGATCACCTGGCTCATGTCGCGCTGGCGGATCAGGCGGGAAAGGAGCGCACGCTTGCGGTAGGCGTCGACCTCGTACACCAGCTGCTCGACGTCGGCGTTGGTCGAGTTCTGGCGGGCGACCTCGACCGTCTGCGGGTCGCGCATGAACTCGGCGGCCAGCTTCTTGATCTCCGGCGAGAAGGTCGCGGAGAACAGCAGCGTCTGCCGCGTCTTCGGCAACAGCGCGACGATCTTGCGGATGTCGGGGATGAAGCCCATGTCGAGCATGCGGTCGGCTTCGTCGAGCACCAGGATGTCGACCTTGTTCAGCATCACCGTCTTCTGGCCGACATGGTCGAGCAGGCGGCCCGGGGTCGCGATCAGGATCTCGACGCCGCGGCGCAGCTCGGCGGTCTGCGGGTCCATGTTGACGCCGCCGTACACGGTCGTCGTGCGCAGCGGCAGGTACTTGGTGTAGCGCGCGGCGTTCTCGCCGACCTGGTCGGCCAGTTCGCGGGTCGGGGTCAAGATCAGCGCGCGCACCGGGTGCATCGCGGGCGACGCGCTGGCGCTGGCGAACTTCTTCAGGCGCTCGAGCAGCGGCAGCACGAAGGCGGCGGTCTTGCCGGTCCCGGTCTGCGCGGCGGCCATCAAATCGGTACCGCTGGTCACCAGCGGGATCGCGCGCGCCTGGATAGGCGTGGGCTCGGTATAGCCCAGCTCGTCGATGGCCCTCTGGATTTCGGGCGAGAGGCCAAGCTCGGCAAATGTCATGTCTTGCTCCGGCGGCCCGCGCTGGCAGGCCGCGTATCAATGTTCATAAAACGACGACGCCGCCCCCTGTGCCGGGGCGGCGCGACGGGCGGCCTTCAGCCGCCGAAGGATCAGGCAAACAGGCCGGCGACCGAGAGCAGCAGCAGGAAGCCCAGCCACAGCAGCACCGAGCGCCAGACCAGGCCGACCGCGCTCTTCAGGAAGGCAGGGTCGGCCTCATCGCCGGTCCCCAGTTCCGGGCGGATCTTCAGCCCGTAGTCCTGCCGGAGCGGGTCACCCAGCCGCACACCGATGGCGCCGGCGGCCGATGCCAGCAGGATGCCGGCCGTGTAGTTGCCCCAGGTTCTCGCCTGCGAGCGCCAGCAGTAGACGGCATCCTCGAAGTCACCCACCACCGCGAAGCTCGCCGCGGTCAGCCTAGCCGGCAGCCAGTCCAGCCACAGGCCGGCACGCTCGGCGAAACGGCCGAACGGGTCTTCGTCGAGGTTGCGCTCGCCCCACTTCTGCGCGAGCACGCTGGCGAGCCGGTACAGCAAGGCGCCGGCCGGGCCGGGCAACACCACGAACCAGAACATGGTGCCGAACACGTGGCGGTAGCTGTCGAGCACGCCCTGCTCGATCGCCAGGCGCGACACCTCGTTCACCGACAAGTCGGACGCCGGCGTACCCAGCCACTGGCCGAGCGCGCCGCGCGCGTCGTGCTCGCGGCCTTCGGAGAGCGCCAGCGAGATTTCGGAGAAGGCACCGGAGAAGTGGCGAAAGCCCATCGTCAGGTAGAGGACGAACACGTTCCACACGAAGGCCAGCGCCGGGCTCAACTGGCCGAGCAGCCAGTAGACGCCAAGCGCGATCGCCACCGCAGGCACGATGGCGGCCAGCCAGGCGATGGCGCCGTGGCGGACGGAGCCTGCGTTGAAGTTGCGCTCCAGATGGTTGGCGTAGCGGATGAACAGCAGCCAGACCCGGTTACGGTTACCGAGGGGCCGGATCTGTTCGAGCGCCAGCGCGGCGATCAGGGCGAGCAAGGTCATGGCTGCATGCGAAGAAGTGGTCAAACCCGCCCCGAAGATAACACAAAGCGCATCGGCATGGCGCGCCGGCGTCAGGCGCTACCGAGCTTGCGGCCACTGCCGGCCGGGGTGGCCTGCGCGCCCGAGCGGTCGTAACCGGCCTCGCGGCGCAGGGTGTCGCGGATCTCGGAGAGCAGGGACTCGGCCATCGTCGCGCGTTCGCGGCTGGTCTGGGCGTTGGCGTCGTTGAGGGTGCGCGCGCGCATCAGCGCGGTCTCAAGCCTAAGCCACGCGTCGCGCACGGCGGCATCCTGCGCGGGCAACCAGCGCGCGATGTCGTCCGGCGTCGTCAGTGCAGCGTCGCGGCACAGCAGCCGCCGCTCCTTGCCCTGTTCGGCGAGTTCGGCCAGCAACGCTTCCTTGTCGCGGGCGATCGCGATCAGCGGCGCACCGTCCAGACGCAACAGCGCGCGCTGTTCGTCGGCCAGCAACGACGCGAGGCGCTCGAGCAGCGCACGCTCGGCGTCGCAGGCGGCGACAAAACGCGCGTCAAAAGACTGCATCGTCACGGGCGGCCGATCAGGTCGCGGGCGGTGGCGATCAGGCCGTCGGCGATCGCGTCGGCGTTGACCCGATACTCGCCGGCGCTGATCGCCGCGCGGATCGCGTCGACCTTGGCCGCGTCGAACGCGGGCTCGGCGGCGGCGGCCTGCAACTGGCCGGAGAGCGGGTTGATCGCGACCTTCTCGCCACTACCCTCTGCACGCGCGGGCTCGTCACGGCGCGCGGCCTTGGCCTGAGGCGCATACGCGGCAGACGCCTTGCTCGCTGCATCGATTTTCATGGTCATTCCTCTACGGCAAAAAGCTGCCTGCTTATTTATCGACCGTTGCGCCGGTTTCTTTAAGCCAATCAGGGCAGGCTGACGACAACGCTGCCGTCGGCGCGTGCGACGCCCTGCACCACGCGGCCGGACGGCATCCTCACCGTCACCGGCTCGCCCACCGCCGCGTTGTTGTTGGCGAAGCCCTCGGCGCCCACACTCACCCCGTCGTATTCGACCAGCGCGCGCACCGGCGAGCGCATGCGCACGACAAACGGCGCGCGCAGCGCGGTCGGGCGCAACACCGTCCCCGGTGGGATCTGCGCACGCGCGGCCTTGCCCAGCAGCAACGAGGCGTCGTCCACGCCCTGGCGCGCCAGCGTCGCGTTGCCGACGTCGGCAAGCTTGATGTCCGCCGCGGTCAGCACCTGCCCCGTTGCGATCAGGCCGCTGGCGACAAACACGCGACGGGCAGCGCGCACCTGTTCGACAGGCAGGCCCAGCGACCAGCCCAGCGACGGGCAGCGCACCAGCACCTGCCCTGCCGGGCGGCCGTCCGGCCACGCGGCGTCCAGCGTGTCGCACGCGGGCAGGAACACCCGCGCGTCGGGCGCGCCGACCCGCTGCGCGGGCAGGCTATGACGCCCGGCCTCGGCGTCGACAAAGCGCTGCGCGCGCTCACGCAACTGCGCGAGGTCCTGCCCGGCCGGCGCACTAGCCGCGCCTCCCGCCACCAGCAGCGCGCAAAGTGTCGCGAAAAAACGTCTGCACATGGCCGCATTCTAACCGTTGTCGCCGGACTGTCCCAAGCCGCAGTTGACGTCCGCCCTTGCATTTAGAATATTTGCTTCATGCGGAAATTTCATTCGCATGACACACCATAAAAAACAGAGGGGCATTCCATGCAAGCATCCACCCTGCGCCGCGGCAGCGCCGCCGTCGCCTTCGCACTCGCCACCGGCTTCGCGCCGGCCGCCACCTTCAGCCAGGCCTGGTTCTTCGGCGACAGCCTGACCGATAGCGGCGCCTTCTCGGGCGTCGGTGGCCTGCCCGACGGCAGTCGCTGGACCACCAACAACGCGCCCAACCACGCCGACGTGCTGGCCACCGCACTCGGCCTCAAGGCCAGTGCGACCAATCCGCTAACCGGCTACAACCCGGCCGGCAACAACTACGCGCAAGGTGGTGCCCAGTCGGTCGAAACCGCCAACCCGGGACCTGGCGGCAAGGAAATCCGCGACCTGCCGACCCAGATTTCCGATTACTTCAAGCGCAGTGGTGGCAAGGCTGACCCCAACGCGCTCTATTTCGTGTGGACCGGCGGCAACGACATCCCGGCGGCCGCAGCCGCTTCGGCGAGCGGCGGGACCAGTGCGGCCCAGGCGAGTATCGCACAAGCGGCAGGTTCGTTAGCCGGGCAACTGGGTGCGCTCAAGGCCGCGGGCGCAAAGCTGATCATCGCGCCCAACCTGCCTGCATTCGGCAATACGCCGGCGGCGCTGTACGCGGTTTTGCAAGGAGCAACCGGTTACCGTACCGACATGCCTGATTCACAGCAAAACGCCCAAGTCGTCGGCCTCTACCGGCAACTCGAGGCCGCAGCCAGACAGGGGCTCAGCGCCAGCGCTGCTGCAGATGCCGCCAGCCAGAAAGCTGTCGTCAACAATGTCCTCACTCAACTGGCGCCTGAGCTGGCCAAGGCCGGCATTGCCCAGCAGGTGACAACAGCCGTCACCGCGGCCATTACCCAACAAGTTAAAGCGGCCTTACCGGCAGGTACTCCACAGGACATCATTGACGCCCAAGTCGCCGCCGCATTGAAAGCCAACCTAGCAACCCAAGTGAATGCCCAACTGCCGGGAGCAATCTCGGCCAATCTGGCCAGTGCAACGGCATCTGCCCTGCAAAAGCTGAACGAAGGCTACGCCAGCGCCCAAGGCAGCCTCAACCAGCTGACCCAGTTGTTCAATGCGTCGGTCGACGCCGGCATCGCGCAAAGCGGCGCCAACGTGGTACGCCCGGACGTGGCCGGCCTGTTCGCAGCGGTACTCGCCAACCCGAAAGCGTTCGGCGTCGACAACGTCACCGGCAGCCAGTGCGCCGGCACGGCCCTGACCTGCTCGACGCTGACGCCCAGCGCAACGACCCTGCTGGCCGCGCCAAGCTTCCTGTTCGCCGACGACCGTCACCCGACCCCGCTCACCCACCAGGTGCTCGGCGACTACTTCGCCAACATCCTCGCCGCGCCGGCGTTCGCCGACGCGCTGGGCCAGGTGCCGCTCGCCTCGCGCCAGGTGATCCGCGACACCCTGCACGCGCACGCGCGCGCACTGGACGCTGCGCCGCGCGCGGTACGCAGCGTCGGCGCCATCGTCGGCGGCGGCTTCGGGCGCGACCATGTCGAAGCGGGCACGCTCAAGCCCGAGGCGATCGGCACGCTGGGCTTCGACTACCAGGCTACCCCCGAACTTGCGCTCGGCGTCGCTTTCAGCGGTGGCAAGACCCGCGCCGACATCGGCTCGCTCGGCAGTTACAAGGGCGACACCCGCAGCCTGTCGGCGATCGGCAACTGGCGGGCGGCGCCGCTGTGGGTCGACGGCGAGGTCTTCCTCGGCAACACCGACCTCGACACCCGCCGCAACATCAAGCTGGGGCCGACCTACCGCGCGGTGCAGACGGCCTCGACCCGCGCGACCCAGATGGGCTTCGACGTGAACGGCGGCTACCGGATGCAGTGGGGCAAGCTCAGCACCGGCCCGCAAGCCGGCCTGCGCTACGAGCACGTGAAAGTCGGCGCGCTGATCGAGGACACGCTCGACTTCAGCGCGATGCGCTTTGGCGAGCAGAAGGTCAAGTCGCTGGTCGGCTCGCTCGGCTGGAACGTCGCCACGACCGCCGGCCGCTTCTCGCCGTACGCGAGGGTCGGCTACTACCACGAGTTCAAGGGCGACGCGCGCGACATCGAGGCGGGGCTCTTGAGCACGGCCGGCAACTTCACGGTCGAGGGGCAGGCGCTGCCGAAGAACTGGGGCGAACTGGGGGTGGGCAGCGCGCTCAATGTCGCCCCGGGCGTCACCGCGTTCGCGCAGGCCACCGGCAGCTTCGCGCGCGACGACGGCAACTTCTGGGGTGTCAACGTCGGCCTGAACGCGACGTTCTGAGCGGTTTTCCCCAAGGCAAACACCCCGCGGTACGCCGCGGGGTGTTTTTCGTTCAGCGCTGGAAGGGGTAGACGCTGCCGAGCGACAGGATGCCCGTCAGCTCGTCGAGCGCCTGCTGGCTCTCGGCAAGCAGCGCCGGGTCGGCCAGGTCCGCGGCCGACAGGCGGTCGCGGTAGTGGCGGCCGACCCAGCCGGTGAGCCGTGCGTAGAGCGCGTCGTCCATCCACACCGCGGGGTTGACCGCGGCCGCCTCGGCCTCGGTCAGCGCGACGCGCAGGCGCAGGCAGGCCGGCCCGCCGCCGTTCTGCATCGATTGCTTGAGGTCGAACACCCGCACCTCGGCGATCGGGCCGCCGCTTGCGAGCAGCCGGTCGAGGTAGGCCGACACCCGCGGGTTGACGCGGCACTCCTCGGGGACCACCAGCAGCATGCGACCGTCGGAGCGGCGCAACAGCTGGCTGTTGAACAGATAGCTGTGCACCGCGTCCTCGAGGCTGACCTCGTCGGCCGGCACCTCGACCGCCTCGAAGGCGACGCCTTGCGCGGCGAGCTTGGCGGACAGTTCGGCGAGCACCGCGGCCTGGTCGGCGAACGCCAGCTCGTGATGGAAGGAGACGTGGCCGTTGCCGACCGCGATCACGTCGTTGTGGAACACGCCCGCGTCGATGGCGTCGGCGTTCTGCCGCGCGTACACCACGCACTCGGGCGCGAGGCCGTGCAGGCGGGCAATCGCCTCGCTCGCTTCCAGCGTCTGGCGCGCCGGGTAGCGGCTCGGCCCTGGCGCACCGGCGGCGAACGCTGCGCGACCGTACACGAAGAATTCGACGCCGCGCGCGCCGTAGTCGCCGCAAAAGCGGGTGTGGTTGGCCGCGCCCTCGTCGCCGAAGTGCATCTGCGCGGGCAGTGCCGCGTGGTGCGCGAAGCGGTTTTCGTCGGCGAACATCGCCTTGAGCAGGCGGCCGGTCTGTTCGTGCTCGAGCGAGCGGTGGAACTTGTTGTTGAGGTTGGCCGGCGTGAAGTGCACGCGGCCATCATGGGTGTCGGCCGACGGGCTGACCGTCGCCGCGTTGGCGGTCCACATCGGCGAGGCCGAGCTGACCGCGGCGAGGATGGCCGGCGCTTCCTTGGCAGCGCGCGCGAGCACCGCCGCGTCGTTGCCGGCAAAGCCCAGCTTGCGCAGCGCCTGCGTGTCCGGCCGGGCGTGCGGGGCGAGCACGCCCTGCTTGAAGCCCATGTCAGCCAGCGCCTTCATCTTGGCGAGGCCCTGCAGCGCCGCCTCCTTCGGGTTGGCGAGCCCGTGGGCGTTGCCGGTGGAGGCGACGTTGCCGTGCGACAGCCCGGCGTAGTTGTGGGTCGGGCCGACCAGCCCGTCGAAGTTCGCTTCAAACGCTTGCATCGGGGTTTGCTCCGTGAACGGCCCTCCTCTACGGGGAGGGCTCTGCAGGATTAAACCATCGCGGACGGCGCCGGCATTCCGCCCACGCGACGGCTATTTACACAAACATCATTGCACGTCCAGCAAGAAGGCAGCCCGCAGGCTGCCTTGCCGTGGTCTTGCGAAAGGCAAATCAGGCCAGCGCGTGCGCGATGAGCGACTTGACGGTGGCGGCGTCGGCGTCGACTTCGACCACCCGCTGTGGCAAGTCCTCGATGCCGTCGAAGCCGGCCGGACGCGGCGGTTCTCGATCCAGCGCCTCGCGTATGGTCTCGGCAAACTTTGCCGGCAGCGCGGTCTCCAGGCAGAGCACCGTCTCGCCAGGGATGCGCACTTCGCGCGCGACCTTCACGCCGTCGGCGGTGTGCGGGTCGAGCACCACGCTGTCTTCGGCGTCGATCTGGCGGATGGTCGCCAAACGGTCGGCGTGGCTGCTGGCGCCGGAGACGAAGCCGAAGCGCTCGCGCACGTCGGCCAGGCGCGCCGACAAGTCGAAGCCGACGCCCGCGTCGACCGCGCGCCACAGGCGGGCCACTTCGGCGCCGTCGCGGCCGACCAGGTCGAACACGAAGCGCTCGAAGTTGGACGCCTTGGAGATGTCCATCGACGGGCTGGAGGTGACGAAGGTCTCGGCGGTGCTGCGCGGGCGGTAGACGCCAGTGCGGAAGAATTCGTCGAGCACGTCGTTCTCGTTGGTGGCGACGATCAGGCGGTCGATCGGCAGGCCCATCTGGCGCGCGATATGGCCGGCGCACACGTTGCCGAAGTTGCCGGACGGCACGCAGAAGCTGAGCTTCTCGTCGTTGTTCGCGGTCGCGTTAAAGTAACCGGCGAAGTAGTACACCACCTGCGCGACCACCCGCGCCCAGTTGATCGAGTTGACGGTGCCGATGCGGTACGCCTCTTTGAAGGCGTGGTCGTTCTGCACCGCCTTCACGATGTCCTGGCAATCGTCGAACATGCCGCGCACGGCGATGTTGTGGATGTTCTCGTCGGTGAGGCTGTACATCTGCGCGCGCTGGAACACGCTCATCTTGCCGGCCGGCGACAGCATGAACACGTTGACGTTCGCCTTGCCGCGCAGCGCGTACTCTGCGGCCGAGCCGGTGTCGCCCGAGGTGGCGCCGAGGATGTTCAGCCGCTCGCCGCGCTTTTGCAGCACGTACTCGAACAGGTTGCCGAGCAGCTGCATCGCCATGTCCTTGAAGGCGAGCGTCGGGCCGTTGGAGAGCTCGAGGATCTTCACGCCGTCGTGCAGCGTCTTGACCGGGGTGATCGCCGCACTGCCGAACACCGCCGCGGTGTAGGTGCGTGTGGTCAGTGCCTTGAGGTCATCCTCGGGAATGTCGGTCGCGTAGAGGCGCAGGATCTCGAACGCAAGTTCCGGGTACGGCAGCGCGCGCCAGGCATCCAGCGTCGCGCGGTCGACCTGCGGGTAGCGCTCGGGCAGCGCGAGGCCGCCATCGGGGGCAAGCCCCATCAGGACGGTGTCGGAGAATTCGAGCGGCGCCATCGCGCCGCGGGTGCTGATGTACTTCATCGGTTTCTCTTTTAGTCTTGTGTAAGGTGCTTGCCGAGCATCAGGAGGTCACGCCGCACGCAATCGAGTTCCGCCACCTGCGGCAGCTCGCCCCAGCGCGCGTAGCCCGCGCGCGAAAACAGCGCGACCGACGGCGCGTTGTGGCCGAACACCAGCGCGACCAGGTTGCGCACGCCAAGCGCCGGGCACGCCACCTCGACAAAGCGCAGGAAGGCCGCGCCCAGGCCGCGGCCGCGGGTGTCCGGCGCGAGGTAGACGCTCACTTCGGCGGTCGCGTCATAGGCGGCGCGGCTGTGGAAGGCCGACAGGCTGGCCCAGCCGACCACCCGGGAGCCGGCCTCGGCGACCCACAGCGGGTGGCGCTCGCCGTGCGCGGCGAACCACGGTTCGCGGTCTGCCACGCTGACCGGCTCGAGGTCGGCGGTGACCATGCGCGAGGCGATGGTCGAGTTGTAGATGTCGACGATCGCCTCAAGGTCGTCCCGCGTCGCCCGGCGGACGCTGATGCCGGGCACAAGCTCAGCCATTGAGTTCTTCCATGCGCAGGCGTACCACCGGGCAGGTGACGCTGGCCAGGGCCTCGATCGCGGCGATCGCCGCGTTGGCCTGGCGCTCCTTCACGCGGTGGGTCAACAGCACCACCTCGGCCGTGCCCTCGGACAACGAGCCCTTCTGGATCAGCGCCTCGATCGAGATGTCGTTCTCGGCGAGCAGACGGGTGATCTCGGCCAGCACGCCGGCGCGGTCGGTCACGCTGATGCGCAGGTAGTAGGAGCTGACCACCTCGTCCATCGGCAGCAGCGGCAGGTCCTTGAGCTGGTCCGGCTGGAACGCGAGGTGCGGCACGCGGTGCTCGGGGTCGGCCGTCATCAGGCGGGCGACGTCGACGATGTCGGCGACCACCGCCGACGCGGTCGGCAGGGCACCGGCGCCCGCGCCGTAGTAGAGGGTCGGGCCGATCGCGTCGCCCTTGGCCAGCACCGCGTTCATCACGCCGTTCACGTTGGCGATCAGGCGGCCCTCGGGGATCAGCGTCGGATGCACGCGCAGTTCGACCCCGTCTTCGGTGCAGCGGGTCAGGCCCAGCAGCTTCACGCGGTAGCCCAGTTCCTCGGCGTAACGGATGTCGCGGCCGTCGAGGCGGCTGATGCCCTCGAGGTAGCACGCGCCGAAGTTCATCGGGATGCCGAACGCGATGGCCGCCATGATGGTCAGTTTGTGGCCGGCGTCGTGGCCTTCGACGTCGAAGGTCGGGTCGGCTTCGGCGTAACCCAGGCGCTGCGCCTCGGCCAGCACGTCGGCGAAGCTTGCGCCCTTCTCGCGCATCTCGGTCAGGATGAAGTTGGAGGTGCCGTTGATGATGCCGGCGATCCACTCGATGCGGTTGGCGCTCAGGCCCTCGCGCAGCGCCTTGATGATCGGGATGCCGCCGGCGACCGCCGCCTCGAAGGCGACCATCACGCCCTTCTCCTGCGCGCGCGCGAAGATCTCGTTGCCGTGCAGCGCCAGCAGCTTCTTGTTGGCGGTCACCACATGCTTGCCGTTGGCGATCGCACGCAGCACCAGTTCCTTGGCGACGGTGTCGCCGCCGATCAGCTCGACCACGATGTCGACGTCCGGGTGGTCGACGACCGCGAAGGCGTCGGCCACAATGGCGACTTCCTCGCCGACCAGCTCGCGCGCCTGCTCGACATTGCGGCGCGCAGCGATGGTCAGGCGGATGTCGCGGCCGGCACGCCGGCTGATTTCTTCAGCATTTCGCTTCAATACGGTGGCGACACCGCCACCGACCGTCCCAACCCCCATCAGGCCAATATTGATCGGCTTCATGCTCGTGCTCCTGGTTTTATACGCGTGTTCGCTGCAAAGAAGGGACCGCGCACGGTCCCTTGTGTTGGCCTGCCGCGGCCTAGTTGGTGCCGTGGCGCAGGCGGTAGTTTTCGAGGAAGTGCCCGACCCGGCCGAGCGCCTCGGCGAGGTCGTCCGTATTCGGAAGGAATACCACGCGGAAGTGATCCGGTGCAATCCAGTTAAACCCCGTCCCCTGCACCAGCAATACCTTCTCCTGCTGCAGCAGCTCGAGGATGAACTGCTGGTCGTCGGCGATCGGGTACACCTCGGGGTCGAGGCGCGGGAACATGTAGAGCGCGCCCTTGGGCTTCACGCAGGAGACGCCGGGCATCGCACTCAGCATCTCGTACGCTAGGTCGCGCTGGCGGGCGAGGCGGCCGCTGGGGGCGACCAGGTCGTTGATGCTCTGGTAGCCGCCCAGCGCGGTCTGGATCGCGTACTGGCCGGGCACGTTGGCGCACAGGCGCATCGAGGCGAGCATGTTCAGCCCCTCGATATAGTCGCGCGCGTGGCGCTTCTCGCCGGACACCGACATCCAGCCGGCGCGGTAGCCACAGGCGCGGTAGTTCTTGGAGAGGCCATTCATCGTCACGCACAGCACGTCCGGCGCCAGGCTGGCGATCGACACATGGTGCTCGCTGTCGTACAGCACCTTGTCGTAGATCTCGTCGGCGTAGATGATCAGCTGGTGCTTGCGCGCCAGTTCGACGATCTGCTCGAGCAGGGGTTGCGGGTAGACCGCGCCGGTCGGGTTGTTCGGGTTGATCACCACGATCGCGCGCGTGTTCGGCGTGATCTTGGCCTCGATGTCGGCGATGTCGGGGAACCAGCCTTGCGCCTCGTCGCACACATAGTGCACCGCACGGCCACCGGCCAGGCTGACCGCCGCCGTCCACAGGGGATAGTCCGGCGCCGGCACCAGCACCTCGTCACCGTTATCGAGCAGCGCCTGCATCGCCATCACGATCAGCTCGGAGACGCCGTTGCCGACGTAAATGTCCTCCAGCCCGACGCCGGGGATGTTCTTCTCCTGCGTGTAGTGCATGATCGCCTTGCGCGCGGCAAACAGGCCCTTGGAGTCGGCGTAGCCGGAGGCCGCCGGCAGGTTGGCAATCATGTCGGCGGTGATCTCGTCCGGCGCGTAAAAGCCGAACGGCGCCGGGTTGCCGATATTGAGCTTGATGATGCGATGGCCTTCTTCTTCCATCTTCTTCGCGTGCTCGAGCACCGGTCCGCGGATGTCGTAGCAGACGTTGGCGAGCTTCTGCGATTTGCGCACGGGTTGCATGGGGCAGAATCCTTCTGGCGGGCCGCGCCCGCGTAGGTGAGGTCAGGCCGGCGCGGCTCGCGCGTAGCCACCTGAGTGTCATTACAGTCGGCTATAATCCTATCCCATCCGCTGCTGCGCTGCACTAGCCAGCGGCGCCCCCCTCGCGCAAGGAAACCCGCCCATGAAACTGCACCAGTCCGAGCTCGCCGGCCACCAGTTGTTCAGCGGCTACGGCGACGGCTATTTCCAGCTCGGCCAGACCCGTTACAGCCACCCGCTCGTGGTGTGCGGCGAACACGCCGCGCAATGGAGCGCGACCTCGTTCGACGCGCTCGCGCCCGAGCACTTCGCCGAGCTCGCCCGCTTCGAGCCGGAGGTGGTGCTGGTCGGCTGCGGCAAGGTGCAGCGCCTGCTGCACCCGCGCCTGTACGCCGCGCTGTCGGCCGCGCACGTCGGCGTCGAGGTAATGGACAGCGCCGCCGCCTGCCGCACCTACAACATCCTGCACGCCGAGGGCCGCAAAGTGCTCGCCGCGCTGCTGCCCGCCTGACGCACAAACGCCCCGCATCCCTGAGGGGACGCGGGGCGTCAGCCTTGCCTTTTCTACAGCGCTACGCTCGCTTTACAGCGGGCTGGCCTCCGCACCGGCCGGCTGCAGCGCGCGCTCGCCGCCGAAGCTCTCGTACGCCATCAGCGCCTCGGCCGCCGTCATCAGCGACGGGCCGCCGCCCATGTACACCGCAACCTGCAGCATCTCGAGGAATTCGGCACGGGTGCAGCCCAGCTCGACAAGCGCCTTGGCGTGGAAGGCGAGGCAGCCCTGGCAGCGGCCGGCGATGCCGATGGCGATCGCGATCAGCTCCTTCTGCTTGTTATCCAGCGCGCCGTTGGCGTGCGCTGCACGGTTCATCTGGCCGAAGCCCTTCATCGTCTCGGGGATCTCGCGGCGCAGCTCGGCGACCTTGGCGCCGAGGGCGGCGGCCAGTTCCTGGTAGTTGTGGCTCATGGTGGCTCCTTCGTTAACGGCACACATATTATGTCTTTTTATATATCAAATGACAAGCCCCTGCCTGATCCTGGCGCAAAAAGGCCCGCGATGACGGCGGGCCTTTGAATGAATCCGACAGGCGGATGTTTTCCTTGCCGCTTCCGCGCGGCAGACGGGGCCATTGCTTTTGTCTCGCCAAAAGAAATGGTCGAAAGAAAAAGCGACCCGAATCCGCAGCGAAACTCCGCGTCAAAGCCGCCCACCAAGGCTCCGCCCGACTCGCAATTTGCTAGCGTCAAATTGCTCGAACAAAGGGCGACTTAAAACCTTGGCGACCGGCTTCGCCGCGGCTTGCGGCTACGGGACTCGGGGTGGCTCCCCATAAGGTTGGCGACTCCGCACGCGAGTTAGCCGCTGACTGAGCGCGGCTAGCGAAGCGGCGCGAAGGAATGGGCGGCGTAACCCACCACCTACAGCAAATCCTTCAACAGCAGTGCGCCCAATAGCAGCGCGATCAGCGCGAGCAGGAAGTTCTGCCGCTTCTGTTCGCGCATCAGCTGCAGATAGCCCGCCACCATCAGCTCGGACGACTTGCCGGACAAGGCTTCGTTCAGCTTGCGAGGCAGGGTCGGCAGGGTGGTCGCCCATTGCGGCGCCTCGTCCTTCAGGGTGCACAGCAAGCCGCGCCAGCCGATCTGCTCGTTCATCCACTTGGTGAGGAAGGGCTTGGCGGTGTCCCACAGGTTGAGGTCGGGGTCGAGCTGGCGGCCCAGGCCCTCGATATTGAGCAGCGTCTTTTGCAGCAGCACCAGCTGCGGCTGGATCTCGACGTTGAAGCGGCGGCTGGTTTCAAACAGGCGCAGCAGCACCATGCCGAAGGAGATCTGGCTTAAGGGCTTGTCGAAGAAGGGTTCGCACACGGTGCGTACCGCCGCTTCCAGCTCTTCCGGGCGGGTGTCGGCCGGCACCCAGCCCGACTCGATATGCGCGGTGGCGACGCGGTGATAATCGCGGTTGAAGAAGGCGAGGAAGTTGATCGCCAGGTAGTGCTTGTCCTTCTCGGTCAGGCTGCCGACGATGCCGAAGTCGAGCGCGATATAGCGGCCGTCCGGTGCGACGAAGATGTTGCCCGGGTGCATGTCGGCGTGGAAGAAGCCGTGGCGGAACACCTGGGTGAAGAATATCTCGACGCCGAAGCGCGACAACTGCTTCAAATCGACGCCTGCCGCGCGCAATTCTTCGATGCGGCCAACCGGCACGCCGCGCATCCATTCGAGCGTCAGTACGTCGGTGCTGGTCGCCTCGTAGAACACCTCGGGCACCACCAGCATGTCGGAGCCTTCGAAGTTACGCCGCAGCTGCGAGGCGTTGCCCGCCTCGTGCATCATGTCCAGCTCGTCGTGCAGGTGGCGGTCGAATTCGGCGACCACCTCGCGCGGCTTCAGCCGCTTGCCGTCGGCGAACAGCCGCTCGACCCAGCCTGCCAGCATCTTCATCAACGCGAGATCCTGCTCGATCACCGGCGCGATGCCCGGGCGCAGCACCTTGACCGCGACTTCGCGGCCACGGCTGTCGTCCGCCTCGCGCAGCCACGCGCGGTGCACCTGCGCGACCGACGCGCTGGCCACCGGCTGCGTCTCGAAGTCGACGTAGATGTCGTCGACGCGACGGTTAAGGCTCTGCTCGATCACCCGCCGCGCCAGTTCGCCGTCGAACGGCGCGACGCGGTCCTGCAAGTGGGCGAGCGCCTCGGCGTAGTCGTGCGGCAACAAGTCGCGGCGGGTGGACAACAGCTGGCCGAACTTGACGAAGATCGGCCCCAGGCTCTCCAGCGCGAGGCGCACCCGCTCGGGGCGCGACCGCGTCAGGTCGCGCGGGATGGGTAACCAGCGCAGCAGGCTGTGCACGAAACCCAGCCGCGAGTGGCCGGCGAAGAATTCATCAAGACCGTAGCGGTAGAAGGTGGAGACGATGCGGGTAAAACGCTTCAGGCGCATGAGGCCCCTTGCTTGGCAGTGGATGAAGGCCCGGCGGCGGTTTCCAGCCGCGCGAGCCGCTTGGCGAGGCGCTCGGCGTCGTCGCGCAGCGCGTCAACGTCAGCGACGAAGCGCTCGACGTCTCGCCGGTGCGCGACGAGCGGCGCCTCGTCGCGGAGATGCTCGACCCAGCCCTCCAGCAGGCGCCCGCCGATCTCGCCCTTCAGGCCGAATGCGCGGCGCACGAAGCGGCCCAGCCGGTGCGCGGCGGCGTCGCCCAGCACGCGCGAGACGTCTTCCTCTGCGTCCCAGGACAAGCGGGTGAGCACCGCGAGCACGGCACCGGCCAGCGCGGCGTCGCCGCTGGTCTTCACTTCCCGCATGTCGGGCGTGCCGCCGGCCAGCGAGGCGAGCACCAGGCCGTGGCCCAGCCGCACCGTCGCCTCGGGCTCGCCCGGACAGCGCGCGAGGTAGCCCTCGTCGGTGACGACACCGGCGACGCTGAACGGCGCGAGCGCGACGGCGACGCGGCGGCCGTGCCAGCGCGCGAGTTCGGCGCGCAGTTCGGGCTGCTGCCCGAGCAGGTGGTTGAACACGGCCAGCGTCAGCATCACGTTTTACTCCGGCTAGTGGCCACGCATGGCCAGGCTCAACATCAGGGTGCCGGCGACAATCAGCACGATGCCACCGACCTTGGCGAGCGTCACCGCCTCGCCGTATACCAGCACGCCGACCAGCGCGACGGCGGCCATGCCGACTCCGCACCAGATCGCGTAGACGACGCCGACGTCGACCCGCTGCACCACCTGCGCGAGCAGGCTGAGCGACAGCGCGTAACCACACAGCACCAGCACGGTCGGCAGCGGCCGCGTGAAGCCTTCGGTCAGCTTCATCGAGCTCGTCGCGCTCACCTCGGCCAGGATCGCCAGCGCGAGCATCAGCCAGGTGGGCACCTTGGCAAGCGCGCCCATCAGAACTTGAAGCCCTTGTGCAGCGCGACGACACCGGCGGACAGGTTGTGGTAGTCGACCTTGCCGAAACCCGCGTCCAGCATCAGCTGCTTGAGGGTTTCCTGGTCCGGGTGCATGCGGATCGACTCGGCGAGGTACTGGTAGCTATCCGCGTCGTTCGCGACCAGCTTGCCCATCACCGGCAGCGCTTTGAACGAGTAGAAGTCGTACACCGGAGAGAGCGGCTTCCACACCTTGGAGAACTCGAGCACCAGAAGCTTGCCGCCGGGTTTGAGTACGCGGTACATCTCGGCGAGCGCGGCGTCCTTGTGCGTCATGTTGCGCAGGCCGAAGGCGACCGACACCAGGTTAAAGTAGTTGTCCGGGAACGGCAGCTTCTCGGCGTCGGCCAGCGACACCGGCAGCATCAGCCCCTCGTCGAGCAGGCGATCGCGGCCGACGGTCAGCATCGACGAGTTGATGTCGGTCAGCCACACCTCGCCTTCCTTGCCGACCCGCTTGGCCCAGCCGCGCGCCAAATCGCCGGTGCCCCCGGCGATGTCGAGCACCTTGTCGCCGCGGCGCACGCCGGCGGTGTTCAGCGTGAAGTGCTTCCAGATGCGGTGCAGGCCGCCCGACATCAGGTCGTTCATCACGTCGTACTTCTGCGCGACCGAGTGGAACACCTCGGCAACCTTGCCCGCCTTTTCGCTTTCGGCGACGCTCTTGAAGCCGAAGTGGGTCGTTTTGTCCATGTTTACTCCCTGCTTGCGCCGGCACGCGCCAGCCTGTCCAGATAATCCTGCCAGTTCCTGTCGTAATCGGCGCCCAGCCGGTACAGGTAGTCCCAGCTGAAGAGCCCGCTGTCGTGGCCGTCGTCGAACACGATCTTCAGCGCGTAGTGGCCGACCGGCTCGAGCGCGGTGATCGCCACCTGCCGCTTGCCGACCTGCAGCACTTCCTGCCCGGCACCGTGGCCGCGCACCTCGGCCGACGGCGAGTACACCCTGAGGTACTCGGCCGGGAGGCTGAAACGCGCGCCGTCGTCGAAGGAAATCTCCAGCCGGCGAGATTCGGTCAGCAGGCGGATTTCCAGCGGGTGCGGCGTGTCCGGGGTCAGCCCTGACATGCGGCCTCCTTGCGTTCGAGCAGCATCGCGTCGCCGTAGCTGAAGAAGCGGTACTCGGCGGCGACCGCGTGCGCGTACGCCGCACGCATCTCGTCGTAGCCGGCGAACGCCGACACCAGCATCAACAGCGTCGACTTGGGCAGGTGGAAGTTGGTCAGCAGGCGGTCGACCACGTTGAAGCGGAAACCCGGCGTGATGAAGATGTCGGTCTCGCCGCGGCCGGCGGCGAGCACGCCGCCGCGCGCGGCCGATTCGAGCGCGCGCATGCTGGTGGTGCCGACGGCGACCACGCGGCGGCCGGCCGCGTGCGCGGCCTCGATCACGTCGACCGTCGCCTGGCTGATCTCGTAGCGTTCGCTGTGCATCTTGTGCTCGGCGATATTGTCGACGCGTACCGGCTGGAAGGTGCCGGCGCCGACATGCAGCGTGACGTAGGCGAGCTTGACGCCGGCGCCCTCAAGCATCGTCAGCATGTCTTCGGTGAAGTGCAGGCCGGCGGTCGGCGCGGCGACCGCGCCCTTCTCCCGCGCGTAAACGGTCTGGTAGCGCTCGTCGTCGTCGCCCTCGGTGTCGCGCGCGATATACGGCGGCAGCGGCAGCTTGCCCGAAGCCTCGAGGATGTCGAACAGGTTCTCGTCGTCGAGGAAACGCAGGCGGAACAGCTCGCCGACCCGCTCGACCATCTCGGCCTGCCAGCGGCCGGCGAAAAGGATGCGGGTGCCGGGCTTGGGCGACTTGGACGCGCGCACATGCGCGAGCGCCTCGTGCTCGTTCTCCACGCGCTCGATCAGCGCCTCGACCTTGCCGCCGCTGTCCTTCTCGCCGAACAGGCGCGCCTTGATCACGCGGGTGTCGTTGAACACCAGCACGTCGCCCGCCTGCAGGAAGGCCGGCAGGTCGGAAAACAGGCGGTCTTCCAGATGCAGTCCGTCGACGTGCAACAGGCGGCTGCCGCCGCGCTGCTTCGGCGGATGCTGGGCGATCAGGTGCTCCGGCAGGTGGTAATCGAAGTCGGAGAGTTGCATGGCGCGATGGGTCCGCAAAAAATGATGACGATTATACCCCGCCACCCGCGGCTCGGCACGCACCCGGCATGCATGGTGCGGCACGGCGCAAAGCCGCGCCGCAGCTAGTGCGGATGCTCTATTCAAGGCGATCGACTGATTGTGACGTTCGTTTGAAATGCCGGCATATGCTGGACTTCTTGCCGGCAATTGCGGCAAACTTGCCGGCATGATGAAAGATGAACCGGCAGGCGCGGCACCCCGCATCCTGGTGCTGCACGGCCCGAACCTGAATCTCCTGGGCGTACGCGAACCCGACCACTACGGCCGCGACACGCTGGACGACATCAACCGCCGCCTCGAAACGCAGGCGCAGGCCGCCGGCTGCGAGCTCTCCACGCTGCAGAGCAACGCCGAGCATGTGCTCATCGAGCGCGTGCACGCGTGCCTGACCGACGGCACCGGTTTCATCCTGATCAACCCGGCCGCCTTCACCCACACCAGCGTCGCGCTGCGCGACGCGATCTCCGCGGTGAAGGTGCCGTTCATCGAAGTGCACCTGTCCAACGTGCACGCGCGCGAACCCTTCCGCCAGCACTCCTACTTCTCGGACCTCGCCGTCGGCGTGATCTGCGGACTGGGCGCGCAAGGCTACGAACTCGCGCTGGCGCATGCCCTCACCCGGCTTGCGGCCCGGCGCTGACACCCCACTCCCGTCAAGTACATCACAGGATCAGTAATGGACCTCAGAAAACTCAAAAAACTGATCGACCTCGTTGAAGAGTCCGGCATCGCCGAGCTCGAAGTCACCGAAGGCGAAGAGAAAGTCCGTATTACCCGTGTCTCGGCGCAGGCTGCCTTCAGCCAGCCGGTCCACTACCAGTTGCCGATGGGCGCGCCGATGGCTGCCGCCCCGGCAGCGGCACCGGCCGCCGCGCCGGCCGAAGCCGCGCCGGCGCCGGCCAGCGACAAGAACGCCGTCAAGTCGCCGATGGTCGGTACCTTCTACCGTTCGTCGAGCCCGGGCGCCAAGGCGTTCGCCGAAGTCGGCCAGAGCGTCGCGGTCGGCGACACCCTGTGCATCATCGAGGCGATGAAGCTGATGAACGAGATCGAAGCGGACCGCGCCGGCGTGATCAAGGCGATCCTGGC
Source organism: Crenobacter intestini (assembly GCF_004919095.1). Lineage (GTDB taxonomy): Bacteria > Pseudomonadota > Gammaproteobacteria > Burkholderiales > Chromobacteriaceae > Craterilacuibacter > Craterilacuibacter intestini. Next base: position 19,694 of record NZ_STGJ01000018.1, on the reverse strand, counting down.
CGAAGACGGCCAGCCGGTCGAATACGGCGAGCCGCTGTTCGTCATCGAGTAAGGCACAGCACCCGCACAAGGAGGAGCAAGACGCGGATCGCCCGGCGGTCGGCCTCTTGCTCCTTGCCGTTCAGGCACACGCCTGGGGGGCAAGGCTAAAGCTTAGGCGGCGGGGTACGCCCCGCCGCGGAGAAACGACAGATGTTTGAGAAGATCCTGATCGCCAACCGCGGGGAAATCGCCCTGCGCATCCAGCGTGCCTGCCGTGAAATGGGCATCAAGACCGTGGTCGTCCACTCGGAAGCCGACCGCGAAGCCAAGTACGTGAAACTCGCCGACGAGTCGGTGTGCATCGGCCCCGCCCCGTCGGCCAAGAGCTACCTGCACGTGCCGGCGATCATCGCCGCCGCCGAAGTGACCGACGCGCAGGCGATCCACCCCGGTTACGGCTTTTTGTCGGAGAACGCCGACTTCGCCGAGCGCGTCGAGGAATCCGGCTTCGTGTTCATCGGACCGCGTCCGGACACCATCCGCCAGATGGGCGACAAGGTCGCCGCCAAGAACGCGATGATCGAGGCCGGCGTGCCCTGCGTGCCCGGCTCCGAGGGCGCGCTGCCGGACGACGGCGAAGAGATCATCCGGATCGCCGCACGCATCGGCTACCCGGTGATCATCAAGGCCGCCGGTGGTGGTGGCGGCCGCGGCATGCGCGTGGTGCACACCGAGGCCGCGCTCCTGAACGCGGTCGACATGACGCGTACCGAAGCGGGCGCCGCCTTCGGCAACCCGACCGTGTACATGGAAAAGTACCTGCAGCTGCCGCGCCACATCGAGATCCAGGTGCTGGCCGACGAGTACGGCAACGCGATCTACCTGGGCGAGCGCGACTGCTCGATGCAGCGCCGCCACCAGAAGATCATCGAGGAAGCGCCGGCACCGGGCATCACCGACGAAGAGCGCCAGCGCATCGGCGAGGCATGTGCCGAAGCGTGCCGCCGCATCGGCTACCGCGGCGCGGGCACCTTCGAGTTCCTCTACGAGAACGGCGAGTTCTACTTCATCGAGATGAACACCCGCGTGCAGGTCGAGCACCCGGTGACCGAGATGATCACCGGCATCGACATCGTGCAGGAACAGATCCGCATCGCCGCCGGCGAGAAGCTGCGCTACACGCAGGACGACGTGAAGCTCTCCGGCCACGCGATCGAATGCCGGATCAACGCCGAAGACCCGTTCACCTTCGTGCCGAGCCCGGGCAAGATCGACGGCTACCACCCGGCCGGCGGCCCGGGCATCCGCATCGACTCGCACATCTATCAGGGCTACACTGTTCCGCCTAACTACGATTCGATGGTCGGCAAGGTGATCGCGTACGGCGATACCCGCGACCAGGCGCTCGCCCGGATGCGCATCGCGCTGTCCGAAATGGCGATTTCCGGCATCAAGACCAACATCCCGCTGCACCAGGAGTTGCTGCTCGACAGCGCGTTCATCCGCGGCGGCACCAGCATCCACTACCTGGAAGAGCGGCTGGCCCAGAAGAAGGAACACTGAGACATGGCCTGGCAACAAGCCACCATCGCCACCGATTCGTCGGTGGCGGAAGCATTTGCCGACGCGCTGATGGACGCGGGCTGCCTGTCCGCGGCCATCGAGGACGCGCTGGCCGGCACCGACGCCGAACAGCCGATCTTCGGCGAGCCGGGCGAACCGGTCGAACAGATGTGGCAGCAGAGCAAGATCATCGCGCTGTTCGAGGAGGACTGCGACCTCGCGCTGATCGTCGCCGCCGCCGCGACCGCCTGCGAGATCGCGCTGCCGCGCTACACCGTCGAGCGCGTCGAGGAACAGGACTGGGTGCGGCTGACGCAGAGCCAGTTCGAGCCGATCCGCATCTCGGACAGGCTGTGGATCACGCCGACCTGGCACGAGGCGCCCGACGAGAACGCGATCAACCTCGAGCTCGACCCGGGCCTGGCCTTCGGCACCGGCAGCCACCCGACCACCCGCCTGTGCCTGCAATGGCTGGACGCGCACGTGACGCCGGGCGTCAGCGTGCTCGACTACGGCTGCGGCTCGGGCATCCTCGCCATCGCCGCCAAGAAGCTGGGCGCAGGCGACGTGCTCGGCGTCGACATCGACCCGCAGGCGGTACGCGCCAGCGTCGACAACGCCGAGCAGAACCGCGTCGACGCGGCGTTCTGCCTGCCCGACGCCACGCCGGCCGAGACCTTCGACGTCGTGGTCGCCAACATCCTCGCCAATCCGCTGCGCGTGCTGGGCGACATGCTCGCCAGCCACGTGAAGCCGGGCGGCCGCATCGTGCTCTCGGGCATCCTCGAGACGCAGGCGGACGAACTGAGCGCGATCTACGCGCAGTGGTTCGAAATGGACGAGCCGGTATTCGACGAAGGCTGGACCCGCCTGAGCGGGCGTCGCCGCGGGTAAGCCATGCTGACCGCACAGTGCCCGCAGTGCCAGACCCGCTTCAAGGTCAGCGACGCCCAGCTGGACGTCGCCGACGGCTTCGTGCGCTGCGGCCGCTGCGCGCATGTGTTCAACGCGCGCGAGGTGCTCTCGCCGCTCGCCGTCCCCGCTCCGGCTGCCCAGCCGGCCGTGCCGGCGGACAGGGGCGAGATCGAGGACTTCGAGCTCGAGCTGCCCGACTTCGACGCGCCAGCGCCCCAGCCCGCGACACAGGCCACGCCCCCCGCACCGGAGCCTGAACCGGTAAGGACGCTCGCGCCCGAGCCCGAGCCTGACCCCGTAGCCGGGAGCGCTCCGGAAGCGCCGGCCGTGCCCGACCCGGAACTGGCGGCCTTCCAGCAGGCGCTGTCCGACGCGCTGCGCGCGCCGCGCCCGGCTTCGCGCCCGATCGAACCCCTGGAGAGCGCGCCGGCGCCCGAAGCGCTGATCGGCGACCCGTTCGGTGAGATCGATGCCGGCCCCGAGGAGGCGCTGCCCGACGTGCTGCGCAGCCAGCGCGGCCGCGAACCGGTCGCGGAAGCGCCGGCTGCCGAGGCGCAGGCGACGGAGGAGGCGGAGCAGGAAGCCGCGCCCGCCGCGCCGGAAGACGACGCGCCGGCACGCCCAAGCCGCCTACCGGCCGTGCTGTTCGCGCTGGGCGGCGTGCTGGGCCTCTTCTTGCTCGCCGGGCAGCTGGTCTACCTGAACCGCACGCGCATCGCCGCCGAAGTACCCGAGCTGCGTCCGACGCTCGAGGCCGCGTGCCAGAGCCTGGGCTGCACGGTGCCGCTGGCGGGCGACCGCGCCTTGCTGCGCACCGAATGGTCGGAGCTCTCCCGCGTGCCGGACCACCCCGGCCTCGTGCAGTTCACCGCGATCCTGAAGAACCACGCGCGCTACATGCAGGCGTGGCCGGCCATGGAGCTGACGCTGACCGACAGCGACGACCGCGTGCTGGTGCGCAAGGTGTTCCCGCCCAAGGACTGGCTGCCGGTGGCCGAGCGTGCGCAACGCGGCATCGCCGCCGGCGCGCAGGTGCGCAGCCAGCTGCAGCTGGACACCGCAGCGCTTGGCGCCAAACAGAGCAGCATCGGCTACAGCGTCAACTGGCTGTATCCCTGAGCGGCGTTTGACGGCGCAAAAAAAGGCTGCCCGCGGGCAGCCTTTGTCTTGCCTGGCCGGCGCTCAATCCGGGAATTCGAGCTTGGGCGAGCGCTCGAGCAGACGGCCGACGACGTCGCCCGCCGCCTCGCCGTCGTAGAGCAGCGCGCACACCGCCTCGGTGATCGGCATCTCGACGCCCAGCTTGCGGGAGAGCGCGCGCACCTCGCGTGCGGTCGGCACGCCTTCGGCGACGTGACCGAGTTCGTCGAGGATGGTTTGCAGCGGCTTGCCCTCGGCCAGCTTCAGGCCGACCTGCCGGTTGCGCGAGAGCGCGCCGGTGCAGGTGAGGATCAAGTCGCCGATGCCGGCGAGCCCGAGCATGCTCTGCTCGCGCGCCCCCAGCGCCACCGCCAGGCGGGTGATCTCGGCGAGGCCGCGGGTGATCAGCGCGGCGCGGCTGTTCATGCCCAGCCCCAGCCCGTCGCACACGCCGGTGGCGATCGCCATCACGTTCTTCACCGCGCCGCCGACCTCGACGCCGGTCAGGTCGTCGTGCGCGTAGATGCGCAACAGCGGGCTGTGCAGGCGCGCCGCGAAATCGGCGGCGAACGCCGCGTCGCTGGCGGCGAGGGTCACCGCCGAGGGCAGGCCGAGCGCGACTTCGCGCGCGAAGCTCGGCCCAGACAAGGCGCCGACGCGGGCAAAGCCCGGGCACGCCTCGGCCGCCACCTGGTGCGGCAACAGGCCGCTACCCGCCTCGAAGCCCTTGCACGCCCACAGCACCGGCACGTCGCCGCGCGCGCGCGCGAGCCGCTCCAGGCTCGGGCGCAGGCCGACGATGGGGGTGGCGACCAGCACCAGCTCGGCGTCGGCGACCACCGCCTCGAAGTCGTCGCTGACCGCGAGGCTGTCCGGCAGCGGGCAGTCCGGCAGGAACTGGCGGTTGACGCGGTCGCGGTTCAGCGCGGCAGACAGTTCCGCCTCGCGCGCCCACAGCTTGACCTGATGGCGCGGCGCGAAGGCGATCGCCAGTGCGGTGCCCCAGGCGCCGGCACCGAGTACCGCGATACGCAGTGGTTGGCTCTGCATCACAACCCCCAGACTTCGCCGATACGCACGAAACCGGCCGCGCCGTCGCGGTGGCGCACCGGCGCCCAGCCGCCCTCGACCTGCCCGGTCAGCTCGACCACGGCGTTCTTCGGCAGCCGGTAGGCGAGCGGCGCGCCCGCCGACGCGGCACGATGTACGGCGGCTTCCGGCGCGGTCACCAACAGCATGCGCTGCACCGACAGCGCCGCTGCCGGGATCCACGCCACGCCGCCACTGGCGTCGCGCACGCGCGCCCATTCCTTCTGCTGCGACAGCACTTCAACCGGGTAGTAGCGGCTGACCACAAACAGCCGCTTGGCCGTCAGCGACGGCGCGTCGTACAGCGAAACGCCGGTTTCCTTGACCGAACGGAATTCCAGCGCGCTGGCGTGGCCGGCGAGGCCCAGCGCCAACAGCGCCGTCACGAGACGCAGTTTCATGCCCTTACGCGTTCCCGGCCTCGGCCATCTGCGCGCGCTGCTGCATGTACAGCGCCTCGAAGTTGATCGGCGCGAGCAGCACCGGCGGGAAGCCGGCGCGGTTGATGATGCTCGACACCGTCTCGCGCGCGTACGGGAACAGGATGTTCGGGCAGGCGACGCCGAGGATGGGGTCGACGTCGTCGGCCGGGATGTTCGCGATGCGGAAGATGCCCGCCTGCGCGACTTCGCACAGGAACATGGTCTTCTCGGTCAGCTTGGCGGTCACGGTGACGGTCAGCGTGCACTCGAAGAAGCCTTCGTCGATCTGGCGGCTCTCGCTGCCCAGCTGCATGTCGATTTCCGGTTGCTGCTGCTCGAGGAAGACCTCGGGCGCGTGCGGCACTTCAAGCGACAGGTCCTTGACGTAGATCTTTTCGATGGAGAAAACCGGCTGTACTTCCTGTTGTTCGCTCATGGGTATTCCGTCAGTTAAGTTGGGTGGATCAGGCCGGACTGGCTGCCGGCCATCATCGCAAAAAGGCGCGCCTGCCGCCAGCCTCAGTCGGCCAGCAGCACGTCGAGCTTGCCGGCTGCCTGCAGCGCCTCGAGATCGTCGCAGCCGCCGACGTGGGTGTCGCCGACGAAGATCTGCGGCACGGTACGGCGGCCGGTCAGCGACATCATCGCGTCGCGCTGGGCCGGGTCGAGGTCGACGCGGATCTCGTTGATCGCCTCGACGCCCTTCGCCTTCAAGAGCTGCTTCGCGCGCACGCAGAACGGGCAGACGGCCGTGGTGTACATGGTGACGGGTTTCATCGCGGTGGATCCTGGCTGAAAACCGCGATTATAGCGTCAAGGCGCGGCGTGCACCTGCCTGAGCGCGGCGTCGACCACCGCGTCGATGCGCGCTGCCGACACGCCGTCACCGTTGGCGATGGCGACCAGCACCAGGGGTTCGCCATCCGGCGCGAGCCAGTAACCGGCCAGCGCCGAAACGCCGTCAAGGGTGCCGGTCTTCAGGCGTAGCCGCGGCCCCCACGCTGCGAGACGCTTCTCGAGCGTGCCGTCGCGGCCGGCCGCCGGCACGCTGGCGACGAACTCGGGGGCAAAGGGCGCGAGCCACGCGGCCGACAGCAACTGCCCCAGCGCGCGCGCGCTGACGCGCTCGCGCCGCGAGAATCCCGCGCCGTTCTCCAGCACCAGTGTCCGCGTATCGACGCCGTGCCGCGCAAGGCTTGCGCGCAGCGCCGCTTCGGCGCCAGCCACCTTACCGGCGCCATGGGGGTGCGCGCGCCCCAGCGTCAGGTAGACCGCGCGCGCCATCGTGTTGTTGCTGTGGAAGTTGGTCGACACCAGCACCTGCGAGAGCGGCGGCGACAGGTGCTCGGCGAGCACGCGCGCCCCGGCAGGGGCCGGGCGCTCGCCGCCGAACGCCGCGCCCTGCCCGTCCAGGCGCGCCCAGCGTGCGGCGAAGGCCTGCGCGGCGAACGCCGGCGCCGACAGCAGGTTCACGAAGCGGCTCGCGCCGTCGCACGCGCGCGGCAGTTCTCCGCTGACCGACAGCGTGTCGCCCTCGCTGGTGATGCTGACAAAGCGGCGCACGTCGCCGCACGCGCCCCCCGTCTCGCCCGCGTCGGAGAGCGACGCCTTGAGCGTCACGCCCGGCAAGGCTGGCACGAGTGCTGCGCGCGCGCCGGCGCCGTCGTTGTAAAAGTGCAGCCACGCGACCTTGTGGCCGACCAGGTGGGTGTCCGGCGCGACGGTGAACACGCGCTGTGCGTCGCGCTCGAAACCGTCGGCGCCGGCGATGCGCGCAAAGGCGCTGCGGTCGAGCAGCAGCTCGCCGCTCACCGCGCGGATGCCGCGCAGGCGCAGCCCGTCCAGCAGCGCGTCAAGCGCGGCCACATCGAACGCCGGGTCGCCCTCGCCTACCCACCACAGATCACCTTGCAGCACGCCGCCCGTCAGCGGCGCGTCGGATCTTAACGAACTCTTCCAGCGATAATCCGGCCCCAGCGTATCGAGCGCGGCAAACGCGGTAACCAGCTTCATGGTCGACGCCGGGTTCATCGGCGCGTCGGCGCGGTTTTCGAGCAGCGTCTCGCCGCTTCTGGCGCAGCCGACCCACAGCGCGACATCGCCCTCCGGGTCGGCGGCGAACGCGCTTGCCGCGGCAGCGCACAGCATCAGGCATGCGATCAGCGCGCGCATCGCTACAGCTCCAGCGGGTCGACGTCGATCGACCACCTGAGCGCGCGGCCTGCCTCGCGCCCGAGGCGGGCGAGCACCGGCTCGGCCGCGGACAGCCACGCGTGCAGGCGGGCGCGCTCGGTGCACTCGATGACCAGCTGCGCACGCTCGCGCCCGGCCAGACGCGCCATCAGCGCAGGCGCCGGGCCGAATACCCGCACCGCTGGGTCGTCCGCGACGAGCGCGAGCAGGCCTTGCAGGAAGGCGGCCGCCGCCGCGCCGTCGGGTGCGTCGGCACGCACCAGCGCCTGGTGCGCTGATGGCGGGAAGCCCGCCTCGCGCCGCTCGGCGAGCAGCGTCTCGGCGTAGCCGTCGAAGTCGTGCCGCGCGAGCGCCTGATACAGCGGATGGTCCGGCCACTGCGTCTGCACCAGTACTTCGCCGGCGACCCCGGCGCGGCCGGCGCGGCCGGCCACCTGCATCAGGGTCGAAAACAGGCGCTCGCCGGCACGAAAATCGGCCGAATAAAGCCCGCCGTCGCAGCCGAGCGCGACGACCAGGCTCAAGGCGCCGAAGTCGTGCCCCTTGGCCAGCATCTGCGTGCCGACCAGGATGTCGACCTCGCCGGCCGACACCCGCCGGTACACCGCGTCCCACGCGTCCTTGCGCGCGGTGGTGTCGCGGTCGATGCGCAGGATGCGCGCCTTCGGCAGCAAGGCGCCCAGCGCCGACTCCAGCCGCTGCGTGCCCTCGCCCAGCGGGCGGATGTCGGCGTTGCCGCAGTCCGGGCACGCGCGCGGCAAGGGTTCGGTGTCGCCGCAGTGGTGGCAGCGCAGCACCCGTGCCTGCAGGTGCACCACCTGCCGGGCCGAGCAGTGTGGGCAGCCCGACGTCCAGCCGCATTGCGGACAGGCAAGCACCGGCGCGTAACCGCGCCGGTTGATGTAGACGAGGCTCAGCTCGCGCCGCGCAAGCGCTCCGGAGAGCGCGTCGACCACCGGCGCGGACAGGCCGTCGGTCAGCTCGGCGCGGCGGGTGTCGATCAGCCGGACCGCCGGCAGGCGCGCTGCCGCGTGCGCGCGGCGGGTCAGCGCGAGACGCCGGTAGCGGCCGGCGTCGGCGTTGGCGACCGACTCGAGGCTGGGCGTCGCGCTGCCCAACAGCACCGGCACGCCCGCGTCGTGCGCGCGCCACACCGCGAGGTCGCGCGCGTGGTAGCGCAGGCCGTCATGCTGCTTGAGCGACGCGTCGTGCTCCTCGTCGACGACGATCAGCGCGAGCCTCGGCAGCGGGGTGAACACCGACAGCCGGGTGCCGATCACGATGTCGGCGCGGCCCTGCCACGCGTCGACCCACGCCTCCAGGCGCTCGCCGTCGGCGAGGTGGCTGTGCAGGCAGGCGATGCGCGCACCGGCAAAGCGCCGCGCGAAGCGCTCGATCAGCTGCGGGGTCAGGCTGATCTCGGGGACGACCACCAGCGCCTGGCGCCCCTCGGCGAGCACGCGGGCGATCAGGCGCAGGTAGACCTCGGTCTTGCCGCTGCCGGTCACCCCCTGCAACAGCCAAGCCTGATAACGGCCCAGGCTTGCGGCGACCGCGTCAACGGCCGCGGCCTGCTCGCCGGTCAATTCAGGCAGCCCGTCTGCCGCCTTCACCTCGCGCGGCGCATCGAAGCGCTCGGCGAGCCCCTGCCCTGCCCACTCGGCCAGCACCCGCGCAGCCTGCGGCGAGACCGCGCGCAAGGCGTCGTCCTCCTGCGGCGAGCCCGCCAGCGCCTGCCACAGCGCGAGCCGTGCACGCTGGCGGGGCGGCGGCGGCGCGAGCCTGCCCGCTTCGGTCAGCCGCCATGGCCGCCGGTCAGGCGGCGCCACGTCGCGCGGCTGGCGCAGCAGGGTCGGCAAGGCAGTGAACAGCGCGGCCCCCGCCGGGTGGTGGTAGTAGCGCGCGGCGAACGCGGCCATCCTCAGCAGCGACCCGGGCAGCGGCGGCAGCGCCGTATAGGCTTCGGCCACCGGCTTGAGCTTGACGCCGGGGGCGGGTCCGTTCATGCCATTTGCAATTACGCCACACAACTCGCGTCCGCCGAAGTTCACGCGCACCCGCGTCCCCACCGGCAGCGGCGTCGCCAGGCGGTAGGTGAAGGTCCCCTGCAGGGGGACGTCGAGCAGCACTTCAACGCAATCGGTGTCGTTCATCGGGAGGCGATCCGCCGCAAATCCGCGTGGCCACTGGCTTTGCGCCAGCTATGCACAAAAGCTGTGGATAAATTTGTGAACAAGCCGTGCGCACGGCAGCGCAAGACAGGCTGCACGGCCGTTCCACTGGATTGCACAAAAAATAAACAAAGCCGCAAACCCTTTTAAATCAAGGCTTTGCGGCTGCACCACAAAAACACGCGGGAGAGGCTTGACAGACGCCCGATCAGCCGACCCGCATGTGAATAACTTGTTGGATCAACAGGCGCCATCCCTGTCAATCCCCGCGTTTTCACGCGTGCAGCGGCCTCGACAAACGGTGTACGGCGTCGATCAGCACGCCTGCGTGCGCCGGGTCGACAAACTGCGAGATGCCGTGGCCGAGGTTGAACACATGGCCGCTGCCGGCGCCGTAAGCCTCAAGCACCCGCCCGGCCTCGCGCTCGATGCCTTCCGGGCTGCCGAACAGCACGTTGGGGTCGAGGTTGCCCTGCAGCGCGACCTTGTCGCCGACGCGGCGGCGGGCGTCGCCGATGTCGGTGGTCCAGTCCAGCCCCAGCGCGTCGGCGCCGGTCTCGGCCATCGCCTCCAGCCACTGGCCGCCGCCCTTGGTGAATAGGATGACCGGCACGCGGCGGCCTTCGTGCTCGCGCTTGAGGCCGGCGACAATCTGCTGCATGTAGGCGAGCGAGAATTCGCGGTAGGCACCCGGGGTCAGCACGCCGCCCCAGGTGTCGAAGATCTGCACCGCCTGCGCGCCGGCCTCGATCTGCGCGTTCAGGTAGTCGATCACCGTGCGCGCGTTGGTCTCGAGGATGTGGTGCAGCAGTTCGGGGCGACCGTACATCATCGCCTTCACGTGGCGGAAATCGCTCGAGCCGCCGCCTTCGATCATGTAGCACGCCAGCGTGAACGGGCTGCCGGAGAAGCCGATCAGCGGCACGCGACCGTCCAGCGCCTGACGGATGCTGGCCACCGCGTCGAACACATACTGGAGCTTGTCTTCCACATGCGGCACCGCTAGGGCGCGGATCGCCGCCTCATCGCGCAGCGGGCGCTCGAACTTCGGGCCCTCGCCCTCGGCGAAGTAGAGGCCGAGCCCCATCGCGTCGGGCACGGTCAGGATGTCGGAGAACAGGATCGCCGCGTCCAGCGGGTAGCGCTCCAAGGGCTGCATGGTCACCTCGGTGGCGTACGCCGGGCTGGTGCACAGGCCCATGAAGTTGCCGGCGCGCGCGCGCGTCGCGCGGTACTCCGGCAGGTAGCGGCCGGCCTGGCGCATCATCCAGACCGGGGTGTAGTCGACGGGCTGCTTGAGCAGCGCGCGCAGGAAGGTATCGTTCTTCAGGGGCGTCATGGCGTCAGTATGTCGTTTGCGTCGGGCGCCATTATACCCGAGCCGGCGCTCAGGCCGGCACCATCAGCCAGGTGCCGGCGACGACGACCAAGAGCCCCACCGCGCACGGCAGCGAGGTGCGCTTGACCAGCTCGAACGGCGAGAGCCTGGCCATCCCCGAACACGCGACGATCACGCCGGCGACCGGCGACACCGTCCGCCCGAGGTTGGACGCCTGCAGCATCGGGATCACCAGGAAGGCCGGGTTGACCCCGGCGTGCAGGGCGAGCTTGGGGATCAGTTCGACAAAGGCGTAGAAGGCGGCGTTGCCCGAGCCGGTGGTGACCGCCGCCAGCGTGGTGATGGCGACCAGCGCCAGCAGCAGCAGGCCGGCGCCGCTGCCCGCGCCCTGTACGAAACCCAGCAAGGCGCTGATGAAGCCGACGCTGGTGAGGCCGTGCGCGAACACGCCGGCGGCGACGATCAGCATCACCACGCCGGTGAACGCCTCGCCCATGCCCTGGTACACCACCTCGACGCCGGAGAACACCGCGCGCGCGTCGCGCAGGCGGGCGAACTCGACCAGCGCGGTGAAGAGGATGCAGACAAGCAGGATGGCCACCACGCCGAGCTTGGGCAGCATGCGCCCGTCGAACAGCAGCACGCCGATGATCGGCGTGAACGGCAGCAAGGCGTAGAAGTGCGGCACCCGCCCCTCGATCTCGTCGCCGACTTCGAGCGCATGGCCTTCGCTGTGCTCGTGGCGGTCGAGGTAACGCTGCCAGAAGAAATGGGTCGCGCCCATCGCGACGATGGCGGCGACCGAGATCGGCAGGGTGATGCGGAAGGCGAAGTCGATCAGCGGCATGCCCGCCGCCTCGGCGGCGACCACCACGTCGCCCGAGGTCGGCGACAGGATCACGGCGACCGCCGACGCGCACACCGCGGTCGCCGCGCCGCGGCTGACCCCCATATTGACCATCAGCGGGAACAGCGTCGCCATCAAGAGCACGCCAAGCCCGGTCGCCGACGACACCGCCAGCGACATCAGGCAGGCGGCGAAATAGCCGGCGACGACCAGCACGTAGGGTGAGCGGATCCTGGAGAGCGGCCGCGCGGCGAGCCGCACCACCATGGCGTTGGCGCCGGTGTGCGTCATGTAGTGCGCGAAGCCGACCAGCACCATCACCATCAGGCCAAGCTCGGCCGCGCGGCTGGAGAGCAGGTCGGCGACGAACACGACGATGTCGGTGAAGCCGCTCTCGCCGGCCTTGTCAGGCGGCAGCAAGGGGTGGCCGAGCAGCACGCTGGCCAGCAGCAAGGCGAGCCCGCCCGTCATCAGCACGCCGGTCGCCGGATAGCCCTTGAACACGTAACGCCCGACCAAGAGCGTCACCACCAGCCCGATCAGCAAGCCCGCCATACCCTTCTCCACACGAAACAATACCGTTCATGGTAGAAGGGCAAGCGCGCGCCCGCCGCGCCACGGGGTCAGACGTCGGTCAGCGCCTGGTCGCCCTTGGCTTCCATCCAGCCGCGCCGGCTCGACGCCTCGCCCTTGCCCATCAGCATGGTGAACATGCGGCGGGTCTCGTCGAGCGCGCCGGCGCGCACCCGCACCTGGCTCAGGCGGCGGGTATCCGGGTGCATGGTGGTGTCCTTCAACTGCTCGGGGTTCATCTCGCCCAGGCCCTTGAAGCGCGAGATCCCCCACGCGCCCTCGCGCACGTTCTCGCTGCGCAGGCGCTCGAGGATGGCTTCGAGTTCGGCCTCGTCCAGCGCGTACAGCTTGCGCGGCGGCCGGCTCTTGCCCGAGCCGGGCACGTCGACACGGTAGAGCGGCGGCTGCGCGATATACACGTGGCCGTCCTCCATCAGGCGCGGGAAGTGCCGATAGAACAGCGTCAGCAGCAGCACCTGGATGTGCGAGCCGTCGACGTCGGCGTCCGACAGGATGGCGATCTTGCCGTAGCGCAGGCCGGCCAGGTCGACGTCGTCGCCCGGCGCGTGCGGGTCGACGCCGATCGCCACCGAGATGTCGTGAATCTCGGCGTTGGAAAACAGCTGGTCGCGGTCGGTTTCCCAGGAGTTGAGCACCTTGCCGCGCAAGGGCAGGATCGCCTGGTATTCCTTGTCGCGCGCGAGCTTGGCCGAACCGCCGGCCGAATCACCCTCGACCAGGAACAGCTCGTTGCGCTCGATGTCCTCGCTCTCGCAGTCGGTCAGCTTGCCCGGCAGCACCGCGACGCCCGACCCCTTCTTCTTCTCGACCTTCTTCACCGAGCGCAGGCGCGACTGCGCCTGGCGGATCGCCAGCTCGGCGATTTTCTTGCCGGCCTCGACGTTCTGGTTCAGCCACAGCTCGACCGGGTCGCGCACCAGCGACGACACCAGCTTGAGCGCGTCGCGGCTGGTCAGCTTGTCCTTGGTCTGCCCCTGGAACTGCGGGTCGAGCACCCGCGCCGACAGCACGAAGCGCACGCGGCCCCACACGTCCTCGGCCATCAGCTTGACGCCGCGCGGCAACAGGTTGTGGTGGTCGACGAAGCTCTTGACCGCCTCGTACACGCCGGCCCTGAGCCCGGCCTCGTGGGTGCCGCCGGACGGGGTCGGGATCAGGTTGACGTAGCTCTCACCGCCGGCGCCCTCCTCGAACCAGGCCAGCGCCCATTGCGCACCCTCGCCCGGCGCGAACTGCTCGTGCTCGTCGCCGATGAAGGCCTCGCCGGCGAACAGCGGCGCGACCGGCTCGTCGCCGCCGCACAGTTCGGCGAGGTAGCTCTTGAGCCCGTGCGGGTACTGCCACAGTTTGACCTCGTCGCCACTGGCCTTCTCGATGGTCAGCGTGACCGCGACGCCGGGCAGCAGCACCGCCTTGGCGCGCAGCAGGCGCTCGAGCTCGGGGATGGAGTAGCGCGGGCTCTCGAAATACTTGCCGTCCGGCCAGATGCGCACGCGGGTGCCGCTGGTGCGCGCGCCGCAGTCGCCGACACGCGTCAGGGGCTCGATGACGTCGCCGCCGGAGAACGCCAGCCGGAACACGCCGCCGTCGCGCTTGACCTCGACTTCGAGCCGGGTCGACAGCGCGTTGGTCACCGACACGCCGACGCCGTGCAGACCGCCGGAGAACGCGTAGGCGCCACCGTCCTTCTTGTTGAACTTGCCGCCGGCGTGCAGGCGGGTGAACACCAGTTCGACCACCGGCACCTGCTCGACCGGGTGCAGGCCGACCGGGATGCCGCGGCCGTCATCCTCGACCGACAGCGAGCCGTCCAGGTGCACGGTGACCGCGATCTTGCGGGCGAAGCCGCCCAGCGCCTCGTCGGCGGCGTTGTCGATCACCTCCTGGCAGATATGCGTGGGGTCGGTGGTCCGGGTATACATGCCCGGGCGCTCCTTGACGGGCTCCAGCCCCTTGAGCACGCGTACCGAGGATTCGTCGTAGTTTTGCGTCATTTCAATGGTGATCCATCTTGGGCGCCGCCAGCGCGGCAATTTCGCGGTCGTGGCGGCGGGAAAGCGTCAGTTGGGCAAGCAAGGCGCCGACCAGGGCGAGGAACATGTCCCACTGGGTGTCCCACACGTCGCCCTGAGTGGCGAGAAAGGCATCGGCGTCGGCGCCGATCGCCAGCGCGACCCACCATTCGATCAGCTCGTAGAAGGCGGAGAAGGCGAGGCAGAAGGCCGTCACCAAGAGGCCCAGCCAGAAGCCCGGCCGCAGCGGCGTCTGCCTGAGCAGCACCTCGCGGGCGAGGATGGCCGGCACGAAGCCCTGCGCGAGGTGGCCCAGCCTGTCGTAAGGATTGCGCGAGAAGCCGAGCAGGTCCTGCAGCCAGAAGCCCGGCGGCGTCAGCGCGTAGGTGTAGTGCGCGCCGACCAGCAGGATCGCGCCGTGCGCGAGCATCAGCCACAGCGCGAGGCGCGTCCACGCGAAGCGCGGCCACAGCCAGAGCACCAAAGGCAGCCCCAGCAGCACCGGCAGCGCCTCGAGCAGCCAGGTGCCCGCGTCGTGCGGCCGGTACGCCGACCAGGCCGCAAGCGGCACGATCAGCGCGAACAGCCGCCACGGCCGCGCGGCGTCAGCCGTGCCCGTGCTCGGCACCGCCCGCGCCGGCGAGCCGCGCGAGGTAGTGCTCGTGCGTCTCCAGCCCCTTCAGGAAGCGCGACAACTCGCCCAGCGCACGCTCGTAGACGCCGCGCTTGAACTCGATCACGCTGTCGATCGGCGCCCAGTAGTCGTTCCAGCGCCAGCCGTCGAATTCGGGGTGGTTGGTCGCGCGCAGGCAGACATCGCTGTCGCGGCCGACCAGCCTGAGCAAGAACCAGATCTGCTTCTGCCCCTTGTAACTGCCCCGCCATTCGCGGCGGACCCAGTTGGTCGGCACCTCGTAGCGCAGCCAGTCGCGGGTGCGTCCGACGATGCGCACGTGGCGCGGCAACAGCCCGACCTCTTCCAGCAATTCGCGGTACATCGCGGCTTCCGGACTCTCGCCGGGCTTGATGCCCCCTTGCGGGAACTGCCATGAGTGCTCTCGCACGCGTTTGCCCCAGAACACCTCATTCTTGTGGTTGATGAGGATGATTCCGACGTTGGGGCGGTATCCGTCCCGGTCCAGCATGCTTAAACCTGCAATTCGTGAGTTGCAGCAATTTTTGCACATTTCACCACACCATGCCATCGAGCCCGGCCAATGCCGGCGTGCAAACGCGCCCTGGCCGCCGCCGGAGGCGTTAAATAAATTTGACGACGGCATGACAATTTCCCAAAGTAAACACAGATTGGCAGCCAAGACTGCCGACGCGAGGAGACCCTTTCATGTTCGTGATGCCCGGCGTACCCGCAAGCGCTGCGCTGCCGCCACACCTGCGCACCCCGCTGCCGGGGCTGACCTGACTTGCCCGTTGCCCGCCCCCCCCTCTTTCCAAAATGCAACGGGAGTCACCGCCATGCAGGCGATCGAACAATGGTTTGCGACGCACGGGATCCGCCGCGTCGAATGTCTGGTACCCGACCTCACCGGCAACGCGCGCGGCAAGCGCGTGCCGCCGCGCCAGTTGAGCGCGGGTACCGAGCTGCGTTTTCCACAGGTAGGACTGATCCAGAGCGTCGCCGGCGAATGCCGGCAGGACCTGGTCAGCGAGACCGACCCCGACATGCTGCTCGCACCCGACTGGCGCACCCTGACGGTGCAGCCCTGGGCCAGCGAGCCGACCGCGCAGCTGATCTGCGACTGCACGGATGAGCAGGGCGCGCCGATCGCCAGCGCGCCGCGCAACGTGCTCAGGCGGGTGCTCGAGCGCTACGCCGCACGCGGACTCACGCCGGTGGTCGCCCCCGAGATGGAGTTCTACCTGGTCGCCCGCGCGCAGGACGGGCACGGCGTGCCGGCCGCCCCGCACGGACGCAGCGGTACGCACGAGACGCAGCGCAGCCCTTACGGGGTGGACGCCGCCGACGAATTCAGCGCGGTGATCGACGACCTCTACCGCTTCTGCGAAGTGCAGGGCATCGGCGCCGCCGCGCTGCTGCACGAGGTCGGCCGCGGCCAGCTCGAGATCAACCTCGACCACGGTGACGCGCTCGCGCTGGCCGACCAGGTATTCCTGTTCAAGCGCAGCGCACGCGAGGCGGCGCGCCGCCACGGCCTGACCGCCACCTTCATGGCCAAGCCGCTCGCAGGCGAAGCCGGCAGCGCGATGCATATCCACCAGAGCCTGCTCGACAGCAAGGGCAACAATGTCTTCAGCACCGCCAGCGGCGCGGCCAGCCAGACCTTCTTCCACTTCATCGGCGGCCTGCAGCGCTACCTGCCCTCGGCACTGGTGCTGTTCGCGCCTTACGTGAACTCGTACCGCCGGCTCGCCCCGTTCAGCGCGGCACCGATCAACGTCGAGTGGGGGCTGGACAACCGCACCTGCGGGCTGCGCGTGCCGAACTCGGCGCCCGCTGCGCGCCGGGTGGAGAACCGCCTGCCCGGCGTCGACGCCAACCCCTACCTGGCGCTGGCCGCATCTTTGGCATGCGGCTTGCTAGGCATTGAGCAGGAACTGAACCCGACACCGCCGCTCGCCGGCAGCGCCTACGGCCGGCCTTACGCTTTCGCGCGCACGCTGGACGACGCCGTCGCCGCGCTAGAGCGCGAGGACGCGCTGACCGAGCTGCTGGGGCCGGGTTTCGTAGAGTGCTACGGCGCGCTCAAGCGCGCCGAGAGCGAGGCGTTCGCCCGCATCGTCACCCCCTGGGAGACGCAGACCCTGCTGGAACATGTTTGACCCGAGACCCGCCGCCGAGCCCCGGCGGCTCCGATCAGGAGAAGACCCATGAAACTGAAACCGCTTGCCCTGCTGTTCACCGCGATTGCCGGCGCCCCCGCGCTCGCCGCGGGCAACCTCAACGTCTACAACTGGTCGGACTATATCGCCGAGGACACCATCCCCAACTTCCAGAAGGAGAGCGGGACCAAGGTCCGCTACGACGTCTACGACAGCAACGAGATCCTGCAGGCCAAGATGCTGACCGGCAAGTCGGGCTACGACATCGTGGTGCCGAGTAACACCTTCCTCGCCAAGCAGATCCAGTCGGGGCTCTACCAGCCGCTCGACAAGAGCAAGCTCAGCAACTACAAGGGGCTGGACCCGGCGGTGATGAAGCTGCTCGCCGAAGTCGACCCGGGCAACAAGTACGCGGTGCCCTACTTCTGGGGCATGAACACGCTGGGCATCAACGTCGACAAGGTGAACAAGGCGCTCGGCGGCAAGTTGCCGGCCAACCAGTGGGACCTGCTCTTCAAGCCCGAGTACGTGTCCAAGCTCAACGGCTGTGGCGTCAGCATCTTCGATTCGCCGTCCGAGGTGTTCCCGATGGCGCTGCACTACCTGGGCAAGGACCCGGCCAGCAAGAACGAAGCCGACTACAAGGCCGCCGCCGCCCTGCTCAAGCAGGTCCGCCCGTATATCACGCGCTTCTCCTCGTCCGGCTACATCAACGAGCTGGCCGGAGGTTCGCTGTGCCTGGTGCTCGGCTACGGCGGCGACCTCAATATCGCCCGCAACCGTGCCATCGAGGCGAAAAACGGCGTGAAGGTGCAGCCGCTGGTGCCCGCGCAGGGCGTCGGCATCTGGATCGACACCATGGTGATCCCCAAGGACGCGAAGAACCTCGACAACGCGTACAAGTTCATCGACTACAACCTGCGCCCGAAGGTCGCGGCAGCCAACTCGAACTACGTGACCTACGCGCCGGGCAGCCTCGAAGCACGCAAGTTCATCGACAAGGAGAACCTGAATAATCCCTCGATCTTCCCGAGCCCTGCCGTCATGGCCAAGAGCTTCATCATGAAGCCGATCGATCCGAAGATCCAACGCGTGACGACCCGCATGTGGACCGAGGTCAAGACCGGCAAATAAGCCGGCCGCGCAAAACGGGACAGGCTGGCCCGCCTGGGCCAGCCGCCAATGCAGGACACCCAGCCGACTGCACACCAAGGGGGATCCGGAACATGCACACCAAGCTTGCCTTGCTTTTCTTTGCCCTGGCCGGCACCGGCGCGCACGCCAGCGGCACCCTCAGCGTGTACAACTGGTCGGACTATATCGCCAGGGACACCCTGCCCGCCTTCCAGAAGGCGACAGGCGTCTCGGTCCGCTACGAGGTCTACGACAGCAACGAAGTCCTGCAGGGCAAGCTGCTGACCGGCCGCTCCGGCTACGACATCGTGGTGCCGACCAACACCTTCCTCGCCAAGCAGATTGACGCCGGCCTCTACCAGCCAATCGACAAGCGCAAGCTCAGCCATTACAAGCAGCTGGACCCCATGCTATTGAGGCTGCTGTCCGAAGTGGACCCGGGCAACCGCTACGCGGTGCCCTACTTCTGGGGCGTGAATACCCTCGCGGTCAATGTCGACCAAGTCGACAAGGCCCTCGCCGGCAAGTTGCCGGCGAAGCAGTGGGATCTGCTGTTCAAGCCCGACGTCGTCGCCAGGTTGAAGGACTGCGGCGTCAGCATCCCCGATTCGCCGTCCGAAGTTTTCCCGCTTGCCCTGCGCTACCTCGGCAAAGACCCGGCCAGCAAGAACGAGGCGGACTATCTGGCGGCCGCGCAACTGCTCAAGCAGATCCGACCGTATATCACGCGCTTTTCGTCGTCAGGCTATATCAACGAATTGTCGTCCGGCAGCCTGTGCCTTGCACTGGGCTTCGGCGGCGATCTCAACATCGCCCGCAAGCGGGCACTCGAAGCCAAAAAAGGCGTGAGGATCCAGCCTCTGGTGCCGGAACAGGGCGTCGGCATCTGGATCGACGCGATGGCCATCCCGGTCGAGTCGAAAAACGCGGAGAACGCGCACAAGTTCATCGAGCACAACCTGCAGCCACAGGTCGCCGCGGCCAACGCCAACTACGTCAACTACGCGCCGGGCAGCCTCGAGGCACGCCGCTTCGTCTCCAGGGAAAACCTGGCCAACCCTTCGATCTTTCCGGGCCCGGCCGTGATGGCCAACAGCTTCATCATGCGGCCGATCGACCCCAAGTTGCAGCGCATCAGCAACCGGTTGTGGGGCGAGATCAAGGCAGGCAAGTAGGTACAGGCATAAGAGGCAAGGGGCGTGTCCGTCAGGACACGCCCCTTTGTCCTTATAGATGCGCGCGGAAGATGTATTGGG
>NZ_STGJ01000018.1:0-228 GCF_004919095.1 Crenobacter intestini | reverse complement strand
CTCATGGAGTCGGGGGTCTGCGGATGGGGCGTCTGGCGGTGTCCTACTTTCACATGGCGAATGCCACACTATCATCGGCGCTAAGGTGTTTCACGGTCCTGTTCGGGATGGGAAGGCGTGGGACCACCTCGCTATGGCCACCAGACATTAACTTGTCAAATTACAGAAGCCGAATCGTGGAATCTCCACGACGGTAGAATCTTGTATCGCGTACTCTGCCTATCCTGG
>NZ_STGJ01000017.1 GCF_004919095.1 Crenobacter intestini | reverse complement strand
GACGCCGATTTCCAGCAGGGACGGCAGCACCTCGAGCACGTTGAGGCTGGTCGGCTCTTCCAGCGCGTAGTAGGTGTCGCCTTCGACGTCGAAGCGCCCCTTGCACAGCGTCGGGTAGCCGGCCGCCTCGCCCGCGCCGTAGCGGTCGATCAGGATGCCGTTCAGCCGCGACGCGGTCGCCGCGCCTTCCTGCTCCCAGCGCACGAACTTGGCCGGTGAGCACACGCCGTGGGTGTTCGGCGACTCGCCGGTCGCGTAGCTGGAGAGCAGGCAGCGCCCCTCGACCATCACGCACAGGCTGCCGAAGCCGAACACCTCGATCTCGACGTCGGTGTGCTCGATCACGTGGCGCACCTGGTCGACCGTCAGCACGCGCGGCAGCACCGCGCGCACCACGCCGAAGCGCTCGCGCGCGAGGTTGACCGCCTCGTAGTTGGTCGCCGAGCCCTGAACCGACATGTGCAGACGCAGTTTCGGGTGGCGGCGGCAGGCGTAATCCATCAGGCCGATGTCGGCGAGGATCACCGCGTCGACGCCGAGGTCGGCGGCCTGGTCGACCGCACGGTGCCAGCGCGAGATGTCGACGCCCTGCGCGAAGGTGTTGATCGCCATCAGCACCTTGCGCCCCTTGTCGTGCGCGTAGCGGATGCCGGCGGCGGCGGATTTCTCGTCGAAGTTGAGCCCGGCGAAGTTGCGGGCGTTGGTCTCGTTCTTGAGCCCCATATACACCGCGTCGGCGCCGTGGTCGATCGCGGTTTTCAGGGCGGGCAGGCTGCCGGCGGGGCAGACCAGTTCGGGCAGACGCATAAGTGAGGCTTGCCAGGATGCAAACCCCGAGACGCTACCAGAAGCATCCCAGTGTGCCCTTGCGTCAGGTCAAGCGTTGACCGATCTATGTGGCAGTCAGGCCCTGAGCGTGGGGCAGGGGGGCGGATCCTTCAAGCGATGCGGGTATCTTGAATGATTGGTGGATGGCGGTCTCTACCTTTTTTGCATACAATCCACTTGGGTATTTAAATAGACTAGTGGACGTGGCATATGTTTAAGGCTTCTCCTCGCTTATACGTCCGTCCGGGGCCGGGTGCCGTTTTATCTCGCGGGGTGACGTTGATCGAGCTGATGGTCACGCTCTCTGTCTTTGCGATTCTGGCGGTCATGGCCGCGCCTTCCTTCAGTGCAATGATGATCGGCAACCGCATCGTTGCGCAGACTAACGAACTGATCGCGGCCTTGCATTTTGCCCGTTCCGAGGCGATCAAGCTCAACCGCAGCGTGACCTTCTGCAAGCTGGATACCGAGACATCGAATGCTTGCTCAAGCGTATCCGGAACATGGGCGTTCTGGGGGGTGCTCTCGCCCCACGGCGTTGTCCGCAGAGGTTCAATTCCCCCTGGGAATGGCCTGCTGGTGGGGACGAACCTGCCTGCCTCCGGCTTGACGTTCAAGCCGGATGGACTCGCATATGTTGGTGCTTCGCTGGCCGACCATCGGCTTGAAGTCTGGTCGTGTGGCGCCGGCCGCCCGCAGGACAACCTCAACACCATCGGGCTGGGCGCAGGGAGCCGGCTTGCCATCACCAAATCAGCTAGAGGGTGCTAACCATGGCCAACATCAGGCGGGGAGGGGGGGGCGCTCTTCAGAGAGGGTTCAGCCTGCTGGAGGTTTTGGTCTCCATCGTCGTGCTGTCCGTCGGTTTGCTGGGCGTGGCGGCCTTACAGATGGCTGGGTTGCGTTACAACCAGAGCGCGGCAGAACGCAGCGCCGCCGTGATCCAGTTGCATTCCATCGAGGACGTGTTGCGGGCAGACCGTGCGAATGCCATTCGCGGTGATTTCAATCTGGCCATCGACGAGCCGGCGGGCAGCGGCGACAGCTATGTCACAGACGCCTTGCGAAAGTGGCGGGGCGAGATTGCCAGCACGCTGGGAGAGGGGGCTTCGGGCGGGGTCCGGTGCGATGGCGCCAAATGCCGGATCGAGGTCCGTTGGGATGACTCCCGCGCGAGCGAAGGGGATTCGCTGCAGCAAGTTGTCACCGAGGTTTATCTATGAAGCCAATGTCCGCTTCCGGGCCGCGTGTGCGCCGCCAACATGCCGGGTTTACCTTGGTCGAGTTGATGGTGGCGGTTGCTGTAGGTTCGCTGATCCTGGCCGGTGTGACGAGCATCATCGTCTCCAACAAGCAGGGTTATCACAGCGCCGAAGGGTTGTCGCAGATGCAGGAGAGCACGCGTACCGCCATGGCCTTGCTGGAGCGCTCGATTCGTGGCGCGGGTGCGACCGTCTGCGGCAATGGGGAGCGTGTAAGCAATGTGCTGAATGATCAGGAGGCGGGCTGGACATGGGCAACCGGGGCCTTGCAGGGATTTGACGGCGACCATCCCCTACCGGGTGTCGTGATCGGAACCGGTGAAAGGCAACGGGTGGCAGGAACCGATGCAATCACTGTGCAGTCTGCGGCCGAGTCGACCTATGCCATCGAAAGCCATAACCCGAGTTCCGCCACCATCGAGCTGAAAGGGGGCACTGGCGATCTCAAGAAAGACGAGATCCTGATGGCCTGCGACGCGGATCATGCCGCAATCTTTCAGGCCACCAATGTGAATGATTCCAGCGGCAAGCTCGTGCACAACAGTGGTTCTGGCACGCCGGGCAACTGCTCGAAAGGACTTGGCTACCCGGCCGATTGTAGCCATGCCGTCGGTAATGCATACGAGTTCAAACCGAATTCGACGCTGGCCAGACTGTCTTCGGTGTCCTGGTATGTCGGCAACAACGGCCGGGCCGGCGAGGGTGGACGGTCCCTGTACCGTGCGGCACAGGGTGGTGAGCCGCCTGTTGAAGTGGTGGCCGGGGTCACCGATCTTCAGTTGCGCTACCGTGCCGCGCAGTCCGCCACCTGGCTGGATGCCAGGGACGTGACGGATTGGGGCGAGGTCGATACGGTGAGGCTGACGCTGACCGTCGCCAGCGGCGAGCGCAATGCCGCGGTCGATTCAACCCAGCCGGATGGCCGGCTGCTCAGGCAATTCACCCAGTTTGTTTCCCTGAGGAACCGCACGCTATGAGCAGGCGTTCTGTCCCCCGCGGTTTCCCGTCTGCAGCAAGGCAGCGCGGCGTGGTGCTTTTGGTTTCCATGATCCTGTTGCTGCTTGCCACCGTGCTGGGCCTGTCCAGCATGCGGAACATCCAGTTGCAGGAGCGGATGAGCGCCAACAGTTACGACCGGACGCTGGCTTACCAGTCGACAGAGGCGGCCTTGCGCGCAGCCGAGGCCGCGCTTGTTGCCTCAACCGACCCCGCTTCCCTCGCGCAGCGTTGTGATGGTTCCACTCCGTGTGATGTCGTGCCGGCAGAGGATGCCTCCGGCTGGAGGGACGTGCCAGAGGACTTCCGGCTCAATAGCGAGATGTTGCCGGGTAACGCGCAGTATTTCATCCAATTGATGAGCGAAGGCGCGCCATTCGGTCTGCCGGAACAGTCAGGGAGTGCGCTCTCCGGCCAGTATGGGGCAGGCGGCACGCCGGTTGCCCTGTCGTTTCGCATCACTGCCCGCAGTCATGCGCCAGAGACGGGCAGTGGACGCGCGCAAGTCCACTTGCAAACCATCTACAGGATCGAGCGATGAGACAACAAGGGAGGGGGTTGCGGAGAAAGGGCGTCGGGCTGGTGTGGATGCTGCTTGCGGGCGCGTCGGCGGGATTGCTTGGGTTGGCTCACGCAGCGCCGGTGGAAATTGCATCTGCTCCACTTTATGTAGGCGGCTTTGTTCCGGGTAACCTGTCGCTGGTGCCTTCGGTCGAGTATCCGACCATTATCAGCCGGGCCAATCTGGGTGGCTATTCTCTCAGTGCAATATATGCAGGCTACTTTGATTCTGGAAAATGCTACAAATATGTAAAGGGAAGTAGTCCGGCGGAAGAGTATTTCAGCCCGGTATCCTTCCTTGATAAAGGTCAGTGCAAGGGCAAGGGCGAGTGGAGCGGGCATTTCCTAAACTGGGCAGCGACGCAGACCATAGATCCGTTTCGCTCTGCATTGACGGGAGGCTACCGGGTAAAGGATGTGGCCGGAGAAACATGGCTGGAAAAGGCGTGGCATAATCGAAGCGACCTTTATCCTGACCTGACGGCGAGTGCTGCGGGTGTGACACCGTATAACTGGAAGAATATCTCAATCCGTATCGCAAATCTCGGCAACAGGATGCGGTTTACCGGAACAGGTTCTTTAGGTGGTTCAAGCAATGCTTCATATTCTGATTCCGCAACGCTGGATCCCTCGAAAGTATACGAAGTCTACGTCCGGGTGAAGGTCTGTGTCCCCGGCCTGCTGGAAGACAATTGCAAGCAGTATGGGAGTGGATGGAAGCCGGAGGGCCTGATTCAGCAATATTCGGACTCCTTGCGTTATAGCATTTTCGGTTATCTGAACGATAGCAATGCCATGCGTGACGGCGGTGTGATGCGGGCGAGGAAGAAGTTTGTGGGGCCGAAAAAGCTGAATCCAGAAACCCAGCTTTGGGAGGACAATGCGGCTTTTGAATGGGATACGCAGAGCGGTGTGCTGCGAAGAAACCCGGACTGGCAGGACGCAGCCAATACGCCTGCGGGCATCCTAGATAGTGGCGTTATCAACTACCTGAACAAGTTCGGGCAGATGACGTCCGGAGCACATAAATCGTTCGATCCGGTTAGCGAACTTTACTATGTAGCGCTGCGCTACTTCAAGAATCAGGGAAATGTTTCGGATTATTCGTCGCTGTCCGGAAGTGGTGCCCAGAAATACGCGTTGGCGGACGGATTTCCTGTTATAAGCAATTGGGATGACCCGATCCAGTACTGGTGTCAGAGTAATGTCATTCTTGGTATTGGTGATGTTAATAGTCACCGGGACAAGAACCTGCCAGGAAATAAGGATACAAACGGTGAGCCGGCCATGCCCGCCGAAGTGAGAAGTGATGGTACGGTTAATGTGGTCAGTTCTACGGTGAAAGTTGGACTGCTTGAAGGTGTGTCGACCAAGACGCCATTTAACGGCAATTATAATTCGGCATATATGGCAGGGTTGGCTTACGATGCGCATACCGTCGATATGCGTCCGGATCTCGCCGGGCGGCAGACGCTGTCGACCTATTGGGTCGATGTCAGGGAAAACGGTGTCCTGAAACCGCGTGCTCAAAACCAGTACTGGCTGGCGGCCAAATACGGCGGGTTCCGGGTCCCGGAAGGATTCCAGCCCTATGCAGGGACGACCGTATCGATTGCGGACGCGCTATGGCATACCTCGGGCGAAGTCCTCTCCAGTGGAGACAAGCGGCCGGACAATTTCTTTGTCGCCAGCGACGCCCGCAGGATGATAGACAGCTTGACCAAGGCTTTCGCACGGATCGCTGCGGAGCGTACCAGTTCCGCTTCTGCGCTGACCGCATCGGGCAGCGAGGTGGGCAATGGCGTTACCGTGTTCCAGACTAGCTTTTCCAGCAGCAACTGGAGCGGGGACCTGACCGCCTACGCGATCGACCCAGCGACACAACGACCGGATGTCGCTCCTTTATGGTCGGCGGCAGCCAAGGTTCCGGCTCCCGGCTTGCGCAAGATCTTCGTCGGCAGGAATGGGAGTCTGGCGTCTTTCACGCCTGAAACCGTTGGTGCGCTGGATGCGTCGCTGGTCAATTACCTGCGTGGCGACCGAAGCCAGGAGCAGCCGGCAGGTGTTTACCGTACTCGTGGCGGAGTGCTGGGTGATCTTGTCAACTCGGCGCCGGTTTACGTAGGTAGCCCCGCTCCAGGGCGCTATCCACGGGATGCCGGCTATGCAAGCTTTGCCAGCCATAACCGGAGCCGCACGCCAGTCGTGTACGTAGGGGGTAACGACGGGATGCTGCATGGCTTCGATGCGGACACCGGGGTTGAAACCTTTGCCTTCGTGCCGGACGCGGTGTTGCCATCCCTGGCCGACTACGCAATGCCGGGTTATAGCCACCGTTATTTTGTCGACGGCGAGCTGACGGTGGCCGACGTTTATCTCGACGATGAATGGAAGACGGTATTGGTTGGGACGCTGGGGCGTGGCGGACGTGCGGTTTACGCGCTGGACGTGACGGATCCTGCCAATGTCAAGCTTCTGTGGCAGAAGGGTTCGGGTGATATTCCGTCGCTCGGGCAGGTCATCGGCAAACCGTTGATTGCGCGCATGGAGCGCGGGCATTGGCAGGTGGTGGTGGGCAATGGCCTGAACGGGAGTACCGGCGAGGCAAGCCTGCTGCTGCTCGACCTTGAGGATGGCGACGTAACCGTTGTCGCGACGCCGGCGAGTGGTGGCAATGGCCTGTCGGCCGTTGACGTCTGGGACACCGATGGTGACGGTTACCACGATACAGCTTACGGGGGCGATCAGGCCGGCAATATCTGGGCATTCACGTCGCTGGACAAAAATAAGCCTCGGGCGCGCCTGTTGTTCTCCGCGAAGGACGGACTGGGCAATCCGCAGCCGGTTACGGCAGCACCGATTGCTGCAATCGACCCCAAGTCGCGCAAACGCTGGGTATTTTTCGGCACGGGACGCTTTCTTGGGGAAGGAGACCTGAGATCCAAGCAAGTTCAAACCTGGTACGGCCTGATCGATGACGGAACTGTGATTGGCGGTCGAGGCCTGCTTGCGGAACGCAAAATCAAGGAGGATGCCCTGTTGGCAGGCCGGATGGTGAGGGTGCTGGCAAAGGCCGACCCGAGCGACCTGTTGTCGAAAAAGGGATGGTTTATGGATTTGAAGGGTTCTGGTGTCAAGATCGGAGGCGAACGGATGGTGGTCCCCAACCAGATCCGCGGTGCCAGCTTGGTCGGTACTTCACGCATTCCTGATGCCAGTGATCCATGCCTGCCGGACGGACGAGGATTTTCGATGGCCATCAACCCATTTACCGGCACAGCTTTGGAGCGAGGCTTCTTCGATGTGGACGGTGACGGCAAGGTCGATGAGAACGACATGCTGGGGGGCAGCTATGTGAGTGGAGTGGGTTTCGATAGCAGCCCGAGTGCGCCCATCTTTGTCGGAAACAATATGTTGTCCAGCCTGGAAAATGCCAGCCTTGCTCAGCTTGTCACGTCGGGTGGTTTTGGACTTGCCAAGCGCATGTCCTGGCGAGAAATTGTTGGAGACTAGGATGCGCTTAGCGAGTGCCTGTAGGGAAAGGGGCTTTACCTTGATCGAGCTGATGATCACGGTGGCGATAATCGGCATTATTGCTGCAATTGCCTACCCCTCATATCAGCAATACGTAACGCGTAGTTACAGGGAAAAGGCCAAGGCCTGCCTGTCGGAGTACGCCCAGTTCATGGAACGCCATTACACCACGCATCTGAGCTATGTGGGCGCGATGCCGACACTTTTCTGCGCTACCGAGAGCGGGCTTGGCGAGCGCTACCGGTTTGAGGTCGTCTCCGATTCGGCCCGGTCGTATACAGTTTCTGCCCGGCCACAAGGCGTGCAACTGGGGCTGGACGCACAATGCGGTACGCTGACTCTGAATCAACTTGGTGGCAAGGGCGCATCTGGAACGGGTGGCGCAACACTTTGTTGGTAGATGCGGGCACGCATCCTTTTATTCTTGTGCTCAGATGGTTCGCATTCCCCTTTACAAGAGGTTGGATTGGCAGCATGAGCCACGGGATCGGGCCCGGGCGGGCGCGAACACATTCTGCGGGAGACGGTGCGCAGTTGCCCAGTGTCAGCGCGGGCCGCAATTTGCCGTCGCGCTGCCGTGCGTGTCTTTGTGGCTTTGCTTGCCGAACACCGTCCATTCAATCAGGCTGCCCTTGGCCGCGCGACTTTCGCAGCGCCAGCGGCTCTCGCGGTTGTCCGCTCCCGCCTTGCTGCAGCGCCCGGCGGTCACCTTCGCGCTGAGTGCGTGCTTGTCGCCGCTGACGGTCAGCACGGTCAGGCAGGTGTCGGGTACTGGCACGTCACTGCCGGGTTCGGACGCCTCGGGCGGCGGCGCCGTGCAGTCGGTGCGCGGTGAGGCGACTTCCAGCGTGCGCTCGCTGCCTTCGGCGTCGTGCCAGCGCACCGCGACGGTGGTGGTGTCGGCGCCCTGCGTGGTACGGCAGCTGAACGCGACCACCGGCACGCTGGTTTCCGGGTGGGCCGGCGCGAAGTCCGCATTCGCGCACAGCACGGGTACGCATGCCTTGCCTTCTTCCAGCGCGCTTTGCGCAAGGTTGGTCGCGTAGGCGTAGTCGCCGGCATCCTGTTCGCCGAGCTGCAGCGCGCTTTGCAGGCGCAACAGCGCGAGCACGCCGAAAGCCAGTACCAACAGGCTTACCAGTACCCCGATCAGGCTGAAACCGCGTGCGCCCCTCATGGTTCGCCTCCGCCGTCTATCCAGCTGCCGGGCAGCGCACGGTAGGCAGCGCTGTTGCTGCCTCCGCCTTCCGGTTGCTCACCCTCGCCGGGCTGACCAGGCTTGAACGAGTCTGGCAGATTGGTCAGGTCTATCGTCGTGCTGCCTCCCCAGTTGTTGCTGCTGGCAGCTCCTTGGCTTGCAACGGTGACGTATCCCTTAATCACGGTGCTGCCACCACTATTGAGCCGATTGCCGGCCATTACATTGCCGTGGACGGTGTTGCTGCTGCCAAGCGTGATATTGCCGCCGATATAGCGGCTGTCTTGGTAGTGCCCTGCCAAGTAGGCGATATTGCCGCTGGTCTGACCCAGAAGCTGCTGGGTGTGCGTGTTGCAGTAGTCGGTGGGGTACTGGCCCGGGTAGGCCGCATTCGCGCAAACGCCGGCGTAGCCTATGTAGTTCAACGCGTAAACCAAGTGGCGATCCTTGTTCAGGATGTCTCCGCTGGCGAAGAAGCTGTTGTAGTAAGTGCCGTTGCCCGCCTGCAGGTTGCCGTCGAACCAGGCCAAGCCGGGGGCGAGGCTCTCTCCGTTCAGTACCCAGTTGCCTTTGCTGTCGACTTCCAGGCAACGGTTCCAGTCCGAGAAGCCCTGGCACAGTCGGCCAACGGTCGGCGAGTCGCAACGCCCGTCGCTCCTGACTGTCCTGCATAGATAGTTTTCATGATTGTTGGCATTCTTCCCTACGCGGTAATCGCCATCGGGAATGCCGTGCACGGAGCGGACGCGCACCAGAATCTTTCCGGCGGTGTCCCGGCTGAAGTGATAATGGGCAAGACGCTCGTAATCGTTGGCGT
Organism: Crenobacter intestini; assembly: GCF_004919095.1. Lineage (GTDB taxonomy): Bacteria > Pseudomonadota > Gammaproteobacteria > Burkholderiales > Chromobacteriaceae > Craterilacuibacter > Craterilacuibacter intestini. Next base: position 59,061 of record NZ_STGJ01000017.1, on the reverse strand, counting down.
CCACCCGGACCCTTTGCAAGGTCACCGGGGTAGGGGGTGTGATGGGTACCTTGAGGCCGGGCTCCAGACGCACCTTGATCGAAGAATTGTTCTGGTTGTAGCTCGCCTTGCCGCCGACTTCGGCATTCATCACCCCTCCCCAGCCCTCGACAGTAAGGTTCCGCTCGGTCTTGAGGGTGCTAATTGTGCCGCTGGTTCTACTAGTGACCGAGCCTTGCGCCTCCAAGCTGCCTAGTGAGGATGCCCCCCCTGTGACATTGACCTCTCCAATTGCTTGCAGTTGATCAATATGCCTGCCTCCGACACTCGCGTTGCCCCGAGCCAGCGCGACGCCAATGCGGGCACTATCCACGGTGGTCAGGTTGCCCAAGGTGCTGACCCGTTGGTACTCACCATTGCGCAAGTAAATATTGCCATTGGCGCCCAAGACGTTGACGGTCTGGTTGCCGCCGATGGTGATGTCACCTGTCGCCAGTAGGGTATCTACGCCTTGTATGGATCCATTGAGCGTCACATCGCCATCGACGCTGATCTTGGCATCCTTCCCGCCTTTAATTTTGATCGAGCCAGACAGGTTCAAGTCGTGGTTGATCTGCATTGCGTTACTGCTGGAGGGGGGCGGCGGAGTCGCGGTATCGCGTACGAAGGTGCGCTGGACGCTGACTGTACTGTTATCGGAAAACCCGGTGCTGATCACTCGCAACTGGTCTTCGTTCTCCTGGTAGCGCAGAGTGTAACGGGTGGGTTCCGGGCTATCCGGTCGGCTGCCATCCAGCTCCAGCGCCTTGCTCGCGAGTGCCAGTCCTTCTTCGGCATTGCCCAGTGCGACGTGGTAGCGCTGTTGCGCCTGCGCGTTGAAATGTTCGAGCACCACGTGGCGTGCACCGTACAGCACGACGAGCGCGGCGAGCGCGAGCACGGTGACGATGGCGAGCAGGGAGACCGCGCCCCGTTGTTTCTTCATTTGCTTTCCTCTGAGATGGCCGGGCGGTTGCGCGGGCTGACCGTCGCCTCGAACAGCGCGGCCGGCAGGCCGTCGGCGCGGATCAAGAGGCGGATGTCGACGCCCCCCTGGCCAACCCGGTGGAAGGTCAGCGCGTCGACCGAGCCTGCCTTCGGCAGCGTCAGGTCCTGCCAGTCGGCGTCGGGCGCGTCGCAGCGCCAGCGCTCGCGCGGCACCGCCAGCGACTGCACGCGGCCAACGCCGTTTTCGGTTTTCAACCTGAAGCCGCGCCACAGGCGGCCGTCGTCGGCCTCATCCGGCGGCGCAGCGTACGCGAACAGCACGCAGTGGCCGTCGTCGCCGATGCGGATCTGCCCGAAGTCGGCGGCGTCACCACTGCCGGCGTAGCCCGCACGGCGCAGGTCCATCGCCATGGTGCTCATCGCGGCGTCGCCCATCGCGCGCAGCGCGGCCGCGCGCCGGTCGCGCCCCTGCTGGCCGGTCAACTGGACCAGCAGCTCGGTGGCTGCGAGCAGCAGCACAAGGCCGATCGCCAGCCCGACCATCAGCTCGATCAGGTTCAGGCCCCCTTGCCGTTTCATCCGCATCTTCCGTGCTCCGCGCTGACAAAGCCGGTTGCCAGCAGGGTGACGCGGCCGGGCGTGCAGCCCGATTGCGACAGCGTGAACACTGTGCTGCCTGGCGCGCCGCCCGCCTGGTAGGGCAGGCCCTTGAGCGGCGAGAAGCGGATCGGGGCGCTGCCCGTTCCCAACAGCACACCGCGGTAGTCGGCGCCGTCCACGCACAGCCACGCCGCGTCGCACGCGGCATTGGCGCGGGCGTCGGCGCGTAGCGTCCAGCGTTCGCCCGGCGTGGCGGCCAGCCAGACGGTTTGCTGCGTGGTGACCGCCTGCTTGCGCGCGTGGCGCAGGGCGTCGGCGACCGCGTCGGTCGCGCCGGCGAGCCGCTGCGCCGCGAACCAGCGCGCGAACGACGGCGCGGCGACGCTGAGCACGACGGCGAGCACGGCGAGGGTGACGACCAGTTCGATCAGGGTGAAACCGGGCGCGCGGCGCTTCATCGCCAGCACGCCTCGGGGGTGCGCACGCTTCGGGTGCCGACCTGCTCGAGGCGGATCACCCGGCAGGCGCTGTCGGCCGCCTGCGCGCCGGAAACGTCGGCGCGCGCCTCGACCCAGAACGCGCTGCCGGCGCTTTGGCCGGCGAGCACGCCGGTCGACAGCAGGTAGTCGCCGTTTTCGCTGCGCTCGGGAACGGGCGTCGAGAGTCCGGCGAGGCTCGCCGCGTAATGGTGGTTGAAGCCGCGCTCGCGCACCTGTGCCTGCTGCACGCGGGTGATGGCGGACAGCGCGTCGGCGCGCCGCGCCTTCTGCACGTATTGCTGGTAGGCAGGCAGGGCGACGGCGGCCAGGATGCCGACGATGGCGACGGTGACGGCCAGTTCGATCAGGGTGAAGCCTCGGGTATGCATCGCCTTATTTTCGCGTGGATTGCCTACCCTTTGAGCATAGTTGGCGCCACCGCCGCCCGCCGCTCCGCCCTTACTGGATGAAGGGCAGCACCAGTTTGGTCTTGGCGACCGCGAAGATGTAGAAGAGCAGCGCGAACGAGCCGATCAGCGCCAGTTGGCGTGAGGCAAGCGTGCGCCCGCGCTTGAGCGCGACGGTGCCCAGCACGATGTAGGCGATCAGCGCGACGATCTTGGCGACGATCCACGGGCTCGACAGCGGCCAGTTGCCGAGCACCACCAGCGCCGCCGCACAGGCGAGCAGCAGGGTATCGATTACATGCGGCAGCACGCGCACGAGCTTGTGCTGCAGCAGGGGCGAGCCGGACAGCATCAGCCCTCCGCGCAGCGCGAACGAAAGCGCGGTCAGGTAGGCGAAGCCCATATGCGCATGTTTGATGATGAGGTAGCTGCCCATTCGTTTGTCCTTGCCGGTGGCGTTGTTTGGCGATGTTACACTGACAGTCTTCCCCGCCACGAGTTTTGCCATGCTGCATCTTTATCAGTCGAACCGGCTCGAGACGCTGGGCACGCTGTTCGCGGCCGTCGGGCGCGAAGCGCCGCTGGCCGACCCGTTCGAGGCCGAGACGGTGATCGTGCAAAGCCGCGGCATGGGCCGCTGGCTGACCCTCGCGCTCGCCCGCGAGAACGGCGTGTCGGCACACGTCGACTACGTGCTGCCGGCGGCGTTCGCCTGGCAGCTGATGCAGAAGGTGCTGCCGGGCCTGCCCAGGAAGTCGCCGTTCGCGCCCGAGGTGCTCGCCTGGCGGCTGATGCAATTGTGGCCGACGCTCTCCGGCGCGCCTTACGAGGCGCTGACGCGGTATCTTGCCGGCGGCGAGGCGGCGGCGTTCGAGTTGGCCGGCAAGGTGGCCGACGTGTTCGACCAGTACTTGGTGTTCCGCCCGGAGTGGATCCGCGGCTGGGAGGCGGGGCAAGGCTTCGGCCTGGGCGAGGACGAGGCGTGGCAGGCGGCGCTGTGGCGGCAACTGGCGGGAAGCGACCCGGGCCGCCACCGGGTGCGCCTGCTCGACGACTTCCTGGGCGGGCTGCGCCGCGAGCACCTGCCCGAGCGCGTGACGCTGTTCGGCATCGCCAGCCTCGCGCCGATGTATCTGGCGATGGTCAAGCGGCTGTCGGAACTGACCGATGTGTGCCTGTTCACGCTGAACCCGTGCGCCGAGTACTGGGGCGACTTGGCGCAGGCGCGCCGGCAGGGCGTGGCCGAGGCCGCGCCGGTGCTCGCTGCGCGCGAGGGGCATCCCTTGTTGGCGTCGCTCGGCCGCCAGGGGCGAGACTTCTTCGACCTCATCGCCGGCGATACCGATTTCGACCCGCACCCGCTGTTTACCGCGCCCGACAGCGACCGCCTGCTGGCCCGCCTGCAGCGCGACCTGTTGACGCTCGACCACCCGGGCGCGCCCGGCTACCAGACGCACTCGCTCGCCGACGGCGACGACTCGGTCGCGTTCGGCAGCGCGCACGGGCCGCTACGCGAACTGGAGATGCTGAAGGACCGGCTGCTCGCGCGCTTCGCGGCCGATCCGACGCTGACGCCGGCCGACGTGGTAGTGCTCACCCCCGACATCAACGCGTACGCGCCGTTTATCGACAGCGTGTTCGCGCCGCGCGACGACGGCGCGCCCAACGTGCCGTACACCATCGCCGACCGCACCGTGCTTACCACCTCTCCGGTGCTCGCCGCGTTCGAGGCGGTGCTGGCGCTGGCCGATTCGCGCTTCGAGGCCGACCGCGTGCTCGCGCTGCTCGACTGCGACGCGCTGCTCGCGCGCTTCGGCCTCGACGCGCGCGACGTGCCGCTGATCCACGACTGGGTGCGCGAGTCGGGCATCCGCTGGGGGCGCGACGCCGCGCACAAGGCGGACCTCGGCCTGCCGTCCGAACCCGCGCACAGCTGGCGCTGGGGGCTGGACCGCCTGCTGCTGGGCGCGGTGCTGCCCGACGCCCTGGCGGGGACGCACCGCTCGCCGCTCTTCGGCGCTCTGTTGCCGATGAAGGGCGCGTCCGGCCAGCTGGCCGAGACGCTGGCGCGTTTCGCGCGGCTGGTCGACGCCTTGTGCGCGCTGGCCGAGGCGTGGGCCAAGCCCGCGTCGCCCGCGGCGTGGGCGGCGCGGCTGCGCGCGGCGGCAGATACGCTGATGCTCGCCGAGGGCGACGACGAGGCGGCGCTCACGGTGCTGTTTGACGCGTGCGCCGCGCTGGAAGAAGACGCTTGTCTCGCCCGTTTCGGCGGCGAGGTGGGGCTCGCGCCGGTGCGCGACACCGTCCGCCGCGCGCTGACCCAGAGCAGCGGCACCGGCTTCCTCGCCGGGCGGGTGACCTTCTGCGCGATGGTGCCGATGCGCTCGATCCCGTTCCGCCTGATCTGCCTGATCGGCATGAACGACGGCGCCTACCCGCGCGACGAGCGGCCGGTCAGCTTCGACCTGATCGCGCGCTCGCCTAAGAAGGGCGACCGCTCCCGCCGCTTCGACGACCGCTACCTGTTCCTGGAGGCCATCCTCTCCGCGCGCGAGGCGCTGTACCTGTCGTGGGTCGGCCGCTCGGCGCGGAGCGACGAGCCGCTGCCGCCGTCGGCGCTGGTGTCGGAGCTGGCCGACTGCCTGGGCGCGATGTGCGGGGGCGACGTGCTAGCCCACCGGCTGGTCGAGGCGCCGCTGCAGGCGTTCTCGCGCGAGAACTACCGCGCGGGCCGCGCGGGCGGGCCGAGCTTCGAGCCGGCGTACTACGCCGCGCTGGTGTCGCCCAGGCTGGCGCCGCCGTTCGCCGGCGCGCTGCCGATCACCCCGCCCGAGGTGGTGCCGCTCTCCGCCTTGCTCGCGTTCTGGCGCAACCCGGTCAAGGGGTGGCTCGCGCACGCGCTGGGCGTGCGCGTGTACGGCGGCGAAGAGGCGCTGCCGGTGGCCGAGCCGTTCTCGCTCGGGCGCGATACGCGGGTCGCGGTGCGCACGCCGCTGGTGGAGGCGCTGTTCGCGCGCACGCCGCTTGGCCCCGCGCGCGACCGGGTGCGCGGCATGGGCCTGTTGCCGCCGGCCGCGCTGGGCGAGGCCTGCCTCGAGGACGAGGTGTCCGCCAGCGCGCGCTTCGCCGCGCGCCTGCCCGCGGCGCTCGCCGAGCCGGTGCTGCCGCCTTTGCCGGTGTCGCTGTCCATCGGGGGCTGGCAGTTGTTCGGAGAGCTCACCGGCTTGCGCGCGGCCGGGCTGATCGCGCAGGTGCCGCGCAAGGCAAACGCGGCCGAGCGTGTCGCGCTGTGGCTGAACCACCTGGTGCTGTGCGCGTGCGCGCCCGACGGCGTGCTCGCCAGCTCGCAACTGGTGGCGGAAAAGGACAGCTTCGTGTTCGGGCCGATGCCGAGCGAGGCGGCGTGCGAGCTGCTCGCGCCGTGGCTTGCGTGGTTCGCCACCGGCGTGCGCGAGCCCCTGCCGTTTTTCGCGCGCACCAGCCTGGCGGCGGCCGGGGCGCTGGAAAAACCCAGGAAGGGGGAGACCGACCCCGCCGCGGGCGCCTTGCAGGCCGCGTACGCCGAGTGGGCGCCGCCTGCCGGTTCGAACAAGTACCCGCAGCGTGACGAGATCGCCAACGAGCGGGTGTGGCGCGACACCGACCCGCTCACGGACGTGCGTTTCATGCAGATGGTCGAAGTGCTGCTGCGGCCGATGGTCGCGGCCGAGAAAGGGGAAGAGGCATGAGCGCGCCCTTAATTACGCCGCTGGACGCGGCGAACTGCCCGCTGTCCGGGGTCAACCTGATCGAGGCGTCGGCCGGCACCGGCAAGACCTGGACGATCGCCGCGCTGTTCGTGCGCCTGCTGCTGGAGGGCGATGCGCCGCCCGCCGTCGACCAGGTGCTGGTGGTCACCTACACCAAGGCGGCGACCGCCGAGCTGCGCGGCCGCCTGCGCGCGCGCCTGGTCGAGTTGCGCGACTGCCTGGAGGACGAGTCGCTGGCGGCCGACCCGCTGGTGGATGCGCTGCGTGCGCGTTTCGCGGGCGAGGCGCGCGGCGAGGCCGTCGCGCGGCTCACCGCCGCCATCGCCGGCTTCGACGGCGCGGCGATCTACACCATCCACGGTTTTTGCCAGCGCGTGTTGCGCGAGGCGGCGTTCGAGAGCGGGCAGACCTTCGAAGCGGAGCTCATCGCCGACGACACGCTGTTGCTCGCCGAGTTGGCGGGCGACTTCTGGCGCGCGCGGGTGGTGAACGACGCGCAGCTCGCGCGCCTGATCGCCGAGACCGGGCAGACGCCCGAGGCGTGGCTCGCCGAGGTGCGGCCTTTTCTCGCGCGGCCTTACCTCGAGCTGGAAGAGCCGCGCAAGGCTGATTTCACGGCGCTGTTCGCCGCGCGCGACGCGGCGTGGCAGGCGCTGTGCGCGGCCGATGTCGCAGGTGGTACCGCCTGCCTGCGCGCGGCAGACGGGCTGAATGGCCGCTCGTACAGCCCGGCCATCATCGGGCGCGCGTGCCGGCTGCTCGAACACCTGTGCGCCGACGCGCGCACGCCGCCCGAGCCGGACAGGAAGGTGCTGGACCTCTTCGCCAAGTTCACGCCCGCCGCGCTCGAAAAGGGCGTCAACAAGGGCAAGACCCCGCCGGTACACCCGCTGTTTGACGCGCTGGAAGAATGGCTGCTGGCGATGACCATGCTGCAAGGGGCCTTGGGCGGCGAGCTCGCCCGCCTGAAACTGGAACTGGTGCGCTGGATAGACGGCGAGCGCGCGCGCCGCCGCCAGGCGACGCGCACCCGCGGCTTCGACGACCTGCTGACCGACTTTGCCGCGGGCCTGGCCGACCCGGTGGCGGGGCCCTTGCTCGCCGCGCATGTGGCGCGCAGCTTCCGCGTCGCGCTGATCGACGAATTCCAGGACACCGACCCGGTGCAGTACCAGGTGTTCCGCCGCTGCTTCGTCGAGGCGGGCGCGCCGGTCTTCCTGGTCGGCGACCCCAAGCAGGCGATCTACAGCTTCCGCGGCGCCGACATCTTCGCCTACCTGGCGGCCCGCGACGACGCGCGCCACCACTACACGCTGGACGTCAACCGCCGCTCGTCGGGCGAGCTGGTCGGTGCGGTCAACGCGCTGTTCGCCAGGCCCGCGCCCTTCGTGCTGCCGGGCATCGAGTACCACCCGGTCGGCTTCGACCCCGCGCCGCGCGCGCGTCTGGAAGTCGACGACCAAGACGCGGCGCTGACCTGGCTGATAGCGCCGGCCGCAGGCAAGCCAGTGTCCAAGGACGCGGCGGCCGAGTGGGCGGCGAGCGCCTGCGCCGACGAGATCGCGCGGCTGATCCGGTTGGGTGCGGCGGGCGGCGCGCGCATCGTGTCGGGCGAGCGCGCCAGGCCCTTTGCCGGAGGCGACGTCGCCGTGCTGGTGGCGACCCACCGCCAGGGCGAGACCATGCGCCAGGCCTTGCGGGTGCGCGGCGTCGCCAGCGTCGCGCTGACGCAACAGAGCGTGTTCGCCAGCGTGGACGCGCGCGAGATGCTCGCGCTGATGCGCGCGTGGGCCGAGCCCGCGTCCGAACGCTTGCTGCGCGCGGCGCTGGCCACTTCGCTGTCCGGGCTGTCTGCCGCCGAACTCTTCGCGCTGGGCGAGGACGAGACGGCGTGGGAGGCGGCGCTCACGGCCAACCTCGCCGACCACGCGCGCTGGCGCGACCAGGGCTTCGCCGCCGCGTGGCGCGCGTTCAGCGTGCGCACGGGCCTGCCGGCACGGCTGATCGACGACATGGACGGCGAGCGGCGGCTGACCAACCTGGCCCACCTCTGCGAGCTGATCCAGGCCGAGGGCGACGAGCGCTCGGCGCTGGCGCCCTTGATGGCGTGGTTCGAGGCCAAGGTGGCCGACCCGGGCGCCGGCGAGGAGGCGATGCTCAGGCTGGAGACCGACGCCGACCTGGTGAAGATCGTCACCATCCACACGTCCAAGGGCCTGCAGTACCCGCTGGTGTGCTGCCCCTTCCTGTGGGACGGCGCGCTCGAGCGCAAGGAGACCGCGTTCTGGCGCTACCACGACGGCGCGCACTCGCGCGTGGTGCCGGCGCTGGACGGCACGGGCGCCGCGCGCGACGCGGCCCGGCGCGAGATGCTCGCCGAGAAGCTGCGCCTGTTGTACGTCGCGCTGACCCGCGCGCAGTACCGCCAGCTGATCGCGTGGCGGCCGGTGTCGGGCATGAAGACGGCGGCCTTGAGCTGGCTGATCCACGCGCAGGGTGCCGACTCGCTGTCCGCGATGGAGGCGCTGGAGCTGGGCGACGCCGAAGTCGCGGCCGGCCTAGCGCTGCTCGGCGCGCGGCTGGGGCGCGCGATGCGGGTGCGCGAGGCGTCCGCCGACCGCGTCCATGTCGAGCCTGCGCTGCCGCCTGACGAGCCCTTGCAGTTGGCGACGCTCGCGCGCCCGCTCTACACGCCGTGGCGGGTCAGCAGCTTTACCGCGCTGACCGCGCGCGCGCATGGCGCCGAGGCCGAGGCGCCCGACCACGACCAGGCGCTGCCGCCGGCGGCGCCCGACGCGCCGGACAGCCTGCTAATCGAGCCGCGCTTCGCGTTCGCGCGCGGCACCCGCGCCGGCATCGCCCTGCATGCGCTGTTTGAACGCATCGCGCCTGCCGCGTCCGAGGACACGATCCGCGAAGAGGCGGCCGGGGTGCTCGCGCGTTTCGGCCTTGCCGCCGACAACGTCGACGGCGCGTGCGACCTGGTGCTGCGCACGCTCGCCGAACCGATCGCGCCGGGGCTGACGCTGGCGGACATCCCCGCGCGGCGCCGGCTGACCGAGCTCAACTTCACGCGGCCCCTGGGCCGGCTCTCCGCTGCGCGCCTGCAACGGCTGCTGGCCGACCCGGCGCTGGGGCTTGCGCCGGCGTTTGTCGCGGCCCTCGCGTCGCTCGACTTCCGGACGGTCGAGGGTTACCTGACCGGCTCGATCGACCTTGCCTTCGAGTCGGGCGGGGTGTGGTACGTCGTCGACTACAAGTCCAACTACCTGGGCGGCACGGGTGCCGATTACACGGCCGGCAAGCTCGAGACGGCCATCGCGCACGCGCACTACTACCTGCAGTACCTGTTTTACGCGAGCGCGCTCAGGCGATATCTGGCGAGCCGCGGCATCAAGGCCCCCCGCATCGAGGTGCGTTACCTGTTCGTGCGGGCTCTGGACGGCAGCGGCGCAGGCCAGTGGCGCGATACGCCGTCGATTGCGCTGCTCGACGCGCTCGACGCCCTGTTCGAAGTGAAGGCGGGCGCCTGACAACCCGGGAGACAACAATGTTCGAATCCGCAGAAATCGGCCACAGCGTCGACAAGGAAACGTGGAAGGCGAGGGTGCCCGCGCTGCGCGAGGCGCTGCTCGACGCGCAGTACGACCTCAAGGAGAAGCCGGACTTCCCGGTGCTGATCCTGATCCACGGCTTTGACGGCGCCGGCCGCGGCGAGACGCTGAAACTGATCAACGAGTGGCTGGACCCGCGCCTGATCGACGCGGTGGCGTTCGATGCGGCCAACGACGAGGCGCGCGCGCGCCCTTGGATGTGGCGCTACTGGCGCGAGCTGCCGCCCAAGGGGCGGCTCGGCATGTTCTTCGGCTCCTACTACTCGGACACGCTGTTCGACCGTGCCGAGGGGCGCGCCGGGCGCGACAAGACCGACCGGCGCATCGGCGACATCCTGCGCTTCGAGCGCATGCTCGCCAACGACGGCGCGCTGGTCCTGAAGTTCTGGTTCCATCTGTCGGAGGGTTCCCAGAAGGCGCGCCTGAAGCTGCTGGAGAAGGACCCGAAGACCGCATGGCGGGTCAGCGAGCGCGACTGGGAGAACCACCGCAACTACGCGCGCATCCGCAAGGCGGCCGCGCACATCCTGCGCCTGACCAATACCGCGTACGCGCCGTGGATCGTGGTCGACGGCGCCGACGCGCGCTACCGCAGCCTGGCAGTCGGCGAGGCGATCCGTGCCGCGCTGCGCCAGCGGCTGGACCGCGCGCACGCGCATGTCGCGCGCGCCGACGCGCCGCCGCCGTCGCTGCCGATCGACGGCAAGCTGCTGCTCGATACCCTCGAGCTTGACCAGCCGCTTGCCAAGGACGACTACGCGGAGCTGCTCGACACGCTGCAGGCGAGGCTCAACCGGCTGACCCGCCACCCGCGTTTCGCGCGCCACGCGCTGGTGCTCGCCTTCGAGGGCAACGACGCGGCCGGCAAGGGCGGCTGCATCCGCCGCATCACGCAGGCGCTCGACGCGCGCCGCTACCGGGTGGTGCCGGTCGCCGCGCCGACCGAGGAGGAGCGCGCGCAGCCGTGGCTGTGGCGCTTCTGGCGCCATGTGCCGGGCAAGGGCGAGACGGCCATCTTCGACCGCTCGTGGTACGGCCGAGTATTGGTCGAGCGTGTCGAGGGCTTCTGCGAGCCGGCCGACTGGGCGCGCGCCTACTACGAGATCAACGACTTCGAGCACCAGCTGGTCGACGACGGCGCGATCGTGCTCAAGTTCTGGCTGGCGATCGACGCCGACACCCAGCTTGCGCGCTTCAAGGCGCGCGAGGACACCGGGTTCAAGCGCTTCAAGATCACCGACGAGGACTGGCGCAACCGCCAGAAGTGGGACGACTACAAGCTCGCGGTGTGCGACATGATAGACCGCACCAGCACCACGCAGGTGCCGTGGACGCTGATCGAGGCGAATAACAAGTACCACGCGCGGGTGAAGGTGCTCACCGCGGTGTGCGACGCGCTGGAGGCGAGGCTGAATGTCGGCGACTGAAGCGCAGCCGGACGCGCTGCCCGAGGTGCTGGGCGCGCTCTTCGCGCGGCTGGACCCCAAGCTTGACGCGCGCGCGGCCGCAACCGTGCACGCGCTGATCGGCGCCACGCGCGCAGGCCATGTCTGCCTGCCGGTGCGGGACGGTGCCAGCCTGCGCGCGCTCGCGCAAAGCCCGCTTACCGGGCGCGCCGGCGACTACACGCCGCTGATCCTCGACGGGGACCGGCTCTACTTCGCGCGCCAGTGGTGGCAGGAGGTGGAATTGGCGCGCCGTCTCGCGGCGCTGGCCGGCACGCGCGAAGAGGTGGACCCGGACGCGGTGCGCGGCGCGCTCGATACGCTATTCGGGCCGGCACCGGAGGCGCTCGACCGCCAGCGTCTCGCCGCCGCGCTCGCCGCGCGCACGCACCTGACGGTGATCTCGGGCGGCCCCGGCACCGGCAAGACCACCACCGTGGTACGCCTGCTCGCGCTGCTCTGCCTGCTCAGCCCGCGCCCGTTGGTGATGGCGATGGCGGCGCCGACCGGCAAGGCGGCGGCGCGGCTGGCCGAGTCGATGCGTGCGTCGCGCGCGTCACTTCAGCTGCCGGCCGCGGTGGCCGAGCGCCTGCCCGAATCCGCGCAGACGCTGCACCGCCTGCTCGGCGTGCTGCCCGGGCGTGACGCGCCGCGCCACCACCCGGGCAACCCCTTGCCGCTGGACGTGCTGATCGTCGACGAGGCGTCGATGGTCGACCTCTCGCTGATGCACGACACCGTCGCCGCGCTGCCCGCGCACGCACGGCTGATCCTGCTGGGCGACCGAGACCAGCTCTCGTCGGTCGACGCCGGCGCGGTGCTGGGCGACGTCGCGGCGCTCGAGGCCTGGCGCGCGGATACGCTGGACTGGCTGGTGCGCTGCGGCCTGCCGGCGCCCGCGGGGGCGTCGGACGCGCAGCCCCTGTCCGACTGCGTGGTCTTCCTCACGCACAGCCACCGTTTTGGCGAACACAGCGGGATCGGCCGGCTCGCCCGCGCGGTCAACGCCGGCGACGCCGACGCGGCCTGCCGCTTGCTGGACGACAGCCAGTTTTCCGACATCGGCATGGCCGTGTCGCTCGCCGCCGCCGAGCATTACCGCGAACGCGCGAGCTACTTCGAACGGGTCGTATCCGGCGCGCCGCCAGCCGAGGTGTTTGCCGAGTTCCTGCGCTTCATGCTGCTGTGCGCGGACCGCGGCACGGTCGAGCGCCTCAACCGGGACGTCGAGACGCAACTCGCCTCAGGCGGCCTGCGCGACGCGGCCTCCGACTGGTACCCCGGGCGGGCGGTGATGGTGCGCGAAAACGACTACGGCGTACGCCTGTTCAACGGCGACATCGGTATCGCGCTCGCGCACGAGGGGGCCTTGCGGGTGTATTTCCCGGATGCGGACGGCGGCTTTCGGGCCATCTCGCCGGCGCGCCTGCCCGGGCACGAGACCGCGTTCGCGATGACCGTGCACAAGAGCCAGGGCTCCGAGTTCGACACGGTGTGGCTGGTGATGCCAGGTCAGCCGACGCCGCTCTTTTCCCGCCAGTTGCTGTACACCGCGATCACCCGCGCGCGCAGGCAATGCCGGCTGGTGGGGCCGCGTGAGACCCTGCGTGCAGCGTGCGGCCAACTGGCCGGGCGCGAGTCCGGGTTGGGGGATAGGTTGTGGTTTGATTCATCTCAATAATATGACCAATGAAAATGGTTTATAGTTAACTAGTATTTCAATAGCTAACGGTGATGCCATGTTCGGGTTCGGATCAGGAAGTGCGCTGGAGGAGGCGAAGGCCGCCTTGCAGGAAGAGCAACGCCAGCGTCAGGCCTTGCAGTCACGCGTCGAACAACTGGAGCGCGAGCAGCGTGCGCTGAACGACGAGTGCGAGGCCTTGCGCCGGCAGGCGCAACAGGGCGCGGGGGGCCGCGAAGCTTTTGCCGAGTGCCAGCACAGCGTCACCGGCGTGCAGCAGTCGCTGGCCGAACTCGCGAACGAACTGGAAGGGGACCGGGTGCGCACCGGTGACGCGGTCCAGGCGCTCGAGGGTAGCCTGACGTCGGTATTCGACATGATCGGCAGCTTCCGCGCGCTGGTCGAACAGCAGGTCGACATCGCCGGCGACATCCGTAACCTCAACCAGCATACCGGCAAGATCGGCGGCTTCGTCGAGCTGATCCGCGACGTCGCCGACCAGACCAATTTGCTGGCGCTGAACGCGGCGATCGAGGCGGCGCGTGCGGGCGAGGCCGGCCGCGGCTTCGCGGTGGTCGCCGACGAGGTGAGGAAGCTCGCCGAGCGCACCAGTCAGGCGACCCGCGAGATCGGCAGCCTGGTCAGCTCGATCGAGGAGAGCACGCGCACGACCAGCGTGCGCGTCGAGGCCGCCGCGGGCGAGGCCGAGCAGCACCGCAACCAGGGCGAGAGTACCGCCAACAACCTGCAGGAGCTGCTGACGCTGTCGCGCGCGATGCGCGACTCGATCGCGCAAGGCGCGAACATCTCCTTCCTGGAAGTCGCGCGGCTGGATCATGTGGTATTCAAGCTGGGGGTCTACCGGACGGTGCTGACCGGCGAGCCGGGTGACGCCAAACCCGAGGCGCTCAGCGACCACCACCAGTGCCGGCTTGGCCAGTGGTGCGAGCAGGGGCGCGGCCGCGAGGAATTTGCCCGCTTCCCGGCCTTCCGGGAGCTGGAGCGCCCGCATGCGCGCGTGCACGAAGCCGGTCGTCAGGCGCTGCGGGCCTTCGCGGCACGCCAGCCTGACGAACTGGCACGCCAGCTCTCGGCGATGGAGGCCGCCAGCCGCGAGGTGCTGGAGCTGCTTCACCGGCTGGGCCAGCAGGCCGAGCCCGAGGGCTACAAGCGCGCGCAGGCCGAGATGGAGTCCCTGACCGCCTGAGCCTTTGCCGTAGCGGCACGCTGTCCGGACAGGGCTTGACCGTCGTCATAAGCTGCTTCGCGTATGTTCGATACAATTCGCTATCAAATTTACGCGGATTGCTCGGATATGTTCGGAAATTCGGCCAGGCGGGCGCTTGCCCAGGCGCAAGAAGACCAGCGCGTGCTGCAGGCGCGTTGCGACGCGCAGGACGCGGAACTCGCCTCGGCGCGCGCGCGCATTGCCGAGCTGGAAGCGGCCGGGGCGCGTCTGCGCGAACAGGCCGGCCAGTGCCGCTACGCGGACGCGTTCGGCGCGTTCACCGGCTCCGCGCTCGACGTGCAGCGCTCGCTCGCGGCACTGGCCGACGAACTGGACGCCGAGCGCACGCGCAACGGCGGTCACCTGGAGGCGCTCGAGGCCAGTGTCGCCGAAGTGAGCACCCTGATCGGCAGCTTCGACGCGATGATCGAGCGCCAACTGGCGGTCGCCGCCGACATCCGCCAACTCGACGAGCTGACCGGCCGCATCGGCGGCTTCGTCGCGCTGATCCGCGAAGTCGCCGACCAGACCAATCTGCTGGCGCTGAACGCGGCGATCGAGGCGGCGCGCGCCGGCGAGGCCGGCCGCGGCTTCGCGGTGGTCGCCGACGAGGTGAGGAAGCTTGCCGAGCGCACCAGCCAGGCCACCGGCGAGATCGGCCTTCTCGTCGAGTCGATCGACGAGCGTTCGCGTAACACCGGCGAACGCGCCGCGCTCGCGGCAGGGGAGGCCGAGGCGCAGCGCGCGCAGGGCGCGCGAAGCGCCGCCCGCCTCGACGCGCTGCTGACGTTGTGCCACGCGATGCGCGACGCGATCGACCATACCGCCAACGTTTCCTTCCTCGAGGTCACCCGCTTCGACCACCTCGTCTACAAGCTGCGCATCTACGAGGCCTTGCTGTGCGGGGGGCGGGCCGAAGCGTCGCCCGGGGCGCTGCCCGACCACCACGGCTGCCGCCTCGGCCGCTGGTACGAGAGCGGTCGCGGGCGCGACTACTTCAGCGCGCTGCCCGCGTACCGGGCGGTTTCTGCGCCGCACGAGCGGGTACACGCGGCGGGCCGCCAGGCGCTTGCCGCGTTCGCCGGCGCGGAAGACGAAGCAGTCGCGCCGGCGCTCGCAGAGATGGAGCGTGCCAGCGCCGAGGTGCTGGCCCTGTTGCTGAAGCTGGGCGAACAGGCTGACCTGCCCGGACGGCTCGCCAGGTTAGCCAAAATTGATTCATGGCAAGCCTAAAAAATGAAAAATGGATAAACTTGTGCGCTTCTGACTGCCGAGCCGCCGCCATGCATCCTGCCGCCGCCTACCTTGAGCGCATCGCGCGCCACGACCTGTCCGATTTTTCCCCGCTTGTCGTGTGTGAGCAGACGCTGGGTTCGGTCAACCGCGAATGGCGCGAACGCCTGCTCGCCTGCCCGTCCGGGCTGTTTGCCGGCCACGGCGACAAGCTGGTGTGCGCGCTTGAGGGCGACGCCGCCGCGCGCAGCCGGCAACTGGGCGCGGCGGCCGCAGGCTGGCGCGACGCGGGCTGGCTGACCGGCTGGCGGAACGAACAATTTGCCGCGCACGGCGAGAAGGGCGAGCTGCTGTTCGAGCTCGAGCGCGCGGCGTTCCGTCCGCTGGGGCTGACCAGCCGGGCGATCCACATCAACGGGCTCACCCGCCTGGCGGATGGCGAGATCCGCATGTGGGTCGGCCGGAGAAGCCCGGAGAAGTCGTACGAGCCCAACCGCATGGACAACCTGGTCGGCGGCGGGGTGGCTGCCGGCGAGACCCTGCGCGACGCCTGCCTGCGCGAGGGCTGGGAGGAGGCGGGGATCGACGCCGCCCGGCTGTCGGCGCTCGAACCGGTGTGCCGGTTATTGGCCGAGCGGCCGGTCGCGCGCGGCCTGCACCGCGAGTGGCTGTACGTGCACGACTTGTGGCTGCCCGAGGGCATCACTCCCTGCAACCAGGACGGCGAATTTTCCGAGCACGTGCTGCTGCCGTTCGCCGAGGTCGAGGCCTTGCTGCTGGACGGGCGTTTCATGATCGACGCGGCACTGGTCGCGATCGACTGCCTGCTCAGGCACGGCCACTGGGCGGGGCAGGCCGCGCCGTTTGTCCGCGTCTTCGCCGAACTGCGCGAGGCGGTGGCGGGGCGGGTCGAGCCGGCCGACGCGCTAGGCGTATAGGCGCGCGCGTGGCAGCAGGATCTGCCTTGGCTTGACCTGTATCAAAAATAGCAAGTAGTTAGTTCTTATATAGTGATCCGTTCATGTCTGGGCGGACCACCGCAGGCCGACCCGGACAGCCAGAATCCGAGGAGAACAACAATGGCTGCCATCGGCGACTCCCTGCCGCCGCCGTCCCGTGCGGGCGGCTTTCTCAATGCGATCGAACGGGTCGGCAACAAGCTGCCCGACATCACGATGCTGTTCCTGTACGCGCTGTTCGTGTGCTGGGGCCTGTCGTGGGCGCTGTCTTTCGTCAGCTTCGACTACCGCCACCCGCTGACCGGCGACGTGATCCAGGTCGTCAACATGCTCTCGCCCGACGAGCTGACCACCTTCGTCACGCTGATGGTGAAGAACTTCATCAGCTTCCCGCCTTTGGGCATCACCATCGTCGCCACGCTGGGCATCGGCATCGCCGAGGGCAGCGGCTTCATCCAGGTGCTGCTCAAAAAGCTGCTCAACATCACCCCGCAGAAGATCCTGACCCCGGCCGTGGTGTTCGTCGGCGTGGTCAGCCACATGGCGTCCGACTCGGCGTACGTGGTGCTGATGCCGGTTTCCGCGATGATGTTCTACGCCTGCGGCCGCCACCCCTTGGCCGGCATCGCCGCGTCGTTCGCCGGTCTCGCCGGTGGCTTCACCGCGAGCTACACCCCCTCGACGATCGACCCGATCATGCAGGGCTTCACGCAGGGCGCGGCGCGCATCATCGACCCGGCCTACGACGTC
This sequence comes from Crenobacter intestini, assembly GCF_004919095.1. Taxonomy (GTDB): domain Bacteria; phylum Pseudomonadota; class Gammaproteobacteria; order Burkholderiales; family Chromobacteriaceae; genus Craterilacuibacter; species Craterilacuibacter intestini. The sequence goes on along the minus strand of NZ_STGJ01000017.1, from coordinate 41,950 downwards.
AACGTGCTGTGCAACTATTTCGTCAGCCTGGGCGGTACCTTCGGCGTGATCGCGGTGTGCTGGTTCATCACCGACCGCATCGTCGAGCCCCGGCTCAAGGCGTCGATGCCGCTGAACAAGGAGCTCGATACCGGCAAGGACGAGGACCTGCGCCACATCACGCCGGAAGAGAACCGCGCGTTCCGCTACGCCGGCCTGACCATGCTCGCGCTGATCGCGGGCCTCGCGCTCTTGCTTGCGCCGGAGGGTTCGCTGTGGCGTGCGCCGGACGGCAGCCTGACCAGCCCGAAGGCGCCGGTGATGCAGGCGATCGTGCCGCTGCTGTTCCTGTTCTTCGCGATCCCCGGCCTGGTGTACGGCTTCGCGGTGAAGAAGTTCAAGAGCTCGAAGGACGTGACCGCGTCGATGGAGAACATCACCCGCTCGCTGATCTCGTTCATGGTGTTCGGCTTCTTCTGCGCCCAGTTCCTGTACTCGTTCGGCCGCTCGAACATCGGCACGCTGATCGCGATCTCCGGCGCCGACTTCCTGAAGGAGCTGGCGATGCCGGCGGGCTTCACCGTGTTCGGCATCATCATGCTGACCGCCTGCCTGAACCTGATCATCACCTCGGCGTCGTCCAAGTGGGCGATCCTGGCGCCGGTATTCGTGCCGATGCTGATGGCGGTGGGCATCTCGCCGGAGCTCACCCAGGCGGCGTTCCGCATCTCGGATTCGGCGGTCAACGTTTCGACGCCGATGTTCGCGTTCTACCCGCTGATCCTGATGTACTGCCGCCAGTACTGCAAAGATTCGGGCGTCGGCACGCTGTGCTCGATGATGCTGCCGTACACCGTCGGCCTGCTGGTGGTGCTGACCGCGACGCTCTACCTGTTCTGGGGGCTGGGCATTCCGCTGGGCTTTGACAGCGGCTACGTCTACCCGCCGGTGCGCTAAGTCACCCCCTGACTGTATGTGATGGGTGACGGCCGTGGGCCTGACCCATCGCAAGTCTTGCCTTGCAAGGATTCCCGATGAAACAACAACTGCTCGAGCGCTTCCTGCGCTACGTCGCCATCCCCAGCCAGAGCGACGCGTCCGCCGCTTCGGTCCCGTCCACCCCCGGCCAGCTTGAACTCGCGCGCGTGCTCGCGGCCGAGCTCGAAGCGCTGGGCCTCTCGGACGTGCATGTCGACGGGCACGGCATCCTCACCGCCAAAAAAACCGGCAACCTGCCCGGCGCGCCGCGCATCGGCTTTGTCGCGCACCTCGATACCGTCGACGTCGGCATCTCGCCCGAAATCTTGCCGCAGGTGGTGGCGTTCGACGGCACGGACATCTGCCTGAACCCGCGCCAGGACATCTGGCTGCGCGTCGCCGAGCACCCGGAGATCCTGCCTTACCGCGGCGAGGAGATCGTGGTGACCGACGGCACCAGCGTGCTGGGCGCCGACAACAAGGCGGCGATCGCCGTGGTGATGACGCTGCTGTCCGACCTGCCCGCCGCGCACGGCGACCTCGTGGTCGCCTTCGTGCCGGACGAGGAGATCGGCCTCAAGGGCTCCAAGCTGCTGGACCTCACGCGCTTCGACGTCGACTTCGCGTACACCATCGACTGCTGCGAGACGGGCGAGGTGGTGTACGAGACCTTCAACGCGGCGTCCGTCGAGGTGAAGGTGACCGGCGTGACTGCGCACCCGATGTCGGCCAAGGGCGTGCTGGTCAACCCGATCCGCGTGCTGACCGACCTGATGGCGCACTTCGACCGCACCGACACTCCCGAGCACACCGCCGGTCGCGACGGCTACTTCTGGTTCACCGACCTGCAGGCGAACCCGAACCAGGCGACGCTGAAGATGGCGATCCGCGACTTCGACCTTACCTCGTTCGAGGCGCGCAAGCGCTTCATCGGCGACGCGGTCGCGCTGGTGGCGGCGCGCCACCCGAAGGCGAGGGTCGAGTTCCGGGTGGAGGATGTGTACGCGAACATCGCGCAGTCGCTGGGTGAAGACCGCCGCGCGATCGACCTGATCTTCGAGGGGATGGCAGAACTGGGCATCGCGCCCAAGGTGATCCCGATGCGCGGCGGCACCGACGGCTCGGCCTTGTCGCCGCGCGGGGTGTGCACGCCGAACTACTTCACCGGCGCGCACAACTTTCACTCGATCTACGAGTTCCTGCCGCTGGGGGCGCTGGAAAAATCGTACGCGCTGACGAAACGCATCGTCGAGCTGGCCGCGCGCGGCTGACGCTCAAGGCGCCATCGACAGCCCTGCCGCTTCAGCGTGCAGGGCTTTTTTATCGCGAGCCAACAGCGCGAGGCAATGCGAGCGCAAGGGGTGCAATTGTTCGCCCAGATGCGGTGCCGGCAGCAGCTGGCCGTGCGCGTTTTCGGTGAGCCAGCCTAGCGCGGTGAGTTTGACGAGCTTGCGGCGCACGGTCTCGCGCGGGATGCCGGTGACCAGCGCGATCGAATGGCCGTTGGTCGCTCGGGGCATGTCGCCCTGCTTGCAGTGGCAATGTGTGTGTGACCAGACTTCGAGCAGCACCAGCATCATCGTCAGGTCCCCGTCGGAGGCTTGGTAGAGCTCGCGCAGCGTCGGCAGTGTCTGCTGCGTGATGTGGCAGCCACTGCATGTGGCTTTTGCTGAGTTTGGCGAAAACATTGTGCTCTTATTCGATCAGCCGTGATGCTTGGTCGCCCACTCTGGGCATACCCATATTATTCATAGTGTTTTTGTGTAGTATAGTTGTTTGGCATTAATGGCGTGCGAATATCTTTAAGAGTTCTGAGTTGTTTGAATAGCTAGTGGGGATTGCTATGGCAAAAGAAAATCACCGGGCTGCGCTGTCGATGCGCGGCAAGCTGTACGCCCTGATCGCGCTGGCGGTCGCCGGCCTGCTTGTGTTAAGTGCGCTTGCCTTGGTCGGGCAGCGTAAGGTGATGCTCGAAGACCGGATCGACAAAGTCCGCGCGCTGGTCGAATCCAGTGCGTCCATGATCGGGTATTACGAGGCGCAGGCGCGTGAGGGCAAGTTGGCGCAGCCTGACGCGCAGCGTCTTGCGCTGGCGGCGATTACTGCGCAGCGTTTCGACCAAGACGAATATTTCTTCATCCTTGACGGGAACATGGTGACCGTCGCGCACGGGGTCAACCCCAGGCTGCTCGGCAAGTCGATGGACGGCATCAAGGACGTGGATGGTCAGAATCTTGGCCAGTTGTTCAGGACCGCGGCGACCCAGGGTGGCGGGCTCGCCGAGTACCGGTGGAACAAGCCGGATCAGGAGGATCCTGTCGGCAAGGTGGTCTGGCTGGGTGGGGCCTCTAGCCAGTGGGGTTGGCATGTCGGCACCGGCATTTATGTGGACGATATCGACGCGGCGTTCTGGCGGCAGTCCGCGCTGCTGCTGGGCGTGGTCGGCGTGCTCTCGGTGCTGTTGCTGGTGGTCAGCACGCTGATCGTGCGCAACCTGATCCGCGGCCTGGGCGGCGAGCCCGCGTACGCGATCGAGGTGGTGCGCAAGATCGCCGCCGGCCGCCTGAACGAGCCGGTCCAGCTGGCCGCAGGCGACAAGGACAGCCTGCTCGCGTCGATCGCGCAGATGCAGGGCGCGCTGCGCGAGCTGATCGGAGAGATCACGACGAGTGCCGACAGGCTCTCGGCGATGTCCGTTTCTATCGAATCCTCCGCCGAGCACAATGCACAGCAGTCCGAACAGCAAAGCCAGGCCGCTTCGGCAATGGCGGCGGCGATCGAACAGCTGACCACCAGCATCCACCATATCGCCGACAGCGCGCAGCAGGCACGCGAACGCTCGCAGCAGGCCGGCGACGAATCGCGCCAGAGCGGCGAGGTGATCAACCGTGCGGTCGGCGAAATGGAAATGATCAGCCAGGAGGTGTCGGCGGCGAGTACGACCATCGGCGAGCTGGTCGACAAGACCGAGTCGATCCGCTCGATCATGGAGGTGATCCGCGACGTCGCCGACCAGACCAACCTGCTGGCGCTCAACGCGGCGATCGAGGCGGCGCGCGCCGGCGAGCAGGGCCGCGGCTTCGCGGTGGTCGCCGACGAAGTGCGGAAACTTGCCGAGCGCACCACCGCGTCGACCCAGCAGATCGCCTCGATGCTGGGTGCGATCCATGTGGCTTCAGACGCGTCGCGCTCGACCATCGAGCAGGCGGTCTCCCGCGCCGGTAACGGCGTCACGCTGGCCGCCGAGGGGGGTGAGGCGGTCGAGCGCATCCGCCAGAGCACGGCGGGGGTGGTCGGTGTGATCGGGGATATCTCGCACGCGCTGGGCGAGCAGAGTGAGGCAAGCAAGGAGATCGCCCGCCATGTCGAGCAGATTTCGCAGGGAGCGGGCGCCAGCGCTGTCGAAGCTCATCAGACGGCCGAAGCGACCGAGGCGCTCAACCGGCTCACCCAGTCCTTGCGCTCGTCGGTCAGCCGTTTCGAGCTGTAAGCCCCGGTTCAGCCGCACACAGGGCAGGCCGTTGGCCTGCCCTGTTTTCTTTGTGCTTGCTCAGCCTTGCAGGTGGCGGACAAAGGTGAAGAAGTAGGGACAGAGGCTGCCGCCAAAGTGCGGATTGATCTCGAACACTTTGGGCGCGCCGCCTTCTTCCTTGTAATTCACGCAGCACAGGCCCTCGAAGCCGAGCGCGGAGAGCATGTCGCCGAACAGCGCGAGGTGGCGCGCGGCGACCGGCGCCCAACTGGCGGGCGTCTTGCCCTTGACCGGGGTGTCGTCGGCGAAGCGATAGCGGATGTTCAGCGCGTGCTCGACGCGGCCGCCGCGAAACAGCAGGTGGGTCGCGAACTCCTCTTCCCCGCGCACCAGCGCCTGGCAGAAGTAATCCGGGTCGGCGAAGAGCGGGGCGTAGCGGCGCAAGTCCGCTTCATCGCGCACCACGTGGCAGTGCTGGCCCATCACGTCGTGCCGCCGCTTGACGATGAAGGGCAGCGCAAGCACGCCTGCCTCGGCGATGCGCGGCATTGCGTGGGTAAACCCCGCCTGCTCCAGGTGGCGGTAGAAGTGCTGCTTGTCGTCGCACAGCAAGACGCTTTCGGCGCTGGGCAGCGGCAGCGGGTTGTCTGCCCATAGCGCTTGCGACTGCCGCCTGAGCCCGAGCAGCGGTTCGATGTCCAGCGGGACGACCAGGTCCGCGTCCGCGAGCGCCTGACCCTCCAGCGGCGCGAAGCTGAGCGTGTGCGGACTGCCGGCAAAACCCTTCCTGAGCGCATCCTTCCAACCCGGCTTGGGCGAGAACAGGATGCGCCACGCGTCCGGCGTGCCGCGTCGGCGTACCTCCCAGCGGGACGAAAGCAGGAAGGCTGCCTTGCGCAGACGGGCGTCGGTGCGTTGTAGCGCGGGAATGAGGGGGCTCATCGGGGGGAGACTCCTGTCCGGTCACGTCTTATTTTTAGCAAATACGCCAATGTGTTTTTTTAAATATTTAAGATTGCCAAATCTGGCTGGTAGACACTTCAATAATCGTCGTAATATTGAAGCATGGAAAACCAGACCGCCGCCCAACTGTTCGAGTCGCTCGCCTCCGGCATCCGGCTCGACGCCTTCCGCCTCTTGGTCAAACACGGCCACGCGGGCCTTGTCGCCGGCGAGATCGCCAGCGCGCTTGCTATCGCGCCAAACAAGCTGTCCTTCCACCTGAAGGCGCTGACCCACGCGGGCCTGGTGTCAGTGACGCAGGAGGGGCGCTTCCAGCGCTACCGCGCCAACCTCGCGTTGATGCTGGACCTGGTTGCCTACCTGACCGCCGAGTGCTGCAGCGGCGAGCCCGGGCAATGTCTGGACGCGTGCGCGGCGCCAGCGTGTCCGGCCGTGCTGCAGCCCCCTGTTTCACCTCCGACGGAACTCAAACCATGAACGTGCTGTTTCTGTGCACCGGCAACTCGTGCCGCTCCATTCTCGGCGAAGTCACCTTCAACCATCTGGCGCCTGAAGGCTGGCGGGCGATGAGTGCCGGCAGCCAGCCTGCCGGTTACGTCCACCCGCGCTCGCTCGTCCTGCTGGCGCGTGAAGGAATGCAGACGGACGGTGTTTCCAGCAAAAGCTGGGACGCGCTGCCGGCGGTGCCGGACATCGTGATCACCGTGTGCGCGTCCGCCGCCGGCGAGACCTGCCCGGCTTACTTGGGGCCGGTGCTGCGCACGCACTGGGGCGTGGACGACCCGGCGCACGCGACCGGCACCGACGAACAAATCAACGCGGCCTTCATGGCGGCGTACCGCACCTTGCGCGCGCGCATCGAGGCAATGCTCGCGCTGCCGCTCGAAACGCTGGATAAAGCCGCGCTCAAGGCCGAGCTCGACCGCATCGGCCGCGAAGTAGGCTGAGCCCCAATCTTGAAGGAGCCTTGCATGCAAGCCGGACGCCTGTCCTTCCTCGACCGTTACCTGACCCTTTGGATCTTCGGCGCGATGGCGCTGGGGATCGTGCTGGGCACTGTCATCCCCGGCTTTCCCGGGTGGTTGAACAGCCTGTCGGTCGGTTCGACCAACCTGCCGATCGCCATCGGCCTGATCGTGATGATGTATCCGCCGCTCGCCCGCGTGCATTACGAGGACCTGCCGCGCGTATTCGCCGACAAGCGCATGCTGGCGCTGTCCCTGCTGCAAAACTGGGTGGTTGGCCCGGCGCTGATGTTCGCGCTGGCGGTGATTTTTCTGGGGGACTCGCCCGAGTACATGACCGGGGTGATCCTGATCGGGCTTGCGCGCTGCATCGCGATGGTGATCGTGTGGAACCAGCTTGCGCGCGGCGACAACCAGTACGTCGCAGGCCTCATCGCGTTCAACTCGATCTTCCAGATCCTGTTCTTCAGCGTGTTCGCCTGGGTTTATCTCTCGGTGCTGCCGCCGCTGTTCGGCCTGCAGGGACAGGTGATCGACGTCGGCTTCACCACCATTGCCGAGGCGGTGCTGGTGTATCTGGGCATCCCGTTCGCCGCCGGTTTCCTGACCCGCAAGTGGCTGGTCGCGCGCCGCGGCAGCACCTGGTACGAGACGCGCTTCCTGCCGAAGATCGGCCCGCTGACGCTGGTCGCACTGCTCATGACCATCGTCGCCATGTTCAGCCTGAAGGGCGCCGACGTGGTGCGCCTGCCGCTCGACGCGCTGCGCATCGCCTTGCCGCTGACGATTTATTTTGTGGTGATGTTCTTCGTCAGCTTCCTGATGGGGCGCCTGGCCGGCGAGGACTACGCCAAGACCACGGCGATGAGCTTCACCGCCGCCAGCAACAACTTCGAACTGGCCATCGCGGTGGCGATCGCCGCCTTCGGGCTGGCCAGCCCGGTTGCGTTTGCCGCGGTGATCGGCCCGCTGGTCGAGGTGCCGGTGCTGATCCTGTTGGTGAATGCGGCCCTGTGGATGGGCCGGCGCTGGTTTGCCGGGCGCGGCGCGCCGGCGTGAGCGGGGGCGTCTGGCGGGCGACGGCGGCGGGGCCGGTTGGCCGTACCCGCTTGCAGGCAGGGCGGCGTGGCAGAACGTTTAAATTCCCATCTGGAATTACAAAATCATTTTATATTATTTTTCAATATATACGGTTCGTTCAGAATGGAGCTTCCAAAAGACATATACAGGGAGTGATCCATGAAGCCGTTCACGCAAAAACTGCTCGCGTCCTTGCTGGCGCTGTCGCTGGTGGGCACTGCTGCCGCCGAGGCAACCTTGCTCAACGTGTCGTACGACCCGACCCGCGAGTTGTACAAGGACATCAACCAGGGCTTTGCCGCACAGTGGCAGAAGAAGACCGGCGAGGCGCTGACCATCAAGCAGTCGCACGGCGGTTCGGGCAAACAGTCGCGTTCGGTGATCGACGGCCTGGAAGCCGACGTGGTGACGTTGGCCCTGGCTTCCGACATCGACGCCATCGCCACCCATGCCAAACTGCTGCCCGCCAACTGGCAAAAGCGGCTGCCGCAGAACAGTACACCGTTCACTTCGACCATCGTGTTCCTCGTCCGCAAGGACAACCCGAAGCAGATCAAGAACTGGAGCGACCTGGTTAAACCCGGCGTGCAGGTGATCACCCCGAACCCGAAAACCTCCGGTGGTGCACGCTGGAACTACCTCGCCGCCTACGCGTGGGCGCTCAAGCAACCCGGCGCCACCGAGGCATCGGCGCAGGATTACCTGAAAAAGCTGTACGCCAACGTGCCGGTGCTGGACACCGGCGCGCGTGGTTCGACCATGACCTTCGTGCAGCGCGGCATCGGCGACGTGTTGCTGGCGTGGGAGAACGAGGCGCTTCTGGCCAAGCAGGAACTCGGGCCGGACAAGGTCGACATCGTGGTGCCGCCCCTGTCGATCAAGGCCGAGCCGCCGGTGGCCGTCGTCGACAAGGTCGTCGACAAGCGCGGTACCCGCAAGCAGGCGGAAGCCTACCTGAACTACCTGTACACCCCGGACGCACAACGTGCCGCTGCCAAGCACTACTACCGGCCGACCAATCCGGCGGTAGCGCGCGAAACGGCCGCAGCCTTCCCCAAGGTCAAGCTGGTCAGCATCGACCAGTTGGGCGGCTGGACGGCGTTGCAAACCAAGCACTTCGACGATGGTGGCGTGTTCGACCGCATCACCACCGGCAAGTGATGACGGTTGCCTCCCGAGCCTGACCGGGCAGGGCATCGTGCGCGGCGGTGTGGCGGCCCGCGCATCGCTGCCGGGGTGACGTCCTGATTGGCCGGACCGGGCCTTCTTCCTGCAGGACAAGCACGCGCCTCTTTACGGACACTCCGGCCGGGCTCACAGCACCACCGGCCGGTCGGGCAACTCGTTGCGGGAAGGCGCAGCCGGGGCGGGGAAGTGCCTGGCCAGCAGCCGGGCCACTGCCTGGATGCCGCCGATGGCGCCCGCTTCGAAGCGCCCGTCGCGGAACGCGGCCTCCATCTCGCGGCAGGCCGCTTCCCATTCCTGCGGGTCGACCCGCGCATGGATGCCGCGGTCGGCGACGATCTCGACGTCGCGGTCGGCCAGCAGCAGGTAGATCAGCACGCCGTTGTTGTGTTCGGTGTCCCACACGCGCAGCAGAGAAAACACCTCGAGCGCGCGCTCGCGCGCAGGCTCGCCGGCAAACAGCGCGCTGGCGGACAGGGCGCCCTCCAGCGCGAAGCAGATCTGCCCGCCGTGCAGCCGTTCGCTGTCGCGGATCGCCTGTTCGATGGCGGCGAGCGTGGTCGGCGGAAAGCGCCGCCCAAGCTGGCGGCCGCTCATGCCCAGGTGGCGGAGAATGCGTGGCAGGCTGTTCATCACCATCTCCCCGAGGCGCCGCCGCCCCCGAAGCCGCCGCCCCCTCCGCCAAAGCCGCCGCCCCCGAAACCGCCACCGAAACCGCCACCAAAACCACCGCCGCGGCCCCTGCCGCCGCTGCGCCAGCCGCCATGTCCGCCCAGCCTGCCGAACAGGGTGAACAGGAAGGCCAGCGCGCCGCACAGCAGCGCCACACCGCCCGCGCCGAGCAGCAGCCAGACCGCCACCGATACCCCGCCGCCGGTCAGCAGGGCCGCCGGTAGCCGGCCCACGGCGAGGCGCAAGAGGCTGCCCAGCGACACCACCACCAGCAGGATCAGCGGTGCCAGCTCCATCAGTTGCGACTGCGCGGAAGGCTCGGCCTTGGCAGGCGGCGGCAGCGGCTCGCCGCCGGCCACCCGCAGCATGCTGTCCACGCCGGCGTTAACGCCGCCGGCAAAGTCGCCCTGGCGGAAGCGGGGGACGATCACCTCGCTGATGATGCGCTTGCTGGTCGCGTCGTTCAGCGCGCCTTCCAGCCCGTAGCCCACTTCGATGCGCAAGGCGCGGTCGTCCTTGGCCACCACCAGCAAGGCGCCGTCGTCCACCCCCTTGCGCCCCAGCTTCCATTGCTCGGCGACCCTGAGCGCGTACTGTTCGATCGGCTCGCCTTCCGTGCCGGGCACCATCAAGAGCGCGATCTGGCTGCCCTTTTCGGCTTCGAAGGCGGCCAGTTTGGCTTCCAGCGCGGCCTGCTGTTCGGCGCTGAGCGTGCCGGTCAGGTCGGTGACCCGCGCCTTGAGCGGCGGGACCGCCACTTCGGCCAAGGCGGCGCCCGCGCAAGAGAGCCATAGGCAGCAAAGCCAGACCAGGGTGCGGGGCAGCAGGGCGGACATGTCAGTTTCCGGCTGCTGGGGCGGGGGGCGGCGCGCCGAAGTCGACCTGCGGTGCCGTGCTGATGGCCTTCTCGTTCTCGACGGTGAAGTTGGGTTTGACCTTGTAGCCCAGCACCATCGCGGTCAGGTTGGACGGGAAGCTGCGCACGGTCAGGTTGTAGTCCTGCACCGCCTTGATGTAGCGGTTGCGGGCGACCGCGATGCGGTTTTCCGTGCCTTCAAGCTGGGCCTGCAGGTCGCGGAAGCCCGCGTCGGCCTTGAGTTGGGGGTAGTTCTCGCTGACCGCCAGCAGGCGGGACAGCGCGCCGCCCAGTTTGGCCTGCTCCGCCTGGAAGCGCGCCAGCGCTTCCGGGTCGTTGGCAAGTTCCGGCGTGATCTGCAGGCTACCCACCCGGGCGCGCGCCTCGGTCACCTGAAGCAATACCGCCTGCTCGTGCTTGGCGTAGCCCTGGACGGTCCGCACCAGGTTGGGGACCAGGTCGGCGCGGCGCTGATACTGGTTCAGCACCTCGGACCAGCTGGAATTGATCTGCTCGTCGGTGGACTGCAGGGTGTTGTAGCCGCAGCCGGAGAGCAGCGACACCCACGCCGCAAGCAGCAGCATCCATATGTTCCGGGGCATTTGGCGTCCTTTGCGGGCAGGCCACCTGATCGTGGCGGGGGCTGCGAAGAGAAAGCGTCAGGCATGCTTTTCGCACGTTTACTAGCCTAGGACAGGAAAAACGGATAAGGAAGTATCAGGACGGGCAGGATCGGCGTTTTGGCGCGGGGGTGCACCGGCGTGGCGCCGGCATGACGGCAGGGAGCAGAAACGGACAAGGGCTCGCGTCGTATAAACGCAAGCCCTTGATTTATCTGGCGCACCCGACAGGGATCGAACCTGTGACCTTCAGCTTCGGAAACAGGCTGTTTTATGTCATCTGTTGAAAGTCCGCGTAACCCAAATCCGCGCAAAGCCTTATTTTACAAGGCTTCATTCCAAGCGTGTGTCGCATCATCTATCAGCGTGTATCATGGTAGCGCGCGCCAACTGTACCCCAGTTTGCCCCCAGTTTTTTAGTTCGAGGACTGCCATGCCCGCTACACGTCTTTTGACCGCGAAGGAAATCGAGAACGCAAAGCTGCCAGCCGGTGAAGCAGAGCTAGTGCTGCGCGATGGGGATGGTCTTGAGCTTCGCCTAAGGCCACGGAACAAGCAGTGGAGGTTCCGGTATTCCTGGAATGGTGGGCGTGCGGCGATCATCATCTGCCCGTTTGGCGAGACCAAAGCCGAGCGCGCGCAATCGACCAAAATCGCCAGAGCCGCCGCCGACCAGTACCGCGCTTGGTTGCGCCCGCCCAAAGACGGGAGCGGAACCGAACCAAGAGACCCGCGCGAAGTGCTGGCCGCTGCTGCTGTCGAGCGCCAACGCGAAGAGGAAGCGGAGAGGGCGCGCATCGAAGCTGAAGAGACCAGAGCCAAGGCCGAGCGCGAGGCAGAAGAACGCGCTGCTGCCGAACTGACGATGGACGAGCTGTTCGCGCAGTGGGACGCATCGCATGGTGTGATGCTGGCGCCGCACTGGCGAGCCGTGAGGCAGTCGCACTGGCGCTGCCATGTGTCGCCGCTGGTTGGCCGACTGAAGGTGAGTCAAGCCGACCGCGCGCCGCTTATCAAGCACTATGACCGGCTGAAGAAGGCCGGCAAGGACGCAACTGCCAAGGTCGCGCTTGCGCTGGTCAAACAGGTGGTCGCCTGGGGCGCCGACCGTGCGCTGGTGGACGAGTCGCACCCGCTGCTGCACTTGCGAGTGCCGCGCGCCAACCGGATTGCCGGCAAGCGCCAGTCCCCTGATTCATTCGACGCCGCCAAGTACCTGGCAAAGCATGGTGATGGCGTGATCGGTGAGGATGCCGAGGACGACAAGGCAGGCCGCGCGCTGAAGCTGGAAGAGGTGGTCGAGTTACTGAACAAGAAGCTGCCGGCGAGCAGTCAGGCCGAGACCGGCAAGGCGATCATCCGTCTGATGCTGGCGACCGGCATCCGTGCCAGTCAGGCTGTGGCTTTGCGCTGGAAGTGGGTGCTGCTGGATCGCCGCGTCATCATCTTTCCGGCTGGAACCATGAAGGCCGGCAAGACGCATCATGTTCACCTGTCCGACTACGCCGCTGCGCAACTGGCGCAGATGCTGGAGTTCAAGACCGGCGAGTTCGTATTCCAGGCGCCGCGCAAAGCGAACGCGCATGTTCGGCGTGACAACGTGGGGACGGACATTTCCAAGCGCCAGCTTTACAAGGATGCATCTGCAACCGACGAGGAGTTCGCCGCCAGGGTTGCCAAGCGCATGGAAAGCCGGCGCTGCCGCAAGGAAACCGACCTGTACAACATGCCGTTCGGCAAGTGGACGTTGTATGACCTGCGACGCACGGCGGCAACGCTACTGATGGGGCTGGTGGCTGCCGATTGGGACGTTGTTCAGCGCATCCTTGCCCACGCTGACCCGCATGGCGTGACGGGGCGCTATGTCCGTTTTTCAGCTTGGGATGATCGTTGCAAGGCGCTGGACGAGCTAGGGCGTGCGCTTGAGGCGTGCCAGCGAGGCGAGCAACCGAGCGCCGACTCGACCAACGTCATCGGCTTTGCACGCAAGACGGGATGATTTTTTAGGCTTGTATTTAAAACACAACACTTTAGGCGGCACCCCGACCGGTTTTTTTCACCGAATGGGAGGGGCGCACGAAAAAAAGCGCACACCAACAAAACAAATTGCATGCGCCATTCCGCGCCATTTGTTTTCCAACAAAAGCCCTTCGCCTGTTCATGGGTGGGCACAGTTTGGTCACAGGCCGTCGGGCGGGGAAAGGCGTGCGTGTCAATGATGGCGTGCGTGGGGCACAGTCCGTACAATCTCGTTTGCCGGTGATACATACAGGCACAAAAAAAGGCCGCCCAGTTGGGCAGCCATTTCTGGCGCAGGACTCTGTTGACGCAGAGGACGGCGCAGTAACCAGCCAAAGGCCAGCACACATTCCTTGGAAGGGAATACCCGACTAGCGTCGAGTTACGGGATGTTACAACTAGTTATGTGCAGTTGCATAGCCCCGTTTCGCGCCGTCTGTCGCCGTTTGCTGCCGCCTTGGCACCAAGATAAGGCGCTTTATGATCTCTACAGACCAGAAATTCATCCGCCCCGCCCAAGTCGCCGCACGCTACAGCGTGACGCGCACGACCGTTTACCGGTGGCTTGCCACTGATCCCGAGTTCCCGAAGCCGCGCAAGTTTGGCTCCGCGACGCTGTTCAGCATCGACGACCTTGAAGCCTGGGAGCAATCCCGCCCGCAATTCGCCGCAGCTTGAGGACACCAGCCATGTGTATGCGATTCGCTTCGCAGGGGTTGGCGTGTCTGCGCGCTGTGCTGGATCTGCTGGCTGGCGCTGTCGTTGCCAGCCACCTGGGCGCCGGCCTTGTGCTGGCCGTGCTGATCATTTGGAGGGGATGGATTTGACCGACTTTTTCGACGCCGTAAGGGCGACTCTGAAATACCGAGTCGCGCTTGGGATCGGCAAAAAGAAAAGCGCCGCCGGGGAGAGGGACCGGAACGGCGCACGCACAAGGGAAATGCCTGCCAATTATAGCGCGACCGGCGCATTCTGCCGCGATCTGCTGCCCGAGGCTGGCGACTTTTATCGTCAGCACTTTGGCGACGGTATGAGGGTTACGAGCAAGGGTTGGCTGGTGCGCTGCCCGTTCCACGATGACGCTACGCCGAGCGCCATTGCCTACCGTGCGGACGGTGGGTTCCATTGCTTCGGGTGTGGGGTTCATTGCCGCGACGTGCTCGACTTTCATCAGCGCTTGACCGGACAGGACTTCAAGACCGCTGCACAGGCGCTTGGTGCGTGGAGGGCTGGCCGATGACCTCGCTGACCATGCGATTTCCCGTCGAGCACAAGCAGGCGCTGCTGGCTGCCGTAAAGCGTGCCCGCAACCCTGACAACAAGTGGCAGGTGTCGCCTTACTTCGACGCAGCCGGCGACCTGCTGTTCGCCCGCGTCAGGATCGACACCGCGACCGACAAGACCATCCGCCCGTTCCATCTGGCCGGCGACCGCTGGAAGCAAGGCGAGCCGACCTTCGAGGGCAAGAAGCCACTGCTGAACCTGCCGCTGCTGGCCGCGCACCAGGACGACGAGGTGTGGCTGGTCGAGGGCGAGAAGTGCGCCACCGTGCTGACCGACGCCGGTAAGCTGGCGGCGACTTCAGGCGGGGCGACCAGCGTACCCGGCGCCGACTGGACGCCACTGTCAGGCCGGCGCGTGATCGTCTGGCCGGACAACGACCAGCCCGGGGCAAAGTGGCTGGCCGACCTGTTGCCGGAGCTGGCGCGTATCGGCGCCGAGGTGCGCGTGGTCGACGTCAATAAGCTGGAGCTTGCCGAGAGTGGCGACGTGGCCGACTGGCTGCCGCTGTACGGCATCGAGGCGCTGGATGACCTGCCGATGGTCGAGGCCGAGGCGCTGGTGCCGGAAGCTGCTCGCGTCGAACTGGTGCGCGCCGACCAGATCAAGATTGAGCCGATCCGCTGGTTGTGGGATGGCTGGCTTGCTTGCGGGAAGCTGCACATCTTGGCCGGTGCGCCGGGGACAGGTAAGACGACTATCGCAATGGCGATGGCCGCAACGGTGACGCGGGGCGGACGGTGGCCGGATGGAAGCCGCTGTGCGCGTAGCAGCGTGTTGATCTGGTCGGGTGAGGACGATCCGCAGGATACGCTGGTGCCGCGTCTGATGGCGGCTGGCGCTGACCTGTCGAGAGTGTTCTTTGTTACGGGCACCCGCTCGACGCCTGATGAGGTGCGACCGTTCGACCCTGCCGCTGACCTTGATCTGTTGCAGCGAACCGTCAGGCAGGCCGGCGACGTCCGCCTGATGGTTGTTGATCCCGTTGTGTCCGCCGTGAGTGGCGACTCCCATAAGAACACCGAGGTGCGCCGTGCGCTGCAACCGCTGGTCGAGATGGCCGGCACCATCGGCTGCGCGCTGGTGGGTATCACGCACTTCAGCAAAGGCACGGGCGGCAAAGACCCTGCCGAGCGCGTTACGGGGTCGATCGCTTTCACGGCGCTGGCGCGTGTGGTGCTGGCGACCGCGAAGCGTGAGGACGACGACGGCAACCGCTCTCAGGTGCTGGCACGTGCCAAGTCCAACATTGGACAGGATCATGGCGGCTTCGCCTACGAGTTCGAACAGGTCGAGCTTGCCGATCACCCCGGCGTATTTGCATCGCGGGTTATGTGGGGCGAGGCGCTGGAAGGCGAGGCGCGCGAACTACTTGGGACGCCAGAGCCTGCCGGCGATGGTGAAGGCGGCACGCTGGCCGACGCCAAGCGCTTCTTGCGCTCGCTGCTGGAGGATGGGCCGGTGTCCTCAAAGTCCGTGAAGGCCGATGCTGACGGCGCTGGTTATTCGTGGGCGACCATCCGCAGGGCGCAGACCGCATTGGGCGTGGTAGCCGAGAAAGGGAAGGGCTTGGCCAATGGCCAGTGGCACTGGCGACTGCCCGACACCTACGTCGAAAAAGAGGCCGAAAGTGGAAGATGCTCAAGAAAACGGGAAGATGCTCAACAAAAAAAGATGAGCACCTTCGGGAAAATTGAGCATCTTCGGGGCGTCGACACCGACTTCGACGCGGACGACGACTTGGACGAGGAGGCCGTGCCCGACCCTGACTGGCTGGCCGGCTACGACGCGAACAGCGACGAGGCTCGCATATGAGCGCCGCCGAGATCATCAAGCAGGTGGCCGACGCCGGGGCGACGATCAAGGTCGAGGGCGGGGTGCTGGTCATCCGGCCAGCGTCCGCTGTCCCGGCGCCGACAATGGCGTCTGTGAAGGCGTACAAGCCCGAGATCATCCGCGCACTGGTTGCCGCCAACGATCCGACGCCGGCACCGCCGAGGCGCGTGAGCCTTCGCTACAAGCTGGATGGCACGAACGGGGGCAATAGCGGCGGGGTCATCATTGACGATGATCTGGTCGGCGCCGTGCGTGACTTGATGGAGCGCTACAAGTCCCGGCTGGATATGGATGACCTGCTGGAACGCATCCGCGAGCGCTTCGCCATCGTGGCCGAATCCGCGCCGGACGCAGAGGCGTTGCGCGTGGCGCTGGCCGAAGCCGAGGCCGTGATCCTGGCATCGAAAAGGGGGGAACAATGACCACCAGCAAAGATGCCCCGCTCCGGCTGACCAAGGCTGACGACGAACGCGACGAGGACGCGCTTGCCCGATCCGCAGCAGGGGGACAGGTCGGCGCAGCCGCAAGCACAAACATTCTGGCTGGCCGTCTGTTTGGCGAGGGGAGGGTAGACCTGACGGCCTGCCTGCAAGCCGTCGAGGAGCTAGGCGCGCAGGTGTCTGCCGGGGATTTGACGCCGCTGGAGAAGATGCTGACCGCGCAGGCCGTCGTGCTCGACCAGCTGTTCGGCGACCTAACCCGCCGCGCATTGGGGGCGTCGCACCAGAAGGGGCGCGAGGTGGATCTGAAGCTGGCGTTGAAGGCGCAGGCGCAATGCCGCTCGACGGTCGAGGCGCTGGCCGAGATCAAGCAGCCGGCGCCCAAGGTGTTCGCCCGCCAAGCCAACATCACCAGTGGCCCGCAGCAGGTCAACAACGGCCTGCCGCCCGCGCGCACGGGAAAATCCGGCAAGCAGTCAAACGAACTTTTGGAGGATCGAGAACATGAGCAATGGCTGGACACCCGAGCGACGGGCAAAACAGGCCGAGCTGATCCGGCAATGGCAACCTTGGGCGAAATCCACGGGCGCAAGGACGGCAGAGGGAAAGGCCGCTAGTGCCCGCAATTCGACCAAGCACGGGTTGTACTCCAAGGCCGCCAAGGCCGAGCGAGCCGAGCTTCGAGCGTTGCTTCGGCACATGGCACGCCGGTTGCGCGAGGACTGACTGCTAACCCAACTAGACCCGCTTCGGCGGGTTTTTGAGCGTCTATCGAGCTAGGGTTTTCTAGAGGTTGGGGCGGTCAAAACAAAAAGTGCGGCACTCAAATCGAGGGTAACTCGCATGGGTTGAAAGTGCATTTGGATATGCTAAATCCATTAGTGAAGGACAAACAAATGGCGAATGGAGATGGCAATGGCTCAGAATGTTTCGGTTGTTCGTGAAGATGGGTTCGTGAAAATCATCACTGGAAACGCAGCGGCGCTCCACTACCCGTCGGCGCTCTTGCCTGCTCTGGTTGAGGCCTCTGCTGAGCAGTTCGATGATTACCGAGTGAGTGGCTATCGTATCCATTGGGATCAGATTGGCTTTTCGCTGCTGTTTGCAGAGGCCTCTGTTGCTGGCATCCGTCCTGCTTTTGAGTAGCGGCTACAAACCAGTGCCTCCAGCCATCGAGTCGGATAGCACTGCTGACGAACCAGCAAGCAGCCAAGCTGAGCCGAGTGCAGCCGCAGACTGTTCGAGCCTGGGCGAGTGGATCGCGTCGGGCGCCAGTCGAGCCGGTGCAGACCCAAGCCGACTCGCGCTGGTAACTTGGCGGCTTTTTACCGATCCTCAAGGCGGTGAGGGTGTACTTGTAGCCAAAACCGTACAGCCAGTAATGCTATGTTGGCGACCTCCAACTGACCGCTGACCCGCTGCTGACAGACCCGCCCGAGTGGCGGGTTTTTT
Source organism: Crenobacter intestini (assembly GCF_004919095.1). Taxonomy (GTDB): domain Bacteria; phylum Pseudomonadota; class Gammaproteobacteria; order Burkholderiales; family Chromobacteriaceae; genus Craterilacuibacter; species Craterilacuibacter intestini. The sequence continues at coordinate 24,152 of NZ_STGJ01000017.1, read as the reverse complement.
TTGTAGCCTGCGCCAACTGCACCCCAGTTTGCCCCCAGTTTGACGCTTTGAGGGCTGGAAACGGACAGGGGGTTACGCCGCAATGACGTAACCCCCTGATTTATCTGGCGCACCCGACAGGGATCGAACCTGTGACCTTCAGCTTCGGAAACTGACACTCTATCCAACTGAGCTACGGATGCTGTGCTATCGAGGCGCGATGATAGCCCAGCTTCAGCCTACAGTCCAGCATGGTTTTCTTTCCTTGCCGATGCAGTTTGCGTATAATTGCTGGCGATTGTAATTGTCATTTTATTTCTCCAGGCGAGGCTGTATGAGCAACGAAAACAAGATGGCTCCCGCACAGATCATCAAGGTGCTGGTAGGCATCATCGTCTTTGTCGTGGTGGCGATTTACCTGTTGGCCAAGCTGGCCACCAGCGGCTTTGACGTTAATGCAGAAGTCATGACCAAGGAAGCCGTTGCCGCCCGCCTGAAGCCGGTCGGCGATTCCGTCGCCGGCGACCCGCCGGGCTCGCGTACCGGCGAGGGCATCTACAAGGCACTGTGCGCGTCCTGCCACGCGGCCGGCCTGGCCGGTTCGCCCAAGTTCGGCGACGCCGCGGCCTGGGCGCCGCGCATCGCCAAGGGCGAGGCGACGCTGTTCACCCACGCGATCGGCGGCTTCAACGCGATGCCGGCGCGCGGCGGTGGTGCCGACCTGACCGACGACGAAGTGAAGCGTGCGGTGGTGTACATGGCCAACAACGGTGGTGCCAAGTTTGCCGAGCCGGCAGCCGGTGCCGCTGCAGGCGCATCCGCGCCGGCCGGAGCCGTGGCAGCCGCCGACCCGGCCGTGGTCGGCAAGAAGGTCTACGACGCCGCTTGCGTCGCCTGCCACGCGGCAGGGGTTGCCGGCGCGCCGAAGTTCGGCGACAAGGCCGCATGGGCGCCGCGCATCGCCAAGGGCGAGGACGCGCTGGTCGCCTCCGGCATCAAGGGCCTGAACGCGATGCCGCCCAAGGGCACCTTCGCCGGCCCGGACGCCGAGTTCAAGGCCGCCGTGCAGTACATGGTGAACGCCGCCAAGTAAGGCTGCTTTGCCAGAGAAAACGCCGCGCATCGCGCGGCGTTTTCTATTTGGGGGAGAGCAACGGCTTCAGTCGCGCTTCTTGGCGTCCAACAGCGCGCTCAGGTTGGCCAGCCGGCTCTTGCCTTCCTGCTTGCTGACTAGGGGTTCGGCGCCCGGGCGGCCGAAGTGGCGCAGGTCGCCTTCACCGATCTCGCTGATGAAGCGCGAGGGGTCGACGAACTGCCACTCGCCGGCGCGTTTGCGCTTCACGCAGTAGCTGAGGGTCAGGCTCCTCTGCGCGCGGGTGATGCCGACGTACATCAGCCGGCGCTCCTCCTCGACCATGCCGTTGTCGACCGATTCGCTGTGCGGCAGGATGCCTTCCTCGCAGCCGACCAGGAACACGTGCGGGTACTCCAGCCCCTTGGACGCGTGCAGCGTCGACATCTTCACCGCGTCGACCTCGCCCTCGTCGCGCCCCTCGAGCATGGTGATCAGCGCGATGGTCTGCGTGAGCTCGATCAGGTTCTTGTTGTCCTCGTCGCCCTTGCGGGTCAGCCACGCGGCCAGTTCCAGCACGTTCTTCCACTTGTTCTCGGCGGCGCGCGGGCTGTCCTCGCTGTCGTACAGCCACGCCTCGTAGCCGATCGCACCGAGCATCTCGAGGATCAGCGTGCCGGCGCCCTCGCGCAGCGCGCGCATCTTCAGCGCGTCGATGAAGGCGCAGAACTGGGTCAGCGGCTCGAGCTGCGCCGCCTGCACCTGGCTCTGGAAACCGGTCTCGTGCGCGGCGGCGAACAGGCTGACCTGGCGCTGGCCGGCCCACGCGCCGAGCTTCTCCAGCGTCACCGCGCCGACGCCGCGCTTGGGCGTGGTCAGCGCACGGATGAAGGCCGGGTCGTCGTCCGGGTTGGTGACCAGCCGCATATAGGAGAGCACGTCCTTGATCTCGGGCTTGTCGAAGAAGCTCTGCCCGCCGGCCATCTGGTATGGCACCTTGTGGGTGCGCAGCGCCTGCTCGAAGATGCGCGCCTGGTAGTTGCCGCGGTAGAGGATCGCGTAGTCCTTGAAGTCGGTGCGGCACTCGAACTTGTGCGCCAGGAGCCGCTGCACGACGGTTTCCGCCTCGTGCTCTTCATCTTTGCATTGCACGACGTGAATGGGCTCGCCCAGGCCCAGTTCGCTCCACAACTGCTTTTCAAACAGCTTGGGGTTGTTGGCGATCACCGAGTTGGCCGCGCGCAGGATGCGCACGGTCGAGCGGTAGTTCTGTTCGAGCTTGATGATCTTGAGTTTGGGGAAGTCCTGCTGCAGCAGGCGCAGGTTTTCCATATTGGCGCCGCGCCACGCGTAGATGCTCTGGTCGTCGTCGCCGACCGCGGTGAACATGCCGCGCACGCCGGTGAGCAGCTTCACCAGCCGGTACTGGCAGGTGTTGGTGTCCTGGTATTCGTCGAGCAGCAGGTAGCGCAGCTTGTTCTGCCACTTGCCAAGCACCTCGGGGAAACGCTCGAACAGCTCGACCGGCAGCCGGATCAGGTCGTCGAAGTCGACCGCCTGGTAGGCGGCTAGCGTCGCCTGGTAGGAGAGGTAGGTGCGCGCACACACCGATTCCCACTCGTTGCCGGCGTCCAGCAGCACCTGGTCCGGCGTCTTGAAGTCGTTCTTCCACAGCGAGATCTGGCTCTGCACCCTGCGCACCTCGTCCTTGGCGGTGCTCTTGAGGATGTCGGAGATGATCTTGCCCGCGTCGTACGCGTCGAGGATGGAGAACTGCGGCTTGTAGCCGAGGTGCGGCGCCTCCTGCCTGAGGATCTGCATGCCCAGCGAGTGGAAGGTCGACACGGTCAGCCCGCGGATTTCCTCGGACGACAGCAGCTTGGCCGCGCGCTCCATCATCTCGCGCGCCGCCTTGTTGGTGAAGGTGATCGCCGCGATATTGCGCGCGCTGATGCCGCCCTCGCGGATCAGGTGCGCGATCTTGAAGGTGATCACCCGCGTCTTGCCCGAGCCTGCGCCGGCGAGCACGAGCAGGGGGCCGTCCAGGTAGTGGATGGCTTCGCGTTGCGGGGGGTTGAGCAGGGTGGACATCGGCGGGCGGGGGGCGGTGGTGCGGGTGGGCATTCTAGCACGCCCCCTTGCGGTATCATGGCCACAGACAAAGACTCCCGCTTGCAAGGCCTGCCATGTCCACCTACGCCATCGGCGATATCCAGGGCTGCTACCAGCCCCTGCTCGACTTGTTGCAACGCATCGACTTCAGCCCGTCGCGCGACACGCTGTGGCTGACCGGCGACCTGGTCAACCGCGGGCCGGGCTCGCTCGACGTGTTGCGCTGGGCGTTCCGCCACCAGGATTCGCTGCACATGGTGCTCGGCAACCACGACCTGCACCTGCTGGCGGTGGCCGAGGGTTACGGCCGCTTGGGCAAGAGCGACACCCTCACGCCCATCCTCGACGCGTCCGACGGCAAGCTGATGCTCGACTGGCTGCGCTGCCAGCCGCTGATGCTGTATGACGGCGAGTGGGCGATGGTGCACGCGGGCCTGTTGCCGCAGTGGGACATCGAGAAGGCGCTGGATCTCGCCGAAGAGGTGGAGGAGACGCTCGCCGGCAAGGACTACCGGTATTTCCTCTCCAGGATGTACGGCAACAAGCCTGCGCGCTGGAGCGAGGAGCTGCGCGGCATCGACCGCATGCGGCTGACGGTCAACGCGATGACGCGGATGCGGCTGGTCGGGCGCGACGGCGAGATCGACTTCGCGTTCAAGGGCGAGCTGCCGGACGCGCCGGCCAACCTGGTGCCGTGGTTTGACGCGCCGGGGCGCAAGAGCGCCGGCACGCCCATCGTGTGCGGGCACTGGTCGGCGCTTGGCTTGCGGATGGAAGAGGACGTGTGCGCGATCGACAGCGGCTGCCTGTGGGGCGGCAGCCTGACTGCGTTAAGGCTGGAGGACAGGCAGGTGTTCGCCCAGCCTTGCCCGGCGTTTCGGGCGATCGGCTAGCTCAGTTCGGCGCGAGCGCCGGGTCGGCAGCCTGGTCGCACGGCGCCTCTACGCGCTCTTCCTTGAGGCCCAGCGCGGCGAGGATCTCTTCGCGCGCGGCGGCCGACAGCTCGAAGCGGGTGGCGAGCCCCGGCGCGCCGGCCTGCAGGCGTTGGCCGTAAACCAGCTCGACGGTCAGGCGCCGCGTCGCGAGCAGGCGGCCCAGCGTCTGGGCGATGGTCGCCTCGCCGATAAAGGCCACCTTGTCGGTCAGCGCGCCCGTCTCGTCCAGGTAGCGGATCGCCACCGGCTGCACCTGGCTGCCGGCGATCACCGCCGACTCGAACAGGGACGACTTGAACGGCAACAGGCCGAAGCCGTCGCTGGTCGTCCCTTCCGGAAATACCGACATGCAGCCGCCCTGCTCGAGCGCCTCGGCCAGCTGGCCGTTGACGCGGCTGGCGTCGCGGCGGTTGCTGCGGTCGATGAACAGCGTGCCGCCGTTGGCCGCCATCCAGCCGATGGCAGGCCAGGTGCGGATTTCCTTCTTGGCGACGAAGCGCGACACCGTACCGCCGGAGAGCGCGATGATGTCCAGCCACGACACATGGTTGGCGACCAGCAGGGTATTGGCCGGGTAGAAGCCCGGATTGTCGCCGCGGATGGCCAGCCTCACGCCGAAGATGTCGAGCATCTTGCGTGCCCACGCGCGGGTGATCACCGCGCGTTCGGGGTTGGTCAGGCGGGGGTAGCGCACGGCGAGGATCAGCGCGCCGTGCAGCACGTGCAGCAGCATGCGGGTCAGGCGCCAGGCGCGCACGAGATACGGGGTGGTCTTGGTGCTCACGGGGGTTTGGCGGGGTCGGGCAAAGGCGCACTCTAGCATGGCTGGCAATGCGGGCAAAAGAACGCGGTCCGCTGTGCGAGGCGCAGGGCGCGGATCGGCGTGCCGCAGCGCAGGCAGGGCAGGTCGGTGCGCCCGTACACGAAATACTGCTGCTGGAAGTAGCCGGGCTTGCCGACGGCGTCGACAAAATCGCGCAGCGTGCTGCCGCCGGCGGCGATGGCACGGGTGAGCACGTCGCGTACCGCGTCCGCGAGCCGGTGGCAGGCGTCGCGGTCAAGTCCGCACGCGGCGCGCGCCGGGTGTACGCCGGCGATGAACAGTGCCTCGTTCGCGTAGATATTGCCGACGCCGACCACCAGCGCGTTGTCCATCAGCGCGACCTTGATCGCGCCGGAGCGTTTGCGCGTCGCCCTGTGCAGCACGTCGCCGTCGAAGGCGTCGGACAGCGGTTCGGGGCCGAGGCGGGCAAGCAGCGGGTGGCTGCGGGCGTCGCCGTATTGCCACAGCACCGCGCCGAAGCGGCGTGGGTCGCGGTAGCGCAGCGTATGGCCGCTGCCCAGCACGATGTCGACATGGTCGTGCTTCTCGGGCGGGGTGCCGGTGTCGACGAAACGCAGGCTGCCGGACATGCCCAGATGAATGATCAGCGTGCCTTGCGCGCATTCGACCAACAGATACTTGGCGCGGCGCGCGACGCGTTCGATGCGTTGCCCGGTGAGGATGGCCGGCAAGTCGGGCGGCACCGGCCAGCGCAAGGCGCCGTTGCGCACGACGACATCGCGCACGGTGGCGCCGGTCAGCAACGCTTCGACGCCGCGGCGGGTGGTTTCGACTTCTGGCAGTTCTGGCATGCTGAGCCTCCGGTGGACGACATGCTATTCTAGGCGCTTAACGGGAAACCCTATGAAAACGTATTTTTCCTTGTGCGTGTCCTTGTCCGCGCTGTTGCTCTCCGGCTGTGCCCAACTGCGTACGCCGGCCAAGCCCGCCGCGCCGGCAGTGGCTGCGGCGCCTGCCGCGACCGAAGCGAAGCTGCCCGCGCACCCGCTGACGCCGCAGATCGTCTACGGCGTGCTCGCCAGCGAACTGGCCGCGCAGCGCGGCGCGTCGGCAGTCTCCGCCGCCACTTATCTTGAGCTCGCGCGCGAGCTGAACGACCCGCGCCTCGCGCGGCGCGCGGCCGAGTTCGCGATGCTCGCAGGCCAGCTGACGACGGCGACACAGGCGCTCGAGAAGTGGGTCGAGCTCGACCCCGCGTCCGACCTTGCCCGCGAACAACTGCTGGTTGCGCAGTTGCGCGGCGGCAAGCTCTCCGACAGCGAGGCGCTGGTCAGCCGCCTGCTGGCCGACCACCCTGAGCGTGCGGCCGCGGTGTTCGTGCAACTGGCGCGCCTCACTTCGCGGCAGAGCGACCCGAAGCAGGCGTACGCGCTGGTGCAGAGGCTGGCCACGCCGTTTCCCGAACTGCCCGAGGCGCGCTTCGCGGTGCTGTCGGCAGCGGCCGAGGCGGGGGACGAGCAGGCGGTGGCCGCGGAATTCGACACGCTCGCCCGCGTCGCCCCGCGCTGGGACTTGCCGGTCGCCTGGCAGGTCGACCGCCTGCGCCAGAAGGGCAACGACGCGGCGCTTACCTTCCTTGCGCGCGAACTCGCCCGCCGCCCGCAGGCCGGCGTCGAGCTGCAGCTCGCGTACCCGCGCCTCCTGGTGAACGGCAAGCGCTTCCCCGAGGCGCGCGACGCGTTCGCCGCCGCGCTCGGGCGCAACCCGGGCAACCCCGACATCCTCTACGCGCTGGGTCTGCTCTCGTTCCAGTTGCGCGACCTGGCTGCCGCCGGCCCCTACCTCGAGCAGGCGCTCGCAGGCGGCCACCCAGAGGCCGACTACCTGCGTCTGACGCTTGGGCAATTGGCCGAGGCGAACAAGGCGCCGCAGGAAGCGCGCAGGTGGTACGCGCAGGTTGCGCCCGGACAGCACTACTTGCCGGCGCAGATACGCCTCGCCGCGCTCGACCTGAAGGATGGCGACGTCGACGCGGTGCTCGCGCGCATGGGCGCGCTCGACGCGACGGCGGCCGAGCAGGTGCAGCTGGTGCTCTACCAGTCGCAGTTTGCCCGCGAGGCCGGACGGCTGGACCTGGCCGAGCGCTACCTCGACACCGCGCTGGCCGACCAGCCGGACAGCCCCGAACTCTTGTACGAGCGCGCGCTGGTGTTGGAGCAGCGGGGCGACTACAAGGCCGCCGAGCGCGACCTGCGCGCCTACCTCAAGCAGAAGGCCGACGACGCGCAGGGGCTGAACGCGCTGGGCTACCTGCTCGTCAACCGCACCGGCCGCCACACCGAGGGGCTGCGTCTGGTCGAGCAGGCGCTGAGGGCCGACCCGGACAACCCGATGATCCTCGACAGCATGGGCTGGGCGCTGTTCAAGGCCGGCCGCAGCGCCGACGCCTTGCCCTACCTCGAACGGGCGTACAAGGCAATGCCCGACCCCGAGGTCGCCGCGCACCTAGGCGAAGTGCTGTGGACGCTCGGCCGGCGCGCTGAGGCGCGCAAGCTGTGGCAGGCCGAGCGCGCGAAGGCGCCGGACCATCCGGTGCTGCTCGAAACCATGCGGCGCTTCGCGCCATGAAGCGCGCGCTGATCCGCGCGGCGTGCATGACGCTGCCGCTGCTGCTTGGCGCGTGCGCGACGCAGGTCGCGTTCCGCCCGCAGCAGGAGATGGTGGCGGACGCGCCGTTCGCGCTGTCCGGCCGCCTGTCGGTGCAGGTCGACGGCAAGGGCCAGCTCGCCCAGTTCGACTGGACGCACGCCGCCGGGCGCGACGCGCTGTCGGTCAACACGCCGCTGGGCAACACCGTCGCACGGGTGACCCGCGACGCCGCGGGCGTGGTGCTGGAGGCCGACGGCAAGCGCTGGCAGGCGGACGACGTCGAGACGCTGACCGAACAGGTGCTCGGCTGGCCGCTGCCCTTGTCCAACCTGGTGTGGTGGGTGCGCGGACACCGCGCGCCGGGCGTGCCGGCCGTGACGCTGCCCGACGGCGCACTCGAGCAGCAGGGCTGGCAGATCCGCTTCACCGCCGACGAGGCCGGTTCGGCCTACCCGCGGCGCATCGAACTGTCGCGCGACGGCATCGTGCTGCGCATCGTCGCCAGCCAGTGGCGGCCGTACCCGCTGGCCGTCACGCCGTAAGCGCCGGCGCTTCCCCCATATAGATATCTTGTAGACACCCATGTCCAACTACCTTGCCTTTCCCGCGCCGGCCAAACTGAACCTGGAGCTGCGCGTCGTCGGCCGCCGCGAAGATGGCTACCATCTGCTCGATACCGACTTCGTCTTCATCGACCGCGCCGACACCGTCGAGCTCGCGCTGCGCGACGACGGAGCGGTGGTACTCGACAACCCGATCGCCGGCGTGCCGGCCGAAGCGGACCTGACGGTGCGCGCGGCGCGCCTGCTGAAAGAGGCGAGTGGCAGCGCACTGGGGGTGAACATCCGCCTGACCAAACGTATCCCGATGGGCGGGGGGCTGGGCGGCGGCAGTTCGGACGCGGCGACCGTACTGGTCGCGCTCAACCGGCTGTGGGGCTGCGGCCTCGACCGCGAAGCGCTGATGCAACTGGGCGTGCAACTGGGCGCCGACGTGCCTGTCTTCATTTTCGGGCGTGCCGCGCGTGCGCAGGGCATCGGCGAGAGACTCAATGAAATCAAGGTGCCCGAGGCGTGGTATGTGGTATTGAAACCACCAGTAAATGTGCCTACAGCAGATATTTTCAAAAATTTCGCGCAAAGGGTGTTGACAGGAAAAACCGGTTTCTCCATAATTCGAGTCCTCCAAACGACACAGCAAAAACAAAACGATTTGCAGTCAGTTGTTTGCGAGATGTACCCGGTGGTGAACGAGGCGCTGAATGACCTGGCGCAATACGGTTCGCCGCTGATGACCGGCTCCGGTAGTTGTGTGTTTCTGGAGTGCAGGTCGCAGAGCCAGGCAAACAAGATTTTCGAGGCAGTGTCGAGAAAATTCGACGGGTTCGTCGCCAAGGGTTTACAGGCGCATCCGTTGTTCGACAAGGTCTGAAGCAGTTTACTGGGGAGTCGCCAAGTGGTAAGGCACCGGATTTTGATTCCGGCATTCGTAGGTTCGATCCCTACCTCCTCAGCCAGATCCAGAAAAGCGTGTAAGGAACCCTTACACGCTTTTTCTTTATTCAGCTCAGTGACAGGCGAATTGGCGATGGCGGCTTACGACAGCTTGATGGTATTTACCGGGACCGCAAACCCGGAACTGGCTCAGAATGTAGTCAAGCATCTGGACATTTCGATGGGGCGTGCCGACGTCGGCAAGTTCAGCGACGGCGAAGTGGCCGTCGAACTGCTGGAGAACGTGCGCGGCCGCGACGTGTTCATCCTGCAGTCGACCTGCGCGCCGACCAACGACAACCTGATGGAAATCCTGACCATGGCCGACGCGCTCAAGCGTGCGTCCGCCGGCCGGATTACCGCGGCGATCCCGTACTTCGGTTACGCGCGCCAGGACCGTCGTCCGCGTTCGGCCCGCGTGCCGATCACCGCCAAGCTGGTCGCCAACATGCTGACCAGCGCCGGCATCGACCGCGTGCTGACCGTCGACCTGCACGCCGACCAGATCCAGGGCTTCTTCGACATGCCGGTGGACAACGTCTACGCGACGCCGGTGCTGCTCAAAGACATCCGCGCGCAGCGCATCGAAGACCTGATCGTGGTCAGCCCGGACGTCGGCGGCGTGGTGCGTGCGCGTGCCGTCGCCAAGGCACTGAACACCGACCTCGCGATCATCGACAAGCGCCGTCCGAAGGCCAACGTCGCCGAGGTCATGAACATCATCGGTGACGTGTCGGGCCGTACCTGCCTGATCGTCGACGACATGATCGACACCGCCAACACGCTGTGCAAGGCCGCGTCCGCGCTGAAAGAGCGCGGGGCCGAGCGCGTGCTCGCCTACGCGACGCACGCCGTGTTCTCCGGCCAGGCGGTAGACCGCATCAACAATTCGGACATCGACCAGGTGGTGGTGACGGACACCATCCCGCTGTCGGCCCAGGCACGCCAGAGCAGCCGCATCCGCGTCTGCTCGATCGCCGGGCTGATCGCCGAGACCCTGCGTCGCATCAACAACGAAGAGTCGGTGTCCTACCTCTTCAATGAGGATCTGGTTTCGACAGGCGCCTGCCTGCCGTAAACGGTTCGCCCGCTGGTCGCGGTGGGCGGATCGAATTCAACCCTGAAATAAACGGAGTATTTCCATGGCTTACGAACTGATTGCTGCCAAGCGCGAAGAGATGGGTACGGGTGCGAGCCGCCGCCTGCGTCACGCTGGCAAGGTGCCGGCTGTCGTTTACGGCGACAACAAGGACGCCGTGTCCCTGACCCTGGACCACAACACCCTGTTCTACGCGCTGAAAGAAGAAGCTTTCCACGCCAGCGTGCTGGACCTGGTGATCGACGGCGCCAAAGAAGCCGTGCTGCTGCGCGACTTCCAGATGCACCCGTACAAGGCGCAAGTCATGCACATCGACTTCCAGCGCGTGAACCCGAACCAGAAAGTGAACGTGAAGGTTCCGCTGCACTTCGTCGGCGGCGATGTCTGCCCGGCCGTCAAGCTGCAGAGCGGTAGCGTGACCCACGTGGCGACCGAAGTCGAAGTTCGCTCGCTGCCGGCGGCTCTGCCGTCCTTCGTCGAAGCTGACCTGTCGGCCATGTCCGCTGGCTCCATCCTGCACCTGTCCGACCTGAAACTGCCGGAAGGCGTTGAACTGGTCGCTCTGGCGCGTGGCGAAAACGCGACCGTGGCGACCGCCACCGGTATCGCTGCCGTCTAATCGCTTTCGGCCAAGCCAGGCTCGCCGCGTCCCGTCCGGGAGGCTGCGAGCCTTTTTCATGGCCGGCGCTATCCGGCCACACGCCTGGAGGTAGAAGATGTCCGCCATCCGCCTGATCGTCGGCCTGGGCAACCCGGGGGCCGACTACGAGAAGACCCGGCACAACGCCGGTTTCTGGTTTGTCGACGAGGCCGCCTGGCAATTGAAGGCACCGCAACTCGGCCCTGAGGGCAAGTTCTTCGGCGAGGCCAGCCGGGTGCGGCTCGCACACGGCGACGTCTGGCTGCTCAAGCCGTCGACCTTCATGAACTTGTCCGGCCAGTCGGTCGGCGCCCTGGCGCGATTTTACAAGATCGCGCCGGAAGAGGTGCTGGTCGTGCACGACGAGCTCGACCTCGCGCCGGGCGTCGCCCGCTTCAAGCAGGGCGGCGGCCACGGCGGGCATAACGGGCTCAAGGACATCATCGCCAAGCTGGGCTCGCCCAACTTCTGGCGGCTGCGCCTCGGTATCGGCCACCCGGGCGACCGCGCCGAGGTGGTCAACTTCGTGCTGAAGAAGCCGCGCGCCGAAGAGCAGCAGGCGATCGACGACGCGATGTGCGCCGCGCTCACCGTGCTGCCGCAGGCGCTGGGCGGCGACATGGCCGGCGCGATGCAGGCGCTGCACACCGCCGCCAAATAAGCCCTGCATCCACTTGTCGCCATGGCGACGGTGCTACAATCCGCAACATTCAGCGCCGGCCGGCCGGGCGGGCGCCCATTGATTTGAAAAAGGAATTCCCATGAGTCTGCAATGCGGCATCGTCGGCCTGCCCAACGTCGGCAAGTCGACCCTGTTCAACGCCCTGACCAAGGCCGGCATCGAAGCGGCCAACTACCCGTTCTGCACCATCGAGCCCAACGTCGGCATCGTCGAGGTGCCGGACCCGCGCCTGGCCGCGCTGTCCGCCATCATCAACCCGCAGAAGGTCCAGCCGGCCATCGTCGAGTTCGTCGACATCGCGGGCCTGGTCGCCGGCGCGTCCAAGGGGGAGGGCCTGGGCAACCAGTTCCTGGCCAACATCCGCGAGACCGACGCCATCGTCAACGTGGTGCGCTGCTTCGACGACGACAACGTGATCCACGTCGCCGGCAAGGTCGACCCGCTGGCCGACCTGGAAACCATCGGCATCGAACTTGCACTGGCCGACCTGTCCGCAGTTGAAAAGGCGATCGTGCGCGAGAACAAGAAGGGCCGTTCCGGCGACAAGGACGCGCAGAAGCTGGTCGCGCTGCTGGAAAAACTGGTGCCGCACCTGAACGAAGGCAAGCCGGTACGCGCGTTCAAGCTGGATGCCGACGACCGCGCCATGCTCAAGCCCTTGTGCCTGCTGACCATCAAGCCGGCGATGTACGTCGCCAACGTGGCCGAGGACGGCTTCGACAACAACCCGCACCTGGACAAGCTCAAGGCGCTGGCCGAGGCCGAAGGCGCGCCGGTGGTCGCCGTGTGCGCGGCGATCGAGTCCGAAATCGCCGACCTGGACGAGGAAGACAAGGCCGAATTCCTTGCCGACATGGGGCTGGAAGAGCCGGGCCTGAACCGTCTGATCCGCGCCGCTTACAAGCTTCTGGGCCTGCAGACCTATTTCACCGCCGGGGTGAAGGAAGTGCGCGCCTGGACCATCCACGTCGGCGACACCGCGCCGCAGGCGGCCGGTGTGATCCACACCGACTTCGAGCGCGGCTTCATCCGCGCGCAGACCATCGCCTACGACGATTTCATCGCCTACGGCGGCGAGGCCAAGGCCAAGGAAGCCGGCAAGATGCGTTCGGAAGGCAAGGACTACGTGGTGCAAGACGGCGACGTGATGAACTTCCTGTTCAACGTCTAAGCCTTAAGTTGGATCACGGTAGATGTCCGTGGATACTAAAAACCCCGCAAATCATAGGTTTGCGGGGTTTTTTTTGTCTGCCGAGATCCATGGCTATCCGTTGAGATCTACGGTTAAACCGGGTACGCTACCGGGTATGTACTTGAAGGCCGGTTCGCCAAAACTGGGTACGTCAAAACCGGAGCGTAAGCCATGCTAACAGATACTCAATGCCGTACCGCTAAGCCCAAGGACAAGCCCTACAAGCTAACTGATGGCAAGGGCTTGTACCTAGAGGTCAAGCCTAGTGGTGTGAAGACTTGGCGCTATCGCTTTGAGTTGCGGGAAGGCGAGGCCATCAAAGAGAGTACTTTTGCTATCGGCGAGTACGCTATTCCACCCAAGGGGGAAGACCAGGAGAGTGCTCAGCAACGGCGCAATGGCCGGCGGTTTACTCTTGCCGAGGCTAGAGAGGAACGGACTAAGGCTCGCGCGCTCGTGGTGCAAGGTATCAACCCTGCCCATCAGCGTCAGCTCGAACGCATCAAGAGAGAGCAGGAAAATGCGATAACTTTCGATGCTGTAGCAAAAGAGTGGCTGGCACTTAGGGATTGGACAGAGCACACCAAAGCGAGGCGATTGAACATGCTTGAACGTGTGGTCTTTCCAAAAATTGGAGTGCTATCAGTTAAAAGCATAACGCCAGCGCATGTCTTAGATGTGTTGAAAACGGCGGCGGAAAGGAATGGTCTAACCGTTGCCGCTGAAGCTAAGCGTACGATGTCCGGCGTCTTTGAGCTTGCAGTTGCGACTCTACGTGCAGAGACTGATCCTGTTTATCCCGTCCGTAAGGCACTTCCGGCGAACAAAACACAGCATAAGCGCCCTCTGAGTATCGAAGAAATCGGTCAATTGCTACGCGATGTTGACGAGCATGGCGGCCGCCACGAGACAGTCACTGCATTCCGATTGATGTGGTTGACGCTGTGCCGGCCAAGTGAGGTGGTCGAGGCCCAGTGGAATGAGTTTGATCTTGATGCTGCTATCTGGCGTATTCCGGCTGAGCGCATGAAAAAACGTAAGGCTCACACAATCCCGCTACCGACACAGGCCGTTCAGATCCTGCGTGCCCAACAGGGGCTGACGGGTAGGTTTGCGCATTTGTTTCCACATCGCGACTATCGAACAAGGCCGATGGTGGTCGAGTCATTCAGGCAGATGCTGAAGGTACTGGGATGGAGTGGAAGGTTTAGTCCCCATGCGACCAGAACGACTGGTAGTACAAGGCTGAATGAAATGGGGTTCACTTCGGACTGGATCGAACGACAGCTAGCCCATGCTGAACCTAATGCTGTGCGGCGCACTTACAACCAGGCAGAACATCTGGACGGGAGAGCCATGATGATGCAGCAATGGGCTGATATGTTGGATATTTGGAAAGTGGGAGATGGCAATGTGTTGCCTCTCAGGAAAAATGCTTCCTGATATGAGGAAAAAATTGCAGAGATTCGCAATGTGTAATGATAATCATTCGGCATAGTAGGCTCGGACATTAGCTCAAGACCTACCGTCTATGTGTTTTTTTATCATCAAACACTCAATCCAGCAGCTTGCCTGCCCTGTGCCCCACCGTTGCACTGGCGGTCAAGATCCGTTCGGGCAGGGGGAGGGCAACCTTTGGCATGCCTCTCATTTTTCCCCTCCGGTCAGCACAACCAGCACCCCAAGTGCCACTAGAGTGAAGCCCGAGCATTGCGCCATCACGCGTTGACGAGTGGCCTTGACGACTCCTGCGCGAAGGATCTGATTGGCCGCAAACACTGCAACCAAGTCGGCCAGGCTGTTCAAGGCCACACAGATGCAGCCTAGAAGCACGAACTGTGGGGCTAGGGCTTGTTGAGGGCTGACAAATTGCGGGATAAACGCCAGAAAGAACATCGCCGTTTTCACGTTAAGCGCCTCGACAACGATACCCTCCCGCCAGGCCCGGTGGATCCCCGCTCGCGGCAAGCCTTGTGTATCCGCATTGCCTTGCCGGGTCATCAACGTTCTTACGCCCAGGTAGATCAGATAAGCGGCCCCCAGATACTTCACGACCGCAAAGGCTGCAGCCGACTGGGCAATCAGCAAGGACAAGCCCAACGCGCCGGCCAGTACATGGACCAGCCCGCCGACGGCAGTGCCCAAGGTGGACGCAACACCCTCGGCTTTGCCTCCACTGGCCGTGCGAGCCACCACGTAGGCAATTCCGGGGCCAGGAATGATGGCCAGCAGGAAGGCTGCGACAAAAAAAGATAGCGGTGGCAGTACAGGGAGATCCATGGTCGAGCCCTTACATGTGGGGGGTATCGATCAACTGGGTGCTGACGGTGGCAGCGGGCATCATAGCCAGGAGGTTGCGCGTGAGGTGTGCACCGGCTTCATGCAGCGCTTCCAAGGGCATCTGTGGCAGTCGCTCAAGGACAAACCACATTTGTTCGGACCGACTATCCAGCCGTGTCCGGATGCCTTGCCGCCAGTTCCAGCGTCGGCAGGTGACACCCATCTCATCACGCCAAACCACCTCGCCGGCTTCAGGGTGTTCGACAACCAATACACCGTCTTTCTGCGTATCAAACCGTTCACTGCCATCAGCGATGGTGAGCCAGGGGCTCCCTGCATAGGCTGCAAAGTTCTCCCCGCCCACCGGCACGGCGTACTGCAGGCTGATGGCGTTGTAGAGATCGACCACCGGGTCAATGCCGGGTAGCTGGCCATCGCGCAATACACGCTTGCGCAGGGCACTGGCTGAACAGGGCGTGCGCTGCGGCTTGGCGCCGAACTTACGAAAAACTTCGTCCCAGGCGGCAAGATGGGATTCCGCCCAAGCGGGTCCACCTGCGCTCACCGAGCGACACGCATGTACTAGCGCTTCTGCAGCGACTTCCGGGTGGACGATCGGAGAGGCAAGGACACTGAGGCTGAGCGCCTGAAACCCCGGTGCCAGTTGGGCAATCGCC
Source organism: Crenobacter intestini (assembly GCF_004919095.1). Classification (GTDB taxonomy): domain Bacteria; phylum Pseudomonadota; class Gammaproteobacteria; order Burkholderiales; family Chromobacteriaceae; genus Craterilacuibacter; species Craterilacuibacter intestini. Next base: position 8,558 of record NZ_STGJ01000017.1, on the reverse strand, counting down.
GGATCAATTGACGGTGTCACCTTGAACATCAGAGAATCCTCCATTGACTGATTTCGTTCAGGATAGTGACCTATGACTAGTTTGGTCAATATATCGACCGATCCCGGTGCGGACGCGCAGGCGATCAGCGACGCAGTTGCCACGCGGATCAAGACTTATCGCAAGACACAAAAGCTTTCGTTGGATGAGTTGTCTAGGAGAGCTGGTGTGAGCAAGGGCATGCTGGTCGAGATCGAGAAAGGCACCGCAAACCCAAGCATCGCCACCTTGTGCAAGCTGGCGGCTGCACTGTCCGTTTCGGTGGCAGACATTGTCAACGTCGCCAGCGAACCCTCCGCTCACCTCATTGAGGCGAAGGATATCCCGACGCTTTGGTCTGGTGACAAAGGAGGTAGAGCTCGATTGATGGCGGGTACCACGGGTCCCAACATGATCGAACTGTGGCACTGGGAGATGCAGCCGGGTGAACAGGATGATGCTGAGGGTCACCCGGAAGGTACGATCGAGTTATTCCACGTACTGCAGGGACAACTGACGCTGACCCTTGGGCAAAGCGAGCTGATTGTGCCGGCAGGATGTGCCGCTGTTGCCAGGACCGACGTGCCACACAGCTACGCAAACCGAGGGGCTGTGCCCTTGGTGTTCACAATGACTGTCGCCGAATTGCACTCAACCTGAGTCGAAACCCTCTGTATCCAAGTAGGTATGAGCACAAGCCCGTACCTGTCAGACTCAATCGTCCAACAGCCAGTCCAGCAGCTTGCCTACCCCGTACCCCACTGCTGCACAGGTGGCCACAGTGAGTGAGATTGAGTAGAGCAACCAAACCGATCGCCAGCGGCAGCGTCGCCGACTACTACCCTGAGCTCAACTGACTAATCCCGTTCGACGGCGCAAGTAGCTACGAAGACTGAGTAGATTGGTCAGCTTAACAGCGCAAGCTGGCAAGTGGTGGGCTATAGCAAGCGAATGGGCTCTGGAGCCCTGTTTCCTTATGGAGGTGCATATGCCCACGCCCGCATATGGCAAGGCCGTTATTGCCGGTTTCGCCGCGACGATTGTTCTGTCGATGTTGATGATGGCCAAACATGTGATGGGGCTGATGCCGCAGGTCAACCCCGTGATGGATCTGGCCTTGCTGTTTGCCCACTTCACTAGATCTGCTCCCAACATGATGATGGGCTGGCTCATGCATTTCCTGCTTGGTAGCGTCGTTTGGGGGCTCGCCTACGCATGGCTGTCTCCCCAGCTGAAAGGCAGCCCCTTGGTTCGCGGCCTGATGTTCGCGGTCATGGCCTGGTTTGCCATGATGGTTCTTTTCATGCCACTGGTCGGGCATGGCCTGTTTGCCATGGGGTACGGCATGGGCGTCATGCCCGCCATGGCCACGTTGATGCTGCACCTGGCTTACGGGGCAGTCCTCGGTCTGGTCTATGGCCACCTGACGGCTGCGTCGGGCAAATAAACACGCCGGGGGCGGAAATGGGCACAGCAATCCAGTTGGACTTCATCATCATCGGTGGTGGCATGGCCGGCCGGCATCTAGCCACCGATCTCGGGCACGCGGGCTTCTCCGGCGTGCTGATAGAGCATGGCGAGTTTGGCGGGGCCTGCATCAACGTCGCATGCATTCCTTCCAAGACGCTGATTCGCTGCGCCCGGCTGGCGCACGACATTCGTTTTGGTGCGACCCGTGGCGTGCACGGCAGCGACGTTTGCATCGACATGCCCCAGATCATGGCGCACATCGCGCAGACAACAGCCCGGATCCGTGAGGGTAGCCAGTGCGCCTTGCAAGGTAGTGGCACTCAACTCGTGTTTGCCGAGGGACGATTGCGCTCGCCATCGGAAGTCGAGGCAATCCTCCCAAACGGCAGCACCCAGTGCTACACCGCTCCGCGAATTTTTATTAACACGGGCACCCGTGCGGCTCTGCCGGACATTCCTGGACTCAGAGCGGCTCAAGCGATGACCCATGTCGAGGCCTTTGCTCTCCAGCGCGTCCCCGAGCATCTGCTGATTCTGGGGGCGGGGATTTCTGGGCTCGAGTTTGCGCAGGCCTTCCGGCGGCTCGGCGCCCGGGTCACCTTGCTGGAACATGGCCCCTCGATACTGCCGCACGACGAGCCGGAATGTGCAGCGTCGATCACGCGCATTCTGGAAGACGAAGGCATTCGCATCCTGACCCAGGCAACGCTTGAGCAGGTGCAAGGCAAAAGCGGCGAGAAACTGCATGCGCATGGGCATGCCGCAGGCGAACCCTTCGACATTTCGGCCAGCGACCTGTTGGTCTGCACAGGGCGGGTCGCGCAGACCAAGGGGATCGGTCTCGAACAGGTTGGCGTAGCGTTGGATAAAGCGGGCTACATCAAGGTCGATGCGCACTTGCAAACAAGTGTGCCCGGGGTCTACGCGTTGGGAGACCTATGTGGGCACCCGATGAGCAGCCATGCTGCCGTAGACGACGCGAGAATCGCGTTGTCGCTGTTCACAGGTCCGGCCCGTTCCACCGAAGGGCGCTTGTTGCCCTCGGTACTATTTGTCGACCCGGAATATGGCCGGGTCGGGCTGACCGAACAGGCGGCAAAAGAAGCAGGTTACCGTATTGCTGTCGCTTCCTTGCCCGCCGCGGCCGTCGCCAGGATGCACGCGGAGGGCCAACTGCAAGGGTTGATGAAAGCGGTGATTGACGCGGACAGTAGCCGAATCCTGGGGTTTGCCATGGTGGGCTTTCATGCAGGCGAAACCGTATCCGTCGTCCAGGCGGCGATGCTGGCAGGCCAACCTTATACCCTGTTGCGCGACGCGATTCTGGCACACCCGACTGCGAGTGAAGGCCTCAATGCGCTTTTTTCCGCTCCGCTTGCGTAGCCAGACAAAGCCTGCCCATCCACATAGTTATTCGAATTGAGGAGAGGAGCACTTGCGGTTCACGATGGGCATCGCCGAATTGCATTCGCCCTGAATCGAAATCAGTTGGAAGCATCCAAATGGGCACGGGCACACGCCCGTGCCCGTCAGTCTCAATCATCTAACACCCAACCCAGCAGCTTGCCCACTCCGTACCCCACCGCTGCGCTGGTGGCCACGGTCAACGCGAGCGGAGCGAGTGTCGTTGCGGTGACGCCCGCAGCCAGTCCTGTTGCCAACGCGGTGGCGCCACCGGCAACCTGACTGCCGGTGACAGCGGCTGATGCTGCTTGGGCCGCCAGTTGCACGGTGTGCTTGCCCGCCTGCTGTCCAACCGTACTCGCCGCCAGTCTCGCTGCTTGTGATGCGGCGAGGCTGCTGCTGACCAGTTGGCTCACCTGCTGGCTGTCGTGACTCCCTTCGATGCACCAGTGCACGAAGTGCTCACAGTTGTTGAACAGCACGTTGTAGCCGTCCTCTCCCTGACGCTTGAAGGCGCGGGCGATGCTCTGTTCGGGGTCAAAGCGCCGGCACAGGTGATGGCGGACGCTGCTCGGCCAGCCTTGCTGGAAGTCTTCCAATGTCACCACGGCGACGCCTTCCTGCACGTAGTGGATGACGCGCTGCTGGCCCAGATAGAGTCCGTGGTGGGTGTAGCCGGCACGCGGCGTAATGAGGTGGTCGCCTCGTTGCATGTGGTGTCCTTTCGTCTGAATAAAGAAGCCCCCGCGCTTAGCGGGGGCGATCTGCCGTCATGCGACTTCCGGCTCTTTGGTCGTGCCAAGCTTGCTGGTGAGCCGGCTTGGCCGGGGGCTGGTCTTGGCGGGTGCTTCGTCGGGCGGTGGTTCGTCACCTTCCGGGTAGAACTCCTGCAGCAGTAGTGGGATCTCCTCTTCGCTGTCCTCGAACTGGCCGTTGCGAAGCAAGGCCTTGGCGGCTTGCTCCAGGCCTTCCTGGTCGACGCCGGCTTCCAGCGCCGCCTGAGCGTCGCTTCGGGCCTGTAGGACCACGCTGGCGAGGGTGTCGCCGTCGCGTAGCGTCAGATCGACGTAGTAGACCGGTGCCCGGTAGGACTGGGTGGTGCTTTTGGCACGCAGGCGCAGCATCAAAGGCAGGTAACGGGCGAGTCCGCCGCTGACGGCCTCGAAGTAACGCAGGCGTGCCGCCAGCGTGCGCACCGAGTTGAACCCGGTGCTGCGGAAAATGAAGCAGCCAAGTTCGTCGGCCTGACCGTCGATCTGCAGGTTGAGCCGGCCGTACAGCTTGCAGCCGGCCTGCAGCCCGAAACGGCAACGTTCGGGGCCGGGGCAGGCCACGTCCTCCATCCCTTCCTTGCCGTTACGTCTGGCGTGTTCACCATTGCCGACGCACAGCGGGCGACCGTTGTTGCGGTCGAAGGCGCTGTACTCGGCACGCAGGTTGAGGTCGCTGTCGTTGAACAGCAGCCGCACCGGGATGGCGCGCAGCTTGCCGTTGGCGCTGGCGTCGCTGTACTGCTGGTGCAGCGGATGCAGCATCCAGCCTCCGCGGGTCTGTACCTGGGTGGTCAGCGTGAAGCTGTCGTCCTTCTCCGGCAGCCACTTGTCGTTCTTGTTGACCAGCTTGCCGATGCTGATGCGTCCGATCACCGGCGGGGTGATGGCGAGTCCCTTGATCATGCTGTACTCCTTTCGGTCTGGATGACGAAGCGGCGGCTGCCGCTGACGGGTTTGCTGTATTGCTGCAGCAGGTCGGGATGCTCAAGGCTCAAGCGCTCCAGATCCGGCGCGAGCCTATCCTTGCTCTTCTTCCAGCTGATCTTGCCGCCCTGGAACACCGCCGAGGTGGCGCTGCCCAGCGCGGCCTGCAGTTGCTGCTTGAGCCTGGCTTCGATGGCTTCGGTTTCTTCCTTGCGCTGGCGGATGGCCAGCAGGTCACCGAACAGCGCGTTGAACTCGCTCGACTCGGTGAGGTCCAGCGTGTCGCCGTTGTCCTGCGGAAACAGCCATTGCAGGGCGCGGCCGGCGTCGTCCGAGCCGTCCGGCACCGGTTGTTGGTCGGTTTCTACCGCTTGCCAGAAAGCAGTCTCACGTTCGATCAGGTCGGCGATCTTGTCGTCGTCGCGCTGGATGCGGTAGATCCTGAAGTCCTGCCCACCGATCAGCACCGCGACATCCGCCCAGGCGTGGCCGGTCACCGCCAGCTGGTGCAGTACCTGGCACTGGTAGGCCACCGGCACACCGTCTTCCCACTGCGCCGCGCTGTGATAGCCGGCGGTCTTGATCTCCAGTACGCCGGGGCCGTCCGTGCAGCCGACCACCTCGCGGTCGAGGTTGGCCAGCATGAAGCGGTGTTCAGCGTGTTGAAGGACTGCATTGACCCGACGGACCTTTCGGCCGGTCCGCTCGGCGTAGACACGGGCCAGTACCGGCTCCAGGGTGGTGCCCCACACCACCGCGTCCTTGCCGGAAATGTCTTCCGTCTCTTTGCGCTGGGTCTTTTCCAGCCACAGGGCCAACGGGCTCTTGTAGGGCGACAGGCCGATGGCCGCTGCCGCGTCGGACGAGCCGATGCCTTGCTGGCGCAGGCCAAGCCAGCTTTGATGATCGAGCCCCACCGTCGAAGCCAGACGAAGGGCATTGCCGTAGCGTTCACGCATGAAAGTCTCCTTGAGAAAGCACAACGCCCGGCAGGCGAACCTGACCGGGCGAGATAGATGGATGAATGAATCGGAAGAAGCAGACGTCAGTGGCCGCGTATGGCTGCCAGCTGGTCCAGGGTGTCACCGGACAGCGGCAACAGTTCGCTGACCAGTGCCAGGGCTTGCTGGCCGTGGCCACCACCCGCCATGAAGCGGATGGTCAGCTCAGCCAGTTGCTGAAGGACACGATCGGCAGAAGGTGCTTCACCTTCGGCCTCCACCATGCAGCCGAACCACGCGCCCAGCGCTTCGCTGACCTCGTACTCGAACACGCCGGGGAAGGCGTAGCGGGCGGATAGCGCCGCGTTGACGCGGTACAGCGGCTCGGCGTAACGGCACAGCGCGTCGTGCAGCTCCAGCGCACCTTGTGCCCAGCGTTGGTACAGCGCATCCGGCTGGATGCCCACCAGCATGCCGGCGGTGAGGAATGACGCCTGTACGGCGACCGAGTTGTAGTAAGGCACCATCTCAGTACTCCTCGGCCAGCATCAGGGTCAGTACCCGGCGAGTCACTGCCAGATCCGCCGGGTCTTCCGACAGGTAACGCAGCGAAGCGTCGTAGTAGTCGATCTTCCACAACACCCGCACCCCGTCGATCTCCAGGCTGCCGAAGTCGTGTTCGCCGTGCGGGTCGTTGTCGGCGCTGAAGTCGTCGAATGCCTGCAGGCGTCGCAATAGCGCCAGTTGCAGTGGGGTGGGTAAGGCACGCACGCCCTGGGTGAGCACCAGCATGCCGCCGAAACACAGCGAACGGCGCAGCAGGTCGTTGTAGAAGCGGATGCGCAAGGTGCGCGAATCGGTCAGGGTTTCGGTCATGAACAAACCTCCAGCCGACGCTCCGGACAGCAAGCGTCAGTCACGCAGACATGAAAAAGGCCGCCTCGCGGGCGGCCATCGGGAAGAAACAACGGGAAGTACGTCAGTCGAGCAAAGCCAGCGCGTGATCAAGCGCCTGCGTCTTGAGTTGGGCGCCTTGGCCGAACCAGGCCGAGTCCAGCCGGTAGTCCTGGCTGCGGGCCCGGCGCTTGTGATCGACGAACTCGGTCACCGCATTGAGCAGCCCCCATGCCGTGCCGCGACTACCCGGCAGCAGCGAACCCATGCCGGCGCCGCTATACAGCGCTTGCAGCTGCTGCATGGCGCGCGAGGCGACGCTGTCCTCGCCCACCGCTAGCGGTTCGTCCAGCACCTCGGCAAAGTACTGCTGAGCTTCCTCGGGCGACACCGGCCGCTGGCTGAGCGCCTTGAGGTTGCCGATAAAGGCCTCCCAGCCCGACAGGCCCAGCCCCAGCGCCTCCTTCACCATCACTGGGTCGAACACCGTCGAGTGCGGCACCTTGACCGCGCCGGTCTTGTCGGCCACCGCCATCTGCAGGGTGTTGTTGCACACCACCCGCAAGGAGGTGAACTGCGCGGTAGTACACAGCGTGCCGTCACAGCTGGTAGCCAGCAGCAGATAGGCCTTCACCCGATCACCGCCCTTGAGCAGGGTTTCCTGCCCGGTCTTGGCCAGCGCCCACAACTTGCGCCCGCCCTTCAACACGCCGGCCGTCTCTAGCTCGAAGCCGCCGGCACTGACCAGATCACGATAGAAGTGCAGCACCTCGGCCGGTTGCACCACCTTGTAACGCGGAGACACCACCGACAACGGCGCCAGGGTGTCGGAGCGGTACAGCACCCGCGCGTCGCTGTACGGGCGGATATGCATGCCGCCGTCCGGCGACACGTTGAACAGCACATCACCGTGCTCGATGGTCCAGTCCATACCGGCCTCGCGCAGCCAGACCGACTCCGGTTGCTGCGGGGACAGCGGGTTGCCCAGACCGTGCCAGGGCACGGCACCGACGTAAGCCATGGTTTCGACAAGATGAGACATCACACACTCCACAAGGCATAAACCCCGGCACAGGGCCGGGGCTTGGGGGAAGGAAGGCCTGTGCTTGCACGCAGACCTTGGGCTGATTCAAGGGAGTGATATGTGTCTGAAAAATTCTGGAGTGGGAACTGGTCAAGGGTCAGATCAAGCTGTAGTTATTATTGCAATAATTCAACGATAGTTGTATCGTTTGGGAATGGAAAACCAGACCGCTACCCAACTGTTCGAGTCGCTCGCCTCGGGCATCCGCCTCGACGCCTTCCGCCTCTTGGTCAAACACGGCCACGCGGGCCTTGTCGCCGGCGAGATTGCCAGCGCGCTCGATATCGCGCCGAACAAGCTCTCCTTCCACCTGAAGGCGCTGACCCACGCGGGTCTGGTGTCGGTGACGCAGGAGGGGCGCTTCCAGCGCTACCGCGCCAACCTCACGTTGATGCTGGACCTGATTGCCTACCTGACCGCCGAGTGTTGCAGCGGCGAGCCCGGGCAGTGTCTGGACGCACGTGCGGCTTCATCGTGTTCGGCCGCGCTGTTGCCCCCTGTTTCAACTGTTACGGAACCCAAACCATGAACGTGCTGTTTCTGTGTACCGGCAATTCGTGTCGCTCCATTCTCGGCGAAGTCACCTTCAACCATCTGGCGCCGCAAGGCTGGTGGGCGATGAGTGCCGGCAGCCAGCCTGCCGGTTATGTCCACCCGCGCTCGCTCGCGCTGCTGACGCGTGAAGGGATGCAGACGGACGGTGTTTCCAGCAAGAGCTGGGACGTGTTGCCGGCGGTGCCGGACATCGTGATCACCGTATGCGCGTCCGCCGCCGGCGAGACCTGCCCGGCCTACCTGGGGCCGGTGCTGCGCACGCACTGGGGCGTGGACGACCCGGCGCACGCGACCGGTACCGACGAACAAATCGACGCGGCCTTTATGGCGGCGTACCGCACCTTGCGCGCGCGCATCGAGGCGATGCTCGCGCTGCCGCTGGAAACGCTGGATAAAGCCGCGCTGAAGGCCGAGCTCGACCGCATCGGCCGCGAAGTGTGCTGATTTTCTGCAATATTTCAATATTCATTGGATCATTGACATGACAAAGATTGA